>CAWHOA010000013.1:0-33999 GCA_963830885.1 uncultured Actinomycetes bacterium | reverse complement strand
TTCCAAGGAGCGTTCACTCGATGCCATTCGTCCCGCGCCGGGCGCTGCCCGGCTCCCTGTCGTCCCGTGTCCGCGCCGCCGCCGCGATCGCCGTCGTGGCCGGCCTGATCGCCGCCACGACGCCCGCCCTGGCCCAGCCGTCCGGCCCCGCGGTCGCGCCGCTGCCGCCGGTCGCGAACAAGCTGCCCCGCGCCACGCCGGAATCGCAAGGCGTGTCGTCGCAGGCCCTGCTCGCGTTCATCGAGGCGCTCGACGCCAACGTCGACACGATGAACAGCATCATCGTCGTCCGGCACGGCCAGGTGATCGCCGAAGGCTGGTGGACGCCGTTCGCCGCCGACACGCCGCACCAGATGTTCTCGCTGACCAAGAGCTTCACGTCGACGGCGGTCGGCCTGGCGCAGGCCGAGGGCAAGTTGAGCATCGACGATCCGGTGCTGAAGTACTTCCCCGACGTGACGCCGGCGGCCGGCAACGACTTCCAGAAGGGCATGCGGATCCGCGACCTGCTGGCGATGTCGACGGGCCACCGCACCGAGCCGTCGTTCCAGGGCAGCACCACGTGGACGAAGACGTTCTTCGAGCATCCCGTGCTGCACAAGCCGGGCACGATCTTCCTCTACAACACGCCGGCCAGCTACATCCTGTCGGCCATCGTGCAGAAGGCCACCGGCCAGAAGGAAGCCGACTACCTCCAGACGCGGCTCTTCACGCCGCTCGGCATCGGCACGCCGCGGTGGGAGACCAGCCCCGAAGGCATCACCATCGGCCGCTCCGGCCTCTGGCTGCGCACCGAGGACATCGCCCGGTTCGGCCAGCTCTACCTGCAGAAGGGCCAGTGGCAGGGCAAGCCGCTCGTGCCGGCCGACTGGGTCGCTGCGGCCACGGCGCGGCAGACGTCGAACGGCAGCAGCCCGACGTCCGACTGGGATCAGGGCTACGGCTACCAGTTCTGGCGCTCGCGCAACAAGTCGTTCCGGGGCGACGGCGCGCACGGCCAGTTCTGCATGGTGCTGCCGGACCAGGACACCGTCGTCGCGATGACCAGCGGCACGCGCAGCATGCAGGGCGTGATGAACGTGGTCTGGGAAAGCTGCTGCCGGCGCTGGGCCCGGCCAAGCTGCCCGAGAACCTCGCGGCGAAGCAGGCGCTCACCGATCGGCTCGCCAAGCTGATGGTCAAGCCGATCGAGCGGGACGCTGCGCCCGGCCTCGGGCGCGGTGATCTTCGACAAGCCGTACAAGGTGCCGGCCAACGACCAGGGCGTCGAGGCGATCACCATCGTCCGCGGCGACGGCGGCGACAGCACGCTCAAGCTGACGGTGAAGGGGACCGAGCGCGCGATCGGCCTGAAGCAGGGCGAGTGGAAGACGGGCCGGATGGCGTGGGGCAACCTGGTCGAACAGCCGGCGGCGGCCAGCGGCGCATGGACGACCGTCGACACCTACGTCACCAGGATCGTGTTCTACGAGACGCCCTTCGTCCTCAACCTGACGCTGAAGTTCAACGGCGACACCGTGCAGATCGATCGCGAGATGAACGTCGGCGGCGGGCCCAAGCCGGCCGCCGTCACCGGGAAGATCGAGTAGCGCAGGCATGGGGCCTTCGCTCCTTCCCTACCTGGGCGCGTTCCTCGTCGGGCTCTCCAAGGCCGGTCTCGCGACCGGCCTCGGCATGCTCACCACGCCGCTGGTCGCGACCGCCATGCCGGCGCGCACGGCCATCGGCCTGATCCTGCCGTTGCTCTGCCTCGCCGACGTGCTGACCATGGGCTTCTACTGGAAGCAGTGGGACTGGAACGCCATCCGCAACCTGCAGATCGGCGGCGTCCTCGGGATCGCCGTCGGCATGCTGTTCGTCTCGCGCGTGTCGAACGACGCGCTGTCGATGGCCATCGGCATCGTCGGCCTGATCATGGCCGTGCTGCTCGTCGTTCGCGAGCGCTGGTACCCGGACCACGTCTATCGGCCCAGCCTGATCGACGGCATGCTCGTCGGCGCCGCGGCCGGCTTCTCCTCGGCGATCGCCCATGCCGCCGGGCCGATCGTCGCCATCTACCTGCTGGCGCAGCGGATGTCGAAGGAGGCGTTCGTCGCCTCGAACGCGATCTTCTTCACCGTCAACAACCTGATCAAGGTGCCGCCTTACGTCGCGGCGGGATTGATCACGACCGAGACGCTGCGAGCCGATCTCCGCTACCTGCCCATGCTGCCGCTCGGCGTCGCCGCCGGCTGGGCGATCAACCGGCTGCTGCCGCAGCGCTACTTCGATGTCATCGTCCAGGTGATGCTGCTCATCACGTCCGTGCACCTCATCGTGACGTCATGGCCGAGCTGACCCGGCAGCGGCTCGATCCGCGGTCGGTGACTGCCGGCCGCCTCGGCGGCTGGACGGTCACGCTGACGATGCTGCTCGTCGCCGGCAGCGGCGCGGGCCACGCTGATCGGCACGCGCGCGCCGCTGGTGTCGTGGATCGGCAGCGGTGCGGCCGCGCTGCTGACGTTCGGCTCGCTGGCGGCCGCCAGCCACTTCGGACCGGCCGTGCGCTACCGATCGACGTGGTGCGGCTCGACGACGACGGCCTGCAGTACGAGCACGGCTGGCTGTGGCGGCACCACATCAGCGTGCCGCGCTCGCGGATCGAGCACACCGACGTCACGCAGGGGCCGTACGAGCGGCGCTTCGGCCTGGCCACGCTCGTGGTCTACACGGCGGGCACCGAGAATTGCGTCGATTTCGATCGAGGGCCTGAGCCACGAGACGGCGCTCGCCTTCCGCGACGCGCTGCTCGCCCGCGGCGACGCGGCCAGCGAGGCTCCCGCCGGAGTCGGCGATGCCATCTGAGCCGGCGGTCGACGCCGGCTGGCGGCGGCTCCACCCGCTGACGATGCTCTTTGCGCTCGGCTCGAAAATCTACGGCCTGCGCGCCCTGCTGCTGCCCGCACTGCTGGCCCTGTTCGTGTCGCGCCAGCGCTCGTCCGGCGGCTGGGAGGACTTCGAGGGCTGGCTGCTGGTCCCGGTGGCGGGGCTGCTCGCGTTCGAGCTGGTGCAGTACCCACGCTCGGCTACCGCTTCGATCCGCACGAGATCGTGATCACGCGCGGTCTGTTCTGGAAGCCCGAGCGCCACATTCCCTACGCCCGCGTCCAGAACATCGAGCTGGTGCAGCACGCCGGGCACCGGCTGGCCGGCGTCGCGGTGGTCCGGCTCGACACCGGCACCGGCGCCGGCGCCGAGGGCGAGCGTCTCGGCCTGTACCTCCTGGGCGGAGTCCGTCAGTCCGAACCCGCCGCGGCGGACGTTGGCCAGCTCGCGGACGAACTCGCTCTCGCTCGTCTCGCGTTGCCCGGCGAGATACTTCGCGAGCGCCCCGGCCTCACCGAAGCTGTCGGTGAAGTCGCGGTCGCCCGCCGAGACGAGGAAGCCCGCGCCCGTCACGCCCTTCTGCATCGCCTTCCACTCTTCATCTGTGAAGTCTTCCTTGGTCGCCATCGATACTCCTTTCCTGGCGGTCAACCCCGAGCACCGGCGTCGAGCGGCTGCCGGAGAACGCCGTCCGCGAGGCCGTCGACGAACGCCGTCGCTTGCTCCTCGTAGTCCGGCTTCAGGTCGGTGCGGTCTGTCGATTCAGCAGGCATTCTCATCACTCCTTCAACGGCCAGGCGCCGTCTTCGCCCTCGAGGGCTCACGAACGACCATTGCAGCATGCCGCGCCCGAGCATCACCTGGGGCCGCTTCGATCACTTGCCCGTTGAGGTCAAGACCTCGTAGCCTCCCCTGTCATGAAGACGCGAACGGAGTTCATGGCCATCCCGATCGTCGCCGTCGTCCTCGGCGTGATCTTTCTCGTCATGCTCACCGCCGAGGTCGGCGTGTGGGGCTGGGTCCTCTTCGGCATCGCCGCGATAATCGCCCTGGTCGTCGTCGTGGCCGTCGTGGGTCGACGGCACCAGCACCCCTCCGAGCTGGACGCCCCGGTGACCCGCGCCCGCGCTGCCGACGACGGGAAGCACCGCATCCTCGTGATCAGCGACGGGGCGTCGACCTCCGCGGCCTTCACCGACGAGGTCGTCGGCCGGGCGGCCGGACGGCCGCTCGAGGTGCTCGTCGTCGTGCCGGCGCTCGGCTCGCGCCTCTCCCACTGGACCGGCGACGATCAGGCGCGCCACGACGCGGAGGCCAACCTCGAGCAGACCGTGGCCGCGCTCTCTGCCGCCGGAATCGGCGCCCGCAGCGAAGTCGGCTCGGACGACCCCGTGCAGGCGGCCGACGACGCGCTGCGGGAGTTCCCCGCGGACGAGCTCATCTTCGCCACGCATCCCGACGACCAAGCGAACTGGAAGGAGCGGGGAGTCGTCGAGATCGCGCGCGATCGCTACGACCTGCCCGTTGCCCACGTGGCCGTCGACCCCGACTGAGAGAGGAGCTCTTCGTGACGCTCAAGCACCCGAAGGCGGCCAAGGGGCCGCAGACGGATCTCGCCCCGGCGCCCCTTTTCAGCCTCGAGGGCGATCGCATCCCGCGGGACAGGTTTCCGGAGGGCGAGCTGCCGCCGGACGTCGCCTACCAGATCGTCCACGACGAGCTGATGCTCGACGGCAACGCGCGGATGAACCTCGCCACCTTCGTGACGACCTGGATGGAGCCCCAGGCGGAGAAGCTCATGGCGGAGTGCTTCGACAAGAACATGATCGACAAGGACGAGTACCCGCAGACCGCGGAGCTCGAGAGCCGCTGCGTCAACATCCTCAGTCACCTCTGGAACGCGCCCGACGCCGACGAGGCGGTGGGTTGCTCGACGACCGGGTCGAGCGAGGCGGCGATGCTCGGCGGCCTCGCCCTCAAGCGCAGCTGGCAGAAGCGGCGCCGCGCAGAGGGCAAGCCGGCCGACACGCCCAACATCGTCATGGGCATCAACGTCCAGGTCTGCTGGGAGAAGTTCGCCAACTACTGGGACGTCGAGATGCGCCTGGTCCCGATGGAGGGCGACCGGCTGCACATGAACGCGGAGGAAGCCGTGAAGCTCTGCGACGAGAACACGATCGGCGTCGTTCCGGTGCTCGGCTCGACCTTCGACGGCTCCTACGAGCCGGTGGCGGAGATCTGCGCCGCGCTCGACGACCTCCAGGAGCGCACGGGCCTGGACGTCCCGGTTCACGTCGACGGCGCCTCCGGCGGGTTCATCGCGCCGTTCGTCGACCCGGACCTCGAGTGGGACTTCCGCCTGCCTCGCGTCGCCTCGATCAACACGTCGGGCCACAAGTACGGGCTCGTCTACCCCGGCGTCGGCTGGGCCGTGTGGCGCGACTCCTCCTCGCTCCCGGAGGATCTGATCTTCTGGGTCAACTACCTGGGCGACAACATGCCGACGTTCGCCCTCAACTTCTCGCGGCCCGGCTCCCAGGTCGTGGCGCAGTACTACAACTTCCTCCGGCTCGGGTTCGACGGCTACCGCAACGTGCAGGGCTACGCGCGCGACGTGGCGACCAGCCTGTCGGCGCGCATCGCCGAGCTGGGGCCGTTCGAGCTGATCACGAAGGGCGACGAGCTGCCGGTGTTCGCCTTCGCCCTGAAGCCGGAGATCGACAACTACACCGTCTTCGACGTCTCGAACGCCCTGCGGGAGCGCGGCTGGCTCCTGCCCGCGTACACCTTCCCGAAGAATCGCGAGGACCTCGCCGCGCTGCGTGTCGTGGTCAAGCGAGGCTTCAGCCACGACATGGCCCACCTCCTGATGGACGACATCCAGCGCCAGCTCCCGCGCCTGCAGAAGCAGGCGGAGCCCGTCCACGACGCCGGGACGGCGACGAGCTTCCACCACTGACCGCGCCTCACGGTTGGCCGACACGGCGTCCCGGGTCCTCGTCTTCGCCCTCGTTGCGGCGGCGAGCCCGGTCGCGCTGCTGGCCACAGCGGCCGTGCTCACCAGCCGGCGCGGGCGGACGAACGGCAGCCTCTACATGGTCGGCTTCCTGCTCGGCCAGTCCATCGCCTTCCTGGTCGCGCTCCTGATCGGCTCTGCCGCGACGACGAACCCGGACGGGAACGAAGAGCTCGCGGCGGCCCTCGAGCTCGCGTTCGGCGTCGGCCTGCTCGTGCTCGCCTGGCCGCAGCGGCACGCGCGGGCCGAGCCGGAGCCGGCTGGGCCGAGCAGGGTGAAGGCGATGCTCGCCCGGCTGCACAGGCTCCGCCCGGGCACCGCGTTCTCGGTGGGCTTGCTGCTCGGTGTCGGCGGTGTGAAGCGGCTCACCATCACGCTCGTCGCCGGCGCAACCGTCGGCATCGCCGGCCTCGCGCCCGTCGAGGACCTGCTCCTCGGCGTCCTCTACGTCCTCGTCGCTGCGGTGCTCGTCTGGGTGCCCGTCACCGTGTACCTGGTGGCGGGGGAGCGGGCGGCCGGGTGGCTGGACGCGGCCCAGAGCTGGCTGACCGCCAACGAGCGTCGGATCACGTTCGTCTCGACCCTGCTCTTCGGGTTCCTGCTCACGACCGACGCGCTCGTCCGGCTCGTATGACAGCGGGACGATGCCTTAAGGTGGGGCGGTCTTGGACGAGGTAGCGGCCCTTCTCGCCGTTCTCGCGGCCATCTGCTTCGCGCTCGCCGCCACGCTCTGGCAGCGCGCGTCGATGGCGCTCGGGGTTTCGGCAGGGCAGCCGGGGTCGTTCGTCCGCCTGCTGGGGAACGGGGTTTGGCTGCTCGGCCTCGGCGTGCAGGTCGTCGGCGTCCTCCTGCAGGCGGCAGCGCTCGACCGCGGGCGCGTCGCGGTCATCCAGCCGCTGCTCGTGACCGCGGTCGTCTGGGCGATGCCGCTCGGCTACTTCCTCACCGGGCAGGTGGTCACCCGCCGCCACGTCCTCGGCGCCGTGCTCGTCGTCGCCGGTCTGGCGGTGTTCGCGAGCATCGGCGACCCGGCGGGCGGCGTCGACAACGCGCCTGCCTCCGACTGGGCCATGGCCTTCCTCGTCCTCGGGGCGATCTGCATCGGCCTGCTCCTGTTCTCGCGGCGAGGCGGCTCGGACTCGAAGGCGGCGGTCTTCGGGGCGGTCGCGGGGATCCTCTACGGCATCTCCGCGACGCTGATGAAGCCGGTTGTGGAGAACCTGCACGACAGAGGGTGCCGTGGCCGTGCTGGAGGGCTGGGAGCTGTGGGTCATGGCGATCGGCGGGCTCGTGGGCTTCTACATCCAGCAGTTGTCGCTGGCTACGGGCAAGCTCGTCACCTCGGTCGCGACCGTCTCCGTGGTCAACCCGGTCGTCAGCGTCCTCCTTGGCGCGCTCGTCCTCCAGGAGCGGCTCGACCGCGACCCGCCCTGGCACGCGGTCGTCGCCGTCGGCGCCCTCGCGGTGGCGCTGCTCGGAGCGGTCGTGGCAGCGTCGGCGTCCGAGGAGGACAAGGAGCGGGCGGCTCAGCCCGCCGTCGCCTAGCGAACCCGAGGTCGCAACAGTAGGCGCGCGCCGAAGAAGAAGCAGACCCCGCCGAGGAACGTGAAGGCGTTCGTCGCCTCGGTGTTCACGAGCTCGCCCGTGTCCGGGACGACCTACGAGGCGATCGCCGCGATCCCGAAGAAGACGGAGCCGACCATGTTCCAGACGGCGATCCGCCGGCCCGTCCCGCGCGAGCCCCACACCGGCGCGAGGGCGAGCGCGCTCGCGACCAGGAAGCACACCGACCCGAGCGCGTCCGGCGCCCACACGCGGACGTCCTGCTCCTGGACGCTCAGCGTGTCGGCCAACGCGGCGAACGTGGTCACGTTGAAGAAGATCGTCCCCACGAACTGCACGGCCGCGGCCCACCAGTCCGGGCGATCGACTCTCGGCGTCTGCTTGAGCTGGAGGAGCGAGGCCGAGGTGAAGAAGATCGACCCGGCGAAGAGGTGGCGCCGACGACCTCCGGGGGGACGAGCTCCGGGTAGAACGGCGCCGAGCCGAGCGCGAAGAGCGCCGAGCCGACCATGAAGAGGACGCCGCTCCACCAGAGCCTGGGCTTCATCCTGCGGGGATGATGCGGATGCGTCATGCTGGCGCGAGTCTGACGGTGAATGCGGGTGCCCGGCCCAGGGCGCCCAGAACGCACGTGGCAGCCAGCACCCAGCCCAACGACACGCCCCGGCGTCCCCGTGTGGTCGTCCTCGGAGGCGGCTTCGCCGGGATCGGGGCCGCCCGCGCGCTGAAGGACGCCGACGCCGACGTCGTGCTCGTGGACGAGCACGACTATCACACGTTCCAGCCCCTCCTCTACCAGCTCGCCACGGATCTGCTCCCGACCGAGGTCGTCGGGCACCCGCTGCGGGACCTCTTCCACGAGCAGCCGAACGTCGCGATCCACCAGGACGCGGTGACCGGCGTGGACCTCGCCTCCCGCCAGGTGCACTTCGCCGAGATGGCGCCGCTGGACTACGACTACCTCGTCCTGGCGCTCGGGGCCCGCGTCAACTTCTTCGGGACCGAGGGAGCGCCCGACCATGCCTTCCCGATGTACACGCTCGCCGACGCAGTCCGCCTCAAAGAACACGTCCTCCGCAGGTGGGAGGCCGCGGACAAGGATCCGGCCCTCGCCGACGACGGAGCGCTCAATGTCGTCGTCGTCGGCGGTGGGCCCACCGGCGTCGAGAGCGCAGGGGCGCTCGCAGAGCTGTACACGGGAGCCTTCGCCGCCGACTACTCCGGCCTTTCGCTCGACAAGGCCCGCGTCACCCTCGTCGAGGCCGGACCGGCGCTCCTGACCATGTTCAAGAAGGGCATACAGACCTACACCAAGAAGGCGCTGGAGGAGCGGGGCGTCGAGATCCTGCTCGGCGAGCTCGTCGCGTCCGTCTCACCGACCCGCGTCACCCTCAAGTCCGGGAAGGTGCTCAGCGCGCACACGCTCGTCTGGGGTGCGGGCCTGCAGGCGAGCCCGATCGCCGACGGGCTGGGCCTCGACCTGGAGAAGGGCAACAGGGTCGTCGCCCAACCGGATCTTTCCGTAGCGGGCCACCCTGAGGTGTTTGCGGTCGGCGACATCGCGTGGATCACCGACACCAAGACGAAGCGCGTGCTGCCGCAGCTGGGCTCGGTGGCGCTCCAGGCCGGCGAGCAAGCCGGCGCGAACATCTCCCGCCGGATCGTGGGCAAGGACACCGAGCCGTTCGCCTACCACGACAAGGGGACGATGGCGACGATCGGACGTGGCGCGGCGGTGGTTCAGTTCCACCGCGGACGGACGCTGAAGGGCAAGACGGCAGCGCTCGCCTGGGGGACCGTCCACCTCGCGCTCCTTTCCACCGGCGAGGACCGGGCCAAGGCGCTGATCGAGTGGAGCTGGGCGGGGTTCGCCCACGAGCGCCCCGGCCGGATCACCGTGCGGACCGAGAATGACTAGCGGAGCGAGTGAGAGGAGAACGGGATGAACCAGCCTGCGCCGGCGGACGTCTTCGTCGTCTTCGGCATCACGGGCGACCTGGCAAAGGTGATGACCTTCCACTCGCTGTACCGCCTCGAGGCGCGCGGGCTGCTCGACTGCCCGATCGTCGGCGTGGCGGTCGACGACTGGACGCGCGACCAGCTCGTCGATCGCGCCCGCGAGTCGATCGAGGGAACGGGAGAGCAGCTCGACCCGGCGGTGTTCGACCGCTTCGCCGCCCGGCTCTCGTACGTGCAGGGCGACTTCGGTGACGCGGACACCTACGCCCGCGTCGGCAAGGCGATCGAGGGCGCCTCGACTCCTGTCTTCTACCTGGAGATCCCGCCCTTCCTCTTCGGCAGGGTGGTCAAGGGCCTGGCCGACGCCGGCCTGACCAAGACGGCTCGCGTCGTCGTGGAGAAGCCGTTCGGCCACGACCAGGAGTCCGCCCGAGCGCTCGCCGACGAGCTGCACCAGTCCATCGACGAGTCGCAGCTCTACCGGATCGACCACTTCCTCGGGAAGATGGGCCTCGCCGAGATCCTCTTCCTGCGCTTCGCGAACACGATGCTGGAGCCGGTCTGGAACCGGAACTACGTCGAGTCCGTGCAGATCACGATGGCCGAGGACTTCGGCGTGTCCGACCGCGGCCACTTCTACGACCCGGTCGGCGCCCTGCGCGACGTCGTCGTCAACCACCTCATGCAGGTGGTCGCCGCGACCGCCATGGAGCCGCCGTCGGGCGGCGACCCGGAGACGCTCAAGGACGGGATGGTCGCCCTCTTCCGCTCGGTCGCCGAGGCGAACCCAGCGCACTACGTCAGAGGCCAGTACGACGGCTATCTCGACGTCGACGGCGTCGCGTCCGACTCGACGACCGAGACGTACGCGGCCCTACGCCTCGACATCGACAACTGGCGCTGGTCTGGAGTCCCCTTCTTCATCCGCACCGGCAAGCTGCTCCCGGTCCTCCAGACCGAGGTGCGCCTGGTCTTCAAGCGTCCTCCGAAGCTCGGCTTCGGGGCGATCGGGCCGAGTGCCGAGCCGGACCAGTTCGTGATCAAGCTCGACCCCTCCACGGGCGTGCAGCTCACGCTCGACGCGCTCCGCAGCGACGCGCGGCAGGCGGAGCCGATCACCCTCGACATGGAGTTCGCCGAGGAGGGCGGCGAGGGGGCGACCCCGTACGAGGTCCTGCTCCACGCGGCGATGATCGGCCAGAGCACGCGCTTCACCCGCCAGGACGGCGTCGAGGAGACGTGGCGGATCATGCAGCCGCTGCTCGACGCGCCGCCTCCGGTGCACGCCTACGCGCCCGGCTCGTGGGGGCCTCAGGCGGCCAGTGAGCTGACGGCCGGGCACGGCCGCTGGTACGGCCCGTGGGTGGTCGCATGAGCGCCGAGACCGGCAGGCCTCAGAGCGCTGCCGCGCCCTCGCCGTTCACGCCGATCGCGGACTACGCCTTCCTCTCCAACTGCCATACAGGTGCGCTCATCGCCCCGGACGGCTCGGTGGACTGGCTCTGCGTCCCACGCTTTGACTCTCCCAGCGCCTTCGGCAGCCTGCTCGACCGCGGGGCCGGCTCCTTCCGCTTCGGCCCGTTCGGGATCAACGTCCCGACCGCGAGGTACTACGAGCCGGGCACCAACGTGCTCGTCACGACCTGGAACACGCCGACGGGCTGGGTCGTCGTCCGCGACGCGCTGACGCTCGGGCCGACCGACCACGAAGACGAGATCACGCCGCACACGCGGCCGCCGGCCGACGACGACGCCGACCACATGCTCGTCCGCACGGTCGAGTGCCTCGAGGGCAGCGTCGAGGTCCAGCTCGTCTGCGAGCCGGTCTTCGACTACGGCCGGACGCCCGCCGAGTGGACGCTCGTCGAGGGCAGCAGGCATACGGCCGACGGCACCGGCGCAGGTCAAACGATCAGGCTCCAGTCTGACCTCGGGGTCGGGATCGAAGGCAATCGCGTGCGCGCACGGCACACGCTGTCGGAAGGCGAGCGCGCGTACTGCGCCGTCTCGTGGGCCGAAGGCCTCGCCTCGCCACCCGACGCGAACGACGCTGTGGCCCGCATCGACGCCACGGTGCGCTTCTGGCGAAACTGGCTCAGTCGGGCCCGCCTCCCGGACCACCGCTGGCGCGACCCGATCCAGCGCTCGGCGCTCGCGATCAAGGGCCTGACCTTCATGCCGACCGGAGCCACGTTGGCGGCGCTGACGACCTCCCTTCCCGAGACCCCGGGCGGAGAGCGCAACTGGGACTATCGCTTCACGTGGATGCGCGACTCCACCTTCACGCTCCAGGCCCTGCACTGGCTCAACCTCGACTGGGAGGCGGACGAGTTCATCCAGTTCGTGGCCGACCTCGAGGCCAACGAGGACGGGGCGCTGCAGATCATGTACGGGATCGACGGCCGCCGGGACCTCACCGAATCGACGCGCGACGACCTCACGGGGTACGCGGGCGCCAGTCCGGTCCGAATCGGCAACGGCGCCTTCGATCAGCGACAGAACGACGTCTTCGGCGCGGTGCTCGACTCGATCCTGCTCCACAGCGAGAGGAGCCAGCGGCTGCCCCGCCGGCTGTGGCCGATCGTCCAGGCGCAGGCCGAGTGCGCGACCAACGTCTGGCGGGAGCCCGACCAGGGAATCTGGGAGGCGCGCGGGGCGCCGCAGCACTACGTCTCCTCGAAGCTCATGTGCTGGGTCGCGCTCGACCGTGCCGCCCGGCTCGCGGCGATCAGGGGCGACGACGACCGCCGCGAGGCCTGGGCCGCGACCGCCGACGAGATCAAGGCCGACATCCTGGAGCACGGCGTCACCGACAAGGGCGTCCTGCGCCAGCACTATGCGACCGACTCCCTGGACGCCTCGACGCTCCTGGCGGCGCTGTTCGGCTTCCTGCCGGGAGACGACGAGCGCCTGCGCGCGAGCGTCCTGGCCATCGACTCGGACCTGACCGAGCACGGGTTCGTTCTCCGCTATCGAACCGACGAGACCGACGACGGCCTCTCGGGCAAGGAGGGGACGTTCCTCATCTGCTCGTTCTGGCTGGTTTCCGCGCTGGCAATCATCGGCGAGGAGCAGCGTGCGCGCGACCTGATGGAGCGGCTGCTCCGGATCGCGTCGCCGCTCGGTCTCTTCGCCGAGGAGTTCGAGACCGAGACCGCGCGCCACCTCGGGAACTTCCCGCAGGCGTTCTCCCACCTCGCCTTGATCGAGGCGGCGGGCCGGATCATCCTCGCCGAGCGGCTGAAGGAGCTGACATGAGCACGGGCTCGTACGACATCGTCATCATCGGAAGCGGCGCCGGCGGAGGCACGCTCGCCCGGCACCTCGCCCCCTCGGGCAAGCGCATCCTCCTGCTCGAGCGAGGGGGCTGGCTTCCGCGCGAGCTGGAGAACTGGCTTTCCCAGAGCGTCTTCGTCGAGAACCGCTACGTCTCGGAGGAGACGTGGTACGACGCGGACGGGAAGCCGTTCCAGCCGCAGGTCCACTACTTCGTCGGCGGTGCGACCAAGCTCTACGGCGCCGCCCTCTACCGGCTCCGGCGCGAGGACTTCGGGGAGCTCCGCCACGAGGACGGGATCTCGCCGGCCTGGCCGATCTCCTACGACGAGCTGGAGCCGTATTACACGCAGGCCGAGCATCTCTACCAGGTGCACGGTGCCAGGGGCGAAGACCCGACCGAGCCGGACGCGAGCGGCGACTACCCGCATCCGGCCGTCTCGCACGAGCCGCGGATCCAGCAGCTCTCGGACGACCTGGCCGCGGCCGGCTACCACCCGTTCCACGCGCCCTGCGGCATCCTGCTCGACGAATCCAACCCGCCCTACTCGCACGTGCGTGCGCTGCGCCAACTGCGACGGCTTCCCCTGCGTCCTGCATGCCAAGTCAGACGCCGAGGTCATTGCCGTGCGCCCCGCGCTCGAGTATCCGAACGTCACCCTGCTCACGAACGCGAGGGCCGTCAGGCTGCAGACGAACGACACGGGTACCGCCGTCACGGAAGTCGTCGTCGAGCACGACGGGGAGACGGAGACCATCGCCGCCGACCTCGTCGTCGTCTCGTGCGGCGCCGCGAACTCGGCGAAGCTGCTGCTCGAGTCCGCCAGCGACAAGCACCCGAACGGCCTCGCGAACGGCTCCGACCAGGTCGGGCGGAACTTCATGTTCCACGACAGCCAGGCGGTTCTCGGGCTCTCCCGCGAGGAGAACCCGACCGTCTACCAGAAGACGCTCGGGCTGAACGACTTCTACCTCGGGACCGACGACTTCGAGTACCCCCTGGGGAACATCCAGATGGTCGGGAAGTCGCAGGCGCCGATGTTCCGCGGCGAGAAGCCCCTCGAGACGAAGCTCGCTCCCCAGTGGACGCTCGAGCGGGTCGCACGGCACGCGATCGACTTCTGGCTCTCGACCGAGGACCTGCCCAGGCCCGACAACCGGGTCACCGTCGACGGCGACGGCAAGGTGACGCTGAGCTACACGGAGACGAACGCCGAGGCGAGGAAACGGCTGTACGAGAAGATGAAGTCGATCCTCGGGGAGCTGGACATGAACCCGGGGCATTTCATCCACCGGTTCATGTACATGAAGACCGAGATCCCCGTCGCCGGCTGCGCGCACCAGGCGGGCACGTGCCGCTTCGGGGCGGAGCCCGAGACGTCGGTGCTCGACACGAATTGCCGGGCCCACGAGGTGGACAACCTCTACGTGGTCGACACGAGCTTCTTCCCCAGCATCGGCGCGGTGAACCCGGCCCTGACCGCGATGGCGAACGCGCTCCGCGTCGGGGACCACCTGCTCGATCGACTCGAGTAGCTCGAGGCAGGACGCCCGGGTGGTGCCGTCCGGTGAGCAGTTCGAGATCGCATTCGGCGACCAGCGCGCGACGGTCGTCGAGGTCGGCGGTGGGCTCCGGTCGTTCTCTGCCGAAGGGCGGGAGCTGCTCGACGGCTACGGCGCCGACGAACCGATCCTCTCGGGTCGCGGCCAGGTGCTGATTCCGTGGCCGAACCGGCTCGAGGACGGCGCCTACGAATTCGACGGAAGGCGCCACCAGCTCCCGCTCACGGAGCCGGAACGGGGGGACGCGATCCACGGCCTCGTGCGGGAGGAGCCCTGGACGGTCGGCGAGCGCGAGCAGCATCGTGTGGTCATGGAGCACGTCCTCGAGCCGCGGCCGGGGTATCCGTTCACAGTCTCGCTGGCCATCGAGTACGCGCTCTCCGAGAGCGGCCTGAGCGTGCGGACGACCGCGACGAACATCGGCTCTGACGCCTGCCCGTTCGGAAGCGGCCAGCATCCATACCTGACGCTGGGGACGCCCTCCGTCGACTCGCTGGTCCTGAGCGCACCGGGCGGGACCGTCCTGATCGAGGACGAGCGGGGCATCCCGCGTGGGCGGGAGCCCGTCGACGGCACGCCGTACGACTTCCGCCGCCCGCGCGAGATCGGCGCGACGACGCTCGACGATGCGTTCACCGACCTGGTGCGCGGCACGGACGGACGTGCGCGCGTCGAGCTGCGGGACCCGAAGAGCCGCGCCGGCCTCAGCCTCTGGGTGGACGAGAGCTATCGGTATCTGCAGCTCTTCACCGGCGACCCGCTGCCCGACGTCTCGCGCCGGAGCATCGCGGTCGAGCCGATGACCTGCCCGCCGAACGCCTTCCGGAGCGGCGAGGATCTCATCCGTCTCGAGCCGGGAGCTACTGCCACCAGCGTCTGGGGCATCGTTCCCGGTTGATCACGGGGCCGGCGGCAGCAGCAGGATCAACACGCCCCCGAAGATCAGCAGGCCCGTACCCACAGCCAGGAGCCCGTAGCGCCCGGCCCGCAACGGGAGCTGCGTGCTGATGCCGACGAGGAAGAGCACGCTCGCGAGGATGACAGTCGTCCGCACATACTCGTCAGACGTCTCCGCGGCATCCTCTCCCTCGGCGAGGAACTCGTCAGCTTCCTTGTCCAGCTCGCGTGAGTTTGCCAGGCCCGTCGGCACGTACTCCGGCATCGCCTGCGGTCCGGCCGGAGCGTCAGGGTTCGTGAACGGATCGGTCGCCAGCCACGCTTCGAAGGCAACCCGGTACTCGGGCCGGAAACGCCCCTCGGCGACCTCCATCGCCTCCTGGTCTCCGAAGAGGTAGGCGGTGAACCAGGCGTTGAACGTCGACGCGTCCGCGGCGCGGAAGGTCACCGACTCCTGGAATGCCCGATTCGCCTTCGTCGCGCGTGGTCGATGCCTGCGCGAGCGCTAGCGACGACTCGGTTCCCCACTTGGCCGCCGAGTACCCCGACCACGCGGCGACGATCGTGACGATCGAGAGGAGGACCGCTTCGCCGATCGAGAGCGCGCGGTCCTGCCGGCCCTGCCCGCCTGCATGCTTGGCGTGCTGGCCGATCTCCTTGCCGACGTCGGTCGCCGAGAGCCCTTCGGACACCGGGTGATTGTCCCCATCCGGCAGGACGAGCCTGTCATCCGATCTGGACGACGCGCCAGAGGGTCTCGTGGAATGATGCTTCGGTCGCGCCATGACGACTCTCGCCGTCTCCACTGTTGATCTGGCCCGGATCCAGTTCGCGACGACCTCGATCTACCACTTCTTCTTCGTGCCGCTGACGCTCGGGCTGGGGCCGATCGTCGCGGTCATGCAGACCATGTGGCACCGGACGCGGGACGAGCGCTGGCTTCGGCTGACGCACTTCTTCGGCACGCTCTTCCTGATCAACTTCGCGATCGGCGTCGCCACCGGCCTCGTCCAGGAGTTCGAGTTCGGGATGAACTGGTCGGCCTACGCGAAGTTCGTCGGCAACGTCTTCGGCGCACCGCTCGCGATCGAGGGGCTCGCAGCGTTCATGCTCGAGGCGACGTTCCTCGGTCTCTGGATCTTCGGCTGGAACCGCCTGTCGCCGCGCGTGCACCTGGCGACGCTGTGGATCGCCGTGGCCGGATCGTGGATGTCGGCGTTCTTCATCCTGGTCGCGAACTCATGGATGCAGCACCCTGTCGGGTACAAGATCGTGAACGGCGAGGCGCATCTCACCAGCGTTTGGGCGCTTCTGTCCAACGGGTTCGCGCTCCGCGCGTACCTGCACACGATCCTCGCCGGCCTGATCTTCGGGTCGATCGTCGTGCTGGGCGTCTGCTGCTGGCACTTCCTGCGCGGCAAGAACGTCGACCTCTTCCTCAAGGCGGCGAAGCTGGCGCTGATCGTGGCGGTGCCCGCAACGCTGCTCCAGCTCGTCGTCGGCAACCGCTTCGGCGAAGCCGTGACGAGCGCGCAGAGCATGAAGATCGCCGCCTCCGAGGCACAGTGGAACACCTGCCAGCCATGCGGTTTCTCGCTCATCCAGTTCGGCGGGTTCACCGAGCAGGATCAAACCCCCAGCTTCTCGATCACGGTCCCGCGACTCCTGTCGTACATGGCGACCGGCTCGTTCAACGGTGAGGTACAGGGCCTCAATCAGCTCCAGGCGCAGGAGCAGAGCCAGTACGGCCCCGGCAACTACATGCCGAACGTGCGCGTGATCTACTGGTCGATGCGGGTGATGGCCTACATGGGGGTGCTGATGTTCCTCGTGGCCGCCGTCGGCGCCTGGCTCTACTGGAAGCAGAAACTCGAGCGGGCCCGCTGGTTCCACTGGACGGCGATCGTCGCGATGGTGTTTCCGTATCATCGCCGCGACGGCGGGTTGGATCCTGACCGAGATGGGCCGGCAGCCGTGGATCGTGCAGGGCCTGCTCAAGACCGCGGACGCGCACTCGCCCGCCGTCTCCTCGACCATGCTCGCGTTCAGCCTCACCGTGTTCGTCTGGCCTCTACCTGCTGCTGCTGGTGCTCGACATCTGGCTGATGCGTCGCTACGCGAAGCTCGACCCGCCCGAGGTCGACCGCGACGAGACCGGAGAGACCCCGGCGCCTGCGATCGGATACTGAGATGGACCTGCAAGAGCTCTGGTTCTTCCTGGTCGCCTTCTTCTTCGGCGCGTACTTCGTGCTCGAGGGCTTCGACTTGGGCGTCGGGCTGCTGCTGCCGTTCCTCCCGCGCAACGAGGAGGACCGCGGTGTGATGTTCCGCTCGATCGGCCCCGTGTGGGACGGCAACGAGGTGTGGCTCGTGATCGCCGGCGCCGCGATGTTCGCGGCCTTCCCGGCCTGGTACGCGACGATGTTCTCCGGCTTCTACATCGCGCTGCTCCTGCTGCTCGTGTTCCTGATCGTGCGCGTGCTCTCGTTCGAGTGGCGCGAGCGGCACGAGGACTCGCGTTGGCTCGGGCTCTGGGCCTGGGCGAACACGATCGGCAGCCTCGGCGCCGCCCTGATCTGGGGTGTCGCATTCTCGAACCTGCTCTACGGCGTGCCGATCAATTCCAGCGGGGACTTCGACGGCAGCTTCTGGGACCTCTTCAACCTGTACACGCTGCTCGGCGGGGTCGCGGTCGTGCTGCTGTTCGCGTTCCACGGCGCGACCTACCTCACGCTGCGCACGACCGGCGAGCTGTGCCGGCGCGCCGCGGCGGCCGCAGGTCGGCTCTCGATCGCGTCGGCCGTCGTCGGCGCGGGGTTCCTGATCTGGACCGTCGCGGTCGCGGTCGACCGCAACGACAAGGACGTCTTCCCGCCGCTGCTGCCCGCGCTGCTCGCGATCGCCGCGCTCCTCGGCGCGGTCGTCTGCGTGAGGCTCGCCCGCAGCGGCTGGGCGTTCGTGCTCACCGCCGCCGGCGCCTTCCTCGTCGTGGCGACGATCTTCACGAGCCTCTACCCGCGCGTCATGGTCGCCAGCACCGACTTCGCGAACAGCCTCACGGTCGACAACGCCTCCTCGGCGCACTACACGCTCAAGGTGATGACCGTGGTCGCCCTGCTCGTGACGCCGGTCATCATCCTCTACCAGGCCTGGACGTACCACGTCTTCCGCGCCCGCCTAGGCGGCGAGGACGTCGGCAATCCGGTCGACCTGGCCGCACGCAAGCTCCCAACCGCCGGTCCATAGGGATCGGTCGCGTCGGCTCAGCCCGACTGCAGCTAGCCGTTTGAGCTGTAGGACGGAGCCGCAGGACTGCCCGGTGGGGACGCGAATGTCGACGCACCATGGACGAGAGGTGGTTCGACCGCTGGTCCAGGCCAAGCTCTCGCGTGCGACGCGGCCTCGCCAGGCAGCTGCACTCATCGCTGTGGTTACGACCTTGATCACCCTCGCTTCGGGTGTCCTGATGACCCTGGTCGACCATCAGAACTTTCCCTCGGTCGGCCGCGGCCTGTGGTGGGCGGTACAGACGGTAACGACGGTGGGCTACGGCGACTACGTCCCGGAGAACGTCGCCGGCAGAATTGTGGCAGCACTCGTCATGGTCGGAGGTATCGGGTTCGTCACGGTTCTCACCGCGGCGATCACAAGCGGGTTCGTCGCACGGGCTCGCGAGGAACGCCCCCGCGTGCAGGACGCGCCCCCCTCTGCGGAAGTCCTTCAAGAGATCCTCGCGAGCCTCCGTCGCCTCGAGGAACGAATGGGCGACCGCGCTTGAGCAGTCTCGGGATGCGGGGGTCAACCCGGGCCCATTTGAGCCTACGATGGAGGCGGCGGGGGAACGAACCCTTGCAAGATTTCAATCGGGCGCAGTAGCCGGGACCGACGCAGCGCCGTGGCGTGCCCCAGTGTTGGGATCCGCCGGATCCGGACTTGTCACGGGTTCGGCACGGAGAGTTGACTTGATGCCCGAAGACGACGGCGACAGGATGCGTAGGTGAAGACCAACGCCCACGGCGCCGGCCTCAGCCGGTTGGCGTTCCACCTTCGGTTGCCCGGCGCTCGGTGACGAGGCGTGCTCGGTCGAAGTCGTCGGAACTCGGTGGGGCCATACGGCCGATCGGACAGAGCTAGCGCCGGGTCATGAGTCGCGAGCGTTGGATGGCCCTCTTTTTTGCCCTTGGGTCGACGTGCTTCTTGATCGGCCCGTTCCCCGGCTACGCGCAGCTGGTCGGCGACTCGGCTGACGCCATCACCTTCTTCATCGGCTCGATCCTGTTCACGGCCGGCGGAGGGCTACAGAGCTGGCTGGCCTGGTCCGAACGGCGCTCCCCCGGTGGCGGAGGCGCGGCGTGGTGGGCCGCCATCATCCAATCCGCCGGCACGCTGTTCTTCAACGTCACGACGTACCAAGCGATGCACACTGCCGTGACGAGCCCCGTGTACAACGAGCTCGTCTGGCGGCCCGATTGGCGCGGGTCGATCTGCTTCCTCGTCTCAGGCGCGATCGCCTACCGCGCCTCGGCGCGTCATGGATTGTTGCCGGTGCGCGGCGGCGCGGGATGGTGGCAGCCGGCAGTCAACCTGCTCGGCTGCATCTTCTTCGGAATCTCGGCTGTCGCCGGCTACATCGTTCCGTCCACCGGATCGATGCTCGACCAGGCGGCGGCCAACTGGAACACATCGTTGGGCGCGGCGTGCTTCCTGGCCTGTGCGCTCGACACCTTGCACACCGACAGGGCCTCGAAGATGCCGCTAGGTCGGCGGCTCCATGAGCTCGAGCACAAGCTCGAGGCTGAAGTCCGGTAGGTGACCCACGCAAGGACGGAGGGGTCTCACGCCTTCTTGGGATGCTCGACCCCCGTCTGGATGGCGCCCTGTGCTCCGGCGAGTGCGTGCACGGTCGACCGCCGGCGCCCCGGAGATCCAGGCCGACGCCGACAGCCGTCTCGCGCCGAGGTTGGCCTCGGCTCGAACTTCATCCTCTTGGTGATCCCCGGCCTGGGTCACCGGCACAGTCCCCAGCGCGATCTGGCACGATCGCGCTGGCGTTCTCACGCGAGGGGAGCAGAGTCACCGGCTTATGCCTTCGATGACGACATGAGCGAGGCGACGTGACCACGCTCGCGGTCTCCACAGTCGAGCTGGCCCGCACGCAGTACGCGACGACCTCCCTCTACCACCTCCAGTTCATTCCGCTCACCCGCGGGCTGGCCCCGCTGATTGCGGTCATGCCCGCGAGCCCGGTCGATCCGGCTGCACTGACGAGCGGCGGGTAGTCGGATGATCGATCGACGCCTCGTGCGGCGGGCCCGGCCGGTTCGCGTGCTCCTGGGGCCGACGCAGCGCTCGGGATCGTCGCGGCGCTCCTCGTCCTGGCTCAGGCCGTGTTGCTGGCGCGCGTCGCCGCGCGCGGGTTCGAGGGGGTTTCGCTCGACGACCTGACCGTCCCGCTCGTCCTGCTCGTCCTGGCGGCTGCGTGTCGCGGAGCTGTTGCCTGGGGCTTCGAGGTGCTGGGGCGTCGAGCCGCCGCGGAGACGCTCTCCGAGCTACGAATCGACCTCGTCGAGCGAAGAGTCCGCGATCGACCCGCGGCGCTCGACGGGGCGGAGAGCGCCGAAGTGGCCACCCTCGCCGTGGGTGGCGTCGACGCACTCGAGTCGACGTTTGCGCGCTACCTCCCGCAGCTCGTGCTCGCGGCCGTCGTCCCCGTCGCCGTCCTTGCGCTCGTCGCCTCGATCGACCTCCTCTCTGCCGGGATCATGCTGCTCACGCTCCCGCTCGTGCCCGTGTTCATGTGGCTGGTCGGCCGCTACACGGAACGGCGCACGGCGCAGCGGCGCGAGGCGCTCCGGCTGCTCGCGACGCACTTCCTCGACGTCGTCCGCGGGCTGCCGACCCTGCGCGCGTTCAACCGCGGCCGCGCGCAGGCCGAGCGGATCGAGCAGGTCAGCGACGAGTACCGGCGCGCGACGATGGGCACGCTCCGGGTCGCGTTTCTCTCCGGGACCGTGCTCGAGCTCGCGGCCACGCTCGGGATCGCCCTCGTGGCCGTGACGGTCGGCGTCCGCCTCGCCGAGGGCGGGCTCGGCCTGGAGGCCGGCCTGACGGTGCTCGTCCTCGCGCCCGAGCTGTACCTGCCGCTCCGAAATCTGGCGGCGCAGTACCACGCGAGCGCGGACGGCCTGGCGGTCGGCGAGCGGCTGCTCGACCTCGCCGAAGAGCCCGAGCGTCCCCGGGGCGGGGCGAGGCCGCCGAGCCCGCGCGACGCGGCCGTGCGGCTGGAGGGCGTCTCCTTCACGTACTCCGCGCGGCCCGCGCCGGTGCTCACCGGGCTCGACCTCGAGCTCGAGCCGGGCGAGACCGTCGCGCTCACAGGCCCGAGCGGAGCTGGGAAGAGCACGGTCGCCGCGCTGCTCCTGCTCCTGGCCGAGCCCACCGCCGGGCGCGTGACCGTCGGCGGCGTCGACCTCGCCGGCTGCGACCCGGTCGCCTGGCGGTCCCAGGTCGCGTGGGTGCCCCAGCGGCCGACCCTCTTCCGCGGGACGGTCGCCGACAACATCCGCCTGGGCGATGCCGCGGCCCCGGACGCGGCCGTCCGCGAGGCCGCCGCGCAGGCGGGCGCCGACCGCTTCGTGCGTGAGCTGCCCGGCGGCTACGAGACCGTCGTCGGCGACGGCGGCCGGCCGCTCTCCGCGGGGCAGGTCCGGCGGATCGCCCTCGCGCGAGCGTTCCTCCGCGACGCCCCGCTCGTCGTCCTGGACGAGCCGACCGCCGACCTCGACCCGGCGAGCGCCGAGGCGGTGGGTGAGGCCGTGGTGCGACTGCTGGGCGGTCGGACCGTCCTGCTCGTCACCCACCGTCCGGAGCTCGAGGCGCGGGCCGACCGCGTCGTGCGGCTCGGCGCGGAGGAGGTGCCGGTCTGAGCACCGTGCGGCAGCTCTCGGCCTTCGCCGGCGTTCCGGCGCGGCGGGTCGCGCCGGCGATCCTGCTCGGGGCGCTCGCGGTCTGCTTCGGCATCGGGCTGATGACCGCGGCCGGCTACCTCATCTCCCGCGCCGCCGAGCAGCCGCCGATCCTCGCCCTGACCGTGACGATCGTCGTCGTGCGCTTCTTCGGGCTCGCCCGGCCGCTGGCGCGCTACCTCGAGCGGATCTCCTCGCACGACGTCGCTCTCCGCTCGCTGGTCCGCATCCGCACGCGCTTCTACGAGCGGATCGAGCCGCTCGCCCCGGCCCAGCTCGAGGGCTACCGCCGCGGCGAGCTGCTCAACCGCATGGTGGGGGACGTGGACGTGCTCCAAGGTCTCTACCCGCGCGGCGTCGGCCCGCCGCTGGTCGCCGCCGTCGCCGCCGGAGCTGCGGTCGTCGCCGCGGCGACGGTGCTCCCGGCCGCCGCGGCGATCCTCGCGGCCGGATTGCTCGTCGGCGGCGTCGCCGTGCCGCTCCTGGCCTGGACGCTGGCCCGCTCGTCCGGCCGCCGGCAGGCCGTCGCCCGCGGGGAGCTGACCGCCGAGCTGGTCGAGCTCCTGCGCGGCGCCCCCGAGCTCGTTGCCTACGGCCGCGAGGACGACGCGGTCGCGCGCGTCCGCGCTGCCGACGCCGAGCTCGTGCGGCTCGGTCGGCGCGACGCCCTCGCCGCCGGGGCCGCGGACGCGCTCATGATCCTAGTCGCCGGTGTGACCGTGGCCGGGGTGCTCGCCGTGGCGGTGGACGCCCACGCGGTCGGCGCCCTGGATCGCGTCCTCGTCGCGACGCTCGCCCTGCTCGCGCTCGCCTCCTTCGACGCCGTCGTCCCGCTCCCCAGTGCGGCACGGGAGCTTTCGGGCCTGCTCTCCTCCGGTCGGCGCGTGCTCGAGACCGTGGAGCGCGAGCCCCTGGTGCGCGACCCGGCGGAGCCGCGCCCCGGGCCGTCCGCCCGGGCGCCCGTCGCCCTCGAGGGAGTCACCGCGCGCTACGGCGCCGAGGAGCCGGTCCTGCGCAGCTTCGACCTGCGCCTCGAGCCCGGTCGGCGCGTCGCCCTGGTCGGCCCGAGCGGCGCCGGGAAGACCACCGTGCTGAACCTGCTGCTGCGCTTCCTCGATCCCGCGGAGGGCCGGGTCACCATCGGAGGGCACGACCTGCGCGAGTACCGCCAGGAGGACGTGCGCGCCACCTTCGCCCTGGCCGGCCAGGACGCCCACCTCTTCGACTCCACGATCCGGGAGAACCTGCGCCTCGCGCGCCCCGGGGCCGAGGACGCCGAGCTCTGGGCCGTGCTCCAGCGGGCGCGGCTCGCCGAGTGGGTCGCCTCGCTTCCTGCGGGCCTGGACACGCAGGTCGGGGAGGAGGGGACCACGCTCTCGGGCGGCCAGCGCCAGCGGCTGGTGCTCGCGCGCGCCCTCCTCGCCGGCGCGCCCGTCCTCCTGCTCGACGAGCCGACGGCGCACCTCGACCCGCCGACCGCGCGGGCGCTCATGGACGACGTCCTCGCCGCGGCGGCCGACAAGGCCGTCCTCCTCGTCACCCACCGACCCGAGGGGCTCGACCGGATGGACGAGGTCGTCGAGCTCGTGCCCGTCTAGTCCGCGCTCGAGCTGGCCCAGATGTTGATGCCGGCGTCCGTGGCGTAGCGGTCGATCTCGGCGAGCTCGTCCTCGGTGAAGTCGAGCCGGTCGAGCGCGGCCACGTTCTCCTCGAGCTGGGTGACGCTCGAGGCGCCGATCAGCGTCGAGGTGACGCGGTCGTCCCGCAGCGTCCAGGCGAGCGCCATCTGCGCCAGCGTCTGGCCGCGCTGCGCCGCGATCTCGTTCAGCGCGCGGATCCGGTCGAGCGCCTCGTCCGTGAGGAGATCCGGAGAGAGCGACCCGACCTCGCGTGTCGCCCGCGAGCCCTCCGGGATCCCGTCGAGGTACTTGTCCGTCAGCATCCCCTGTGCGAGCGGGGAGAAGGTGATGCAGCCGACGCCCTCCTCGCCGAGCACGTCCAGGAGCTCCGCCTCGATCCAGCGGTTGAGCATCGAGTAGGACGGCTGGTGGATCAGGAGCCGGACACCGAGATCGCGCAGGATCGCCGCCGCCTCGCCCGTCCTCGCCGCCGAGTAGGACGAGATGCCGACGTAGAGCGCCTTGCCCTGCTGCACCGCGCTCGCGAGCGCGCCCATCGTCTCCTCGAGCGGCGTGTCGGGGTCGAAGCGGTGCGAGTAGAAGATGTCGACGTAGTCGAGCCCCATCCGGCCGAGGCTCTGGTCGAGGCTCGCGAGCAGGTACTTGCGCGAGCCCCACTGCCCGTACGGCCCCGGCCACATGTCGTAGCCGGCCTTGGTCGAGATGACGAGCTCGTCCCGGTAGGGCGCCAGGTCGCCGGCCAGGAGGCGGCCGAAGTTCTCCTCGGCCGAGCCGTAGGGCGGGCCGTAGTTGTTGGCCAGGTCGAAGTGGGTGATGCCGAGGTCGAACGCCCGTCGCACGATCGCCCGGCTCGTCTCCAGCGGGCGGTCGCCGCCGAAGTTCCACCAGAGCCCGAGCGACACCGCCGGCAGGTCGAGCCCGCTCCGCCCGGAGCGGCGGTAGAGCATGCGGTCGTAGCGGTCGTCGGCGGGTGTCCAGGTCATGGCGCGGCGTCTGGTCCAGTGCGGTATACCTGATCTACACAGATGGCCAAGCCAGTCGAGCAGCGCCACCGGGTCGTCATCCGCTTCGCGGGCGATTCGGGGGACGGGATGCAGCTCACCGGCGGGCGCTTCGCCAGCGAGACGGCGCTCCTCGGCAACGACCTGTCCACGCTCCCGGACTTCCCGGCGGAGATCCGAGCCCCGGCAGGCTCCCTGCCCGGCGTCTCCGGCTTCCAGATCCACTTCTCCGACCACGACATCCTCACGCCCGGCGACGCGCCGGACGTGCTCGTGGCCATGAACCCGGCGGCATTGAAGGCAAACGTCCGCAGCCTGCCCAAGGGCGCGACGATCATCGTCAACACCGACGCCTTCAACGACCGGAACCTCCAGAAGGCCGGCTACGAGGCGAGCCCGCTGGAGGACGGCTCGCTCGGCGAGTACCGCGTCCAGCCGGTGCCGCTCACCTCCCTGACGATCGAGGCGCTCAAGGAGTTCGACGTCTCCAAGCGCGAGGCCGAGCGCTCGAAGAACATGTTCGCGCTCGGGCTCATGTCCTGGCTCTACAGCCGCCCGACCGAGGGGACGATCGAGTTCCTCGAGAAGAAGTTCGCCAAGAAGCCCGAGATCGCGCAGGCCAACGTCAAGGCCTTCCGCGCCGGCTACGCCTTCGGCGAGACCACCGAGGAGTTCGCGGTCCAGTACGAGGTGCGGCCGGCGAAGCTTGCGCCCGGCACGTACCGCAACGTCACCGGGAACCAGGCGCTGGCGATGGGCCTCGTGGCCGCAAGCGTGCAGAGCCGGCTGCCGCTCTTCCTCGGCGCCTACCCGATCACGCCGGCCTCCGGGATCCTCGAGGAGCTCGCGCGCCACAAGCACTTCGGCGTCCGGACCTTCCAGGCCGAGGACGAGATCGCCGCCGTCGGCGCCGCCCTCGGCGCCTCCTTCGGCGGCTCGCTCGGCGTCTCGACCTCGAGCGGCCCCGGCGTCGTGCTCAAGTCGGAGACCGTCGGGCTCGCGGTGACGCTCGAGCTCCCGCTCGTCATCCTCGACATCCAGCGGGCAGGGCCCTCGACCGGGATGCCGACGAAGCCCGAGCAGTCCGACCTCCTCATGGTCCTGTTCGGGCGGAACGCGGAGTCGCCGGTGCCCGTGCTGGCCGCCTCGACGCCGGGCCACTGCTTCGAGGCGGCGATCGAGGCGGCGCGGATCGCCCTCAAGTACCGAACGCCGGTCTACCTGCTCTCGGACGCGTACCTGGCGAACGGCTCCGAGCCGTGGCTCGTCCCGAACGCCGCCGACCTGCCGGACATCGCGCCGGTGTTCGCCACCGAGCCGAACGACGGCGACCGCTACCTCCCCTACGTCCGCGACCAGCGGACGCTCGCACGCGAGTGGGCCGTGCCGGGCACGCCGGGCCTCGAGCACCGGATCGGCGGGCTCGAGAAGGAGGACCGCACCGGCAACATCTCCTACGACCCCGACAACCACGACCTGATGGTCCGGCTGCGTGCGCTGAAGGTCGCGGGCATCGCCGCCGACATTCCCGAGCTCACCGTCGACCACCAGGAGGGCGCGAACCTGCTCGTGCTCGGGTGGGGAGGGACGCACGGGCCGATCGCCGCGGGCGTCCGCCGTGCACGCGAGCAGGGCTCGAAGGTGGCGCACGCGCATCTGACCTATCTCAACCCGTTCCCGCGGAACCTGGGCGACATCCTCCGCTCCTACGACCGCGTGCTCGTCCCGGAGATGAACCTCGGCCAGCTGCTCAAGCTGATCCGCGCCGAGTACCTCGTCGACGCGGTCGGCTTCCACCGGGTGCGGGGCGTGCCGTTCACCTCGACCGAGCTCGCCGACGCGATCGAGCACATGGCATGACCGAGCTTCCTGTGCTGACAGCAAAGGACTTCAAGTCGGACCAGGAGGTCCGTTGGTGCCCGGGCTGCGGCGACTACGCGATCCTCGCCGCGATGCAGAGCTTCCTGCCGGAGCTGGGCATCCCGCGCGAGCGGCACGTCTTCATCTCCGGGATCGGCTGCGCCGCGCGCTTCCCGTACTACGTGAACGCGTACGGCCTGCACTCCATCCACGGCCGCGCGGCCGCGATCGCCACGGGGCTCGCCGCCTCCCGCCCCGACCTGTCCGTGTGGGTTGTCTCCGGCGACGGCGACGCGCTCTCGATCGGCGGCAACCACTTCCTCCACGCGCTCCGGCGCAACGTGAACATCACGATCCTGCTCTTCAACAACCAGGTCTACGGGCTGACGAAGGGCCAGTACTCGCCGACGAGCCCGCTCGGCCAGGTCACCGGGCCGACCCCGATGGGCTCCATCGACTGGCCCCTGAACCCGGTTTCCGTCGCGCTCGGCGCGGAGGCGACGTTCGTCGCCCGCTCGATCGACACGGACCGAGCGCACCTGACCGAGACGCTCCGGGCCGCGAGCAGCCACAAGGGCGCCGCGTTCGTCGAGATCCTCCAGAACTGCAACGTCTACAACGACGGCGCCTTCGACCACGTGCGGGACGAGAAGGCGAACCGCATCGTCCTCGAGCACGGGGCGCCGATCCGCTTCGGCGCCGAGGGCGAGCGCGGTGTGCGCCTCGGCTCCGACGGCGACGTCGAGATCGTGGAGGTCGCCGAGGTGGGAGAGCAGGCGCTGCTCGTCCACGACGCGCAGGGCGAGGGCGTTGCCACTGCGTTCGCCCTGGGTCGGCTCGGCTATCCCGTCCCGGGGCCGCTCCCCATCGGCGTGTTCAGGGACGTCGAGCGCCCGGTCTACGACGAGCTGATGGCCGCCCAGCTCGAGGAGGCCAAGGCGGCGAAGGGCGAGGGCGACCTCGACGCCCTGCTGCACGCGGGCGACACCTGGCAGATCGCCTAGACCCTGATAGTCCGAACAAGGGCGGGCATCCAGGCGGGCTCGGGGATTGCCCCGAGGCGGGGGCAGGAGCGAGGATCTACCGTCGGCTCCACCCCACGAAAGGAGCCCCATGCCTGGCCTTCCGCTCAAGACACTCGTCCCGGCGGCTGCCGCTGCCGCCGCCCTCGTCGTCGCTTCGTCGGCCGCGGCTTCGCCCGTCCGGAGCGACGCCCGCGGCTCGCCGGCGGCGGACGCGGCGCTCACCGCGCCGGTCGTCGTTCTCGGCGTTCCGCCGGCGAACGACGCGATCGCCGCCGCCACTGTCGTCGGCAGCCTCCCGTTCTCGGAGGCGATCAACACGCTCGAGGCGACCACGGCGCCCGACGACCCCCAGTGCGTCTCCAACGAGGCGAGCGTCTGGTACGCCTTCACTCCGGCGACCACGGCGTGGATGACTGCTGACACCTTCGGCAGCGACTACGACACGACCCTCGCCGCCTACACCGGCACGCCCGGCTCGCTCAACGAGATCGCCATGCAGCGACGACGCGGTCGGCTCGCAGTCCCGCGTCAGCTTCCTGGGCGAGGCGGGCGTCACCTACTACCTGCTCGCGGCCGGCTGGTCCGGCGGCGGCAACCTCGTCCTTTCGGTCGACGCCTCCGGGCCATTCGAGAAGCTCCCGGTCAAGGCCACCGGCGCCCTCGAGGGCACACCGGCGGCCGCACCGGGCTGGCTCGCCTGGTCGAGGGCGCCCCGCGGGGCCCGCTTCTGGTCGCTGATGGTGCAGGGCTCCGAAGGGACGGTCAAGGCCAACCGGTCGAGGACGCACGGCTTCTCCGGCGGATTCGTCGACGACACGTTCGTCTACCAGGAGATCCGCGGGCGCCAGTCGAATCTCCAGTTCTTCGACCCCATGGTCGGGAACCGCTGGAGTCCGCCGGCGGGCGTGAACACCCGGCACTGGGAGTGGCACCCGACGATCTCGGGCGACTGGCTCCTGTTCGGCCGCGCGAAGGCCGGCGCGCGCACCGACAGCATCGTGCTGAAGAACGTCGACACGGGCCAGACGATCCTGCTCGACCGCCGGCCCTGGGGCTCCCGCCGGATCGCCGAGCCGGGCCAGGTGGCCGGTAATTACGCGGTCTGGTACCGCTGCACGCCGCGCTGTGACGTGTTCCTCTACGACATCGCACTGGGGACGAAGACCAGGATCCCGAACCCGCAGGGGAAGCAGCAGTACGACCCCTCGGTCACGAGCGACGGCACGGTGTACTTCGTCCGCAGCGGCCGCGGCTGCGGCGCCGCGGTGCGGCTCGTCCGTGTGCCGCTCGGCGGCCCCGAGACCGTGCTCACGTCGCTCGGCACCGGCCGCGACTCGTTCCACACCTTCGCGCTCGAGCACTCGCAGGGCGTGAGCCTCTACTTCGAGAGCGTCCGCTGCTCGAACCGAGCAACTGACGTGCTCAGAATCATCGATCCGTGAGCGACGGCGCGGCCGGCTGCAAGCCGGCCGCGCCGTAACTATCATCCAGCGGCCGTGGAAGCCCAGCCCTCCTAGTCCTCATCGGTCAACAGGGATTACGATCCCTACTTGACCGCAAACCGGACCGGCGAGGCACGCGTGGGCGAGCGCCTGCGGGCGCTCCGCCGAGAGCGCGGGATGACCATGGCCCAGCTGGCGCAGGCGACCGGCCTGACCAGCGGGTTTCTCAGCCAGCTCGAGCGGGACTTGACGTCCGTGTCGCTCTCGTCCCTCGCGCGCATCTGCGCCGTCCTCGGCGTCCGCTTCGGCGACGTCCTCGACGAGGCTCCGGCGGGTGAGGTCATCCGCCGCCGGGACACCGCCGCGTGGCGCGGGATCGGCGCGCACGAGGACCTGCTGCTCAGCTCGCGCGACGAGCGCCGCTTCCACTTGATGGAGTCGCGGATCCCGCCGGGAGCCGGGGCGGGGGCGGAGCTGTACACGTTCCCAGCCGAGGCGGAGATCGTCTACGTGCTCGCGGGCGAGCTCGAGCTGGACGTAGGCGGAACCGTCCACCGGGTCGAGGCCGGTGAAACCCTCACGTACTCCCCGCGCGATCCCCACACCTGGCGGAACCCGTCGACGGAGAACGAGGCGGTCATCCTCTGGTTCACCGTCCCCAACCCGTTCGTCTCACCGGGCGAAGGCGACGGTCTCTAGCTCGAGGCCCCGTGGCGGCGCGGTGCTGAGGAGCTGCGGCACCTCGAGGACGAGCGCGTGCCAGCCCTGGTCTCCCAGCTCCCCTGCGAACACGGTCGGGCCCGAGACCCTCTGCGAATCGACCTGCTCGCCGTCGAGCCAGAACGTGGCCGGCGTCTCCGCAACGGCGCTCACGGTCAGCCTGATCGGCCCCGAGCCGTAGACCCAGAGCGGGCCCTGGCGCTCGTCCATCACGTTCCGGTTCCAGCCCTCGCAGAAGACGGGCTCGTCTCGGGGCGGCTCCGGGACGGGCACTTCGAGATCGTGGCCGCCGTCGCGGGAGAAGAGGGTGACCTGCCCGCCCCGCGCCGCCGGCGAGAAGCCGTGCTCCAGGAGCCCCTGCCATCCGAACCACGCCCCCGGCACCGCGCCCTGTTCGTACATCCCCGCGTGAAAGGCCACGTGCCGGACGTCGATCTCGGCGAGCATCTCCTCGTCCCCGGGGAGCCACACGCCGCAGGAGAGGCGGTTGCGCAGGAAGTAGAAGTCGAAGGCCGGCCGCGGCACGAGCGTGGAGTAGCCGCCCGGACGCTCGCGCGGAGCCTGGAGCTGGTAGTAGTCGTACACGCTCCCGTAGTGGATGCCGGGCTCGAAGAGCGGAAGCTCGAGGATGCGCCCCTCAGGCTCCGAGCGCAGCGCAGCGTACGCGGCGTTGTCGGCGTCCGCGCGCGACGAGGCCAGAGGGAAGACGAGCAGATCGGCCGCGACCAGCGCGAGGAGGACGCCGATCGCCGCGGTGGCCCGTCTGCCCGACGCGGCCGCGATCCGCGCCACGGCGACTGCCGCGAGCGCCGCGAGCGCCAGGTCCGCGATCGGCATCAGCCTGCCGGGCACGCGCGGGAAGCGGAGCGGCGGGAAGACGTTCCAGAGCCACTCGTAGAGCGGAATCGTCGTCCCGAGCGCGAGCAGGACCGGCAGGAGCGCGGCCCCCCCGAGGACGCCGGCGAGCGCCCGCCGCCGCGACCCCCAGAGGACGACGACACCCGCGACGGCGAGCACGGGGAGGAGCCAGCCGAGGTAGACGAACCGCTCGTCCTCCAGCGGCTGCCACCGGCTGAGCAGGTCGGAGATCCCGGCGCTGTACTCGCCGACCTCCTGCAGCGAGCGTCCCTCGCTCTCCGCCGAGTCGCGCACGATTCCCAGGTGCACGGCGAGCCCGATCCCCACGGCCGCCGCCAGTCCGCCCCCGGCCCAGGCGGCCGCCACCGGCGCCGCGCGGACGGCGACGTAGACGGCCAGGAAGGGGATCGCGCCGAGCGCCAGATGGAGCTGCCCGGAGAGCGGGATCGAGGCGATCGCAAGAGCGGCGAGCGCTCCCCAGAGGTGGGCGTCGCGGCCCCGGCCGGCGCGCCGAGAGCGCTCGTAGGCCAGCAGCGCGAGCGGGAGGAGCACGGCGATCCAGCCGAGCAGGTGCGTCCCGCTCTGCGCCAGCCGGTAGGGAGCGATCGCAAAGGCCAGGCCCCCGACCGCGGCGGCGCCGGCCGGCAGCTCGAGCTCGCGAAGCCACCCGTACGTGAGGAGGCCCGCCGCGAAGATTGTCCCCAGGAGCAGCAGGTTCCAGGCGACCACCGGGCCGAAGGCGGCATCGAGCGGCCAGAAGGCGAGGCCGAACGGCCAACCGGCGAGGACGACCTGGGGCTCGACGAGCGGCTGGAAGCTGTACGGGTCGACCCAGGGCGCTTCGCCGCGCGCCAGGCGGTGGCCGACCAGCCAGAAGCGGTAGACGGCCTGCAGGTGGTCGCCGGCCGCGGCCTCCCCGTCGCCGTCCGCGCCCTCCGCGATGAACGCGCTGCCCAGGTCGAGGCTCGCCGGCAGCGTCGCGACGAGCGCGGCAGCGCCGTAGAGCGCTACGAGAGCGAGCGTGCGGACTCGACGAGCATGTCGAAGTCCGAGGTCTCGGAGGCGCCGTATCGCCATGCGCCGCGGATGATGCCCTCTCCGTCCACCACGAAGGCGGCTCTGCGGGCGACATCGGGCAGGCCGCGGAACTCCTGGACGATCTCGAGGGAGCGCACCGCCTCACCGGTCCAGTCCGACAGGAGGGGCACTTCGATGTCCAGCGCCTGCTGCCAGGCGACGTGCGACCAGGGGCTGTCGCGCGAGATCCCGTACGGCGTCACGCCGGTCGCGAGCAGCTCGTCGCGGCGGCTGTTGAGCTGCGAGAGCTCGTTCGTGCATGTGCTCGACCAGTCGAAGAGGTAGGAGAGGAGCAGGTACGGCGACTTGCCGGCGAGCTGGCGCAGGCCGACGGTCTCGGAGGTCGAGCGCCAGACCTGGACGTCCGGGATCGGGTCTCCGACGCCGATCATGTCGCGACCGCCGCCCCGGCCTCGGTCGCGTCGGCGATCTCGCGGGTCACCTCGACGATGTCGCGGTTCGCGTTGAAGACGCGCAGCTGGCGGTCGGAGCCGTTGCCGTGCCCGAGGATCTCGCGGATGCCCTCCAGCTCCCGGTCCGAGCCGAGCTCGCGCGCATGGGGCTCGATGTCCCGGAGTGTCCGCCGGATCAGCTGCGCGATGGGAACCCGGTTTCGCCGGCCGGTGACGAGGTCCATCACCGGCGCCTCGAGGCCGTAGCGGGCCCCGAGCCACTTGTTCTCCGTCACGAGGATGCGGTGGTAGCTCGGGAGCTCCTTGCCGGCGTCGTACAGCTCGGAGTAGTGCTTCACGAGCCCCTGGACGTACGCGGTGATCGCGACCGTCTCCTCCACGCGCGTGATCGCGTCCATCACTCTCACCTCGATCGTGCCGAAGCGCGGATGCGGGCGGACGTCCCACCAGATGTGGGTGTAGTCCGCGATGCAGCCCGTCTTCTCCAGCTGACCGACCACCTCCGCGTAGTCCTCGTAGTCGCGGAAGCGCGGCGGCGGGCCCGAGCGCGGGAAGGCGGCGAAGACCATCTGCCGGCTGGAGGAAAGCCCGGTGGGCTCGCCGCGCCAGAAGGGCGAGCTGGCCGAGAGCGCCAGCAGCTCGCTCAGGTGGACCAGCAGCGCGCTGATCACGTGGACCGCCTTGTCGGCGTCGTCCACGGCCACGTGGATGTGGCAGCCGAAGATCAGCTCGCGCCGGGCGACGTACTGGAGCTGGTCGACGAGGTTCCGGTAGCGGTCGCGGGCGGTGATCCGCTGGCGCTCGAAGAGGCTGAAGGGGTGCGTCCCCGCCGACCCGACCCTGAGGTCGCTGCTGGCGGCTGCCTGGCGCACGTGCGCGCGCAGCCTGCGGAGCTCGTGCTCGATCGCCCCGGCGGTCTTGCACACCGGCGTCGAGATCTCGAGCACGGACTGCATGAGCTCGGGCCCGATGTGCTCGTCGAACTCGCCGTCCATCGCAACCGTCAGAACCGTGTCGACGTGCTGCACGAGGTCGTACGTCTGCGGGTCGAGGAGCATGTACTCCTCCTCGACGCCGAGCGTGAACGGCTCGGAGGAGCCGAAGCGGTGGTCGAGGACGCTGCCACCCTCCGCAAAGCCCTTGCCGGTGATCGTCGCGGGGTAGATCTGCTTCATGCGAGGGACGAACTCTACTCCGAGGTCCCGGGAAGAAGACAGGCCGCCCCGTCGTCTGGTTGGAGGACTGCCGAACGGGGTCGGAAGGAGGGACGGATGCGACGACGACGGCGAGCTCGCCTTCTCACGCGGATGGCGCTCGGTCTCGCGTCCCCTCTCCGCATGCCGGATTCCGCCGCGGCGGTCCTGAGCTCCCGGCGCCGGACGCCGCCGGCCGGCCCGGCCTCGACGACGGCCGGAGCCGGAGGCGGCGCCCATCCGACGCAGGCGCCGGTTGGCGCGAGCGGCGCCCTCAGGCCCGCGCTGCTCGCGGCTCGGGCCGCGCTCCTGGCGCGGTCTGCGAACACCCCGGCGGTCGCCTGACGGCCGTCGGGACGCGGCGGGCCCCCCGGGGCCCGCCCGCGGTTTGCGAGGATGGCGGGGTGCGACGTCTCGCCGTCCTCGCGCTCCTGCTTCTCCTGGCCGCCTGCGGCGGCGAGGAGGACGCGAGCCCGCCGACGACCACGATCCCCGCCGTGGAGGCGACGTCAACCGAGGAGGCGCCGCCGGCAACGACGAGCGAGCCGGAGCCGTCCGGCCCGACGGTCCTGATCGAGACGGCCGGCGGCGAGGAGGTCGTCGTCCAGGTCGAGGTCGCCGACACCGAGGAGGAGCGGGCGGTGGGCTTGATGAACCGAGAGTCGC
>CAWHOA010000012.1:0-342629 GCA_963830885.1 uncultured Actinomycetes bacterium | reverse complement strand
CGCCCTGCCCGAGGCGGACGGGGGAGAGGCGCGCGTCCAGGCGGCCTCCGCCTCGAGCGCTGCCGCACTCGTGCCCGGACGGATCATCAGGACGCGCCGGAGCTGGCGGTGCCCGCGGCTCGCTCCGCCGCTACGGCGGGCTTCCGATCAAGGTCATCTCGAACATGCCCAACCCCGGCAACGGCGACGCCATCCGACTGATCGGCTGCTACGGCGACGGCGATCGGAGCACGGTCGACCTCATCCTCGACGTCAACGGCAACAGCCGCCCCTTCGGTACCGCCTTCGACGCGGATCAGGATCGGCATGAACGCGCGCCACCTCGTGGTCACGGGCGACGTCGGGTCCAGCCGAAGGCACAGGAACCCCAGCGTCCACCAGGACATCGTCCAGGCCCTCTCGGGACGGAACATCGTCTTCCGCGACTTCACGTCCGGAAACCCGGCCACGGGCAGCTGGACGTGCTGGGGCGCCGGCGGCGGCTGGTACATCAGCTGGGCCAACGGGAACATTCCCACGAACCTGATCTGCAGCCGCTGCCGGCTGGCGACGTACAACCAGAACCTGCGCATCGGCAGGTCGATCCGCTCGGGCGCGCGGAACTGGGTCTTCGGCTACCACCGCTCGCACGGCATCTTCATCGAACGTGCCGCCGGGCGGCCCGTTTAACGTGGGGAACCGCGTGAGGCATTACTAGGCGCGGGTGTACGATTCGAGGACAGGGTGCGCCCCTTCGGCGCTTCTGCGAGAGGTCTCCGTCCCCGGCTCGTCCCCCCGAGGAAGGAAGACGGATGGCGACCCGAGACAACCGCCTCGTCGACAACCAACGCAGCTTCCGGTCGGCGTCCGACCGGCTTCAGGACATCGTCATCGTCGAGGAGCAGAGGCTGGTGCCGTTCCTGTGCCGGTGCGCCGCAGATGTCGGCTGCACCGGCCGTATCCATGCAACGGTCGCAGAGTTCGGCGCTGCGCACGAAGGCGCCGGCGGGTCCTCCCTACTCCCCGGACACGCGCGTGTCGTCGGCGAAAAGGTTCTCTCCAGTGAGGCCCGCTTCGAGATCGTGAGCCGGGCCTGAGAGTAGGTCTCGTGGCGAGAGTCGAGATCGGCGGGCGAAGGCAGGGCCAGGAAGTGTGGGCGCGCTGGATCGACGGTCGCGTTCAGGGCGACCGCGGCTTCCTGAAGGCCGCCGACCTCGACCCCGACACGCGCTTCGAGGACCCGCACGCGTTCGTCGAGCTGGTCGAGGGCCTGCTCGACGCCGGGACGGCAACCGTCGTCACCGACCTTCCGCCTGCGACGGCGTGATGTCCGCCTAGGGGCGGGGCGCTCGCGGCACTGTTCGAGGCCGTGATCAGATGGACTCTCGGAGCGCGTTCGCCGCCGCCTGCAGACGCTCGCTGACATCGGCTAGCTCTCCGGCCGCGAGATCGATCCGCTCCTGCTGGGTGTCCGATCGCTCCCGGTCGCTTTCAGCGCGCTCGCGAACCTCTTTGAGCTCGCCTGCCATCTGCTCCACTTTGTGAGTGAGAGCGGCCAGTTGGCCGGCGACGCTCGCTATGTCTTCTTCGGCGGTCATGTCTCCCGTTCTATGCCCGCAGAATCGTCTCGAGGCGGCAATTGACTGCGGGCTGACGGCGGATGGGGAAACGCTGTGGTCTCTGGAAACACGAGATGCTCACCTAGGCCAACGGCGACATCCCGACGAATCTGATTGCGGCACCACTAAGCGTTACGGCGGGCCGTAGTCGTGCCCGCCTGCGGAGTCAGGCGGACAGGCTCGCTTGGATCTGCTGCGCCTGGGCGACGGCTCTCGACATCGTGTTCACGGCGTTGCCCGCAGCCTCCGTGCCGCGCCCGAAAGCCCGGTTGAACGTGTCTTCCTCCGGCGTCCCGGCGATGACACCACCGAGTTCGACGTCCATGGCGCTTGCCGCCGTCGCCAGCTGGACTCCGGCCTTGCGGAACTGCCGGCACGCCTTCTCCGCGGCTACGAAGGCGGGGGCGAAGCGCTCGCTCGGCTCGGTTCCCAGCTTCGCCTTGCAGGAGCGGTAGACCTTCGCGTCCGAGACCAGACGCGCGTGCGTGACGACACCGGCTCGGAGCGCGACCTTCTCGAGCCGCTTCTGGAGCTGCGTCAAAGCGGCTACCCATTCCTCTTCCTCCGCCGTTATGGGCTCGGGAAGAGCCTCCGTGGTCGTCTCGGGAGGCGCGGTCGTCGTCGACGCCGTCGTCGGCGAAGCTGTCGTGGCCGGCGTCGCGTCGTCGTCGTCACCTGAGCTACACGCGCTCAGGACGAACGTCGCGACGAGAAGCACGCCAATTACGGACCTGCCGAGGTTCCTGGCGCGAGCGACTCGCATTCGTCCTCCTTCGCCCCCGGGCAGAAGCTAGCAGCTATTGCCACATGTCTCAATGCTCGCCTCATGTGGGCAGTACCAACCTGGCGCCGTCATGCCGATTTCGGCCTTCCCGGGCCGCGTGCACTGGGATCTCACTCAGGTAAGAAAACGAACGACTTCTGCCCAAGCAGCCGAATCCGGTCGAAGGTGGTCGTAGTGATCGCATCGGGCAAGGACGACGAGCCTAGCGTCATCTCCAGCGGCACGAGCTGCCGCAGCGTAACGAATGCTGAACTCCACGGGCACCACGTCGTCTGCGTGGCCGTGGACAACCAGCGTCGGCGCCCCGATCGGGACGCGCATTATGGGCGACAGTTCCTTCAGGAGCTTGTTGTTGCCGCTCACGAGAAGTGAGGCGGCGTCATTTGAATGTCGCAGACGTGCGCTTTCGACAAGGTCGAGCACGCCTGCTTGCGCGACCACCCGTGCGACTGAGATTCGCGAGGCCGCCCATATGGCGAGTTGAGCTCCTGCGGAGTGCCCGATGAGAGTGACCGGCGCTTTGCCAAGGCAAGCGATCCCGGCGACCACATCTCGAAATGTCTCGGGCCAGCCGCCTCCTTCGCCGAGTCGGCGATATTCGAGGTTGCAGACTGGGAAGCCGCGCGTGGCTAGATCGATCGCAAGAGCATCCATCAAGGAGCGATCCCACCGACTTCGCCAATAGCCACCATGCAGCAACACCACGCAATGGGCCTGCGCGTCTTGTGTAGGCAGGAATAGCTCGAAGAGTTGGCTCCGATGTGAGCCATACCGCCGGACGTCCCGTCGAACTGGATCTACGCGCACTGATTCTGTACCGCTACTTGACTCACAACGCGGCGCGCTTAGAGATGGACATCCTAAACGCCGCGGCTCGGGCGATGTTCCGCCGTCGACGAGTGCGTCCAGATGCCGAGTAGCGAGGAAATCGACCCTCGCTGGCGACCACCACAGCGTCAACCCCGGCAATTCAAGAGCGAGTGGGCTCGCGTTCGCGACCCGTTCCACCGGTATAAGGAGGGCGGGGGACTCAGGGAATCAGCCGCAATCCCACACGAGGAGCGCGAAAGCGGCTTGCCTAAGAGGGACAGGGCCGCCAGGACTCGAACCTGGAACCCCCGGTTTTGGAGACCGGTGCTCTGCCAGTTGAGCTACGGCCCTCGGCGAGGAGGCATTCTACCGGGGTGCGCCGGAGGCCTCTCGGAGCGCTCTTCGCCGTCCTCGCGGCCGGCTTCGTGCTGCTCGGGCTCTATGCGGCGGACCAGGGCGGTGTCTTCTGGGTGATCGCGGCCGCGGCGGTGTTCCTCGGAGTCTGGATGGGCGAGCTCGCACTCAAGCTGCTCAGGTAGGAAAAGCGCCGATATCTCGCGAAAGCCGCTCTTCCTTCTATCCTCTGCGACGTGGCCGAGAAGAAAGACGACACCGATGCTCTGTGGGCCGAGTTCAAGCGGACCGGCGACAAGGCCGCCCGCGACCGGCTGATCCTCACGTACGCCCCGCTCGTCAAGTACGTCGCCGGGCGGCTCAGGAGCGGCCTGCCGGCCCACGTCGACGAGGGCGACCTCGCCTCCTACGGGCTCCTCGGGCTGATCGGGGCGATCGAGCGCTTCGACCCCAGCCGCGACATCAAGTTCGAGACGTACGCGATCGCGCGAATCAAGGGGTCGATCATCGACGAGCTCCGCTCCATGGACTGGGTGCCGCGCTCCGTGCGCGCGCGGGCGCGCGACATCGAGCGCACGATCGCCCAGCTCGAGGCCAAGCTGGCCCGCGCGCCGACCGACGAGGAGATCGCCGGCTCGCTCGGGATCACCGAGGTCGAGTTCCAGGACTCGCTGCTCGAGATCTCAATGACGTCGATCGCCGCGCTCGACGAGCTCTGGACGAGCTCGTCCCACGGCGGCGACCCCGTCGCCTTGATCGACACGCTCCCGGACCCGGGCGCGGCCGAGCCGCAGGCGGCCATGGCGAACACCGAGCTGCGCGAGGCTCTCGGCGAGGCGATCGCGCGTCTTCCGGAGCGGGAGAAGCTCGTCGTCACGCTCTACTACTACGAGGAGCTGACCCTCCGCGAGATCGGCGAGGTGCTCGGCGTGACCGAGTCGCGGGTCTCCCAGCTGCACACGAAGGCGATCCTCCGCCTCAAGGCGCGGCTCTCGGCGACACTCGTCCGCACGAGCTAGGAGGGTTCGACGAGATAGCGGCTGTGTCGCCGGGCCGCGCTGGTCGCCCCGATGCGGTGTCCTCAGTCGCGCCCGTAGCGCTCCGGCTACGAGCGCTCCCTGCGTTCTTGCCTCGGAACGACCATCGCACCCCGGCGACGAGCGAAATCTCGCCAATCCCTCCTCGGCATCTTCCCTGCTCGTTGCGGGCAAGTCGGTAAACTCGCCAACCCGTGCCGCAGTTCGAGCCGAGCAGAATCCGGAACGTCGCCGTCGTCGGCCACCGGGGGACCGGAAAGACCTCGCTGGTCGAGGCGATGCTCTTCCAGGCCGGCGCGACCAACCGCCTGGGGTCCGTCGAGGGCTCCTCGACGGTCTCGGACTGGGACGAGGACGAGCACCGCCGGCAGATGTCTCTGTCCGCCTCGGTGTGCCACGCGCAGTGGCAGGACCGGAAGATCAACCTCGTCGACACGCCCGGCGACCCAGGCTTCCAGGCCGACACGCTGGCCTCGCTCCGGGTCGTGGAGGGCGCGCTGTTCGCCGTCAACGGCGTCAACGGCGTCGAGGTGCAGACGACGCGCCTGTGGGAGCGCTCGGATGCGCTCGGCCTCTGCCGCGTCGTCTTCGTGACGATGCTCGACCGCGAGCGCGCGGACTTCTTCGTCACGCTCGAGCAGCTTCGCTCCCAGCTCTCCGACCGCTGCGTGGCCGTGCAGATCCCGATCGGCCACGAGCACGAGCTCGAGGGGATCGTCGACCTCTTCCACATGCGCGCGTACCTCGACCCCGGCGGCGACCGCGAGTCGAAGCCGGCCGAGATCCCCGACAGCATCGCCGCGCAGGCCGCCGAGTACCGCGAGCAGCTCGTGGACTCCGTGGTGGAGACCGACGAGGCGCTGATGGAGCGCTACCTCGAGGAGGGCGAGGTCTCCGGCGACGAGCTCGCGGCGGCGCTGAAGAACGCGGTCGTGGCCGGCGAGCTCTTCCCGGTCACGTGCGGCGTCCCCACCAAGAACCTCGGCACGACGGGCCTCCTCGACCTGCTCGTCGAGGGAATCCCCTCGCCGGCGAAGAAGCCGTTCGAGGCGGGCGTCGACGGCGGCGGGCCGGCGGCGTTCATCTTCAAGACGGTCGCGGACCCGTTCGCCGGGCGCATCAACGTCTTCCGCGTCCTCTCGGGCACGCTCACCTCGGACTCGAACCTCGTCAACCATCGCACGCACGGCAAGGAGCGCGTCGGGCAGCTGCTCCTCCTGCAGGGGAAGGATCACGAGCCGGCGCAGGACTTCGGCGAGGGCGACATCGGCGCCGTCGCCAAGCTGAAGGAGGCCGGCACCGGCGACGTCCTGCTCACCGAGGACAAGCCGATCGAGCTGGCGCCGCTCGACTTCCCGCAGCCCGTCATGAGCTTCGCGATCACGCCGAAGGCGAAGGGCGACGAGGAGAAGATGGCGGCCGCGCTCCGGCGCCTGCACGAGGAGGACCCGACGTTGACGCTCCGCCGCGACGAGCAGACCGGCGAGCAGCTCCTCGGCGGCCTCTCGCAGATCCACGTCGAGGTGGCTGTCGACCGGCTCAGGCGCCGCTTCGGGGTCGAGGTCGACCTGCACCAGCCGCGCGTCCCGTATCTGGAGACGATCCGCAAGGAGTCGCGCGCACAGGGCCGCTACAAGAAGCAGACCGGCGGGCGCGGCCAGTTCGGCGACTGTAAGGTCGTCCTCGAGCCGCTTTCGGGGCACGAGGGCTACGAGTTCGTGGACAAGATCGTCGGCGGCGTCATCCCGCAGAGCTTCCGCCCGGCCGTCGACAAGGGCATCCAGGAGGCGATGCGCCACGGGGAGCTCGCCGGCGCGCCCGTCACCGGCCTCCGCGTCCTCCTGGTGGACGGCTCCTACCACTCGGTCGACTCCTCCGAGATGGCGTTCAAGATCGCCGGCTCGATGGCGTTCAAGACCGCCTACGAGAAGGCCGACCCCGTGCTCCTCGAACCGATCATGTCGCTCGAGGCGGCCGTCCCGGATGACGCCGTGGGCGCGGTCAACGGCGACCTCAACTCGCGGCGCGGGCGCCTGCTCGGCATGGAGCCCTCCGGCTCGGGCATGACGACGATCAAGGCCGAGGTGCCGATGGCTGACGTCCTCACCTATTCCCAGTCGCTGACCTCGCTCACCGGCGGCCGCGGCGACTATACGCTCGCCTTCCTGCGCTACGAGGAGGTTCCCTCGCACATCGCGCAGAAGGTGATGGAGGAGGCCAAGAAGGAGAGCGAGGAGTGACCGTCGTCCGCAAGCAGGACGTCCAGCGGACGTGCGCGATCTGCCACCGGACGCTGCTCATGGGCGAGCGCGCGGTGCGCTTCACCCCCGGCGGCGACGACTGGGTCGACGTCTGTGCGCTCTGCACCACGACCGCCGACGACCACGGCTGGATCAAGGAGGGGAGCCCGACGACTCCGATCGTCCCCGAGACGCGTCGGCGCCGGCGCTTCGCCGGCCTCTCGTCGCTCCTCGAGACCCGTCGAGCGGAGCCGGAGCAGCGAGTCCCCGAGCCGATGTATCGCCGTCTCGAGCCCGAGGAGCAGGCGATGGTTGAGGCCGCCGAGCTCTTCAACGACAGCGCCTATCGGCGGACGATCGCAGGGATCGCGAAGAGCCTGGGTGAGGCACGCGTCAGCCTCCTCCCGCTCTCGGGCGTCAACCCCGAGGTCGTGATCACGGTCGCGTGGGACATCTCCTGGTACCAGTACCGCGTCTCGCCCGACTCACCGCAGCACGTCCGCCTGGCCGAGCGCGGCTATGAGCTCGACGACCTCAACCCGCGCTTCACGCACTGGAACGGCCACCTCGACGGCGACGGCCGGGTCACCCCGGACATCCCGCGCCTGTAGGCCTCGTGGCCGGCTGCCGATAAAGACGGGGACGATGATCTATTGCGTCATTCCCCCGGAGCTCGAGACGGAGCTGTACGAGAAGCTCGTCGAGCACTACAAGGACAACCCGAACGTCGAGGTCATCATCGACCGACGGACCGGGCCCGACCGGCGCCGCAACGGCAGCGGGCCTCCGGAGGGAGAGCAGCGGACGATTCGCGACCGCCGCCGCGCCCGCCCGGGGACCTTCCCGTCGACCGACGGCCCCGAGCCCTCCTAGCCCTTCACGACGCCGACGAGGTGTCCCTCCGGGTCGGTGAAGAGGCCGAGCTCGACCATGTCCATGATCGTCTCGGGGCCCATCACGCGCGTCCCGCCAAGTGCCTCCGCCTGCGCGAGCGACGCCTCGACGTCCGGCACCTCGACGTAGAAGGTGACGTGGCCCTCGTACCCCTCCGGGCCCTGGCCGACGCCGCCGCCGATCCCGACGCCGTCCGAATTGACGTTCCCCTCCCGCGCCACGATGCCGTAGCCCACGGGATTGCTCGAGTCGATCTCCCACCCGAACAGCTCGCCGTAGTAGCGCTGCAGCTTGGCGCCGTCCTTCCCGATCACCTCGAAGTGCACGATCGGCTGTCCCATCCCTGGCTCCTTTCGCTGTGCTCGTCGCTCAAGGTCGCAGCCGCAGCATTGCAACTACGCCGAGCGCCGGGCCGGGGACGAGGAACGCGAACGCCCAGCGCCAGCCGACCGCGTCGGCGAAGAACGGCAGCAGCCAGATCGTCGCCACGGTCAGCGTGAAGCCGACGGCGAGCTGCATCGTCAACGCCGTCCCGACGTAGGCCTGGTCGGCGTGCTCGGTGACGAGCGTCGAGAACTGCGCAGAGTCGGCCACCACCGTGAAGCCCCAGAGGAGCCCGATCGCCAGCACAACCCAGGCGGGCGCGTCGAGGAAGAGCCCGATCAGGAGCGCGCAGGCGCCCGAGATCGCCATCGCGAGCGCGGTCGTCTCCGGGCGGCCGATGCGGTCGCCCAGGACCCCGCCGACCCAGCAGCCGACCGCTCCCGCCGCGATGACGGCGAAGGTCGCGTAGGCGGCCTCCGCTCCCCCCGCCACGGCGGTCGAGTAGAAGACGACGAACCAGGCCCACATGGCGTAGAGCTCCCACATGTGGCCGAAGTAGCCGAGGCTTGCGAGGCGGACGCCGCGGTTGGCGAAGACGCGGCGCGCCTGGTGCGGGTCGAAGGTGGCCGGCGGGAACGGGTACGGCCCGTCGCGCACCGCGAGCGCCAGAAGCCCGCCGGCCAGCGTCAGGGCCGAGGTCGCGTAGACGACCGTCTGCCAGTCGAGGCCCCCGAGTGCGTTGACGAGGTGCGGCAGCGCCGACCCGAGGGTCAGCGCGCCGACGAGGATCCCGAGCGCCGTGCCGCGGCCGCGACGGAACCAGGTGGCCATGAGCTTGAGCGCGGGCGGATAGACCCCGGCGAGGAAGAAGCCGGTCAGGAAGCGCAGCGGAATCGCCGGCCCGGCTCCCGAGACGAGGCCGAGGAGAGCGTTCGCGCCGGCCGCTCCGGCGGCGCCCGCGAGGATGACACGCCGCGGCGCAACGACGTCGGCGACGTTCAGGACGGCGGAAACGAGGGCGCCGGCGACGAAGCCGAGCTGGACGGCAATCGTGAGCCAGGCAGCCGCCGTGTCACCGAGGCCCCAGTCCTCGCGGAGCTGCGGCACGACCGCGCTCGCCGAGAACCACGTGGTCATCGCCAGGACGAGCGAGGCGGCCAGGAGCGCCAGCGCCCGGGTCCGACCCGGCGACGGCGCTAGATCGGCTCGGTCCATACGAGCGCGGTCCCGTCGAGGACGACCGTGCCCTCCTGGTTGGTGATCGTCGTGCGTAGACGCGTGATCGGCTTGTCCGCGCGCGCCTCCAGCACCTCGACCTCCGCGGTGATCTCGTCACCGGGCCTGACCGGGGCCTTGAAGCTCCAGTCCACGTGCAGGAAGACGCTGCCCGGACCGGGGAGGTCCTCGGCCACGACGGCGTTCAGGAGCCCGCTCGTGACGCCGCCCTGGACGATCAGCCCGCCGAAGCGCGAGCTCGCCGCCGCCTCCTCGTCGTAGTGCAGCGGGTTGCGGTCGCCGGTCAGCTCCGTGAAGAGCAGGATGTCCTCGGCGCGCACCCTGCGGGAGCGGCTGGCCTTGTCGCCGACGGTGGGCACGGTGCGAAGCCTAGGAGAGTTCGGCGAAACGCAGCTATGCCGTCGAGGACGCGCTGCTCGCCCCGAGAGCTGCGTCCTCAGTCGCGCCCGTAGCCGCCGGCTACGAACGCTCCCTGCGTCCTTGTCTCGGAACGACCATCGCAACCCGACGACGAGCGGCGCTCCGCCAAACCCTCCTAGAATCGACGGCGGAAAAACGACAAGGAGCGAGATGGCGACCGCAGCGACTGAGACTTCGAAGAACTACATCGGCGGCGAGTGGGTGGACGCCTCCGGCGACGAGACGTTCGACACCACCAACCCCGCGACCGGTGAGACGATCGGGACGTTCCCGCGCTCCACCGGCGACGACGTCGACCGCGCGGTCGAGGCCGCGAAGGAGGCCTACGACGGCTGGCGGCTCACCCCGGCACCGAGGCGCGGCGAGATCCTCTTCCGGGTCGCGCAGCGGTTCGTCGAGCGGAAGGACGAGCTGACCGAGCTGATGGTGCGCGAGATGGGCAAAGTGCGCGCCGAGGCCGGCGGCGACGTCCAGGAGGCGATCGACATGACCTTCTACATGGCCGGAGAGGGCCGCCGCCTCTTCGGCCAGACGACGCCGTCGGAGATGCCGGACAAGTTCCAGATGAGCGTGCGCCAGCCCGTGGGGGTCGTCGGCGCGATCACGCCGTGGAACTTCCCGATCGCCATCCCGAGCTGGAAGATCGCGCCCGCCCTCGTCTGCGGCAACACGGTCGTCTTCAAGCCTGCGCGCGACACGCCCATGCTCGGCCAGCGCTTCGTGGAGATCTTCGCGGAGGCCGGTCTGCCCGCAGGCGTCCTCAACATCGTCCACGGCGGCGGGGAGCAGGTCGGCGAGCGCCTCGTCAAGCACCCTGACGTGCCGCTCATCTCGCTCACCGGCTCGCGCGAGGTCGGGATCACGACCGCGCAGAACGGCGCCGCCTACCTCAAGCACATCCACCTCGAGCTCGGCGGCAAGAACGCCATCATCGTCATGGACGACGCCGATCTCGACCTCGCCGTCGAGGGGATCATCTGGTCCGCGTTCGGCACCTCCGGCCAGCGCTGCACGGCGGCGAGCCGGGTCGTCGCCGGCAAGTCGGTCTACGACGCCCTCGTCGGGAAGCTCGTGGAGCGCACGGAGAAGCTCCGCCTCGGCGACGGCCTCGAGGACTCCACCGACGTCGGCCCCGTCGTCAACCGCTCGGCCCTCGAGAAGATCCACTCCTACACGGAGATCGGTAAGGACGAGGGCGCCACGCTCCTCACCGGCGGCGAGGTCGCCACGGAGGACGGGCTCGACAGGGGCTCCTTCTACCGGCCGACGATCTTCGGCGACGTCGAGCCGGGGATGCGGATCGCCCAGGAGGAGATCTTCGGTCCGACCACCGCGGTGATCAAGGCGACCGACGTCGACGAGGCGATCCGGATCGCCAACGGCATCGAGTTCGGCCTCTCGTCGTCGATCTTCACGAGCGACGTGAACAAGGCGTTCAAGGCGATGCGCGACCTGAACGCCGGCATCACGTACATCAACGCCGGCACGACGGGCGCCGAGGTGCACCTGCCGTTCGGCGGCACGAAAGGCACCGGCAACGGCCACCGCGAGGCCGGCCAGGCGGCGCTCGACTTCTACACGGAGTGGAAATCGATCTACGTCGACTACTCCGGCAAGCTCCAGCGCGCCCAGATCGATTGATGCTGGAGAAAGTCAACCTCTCCGAGAAGCTGGCGAGCTTCGACGAGTCCTTCAGCCCGAGGATCGTCGGCTACTTCAACGACACGAAGATCCAGGTCGCCAAGACCAGAGGGCCGTTCGTCTGGCATGCCCACCCGGACACGGACGACCTCTTTCTCGTACTTGCAGGCAGCCTGCGCGTCGAGCTGCGCGACGGTGCGGTCGAGCTGGGGGAGGGGGAGCTCCTGGTCGTCCCTCGCGGCGTCGAGCACCGGCCTGTGGCCGACGACGAGGCGCACGTCCTCCTGCTCGAGCTGAAGGGGACGCCGAACACCGGCGACTCGGACGCTCAGGCCGCACCCGAGGTCGAGCTCTGAATCGCAAGCTCGTCGTCTACGTCCCGCGCGAGGCGCTGGCGGACGTCCGCGAGGCCCTGTTCGACGCCGGCGCGGGACGGATCGGTGACTACGAGCGCTGCTCGTGGTACACGGCCGGCACCGGGACGTACCTCGGGGGCAGGGCGACGTCGCCGTCCCTGGGCGAGGCCGGCCGCGAAGAGCGGGTCGCCGAGCTTCGGCTCGAGACCGTCTACCCGGTGGAGCGTGAGGCCGAGGTCGTGGCCGCGCTCCGGGCCGCGCACCCGTACGAGGAGCCGGCGTTCGACCTCTACGCCCTCATCGAGCCGCCCCCGTGACGGTGCGGCTCTTCACGGACGGCGGCGCGCGTGGGAATCCCGGGCCGGCCGCATCCGCGTACGTGCTCGAGGCCGACGACGGCACGGTGCTTGCGGCCCACGGCGAGACGATCGGCGTCGCCACCAACAACGTCGCCGAGTACCGGGCCCTGGTCGCCGGCCTCGAGAAGGCGCACGACCTCGGCTTGGACGAGCTCGAGGTCGTCTCCGACTCCGAGCTCCTCGTCAAGCAGATGCGCGGCGAGTACAAGGTGAAGAACGCCGCACTGCGCGAGCTCTCGCTGCGGGCTTCGCAGGTCGCGCGGGCAATAGGGGACGTGCGCTACACAGCCGTGCGCCGCGAGCACAACGAGCTCGCGGACCGCCTCGTCAACGAGGCGCTCGATGCAGTCACTTGAACCGTGCCCTCACGGGCCTCTTGCTTCACCTGCGCCCGCGGCGGAACTCGTCGGCGATGGAGCCAGCCGTCGTCCCGTGGCTGGCCGTCCCGAATCCCTACGCGCAGCTATAATCCAGCCCGCGCGCGGATGTAGCTCAGTTGGCTAGAGCGTCTGCTTGCCATGCAGAAGGTCGAGGGTTCGAGTCCCTTCATCCGCTCTGAGAAAGGCCCTGGAAACGGGGCCTTTCCTCTTGGAGGGGCCGATCGTGAGGGTGGGCCGGGGAACACGGCGGGGAACACGCACCGTCCGAGAACCGAGGCTCTGCGATTTGCCACCGGTTGCCGCCCGTTGCGCCCCGCTGGGCTACATAAGGCTCCATCCTCTGTTGTCACCGCTGGCTACGACGCCGCATCGGAGCGAATCTGGGTCAGGTGCCGTCCGGCTGCGCGAGGAAGGGACGTTCGTCGACGACGCGTTTCATCACGATCGTCGATGTGAGCCGGCGGACGCCCGGCAGGGTGGCCAGCCGTTCGTCGCGCAGGGCCTGGTAGGCCTCGAGGTCGGCGGTTGTCACGCGGACGAGGTAATCGGGGTCGCCGAATAGGCGTTCGGCGTGCCTGACCTCGGGAATCGCCGCAAGTCCGCTCTCGAACTCGACGACCGTGGCAGCGTCCTCGCGATCCATGGTCACGTGGACGAGCACCTCGAACCCGCGACCGATCGCAGCAGGGTCGACGACGGCTCGATAGCCTCGGATCGCTCCCGCCTGCTCCAGCGCCCGGAGGCGGCGGTGACACTGCGCCACGCTTAGGTTCACGTGCTCCGCCAGGGCTGTGACTGTCAGCCGCCCTTCAGCCTCGAGCTCAGCAAGGATTTTGCGGTCAACGGCGTCCATGTGAGCAGATTAGTGCACGATCCCGGGGTTCAGTGGGAAAAGTCACAAAGAAGTGGCGCGACGCCACTCGTATCCTTTCCTATGGTTCGGGCTCGAGACACCGGGGAGAGGAATGAGCGAGGCCTTCAACTACGTTCCCTTCGCAGCGGCGGCGTTCGCGGTCCCGCAGTTCCTACCGCAGATCCTGAAGCTTCGGGCCACGAACGACACGAGTGGCGTCTCCTGGTCGTGGGCGACGCTGACGAGCGCCAACAATGCCGCCTGGTTTCTCTACTTCATGCTTTCGGGCTATTGGACGGCGCTTGTCCCCGCATTCTCGGCCACCCTTCTCGCCGGCACTCTCTCGCTGGTGCTCGCCTCGCGCGGGCGCGCGAGCTGGCGAGCGGGCCGGTGGATCAGCGCCTGGGTAGCGCTTCTCGCCGCGGCCTCTACGGTGGCCGGCCGGGCCGGTCTCGGCACGCTGCTCACGGCCGCGTTTCTGCTCCAGGTGATGCCGTCGCTGGCGACCGCCTATCGAACAGCGCGGCCGAGCGGAATCGCAGGCGGAACCTGGCTGCTCATCCTCGGCGAACTTTCCTGCTGGACGATCTTCGGGCTGCACGAGCTGGACGCGCGGCTGATCACCCTCGGCCTGACCGGCGTGATGGCAAGCATCCTCATGCTCGCGCGTCTCAGGCATGCGAACCGGCTTCCCGCTCGGGTCGAGGTACGGCACGCGTGACCTCTAGCTCAAGGAAGCACGCGACGGCGAACACGACGCGGGCACGGCGGCACCGTTGAGCTCGGCACCCTTTGACGCCGCCGCCGCCGAGCGCGTCCGAGCCAGCTTCGCGCGCCAGGGGGCGATGACGACGTTCGGCGCCGAACTCGCGGAGGTCGCCGCCGGTTGCGTCACGATTACGTTGCCGATTGAGCCGCGCCTGTCCCAGCAGGATGGCTTCCTGCACGCGGGGGTCGTCGTCGCCGCTCTCGACAGCGCCTGCGGCTAAGCGGCGCTGACGCTGATGCCTGATGACGCCGAGGTGCTGACGGTCGAGCTCAAGGCCAACTTGCTGGCGCCGGCTAGCGGCGACAGGCTGATCGCCGAGGGCGAGACCGTCCGCGCCGGTCGCACGCTGACCGTCTGCCGCGGCGACGCGTACGCCGAGCACGGGGGCCGAGCGCGCTCACGTGGCGACGATGCTGGCGACGATGGTGCGTCGACGCGCGTCGGCTTGACGGCTGTCAGGCGCGACACTGACGTCGCTCACGTGCCGAAGATGACCGCGCCTCGCGGCCAGGTTAGAGGACCTGCCACGGCGCGCGGTCTCGGACGTAATGCACATGTCCTTGTGGTACGTCTCATAGGCGCTGAAGCACGCCCAGAACCCGAGCTGGTCGATCAACTCGATCACGGACACCAGATCCTCAAGTGGCTGCTCGGGGATTGGCTGATAGCTGAACCGCACCCGAAATCCTCTCACTCCGGGGGCTCATGCGCGGTCCCAGGATCAGATAATGGCGTCGTGAGCTCCGACGACGGTCAGGCCCGGCTCCGCGAGCTCAGTGACTTCGCGGCGCCTTGGGCCGTCTGGATCGCGGCGACACTGCGCCTGCCCGACCACATCGAGACCGGCGCGACCCGCGTGGAGGACCTGGCCGCGCGCGCGGATGCGGACCCTGACGCGCTCGCGCGGCTCCTGCGATATCTCGTCGCCCGTGGAGTGTTCGAGGAGCAGGACGACGCTTACGCGAACACCGACGTCTCCCGGCTGCTTGTCGAGGAGTCCGGCTGGCGGCCCTGGCTCGACCTCGACGGCGCGCCCGGAGTGTGGGCCGAGTCGTGGGTGCGACTGCTTGACGCCGTTCGCACGGGCTCGCCCGGCCGCGACGAGGGTTGGTACTACGAGGAGCTCGCACGCACCGGGCGGGCCGCGTCTTTCGACTCGCTCATGGCCGCGCAGGTGCGGGCGAACGCGGAGCAGGTTGCGAGCGACTACGACTGGAGCCCGGTTACGCACCTCGTCGATGTCGGCGGCGGCACCGGTGTCATGTTGCGAACGCTGCTCGATACCCATCCGCACCTGCAGGGCACGTTGTTCGACCTGCCGCAGGTCGTCGGGGCGCTCGAGCCCACCGGACGCCTCGAGATCGTCGCGGGAGACGTGTTCGGCGACCCTCTGCCTGCGGGCGATGCGTACGTCCTGTCGCAAATCCTTCACGGGTGGCCCGACGAAGGCGCAGCACAGATTCTCCGCCACTGCGTTGAATCAGGGCGTGACGACGTGCGCGTCCTCGTCGTCGAAGGCGTCGTCTGCGAGCCTCCCTCGGCCGACGACGCGAGCTTCGACCTCTTCATGCTCACGCTCAGCGGCGGCCGGCAGCGAACCCTCGACGAGTTTCGCGGGTTGGCCAAATCCGTCGGCCTCGAGCTCCGGTCCTCGCGGCTGCTCGGGACCGGCAACTCGCTCCTCGAGCTTCGCCGCTAGGAGCGCGCGAGGCGACTCGCAGAGCAGTCGAGCTCGAACCTGTCATCACCAGACCCGCGACCAGTAGCGCACGGCGCGGGGCTGAATTGCAGGGCGACGAGGCTGCTTCGTGACCGCAGCGCCCTTCCTCGCTCCCGCCAGCCGGTTACAGCGACGGTGCTCCGGTCCGCTGTAGCGCGTGCGATCGTCCGTGTGCCCCAAGTCCGACTCTGCCCCCGGCGCGATCGGGCGTCCGCACCTGGCACACACCGCCCGGTCATCGGCGTCCATCGGCGGCGCCACCCGGCTGGCGGCAGCGCCCGAAGAGGCCGGCCGAACGAGGAATCGCTCGAAAGAGGGAGAACGAACGACTCGGACGCGCCCGATGGCGACAGTGTTCGTTTTCTCCCGGGCCGAGCTCGCTTTGCCGCAGGGCAGCGGCCCACCTCGAGAAAGGCAGGAGCCCGCTCCGCAAGGAGGGCTCTTTGCTATTTCAAGGCTCTCGCGATCGGCTGAGCGGCTCGGCACCTCCGCGTTGTCAGCGATTCTGCACGTCGACCCAGACGAGCCGGTGGTCGGAGCTCGGGAACGGGAACACGCCGGTCAGGCGGAAGAGCGGATCGCTCTGGAGCGGCCAGAAGACCGCGGAGTCGAGGATCCGCAGGTTCTTCCGCGGGAGGACGTAGTCCGCCCGCAGGTTGCCCGGAGCGGTGTCGGCGAAGTCGGCGGTGTCGTACTTCGGGTCGCTCCGGTGGGTCGTGTTCGCACCGCCCTGGAGGAGCGCCGCCTCGGCGGCGCCCTCGCTCGACGGTGTGACCTTCGTGTTCACGAGGGGATGCTCGAGCAGCTGTTGGATCGAGCCGGGGATGCTGTCCCCGTCGAGGGGGTCGGAGTTCTCGTCCCCGGCGATCACGAAGCGCGAGTTGGGCGCCAGGCCGCCGCGGTCCCCGGCGTCGTCGTAGATGTAGAAGTTCGACGGGCCGGGCGTGATGTAGTCCGCCCAGAGCCGGATCTCGTCGAAGTTGCGCGTCCCGTTGCGATCCTCGGGCCCGTCGAACACCGGCGGCGTCGGGTGGCTGACGAGGAAGTGGATGGTGTCACCCGCGACGCGGATGGGCACGTCCCAGTGGCTCTTGGACGACAGGCGGAAGACGGCCAGCTCCTCGAGCGAGTACCAATCGGCTGGCGCCGGCGTCGCGGGGTCGTCCGGCAGCCGCGCGCCCGGCATGTCCTTCCAGAGGAAGTTCTGGAAGGTGCGGATCTCCGAGTAGAGGATCGGGTGCATCGAGTAGACCGCCATCCCGAACTGACCCGGGAAGAACCCGAAGCCGTAGGCGTCGTCGGGGCCGCCGATCACCCCGTTGTTGTTGAAGTCGAAGCCGGACGGGATCCCCGTGTTCGACGGAGCCGTGTACCGGTATGGGTAGACGATCGGGTCGGCGCCGTTCTGGCTCACGGACAGGTAGTTGTCCTGGAAGAGACGCAACGCCACGTTGCCGGAGTCGAAGTCGAACTCGTTGATCAGCAACACCTCCGGGCGTGCGCGCTGGATGATCTCCGCCACGGTGCGTGCCTGCGCGCTCGCCGGCGTCGAGAGGTCCGCGATCAGCTGGCCCTCGAAGTTCCGGTTGAGCGAGGCGTTGAAGGTGGCGAAGCGGATGCGCTCGCCCCCGGCTGCGGCCGGCGGGACGAGCATGAGCGCAAGGAGGGCGGCCACACACGCGCCGAGCCACGAGCAGCGTCTGGGCAGGCAGCTTGTGATCATCTCGACTCCTTTCTGAGGTCCGGCGAGCCCAGTCTCACCTTCCTTCGGACGGATGGCAACCTGGCGCAACGAAAGTTCGCCAAGTCGAAACCCGGGCGAAACCGGGTTTCAACTCCTAGAACGCAACAAGAGGTCAGGTTCCGTGCACGTCCTGATCGATTATGGGCAGGGGCGCTACCGCGAGGATTCACAGATCAACTGCCCGTCACGCTCAGCGAGGGCGAGCTGGCCGAGTATGAGTGCTTCGGCCATAGCCACATGTTCCGGTTCATCCTGGATGGTCGCGCGCTCGGAGTGAGGGAGCCGGCACACCCCTTCCCGGTTCGGTCGACATTGAGCGCGTCCCCCCGCGCTCTCTGCGACGTCGGCTCCCTCAGCTTCGCCTCGACAGGGTCTTGCGCTGAGCGCACGACAGGCCGTGCTCGATGGCCGCGACGCGCCCTCGAGCCCGAAGCCGCCGCTCTCCCCGAGCTCGAATCAGAGCGCCGGCCCCGCTTTGCGCGGGGCCGGCGCCTGATCTCTCTCTGGCCGCCTGGGCTAGCCGGTGTAGCGGAGGATGTAGAGGCCGGAGTCGCGGTCGCTGAAGAGAAGCAGCGGCGCGCCCTGGCTGTTCCCGAGGCGGTGGGGGAACGTCCCCCAGAAGTGGACGCCGCCTTCGGGGATGAAGAAGCCCACTTCCTGGATTCCCTTCTTCTTGCTGAAGTTCACGACCCGTGCCCCGGCGTTGTAGTAGGAGATGTAGGCCCGGTTCACGTTCGCCCGCGGGTCGGTCTTGACCTCGTGGACGCTGAGGATCCCGTGATCCTCCACGGTGAAGCTCTCGTCGAGGGCCTCCGGGATGGCGTAGGAGTCGAGGATCCGCAGGTTCGGGTCACGGGCGTCGTGCAGCTGCACGTAGCCCCAGCCGTCGAACTCGGTCGAGGCCACGTAGCTCGCCCCCAGCGTGCCGAGCGGGATGTCGAGCCCCTCGTCGCCGGTGTACTCGGGCGTGTCGTTGAACATCAGGTGCATGGCCCGGTGGCCGATGCAGATCGAGGGGATCTGCTCGTCGTAGTCGTGTCCCTGCCCGCCGCAGAAGAACCCGTCGGGCAGCAGCCCGTTGCGAGTTCCGCCGTGGCTCTGCCCGACGAGGACGACGTCGTAGCCGAGGTCCTGGCCGGCGGCGATCTTCGTGGAGAAGAAGCACCCGCCCCGAGAGAAGACGACCGCTTTCTGCTCCCCGGGAGCGGCGGGAATCGCGCTGGCGGGTGGTGGCATCGGCTCGCCCGCCACGGCGTCAGGCCCGGCGTTCGGGCCCGCGGCGAAGCAGCCCCGTCCGCCGAAGACCGTCGGCCCGCCGCCGATCGTGCCGCCCGGCTGGCTGGCGATGGTCGGGGTGAATCCGAACTCACCCGCGCCGTACTGCCCCGCGTTCGGCCCCGACGTCATCTCGAACAGCGTCCTGTACGGCGAGAAGTCCTCGTCCGTCGAGAGGATGAACTCGCTGTCCGCGTCCCAGTAGGACTGGTGGCTGTTCCCCTCCGGGGTTGCGAACTGCGGCATCAGCGGGTCGGGGAACCGGTAGTCCGAATCCGTCACGAAGACGGGGTTCGCCGGGTTGTCGATGTTCAGGAGCACCTGGCCCGCGTCCCAGTAGGAGACGAGCAGGAAGTCGTGCCCGCCGATCCGCTTGCCCTGCATGTCGTGGTGGAAGACCGTGTCGCCGTTGGCGTACGAGCCCTGCGCGCCTGGCCAGTCCTCGAGCCCGACCTCGGCCAGCATGACCGGGGCGGCCGGGTTGGAGACGTCGAAGATGTCGACGTCCTCGAGGTCCTGGTTGTCCTGCAGGAAGGCGAGGACCCGGTCCTTGCCCCCGGCGAGGACGCCGCGCTGGACGAACAGCTGCGCACTGTGCGTCGTGTGGTAGGTCTGGCCCGCCACAGCGGGGCTCGGATCGCCGAAGTTCAGCGACAGCGGCGCCGGCGCGAGCGGGTTCGTAACGTTCCAGAGCGACGCTCCTGAGGGCGCGAACGCGGTGGCGTTACACGTCTCGTTGTTGTGGATGAGGATGTCGCCGGTAAACGACGGCGTCGACGCTCGGACGACGTGAATCCCCTCGCCCACGTAGCTGTTCGGGTGCGCCGCGATGAAGCCGACTTTCGTCGGACTCGCAGGGTTCGAGATGTCCACGACATGGACGCCGGTCCCTGCGCCCCCGTTCGAGACGCACTCGGGGCTGAAGGCGTTCAGGTACGCGTAGTTGCCGAACGCGGCCACGTCCGCGATGCCCCCGTCGACTTCCGTCAGCTTCAGCTTGCCGACGAGCGCCATGTTCTTGCTCCCGGGCGGGAGGTGGCCAGGCCCGCCGGGGTGCGGCTCGGCGGCCGGCGCCGGCCCGTCCTCCGGGTTCCAGCCGGTGGCGGGCAACGGCACGACGGCGCTGCTCGCTCCCGACAGACCCAGGGCGACCGTCAGTCCCGCCGCGAGCACAAGGAATCGTGTTCGCATGGAAGCCCCTCTCTTCCCGCGCCCCTAGCCGGGGCGCTTGTGGGTGGAGCGCGAATCTACGGCGTCACCAAGCTCGTGTCAATGAGCACCACCACCTTGGCGCCTTGCCCACTCGGACTGCGCCCGCCAGGCCTCGACGAGGCCTTCGCGACCGGCTTCGGCGCCCTCTCGGTGCACGAGGTGGCCGTCGACCGATTCAGGAGCACGCTGAGACATTCCAACTAGGAGGGGCCGGCGAAAACCGGCCCCTCTATTTGGGCGAGAGCAGTCCGAGGGGACTCCAAGGGCCGCTCTCACAGATGAGCCTAACGCGGCCTCGAGCGCACGCTGGTCATAACTCCATCGCATGGACGCCGGCAGAGCTCGAGCGGCCGCCGGCCGCCCTTAGAAATCGTCGCCCTCGATCACGACCCCGTCCGCTGGCTCCTCTTGCCGGGGCGTGGGCAGGGTAGTTCTAACCGGCTTCGGCCGGCCCGCAAGGATTGGGTGGCGCTCTGTACTTGGAAGCCTTTTCCTGAGAGGATCAGCTGGCGGGCGCCGGCCGTAACAAGGAAGTAGCTGGCGTCTTTTCCTGGTGGTGACACCTGACGCGGTGCCGCAGTCGCGTCGGGTGTCGGGATTAGAACCCACGGCGCCCGCCCCCTCCACGTAACAGCCTCCCGCCGGCATGAGCACACCCGCGCCTGAGTTCACCGCAGGGCAAGCGGTGGCTTGCCAATCAGCCTCGCCCCCGCGGGCCCACCGGATCAGCACTTCGCTCGCCCGCTCGAGCCCGCGACGTCGAGGCCCACAAGAGGCCCAGAAAATCCTCGAACTGTGGAGCACCGACCATCGCGAAGGCTTCGACCTGTACTTGGACGAAGCTGACCGGCTCCTTCACAACGATTTCGACGTGCTGGCTCAGCTCGCTGTGGCCGGGGGCGAACTCCGCATGAGCGAGCTCTCAGCGCGTTCCTTCAGCTCCCGCTCGGGGATGACGCGCCGCGTCGCACGCCTCGTCGACGAGGGTCTCGTCACGCGAACCAATGACGAAGCTGACGCGCGCGAGCGGCCGCTCTTCTTCTGCCAGGTCGAGGCGCTCGAGACGGCGATTTTTGGCCAGTGACCGGCGAGGAGCTCGAGCCGGATCGACCGCTCTCTGGAAGCACGATCACCGAGCCGTGCTCTCCGGTCCAGCCGGCGGGAAGCACGAAGAACTTGTCTGAGTCCCGAGGAGCGGTACCGATAGGCCAAGTCAGTTCCGGCCAGTAGAAGGCCTCAGACACCATCTAGGCTGCCTGAGGCTCACAAGGGCTTAGAGGGTCTACGCAGACTTCGGTTTCCGACCGCGCCTGGCGACTTGCCGGCCTTTGCGCCCTAGCTCGGCAGCTTCGTCGGCGGTCGCGTCGATCTCATAGGAGCCGCGCCGAGCGTCATCGAACGTAATACGGATCTTCGCTCCCTTGCCTTCCTCAATTGCATCGCCGGAAAGGTCGCTAACGAACACGGTCTTCTTAGCCATCTTGCGTCCTTTCTCTTCGAGTACCTACGATTCGGCTTGTGCGAGTGTACGGAGTCAGTGCGGCGACCATGTAGGCGACCACCCAGCCTGAAAGCGTCTCCTATGCCCTCCACGTTCAGCTAACGGACTTCGAGCACGGCTCAGCCATCTAGGCACCCGCGACGGGCGTTCACAACGCTCGCCAGGACGGCATCGAGCGCGCCAAAAGCTGCACAGCTCGTCGAGAACTTGTGCAGGCTGAGAAGATCGTCGAACCGTTAACCCAGATCCGGTGGTAGGATCGGCCGTTTTCCGCTCAGCGCGCGGCCCCGAACGGCGCATTTGGCATCTGGTGTCAGACAGGGCCTTTATTACAACTTGCACGTCGGGCAGTAGACGGTCTCGCCGGTGACGGCCTCGCCTTCTTTCACGAGCCGAACGCCGGGCATACTACAGCCGCCGCAGGCGACGTCGGTCACGGTCACCGGTGCCGGCCCAGGTCGCCGCCCAGTCGGCTAGCTCACGTAAGGCGAACCGGACGACTCCAGAGAAAGGCTCTGAGCCTGCTCGGATCAAACCGTGCTCGAAGACGGCCGCCGGCCTCGCCGACACGGCCGACCGGCTCTCGTGGCACTCGCTCAGGCACTCGTTTGCCTCGATGCTTGCAACAGACCTCGAGCTCCCGGCGACGCCGCTCGCGCGACTCACGGGCCACTCGGACGCCGGCTTCACTTTGAAGGTCTACGCTCGCGACGGCCGCGACGAGGCCGCCGTGGTCGAGGACGTACTCGCTCGCGCGGCGGATGCGCGTGTCGGGGGCGAGGCTGCTCTTGCTCAACGATTCGCCAAACGGGCGCCGATGGGATTGCGCATGGACTCTTTAGGCGGCTGCTCAAAGAGCACAACGTCGACGTTCAGGAGGTCCGCCCGTCGCCCGATCAGAAAGAGGACTTCGGGCCGTACTTCCTCGCTATTTGCGAGTGCGGCTGGGTCGGTGGACCGTGGGCTCGGTCTAATGAGGCATTTCGATCCGCCCACCGGCACTCGCCGAAGGTCGCCAAGGAGATGCGCCGCTCCGTCGGTTAGTCAGCATTTCAGTCAGCTTTGCGCGTCGCTTGCTGACGCTTCGAGTCGGTCAGCGCGTCGCCGAAACGGCTTGAAGACTCGGACTGTCGGCGGGAGTCGCCTTGCGTCGCCTCGCGCGTTCACCTTGTCATGCAGAAGGTCGAGGGTTCGAGTCCCTTCATCCGCTCTCAGAAACCCGCTGGAAACGGCGGGTTTCTCGTGCCCCGCGCCTCCGGCCCGGCGCCCGTGTGGTCTCGGTGTGGTCTCGCTCGGGCAAGAGTTCGCCACTGAGCGGCCACAGTGGATGCCCTATGCGGACGGGGTCGCCTTGCGCGTGCGTCGGACGCCGTACCACGTGAACAGAACGATCGATCCCAGCCCGATCATCAGGTTGACGTACACGATGTTCTGGCCGCCCGAGGCGCCGATGCCGTAGAACCACAGGTAGCTGGCAGCCATCCCGACGAAGCTCCCGGCGACCCAGCCGAGGACGACCCAGCCGGCGATCTTCAGTGCGCGGATCATCGGGTTTCCTTCGCGCAGTCGTTCGGCTGTATCCAGGCGTCGACCTCGCGGATGACGCGGTTCTCGTAGGCGCTGTTGTCTTCCATTACTCCTACGTTCACTCTCTGTTCCTCTCCGTGCGTGTCGAAGCGCCGAGGGTTTGGCGCTCAAGACGACCAGGCCCTCCGGCGCCGATCGTCCCCTCGCTGTTCTCTTCGGCTCGGCGAGGCCGAACCTTGATTGAGCTGCTGTTAGGGCAGCCGGGTGGACGAGCAAGCTACGGCTTGGTGCACGGTTGCCTAGATGGCTCCTTCGGCCAAGCTAGACGAACGCGAACGAGAATCTCGGTTGCTGGCGATGACTCGCAGCGCCTCCCGCTCATGGAACCAGCTTGAGGTCATCCCACCCGTGAATGGCCCCGTCCATGAGAAAGGCCCAAGCGAGGTAGAGCGGCACACCGACTACCACTGCAACCGCAGCCATTCGCCTCTTGCCGAGTGCAGCGGCGACCACAAGCACGAGTGCCGGCACCAAGCCGATCATTGCGAGGATGAACTGTGCGGAGGCAAGATCCTGTCGACTGCAGGCTGGGGTCCCTTCGTTCTCGCAGGCCAGCCAGTTCACGACGCCGGCAACGAGGAACGCGAATGCGGCGCCTCCGAGGAGCGCCAGCGCACCGAGCACAAAGAGCACGCGTGCCATCGGACGAGAATCGGCACGTTACGACCGAAAGCTGAACGAGGCGGTGTTCATAGTCAGCTTCTTAGTCAGCTTTGCGCGTCGGTTGCTGACGCTTCGAGGCGGTCGGCGCGTTGCGAGATCGTTTCGCCAGGGAGCCTGGAGGGCCCCCGTCGTAATGTGCGGATCGAGCTCAGTCGGCGGGCTGGAAGAGCTCGATCGGGTTACCGGAGGGGTCGTCGAGCAGGATCTGCTGCCCTCCCGGGCCGGTGATGATGTCGTTGCGGAAGCTGACGTCGGCGGCGCGGAGCCGCTGCACTTCGGCGGCGATGTCGTCGACGACGAAGTGGATGCGATTCCAACCGCCCGGTTGGGGCTGGCGGCCGTCGGGCATCGGCCGGCCGGCGGAGCTGGTCGGGCCGGCGAGCAGCAACCGCAGCCTTCCGCGGCGGACCTCGGCGAACGCGGGCGAGGCGTTGTGGCCGAGCTGGAAGCCGAAGTGGCGGGTGTAGAAGTCGACGGCCTGGTCGACGTCGTCGACCATGTAGCGGACGCTCACCATCTCGTCGGTCACGATCGCGTTACCTCCCTCTCGTATGGTGTCGTGGATCGCGTCGAGTCGCCTGGTGGGTTCGGGACAGCGCTGCTTCGCTCGCCCTGTCACTCCGCGATCCTCACGCTGCCGAGGGGCCCTAGCCGCGACGCCGCCGTCCGACGCTGCTCGGCCACGCGGCTCGCGGGGGCGAACGCGCTCCAGGCGAACCAGCGACCGAAGCCGCGCTGGAGCGCACGCGGGCCGCTCATCGTCAGCTTTCGCGTCCGCATCGCGCCGCCGAGCTCCGCCCGTCCCAGGTAGACGCGATAGAGAGTGGCGGTGTCGACTTTGACCTCGAGGTCGATGTCGAATCCGGGATGCTGCAGGCACACCGAGACCTCCGAGGGCTCGAGCACCATCCAGTAGCGCTTGGCCGGATCGCGAAAGTCGAACTTGAGCACCGTTCGGCCGGGGGGAAGCTGCTCGCGATGCACATGGCGGGCCATCCAGACGATCAAGAGGTCAGGGTCTAGCTCCTCGGGGCGGGGATCGGTGAACGACCAGGTCACTCCCCATTCCCCGAGCGCCTGGACGACTGGCTCTAGGTCACGGCCGGCGGGCGTCAGCTGGTACCCGAGCGTCCTGCCCTTTGGGCCGGTTCGGCGCCCGACGATCTCGGTCCGCTCGAGCGAGCGCAGGCGGTCAGTGAGGACTGAGCGCGAGATCCCTGGCAGGCCGCGCTGTAGCTCGTTGAAGCCTCTAGCACCACCGAGCATCTCGCGCACGATCAAGAGCGTCCAGCGGTCACCGAGGATCTCGCTGGCCTTGGCGATCGGGCAGTACTGAGCGTAGCTCCGCATCGCGCCACCATGCTAACCAGCAGTCCGCAGCAGTCCGCAGCAGGTTCGAAATCCGAACCGGTTGGTTCGAATCTCGGTCTAGCCGCACAGGGCCGCGCGGGCCTACCGTGGCTGCATGACTACCGAGACGGAAACTGCCGACCGGGCAACGAGCAGCGGAGGACGACCATGAGTGCCATCCGAACACGACCGCGCGAGACCGAGGGGCTCGACGAGTTGGGGGGCGCGCTGCGCGGCGAGCTGCTGCTGCCGGCGAGCGTCGATTATGACACCGGTCGCAGGATCTGGAACGGCGCCATCGACCGCCGGCCGGCCGGCATTGCGCGCTGCGCCGGCGTCGCCGACGTGGTCGCGGCCGTTCGCTACGCGCGAGAGCGCAATCTGCTCGTCGCGGTGCGCTCCGGCGGCCACGGGGTTGGCGGGCATGCGCTCTGCGACGACGGGCTCGTGATCGACCTGTCGCCGATGAAAGGCATTCACGTCGACCCACAAGCCAGGACGGCGCGCGCCGAGGCGGGCGTTCTGTGGGGCGAGCTCGACCGCGAGACCCAGCTCTTTGGGCTTGCGACCGTGGGTGGAATCGTGAGCCACACGGGCGTTTCGGGGCTGACCCTGGGCGGCGGGATAGGCTGGTTGATGCGCAAGTACGGGGCGACGGTCGACAACCTGCTCTCAGTCGACCTCGTCACGGCGGACGGCGAGCTGGTCACCGCCAGCGAGGACGAGAACCCCGATCTGTTCTGGGGAGTGCGCGGCGGCGGCGGTAACTACGGCATCGTCACGTCGTTCGAGTACCGCCTGCATCCGGTCGGGCCGATCGTGCTCGCCGGGCCGATCTTCCACCCGCTCGAAGACGCGCCGGAGCTACTGCGGTTCTATCGCGAGTTCGCGGCTGCCGCGCCCGACGAGCTCACGACGATCATCGAGCTCGAGCTCGCGCCGCCCCTGCCGTTCCTACCCGAGGACGTGCACGGCGAGCCGATAGTCATGGTGGCCGCGTGCTACGCCGGGGCGCCCGAGGACGGGGCCGAGGTCGTCCGGCCGCTGAAAGAGTTCGGCAGCCCGATCGTCGATCGGCTCGAGCCCAAGCCGTACGTGGCGCTGCAGTCGATGTTCGACCCGTTGGTGCCGCACGGCTGGCACCGCTACTGGAAATCGGTCGAGCTGCCGCCGCTCACGGACGATGCGATCGACATGCTCATCGACCACACCTCGCGGATCACGTCGCCACGCTCGTACACCATCATCCTCCAGCTCGGCGGGGCGCTCGGTCGCGTGCCAGAGGACGCAACCGCCTTCAGCCAGCGCGACGCCGCGCACAACGTCGTCATCAACGCCGTCTGGACCGAAGACGACCCACAGGGAGACCGGCATATCGCCTGGGCGCGCGACTTCTTCGACGCCATGCAGCCCCACGCGCGCGACCGCGTCTACGTCAACTTCCTCGGCGACGAAGGACCCGACCGCGTTCGACAGGCCTACGGCGAGAAGTACGACCGGCTGGTCGAGCTCAAACGCAATTACGACCCCACGAACTTCTTCCGCCTCAACCAGAACATCCCGCCGAAGTAGCTCTCGGGTCGGGGCGCTCTTTGGCCTCAGCTCTTCCCGTGGTCGGCGGCTCGGCGACCACATAGCGGGCAGCTCGTCGTCCGCCGCCAGCGCACCGGGCGGGTCAGCGGCTAGGTCAGTCATTCTCGCATCGCCAGTGCCCACCGCGGCCGCGCCGGCCGCGCCATCCTGGGAGCTCGTTGTGGCGGCAAGGCCGTGAGCCCCTGAGGAATACGGTGAGCCGCTCGCGAGGCTGATGAGGCCGGCGGCAATTAGTGCGATCGCCGTGGGCGCGGCGGCGGCGAGGAGCAACGTCATCTTGCGCTTCATCAGCGTCCCTTTCCGTGAGGTGATCGACGGTTGGCGCTCGAGGGTCGGGTCGAGGGCTGAGTGCAGTTCACGGCTGCAGCTCCGCGGGGGCCCCCAAGACGGAGGCCCCCGCACGTCCTCTTGGCGGGTTCTCTAGGGGACGAGCACGCCGTCCACGAAGAGCTGGATCGCACCGGCGGCCAGGCCGGTGGTGTCGACCGTGTCTGTGCCCGCGAGGGTGTCGATCTCGAGCCGGTCGCTGGCGGCCTCGGAGTGGAGGATCCTGATCGTCGGGGCGAGGCCGTTGACCTTCACTTCGCCGGCGTCTCCGCTGACGTCGATCGCGTCGTTGCCGTCGGTGGCGTTGACGACGACGCGGTCGGCCTGGCCGTCGCCTGTGCCGCCGCCGAGGGTGGCTGCGAGGTCGAGGACGAGCTCGTTGACGTCGGTTGCGGTCAGGTCGTTGACGGTGACGAGGTCGGCGCCGCCGAGGGCTTTGAAGTCGACGCGCTCGACGCCGGCGGTGTCCATCGTGACGGTGCCGGGGTTGCGGAAGAACGTGAGCCGGTCTCCGTTCGCGGACACGTCGACCTGCTCGGCCACGTTGGCGCCGTTGAAGAGCATCGTGTCGGTGCCGGCCTGGCCTTCGACAACGTCGCTGCCGTCGCCTGGATCCCAGACGAAGGTGTCGTCGCCGGGGCCCATCAGCGAGGCGTCGTTGCCTGCGTTTCCGTCGATCGAGTCGTCTCCGATGCCGCCGAGTAGCGTCTCGAGGCCTCTGCCGCCGGCGAGCGTGTCGTTTCCTCGTCCACCGGCGAGTGTGGTCTCGATCTGGTCGGTGAAGACGCCGTTGGCCTCGTCGATGCGCACGAGGTCATCGCCCGGGCGGGCGCTGACTGCGATCCTCGCGATCTCGCTGCGCTCGAAGGCGAACTCGGCCGAGCCGTCGTCATCGACATCGATCTCGAGGATGCCGGGCTCGCCGGCCCGCAGGCGAAGCGCGATCTTCTCGCTCGCGTTCGTGCCCGTGACCCTCAGCTCCCCGCGCTTGAGCTTCGGCCGCATGATCGTGCCCTGGCCGCGCGGATGCGAGGCGTTGGCGGCCTCTACGTCGGCCGCGGCGCTTCCCTGACCGGCCACGACCCCGGCCGCGAGGACCGCAGCGACGGCCAATGCCGAAGCCGCCAGTCGCCTCGGCCGCGCGGTGTGCGGTGCCTTGAGTGGAACGAAGTTCTTCATGGTCTTCCTTTCGGAGTGGTTGACCTGTCGTGCGTTAGAGACACCGCCGACTGCCCTCTATTCCCATGCGGGCGAAATCGCTTCCGCGCGGCGACTCGGGGGCGCACGGGAGGCCGTCGGGATCTCCTGAGCCGAGGGAATAACCTCGGCCGGACGGGGTCCTTCAGGGTGTGAAGGACCACTGCGCGGTTCCAGCGGATTCTCTTGGCGCTCGCAGCCGCTCCTGCGGCATGCGAGTCTGGGGGCCGAGGTCGGTCTTCACGCGCGAGCGTCGTACCCTCCGAAAGCCGGCCTCCCGGCGGAGGCCACAGGTGGCCGTGGGTGCACGTGCGGAGTTACCTTTCGTCTTGCCGTGTCGATGAGACGCCGTCGACAAGACGAAGCCGGCGGTCAAGAGATCGCCGAGCTGGCCGCGCTCGCCGACGGCACGCTCGCGCCGGAGCGTCGTGCCGAGCTCGAGGCACGAGTCGCGGCGTCCTCGGAGCTTGCGGACCGGCTCGCCGAGCAACAGCGCGCGCTCGCGCTCGCGCGCAGCGCCGCGACCGAGGTCGAGGCTCCGGCGGCCCTGCGCGCGCGGGTCGAGGCGCAACAACGTGGACGCCGCGTCCGGGCACCGCGCCGTCTCGTCCTGATCGGCGCCACTGCGACTGCTGCTGTGGTGGCCGTCGCCATCGGGCTGGGCGTCTTCCGTGCGGACACCGACGGTGAGCAATTCCACGCGGCCCTCGCACCGACCGACCTTGTGCCCGCTGCGAGCGGCGAGGCGACGCTGACCAAGACATCCTCGGGCTGGCGGATCGAGCTCGACGCCACAGGACTTCCCCGCCTCGAGGGCGGGCGCTTCTACGAGGCGTGGCTACGCAATCCCGAGGGCGTGCTCGTACCGATCGGAACCTTCAACGAGAGCCAGCAGGTCACGCTATGGGCAGGCGTGTCGCCGAAGGAGTTCCCGACTCTGACCGTGACGCGCGAGCTGGCCGACGGCGATCAGGGCTCGTCGGGCGAGAAGGTGCTGGTCGGAACGGCGAACGCCGACGGCTGAGGCACCGCGAGGGGCCGGCGCGAGCGCCGAGAATCACGCCGAGCCGCCTTCGACTCGGCGCACGACTTGTTGGCGGGCGCGGTAGAGGCGGCTCATCACCGTCCCCTCGCGGATCCGCAGGGCGCGAGCCGCCTCCTTGTAGGAGAGGCCTGTGATGTCGACGGCGACGAGCACGTCGCGGAATTCGCCCGGAAGCGCGGCGACCGCGGCATAGACCTCGCCGGCCTCGAGCGCGGTCTGCGGTTCGCGCGCCTGCGGGTCGGCGACGAGGTCGAGCTGGTCGGGCAGCGGGCCGGGACGCAGCCGGCGGCGCTCGCTCCGCTTCTCGTTCAGGAAGGTGTTGCGTAGCGCGCGCAGGAGGTAGCCGAGGTCGTCCTCGTTCCGGAGCAGGCGCGGGCGGGCGAGCACGCGCGCGTAGGTTTCCTGGACGAGGTCCTCGGCGTCCTCGCGGGAGCCGGAGAGAGCCCAGGCGGCCCGGTAGAGCCGGTCGAGGTGATCTCCGAGCTGGGCGGGGTCGAGCGGGCGCTCCATCGAATGACGGCCTGCGGTCGCCGGTGCGTCCGGGCGAGCATAGAGCCGCGTCGGCGCGGGCACGAACAGTGCGCCTCGTTCCGACCCGAAGGGGAGTCGAGCAATCCCGGTCTTCGCCGTGGCGCGTCCACCCGTTAGCTACCAGGATCGAACGCGAGGAGGGTCATCACGTTCGCGGCTCTCGTCGGTTAGACTGCCGTGCCGACTTGGGATGACCGTACTGGGGGAGTGCGGGCGTGGTGGCTGACGGGACATCTGGGATCGGTGGGCCTTGCACCCGGGCGCGGCGCAGCCGCAGTCCTCCCCGGCCGTCCTGACCACAGGACCTCAACTGTTTGCATGGGAGGTGCAACGACAGTATGAGACGATCTTTTCGCTTACTCGTATCCACCGTCGTCGCGTTAGGGCTTCTCGCCGGGATCGCGGGCGCACAGCCGGTCGCGGACCAGTCGAGCAAGATGACGAGGCTCTTCACATCCCCGAACCTGGCGACCAACTCGGATCTCGCCTTCTGGGGCGACCACGCCTTCGTCGGCTACTACACCGGCGGCGCCGGGTTCCCGCCCGGTACCGGGCCTCGCGGCGGCGTGCGGATCTTCGACATCTCGAATCCCGCCGGCCCACAGCTGGTGAGGGATTTCGCCTGTGACGGAGCTCAAAACGACCCGATCGTGTGGGACCGCAACGGCAACGGGGTCGCCGACCTGATGCTTCTGGCCGTGGACACCACAATGGCCGCGCCCCAGTGTGGCGCCGCGCGGGTTGCGGGCGGCACCCCGACCGGCTGGGAGGGCGTTCGCGTCTTCACGATGAGCGACGATCCGGCGAATCCCTTCACGAACATCACCCAGGTCAAGTCCGTGTACACGGACTGCGGCGCACATACGATCACGCTCTGGCCCGAGGAGCCGGGCAGGCTGATCGTGTACGTCTCGTCGTACCCGCTGGGGGCGGGACCCACGTGCGGCGACACGGAGTACCTGAACATGGCCAACCCGTACGACGAGGACCCCGGTAGCCCGGCGAATCCGCTGCACGGCGTGATCCAGGTCGTCGAGGTGCCGCTCGCCAACCCGGCGGCGGCCCAGGAGCTCGACGTGCAGCCGCAGATCAGCTACCCAGGCGACCCGGATGGACGCCAGGAGTGGGGTGAAAAGGGTCTCCCCTCGCCACCCTTCGAGCCGGCGGCAGTTGCCTGCCACGACATCGTCGTCCACGTCGAGGAGCGGATGGCCGGCGCGGCCTGCGCCGAGCAGGCCCAGGTGTGGGAGATCGGCGCGAACGGGATCCCCGACACCCAGAACCCGATCTCGATCATCGATGACGAGGTCAGCTCGGGCGGTACCGGGAACATCCCCGGGGCGGTCGACTTCTTCCACTCCGCGATGTTCAACAACGACGGGACCGTGCTGAACACGGTCGACGAGTCCTTCGGCAGCGGCTGCCCGCCGATGACGACGTACAACCCGCGGCCGTGGAACCCGACCGGAGGAACGCACAAGACCGGCAGGATGTTCTTCTCCGACACGGAGACCGGGGAATTCTTCAGTGAGTTCCAGGTCGGAGACCTGCGGCCCTCGTCCGCGGCGGGCGAGTACTGCTCCGCCCACATGGGCATGCAGGTCATGGGCATCGAGCGCGACCTGCTCGTCAACGCCTGGTACACAGGCGGGGTCGACGTGATCGACTTCACCCAACCGACGAGGCTGAAGGAGATCGCCTACTACGATCCGGTGTCGAACTCGGGCACCTGGTCCGCGTACCCCTACACGGGGCCGATGTTCACGACAGGACCCGGGATTCCCGTGTACGCGACGGACGGGGTCACCAACAACGCCCTCGCGCAGGGCATGGTGGTGTACCGGACGATCGTCGAGAAGCCCGGCGTGCCGGCGCGGGTCGACCACCTCAACCCGCAGACGATGGACTAACGGCGTCTACGCCGTGCCAAGCGGGGCCTCCTCCGGGAGGCCCCGCTCATGTCTGCAGGGTCTCGGCGAGCACGAACGCAACACCGATGACGAGAGGTGCGAGGCCGGCGAACACCGTCACGGCACGTTCATGGTCGCGGACGATCGCGATTGCCGCGGCTATTCCGCCCGCCAGGCCGCAGGCAAAGCCAAGTGCCGCTCCGCGCGGAACGAGAGCTGCTTGCGAACACGAGCGGGAAGAAGGCGGCGCCGAGCCCGATTGCCCACCACCCGAGTCGCGTCGTCGGCAGAATGGCGCTTCGAGAGCCGCGCGTGACCGGCGAGCCCGGGTGCTCAACTCCAGTGCCCATCTTGGCTCCTTCTTTCCCACCTCGAGCTTCACACGTCACCGGCCTGGATGCATCGGGGGATTCCATGCAGCGCATCACGGGCAACTACGAGCGGGTGGTCAGCCGAGTCCCATGATGCCTCTCTAGAAACCCCGCTCGGGCGGGGTTCGTCCCTTCGCGTTTCCCCGTTGGGCTTCGCAGGCAAGGCCGCCGCCGGACGCCGAGTTCGAGAAGGTGACGCTCAACGACCGGCCGGGCGAGCCGATGGATCTCGCCGTCCTGCCGGACGGCCGAGTCCTCCACGTCACACGCCCCGGCGTCGTGTGGCTCCACAAGCCGGCGAACGGCGTCAAGTACGCCCATGGACGACCCGTCCACACCGGACGTGAACGAGGGTGACGCGGCCTTCTTCGGGACGCAGGCCGATTGGGACGCAGCGACGAGGTCATCCTCGTCCCGACCGGCTAGACAGAGCCCGGAAGCTGCTCATGGGGCGCCCCGGTCGACCGGGCGCCCCGCCCGGGCTCCGTGGAAGAGGCGCTTGGCCTCGCCCGTCTAGCCAGCACGGAGTTGACGAGGGGAGAGGACGATGGAGCAGCAAGGGGTCAGACGAAAGATCGGCGTCCGCGCGGGGGGCCTGCGGTGATGCTCGGCGAGCTCGAGCGGTGCCCGCGGTGCCAGCGGCGCTACCCGGGCCCACTCGGCCACCGGTGCCCGCAGGCTTCGTTCGCCGAGCAGCAGGGCCTGGACTTCGACCGCGAGTTCAGGGCGTGGCTGAAGACCAGCGCGGGCCGGTTCGCCGAGTACCTCGCCGCCAGACCCGCGCCTCCGCGCTAGACGTCGTTGTCGACGCGACGATCCAGGTAGCGCTCGAGGTTGGGTCCGTCCGGGTTCGCCAGAACGTCCTCGATCCACGCGCGCCGCTCGAAGTCGACGATCTCGAGCTCCCAGACGCAGCCGGCCGGCTGGTTCTCGACCGGGACGAACGCGATGGGGCCGTCCTTCGGGCTGACGTAGATGCGCTGGTGCAGCTCGTTCTCGGATTGCCACCAGTAGACAAGCGCGATGTAGAGCGAAGTCGCGTCGTGGGCGGTGGCGAACGCGACGCCGTAGTGGTCGTCGGCGGTCGGGGGCTGGGGGAGGACGGCGGCGGCGAGGTTGCGCGTCGCGTCGACGAACTCCGGGTCTGGCTCCTTGCCGTTGAGCGCGATGCCGTAGAGCTTGAGTTGCCAGCCGTCGACGTCCTCCCTGCGGATGAGCCGGACGTGGCGGGGCTTGTACGGGGCCTCGAGTGCGGTCGTCAATGCAGTCATGGCCCTCCCAACGTCCGGGCGGCTCTAGCTCTTCCTCCCGAGGACAACGATCTAGTAGCCCTCACTGAAACGAGGGCTAAAGGCCCGCGCCCAAGCTGCCGAAAACTGGACTGGTTCCGACGTGAGGCCGCAACACGCCGGGACCTCCCTGGAAACGGGCCGCCATCGAGGCGGCCCTTTCTTTTGCCCTGACCCCGTCAGCTCTCGAGGCGTCGGCGCAGCTCGTCCAGCGAGATCGCCCTGGGCTCGTAGCCCTCGAGCTCGAGCGTGGCCTCGAGGTCCGCGATCAGCGCGTCGCGGAACGCGAGGTCGGCCTCTGCCCTGGCGACGATGTCATCGAGGCGCTCCCGCGCGAGCGGCAGCTCCTGGGCCGCTTCAACCCAGGCCTCCGGTGCGGGCGGCAGGGCCTTGATCAGCTCGGCGAGTCGTTGTTCGTCGTAAGCAGTCATCGGGTCTCCGTCAACTCGACGCGCCAGGGGCCGGATTTCTTCCCTCGAAGATCTCCCTCAGCCGTGCCAGGCAGCGGGAGATGCGGCTGGCGATCGTCCCCGAGGGGATCTCGAGCGCAGCGCCGATCGTCTGGTAGCTCTCGTCGCGGGCGAAGAAGCGGTCGAGGACCTCGCGGCAGTTCTCGGTGAGCTCGGCCATGGCCTCGTGCACGGCGAAGGCGTCATCGAGGGTCGTCATCGCCTCGTCGACGCCCCCGGGCAAGGTATCGGGGTCGACGATCTCCTCCCGCGAGCTCGAGCGGATGTGGTCGATGCACAGCCGTCGCGTGAGCTGCCCGATCCACGGCCGGATCGCCTCGTCGTCCCTGAGCCTCCCGAGGTGCTGGTACGTGCGGGCGAAAACCTCCTGGAAGACCTCCTCGGAGTCCTCCGCGCGCAGCCGGAACGCCTGTGAGCAGATGGCGAAGACGTACCGCGAGAAGCGGGCGACGAGCTCCCTCCAGGCGTCCTCGTCGCCCCCGCGGCAGCGGGCGACGAGCTGGGCGTCTGGGAGCGATGCGAGCTGCACGCCACGAGTATCAAACCGAAATGTTCGGCCGGAGGGAAGATCGCGGGCTGCTCGTCCGTCCTGTGGGCGGTGAGAGGAGGCCCACATGCTTCAGCCTGAAGTTCATCTCGACCTGGTTCGGGACCGCCACAGCGACTTGCTGCGGCAGGCGCGGTCGGGCGAGCTCGCGGCGCGCCTGGGCGAGTCCCGGCGGGCCGAGCGGCGGACGTTCCTGACCCGCCTGCACTCACGGCCCGAGCCTGCCAGGCGTCACCCCCGAACCGCGCCCGGCTAATCCGTTCTAGAAAAGAGTGGAGCCCCGGTAGGGGGCCGGGGCTCCTGCCCACCAACGCGGTATCAACCCCGGGACAAGGTTCGCATTGGCGAGCGTGGTACCTATTCTGCTCAAAACTGTCGGATCCTCTCAACCCCCACCCGCCGAAAAGTTCGCTCGATACGATGTTTTCGTCGCCGGCGCGGTGGCCGAGTGGTTAGGCAGAGGCCTGCAAAGCCTCGTACAGCGGTTCGAATCCGCTCCGCGCCTCTTCGCGTGTTTGTCCGCCGGGTGGCCGCACTTGCCACCTTTCACGCATCACCGATCCGCGCAGTCCCTGATGCACCACGCCGTCCTGCTCACGAGCATGGAGGGGCAAAGGAGGTGTGAGATGACGACCATCGCGCACGAGCCGCGGATCATGAGCCGTTACGAGTACAAGGTCATCGACACCGGCAAGCGCATCGAGGAGCAGCTCAACGAGCTAGGGGCGCAGGGCTGGCAAGTCGTCGGGGTGACGACGAAGAAGCAGCTGTTCCTCGCTCCACCCCAGGCGATCATCCTGATGCGCGAGATGGAGCCAACCGGCTGAGGATGCGACCATCAGGCTGGAGCGTCCGTGACCGATCGAGACAGAATGAAGGCGCCTACGCGTCGAGAAGGAAGTCGAGCAGAAGCGGGTCGACGAGCTCCGGGGTACGGATGTAGGGCCGGTGGCCGCCGTTCGGGATCACTTCGAGCCGTGCGTTCGGGCGACCAGGAGCAGCGCCGCGTTGACCCCAGGGGATACGGTGACGAGCGCCGCGCGCCCGAGTTCCAGGTCGGCACGAACAGAACTGCCCGCTCGCCCTCGCCGTACCGGTACCAGGCAATTCGCGTTCCGTCGGAGCTCGTCGCCATGCCCGGGGCGCGTAGGCGGGATGCGGGGATCATGCGCCGACGGGGCCTAGCCGTGGTCGAAGGGATACAGGTCGTTGCTCCGTGCGAGCTGGCCGCCGCAGCTGGGCGCACGTACCGCCGCCGCACACGCGGACGCTCCGAATCGAAAGGCCCACGTGGTCTTAGACGACGCTAGGGCCCGCGTGGTTGTGCTCGCTTCTGGCAGACGGAACGCATTCCGGGAAGGGTGAAGACTGGGCTCAAGCAGCCGTTCGTGACTGCCGATACAGCGCGCGAGGTCCTCTCCTCCTGGGCCGGGGATGACGGCAACCACCTCCAGCCCAGTAACGCTCGAAGCGGCGGCGAACCCCTTCGCCGCCGCTTCTTTTTTGGAGAAGGGTTTACGCGGCCGGATCGAGGCGCAGGTCGACCGGGGCCGAGGCGCGCACGTCGGACTCGTCGTGCCAGCGGGCCACGCTCGCGGCCCAGCCCTGGCGAGCGTGGTATGAGCAGACGAAGTAGATCTCGCCGTCGGCTGCGGTCACGTGCCGGGTGCCGGGGCGGTCGCACCGGCGGTTCTCGAGACGGTAGTAGCCCTCGCAGCGCTCCATGTCTCCATGAGTTCGGCAGGACGCCCCATTCGGCTTAACCCTCGTTCTCGGGAAAGAGCTCGAGCCGCCTCCGCCAGGCCTTGCCCGCCGCGCGGCCCTCGGGCGTGGCGAGAAAGTGGTCGAGGGGGACGTGGAGGAACGCGCCGCGCGACTCGGCCACGACCTCGTCGCCGTCACGCAGATCGGAGTCGATGTGGATGCGGCGGCCGCGGCTGTCCGTGACCCAGGCAGCGAGGGTGAGCTCGTGGTTGATGACGACGGGACGCCGGTAGCGCACGAAGATGCGCGCCGTGACGGCCGGAAAGCGGTGCCAGGTGGCCAGCAGGCCCGAGGCTTCGTCGAGCGCCGCGGCGACGAGGCCGCCGTGAACGATGCCCGGCCCTGCCTGGTGGTGGTCGCCGAACGTCACGACGGCCTCGTAGCGTTCGATCCCCTCTTCGGTCGGCTGCGGGAGATGGAGGCCCTGCGGGTTGTCGCCGCAGCCCCAGCACGCCGGGTCGTGGTGCGGCGGGACGGCCGCCATCAGTGCCTCTGCCAGCCATGAGCGCCGACTTCTGCTCCGCGATCACGCTGCGCCGGAGCCCGCCCCCGGCCTTGCCGAGGCGTCCAGCCTTGCCCGCAGCCGAGTGCAGACTCCGGCTTGGTGCTCGCGACGCAGAAGCAAGGCGGCATGACCGGCAGAAGCACTGCCTAGCGCAGGCCGCCGCGCTCGAAGTGGGCGCGGTAGAAGTTCTCCGAGCCGGCAGTGGCCATGGCGGCGCTGGCCGAGATCTCGAGCGAGAGCGTCGCCGCGGCAACGATCTGTGCCAGCCGGTAGACCTTCCCCGGCCCGTCGCAGCCGAGGAGCCGGAGCCACGAGCTGGCGTAGGGAAGCGTCGTTCCCCCGCCCACGGTCGCGACCTCGAGGCTTGCCAGCCGCATGGAAACGTGCAGGCCACCTTCGACGAGGTGTGCGGTGCCGTGGGCCATCGAGCTCGTCCCGACCATGCCGATGTCCTGCCCGGTGGCGGTGAACATCGCCGCGATTGCCGTCGCCGGGGTGAAGGCGACCGACTGCATGCCCGAGGCGACCGCCCCGTGCGTCCCCACGAACGCGAGCTCTGCGAGGTCGCCCACCGACGTCTTGAGCACTCGGCGGACTGCCTCCTCGGTTAGCGTCGCCTCCGCGATCACCGTCTTGCCGTGGCCGCCGCGCTCGAAGTAGCGCGCCGAGACCTTCTTGTCGCCGCCCATGTTCCCCTCGAGCATCGCGCGCGCCGGCTTCACGGGGGTGCGTTCGAGCACGAAGCCCTGGTTGAGGGCGTAGGAGTTCCGCGTGATCATGTTCATGCCGCAGGCGTCGCCGGTCGTGTACGCGTACATGACGTGGCACATCGGGCCGACGACGTGGGTCTCGAGCTCGCGGAGCTTCGCGTGCTTGGAGAGGTTCGCGACCGGCTCCGAGGCGAGCCAGGCCTTCATCTCCTCGACCTGCCCCTCGATCCACCGGGAGAAGGCGAGCGCCTGCGTGGCGTCGGCGAAGAGAAAGGCGGACGCGCGCGTGATGCGATCTCGGACGACGTGCGTCCGGAAGCCGCCCGACTCGCCGACGGCGCGTGCGCCGCGGTAGAGCGAGATCGAGAGGCCGCCCTCGGTGTTGGCCAGTGGGACGTACACGCCCTCCTTCGTGCGCCCGCGCTCGACAAGGCGTCCCTCGGGCTCCTCCAGCGCGTAATCGCCGAGCTCGATGTCGATCGGCCCGACGACCGCAACGGGGACGAGCGCGACGCCGGTGATCGCCTCGGTCGCGCTCGCGAACGGCGCGAGGTCGTGTGCGAAGACCTCGCCGTTGCCGTCGAGCCGAGGAGCGAGCTCCTCCTGCCGCGCGCGGATCGAGTCGGGGTCGTTCTTGCGGGGCCAGCGCCGAAGCTCCACGGCGTCAGCTTACGGCTCCCACGGGCTGAGCCGTGGGAGCCAGCGCGGGACATTGGCCCGGTAGGCGTCGTAGTCGGCGCCGAAACGCTTGCGCAGCCCGGGCTCCTCGACGAGCGGGAGGTAGAGGGCGTTCACGGCGAAGACCCCGGCGAACCAGAGGAGAAGCGATACCGAGGCGAAGATGGCCGCTTCGCCGAGAAGGATCGCCAGCACGCCGCTGATCATCGGGTTCCGAACGTGGCGGTAGGGCCCGAGCACGACGAGGCGCGAGGTCGGGTCCCACGGGGCGATCGTCCCCCGGCCGACCCTGGCGAACAGCGTGGCCGTCCAGGCGACGAGGGCGACGCCGGCCGTGACCAACACAGCTCCGACGAGGACAAGAGCCCAGCCGCCGCCCTCGGCGCCGTTTGGCCACAGGATCAGTCCGGGGACGACCAGCGTGATGGTGACAGGGAGGAGCCCGACCGCAGCGAGCTGGCGCGCAAGGCTCATCGGCGGATCATGCCTGCGGTGGGTTAGGCTCCCCCGCCGTGGCAGCGACGCTCATGGACGGGAAGGCCCTCGCCGCGCGCGTGCGGGAGGAGGTCGCGCGCGAGGTGGCAGCACTGGGCCGCCCCGTCGGGCTCGCCACCGTGCTCGTCGGCGAGGACGAGGCCTCGGCGCTCTACGTCCGCCGCAAGCAGGAGGCGTGCGCGGAGGTTGGGATCGAGCCGATCCACCACGAGCTCCCGGCCGAGACCTCGGAGGAGGAGCTGCTTGCGCTCGTTGCGGGCCTGAATGCGGACGAGCGCGTCACGGGCATCCTCTGCCAGCTGCCGCTGCCCGTGCACATGGACGACGGCCGGGTCATTCGAGCGATTGCGCCGATCAAGGACGTGGACGGCTTCCATCCCGCAAGCGCCGGCCACCTGCTGCAGGGCGAACCGACCTTCGTGGCGGCGACGCCCGCCGGGATCATGGAGATCCTGCGGGCCTACGAGGTCCCGCTCGAAGGGGCGAGAGCTGTCGTCGTCGGGCGCTCGAACATCGTCGGCAAGCCGATGGCGCTCCTCCTGCTCGCCGAGAACGCCACGGTGACCGTCTGCCACAGCCGCACGCGCGATCTGGCCGCGGTCGTCGGCGAGGCCGACGTTGTCGTGGCCGCGGTTGGCCGCGCGGCGATGGTGACCCGCGAGATGGTGAAGCCGGGCGCAGCCGTGATCGACGTCGGCATCAACCGCGTCGACGGGAAGGTCGTAGGCGACGTGGCCGACGACGTCCGCGAGGTCGCGGGACATCTCACGCCGGTGCCCGGCGGAGTCGGCCCCATGACGATCGCGAGCCTGCTCCGCAACACCGTTCGCGCGGCCTCCTACCAGGCCGGCGCGCTTGCCTTCCCGGGCGCGTAAGGGTTACATTGCGCGCGCCGCGCTCGCGGTTATGGCCAGACTCGACGGCTCCAAGCCGGGCCGTCGTCTTGCGTCTAAGGAGGGACAGTTCCGTTGGCTGAGGGCACCGTGAAGTGGTTCTCGAACGAGAAGGGGTTCGGGTTCATCGAGCGCGAGGGGGGAGACGACGTCTTCGTACACCACAGCGCGATCGAGATGGACGGGTACCGCACCCTGACCGAGGGCCAACGAGTCCAGTTCGACGTCGAGCAGGGCGACAAGGGTCTGCAGGCAAAGAACGTTACGCTGGCCTAGCCGGCGGAGGCTCGAAAATGCGGCGACGGGCCCCGACGAGGGGCCCGTCGCATTTGGGTGCTGCTTTCTAGACTGGAGGCGAGATGGCGATCACGAGGGACGATGTGCTGCACGTCGCCGCGCTCGCGCGGCTCGAGATCCCCGAGGGGGAGGTCGACGCCGTGCGCGACCAGCTCGGGGCGATCCTCGCGGCCGTCGGCAAGGTGTCCGAGCTGGACTTGACAGACGTAGCGCCGATGACGCACCCCCTCGACCTCGTCAACGAGTGGGGCGAGGACGAGCCGCGCCCGTCGCTCCCGCGGGAGGATGCTCTGGCGAATGCTCCCGACCCCGTCGACGGCCAGTTCCGCGTCCCGGCGGTCGGCGGGTGACCTTGCTGCATTCTTCGGCACATTCCGCGCACCACGCGCGCGTTTTTCCTCGTTACGCTCACAGCGGGTGGAGGCACGGGGTGGCCCCTGAACCGTCCGAGGCAGACCTGGCCGTGATCGACACCCTGAAGCTGACGGCCGAGGAGGCCGCCGGTCTCCTGGAGAGCGGCGAGGTCTCCGGCAACGAGCTGGCGGGCGCCTACCTCGAGGCGATCGAGGCGCGCGATCCCGAGCTGCACGCCTACCTGCACGTGGCCGGCGAGCGCGGGGAGGGCGTCCCGATCGCCCACAAGGACGTGATCACGACGAAGGGCATTCCGACGACGGCCGGCTCGAAGATCCTCGTCGGCTACACGCCGGTCTTCGACTCGACGGTCGCCGCGCGCTGCAAGGACGCCGGACTGCCCATCCTCGGCAAGACGAACCTGGACGAGTTCGCCATGGGCTCGTCTACCGAGAACTCGGCGTTCGGGCCGACCCGGAACCCCTGGGACCCCGAGCGCGTTCCGGGCGGATCGTCCGGCGGGTCGGCCGCGGCGGTCGCGGGTGGGCTGGCCCCCTGGGCCCTCGGCACCGACACGGGCGGCTCGGTGAAGCAGCCAGCCTCCCTCTGCGGCGTCGTCGGCCTGCGCCCGACGTACGGCACGGTCTCGCGTTACGGGATCGTCGCCTTCGCCTCGAGCCTCGACCAGGTCGGCCCGCTGACGAAGACCGTCCGCGACAACGCGCGCCTGTACGAGATCATCGCGGGCAAGGATCCCTGCGACTCCACGACCGTCGAGCTGCCGGCGCCGGTTGTGATCCCCGAGGGCACGGACCTCGCCGGCGTCCGCATCGGCGTCCCGAAGGAGATGAACGAGGCAGAGGGCATCGGCCCGGGCGTGAGCGAGAGGGTGAACGCGGCGATCCGGCTCGCTGAGGAGCTCGGCGCCGAGGTGGAGGAGACGAGCCTCCCGCGCTCGGTCGACTACGGGCTCGCCTGCTACTACCTCGTCGCGCCGGCGGAAGCGAGCTCGAACCTCGCGCGCTACGACGGCGTCCGCTACGGCCACCGGGCCGAGGTGGACGGCGACCTGACGGCGCTCTACTCGCGCACGCGCTGGGAGGGCTTCGGCGCTGAGCCGAAGCGCCGCATCCTGCTCGGCACCTACGCCCTCTCGGCCGGCTACTACGACGCGTACTACGGCCAGGCCCAGAAGGTCCGCACGGTGATCGCGCAGGAGCACGCGGACGCCTTCGAGCGCTTCGACGTTCTCGTCAGCCCGACATCGCCGACGGTCGCCTTCCGGATCGGCGAGAAGGCGGAGAACCCGCTCGCGATGTACCTGTCCGACCTGCTCACGATCCCGTCGAACATGGCAGGTCTGCCCGGGCTCTCCATCCCGTGCGGCCTCTCGGAAGGGCTTCCGGTCGGCCTGCAGCTGATCGGCCCGCAGTTCTCGGAGAACACGCTCTTCCGCGTGGGTCACGCCCTGGAGCAGGCGATCGCCTTCGACTACGTCCCGGAGCGGCTGCGGTGAGCTGGGAAGCGGTCGTCGGCCTCGAAATCCACGTTCAGCTGAAGACGCGGACGAAGATGTTCTGCCGCTGCGAGAACATCTGGGGCGAGGAGCCGAACACACGCACCTGCCCCATCTGCCTGGCGCATCCGGGCACGCTGCCAGTTCCGAACCGGACGGCGATCGAGTGGGCGGTCAAGCTCGGCCTCGCGCTCGACTGCGAGATCGCGGAGCGCTCGCTCTTCCACCGGAAGAACTACTTCTACCCCGACCTGCCGAAGGGGTACCAGATCTCCCAGTACGACGTCCCACTCGCCTCGGGCGGCCGGTTCGTCGTGCCCGGGCCCGACGGCGACCGCGAGATCGGAATCGTTCGCGCCCACCTCGAGGAGGACGCCGCCAAGACCGTCCACGTCGGCGGCGCCGCGGGGCGCATCCACGGTGCGGAGGCATCGCTCGTCGACTTCAACCGCGGCGGCACGCCGCTCGTCGAGATCGTCGCCGAGCCGCACGTCCGCTCGGGCGAGGAGGCGCGGCGCTTCCTCCAGCTCCTGCGGCAGACGGTCGTCGAGCTCGGGATCTCCGACGCGGAGATGGAGAAGGGCTCGCTCCGCTGCGACGCCAACGTCTCGGTGCGGGAGACCGGGGAGGAGGGCTACCGGACCAAGACCGAGCTCAAGAACATGAACTCCTTCAAGTTCGTCGCCGACGGGATCACCGCCGAGGTCGAGCGCCAGATCGGAATCTACGAGGGCGGCGGGGAGGTCGTGCAGCAGACGCTCCACTTCGATCCACAGTCGGGCTCGATCGCGCCGCTCCGCTCCAAGGAGGAGGCACACGACTACCGCTACTTCCCCGAGCCAGACCTCGTCGCGATCGAGCCGCCTCCCGAGCTGGTCGAGCGCGCCCGCGCCGAGGTGGGCGAGCTGCCGGGCGCGCGCATCCGGCGGCTCGAGCAGGAGGTCGACTTCGACCTCGCCTACGGCCTCGTCACCGGCGGCCGCGACGGGCTCTACGAGCGCGTGCCCGGCGACGACCGGCGCGCGGTGGCGAACGTGCTGATGAACCAGCTCGCCGCCGCCGAGGTCGACCCGGCCACGGTGAACGGCGACGAGCTCGGCAAGCTCGTCGAGGCGCGCGAGACGATCCCGCGCCAGACGTTCCTCGCTGCGCTCGCGGCGAGCGGCGACCCTGACTTCGCGGCGGAGCGCTACCTGGGCGAGACGACCGTCTCCGACGCGTCCTCCCTCGACCCTGTGATCGAAGGCGTCCTCTCGGCCAACCCCGGTCAGGTGGCGGCGTATCGCGGCGGCAAGGAGGGCCTGCTCGGGTTCTTCGTCGGCCAGGTGATGAAGGAGACGCAGGGCAAGGCCGACCCGCGCGTCGTCAACGAGCGCCTGCGCGAGAAGCTCAGCGCGTGAGCGCCGAAGCCGTTCGCCTGCTCTGGGAGCGCATGGAGGCGCGTGACTGGGAGGGCGTCGCCGCGCAGCTCCACCCCGACGCCGTCGTCGACTGGCCGAACACCGGAGAGCGCATGCGCGGCCGCGAGAACTACCTCGCCGTGCAGCGCGCGTACCCGGAGGGCTGGCACATCGAGGTGTTGCGGATCGTCGACGCCGGCGACCAGGTCGCATCCGAGGTCCGCGTCGACCACGAGGGCGAGCGGTTCTACGCCGCTTCCTTCTTCGAGGTCGCCGACGGCAGGATCGTCAGCGCGGTCGAGTACTGGTCCAACGGCGAGGCCGATGAGCCGCCCGCCTGGCGGGCGCCCTGGACGGAACGGCTCTGAGCGGAATCGAGATCCGCCCCGCGGAGCCGGGCGACCACGCCCGTGTCGTCGCGGTGTTGGACGAGTGGTGGGGAGGGCGGAGCATGGTCGACATGCTCCCGAAGCTCTTCTTCGTCCACTTCCGCGACACCTCGTTCGTGGCAGAGCGGAACGGCGAGCTGGCCGGGTTCCTCGTCGGCTTCCTGTCGCAGAGCGAGCCCGACGCGGCCTACGTCCACTTCGTCGGGGTCAGCCCGGCCGAGCGCGGCACCGGCCTGGGCCGCGAGCTCTACGAGCGGTTCTTCGACCAGGCGCGCGGCGAGGGAAGGACGCGCGTGAGCTGCGTGACCTCCACCGCAAACACGCGGTCAGTGGCCTTCCACACGGCCATCGGGTTCGAGCCGAGCGAGCCGCAGGCGGGCTACGACGGCCCGGGCGAGGACCGGATCGTGCTGACCCGCTTCCTCTGATCCGGACCAGCGCGCCGCCGTCCAGGCGCCGTAATTCGGCTCGCGTGGACGGCGGGGCGAAGCTACGCGGCCAGGTTCGCCAGGGCCCACGCGAGCAGCGGGAGCGCCGCGGCGGAATAGAGCGCGAAGAGCCAAAGCCAGAATCTCTGCAGCACGGTCTGTCTCCCTTCGGGTGAGCCGTTGTCGATGGCTGCAGACTGCCTGCAGCGGCCGGCCGCGACAATGGAGCCGCCCCTACCGCGCGGGTGCGGTTATCCAGACGTGAGGAGGCCGCCTTTCGGCGGCCTCCTCGCTGCTTGCCGACGGGAGCGTTGCTCCCGACGACTGCTAGTCCATCGTTTGCGGGTTCAGGTGGTCGCGGGTCGTTCGGGGCTCTGGCACGTTGGCCCTGAAGACCACGAAGCCACGGCCGGTCGGCGGAACGTGAACCCCGTCCGACGCGTAGACCGCGATTCCGTTCTTGCCCCTGATGTCAGGTCCGACGTAGGGGTACGCGGACCAGTTGTCCGAGCCCGCCGTACCGACGCCGGCGATGTCATACCACGCGATCTCCTTCAGCTTCCTGGGATTGGTGAAGTTGATCACGTTGACGCCGCCCGTGTACCAGGCGTTCACCAGCAGGTCCTTCCTGATGTCCATGACGGCCATCCCCATGTGCGCCGAGCAGTACCTGAACTCGTCGCTCGGCCCTGGGTCGGGCCGCACGTCTCCGACCTGGAACTCACTGAAGAACTCGCCGGTCTCCGTGTCGGAGAAGAACATCCGGCCTGTCTTCATGGTCGCTGCCGGATGCCAGGGCCGCTCGCGCCACTCGGTCATCGGCGGGCAGCCTTCTCCGAAGGACTCGTCGACGGTATTCAAGACAGTCCCGGCGTTGTTGAACATCACCGAGTGGAAGAAGTCGACCGCTCCGGGGATGTTCCCGGTACCGCCCGAGCTGAACTCGTCGTCGATGATCGAGATCGGGTTTGCGGTGTCGGGGATCCCGTCCGCGCCGATCTCCCAGACCTGACCCTGCTCGGCGCAGGCCGCGCCGGCCATGTTCATCTCGACCATGACGACGATGTCGTGGCACGCGCGCGCTGCGTTTTCGATGATTCCGGGGATCGGACAGGGCTGCACCGGGCCCTGTCACCGAGCGCTCACACCAGTCGATCTGGTTGTCGGGGTCGCCGGGATAGCTGACCGGCGGCTCGGCGATCACCGAGGAGCTCGCCAGATCGTTGAACGGCACCTCGACCACCGAGATCTTCGAGTGCAGGGGGTCGTTGCCGGCCGGTGGGCCGGTAACCGGGCCGCACGTCGGGCCGGGCCTCAGCGGATACGACGAGACGTAGACCAGCAGCCTGGGGTTGGCCGCGTCCTCCGCGAACCCCGGCCAGGCCGTGATCGTGTGGGCCCCGCAGTCCGTGTAGACGGCGGCCACCTGCGTCGCCGTAGCGAACGGGTTCGCCGGATCGTCGCTCAGCTCGAAGACCCGCACGCCCTCCCAGCCGCCGGGGTCTTCGTGGTTGGGGCTCCCATCGGGATTCATCGATCTGGCAGCCCCGCACTCGGGCCCTTCCATCGTCCGGTCGACGGCCAGCAGGAGCAGGTCGGCGACGCCGTTTCCGTTCCGATCCCAGATGATGGGATCGTTCTGGATCGAGTCGCATTGGATGTCCTTCACGAGTGTCGGGCTGGCCGGATTCGAAATATCGAAGATCCGGACGCCGCCGCGCGGCGGGGTACCGGCCGGGCTGCCGCCATCGCCGGTGTAGTAGCCGATGAAGGCGTGCTTCCCCCAGAACGCGAGATCCGAGTTGGTCGCATTGTTGGGGTTCGTGTACAGCAGGTCCATCCGTTGCCTCACGTCGGGGTCGGGCCTCGCACCGGCGGTCCCGGCGAGCAGCGCCCACTGCGACGAGGGCGACGACGACCAAGCGGAACGACAATCTCATCTGTACCTCCAGAAGTCGAAGGAAGTGCTTGCGCTGACTCGGCGTCCCGACGGGCTCCGCTCGACCGATGCGCGAGGCGTTCGCGACCATGCGCACGTAGCTTCTTGATAGAGCCCTCTCCCTCGAGACGCCCCCACTGGCATCTCACCTCCCCTATCGGTGCGGCCAGTCTGATACCGCCGTGGCGCCCTGTCAACCAGCCCGGCGAACGCCTGTGCGGACGAAGCCCGCGTAGAGCAAGAGTGCGGCCGCGGCGATGAACGCGGCCGTCTCGGCGACGCCGAGTCCCGCCAGCCCGCTGCCGGCTGCGGCGACCGCCACTCCGGCCACGATGAGCGCGTTACCGACCGGTCGCCGCCGGATCGTCAGCAGGGCCACGGCGACCACCGCGATCGTTCCGATGCTGTTTCCGAGCACTGCGAGCAGCCGGGCGGGAAGGAAGTCGAGGTGCTCCTGGGCGCTCGGAATCGAGTCGCCGGTGACCGGTGAAGTCAGCGGGACGGCGATCGCCACGCCGACCGCGAGGCCCGTGTAGACGAGGCCGAGCGGCGCCGCCCAGCGCCGACCGTTCAAGAGCAGGGACCCGACGCCGAGCAGCGCGGCCGTGAGAAGCCCGCCGAAGAGGTAGTAGACCCGGAACACGGGATCGCTCCACCCGGACGCAGCACCCCAGGCGAGCGCGGCCGAGGCGACGGCGTACGCGGCGAGGCCGGCAGCCCAGGCGACGAGCTGCGGATCGGCTCGCTCGCGCCGGAGCGCGACCAGCCTGCCGGCAAGCCGGAGAGCGAGCAGGGCGGCGCCGAACGCAAGGAGCGCTTCCATCTGTGCGCGTCAGTTAACCTCAGTGCCGATGCCCGAGAAGCGCTACCTCGTTACGCCCGGACCCACTCCGGTGCCGCCCGAGGTGCTCGCGGCGACGGCGCTGCCGATGATCCACCACCGGTCGGCGGACTTCGGGGCGGCGTTCACGAGGGTGATCGACGGCCTGAAGGCGGTGTACCGGACAGAGAACGACGTGCTCCTCTTCACCGCGGCCGGCACCGCGGCAATGGAGTCCGCAGTCGCCAACGTCTGCTCGCCCGGCGACCGCGTGCTCTGCGTCTCGCACGGGTACTTCGGCGAGCGCTGGGCGGCCATCGCCGAGCGCTACGGGCTCGATGTCGTCCACCTGCGCTACGAGTGGGGCGAGCTGCCGAGCCCGGACGAGGTCGGCGCCCGCCTGGAGGAGGTCGGCGGCGCGAAGGTCGTCTATCTGACGCACTCGGACACGTCGACGGGAGGGGTCGCCGACGTGCGGGCGACCGCCGAGCGGATCGCCGGGTCCGGCGCGCTGATCGCGGTCGACGCGATCTCGAGCCTCGCAGCCGTCCCGCTCGAGACGGACGACTGGGGCCTCGACATCGTTCTCACGAGCTCGCACAAGGCGTTGATGTGCCCTGCCGGGCTCGCGTTCGCCGCTGTCTCGCCGGCCGCCCTCGAAGCGACGGAGACCGCGACGCTTCCGCGCTACTACATGGACTGGCAGCTGGCGATCACGGCGCAGGCGAAGAGCGAGACGCCGTTCTCGACCGCCATCTCCCTCGTGCGCGGGCTCGACGTCGCGCTCGAGCTGATCGCCGCCGAGGGGCTCGCCGCCGCCCACGAGCGGCACGTGCGCCTGGGCCGGGCCGCGCGTGCCGGCGTCAAGGCGATGGGGCTCGAGCTCTTCTCGCCGGACCTGGACAGCTCTGCCGTGGTCACCGCGATTCGCATGCCGGAGGACGTCGACGGGCAGGCGATCGTCGCCTCGATGCTGGAGCAGTCCGGCGTGACGGTGATCGGCGGTCAGGGGAAGCAGCGGGGGAAGATCGTCCGCTTCGGGCACATCGGTTACGTGGACGTCCAGGACGTTTCCGCCGCGCTCGCCGCCCTCGAGCGCGCGCTCGTGGAAGCCGGCGCCGACGTCGAGCGCGGGACGGCCGTCCCCGCCGCGCTCGAGGCGCACGCAGAACCAGTCGCGGCGTGAGAGTCCTCATCAGGGAGTCCATCGCGGAGGCGGGAATCGACCTCCTGCGAGAGCGATTCGACGTCGACGTCGAGCCGGACGGCGACCTGGCCGCGACGATCGGGACTACGACGCGATCATCATCCGCAGCGGGACGAAGCTGACCGCCGACCTGATCGAGCGTGCCGACCGGCTGAAGGTGATCGGCAGGGCTGGAGTGGGGGTGGACAACGTCGACCTCGACGCAGCCTCGAAGCGGGGCATCGTGGTCGCGAACGCGCCCCAGTCCACGGTCGTCTCGGCGGCCGAGCACACGCTTGGCCTGCTGCTCGCGTTGACGCGCCAGATCCCGCAAGCACACGGCGCCCTGAAGGAGGGGCGCTGGGAGCGCTCCAGCTTCCCCGGCCTGGAGCTGGCCGGCAAGACGCTGGGGCTGATCGGCTTCGGGAGGATCGGCCAGCAGGTCGCGCGATCTGCCCGGGGCTTCGAGATGCGCGTGCGCGCCTTCGACCCGTACGTAGCGCCCGAGCGGTTCCGTGAGCTCGGCGTGGAGCGCGCCGAGACGCTCGACGACCTCGTCGCCGACGCCGACTTCGTCTCCGTCCACTCCACGCTGACGCCCGAGACGCGCGGCCTGCTCGGGCGGGAGCAGATCGCGCGGATGAAGGACGGCGTCCGCGTTGTGAACGTTGCCCGGGGCGAGCTGGTCGACGAGGACGCGCTCCAGGAGGCTCTCGCGAGCGGCAAGGTCGCCGGCGCCGCGCTCGACGTCTTCACGGAGGAGCCGTATTCGGGCCCGCTCCTCGGCCTGCCGAACGTCGTGGTCACGCCGCACCTGGCCGCCTCGACGCAGGAGGCCCAGGACCGCGCGGGCGTGATCGTGGCGGAGCAGGTCGCGGCCGCCCTCGACGGCGGCATGGTCACGAACGCCCTCAACGTCCCTGCGGTGGCGGCGGAGGACCTCGACGCGCTCGGCCCCTACCTCCCGCTCGCGACCGATCTGGGTGCCCTGGCGATCGAGCTCGCCGGCGGCACGGCCGACCGCCTCGACTTCCGCTACCTGGGGGAGCTCGCCGACCGCGACACGCGGCTGCTAACCGTCGCCGCGCTCAACGGCGCGTTCCGCGGGCGGGTCGAGCAAGCGGTCAACTACGTGAACGCCCCGCTCGTCGCCGAGGAGCGCGGGATCGAAGTGCGCGAGGAGCGGCGGCGAGCGTCCCGCCACTTCAAGAACCTGATGACGGTGACCGCGGTCGCGGGCGACCAGGAGCTCGTTGTCGGCGGGACGATCACCGGCCGCGACGACGAGCCGCGCCTCGTCCGCGCGCTCGGCTACGACATCGAGATCGCCATCGAGCCGCTGATGCTCTTCGTCGTCAACGACGACCGGCCCGGGCGCATCGGCCGGCTCGGCACGCTTCTGGGTGAGGCCGACGTCAACATCGCCAACATGGCCGTCTCCCGGAACCGCCCGCGCTCACGCGCCCTGATGGTGCTCACGCTCGACAATCCGATCACGCCCGAGGTCCTCGAGCGCATCCGCGCCGAGCCCGGCCTGCTCGACCCGCACGCCATCGTGCTCGAGCGAGGCGATGACGACGAGCGAGCGTAGCTGGCCCGAGGCCGTCGAGCGGGTCGTGTCCGTGCTCCGCGAGGCGAAGGTCGAGGCCCGCGTGGAGGAGTTCGGCGAGGGGACGCCGACCGCCGCCGACGCCGCGGTGGCGACAGGCGCCCCGATCGAGAGCATCGTCAAGTCGCTCGTCTTCGCCGGCGACGGGCGACCCATCGTCGTCATGGTCCCCGGCAACAGCCGTGCCGATACCGCCCGGGTCGCGGCGGCGGCCGGCTGCGAGCGCGTCAAGGTGGTCAGCGGCGATGCGGTCGAGCGCCTCACCGGCTTCCCGCCTGGCGGAGTGGCGCCGTTCCCTCTCCCCGGGATCGAGACGATCCTGATCGAGCAGGCCCTCTTCGGGCACGAGGTCGTCTGGATCGGTGCCGGCTCGCCCAGGCACATGGCCGCTCTCGCCCCGAGCGACCTCGCCCGCCTCGCGCGCGCCCGCCCCGCCCCTCTCACCGTGGAGTAACCTTCGAGCCATGAGGGCCACCGAGAAGATCTGGATGAACGGCGAGCTCGTGAACTGGGCCGACGCGAAGGTCCACGTCGGCGCCCACGGGCTCCACTACGGCTCGGGCGTGTTCGAAGGGATCCGTTGCTACGAGACGGACGCCGGCCCGGCCGTGTTCCGGCTCACGCCTCATCTCGAGCGGCTGCACCAGTCGGCGCAGCTCCTGCACATGGAGCTCCCGTATTCGGTGGAGGAGCTCCGGCTCGCGACGCACGAGCTCATCGCCGTCAACGGCCTCAGCGAGTGCTACCTGCGCCCGATCGCCTTCTACGGCTACGGCGAGCTGGGCGTCCACCCGGGGACGAACCCGGTCGATGTCGTGCTGATGACCTGGCCGTGGGGCGCCTACCTCGGCGAGGAGGCTCTGACCAAGGGGATCCGCGCCAAGGTGTCCTCGTGGAAGCGCGTCGGGCCGAACACGATCCCGCACGTCGCCAAGGCGACCGGCATCTACCTCAACTCGATGCTCGCCGTGATCGAGGCGACGCGCGCCGGCTACGAGGAGGCGATTCTCCTCACCGACGACGGCTTCGTGGCGGACGGCTCCGGCGAGAACATCTTCGTCGTCAAGGACGAGGTCATCTCGACGCCGGACCTGTCGGCCTCGATCCTCCAGGGGATCACGCGGCAGGCCGTCATCGAGATTGCGCAGACCCTCGGCTACGCGGTCCACGAGAAGCAGGTCATTCGCTCCGACCTCTACATCGCCGACGAGCTCTTCATGTGCGGCACCGCCGCGGAGGTGACGCCCGTCCGCTCGGTGGACGACCACGAGATCGGCGATCCGGGCCCGGTGACGAAGGCGATCCAGGATGTGTTCTTCGCCGCGGTCCGCGGTCGCGACGAGCGCTTCACACGATGGCTGGAGTACGCGGAGAAGACGCCGGCCGCCCCGGGCTCCTGAGCCCGGACGCTCCGGGGCCGATCGGCCTTTCGGCGCCCTGGATCGGCGAGCGGGAGGAGGAGCTCGTGCTCCGCACGCTCCGCTCGGGGCAGCTCTCGCTCGGGCCGATGACAGACCAGTTCGAGGCGGCGCTGGCAGAGCGGGTCGGAGCGCCCTACGTCGCGGCCGTGTCGAGCGGCACCGCGGGCCTGCACCTCTGCATGCGCCTGGCCGGCATCGGCACCGGCGACGAGGTCGTGACGACGCCCTTCTCCTTTATCGCGTCGGCGAACTGCGCGCTCTACGAGGGCGCGGCGCCGGTGTTCGTCGACATCGACCCGCGGACGCTCAACATCGACCCGGCGCTGGCGGAAGCGGCGATCACGCCGCGGACGAAGGCGATCCTTCCGGCGCACATCTTCGGCTACCCGGCCGAGCTCGAGGAGCTGGAAGCGATCGCGGAGCGTCACGGTCTCGCGATCGTCGAGGATGCGGCCGAGGCGTTGGGCTCCCGCTACCGCGGCCGGCCGATCGGCTCCTTCGGCCATCCGGCCGTCTTCGCCTTCTACGCGAACAAACAGATGACGACGGCCGAGGGAGGGGCCGTCGCGGTCGGGTCGGAGGAGGAGTGGGCGCTTCTCAAGAGCCTTTCCAACCAGGGCCGAAGCGACGACGGCGGTTGGCTCACCCATTCGCGGCTGGGCTACAACTACCGCATCGACGACCTCTCGGCCGCGCTCGGGCTCGCGCAGGTCGAGCGGCTCGACGAGATCCTGGCGGCCCGCGACGAGGTGGCCGCCCGCTACGGCGAGCTGCTCGCACGCCTGGACGACGTCGCCGCGCCGCTCCCGGACGACGACGACCATCACCGGTCGTGGTTCGTCTACGTGGTCACGCTCGCGGCGGGGATCGACAGGAACGAGGTGATCGCCCGCCTCGGCGCCGAGGGCATCGCCTCCAAGCCGTACCTGCCCTCGATTCATCTCCAGCCGTACTACCAGGAGCGTTTCGGCTACCGCGAGGGGATGCTGCCGGTCTCCGAGGAGATGAGCGCCCGCTCGCTCGCGCTCCCCTTCCACTCGCGCCTCGGTGCAGAGGATCAGGAGCGCGTCGTGGACGTGCTCGCCCGGTCGCTCGGCTAGGCGCGCGGCCCGGCGCCGGGGTGCTGGCGCGCCGGGAGCTCGGCCCACCGCACCGCCGTCGGCGCCTGGGGTCGGATCGGCAGCGGTCGTCTGGCGATCGGCACGCTCTTGGCGCGGTTTCGTCTCCCACCTGAGCGGATTTCCGCGGTAGGCTCGAGGCCAACGGGTCGGGGAGGTGGGTCTCCCTTTACCCGGGCGCATGAGTCCGAGGCGCGAGGCCCGGCGAAGCGCGCCGGTGGGATTGCGATAATCCTTCCGTGGCGGACGTCGCGCCCCGCATGGTCTTCCTCGGCTTCGGCAAGTACGCGCGCGCGGACAAGATCTACGCGCTCGAGCCGATCCGCGGAGACGACCGCGGCGGTGGGAGGCGGACGCTGGTCTGGGTCGACGGCATCGCCGAGCCGATCGTGGCCTCACGCACGGAGCGGACGATCCTGCACGACATGGGCCAGGACGTCGCCGCCGGCTCGAAGCTCCTCGACGACGCGCTCGCATTTGCCGAGCGGATCGCCGAGGACGCCGAGAAGGGCCGCGTCGACCTGGGCGACCTCGGGCGGCGCGCGCGCAAGCTGCTCGAGGCGAGCTCGAAACCGGCCGAGGCCGAACAGCTCTTTTGACCGTCCTCACGCGCGGCTTCTTCGCGCGGAGCGTCCACGAGGTGGCGCCCGAGCTCGTCGGCGGCATGCTGCTCGTGGCCGGCATCGGCGGCCGGATCGTCGAGGTGGAGGCCTACGACTCCGGGGACCCCGCCAGCCACGGCTACCGCGGCCCGACCGCCCGCAACCGCGCCATGTTCGGCCCCGGAGGGCACGCGTACGTCTACCGCTCCTACGGCATCCACTGGTGCCTCAACCTGGTGTGCGGCCCCGAGGGGAGCCCCGAGGCCGTGCTCGTGCGTGCGCTCGAGCCCCTGGTGGGTCTCGACACGATGCGCGCAAGGCGCGGCCTGGACGAGGATCGCCGTCTCTGCTCGGGCCCGGGCCGCCTGTGCCAGGCGCTCGGGGTCACCGGTGCGCACGACGGCCTCCCCCTCGACCGCCCGCCGTTCGAGCTGCAGGCGGCGGAGAAGGCCGTCGACATCGTCACCGGCCCGCGCGTGGGGATCACGCGCGCAGCCGAGCTTCCGTGGCGCTACGGGCTCGCCGGCTCTCCGTTCGCGAGCAGGCGCTTCTCGGGCTAGGCGGCCGTCGCGCCCTTGCCCTCCCAGTACCGGTTGAGGGCCCTCTGGATCTTCACGAACCAGACGATCGCCGGGACGATGAGGAAGGCGCCCGGGAAGAGCCAGAGGCCGGTCCAGCCGGTCATGGGCGGCTCCTGGCCGTCCCTGGCGTACATCTTTCCGACCTCGGACGGGGTCACGAAGGCCATGACCGGGCTGATCACGATCCAGATGACGAGGCTGAGGACGCCACCGAGACCCTCGCCGACGTGCCTGCCGATCTCCTCCATCGTCTTGTAGATCCAGTACACGCCGTAGATACCGAGGGTGACGATGTACAGGAGGATCCCGAAGCCGATGCCGCGGGGATGCCCGAGCGGGCCGGTGTTGCCTGACGAAGCTGGGACGACGGACGCTTCCATGTGTAGACCTCCTTGTTCCGGCGGATTCTGTCAGCGCTGGCGGACGCGCGTCAGCTGCGGCCGATGACGAGGCGCACGGTCATGTTGCGCGTGGCCGCCAGCCCCGCGCGCGGGAACTGGGCCAGGACGACGCCCGGGCGCCCGCCGTCCACGTAGGTCTCGAGCGCGGCGAGCATCCGTTTCGACAGCCGCCGCTTGGCCTTCTCGGCGGTGAGGCCGACGACGTCCGGCACGCGGCCGTTGGCGGGCCGGGGGAGGACGATGCGCACGGTGCTCCAGGTTGAGAGCGTCCCGCCCCGCGGCTTCTGGTCGACGACGAAGCCGAGGCGCTCGCCCGGCTCGGCCCGCCGCCAGACCACGTCGGCGACCAGCGGCATGGTGGCGAGGTGGGCCTTCGCCGCTCCCAGGCGCGAGCCGATGAGGTTGGGGACGTCGACCTCGTTCGGCTTGCAGTCGGCCTCGGCCTCCGGGCCGGCGTCGGCGAAGTAGAGGATCTGCCGCGAGCCCTTGCAGTTGCCGTTGTCGAGGAGTGTCCTGTTGTGCCGGAAGACGACCTGGCGGGCGACGATCGGCTCGTAGGACGGGTACGGGAAGCTCTCGGGCGGCTCGTCCAGGTGCCTGAGCGCGCGCTTGGCGAACGAGCGCCAGATGAGCGCGGGGAAGGTGCCCCCCGCCACGGGGTCGCCGTTGAACTCCGTCTCCATCGGCTGGAGGCGATCGGGGTAGCCCACCCACACCGCAACCGCGAGCTGCGGCGTGTAGCCCACGAACCAGGCGTCCCCGTAGTTCTCTGTCGTGCCGGTCTTCCCGGCCACGGACCGGTCGTCGAGCGCGGCACGCTGCCCCGTGCCCTCGCTGACCACGCGCTGGAGGATGGAGGTGACGATGGCGGCGTCGTTCTCCTCCACGGCCTGCTTTTCGACGGGGTCGTTGGCGTCGGCGTTGACGCCGTCCTCCACCCTGAGCACCGCGCGCGGGACGTTGCCGAGCACCGAGCCGTCGACGCGGTGGCCGCCGTTGGCGAGTGTCGCGAACGCGCGCGCCATCTCGAGCGGGCTGACCGCCTCGACGCCGAGCCCGATCGCGAAGAAGTCGTCGAGCGGCCGGGTGACGCCGAGCTTGTGCGCCATGCTGGCGACCGACTTCGGCCCCACCTGCGACGTCAGCTGTGCGTAGACGGAGTTGTCGGAGTGGATGGTCGCCTCCTGCAGGTCGATCGACCCGAGGTAGGAGCCCTCGTAGTTGCTGACCGACCAGAGCTTGTCTCCCAGGTTGATGACGGTCGGCTCGGAGGTGAAGACGGTCTGCGGCGAGATCCCCTGCTCGACCGCGGCCGTGAGCACGAACGGCTTGAACGCCGAGCCCGTCTGGCGCTGGCCCTGCACGGCGAGGTTGAACTGGCTCTTGCGGAAGCTCTGTCCGCCGACCATTGCCAGCACGCGGCCGTCGCGAGGGTCGATGGCGACGAGCGCGGCTTCGGGGCCGTTCGGGTCGGGGAGCCACTGGTCGACCGCGCGGCGTGCGATCTCCTGCAGCTCGAGGTCGATCGACGTGTAGATCTCCAGTCCGCCGCCGAAGACCTCGCCCGAGCCGTAGTACGGGACGAGCTGCTGCTTGACGTACTCGGAGAAGTACCCGACGCGCCCCTTGGCTCCCAGGAGACCGATGTCGTCCGCGTCCGGGAGCGGGGACTCGTCGGCCGTGCGGTAGTCGGAGGCTGTGATGAGCCCCTGCTCGAGCATCAGGCGGAGAACGGTCGTCCGGCGGCTCGTGGCCGCCTCGGGGTTCGACGCCGGGTCGTAGGCGCCCGGGCTCGCCGGTAGGCCCGCCAGGAGGGCGGCTTCGGCGAGAGTCAGATCCTTCGCGCGCTTGTCGAAGTACACCCGCGCCGCCATCTCGACGCCGTAGGCGCCGTTGCCGAAGTAGATCGTGTTGAGGTAGGCGGTCAGGATCCGGTCCTTCGACCACCGCTGCTCGAGCTGCCAGGCGAGCGCGGCCTCCTTGAGCTTCCGGCTGACCGTCCGCTCCTGCTGCGTGTACTGGTTCTTGATGAACTGCTGCGTGATGGTCGAGCCGCCCTGGATGACCTCCTGCGAGCGGAGGTCGGCCCAGACCGCCCGGGCCATGCCCTGGATGTCCACACCCTTGTGCTCCCAGAAGCGGCGGTCCTCGACGGCGACGATCGCCTGTTTCATCACGGGCGAGATCTGCTCGGACTCGACCAGGACGCGGCTCTCGGAGCCGCGCAGGACGGCGAGCACGGTCTTCCCGTCCGAGGCGTAGATGTGGCCGAGCCGCTCGGTCCGCCGCTCGTTCCCCGGCTCGAGCTGGGGGAGCTCGCTGGCAACGGAGCTGACGAGGCCGTAGGCGAACGACACCGTCATCAAGCAAGTGACGACGGTGAGGAGCGCGAGGAACCGAAGCTTGCGGATCCGGCGAGGGCGCCTGGGTGCGCCGCGCCTACGTCTTCCGAGGAGCACGAAGCAGGGAAGTCTAACGGCGCCCGCGGCGCCGACCGAGCCTCAAGGGTGCGTCAGGTCGCGCGGCTCGTGATGATGGGCTGCTGCTCGGTCCGGTCGACGCCTCCGGCCTGCTCGACCGTGACGGCGACGATCGCCCCTTCGGGCACCGGCGCGTTGAGCGGCACGACGGTCGCGCGCTCGTCTCCGCCCGAGAAGAGCCCGGCCGGGACGACCTCGTCGCCCTGGATCACCCAGGCCTCGTACGTGTGCTCGTCGGGCGCCTCCTCGAGGCCGAACATGAGCAGATGGCCCTCCTGCGTCTCTTCGTCGACCACGAGCACGCCGTTGGCGCCGTCGAGCGGGACCCGCTCGGCGTTCGGGTTGGCCAGCATGATCGCCACCTCGTCGGCGGTGTGCTGGCTGGCCTGGAGATCGTCGACCTGCTGGGAGAGGTCGGCAGCCCAGAAGGCGAGGGCGAGCGCGGCGCAGCCGGCGGCGACGGCGGCCGTGGCGGCCACGGGCAACGCCCAGCGCCGGCGCGGTGGGGCGGCGACGGGGATGCTCGGCCGCTCGCTCGCCGCCTGCGTGAGGATCCGGTTGCGCAGGACGGGCGACGGCGCGGGTGCGTCCGCGTCGTACGCCAGCTCGGCGGCCGCCGCCTGGAAGGACGCGACGTTCTCCCGGCACTCGGGGCAGCGCGCGAGATGCTCCTCGAAGGCCTCGAGCTCGCCGGCGTCGAGGGCGTCGAGCGCGTAGGCGGCGCTCAGCTCGTGGATCTCGGCTCGCTCCATTGCCCTTCCTCGATGTCGTCCTCCGCGAGCAGCTCGCGGAGGGTGGCCAGTCCGGAGAACATCCGGCTCTTAATGGTGCCCAACGGCTCGCCGAGCCGGTCGGCCAGCTCGGACTGGGTGAAGCCGCCGTAGTACGCGAGCTCGAGCGCCTCCCGTTGCTTGTCGGGCAGGCGCTTGAGCGCTTCCTGGACCCGGGTTCGGCGCAGGCGCAGCCAGGCCTCCTCCTCCACGTCGTCCCCGGACTCGTGCGGGGCGGCGTCGAGGGGCTCGGCGCGGCGTGGCTGCTCGCGGCGCACGAGGTCGACCGCCCGCCGATGGATCAGCGTGAGGATCCAGGTGCTCGCTTTGGCGCGCTCGGCGACGAAGCGCGCCGAGGAACGCCAGACCGCCATGAAGCCTTCCTGTACCGCGTCCTCCGCGAGCGCCGGGTCGCGGACGATGCGAAGCGCGAGCCCGTAGGCGACGCGGCCGAACCGGTCGTAGAGCTCCGCCAGGGCGTCTTCGTCCGCGCGGGCGACGAGAGCGACGAGCGCCTCGTCCGAGAGATGAGCAAGCCCCCGAGCCATGACTCCTTGCCTCTGCCGAGGCGGGCGCAACGCTAGCACGGCGGCCATGCCCGTCATTCGGACGAGGCCTACGAGCGGTTCGGTCCGGCCGTCTGAACCGGTCCGGCGGCCGCCGCGAATACGGCGCGTTCAACCCCTCACGGAGGAGAGGAAATGAGAACAATCGCGCTCCTAGGGGCGCTCCTCGTAGCAGTGCTGGCGGCCGCGCTCGTGCGCGGCTCGGGCCCGGAGAAGGGCCTCGCCTCCAGCCACCGCGAGGCGCCACGCATCATGCTGGACCCGGCGGCGGACAACACGGACGTGTACGCGTTCGTGAGCCCCGACCGGCCCGACACGGTCACGATCGTCGCCAACTACATCCCGCTCGAGGAGCCGGCCGGCGGCCCGAACTTCAACGAGTTCGCCGAAGACGTGCTCTACGAGTTGAAGGTCGACTCGACCGGCGACGGCCGCGAGGACGTGTCCTACCAGTTCGAGTTCTCCACGCAGACTCGCAACGGCGACACGTTCCTCTACAACACCGGCCCGATCGACACCCTCTCGGACCCCGACTGGAACCGTCCCCAGACGTACAAGGTCACCAGGGTCACGAAGGACCGGACGACGGTGCTCGGCCGTAACCTGCCGACGCCGCCCGTCAACATCGGGCCGCGCTCGACCCCGAGCTACGGCTCCCTCATGCAGTCCGCCGTCCGGGAGCTTTCCGGCGGGATCAAGGTGTACGCGGGCCAGAGCGACGACCCGTTCTACGTCGATCTCGGCTCCGTGTTCGACCTCGCCGGACTGCGGCCGTTCAACCCCGCGCACGTCATTCCGCTCGACGCGGAGGACGGGGTGGACGGCGTCGGCGGCTACAACACGCACGCCATCGTGCTGCAGGTCCCGATCAAGCAGCTCACCCGGGACGGCAAGCTCCACGCGGCCGACGACCCCAAGGGCGTTATCGGCGTCTACGCGACTGCGAGCCGGCAGCGCCTGCAGGTGATCGACTCGAACGGCCGGCGGCGGTCGGACGGGGACTGGGTCCAGGTCTCCCGCCTTGCCAACCCGCTGATCAACGAGGTTGTGATCCCGCTCCGCAACAAGGACCGGTGGAACGCATCCGACCCGTCGGGTGACGCGGACTTCGCTTCGCGCTACACGAGCCCCGAGGTGACTCGCCTGGCGAATCTCCTCTACCCGGTGCTCGACAACGCACCCGAGACGGGCCGCGGCGACATCGCCACGATCCTGCTGACGGGCGTCCCGGGGCTCAACTTCACCGGCCCCACGCAGGCCGACCTCATCCGCCTGAACACCGGCATTGCGCCGAGTGCTCCGGTGGGTGCGGGGAACCGGCTCGGTGTCCTCGGCGGCGACTTCGCCGGGTTCCCGAACGGCCGGCGCCTCGAGGACGACGTGACCGACATCGAGCTCCGCGCCCTCACCTGCGGGTACGGGCCGGCCGTCGGTCCGCTGATCGAGAGCTTCGGCTTCTGCGCCGGCAATGCCAACCGCTCGCCGAACAACCAGCTCGGCGACGGCGTCGACGCGAACGACCGCCCGTTCCGGACGACGTTCCCCTACGTGCCCGTGCCGCACCAGGGCTACGAGCACGTCCACCACGGCGCCATGGGTGGGCCGTAGGGCGGAGGACGACGGAGGGGCCCGCCCTGCGGCGGCGGGCCCCTCGTCCTCTCACCGAGACGCCATGAGACGACGAACGCTCTTCTTCCTCGCCGCGGCCGCCACGGCCGGCGCTGCGCTCCTCGGCGGAGTGCTCGCGGGGAGCCCGTCGGCCGGCCCGGTTCCTTCGGTGAAGCCCGAGGTCGCGGCGACGCGGCTCCTCGACGGGTTCGCGGCAGGCGACACGGCCGCGCAGGTCGCGCAGCTCGAGCAGCGCGTCGAGTCGAATCCCGCCGATGCCGAGGGGCTCGCCCTGCTCGGCCTCGCCTACCAGCAGCGTGCCCGCGAGACCGGCGACCCGGGCTTCTACCCCCGCTCCGAGGCCGCACTTCGCCGCTCGCTCGCGCGCGCCGACACCAACGACCTTGCCCTGGGCGGCCTGGCCGCGCTCGCCGCCACGCGCCACCGCTTCGCCGAGGCGCGTCGCCTCGCCGAGCGTGCGCTGCGGATCAACGCCTACTCGACGGCCGCGCTCGGGATCCTCGGCGACGCGCTCGTCGAGACGGGCGAATACGACGCCGCCTTCCGTACGTTCGACCGAATGGCGGCACTGAAGCCGAACACGGCCTCCTACGCCCGCGTCGCCTACGCCAGGGAGCTCCTGGGGCGGACGGACGGGGCGATCGCGGCCATGAGGCTCGCAGTCTCGGCTGCCGCGCCGACCGGAGAGCCCGCCGCCTGGACACTCGTCGAGCTCGGCAACCTCTACATCAACAGCGGGCGGCTGCGCCTCGCGGAGCGCGCGTATCGCGAGGCGCTCGCCCGCTTTCCGGAATACCACCGCGCGGACGCGGCTCTCGCCCGCCTCGCCGCAGCGCGCGGCCAGACCGACGAGGCGGCCGTCCTCTACCGGCGTGCCCTCGAGACCGTGCCGTTGCCGGAGTACGCGGCCGGACTGGGGGAGACCCTGGCTGCGGCCGGGCGGGACGAGGCGGCGGCGGACGCCTACGGGCTCGTGGACGTCATGCAGCAGCTGCTCGAGGCGAACGGGGCGCGTACGGAGCTCGAGACCGCGCTCGTGGACCTCGACCGGAACGTCGACGTCGCGGGCGCCCTCGCGCGCGCGCGCGAAGCCTACGGCGAGCGGCGGAGCATCGAGGCCGAGGACGTCCTGGCCTGGGCTCTGTACCGCAACGGCCGTTGCGAGGAGGCGCTCGGCCATTCGCACCGCGCCCTCCGGCTCGGAACCCGCGACGCGCTCAAGCTCTTCCACCGCGGAATGATCGAGCGCTGCCTCGGCCGGCCGGCGGCCGCCAAGTCCACCTTCCGGGCGGCGCTCGACATCAACCCGCACTTCTCGCCCCGCTGGTCACCGGTCGCGAAGGAGGCCGTCAGATGAAGAAGGCTCTCGCCGTAGCGCTTGCGCTCGCTGCCCTGGTCCTGCCGGCCGCGGCGCTTGCCCATCCCCTCGGGAACTTCACCGTCAACCGCCACAGTGAGATCGTCCTGTCCGGCGACCGGGTCTACGTGCGCTACGCGCTGGATCTGGCGGAGATCCCCGCCTACCAGGAGGGCTCGGCGGTTCGCGCTCCGGGCTTCGCTGCCGCCGTAGCGGATCTGCTCGTCCTCGAGCTCGACGGACGCCGGATTGCGCTGACGCCGCTCGAGCACCGTGTGCAGGCACGGCCGGGCGCCGGCGGGCTCGAGACGCTGAGGTTCGACGCGGTCTTCGCCGCGCCGGAGGGGTCGTCCGGAAGGACGCTCGCGTTCCGCGACCTCAACTTCGAGCGGCGGCTGGGCTGGAAGGAGATCGTCGCGGTGGCCACCGGGGGCGCCGAGATCGAGGCGGCCGACGTTCCGTCGACCAGCGCCAGCGACGCGCTCCGGGCCTATCCGGCCGACCTGCTCACCTCGCCGCTCGACGTGACCGCCGCGCGTGTCGAGTACGAGCCGGGAACGGGCCCGGCGGTCGCCCCGCAGCTGCCGGGCGAGGAGGCCGCCGGCGCGACCGACGGCGGGTTCGAGTCGCTGATCGCACGCGGTGACCTCGGCGCCGGCGTGGTTCTCGTCTCGCTCCTCGTGGCGATGTTCTGGGGGGCCGCGCACGCGCTCACGCCCGGGCACGGGAAGGCGATCGTGGCCGGCTACCTCGTCGGGACCCGGGGGAAGCCGCGACACGCCGTGCTCCTCGGCCTGATCGTCACCGCGACGCACACCGCCGGGGTCTTCGCCCTCGGGCTCGTCACGCTCCTGCTCTCCCGCTTCATCGTCCCCGAGCGCCTGTATCCGTGGCTCACGCTCGCCTCGGGCGTGCTCGTCGTGGCCGTCGGAGCGAGCGTCCTCGTGGGCCGGGTGCGCCGGGCGCGGGGCCATCAGCATCATCACCACCACCACCACGACCACGCCAGCACGAGCACGAGCACGACCACGGCCGCGGCGGGCTGCTCGGGGTGGGCGTCGCCGCCGGCCTCCTGCCGTGCCCGTCGGCGCTCGTCGTCCTGCTCAGCGCGATCGCGCTCCACCGTGTCGGCTTCGGCCTCGCGCTCATCGTCGCGTTCAGCCTCGGCCTGGCTGCAACGGTCACGGCGATCGGGCTGCTCGCCGTTCTCGCCCGCCGCGCCTTCGGCCGACTCTCGCTGAACGGGCGGCTCGTCCGCGCTCTGCCTGCTGCAAGCGCGTTCCTCATCCTCGCGGTCGGCGTAGGCATTACCGTCCGTGCTCTCCCGGAGGTTTTCTGATGTTCGGACTCGATGACAGGATCGTCGCCCTCGCGGACGGCGGCTCCATCTGGATCGTCCTGGCGGTTGCCGTGCTCCTCGGTCTCCGCCACGCCACGGACCCCGATCACATCGCGGCCGTCTCGACCCTCGTTGCGGGTGGCAGCGACCGCGCCACGCGTCGAGCGGGCGGCCTCGGACTTGCCTGGGGCCTCGGCCACGCCCTGACGCTCTTCGCCTTCGGGCTTCCCATCCTGCTCCTCGGCAGCTACCTCCCCGACGCCCTTCAACGGGGAGCGGAGACGGCAGTCGCCGTCGTCATCGTGTATCTCGCCGTGCGCCTCTTGATCCGGTGGAGGCGCGGCGAATACCACGTGCACGCTCATCGCCACGGCGCGGAGGAGCACTCGCACGCCCACAAGACCCACGAGCACCGGCACCCCCGGAGCGGCGCCGGCGCCTTCGGCATCGGGCTCGTCCACGGGATGGGCGGGAGCGCCGGCGTCGGCATTCTCCTCGTCGCGTCGATCGAGTCGACGCCGCTGGCCGTGACATCGCTAGCCCTGCTCGCGATCTTTACCGCGGTCTCGATGACCGTGCTCTCCGGCGGGTTCGGCCGGACGCTCGTCTCCCGGCCCGTGAGCTCGAGCTTCGGGGCCGTCGCGCCCGTTCTCGGAACGTGGAGCCTCGCCTTCGGCATCTGGTATGCCGCCTCGGCGTGGAGCCTGGCGCCCTACCCCTTCTAGGCCCCTATGATCGGGGTCGGCCGTGGCCGACCCCGATCTCACCCGCAACGCCGTCGACGTGCTCCCGGCGGGGGAGCTGGAGCGCAAGCTTGCGACCGGGCGGCCCCTGCGCGTCAAGCTCGGCATCGACGTCACGGCCCCGCACGTCCACGTCGGCCACGCCATCCCGCTCCAGCGCATGGCCGCGTTCCAGCGGGCCGGCCACGTCGGCGTCCTCATCATCGGCGACTACACGACGCGGATCGGCGATCCGTCCGGCCGCTCGAGCGAGCGCCCGATCCTTTCCGACGAGGAGATCGACGCGAACGCCAAGACCTACCTGGAGCAGGCCGCGCAGATCGTCGACACGAGCCCGGAAAGGCTCGAGGTGCGCATGAACGGCGAGTGGCTCGGGAAGCTCGACTTCGCCGAGGTCGTCAGGCTCACGCGCACGATCACCGTCGCCCGGCTGCTCGAGCGGGACGATTTCCAGAAGCGGTACGAGGCGAAGACGCCGATCTCCGTCTCCGAGCTCCTCTATCCGTTCATGCAGGCCTACGACTCGGTGGCGATCGGCGCTGACGTCGAGCTCGGCGGCACCGACCAGCTCTACAACCTCCTCGCCGGCCGCGACGTGATGCAGGCGTACGGGCTCGAGCCGCAGGTGGCGTTGACGACCCCGCTCCTGATCGGCCTCGACGGACGCAAGATGAGCGCGTCGCTCGGCAACTACATCGGCCTCACCGACCCGCCCGAGGAGCAATTCGGGAAGACGATGCGGATCTCGGACGAGCTTCTCCCGGAGTACTACCGGCTCGTGATGGAGTCCGACGCGGAAGCCGCCTCGCTCGACCCGCTCGAGGCCAAGCTCGACCTGGCGCGGTTCGTCGTGCGCCGCTCGCACGGGGAGGAGGCCGCGCGGGCGGCCGAGGCGCACTTCACGCGCGTCGTGCGCGAGGGCCAGGCGCCGGAGGAGGTCCCGGAGGCCGATCTGCCGCCGGGCGACCCGGTGCACCTGCCGGCGCTCATCCGGGAGCTTTTCGGGCTCTCCACGAGCGACGCGCGCCGGCTCATCGCCCAGGGCGGGGTCAAGGTGAACGGCGCTCCGACCGGGGATCTCGACCTGCCGCGGGCCGAGCTCGCCGGCGCGCTCATCCAGGTCGGGAAGCGGCAGTTCGCCCGGCTCGGAGCCGCCTGAGAGCCCGCCCCCGGCGGCGCTTGACGGCCCTTCGGCACCTGCTATCATTGTTCGGCCGCCAACGGCGGCTGCACGAAAACGGCAACCCACGAGACAACGGAGAGCCCTTCGGCCGAAGCCTGATACGACCGAGTATCACTTCATTCCAAGGGCCTTCTGCGTGAGTTGGAGGCCTTTTTCGTGCCGGCCGCAGAGGCACCGGTCTTTGAAAACTCAACAGCGTGTACGTCGAGAACCTCGCGCGCTTCGGCGCGGGAGGTCAATGAACCCGTCTCCTCTCATCGAGGGGACTTTGAGCTCAAGCTCAACTTGAACCTGTTAGCAACCAGGGCTTCGGCCCTGAATGCGAAAGGTCTTCACGGAGAGTTTGATCCTGGCTCAGGACGAACGCTGGCGGCGCGCCTAACACATGCAAGTCGAGCGAGAACCTGGGCTTCGGCCCAGGGGAAAGCGGCGAACGGGTGAGTAACACGTGGGTAACCTGCCCTCGGCACCGGGATAGCCCGAGGAAACTCGGATTAATACCGGACAGCCTCATGAGCTCTCGGGCGAATGAGAAAAGGTGGCTTCGGCTTCCGGCTGAGGATGGGCCCGCGGCCGATTAGCTTGTTGGTGAGGTAATGGCTCACCAAGGCTCCGATCGGTAGCTGGTCTGAGAGGACGATCAGCCACACTGGGACTGAGACACGGCCCAGACTCCTACGGGAGGCAGCAGTGGGGAATCTTGCGCAATGGGCGAAAGCCTGACGCAGCGACGCCGCGTGCGGGAAGAAGGCCTTCGGGTTGTAAACCGCTTTCAGGAGGGACGAGGCCACTCAGGTTAATAGCCGAGAGGGTGACGGTACCTCCAGAAGAAGCCCCGGCTAACTACGTGCCAGCAGCCGCGGTAATACGTAGGGGGCTAGCGTTGTCCGGATTTATTGGGCGTAAAGAGCGCGTAGGCGGCCAGGTAAGTCCGACGTGAAATCTGGAGGCTCAACCTCCAGCGGTCGTTGGAAACTACTTGGCTAGAGTCCGGAAGAGGAGAGTGGAATTCCTGGTGTAGCGGTGAAATGCGCAGATATCAGGAAGAACACCGATGGCGAAAGCAGCTCTCTGGGACGGTACTGACGCTGAGGCGCGAAAGCGTGGGGAGCGAACAGGATTAGATACCCTGGTAGTCCACGCCGTAAACGATGGGTGCTAGGTGTGGGCGGTGTCGACTCCGCCCGTGCCGAAGCTAACGCATTAAGCACCCCGCCTGGGGAGTACGGCCGCAAGGCTAAAACTCAAAGGAATTGACGGGGGCCCGCACAAGCAGCGGAGCATGTGGTTTAATTCGACGCAACGCGAAGAACCTTACCAGGGCTTGACATGCACGGGAATGTCGTAGAAATACGGCAGCCCTTCGGGGCTCGTGCACAGGTGGTGCATGGCTGTCGTCAGCTCGTGTCGTGAGATGTTGGGTTAAGTCCCGCAACGAGCGCAACCCCTGTCCTTAGTTGCCAGCGGATAATGCCGGGGACTCTAGGGAGACTGCCGGTGACAAACCGGAGGAAGGTGGGGATGACGTCAAGTCATCATGCCCCTTATGCTCTGGGCTACACACGTGCTACATTGGCCGGTACAAAGGGCTGCAAACCCGTGAGGGGGAGCGAATCCCAAAAAGCCGGTCCCGGTTCGGATTGGAGGCTGAAACTCGCCTCCATGAAGGCGGAGTTGCTAGTAATCGCGGATCAGCAACGCCGCGGTGAATACGTTCTCGGGCCTTGTACACACCGCCCGTCACACCACGAAAGCCGGCAACACCCGAAGCCGGTGTCCTAACCCGCAAGGGAGGGAGCCGTCGAAGGTGGGGTTGGTGATTGGGGTGAAGTCGTAACAAGGTAGCCGTAGCGGAAGCTGCGGCTGGATCACCTCCTTTCTAGGGAAGCGGGAGCTCCAACTCCCGCAGGCGCCCGGCCTGTTGATGTCTCGGCTTCGGCCGTTTCGTCCGGTGCCCGGGCTCGCCTAGAATCAACGTCGACCTCGACGAGTCCTACACGCTGTTGAGTTTTGAGAGACCGGCCTCGCGCCGGTGCTTCTCGAGCGGGATCGCCCGCGCGCACCTTGAAAACTCCATAGCGGCAAACACGGTGTTCTTCATGATCAAGAGACAAAGGGCACACGGTGGATGCCTTGGCGCCAGGAGCCGAAGAAGGACGTGGGCGGCTGCGATAAGCCCGGGTGAGGAGCTGACCATCCTTTGACCCCGGGATTTCCGAATGGGGAAACCTACGTGCGGTAATGCGTACGTGTCCCTGCCTGAATCCATAGGGCAGGGAAGGCAAGCCGGTGAACTGAAACATCTTAGTAACCGGAGGAAAGGAAAGAAACCTCGACTCCCTGAGTAGTGGCGAGCGAAAGGGGAAGAGCCCAAACCAGCGTGCCGTGATAGACGGCAGTCGTTGTCACGCTGGGGTTGTAGGGCTCGTCTGGATCCGTCTGCCGGCGGGTCGGGAAGTTACAAAACCGAGCGTTAGTCGAAGTGGGTGGAAACTCACGCCACAGAAGGTAATAGCCCTGTAGGCGAAAGCGTTTGGTCTTCCTGGACGAGTTCCTGAGTACGGCCGGGCACGTGAAACCCGGTCGGAACCTGCGGGGCCCACCCCGCAAGGCTAAGTACTCCCTGGCGACCGATAGTGAACTAGTACCGTGAGGGAAAGGTGAAAAGCACCCCGGAAGGGGAGTGAAATAGTACCTGAAACCGTGTGCTTACAAGCGGTCGGAGCAGGCTTTGTCCTGTGACGGCGTGCCTTTTGCATAATGAGCCAGCGAGTTGCTGTTCGACGGCAAGGTTAAGGAAACGGAGCCGTAGCGAAAGCGAGTCCGAATAGGGCGATTTAGTCGTCGGATGCAGACCCGAAACTGAGTGATCTACCCATGGGCAGGTTGAAGCGGGGGTAAGACCCCGTGGAGGACCGAACCGACTTAGGTTGAAAACTGAGCGGATGACCTGTGGGTCGGAGTGAAAGGCTAATCAAACTCAGAGATATCTGGTTCTCCCCGAAATATATTTAGGTATAGCGTCACGCGTTCAGCGTCGGCTGTAGAGCACTGCTTGGGCTAGGGGGCCTACCAGCTTACCGAACTCAGGCAAACTCCGAATACCGGCGTTCCAGAGCGTGGCAGTCAGAGTGCGGGGGATAAGCTTCGTGCTCAAAAGGGAAACAGCCCAGACCGTCGGCTAAGGTCCCTAATTCCTGACTAAGTGGGAAACGATGTCTGAGTGCCGAGACAACCAGGAGGTTGGCTTAGAAGCAGCCATTCCTTTAAAGAGTGCGTAACAGCTCACTGGTCAAGTGTTCGGGCGCGGACAATGTAACGGGGCTCAAGTCAGGAACCGAAGCCACGGACTTCGAGCTTGCTCGGAGTGGTAGGGGAGCGTTCCCACGCCCGCGAAGCGGCGGCGTAAGCCAGCCGTGGAGGCGTGGGAAGTGAGAATGCTGGCACGAGTAACGAAAGAGGGGCGAGAAACCCCTCCGCCGAATGCCCAAGGGTTCCTGAGTAAAGCTAATCTGCTCAGGGTTAGTCGGGACCTAAGCCGAGGCCGAAAGGCGTAGGCGATGGACAACCGGTTGATATTCCGGTACCACGTACCCACCGCTTGACCGAAGGGGGGACGGGGTAGGCTAGGGAAACCCAGGCGATGGTCGTCCTGGGGTAACCGCGTAGGGCGGCTGATAGGTAAATCCGTCAGCCATCAAGCCTGAGACGGGATGCCGAGCCCTTAACCGGGCGAAGTTCCTGAAGCCATGCCTCCGAGAAAATCCTCTAGGAAGGTGGGGCGTGCCCGTACCTAAACCGACACAGGTGGGCAAGTAGAGAATACTAAGGCGATCGGAAGAACCCTCGTTAAGGAACTCGGCAAAATGGCCCCGTAACTTCGGGAGAAGGGGCGCCCCGGTAGGGTGAGGAGCCTTCGCGGTTCCGAGCCTGAGGGGGCCGCAGTGAAACGGCCCAAGCGACTGTTTACCAAAAACACAGGTCTCTGCGAAGTCGAAAGACGACGTATAGGGGCTGACGCCTGCCCGGTGCCGGAAGGTCACGCGGAGAGGTTAGCCATTAGGCGAAGCCTCAAAGCCAAGCCCCGGTAAACGGCGGCCGTAACTATAACGGTCCTAAGGTAGCGAAATTCCTTGTCGGGTAAGTTCCGACCTGCACGAATGGCGTAACGACTTGGGCGCTGTCTCAACGAGGGATCCGGTGAAACTGTAGTCTCGGTGAAGATACCGAGTACCCGTGGTTGGACGGAAAGACCCCGTGAACCTTTACTGCAGCTTGATGTTGGAGTCTGGGATGCGTTGTCCAGGATAGGTGGGAGTCTGTGAAGCGGAGGCGCCAGCCTTCGTGGAGACAATCTTGGGATACCACCCTTCGTGTTCTGGGCTTCTAACCCGATGCCGTGATCCGGGTCGGGAACAGCGTCAGGTGGGCAGTTTGACTGGGGCGGTCGCCTCCTAAAATGTAACGGAGGCGCGCAAAGGTTCCCTCAGCACGGTTGGAAATCGTGCGTAGAGTGTAAAGGCATAAGGGAGCTTGACTGCGAGACTGACAAGTCGAGCAGGTGCGAAAGCAGGCCTTAGTGATCCGGCGGTAGAGAGTGGAATTGCCGTCGCTCAACGGATAAAAGGTACTCCGGGGATAACAGGCTCATCCTTCCCAAGAGTCCACATCGACGGAAGGGTTTGGCACCTCGATGTCGGCTCGTCGCATCCTGGGGCTGGAGTAGGTCCCAAGGGTTGGGCTGTTCGCCCATTAAAGCGGTACGCGAGCTGGGTTCAGAACGTCGTGAGACAGTTCGGTCCCTATCCACCATGGGCGTTGGAGGCTTGAGAGGAGTCGTCCCTAGTACGAGAGGACCGGGACGAACAGACCTCTGGTGTATCAGTCGTCGTGCCAACGGCGCTGCTGGTTAGCCACGTCTGGATGGGATAACCGCTGAAAGCATCTAAGCGGGAAGCCCACCTCGAGATGAGGCCTCCCATCCCCTCGAGGGAGTAAGGGTCGTGGGAGACCACCACGTTGATAGGCGGGACGTGCAAGCACAGCAATGTGTTCAGCGGACCCGTACTAATCACCCGAGGTCTTGATTTGAACACCGTAAAAAAGTCGCTATGGAGTTTTGAGGGTGTGCGAGGATTTCCGCACACGTGCCTCACAATTTCCGGTGGCTATAGCGGCGGGGAAACACCTCTTCCCATTCCGAACAGAGAAGTTAAGCCCGCCCGCGCCGATGGTACTCGGAGGGCAACCTCCCGGGAGAGTAGGTCGCCGCCGGTTTATCTTGAGAGGGTCGCCATGGGCGGCCCTCTCGCCGTTAACGGGCTAGTCCGGTTGGACGATGCAGGGCCGGAAGGTGCGCTCGCGCCGCAGCGCCCTCCGATCCGCGACCGCTCCGGGCAGGTCCCGGAACCACTCGAAGACGACGATGTGCCGGCTGACGGCGCCCGCCTCGTCGGCGAAGGGGAAGAACCACTGATTCCAGTGGATGACCCCGCGCTCGCCCTCGAGGGCTGTGTTCTTCGTGCTGCGCCGCTGCCGCTGGACGGTGGCCCACTCGCCCGTGGTCTCGTCCCGGATCTGCCGCGTGAAGGTGAGCCGCACGAACCCGTTCGCCGGGCTCGTGCTCCAGCGCGTGTGCGCCCGGACGACGCTGGGGTTCTGCCCGACGACGCCGCAGCCGAGCCGGCGCGCCTCCCACGCATAGGGCCCCTTCGTCCCCGACCAGGCGTTGAACGAGTCAGCGGCCGCCAGGTCCGCCGACACCAGGGCGAAGAGTCCCGCCCACATCCCGAACGTGGCGAGGAGACCCTTCCTTCGCCGAGTCATTTTCCTCCTTCACCCGCCCGCACAGGGGCGATTAGCCGCAGGGCACCGAACACGGTGACTCTACGCCTTCGATCGGCTGGCGCAGCCGCCGGTCAGGCGGCGCGCAGCCGATCCCGCCAATCGGGGTCGAGCGCACGCAGGGCAGCGACGCGCTCTCCGACCGGTGGATGCGTCGAGAACATCGCCGCGAGCCCGACCTGCTCGAACGGGATTGACGATGTAGAGCGGCTCCGTCACCGGGCTCGCCTGGAAGCGCACGAACTCTTCCGCCTGCTCGATCCGCACGAGCGCGTCTGCCAGCGGGTGCGGAGAGCCGACGACCTCGGCGGCGCGCGTGTCCGCGGCGAGCTCGCGCTTCGGCGACAGGAAGACCTGGACGATGCTGGCCGCGACCGGGCCCAGCACGAAGAGCAACGCACGCTCCAGGAAGCCGCCGATCCGGCTCGCCTCGACGAGCCAGCCGGCGAGCAGGACGACCGGCGTCTGGATCAGGGAGTCGCGATGGCGAGCGTGGGCGAGCTCGTGAGCGATCACCCCCTCGAGCTCCGCGGGCGAGAGCAATGTGACGAGGCCCTGGGTGAAGGCGATCCCGGAGGCGCCCGCTCCGCGTCCGACCGAAAGGGCGCGCGGGTGCCCGTCGGCGATGAGGTAGAGCTTCGGACGCTCGACTCCGGCCAGCGCCGCGAGCCGCTCGGCCGTCGAATGGAGAGCCGGCGACTCTGCGACCTGGAGCTCGCGCGCCCCCAGCGAGGCGAGGAGGACGCGCGGTCCGTACCAGAAGATCGTCGCCGCCATCAGGAGCCCGACCACCAGGAATACGCTTCCCAGCCGCACGCCTCCGAGCCACCAGCCCAGCGCGAACAGCCCGCCTGCAAGGACGCCGTAGAAGAGGAGCGCCTTGAAGATGTTGCGCGCGACGAGGAGCCTGCTGCGCACGGCCGAGCGCCCGCCTACGGCTCGCCTTCGCTCTCGGCCAGGCCGCGCGGGGGCCAGTCCGGCTCGGGAGCGTCGCACCGGCTCGAGCAGTGGAGCGAGGCGATGTTCTGGAGCGGAACGAGAATGTGCCCGTTCAGCTCCAGGTGGGGAACGCCGGCGACGGCGCAGTACGCGGTGAGCGTGCCCTCCTGGTACTCGCCGCCGAAGAGCTCCACCTCCACCTGCTCGCCGGTGTACTTGCTCGTGTAGTCCTCCACGCATGTCAGCGTAGCGGGAGCGGCCGCCCGACAGGCGCTCGGCATTGACGCGGTAGACTCGCCCGGCTTGCTCGAGGCCGACGCAGGAGAGTGACGTGACGCAGGAGACGGCGGAGGCCGACCAGCAAGTCGACGAAAAGAAAGGCGCAGAGGAGGAGCGGCTCGGCGTGGCGGAGCTCGCCGAGCAGCTCGGGCGCGACGTGGGCGCGCTGCTGCAGCGCGAGCTCGAGCTCAGCGCCGCCCGCAACAGCCCGGCTCTGCGGCGGACGGCTCGGTCCGTCGTCGCCTGGACCGTGGCCGGGATCGCATTCGCTACCGCGTTCGCATTGGCGAACTGGGCCGCCGTGCAGGCTCTCGACGCCGTGCTGCCGGTGTGGGCGGCCCCGCTCGTGCTTGCAGCGGCGTGGGCGTTGCTCGGGGGTACCCTCGTGGCGACGATGCTCCTCCGCTCGCCTGAATCGGCGGGGGTGGGCTGGTGGAGCGTGCTCACCAACGGCGAGGGTGTGGTCGCAGAGTGCGAGCGTGCTCGCGCCGAGGCCCAGCACGTCGTGCATGAGACCCTCGCGGAGCTCGCGGCGGCCGTCGGTCGGGAGGCCGAGGCCAGGATCGCCTCGGCGGTCGTCCCCATCGCGGGCGGCATCGTCGACGCGGGCGAAGACCTCGTCGAGGCCGCGGACGAGATGCTCGAGGACGTGGTCGAGGACATGCCTGGGGGCAGCCTCGTCGGTCAGGCCGTCGATCTCGTGTTACTTCCGGGACGGTGGAGCCTCCGGATCGTGACGACGGCGCTGAAGGGAAACCCGAACGGCGGCGAGTGAGCTCGTCAGCCGCTCGGGTGGAGCCGTCCGTCCGTGACGGTCACCCGGGACAGCTGGGCGTTGGGCTCGACGCGGTGCAACTTGCGATAGGCATGGACGTCCATGCCGGCGGCGGCCGCCTGGATCGCTCGGATCGGTCCGCCGTGGGAGACGACCAGGATCTGCTCGGCACGATGCTCCTCGGCGGCCTGCAGGAGCGCCCTGAGCACGCGCGCGGACATCGCCTCGTAGCTCTCGCCGTCCTCCCAGCCCTCGCCGCCGCCGAGCCAGCGCCGGAAAGCCGCCGGGAATTGCGCCTGGACCTCGGAGCGGCTCAACCCGGCCCATGCTCCTACATCGACCTCGCGCAGGTCTCGGAGCGGTACAGGCTCGAGCCCGGTGCGCGCGCCGACGACGGCGGCAGTGTCGAGCGCGCGGCGGAGAGGGCTCGTGTAGATGGCGCTGAGCTCTGCAACCGCCGCGAGCTTGTCGGCGAGGACTTCGGCCTGCTGCCGGCCGAGCTCGGTAAGCGGCCGGTCGCTGTGGCCCTGAAAGCGCTTCGCCGCGTTCCAGTCGCTCTCGCCGTGGCGGGCGAGGTAGACGGTCGTCACTCGGGCAGCCGGCGGATGACGGCTTCCTCGCCGGCGCTGAACGCCCGCCGCCGCTCCTCGTCCTCGGCGTCGACCATGTGACCGTCACGGCCGATGTAGCCGCCGCGGCCGCCGACGATCAGGAGGACGAGGTCGCCGTCGCCCGCGTTCCAGACGCGGCGCGGAGAGGTCGACTCCACGTGGCAGACGCCGCCCGGCCCGAGCTCGAAGCGCTCGCTTTCGACTTCGAAGCCTGCGAGGCCGCGATGGACGAAGTAGAGCTCGTCCTGCTCGTCGTGGAAGTGCTCGAACCAGCCCGTCTGGGGCGGCAGCACCATCGCGTTGACGCCGAAGGCGGTGACCCCGAGGGCCTGGCGGACCTTGCGGAAGACGCCGGTCCCGAGGTCGTCGATCGAGCCGTGGGCGTAGGCCATGCCGGATATCGTAGGCGCGTGGAGCTCGGGCTCGCCGATCGCGTTTGCGTCGTCACCGGCTCGACCGCCGGCATCGGGCTCGAGACGGCCCGCCTGCTCGCGGCCGAGGGGGCTCGAGTCGTCGTCTCCGGCCGCGACCCCGAGCGGGTCGAGGCTGCGGGGGCCGAGGTCGGCGCCGCGCTCGGCGTCGCCGGCGACCTGGCGCTGCCAGACGCACCGGCCGGGCTCATCGCCCGCGCCGAGGCCGAGCTCGGCCAGGTCGACTGCCTCGTCAACAACGTCGGCCTCGCCCTCCAGGTCGGATTCGACGAGCTCACGGACGCCGACTGGGAGTCGATGTGGCAGCTCAACGTCATGAGCTACGTGCGCGCCATCCAGGCGGCGCTGCCGGGGATGCGCGGCCGCGGCTGGGGCCGGATCGTCAACGTCAGCTCGACCGCCGGCAAGCGGCCGTCGACGTCGATGCCGAACTACAGCGTGACGAAGGCCGCGGTGCTCTCGCTCTCGCGCCTCGTTGCCGATCTCTATGCGGGCGACGGGATCCTCTGCAACGCGGTCACGCCGGGACCGACCGCGTCGCCGGCGTGGCTCGCGCCCGGCGGGCTCGCCGACCAGGCGGCGCAGCGGTCGGGCAAGAGCAGGGAGGAGGTCCTGGCCGGCGTCGCCAAGGGCCGGCCGCTCGGGCGTCTGGCCGAGCCGGAGGAGATCGCGGGCGTGATCGTCTTCCTGTGCTCGGACCGTGCCGGCTACGTGACGGGATCCGCGTGGAGTGCCGACGGGGGCACGGTCCCCATCATCATCTAGCGGTAGCGTAGGACGATGCCCGACGTCGCCGGACGGGTGGCGGACGCCTTCGAGGCCCGCGTCCGCGAGCAGGAGGAGAGCTGGCTCTCCCCGCTTGCGGTGCGCTCGTACGAGACGCGCGGGCGCGCCCACGCCGAGGAGGAGGAATGCCGCCTGCGGACGCCGTTCCAGCGAGACCGCGACCGCATCGCGCATTCGAAGGCGTTCCGCCGGCTGAAGCACAAGACGCAGGTCTTCATCGACCCGCAGGGCGACCACTTCCGCACGCGGCTGACGCACACGCTCGAGACGGCCGGGATCTCGCGGACGGTCGCGCGGGCGCTGCGCCTGAACGAGGACCTGACCGAGGCGATCGCGCTCGGGCACGACCTCGGCCACACGCCGTTCGGGCACACCGGTGAGGAGGCCCTCGACGCGGCGGTCTCCGAGCGCTTCGGGCGCCGGTTCCGCCACAACGAGCAGTCCCTCCGCGTGGTCGAGGTGCTCGAGCGCAACGGCCGCGGCCTCAACCTCACCGTGGAGACACGCGACGGCATCCTCCACCACACCGGCCCGGGCGAGCCTGCGACGCTCGAGGGGAAGATCGTGCGCCTGGTCGACCGGGTCGCCTACATCAACCACGACATCGACGACGCCGTGCGCGCCGGAATCCTGCGGCCCGAGGAGCTGCCGCAGGACGAGATCGCCCTGCTCGGGGCGCGCGGCTCGCGCCGGATCGACACGCTCGTACACGACATCGTCGAGTCCTCGGCCGAGGCGGGCGACATCGTCCAGAGTGAGGAGATCGGCCGCGCCATGCTCGCCCTGCGCGAGTTCATGTTCGCGCGCGTGTACCTCGGTCCCGCCGAAGAGGCCCAGCGCGCACTTGCCGTCGGCACCGTGCGCCGCATCTTCGTCCAGCTGGTCGAGCATCCCGAGGAGCTCCCGCCCGACCGCCCCGGCGATCTTCCCGAACGGGTCACCGACTACGTGGCCGGCATGACCGACCGCTTCGCGCTCGCTTGGCCGTCATAAGGCAGTCCTCGGTCGACGAGGTAAAGGCGGCCGCCGACATGGTCGAGATCGTCGGCGCGCGCACGCAGCTTCGGCGCACAGGCGCCCAGTGGAGCGGCCGCTGCCCGTTCCACGAGGAGAAGACGCCGAGCTTCTCCGTCGACCCTGTAGGGAAGCTCTACCACTGCTTCGGCTGCGGCAAGGGCGGCGACCTGATCACGTTCGTGCAGGAGACGGAGGGGCTCGACTTCGTCCAGGCCATCGAGTGGCTCGCCGACCGCTACCGGATCACGCTCGAGTACGAGGAGACGTCGCCGCAGGACGAGGCCCGCCGGGCCCGTCGGGAGCGGCTCCTCGCCCTCCTCGAGCAGGCGGCGCGCTTCTACGAGCGCTACCTCTGGGAGGCGGACGCGGGCGAGTCGGTGCGGGCGTACCTGGCCGAGCGCGGCCTGAAGGAGCAGGTCTGCCGGGAGTTCCGGCTCGGCCTGTCGCCCGGCGGCGCCATGCTGGCGCAGAAGGCCCGTGGCAAGGGCTACTCGCAGGACGAGCTCGTCGCAGCCGGCCTCGTCAACCGCCGCGGGAACGACTACTTTGCCGGCCGGCTCGTCTTCCCGCTGGCCGACGCCCGGGGCCGCGTTCTCGGCTTCGGGGCGCGGCGGCTCCGGGACGACGATCCGATTCCCGCGAAGTACGTGAACTCGCCGGAGGGAGAGGTGTTCCGGAAGGGCTCGATCGTCTACGGCCTCGACCGGTCCCGCTCCGCCGTTGCCAAGGAGGAGCGGGCGCTCGTCGTCGAGGGCTACACGGACGTCCTCGCGCTCCACCAGGCCGGTCTCCACTCCGTGGTTGCCTCGATGGGGACGGCGCTGACGGAGCCGCAGCTGAAGGAGCTCCGCCGGCTCGCGCGCCATCTCTACCTCTGCTTCGACGCCGACGCCGCCGGCGAGGCCGCGACGCTACGCGGAATGGAGCTGGCCGTGCGGACGGGGTTCGACGTGCGCGTCGTCCCGCTCCCGCCGGGGCTCGACCCCGCGGACGCGGCCGAGGGCTTCGAGGAGCGTCTCGCGGGCTCGGTCGGCTACCTCCGCCACCGCGTCGACACCGAGTTGGCCACCAAGCCACCGCAAGAGGCGTACGAGCACGTGACGAAACTGCTCGACGCCGCTCCCTCTGGACCGGAGAAGGACGAGGTGGCCCGTTATGCCTCCGATCGGCTGGGGATTCAAATCCGGATCGCGGCGGGCAGCGCCAGTGTGGTCAGCCAGGTCTCCCCGAAGCTCCTCGATGCCGGCACACGCCTGGAGCGCCGCTTACTGGCGGCGTGCACGACGTCGCCCGACCTCGTCGACCGCTACCTCAGACCGCTCGACGACCGGCACTTCGACAGCGATCTTCACCGTCGGCTCCGAGCCCATCTCGTCGATGGGGGCGAGGCCGACGGCGATCTCGTCGCCGCGGTCGCGGAGCTGCGCGCCACGGCCGCGGCCGACCAGCTCGAGGAGGAGGCCGCCCGCGAGCTCTTCTTCCGCCTGGAGGAGCGGCTCGTCCAGCGGGAGCTCGACGAGGAGGTGAGGGGCGGCGACACGAAGCGCGTGATCGAGCTCCAGCAGCTGCTGCGGCGCATCCGCGAGGCGATCGAAGAGGGCGCCACGGAGCTTCGCTAGACTTTTCCGGCCGAGCGATCCCCGGTAGCTCAATTGGCAGAGCATCCGGCTGTTAACCGGAGGGTTGTTGGTTCGAGTCCAACCCGGGGAGTCAGCGGAGACCCCGATGAACACAGGGTTTCCGCTCTTCATCCTGACCGCCGCGACTGCGCGGGCGCTGGAAATGTCAGCGCAATGTCAGCGCACTCTGTCCGCGTGCCGTGTCGGGTTGCGACCGCTAGAGGCCGTCGCGTAGCTCGAAGAGCAGCTCTTCGACGTCGTTCTCTTGCGAGCCGACGCGGACGAACCCGCACTTCTCGAGCACGCGGATCGAGGCGACGTTGCTCGTCGCGACCCAGGCGTGCAGCGGTCGCTGGGTCACCTCGCCGGTGAGCTCCTGAAGCGCACGTGTCGCAAGGCCCTTGCCCCAGAACTCCCGTCCGATCCAGTAGCCGACGAGACGCCGCCCCTCCTGCTCCCAGCACCCGACGTTGCCGGCCACCTCGCCCTCGTAGACGATCGTCTTCTTCGTCAACGAGTCGTCGGCAAGGAGCCGCCGCCAGTGCGCGTCGAAGGCCTCGCGGTCGCGGGCCGGGAAGGCCGCCATCCGGTTCGCCTCGGGCTCGCGCTGGTGCTCGAAGAACGCGTCGAGGTCGCTGTCGACCACTTCCCGCAGAACACCGTCCACCCCGAGGACGCTAGCGCGATTTGATCCAGCACGGGTCGTCGAGCGCAGCGACAAGCGCGTCGGGTCGCGCGTCGGGCTTATTGCTCTCGCCGGGTCGGTGCTGAGTGTCATCGCGATCCTGCGCCCGCGGCGAGCTCGGGAGCCGCCCCGAAGCCGTGCTCGAGCATCCGCTCGCGTGCCTCGTCGCGCTGCGCCTTCCCGAACGACCGAGCGCAGTGGCGAGCCCAGACCGCGGCCGAGTGGCCCGTGATCTGCGCCGCCTCGATGGGGTCGACGCCGCGACGTCCTGCGAGCGAGCAGAAGGAGCGGCGCAGGTCGTGCGGGGTCGCCCGCCCGAGACCGGCCGCCTTCGCGGCCTCCTCGACGGCGCGAGCGACGTTCCGCTGCGAGAGCGGCAGGCCCGTGCGGGTCAGGAAGACGAGGTCGTCCTCGCCGCCGCGGCCAGCGGCGAGCTCGCGCTCTAGGAGGGTGGCGAGCGCCCTCTCGACGGCGGGGAAGAGCGGGACGTCCCGCTCGCTCGCCTTCGTCTTCAAGCTCAGTGCTGGGAGGGGTCGCAGGGTGGCGCATCGAGCGGTGAACCGGAGTAGTCAACCCCGGAAGGGTGACGCAGTCAACTCCCACGGAGGGGGGTCGAAGCGGCGCCGAAAGCCGAAACTTCAGGGCATAGAGGAAAGCGCCGACGGGGCCCCGATGCGGCGGGGGCACTCCGGGAAGTGTTTTCCACCCAAAGGGAACGGGGCCTGCGGCGGCCCCGTTTTCGTTTCTAGGGCACGAATCAGAATGAAGCCCTGTGCCGCCCGGGACGTGTCCCTCGCTACTCGCCGACGACCTGGACCATCCAGCGCCGGTCGCGGGAGCGGTCGAGCTCGATGAAGAGGACGCGCTGCCAGGTGCCGAGGCAAAGCTCGCCGTCACGCACCGGGATCGACTCGCCGGCGGGCCCGAGCAGCATGGCCATGCAGTGCGAGTGGCCGTTCCCGAACTCCATATCCTCCGGGCAGATGTTCTCGGTGCGGCGGTCCCAGTCGTCGTGCGCGTAGTACTTCTCGCTGGGGACGAGCCGCCGCAGCAGCCGGGTGAAGTCCTCGAGGAAGCCCGCCTCGAACTCGTTCACACGGACCATGCAGGTGGTGTGGGGCGAGTACACGCACGCGATCCCGTCCATGACGCCGCTTTCGAGCACGAACTCGCGCACTTCGTCGGTGATGTCGCGGATCTCGAGACCACCCGCCGTGCGCAGGCTGCGCTCCGCCTGGAAGACCTTCATTCGGCGGCCCTCATCGCCGAGCGCGTGGACGGCACCCTGAAGCTCCGGGACATGCGCGCCTATTCTTACCATTCCCGCCGACGGCCGCGAAGCGGAACGGTCCACCGGCCGCGGCGCTAAGCTCGCTTGCGGCTGCGGGCCCGTAGCTCAGCTGGTCAGAGCAGCGGACTCATAATCCGTTGGTCCCTGGTTCGAATCCAGGCGGGCCCATTCGCTTCCGCATGGTTGAGCGACAACCGCATGGTTGCATGGGTCAGGTGTGCCGGGGTGCCGGAAATGTCCGTCGCGTGCGTGCACCGCTGCGTGCTCGGACGCCTACCTCAAAATTCACCCCAGCCACGGCCTGACGACGATCCCCCGCGGCGCGTACAGCGGCAGCCCCCGCTCGTCGTAGGAGACGACGTGTCTGTGCGAGCATCTGTTCGTGACCTCGCAGGGCTCACCCTACGCCCGCTTCCGCCGCGCGCTCGACTCGCAGAACGCAACCGTGGCGTTCGCCACCGCGACCGAGCTCGACTTCGTGAGCCTCCCGGACGCGCTCGAGCTCGTCGTCCTGCTGGTGGACGATCCTGGGAGGTTCCGGCGCGCGGGCTGCGGTGGCACGCGCGCCACTGCGCCGAGGTCCCGGACGTTGGGTTCGAGGAGGCGCACGCCGTGCTCGCGTGCCTGGCCGGCCTCGCGGGACGGACGCCCCAAGCCTGCGGCGGCTGCGCTGGCCGAGCTTGGCCGTCGGCCCGTTCGTGGAGTCGTTCGGCTCCCGCGTCCGCGACGAGGTGCTCTCGGTCGAGCTGCTCGGCCAGCGCGCGATGCAGTGCGGCCGGCCGCGCGTCAGCCAGTAACCGGTAAAGGAGGTCATCATGACTCACATATCAACCACTACCGCGGCGGTCGGTACACAATGAACGCCCCTACCTCGATCACCATCACGCCAGTCTTCGTTGCCGACCTTTCCGTCGAGGGCGAGCGGATGCCGGTCTACGTGCACGTCATCGACCATCCCGATGCGCGCGTGCTGGTCGACACCGGCATGACGGAGCTGCACCCGGCGATGGCCGACATGGATCCCCGCCTCCAGCCGCTGAGCGAGCAGGACTTCGATCTCGCCGGCATCGACATCGTCGTCAACACACACCTGCACGCCGACCACTGCGGCGGCAACCACCTCTTCGCCGGCAAGCCGATCTATGTCCAGCGTCGGGAGCTCGACGACGCGCGCAGCGAGGACGACTACACCATTCGCGAGTGGGTCGAGGCGCCCGGCGTGCGGTACGTGCCGGTCGACGGCGAGCACGAGCTGCTGCCCGGGCTCCGACTCGTCCCGGCGCCGGGCCACACACCCGGCATGCAGATGGTCGTCGTCGAGACTGGCGGGCGCCCGGTCATCGTCGGCGGCGACGTGGCGGTGTGGTTCGGCGAGTTCGACGAGCCGCCCACCGAAGGCCGGCAGCGGGTCCTTGCGCTCGACCCCGAGCTGGTCTGGCTCGCGCACGAGCACGAGCCGTGGCGACCCCGCACCGTCTGAGGCATCACGCCGGCGCTCTGTGACGCCTGATCGGTACAAACCTGCGCCTCAGCGGAGAACCCACCCGGCCGAGGTCGTGCATCGGCGCGGGCTTTCCCGCACACGCTGTAGGTGCCAGGACCCCTCTGGCTCAGGCGGCGTTAGCCCCAGATGGCGTACTTGCCGTCCATCCGGTACCGCGTGTTCGGCGTCTTGCTGAAGCTGACCTGCACCAGCGAGTTCTTCCGGCAGGTCCGGTACTGGCGGATCTGCGATTCGTACCCTCGGTACAAGGAGCTGCTGACCTGCATGCCTCGCGTGTCGAAGATGCGGGCGACCCGGTTGAGCGAGTCACCCTTGTGGATCCTGCTGAACTCGCCCCTCGTGACGCAACTGGGCGTGTCGGCGCTCGCGATCGGCGCCGCCGTCAGTGCCGCCAGGATCATGGCGGTGAGGGCTCCCTTCTTCTTCATGGATCTCCGTCGGTCGTTAGTCGAGCGGGCGAGCGAGGCGCCGATCAGGTGTGCTCGTTCGAAGTCCTCTGGGCCGTTCCTGCGCCTGATCCCAAGCGTTCACGGGATGCCGAACCGCCGGCGAGCGCCGTAGGTCAGGAGTCGCCTCGGCCTCTCTCAATCTTTCTGTCTTTCTGTCCGCCTCACTCGATACACGGCAGAACGCCAGAGCGAAGACGAGCACTACGAGGAACAGAGCGGCCCAGGACAGTCCAATGATCGCCCAGAGCATCACCGGTTCCGGAGTTGGTCAGCCGCGAGTAGCAGGAACAAACGTTTCAAAGGGAACGGCTCCTTCCGGAATTGGCAACAGACCCGAACCTTCTGGGCCAAAACTGACCCAGGGGTGGGCCTGAAGGCACCGAGGATCTCACCCCCGGTAACGGGAAACAATGGGCCGAGTGGCCTATCTCGGGCCGCCGGAAGACCTAGTAGAACGGTCGAACACGTCCCCGCCCTGCACCCTTCAGGCCGAGGGCGCGGGCCGAAGGCAACCCTGGGACGGCCCTGCCCACGCCCCGGCAGGGTCAGGCTCCGACGCGGCGGCGGGATCCACCGGCGAGAGAGCCGGCCGAGCACGTTGCCGCGTCGCCGCATGATGCTGCGGAACGTGCTCGACCCGCTCGTTGCGACGTGATCCGCGGGACCGCGTCGCAGCTTGTCGCGGCAATCCTCGTCGATGCCGCTCGAACCGATGTCAGCTGCAGGTCATGTTCACGCCGGCTCGGTAGTAGCCCCCCGGGTAGGTCTCGTATGGGACGAACCACACGGTCGGCTCGCCGACGATGGTGCAGGTGTACAGCCCGTCTCCGTCGGCGGAGACCTGCGCGTCGTAGATCGCCTTCTTGATCGCGGCTTCGGGCGTCGAGCCACGGCCGCTGCCACAGTAGAGCGGGCTGGCCGCCACGACCCCTGCCAGGACAAGTACGGCAACTGCCGCCACCACCGCGACGATCGTTGCACGAAGAGTCCGTATACGCGCTTTCATCACGAGTCCTCCTTTCTCGCGCTGCGCGGATACAGGGGACTACGAACGGAGCGGACGCGATGGATTAACCCTGCCCACGCCCCGGGAAGGTCGATGCGCCGGGGTCTAGCTGGGCCGGGCGGTTAGCTGAACCCGATCGGCCTGCACCCCTGCCCGGCCCAGACTCGAGCGGGCTAGTGAAGTGCTTATGCGCTGGACACGCTAGGCTCGAATGAACGGAGGGGTACGCTCCGCATATGGCTGGACTCGTGCTCGAGGCGCGGATCACCTGCCCGAACTGCGGCTTCTCCAAGGTCGAGACGATGCCAAGCGACGCGTGCAGGCACCTCTACCGCTGCGACAGGTGCGGCGCCCTACTTCGGCCGCTGACCGGCGACTGCTGCGTCTTCTGCTCGTACTCGGATCAGGTGTGCCCGCCGCAGCAGGCGGCCGCTTAGGGGTAGAGACCCTTCTCCTTGAGTGCTAGTGCGGCGTTTGCTAAGCCGCTGAGTCGCGGCTGCACTGAGCGGCTAACATGTTGGCGCAACCGGCAGGAGCAGTGGTCATCGGGGATGCGGCTCGGGGTCTTCCTTCTTTTCTTCGCGATCATTCTTGCAACGGCGAGCCCGCCCGCCGCTGCACAGCTCTCCCCGCCAGCACCGCCCGACGTAGAGAAGCCGGTCAAGAAGGGGAAGCCTCCCAAGAAGGCGAAGGAGCCGCCTCCGGGAGGTGAAGAAGGCGACCCGGACGGCGAGGAAGGCGACCCGGACGGCGAGGAAGGCGACCCGGACGGCGAGGAAGGCGACCCGGACGGCGAGGAAGGCGACCCGGACGGCGAGGAGGGCGGGACTGGCGGCGAGGAAGGTGGGACTGGCGGGGAATCGGGCAGCCCCGAATCCGGCGGCCCCAGCGGCCCAGGAGGCGAGGATCCCGCAGGCCCGGATCGGTCGACCAACGACTCCGGCTCGGCAGACGAGGACGGCCCGAGTTACCTAGCGAGTCAGACTGGTTGTTCGGAAGACTGCGACCCGCCGGGCGCCCTTACCGACCGCATGGAAGGAGACGCGATCCTCAGCGCAGCCGACGCCAACCGGCAGGCGCGCTCGAGGACGATGGCCTTTCTTCCGACGCCACCGCGGACGGCCCGCTCGTTCTCGCGCTGTTCGCTCTGATGGGGCTCCTCTTGCTTGTCGGCATCGGCGGCGGCTTGAGGGCATACCGACAAGGCTTCCGGTAAGGCGTGCGCTAGGCCACCGGCGAAGGCTGCTGCCGTCGCCCTCGCTGAGCCCTCACGCCGTCAGGCCGAACAAGAAACCGGGCGTGCTTCTTACTCTCGCGATGCTCGAGGCCGGCTTCGAAGGGCCGAACTCCTCCTCCGCGCAGTCAGGGCAGAACGACCGAAGTGTCTCATTCACAAGGTCGCCGCCTCGTGCCATATACAAGGTGGAAGGCTCACTTCGAGGGAGGCCGATGGGCAAGCAGGCGATGGTGCGAGATGCGGAGTTGCTGGCCGCCGCGAAGCGGAACCCGGAGGCGTTCGGGAAGCTCTACGACCGCTATGCGGTGCGGGCCTACGGGTGGGCGCGGCGGGCGGGGCTGGGCGAAGTCGACGCGCTCGATCTGGTCGCGGAGCTGTTCGCGCAGGCTTGGATCGGCCGCGGGAGCTTCCACGATCCGGGTGACGGGAACGCAGCGGGCTGGCTGCATGGCATCGCCCGCAACCTCCTCGCCTCCCGCCGTCGTCGCGGTCGGATCGAGCTGAAGGCGCGCCGACGACTCGGGATGCCGCTCACAGCCGAGCCGGATACCGGGGCGGCGCTCGCGGAGCGGCTGGACGCGACCGCGAGCCGTCCGGCGCTCGAGGCTGCGATGGACGAGCTCCCGCGAACGCACCGACAAGCCGTGCAGATGCGCGTCGTCGACGAGCTCGACTACCCCGAACTGGCCCTCCGGCTCAACTGCAGCGAAACCACCGCGCGCAAGTGGGTCTCGCTCGGACTGCGTTCCCTGCGCGAGCGGCTCGAGCCAACCCGATGAACCAGGAGGACGAGATGACCGAGACGAACATCCCGGAGCTGACTCCGGCGCTGGGGCGGATCCGCGCCGACCTCGTCAGGGCCGTCGCCCGGGACCGGTCGCGCGCGGCCCGCCGCCGCAAGACGTACCTCGCCGCGGCGGTGGCCGTCGTCGCGGTCGGAGCGGTCGGCGGCGCGATCGCTGCGGTGACCGGCGCGTTCTCGCCGGCACCGGCCCAGGTCAAGCAGACGTTCGAGGATCTCAACAGCGGCCCCGACGCGCCGGGGGTCGACGCGTCGAGGGCAGTTCAGATCGGCGTGATCGACGAGCACCCCGCCTACGCGGCGCCGACGGAGGGCGGCGGCTTCTGCCTTTACTTCGCGCCGAACCCCGGCGTCGTGCAGCGGAGCGGCCCGTCCGGCAGCGTTTGCACTGCGAGCGACCCCGGGCCGAACGAGATCGCGCTCACGCCGCAGATGGGGCACGACGGCGGATTCGCCTTCGGTCGCGTCGGAACAGCGGACGCCGTCAAGGTCGAGATCGAGCTGCCTGATGCGAGCGGCATCGTCACCGCCTCGGTCGGCCCGGATCGCTTCTTCCTCGCTGGTCTTCCCGAACGCGCCCTTACCGCGCTCACGCACGGCAAGACGGTGAGCGCGGTGGCCCGAAATGCGGATGGGACGATCGTCGCCCGTTCCACGCCGGAGGGCCTGGGACTGGGCATGCCCACCGAGACCGGCCCGGACCCAAACAACTGACGACCCTGTCGGCAGAAGTCTGGAAGTGGCCAAGAGGCCGCCGTAGCCGGCACCGCCGACGGCTGGTTGGTCGTCTCCCTAGACGACGACATCGGGGGGCGGGGGATCGGGCGCGGACGTGCTACGGGCTCAGGCAGCCCTCGACGCTGCCGGCGTGCTCTTGAGCGCCCGCAACATCGAAGAAGCCGGGCGGGATTCCCGCTTCCTTGAACAGGTCGTGGAACTCGCGGGTCAGGTCGCCGACGACACCAGGCTGTCCGGCCAGCGACGAGACGAGGATGCCGTTGCACGAGGCATTCGGGTTTGCCGCCGACGCACTGGTGCCGGCAACGGCAAGCACGCCGAGCACGACGACGACCGCCAGAGCTCTACGCATGGGTTCCTCCGCAGCTCGTTTGCGCCGTCAAGTATGAACTAGACGTGCGCTTCGTTACAACCCGCTCGGCAACGACGAGCCGGCCGGTCAGGCCGGTCCTCCAACGAGCGGCGGCTTGGCCAGTACCACCGACGTCTCGATCTGGCGTTCCGGAATGTTCCAGTAGGCCTGGAGCAGCTCGGTCTTCTGCTCGGGCGTGACGAGCTGGAAACCGTGCCGGCGGTAGAAGCGGATCGCCCATTCGGCCGCAGCCCAGGTGCCGACGAGCACTTGCCGCTCGGTGAGGCGCTGGAGGTGGGCAATCAGCTCCCCGCCGATCCCGCGCCCCTGGTTCCCGGGCGCGACGTAGGCGTGGCGGATCAGGTCGACGTCCTCGAGCGCCTGGATGCCCATGACCCCGACGAGCTCGCCGTCCACCTCATAGCCCCAGAAGGCGACTCCGTCCGCGATCTCCGTCTCCAGCTCCTCGGGATCCATGTAGGGCTCTCGCCAGCGGTCGGCCGGGATCACGCCGCGGTAGGCATCGGCGGCCGCGTTGACGATCGCCAGGATGGCGGGAAGGTCGTCGACTCCGCAGCGACGGATGTCGGCCATGACGCCAATCTAGTCGCGGGCGCTACGCTCAGAGCGGGATGAGCAGGTTCGAGGAACGGCTGGCCGAAGGCGGCGTCGTCGTCGGCGACGGCGGCACGGGGGCGCTGCTGAGCACGGCCGTGCCGCGGCTGCGCTGTCCAGAGGAGGCGAATCTCAAGGCGCCCGAGGCGGTCATCGGCGTCCATGCCGGGTTCATCCGTGCAGGCGCGGACCTGATCGAGACGAACACCTTCGGCGCAAACCGGCGCAAGCTCTCGGCGCAGTACCTGGACGATCGGCTCGAGGAGATCCTCGAGCGCGGCGTCAAGCTCGCGCGCGAGGCGCGCGAGGTGGCAGGCGTGCCCGTGCTGGTGGGCGGAGCAATCGGTCCGCTCGGGGATCTCGAAGGCACGACCGGGGCCGAGGACGCGTACGCCGTCTTCCACGAGCAGGCGCGGCTGCTCGAGGGCCGCGGCGTCGACCTCTTCCTCGTGGAGACCTTCTACGACCTGGACGAGCTGGAGACCGCGATCCGGGCGGTGCAGGACGTCTCGTCGCTGCCGATTGTGGCTCAGCTCACGTTCGACGAGGACGGCCAGACGCTGGCCGGGGTGCAGGCCCGCAACGCGGTCGCCCGGCTCCAGGAGCTCGGGGTCGCGGCGGCCGGCGCCAACTGCGGGCTCGGTCCCCAGGCCGCGCTTGCGGCCCTCGGCGAGATGAGCGCGGCCGCGAACGGGCTCCCGCTGAGCGCGCAGCCGAACGTCGGGCTGCCGAGCCGCTCCGGCGGGCGCATCGTCTATCCGCACGCGACGCCGGACTACTTCGCCGAGTTCGCCGCGCAGGCTCACAGCCAGGGCGCACGGCTCATCGGAGGCTGCTGCGGCACGACTCCGGCGCAGATCGCGGCCATCCGCGCGGCGATGGAGGAGGGACGCGAGCCGCGGGTCGCCCTCTTCGTCGTCGAGCGCGAGGTCGCGCCCAGGCAGGCGCCGGCGGCGGGCAAGACGCTGCTCCAGGATCGTCTCGAGGCGCGGGAGTGGGTCGTGTCCGTCGAGCTCGACCCGCCGAAGGGGACGAACATGGAGGCGATGCTCGGGGTCGCTGCGCGGCTCCGCGACTCCGGTGAAGTGCACGCCGTCGACATCAACGACAACCCGATGGCGCGAGCGCGGCTCTCGGCGCTGATGGCCGCGACCGTGATCGAGCGGTCGGTTGCGCTCGAGACGATCCCGCACGTCACGCCGCGCGACGCCTCGGTCATGGGGCTCCAGTCACAGCTTCTCGGCGCACATGCCGAGGGTGTCCGGAACGTGCTCGCCGTCACCGGCGACCCGCCGCACGTGGGCGACTACCCGGGTTCGAGCGGCGTCTACGACGTGGACGCGATCGGGCTCGTCTCGCTCCTCGGCCATCTCAACCGGGGCGAGGACTTCTCCGGGAAGGCAATCGACGCGCCGACCTCGTTCTACGTCGGCGTGGCCGTGAATCCCTCCGCCGACGACCTCGACCGCGAGCTCGAGCGCTTCCACGAGAAGGTGGAGGCCGGCGCGCGCTTCGCGATGACCCAGGCGCTCTTCGACCTCGGCTACCTGGACCGGTTCCTCGAGCGGCTCGGCGGCGAGTCGCCGATCCCGCTCCTGGTCGGCGTCTGGCCGCTCACGAGCTACCAGCTCGCGTTCCGCCTGCACAACGAGGTGCCCGGGATCACGATCCCCGATGCCGTTCAGGAGCGGCTCGGGGAGGCCGGCGCCGACGCGCGGGCCGTCGGCTTCGAGCTCGCACGGCAGCTCGCCGAGGGCTCGCGGACGCGGGCCGCCGGCATCTACGTCATCCCGCCGTTCAAGGAGCCGGATGCGGCCCTTGAGCTTTTGACCGCATAGAGCGTTCGGGGGAACACCGCTCCCGCGGGGTGCGATGGTCGTTCCGAGGCAAGGACACAGGGAGTGCTCGTAGCCGGAGGCTACGGCGCGACTGAGACGCGGGATCGGGGCGAGCAGCGCGGCTCAGGCGCGAGCGCTCGCAGATAAACTCTTCGCATGGCCGAGCTGGGGACCATGCGGGTCAAGAGCGGTCTCGCCGAGATGCTCAAGGGCGGCGTGATCATGGACGTCACCACCGCCGAGCAGGCGCGGATCGCCGAGGAGTCCGGGGCGGTCGCGGTCATGGCGCTCGAGCGCGTGCCGGCGGACATCCGCGCCGAGGGCGGCGTCGCGCGTATGGCCGACCCGACCAAGATCCGCGAGATCCAGGAGGCCGTGTCCATCCCGGTCATGGCCAAGGCGCGGATCGGCCACTTCGTCGAGGCGCAGATCCTCGAGGCGCTCGAGGTCGACTACGTCGACGAGAGCGAGGTGCTCACGCCCGCCGACGAGGCGCACCACATCGACAAGTGGGCGTTCAACATCCCGTTCGTCTGCGGCTGCCGCAACCTGGGCGAAGCGCTGCGGCGCCTGAGCGAGGGCGCGGCCATGATCCGCACCAAGGGCGAGGCGGGCACGGGCGACATCGTCAACGCGGTTCGGCACATGCGCGCCGTCTTCGGCGACATTCGCCGACTGGGCACGCTCTCGTCCGAGGAGCTCTACACCGAGGCGAAGGAGATGCAGGCGCCGGTCGAGCTCGTGCGCTGGGTGGCCGAGAACGGGCGCCTGCCGGTCGTCACCTTCACCGCCGGCGGCATCGCGACGCCGGCCGACGCGGCCCTCTGCATGCAGCTCGGCGCGGACGGCGTGTTCGTCGGCTCCGGGATCTTCAAGTCCTCCGATCCGCTCGTACGCGCGAAGGCGATCGTCGAGGCGACCACGCACTTCTCCGACCCGGAGACGCTGGCCCGCGTCTCGACCGGGCTGGGCGAGCCGATGCGCGGCCTGGACGCCGCGGCGCTCGCGCCGGAAGAGCTGCTCGAGACCCGCGGCTGGTAGCGGCCGCTCCCGCCGGAACGATCGGCACGGACCTGGCACGATCGGGCGCACACGCGTCACTTTTTCGCTGCTAGCGTCGCAAGCGGGGGCGAGGGGCCGAAGGCCCCGGGGGTACAGTTTCACGAGGGAAGATGAGCGACCCGACGCGCATCGGCGTCCTGGCGGTTCAGGGCAACTTCAGGGAGCACGCGGCCATGCTGCGGCGGCTCGGCGTGGACACGGTCGAGGTTCGCCGCCCGGAGCAGCTCGACGGGCTGGACGGGCTCGTCGTCCCGGGCGGGGAGTCGACCGCGATCCGCCGGCTCATGCGGATCGGCGGTCTCGAGGAGCCGGTTGCGGCTTTCCCGGGCGCGCTCTTCGGGACGTGTGCGGGCATGATCCTCTTCGACCGCGCGCACCTTGGTCTCCTCGACGTCGAGGTGGCGCGCAACGCGTTCGGGCGGCAGGTGGCGAGCTTCGAGGCCGACGTCGACCTCGAGGGCGAGCCGGAGCCCGTCCGCGGCGTCTTCATCCGGGCACCGCGGATCGTGGACGCCGGGCCGGCGGTCGAGGTGCTCGGACGGCTCGGCGGCGAGCCCGTCCTCGTACGCGACGGCCGGGTGCTGGCGGCGTCGTTCCATCCGGAGCTCACCGACGACACGCGCATCCACGAGCGCTTCCTCGATCTCGTCAGGGAGGAAGAGCATGTCCGGGCATAGCAAGTGGTCGAGCATCAAGCACAAGAAGGGCGCGGCCGACGCGAAGCGCGGCAAGCTCTTCTCGAAGCTGACGCGCGCGATCATCGTGGCTGCCCGCGAGGGCGGGCCTGACCCGGACGGGAACGCCACGCTGGCCACGGCGATCCAGAAGGCGCGGGACAACTCGATGCCGAAGGACAACATCGAGCGCGCGGTCGCCCGCGGCGCCGGGGCATCCGCCGACGGCGAGGCCTACGAGACGGTCACGTACGAGGGCTACGGAGACGGCGGCGTGGCCGTTTTCGTGGAGGCGCTGACGGACAACCGGAACCGCACCGCCGCCGAGGTGCGGCACATCTTCGCCAAGAACGACGGCAACCTGGGGACGAGCGGCACGGTCGCCTGGCTGTTCGAGCGGAAGGGCGTCGTGATCGTGGCCGCGGACTCCGTCGACGAAGACGAGCTCATGCTCGTCGCCGCGGAGGGAGGCGCCGAGGACGTCAACGAGGACGGATCCAGCTACGAGGTGATCTCGGCACCGGACGAGTTCGCCGCGGTCCGGGCGGCGCTCGAGGCGGCCGGCATCACCTTCGAGTCGGCCGAGCTGACCATGCTCCCGAAGACGACCGTGGCGGTCGAGAACGAGTCGACGGCGAAGAAGCTGCTGCGGCTCATGGACGCGCTGGAAGAGAACGACGACGTCCAGGCGGTGTACGCGAACTTCGACATCCCCGAGGGCATCCTCGAGGCTGTCGCGGCCTAGTAGGAGGGTTTCGCGTACGCACGAGGTCGTCGAAGTCCGCGTCCTGTGGACGCCGGAGCGGCCGCTGAGCGAGGTCCGAGCAGCGGGCCAAGGTCTTCGGCCACCTGCGCGAGTGGTGTGCCGACAACCCCGGCGTGAAGGCGAACATCCTCTCGTAGCCGCTCGCCGCCGGCAGGAACGTCCGGGCCGGCGCCTAACCTCGATGCGTGAAGGTCCTCGGCATCGACCCGGGCACTGCAGCGTGCGGTTTCGGCATCGTGGCAACCGGCGACGGCGGCCGCCTCAGAGCGGTGGAGTTCGGCTGGTGGGAGACCTCGCCGCGGGACGCCCCGGCTGCGCGGCTCCGCCAGATCCACGACGAGGTGGCGGACATCATCGCCCGGCACGAGCCGGAGGCGGTCGCGCTCGAGGAGTCCTACGTCGGCGCCGACGCCCGCATCGCGCTCTCCGTCGGGCAGGCGCGCGGCGCCGCGCTCGTCGCCTGCGCGGCCGCCGGCGTGGCGTGCGCCGAGTATCCGCCCGCGACGGTGAAGCAGGCCGTCTGCGGCTACGGCCGCGCCGAGAAGGCTCAGGTGCAGCGCATGGTGAAGGCCGTGCTCGGGCTCTCCGAGACGCCGCGGCCGCACCACGCCGCCGACGCGCTCGCGGTGGCCATCTGCCATGCGCTCGCCCCACCGCTGCTCGCGCTCGCACGGAGCCGAGGATGATCGCTCGCCTGCGCGGGAAGCCGGTCGTCCACGACGCGGACGGGCTCGTCCTCGACGTGGGCGGCGTCGGCTACCGGCTGCACGCGACGCCGACCGCGATCCGCAAGGCCGACGGCGCCGACGAGGTCGTCGTCGAGACGCACCTGCACGTCCGCGAGGACGCGCTCCAGCTCTACGGCTTCGCGGAGGCGGCCGAGCGCGAGCTCTTCGAGCAGCTGCTCGCCGTCTCCGGCGTCGGCCCGAAGGTCGCTCTCGCCATCGTCTCCGGCTACTCGCCGGCCGAGCTGCGGCGCGCGATCGTCCGCGAGGACGATGCGCTCTTCCAGACCATCCCCGGCATCGGCAAGAAGACGGCGCAGCGAGTCGTGCTCGAGCTGAAGGAGCGCATCGCGCCGCTCGCGGCCGTCGACGAGGCCCCGCACCTCGGGCCCGGCGATGGCCACATGGTCGCGCGCGACGCCCTCGTCGAGCTCGGCTACACGCCCGCCGAGGCCGAGCAGCGGCTGGCGGACACCGACCCCGACCTGCCGCCGGCCGAGCGTGTGCGCCAGGCGCTGAGGGCCGCATGACCGAGCGTGTCACGACCGCGGTGCTCGAGCCGGACGAGGAGGAGCTCGACGGCTCGCTGCGCCCGCGCTCCCTGGAGGAGTTCGTCGGGCAGGAGCGCGTCAAGGAGCAGCTCGCGATCGCGCTCGAGGCCGCGAAGGGAAGGGGGGAGGCGCTCGACCACGTTCTCCTCGCAGGCCCGCCGGGCCTGGGGAAGACGAGCCTCGCCTACATCGTGCGCGAGGAGCTCGGCGTCGGCCTCAAGAGCGTCGCGGGCCCGGCGCTCGAGCGCAAAGGCGACATGGCCGCGATCCTCACGTCCCTCGAGGAGCGCGACGTGCTCTTCGTGGACGAGATCCACCGGCTCAACCGGGCCGTCGAGGAGATCCTCTACCCGGCCCTCGAGGACTTCCGGCTGGACATCATCGTCGGCCAGGGGCCGGCCGCGCGGACGCTCACGCTCGACCTGCCGCCCTTCACGCTGGTCGGGGCGACGACCCGGACCGGCCTCCTGACCACCCCGCTGCGCGACCGCTTCGGCATGACCTACCGGCTGGAGCACTACGAGCCGGTGGAGCTCGCCCTGATCGTGCGCCGATCGGCGCGCATCCTCGACGTCCAGATCGCGGAGGAGGCGAGCGAGGAGATCGCCCGCCGCGCGCGCGGAACGCCGCGCGTCGCCAACCGCATCCTGCGGCGCGTCCGCGACGTCGCCGAGGTGCGCCACGACGGCGCCGTCAGCCTCGAGGTCGCGCGCGAGGCGCTGGCGCTGCTGGAAGTGGACGGGCACGGCCTCGAGCGGGCCGACCGGGAGCTCCTGGCTGCGATCGCGCACAAGTTCGACGGCGGCCCCGTCGGCCTCTCGACGTTGGCCGTCGCGCTCGGTGAGGAGCCGGACACGATCGAGGACGTGTACGAGCCGTACCTCCTCCAGCTCGGCCTGATCCAGCGGACGCCGCGTGGCAGGATCGTCACGCGGCTCGGACGCGAGCACGTCGGCGCCGAGACCACCAACAAGAGCCTCTTCTAGCCCTTCTGGAAAACCGTCGTGCGGCGTGCTACATTTCGCGCCGCTACAACCCCGGGAAACCCGCCTTGCGGCGGGAGGGGTCTCACAGGGAAAAGGAGGAGGGGAATGCGGACCGACGGTTTTCAGGCCGTGCGCTCGCTTGGGAGAGCGCGGCGGCGGGCGCCGTTGCTGCTGGCGCTCGCGCTTCTCACCATGCTCGTGTCGGGGTCACTCGCCGACGCGCGCACGATCAGCGGGACGTCGACGGCGAACCGCCTGATCGGGACGGGGAACGCCGACACGATCCAGGGTCTCAGCGGCGCCGACAAGCTCCATGGGCTCGCCGGGGCCGACAAGCTCTACGGCAACGGCGGGAACGACGTCCTCGTCGGCGGGAGCGGGAGAGACACGCTCTCGGGCGGCGCCGGCGCCGACCGGCTCTTCGGCGGCGGCGGACCCGACAAGATCACGTGCGGCCCCGGCCGCGACAGGGTCACGAGTAGCGCAGAGGACGACGTCGCCGCGGACTGCGAGATGGTCGACCAACACGGTACCCTCGATGACCACCTGCTCGGACCGGGTGAGTGGGGGAAGATCGAGCTCGTCGGCGTGGCGGACGTGACCGACACGCCCGACCTCGTCGCCGACGTCGCCGTCTCGCCGGACAACCAGTACGCGTTTCTCGCGAACTGGGGCGAGCCGGACTGCGCGGCGAACTCGGAGGCGGGCGGCCAGAGCTCGCCGGACGCGGGAGCCTGGGTCATCGACATCTCCGACCCGGCGAATCCGCGCGAAGTGAGCTTCATCCCGTCCAGCCAGGACAGCAGGCCGGGCGAGGGCATGCAGGTCATCGAGCTGAGCACGAGGTGGTTCACCGGTGATGTGCTGCTCATGAACAACGAGGCGTGCGGCCCGAACTTCAAGGGCGGTGTCTCGCTCTGGGACGTGACCGATCCGCTGAAGCCGAAGAAGCTCTCCGAGCACTTCGGCGACCGCAGCGCGCTCATCGGGGACGTCAACACGATCCACAGCGTGTTCGGCTGGCAGACGGAGGACGGTCGGGCCTTCATCGTCATGACGGACAACGAGGAGTTCCCCGACGTCGACATCATGGAGATCACGAACCCGCACCGGCCGCGGCTGATCGCCGAGCTCGACCTGAACGACTTCGGCGTCGCGCAGCCCGAGCTCGGGCTCACCGACTCGTTCCTGCACGACATGGTCGTGAAGCAGATCGACGGCGAGTGGCTCATGCTCCTGTCCTACTGGGACGGCGGCTGGACAATCCTGAACGTCGACGATCCGGCGAATCCCGTCTACGTCGCCGACTTCGAGTACCCGGCGGTCGATCCCGAGCTCCTCGAGTCGTTCGGGGTCGCGCTCACGCCCGAGGGCAACGCCCATCAGGCGGAGTGGACCATCGACAACCGGTTCATCATCGGGACGGACGAGGACTTCGCCCCCTACCGCACGGACGAGTTCGAGATCACGACCGGCCCGCACGCGGGCGTCTATCCCTCGGTCATCGTCCCCGGCGGGCAGGCCCCGGCGATCCTCCCGGACCTGACGCTCAACGGTCCAGTGGTGTACGGAGGGTACGGCTGTCCGGACTCGGATCCGATTCCGAGCCCCGAGGACATCCCCGGATACCTGGACATGCTGGAGCCCGGCGAGGAGACGATCATCGTCCTCCAGCGTGGCCCGGTGGGCGACCCGAGCGCGCCCGAGGAGGCGTGCTTCCCGGGTGAGAAGGCCCACGAGGCCGCGCTTGCTGGCTGGGACGCGGTCCTCTTCGTCAACCACCACAGCGGCGAGGCAGCCGGCGGCGAGCCGTTCTGCGGCTCGGGTGCGTTCGTCGACGAGATCGTTGCCGTCTGCACCACGCACGCCGCGTTCCACCGGCTCTTCGGCCTCGAGCCGCTCGACCCGCCGTGGACCTATCCCGAGGACCTCGCGATCGGGACGATCGGCGAGGAGATCGAGGTCGGGTCCCTCTTCGACGGGTGGGGCTACGTCTGGCTGATCGACGCCGAGACGCTCGAGCCGCTCGACACGTACGCCATCCCGGAGGCGCACGATCCGGACTTCGCGTTCGGCTTCGGCGACCTCTCGGTGCACGAGGTCGCGGTGGATCCGCAGGATCCGTCGCTCGCCTACCTCTCGTACTACTCCGGAGGCCTGCGGGCGATCCAGATCCAGTGCTCGGATCCGGAGGACAACAGCACGTGCGAGCTCGTCGAGGTCGGCGGCTACCTCGACCCGGAAGGGAACGACTTCTGGGGCGTGCAGACGTTCGTCGGCGACGACGGGTTCACCTACATCCTGGCCAGCGACCGCGATAGCGGCCTCTGGATCTTCCGGGATCCCTAAAGCTCACAAGTGGGCAGAGCGCGAGGGGCCGGCGCGAGCCGGCCCCTCGTCGTTCGGGGCCTCGGAAGGCGCGCCGCAAACGGGCGGACGATCATCCTCGGCCGCGGTTTGCTACCGTCGCCGGCGATAAGGGGTCGGCCTCGGCCGTCCGGCTCGACCCTAGAGCACTGTCAAGCGACACAAGAGGGGCATCTCTTGCCGAGGAAACTCCTGCTGCTCGCAGCAGCGGTAATCGCGCTGGCTCTGCCGGCGCTCAGCTCGACCGCGGTTGGAACGGACACGACCGCCCTGCGCAACGCCGTCACGGTCGCGGGGGTCATGGAGCACGAGACCGAGCTCCAGGCGATCGCCAACGCCAACGGCGGCACCCGGGCGTCCGGGACGCCCGGCTACGCGGCGTCGGTGGACTACGTCGCCGGCCTGCTCACCGACGCGGGCTACGAGGTGACGGTCCAGAACTTCACGTACGACCAGTTCATCCTCAACTCGAGCGCGTTCCAGCGCATCTCGCCCGATCCGAAGACGTACGTCGAGGGCCTCGACGGCGAGTACTCGCCCATGGATTACTCGGGCGCAGGTGACTTCACCGCGTCTCTGGTAGCGGCGGGCGGGATCACGATCCCCTCGCCGGGCGGGTCGGAGAGCGGCTGTTCCGCGGCCGACTTCGCCGGCTTCCCGGCGGGCGCGATCGCGCTCGTCCAGCGCGGGACGTGCCCGTTCCGCCAGAAGGCCGCCAACGCCGATGCGGCGGGCGCCGTCGCCGTCGTCATCTTCAACGAGGGGAACGACGACCCGAACGACGACCGGCTCGGCGTCATCGCGGGCACGCTCGACCCACCGCAGATGGACATCCCGGTGATCGGGACGTCGTTCGCTGTGGGCCAGGAGCTCTACAACCGGCTCACGAGCGGGCAGGCGGTAACGGTTCGGGTCGCGGTCGACGCGGAGACGATCACGACCGCGACGGCCAACGTCATCGCCGACACGCCGAGCGGCCGCGTGGACCGCACGGTCGTGGTCGGCGCCCACCTCGACTCCGTCGACGAGGGCCCCGGGATCAACGACAACGGCTCGGGCACGTCGACGATCCTCGAGACCGCGTTGCAGATGGCCGAGCTCGGGATCGAGCCCGTCAACCGGGTGCGCTTCGCCTTCTGGGGCGCCGAGGAGGACGGCCTCATCGGCTCGCAGTACTACGTCGACCACCTGCCCAAGCGCGACCTGAAGGACATCGCGCTCAACCTCAACCACGACATGGTCGGCTCGCCGAACTTCGTCCGCTTCGTCTACGACGGCGACGGCTCGGCGTTCGGTGTCGACGGGCCGAGCGGCTCCGGGAACATCGAGTCCGTCTTCGTCGACTACTTCACCTCGCAGGGGCTGCCGACGGAGCCGACGGAGTTCGACGGCCGGTCGGACTACGACGCGTTCATCAACGTGGGCATCCCGGCCGGCGGCCTCTTCACGGGCGCCGAGGGCATCAAGACGGCCGCGCAGGCCCAGATCTACGGCGGCACCGCGGGCGTCGCGTACGACCGGTGCTACCACCAGGCCTGCGACACCATCGCCAACGTGAACACGACTGCGATCGACCAGATGTCGGACGCGATCGCGCACTCGACCCTCGTCTTCGCGATGACGAAGTCGGCCGTGAGCGGCACCGACAAGGCATCGAACACGGCCAAGGAGAACATGCTCTTCCACGGCTCGAAGCTCGAGCGCTAGCCCGGGCTCGCAGCGAATCGTCGAGGGGCCGGCAATGCGCCGGCCCTTCGCGTTCTAGCGCCGGAACTGCAGCTCGTGCCAGGAGGGCACGGGCGCCAGCTCGAGGAGAGCCCGGCCGCCGTCAGGCTCGCGATAGCCGAACTCCGCCGTCTCGCCGTCCCAGTCGACCTCGAGGCGGTTCTCCTTCACGCGCTGGTCGAGCCAGGCGCCGCGGAAGATGAGCTTGCGGAGCCAGTAGACGAGCGACTCGTCGTTGACGAGCGCGACCCGCTCCCACTGGCGCACGAGGTACTCCCCGAGCGCGCTCTGCGGGTCGTCGATGCGCCCGTTGGCTGTCAGCTCGACGAGATCGGCGGTCTCGGCCTCCTCGAGCTCGCCCGGCTCGACCAGCCGCAGGCGTACGGCGGCGGCGTTGACACGCTGCTCGAAGTCGATCGCATTGAAGCTGAAGCGGTACCCGAGGAACTCGACGACGTAGTCGTCCCCCGACGTGTAGTTCGAGTCGCTCACCCCGGTCGGAGGATAGCCGCGTCCCTTCGAGCCCGCTTCAGGAAAGGGTCCGTCCGATGCAGGCCCTACGGTGGATTGCGATGCACGAGGGCACCTGGACGATCCGTCCGTGCCCGCGCAGGGACGTGCGACGGCTCGCCACGGCGCTCGGCGTCGGCGAAGCGATTGCAAGCGTCCTCGTCCGGCGCGGCTACGGCGACCCCGAGGCGGCGCGCGCCTTCCTGGCCGCGGATCCGCCGGGGCACGACCCGTTCCTGCTCGGGGACGTCGAGGCCGCCTGCGCGCTGATCCGCGAGACGATCGCGGCGGGCGGGCGGATCTGCGTCCACGGCGACTACGACGTGGACGGCATCTGTGCGACCGCGCTTGCGGTGACGGCCTTGCGCGACCTGGGCGCGGACGTCGAGTGGCACCTGCCCAGCCGCTTCGAGGAGGGCTACGGGGTTTCACGCGAGACGCTCGCGCGCCTGACGGACGGCGGCTGTGCACTCATCCTGACCGTGGACTGCGGGATCACCGCCGTCGAGGAGATCGCGGAAGCCCGCGCGGCAGGACTCCAGGTCGTCGTCACCGACCACCACCGGCCGGGCGAGACCCTTCCCGACTGCCCAGTCGTCGCCACGAAGCCCTCCGCATACCCGTTCCCGGAGCTGTGCGGCACCGGGGTCGTCTTCAAGCTCATGGACGCGCTGGGCGCGCAGGGGCTCGATCGACACCTGGACCTCGTGGCGCTGGCGACGGTGGCCGACGTCGTTCCGCTTCTGGACGAGAACCGTGCGCTCGTCGCCGCCGGGATGCGACGGCTGGCGCGGACGGACAAGCCCGGCCTGCAGGCTCTCATGCGCGCGGGCGGGGTCGACCCGGCAACGATCGACACCGGAGCGATCGCGTTCCGTCTCGCGCCGCGCATCAACGCGGCAGGGCGGCTCGGCCACCCGGGCGCGGCGCTCGACCTCCTGCTCACGGCCGACGAGGCCGAGGCGCGCCGGCTCGCAGGCGAGCTGGAGGCGTTGAACCGCGACCGGCAGGCGGTCGAGGAGCGCATCCTGCGGGACGCGATCCGGCAGGTGGAGGAGTGGCCCGAGCCGAAGCGCCGCCGCCTCGGCTACGTCATCGCGGGCGAGGACTGGCACCGCGGCGTGATCGGAATCGTGGCGTCGAGGCTCGTCGAGCGCTTCCACCGGCCGATCGTCCTCATCGCCGGCGGCGAGCCGGGTGAGGACTGGGTCGGCTCCGGCCGCTCGGTCTCGGCGTTCGACCTCCACGGTGCGCTCGGCGCATGCTCGCATTTGCTCGGCCGCTGGGGAGGACACCGCGCGGCCGCCGGGCTCTCGATCGCGCCGGAGAACGTCGAAGCCTTCGCGGAGGCGTTCGCCGAGCACGCTGCGGGCGCGCTGACGCCGGAGGAGCTGGCGCCGGTGACGACGATCGACGCCGTCGTGCGCGGCGACGAGTTGACGCTCGGGCTCTGCGGGGAGCTCGAGCGCCTGGCGCCCTTCGGCCTCGGGAACCCGAACGTCACCCTGCTCGCAGTCGGCACCGAGCTCTCGGAGCTCGATGCGATCGGCGAGGGAAAGCACCTACGCCTGGCGGTGACCGCGGCCGGCGCGCGCTCGGGCGCGATCGCCTTCGGGCGCGGCTCCGCGCTCGACCGCTTCCGGCGGCCGGGACGCTACGACGTCGCCTTCAAGCTGGCGGCCAACCGCTGGAACGGCACCGTCACGCCGCAGCTCGTCGTCCGTGAGATCTTCGACACCTCGCCCCGCTTCGAGGAGCTCCGCCGGATGCTGCTCGCCGAGTGGAAAGCCGGCCCGGGCGAGTGGAGCCTCTGGGCCCGCGAGGTCTTCGCCGAGCTCGGGCTCGACGAGGAGGCCGACGGCTGGCGCCCGCTCGTCGAGTCGCCCGCCTTTCTGGCCCTGCTCCGCGAGGGCCCTGCAGCCGCCGCCGCCTGATCCCGCGTCAGTTGCCGGCGTGCTCGTAGGCGCCGATGTCCGGGAACGGGTCGCGCGGGTCGCCGTTGAGGTCGACCACCGCCCAGCCGGTCGCGCCGCGATCGATCGTCGGCGAATCGTTGCCGGGCATCCCCGACAGCGGATCCAGCAGGGGATCGACGAGGAGGTCGGTCTCCGAGCAAGCCGTGCCCTCCTGGATGATGTTGTTGATCATCGCCCCGGCCTGGTCGCAGAGCCACTCGGGCGTCTGCACGACCGCGAGCACGTTGTTGACGACGATCGGGCGGTCCTCCAGCGGACGCGCCGCGTAGGCGGGCGTCAGCGCGATCGAGGAGAACGACCCCCGACCGTGGGGCGCCCCCGAGAGGATCGTGTTGTGGGCGATGACGACACCCAGCGGCGGATGGACCGGCTCGTTGACGTTGCCGACGGTGATCCCCACCGGGGCGACGTGGCCGGGCCGGATCGGGTCGGTGGCGCGGAAGACGTTGTTGCGGACGACCACGTTTCGGAGCGGTCCTTTCAGGTAGACCTGCGCAGCGCCGATCTCGTAGATGCCGAACTGGTTGCGCGAGATGAGGATGTTCTCTCCGCCCCCGATCTGGATCAGGTCCTGGTGGTTGCACTCTCTGCCCGTCTCGGGGCCGCATTCGCCGACGAGCGCGTTTCCGAAGACGTTGTCCTGGATGACGAGACCGGTGCTAACCGCGCCGCGGACGAAGTCGCAGCCGTAGCACTCCTCGAACGTGCTGCCGGCGATGCGGACCCGGCTCGACCGCCCGAGGTGGATGCAGGGAGCGTACTCCTTGCAACTGCTGAAGCGGCTGCGCTGGATCCTGACGTCCGTCGATTCGGTCAGGTTCAGGCGCGCAGGCGCGAGCGCGCGGCCTCGAACCGCGACCTGGTCGAGCACGACCCGCTGTGACCTGACCACGGTCGCGAACGCCTCCCGCCCGGCGGGCGCTCTGATCGTCAGGCCGATCACCGACACGTCCCGTGACCGCAGGACCTCCAGACGCCGTGCGGAAGCTCCGGGCGCGAGCAACGTCAGTCTCCGCGCGGACCGTGGCCCGATGACGATCCTCGGATAGACGCCGGGCCGGAGCACGATCACCCCGCCGGTGCGCTCGAAGCGCTGGACGGCGGCGCTGAGCTCGCGCGGCGAGTCGACGACGACCCTCGCCCCGAGCGCGCTCTCGCCGCCCGCAAGGGCCATGACCAGCAGGGCCAGCGCAAGCCCCGTTCGCCGCATTGATGCCGCACCTCCTGCGCCGGTGCCCACCGGCCGTTCGCTCTGCTGAGGCTCACTATGGTCGATTTCGGGGCTTCTGTGGGACGCGGCTCCCCGCGAGCACTTCTCGCGCCGCCTCGGATTCCGACATGCCCTCCTGCCTCGAACGGGGGCCGGAGGCCGCAGGCGCGGGAGCTAAGATGGGTTCGTGGCGGGTCAGGTGCTCACCGCGTCCGCCGAGCGGCACCGCGAGCAGTTCGACCAGCTCGTGGCCCAGGTGGCGGCCTACAACCCCGACGTCGACCGGGATCTGCTGGAGCGGGCGTACCACTTCGCGTCGGAGGCCCACGAGCACCAGCAGCGCCGGAGCGGCGAGGACTTCATCCTCCATCCGCTCGGCGTCGCCCTCATCCTCGCCGAGCTGCGCAGCGACGACGCAACGATCGCAGCCGGCATCCTCCACGACGTCGTCGAGGACACCGACGCGACGATGGAGCAGGTTCGGGACGAGTTCGGCGACGACGTCGCCCGGCTCGTCGAGGGCGTCACCAAGCTGACGCGGATCCACTTCCAGAGCCGCGAGCAGGCGCAGGCGGAGAACTACCGCAAGATGATCGTGGCGATGGCCGAGGACCATCGCGTCATCCTCATCAAGCTCGCCGACCGCCTCCACAACATGCGGACGATCGAGTACCTGGGGAAGCAAAAGCAGCTCCAGAAGGCGCGGGAGACGCTCGAGGTGTACGCGCCACTCGCGCATCGCCTCGGTATCCACACGATCAAGTGGGAGCTCGAGGACCTCGCCTTCCAGACGCTCCACCCGCGCAAGTACGCGGAGATCCAGGCGATGGTGAACGAGCGCCGGGCCGAGCGGGAGAAGTACGTCGACGGCGCCGGCCGGGTGTTGAAGCGCGAGCTCGACAAGGTCGGCATCCCCGCCGAGATCTCCTCGCGCGCGAAGCACTTCTACTCCATCTACGAGAAGATGGTGAAGCGCGGGAAGGAGTTCAACGAGATCTATGACCTGACCGCGATGCGCGTCCTCGTCGAGCGCGACGCCAAGGAGGGCGAGCGCGACTGCTACGGCGCGCTGGGGGTCATCCACTCGATCTGGAACCCGCTGCCCGGCCGCTTCAAGGACTACGTGGCCATGCCCAAGTTCAACATGTACCGCTCGCTGCACACGACGGTGATCGGGCCCGAGGGGAAGCCGCTCGAGATCCAGGTGCGAACGCGCGAGATGCACCGGACGGCCGAGCGCGGCATCGCCGCGCACTGGCTCTACAAGGGGCGCAAGGGCAAGAAGACGACCGAGGCCGAGCTCGCCTGGATGAAGCAGCTCGCCGACTGGCAGCGCGAGGAGACCGACTCCCGCGAGCTCATGCGCGCCTTCCCGGAGCTGGCGCTCGACGAGGTGTACGTCTTCACACCCAAGGGCGAGGTGAAGAGCCTCCCCGGCGGCTCCACGCCGATCGACTTCGCCTACTCCGTGCACACGGACGTCGGCCACCGCACCGTCGGTGCCAAGGTGAACGGCCGCATCGTCCCGCTCCACTACCGCCTGCAGAGCGGCGACTTCGTCGAGATCCTCACCTCGAAGCAGATGGGCCGCGGGCCGTCGCGCGACTGGCTCGCGCTCGCCGTGTCCTCGCGCGCGCGGAACAAGATCCGCCAGTGGTTCAGCCGCGAGACGCGCGAGGTCGCCGAGCAGCGCGGCCGTGACGCGCTCGAGAACGCGCTCAAGCAGCACAACCTGCCGTACAAGAAGCTCTCCGGGTCGCCGCTCCTCGCCGAGATCATCCGCGAGATGGGCTTCAAGAAGGCCGAGGACTTCTACCTCGCCCTCGGCTCCGGGAAGCTTCAGGTCTCGCAGGTCGCCAACAAAGTCCTGCACCGCCTGAAGACGCACGAGGTCGCAGAGGAGGAGACGCTCCCGCGCCGGCCCAAGGCCCGCGACGCGGTCGACTCCGGGAACTTCGGCATCCACGTCCCCGGCGTCGATGACGTGCTCGTGCGCCTGGCCAAGTGCTGCACGCCCGTGCCGGGAGACGAGATCGCCGGCTACATCTCGCTCGGCAAGGGCATCACCATCCACCGGCTCGACTGCCCCAACGTGAAGGCGCTGATGCGGAACCCGGAGCGGTTCACGCCGGTCGAGTGGGACGGCGGCGCCTCGCAGAGCTTCCGCGTCCAGATCGCGGTCGTGTCCTGGGACCGCCCGCGCCTGCTCGAGGACGTCGCGCGGACGTTCGCCGAGCACGGGACGAACATCGTCGAGTACGGCGGCCACGTCGACGACCAGATGGCGAAGAACTGGTACGTGGCCGAGGTGGGCGACATCAAGGCGCTGCGCGCGCTCCTCGGCTCGCTTCGCAACCTCGAGTCCGTCTTCGACGCCTACCGCGTCACGCCGTCCTGATGCCGGACGACCGGCTCGACCTGCTCAGGGAGCTCGAGCGGGCGGACGAGGCCGTGGCGGCCGAGCTGACGGAGGTCGACGAGCTCTACGCCGCCGTCGAGGAGCTGCGCGGCCGGGCGCTCGAGCTGGGCGAGCTGCTCGTCTCGCTCCCGGAGCGGCGAGCAACGGCAGCGGCGGCCGTCCGCGAGGCCGAGCTCGGGGTCACCGCGGCCCGCACTGAGGCCGAGAGGGCTGCGGCCGAGCTCGCGCAGGCGGGCGAGGAGCAGCTCGCCGAGGCGCGCCGGCGCGAGCTCGCCGCGCGCGACTCGCTCCACGTCGCAGAACGGCTCGCGGCCGCGGCACGGGGTCAGGCTGCCGAGCTGGAGGGACGCGCCCAGGCGGCGGAGAGCGAGATTCGCACCCTGGAAGAGCGAGCCGCGGACCTGGCCGAGGCCCTCGCCCGCAGGCCGAGGCTCGCCGGCGAGGTGGTCGGTGACCCGGCGCCGGGCACTGCGGGCGTGTCGGAGTGGGGGACACGCGCCAGAGCCGCGCTCCTCATCGCGCGGAGCCAGCTCGCGGCCGAGCGCGACGCCATCGTCCGTCAGACGCTCGAGCTCGCCGCGGTCGTTCTGGGCGAGTCGTTGCCGCCGCTGGGCGCCCGCGAGGTGGTGCGGCACGTGGAGGAACAGCTGGCGCCGAAGTAGCCGCGTCCCTCGTTCGAGGGATGCCTTCGCCCGTTCTCGTCACTCGATCGAGGGATCGGTCACTCGTTCGGGGATGCATGCCACCCGCCTGAGGCCGACGGACCGTCCTAGGCGTCCCATGCGCCAGGCGCAGCATCCACTCGACCGCGGGCTCGTCGCGGTCGCCGACGCGCTGAGGCGCGCCACGCGGGAGTACGACGTCGCCGCCCGCTTCGGCGGCGACGAGTTCTGCGTGCTCCTGCCGGAGACCGACCCGGACGGCGCCCTCGTGGTCGCCGAGCGTGTGCGCTCGATCGTCGAGGAGTCGACGCGGGGTGGCGACGCCCCGATGACGGTCTCGATCGGGGCCGTCTCCCACCGCGGTGCCGGCGTGTCCGCCGAGCAGCTCCTTGCGGTCGCCGACCGGGCCGCCTATGAGGCGAAGGCGAGCGGCCGGAACGCGATCGCCGCCGCGCCGCCGATCGGCCCGGTGCAGGAAGCCGAGCGCATCCTCGCGGACGCGGCCAACAAGGCCCGGAACTAGGGCTCCCAGCGCTCCCCGCCGGTGTCCCAGCCGACGAGGCAGTGCGGGGAGATGAGCAGCGCGACGCGTTCCAGGAACTCGCGGTCTTCGGCCCGAACGCAGCGGGAGAAGTCCGAGTCGATGTCGACCTCGCCGACGACGCTGCCCTCGTAGGCGATGGGGACGACGATCTCGCTGCGGGTGGAGACGAAGCAGGCCAGGTAGCGGTCGTCGGCGTTGACGTCGTCGACGATCTCGGTCACGCCGCTCGCCGCCGCAGCGCCGCAGATGCCCTCGCCGACCGGGATGCGCACGTGCTCCGTCGCCTGCGGGCCCTTCCACGGGCCGAGGACGAGGTCGTCGCCCTCGACGAGGTAGATCCCGACCCAGGAGTAGTGATCGAAGCGGTCGTGCAGAACCTCGACCACTTTGCGAAGGACCTCGTCGGCCTCGGTCTCGCGATTCACGATCCGGTCGACCGCCTCCAGCGCTCCTCGGAACGTGTCCGTGGTCGCGCTCATTCGACGGGCACCGCCAGCTCGACGTCGGTGCCCTCGAAATCGGCGACCGCCCGCCGGTAGTCGTCCGAGATCGGAGTCGGCTGACGTTCGGGACCGGCCACGAGCACCATCGTCTGCTCGGCGGTGCACATGAGGAGGTCGTCGTCGACGCGGTAGACGCAGTGTTCGAAACAGATGCTCGTGACGCCGATGCGCTTCGTCCGCACGAAGACCTCGAGGAGGTCGTCGAAGCGGGCCGGCGCGTCGTAGACGACCGACGAGGCGCGCATGACGAAGTCCTTGCCGACGGCCTCCTTGCGGAGCAAGCCGAGGTGCCGCTCGTACTCCACGCGCGCGAGGTCGAAGTACGGCAGGTAGCGGCCGTAGTAGACGATGCCCTGCGCGTCGGTGTCGGAGAAACCGACGCGTGTGAAGGCCGAGAACTTGAACGGCGGCTTGCGGTCTGTCGGCCGGCCGAGGTTCACGCGCTGCATCGTAGCCGCGTGTCCGGTTGCGCTTTTGCAGCAGATTTGACAATCTCTCCTCGCTTTCACACCGGGAAACGAACTGGGGAGACTCCTATGAAGCGCTGGACGCTGTTCGCGGCGGTCGTCGCCGCACTCTGCACGGGGCTCACGGCCGCGTCTGCCACATCGAGCGCGGGTAGAGATTCGGATCGGCTGGACGCCTACACCGCAGTGGTCCAAGCCGCCGATGTATCCACGATCGCCGAGCAGGGCATCGACGTGAGCGGCCAGCGACGAGTCGCGAACGGCATCGAGCTCGACGTCGTCCTCGACCAGGCCCAGGCCGACCGGCTTCGGGGCCGAGGAATCGACCTGAAGCTGACCCGGGTCAAGGGGGGCTTGACCGTCCAGCAGTTCGCGGCGCTACAGGCCGCCAACGGCTTCACCGTCTGGCGCTCGTTCGACGAGCCCGGCGGCATCCGCGACCAGCTCTACGCCGCGGCGCGCAACAACCCCCAGCTGGTGAAGCTCGAGGTCCTCGGCCACACCGGCCAGGGTCGCGAGATCATCGCGGTCAAGCTGACCCAGGGCGCTCAAGAGCAACCGGACGGCAGGCGTCCGGCCGTCCTCTACAGCTCCACCCAGCATGCGCGTGAATGGATCTCCACCGAGGTCAACCGGCGGCTGATGAACCACTACATCGCCCGGTGGCGCGCCAACGACCGTGCCGTCCGCAAGCTTCTGCAGACGACCGAACTCTGGTTCATCCTCGTGGCCAACCCCGACGGCTACCAGTACACGTTCGAACACGAGCGGCTGTGGCGGAAGAACCTCCGCGACAACAACGGAGACGGACAGACCCAGGTCGGCGACGGCGTCGACCCCAACCGCAACTTCCCCAACCACTGGGGCTACGACGAGGAGGGGTCGTCGTCGATCCAGTCCAGTGACACCTACCGCGGCCCGGCGCCGACGTCGGAGCCGGAGACCCAGGCGATGGTCGGCCTGCTCGACCGGATCGGGTTCGCGTTCCAGGTCAACTGGCACTCCGCCGGACAGTGGCTGCTCTACGCCGAGGGCTGGCAGACCAGCACCCCCACCGCGGACGACCCGATCTATTACGCCATGTCCGGCAACCTGGACGACCCGGCGATCGACGAGTTTCATCCGGGCCTGAGCTCGGACGTCCTCTATGTCACCAACGGCGAGACCACCGACTACGCGCACGCTGTGACCGGCGCTTTGGCGTGGACACCGGAGCTGTCCGAGGGCTGCGACGGTTGCGGGTTCGTGTTCCCCGACGACGACGCGCTGGTGCAGGCAGAGTTCGAGCGCAACCTGCCGTTCGCCAGGTCGGTGGCCGATTCGGCGGTCGACCCGGATGACCCGAAGACGGTCACTGGGATCACGACCAAGCCGTTCTATGTCGACAGCGACGACCCGTACAAGCGCAGCAACCCGGGCGTCCAACTGAGCTTCGCCAAGTCGTACGGCGACCCGCAGCCCGTCGCCGTGATCGCCAAGCGCAGCCTCGGTGCCGTGACGGTGAAGTACAGCATCAACGGCGAGCCCGCTGCAGATCGGCACCCACGTCACGGAGTGGGACGGCGGGTCGAGGTACGACCCAGCGTCGGTCTACTACCACCAGATGCGAGGCGTGGTGACCGGTACCGACCCCGGCGACTCGGTCGAGGTCTGGTTCGAAGGTGGCGGCGAGGTCGAGTGACTCGTTCACCTACCAGGCCGTATCCGAGAGTGGTAACCGCGTGCTCGTCGTGGCGGCCGAGGACTACACCGGCGCCTCGCCGGTGCAGGATCCGGCAGGCCCGCACTTCGTCGACACGTACACCGACGCCCTGGCCGCCAACGGCCAGCAGGCCGACGTCTACGACATCGACGCCGCCGGCCGGATTGCGCCCGGACGCGCTCGGCGTGCTCAGCCACTACGACGCCGTCGTCTGGGAGACCGGCAACGACCTGGTCACCCGCACCGCCGGCCGCGCTGGCGGCAATGCCGACCGGCTGGCACTCGACGAACTGCTCGAGTTCCGCTCGTACATGAACGAGGGCGGCAAGGTGCTTCTCGCAGGCGACTCCGCCGGCCAGCAGTACACCATGGCGCAGCTCTACGACCCCAAGGGCGAGATCGCCTGCAACCCGCTTCCCGCGGGTACGGACCCGCGGCGCTGCCTGCCCTTGTTCGGCTCGTTCTTCGGTGGCGACGCCACCAACGACGTGCTGCAGTACTACCTGGGTGGCTACGTTGCCGTGGCCAACGACGGTCACGTCGATGGCGCCGCGTTCGACTCGGTGGGCGTCGACGACCCGTTCACGGGCCTCACGTGGGGTCTCGACGATCCCATCTTCGCTGGTAACACCGTCCGGAGGTCGTCGTTCCTTGCGACGAGCGGCATCCTGCCGGTCGACCAGTTCGAGCAGTTCGAGAGCTGGCCCGCGGCGCGGTACGACAAGCCGGGCGGCCCGTTCGACCCGCACACCGGAACCCAGTACGTCTACTCACAGATCGCCGACGTCTCCTACAAGAGGCTCACCCGCGAGGTCGCCGTCCCGGCGGGTGGCGGGTCGATGACGTTCTGGACGTCGTACGACACCGAGGCCGCGTGGGACCACCTGTTCGTGGAGGCGCGCACTCCCGGCGGTGACGACTGGACGACGCTGCCCGACGCCAACGGGCACACGACGACGGCGACCGGCCAGAGCTGCCCCGCGGGCTGGGTCGAGCTGCACCCGCAGCTCGCGCACTACCAGACGTGGGACGGCGCGAACGCGTGCACGGCCACCGGCACCACCGGCGCCTGGAACGCCGCGAGCGGCAACTCGGCGGGTTGGCAGGAGTGGAGCATCAACCTCGGGGCGTACGCCGGCGAGACCGTCGAGATCTCCATCGCCTACGCCAGCGACTGGGCGATCGCAGGGCATCGGTGTCTTCCTCGACGACATCACGCTCCCCGACGGCACGAGCACGTCGTTCGAGGCCGGCCTGGACGGCTGGGCGATCACCGGGTCGCCCGAGGGCAGCGCACCCAACGTCAACGACTTCATCCGAACCGACGCATCGGGCTTCCCGGTCGGCAACGCGATCGCCACGCCGCACTCGCTGCTGCTGGGGTTCGGACTGGAGGGCGTCTCGACTGAGGACGAACGCAACGCAGTGATGGGCCGGGCGCTCGACCACCTGCTCGGTCCGTAGCTCACCGACAGTGGAATGAGTGAAGGGCGGGGCTTCGGCCCCGCCCTTACCCTGTCCAGCGGGCTTGAAGCAGACACGCGCGGGACGGGGCCTAGCCGGAGATGACGGCGAGGGCCTCGTCCCGCTTGCGCTCCATGAGCTCCGGCTCGAGAGCCTCGATGTTGAGCCGCAGGAGCGGCTCGGTGTTGGAGGGGCGGACGTTCATGTGCCAGTCCTCGGCGGTGATGGAGATGCCGTCGAGGTGGGAGACCTCGCCCTGGTCGGCGAAGTGCTCCTTGAGCCGCTGGAGGGTGAGCGCGACGTCGGCCACAGGCGTGTTCAGCTCGCCGGTGAGGAAGTACCGCTCCCGGAAGGGGCGGAGGAGCTCCGACAGTTTCCGCCCGCGCTTCGAGACCAGCTCGAGCATGAGCAGCGCGGGAATCGTCCCCGAGTCGGCCTGGTAGAAGTCGCGGAAGTAGTAGTGGCCGCTGACCTCGCCGGCGAAGACGGCGTCGACCTCGCGCATGCGGAGCTTGATGAAGGCGTGGCCGACGCGGTTCGGGAGCGCGGTGCCGCCGAGCCGCTCGACGACGTCGCGGACGGCCCAGCTCGCGCGGACGTCGTAGATGATCGTCCCCCCGGGCTCCTTCTCCAGCATGGACTCGGCGAGGAGCGCGGTGACGAAGTCGCCGGGGACGAACTCGCCCGTGTCGTCCACGAAGAAGCAGCGATCGGCGTCCCCGTCGAAGGCGATCCCCAGGTCGGCGCCCTCCTCGACCACCTTGCGGACGATGAACTCTCGGTTCTCGGGCAGGAGCGGGTTCGGCTGGTGGTCCGGGAAGCTGCCGTCGGGCTCGAAGAAGCAGCGCACGGCGTCGACCGGCAGCCGCTCGAGGATGGGCGGGAGCATCGCGCCGGCCATGCCGTTGGCCGCGTCGATGACGACCCGGAGCGGCTTCACCGCGCCCGGGTCGATGAAGGACAGGACCTTGTCGACGAAGCCGGGGTAGACGTCGCGCGTCTCGACACGTCCAGGGGTCTGACCCTCCGGCACGTCCGCCAAGGACAGGGCGCGGTCGCGGATCTCCAGCAGGCCGGAGTCGCCGCCGACCGGGAGCGCCCCGCGGCGGACGATCTTCGCGCCGGTGTACTCCTTCGGGTTGTGGGAGGCGGTGATCGTGGCGCCGCCGTCGAGCCCGAGCTCGCCGACGGCGTAGTAGAGCATCTCCGTCCCGATCATCCCGATGTCGAGGACGTCCACGCCGGCCTCTGCGGCGCCGCGCACGAACGCCTCCTGCATCGTCGGCGACGACAGCCGCATGTCGCGCCCGACCGCGATCGTCGCCGGCTCGAACTGCTCGGCGTAGGCGCGCCCGATCGCGTAGGCGCCCTCTTCGTCGAGCTCCCCCGGGTAGATCCCCCGGACGTCGTATGCCTTGAAGACCTTGGGCTCTAGGGCCATGCCTCGGCGAGTTTACGCCGAGTCGCCTCGAGCGCCTCCGGCATGACCTTCACGTCGGCGAGGACGGGCATGAAGTTCGTGTCGCCGGCCCAGCGCGGGACGACGTGCTGGTGGACATGGTCGACGATCCCGGCACCGGCGACCCTGCCCAGGTTCCAGCCGAGGTTGAACCCCTGCGGCGTCATGACCTCGCCCAGCACCGCGACGCCTGTCGCGGCCAGCCGGTGGATCTCCAGCGCCTCCTCGGGTGCGAGGCCGCCGAGCTCGCCCTCGTGGCGGTACGGCGCCACCATCAGGTGGCCGGAGGCGTACGGATAGCGGTTGAGCAGCACGAAGGCGTGCTCGCCGCGTCGGACGACGAGGCCGGTCTCGTCGTCGAGCCCCGGCGCAACGCAGAAGACGCAGCCGTCCTGCTCGTCGGCGCTCTGGATGTACTCCAGGCGCCACGGTGCCCAGAGCTGCTTCAGAACCAGCCCCGCGTGCGGAAGACGGCGAGGAGCGCGACGACCATGAGCGAGCTCGAGGCCGATCCCCAGGAGGACGAACGCCTGCCAGCTCGATACCTCGCCGACCATCCAGCCGAAGTTCTGCCCGAAGAAGCCGGTGATGAACGACAGCGGCAGGAAGATCGTGGCAATCACCGTCAGCTGCTTCGTGGTCGCGTTCAGCTTGTTGGAGGAGGTCGAGAGGTACGCGTCGATGGCCGAGCTCGTCATCTCGCGGCCTCCATCGATCTCCTCGGTGAGCCTGATGAGGTGGTCGTAGACGTCGCGGAAGTAGCGCTCGGCCTCGTGCGTCATCCCGGAAAGGTCGAGCCCGCCCGTACTCAGGCGCCCGACGACGTCCCGCTGCGGCACGACGACACGGCGGAGTCGGACGAGGCGGTGCCTCAGGCGGAAGACCTCCTCGAGTTGCTCGCGCTGGGGCGAGGCGAAGATGCGCTCCTCGACCGCGTCGAGCTCCTCGTTGAGCTGCTGCACGATGGGGAAGAACCCGTCGACGAGCCTGTCGATCACCTCGTGCAGGAGCAGCGCTCCGGCGGGGACCGGATCGGCGTTGCGCTCGAGCTTGGAGACGAGCGCGTCGATCGTCGGCGACGCGTCGCGGTGCACCGTCACGAGGTAGCGCTCGGCGAAGAAACAGTGCACCTCCACAAGCTCGTCGTCGTCCGGTGACCAGCCGTAGACGACGAGGAAGGCGAAGCCGTCGAAGTCCTCGAGCTTCGGCCGCTTGTCGAACTGCTCCGAGTCCTCGAGTGCCAGCTCGTGGAAGTCGAAGGTCTTTCGCAGGAGCGCGTAGTCCTCCTCTACTGGGCTCGGGACGTCCAGCCAGAAGCACTCTCCGGAGCGCAGCAGCCCCGCGACCGCGTCGGCCACTGCGCCGTGCGTGTTCGGAGCGACCAGCCGCGCGCTCACAACCAGCGGCGCCAGCGCAAGAACGTGACGAGCCCGACGCCGAGCGCGACCATGATCCCGACGATGATCCAGAAAGCCGTGATGTCGCCCTCGCCGGGCACGCGCACGTTCATCCCGAAGACGCTCGCGAGCAGCGTGAGCGGGAGCAGGATCACGGTGACGACCGTGAGGAGCTGGAGTCGGTACTGCTGACTGTGGGAGATGAACGCCTCGTTCGTCGATTCGAGGCCTTCGATGACCTCCTTGTAGTTGTCCAAGAGGTCCCAGACACGCTCGGCTGCGTCGACGATGTCGTCGAAGTAGAGGTCGAGGTCCTCGGGGAGGAAGCGCTCCGTGGAGCGCTCCAGCATGCGAAGGGTGGCGCGCTCCGGCTTGATGATCTTGCGGTAGGCGATGATCTCCTGCTTCGCGTTGGAGATGTCGCGCACGACGTCCTCGGAGCGCTCCTCGAAGATGGCCGGCTCGATCGCGTCCAGCTTCGCTCCGATCTTGTCCAGGATCGGGAAGCAGTAGTCGAACAGGTCGTCGAGGACGTGGTAGAGCAGATAGCCGGAGCCGCGGAAGAGCTCGCGCCGCAGCTCGAGATCGTCCTCGCAGCGGCGGAACAGGTGGGAGACGGGGCGAAGCTCGACGTTCGGCAGCGTGATCAGGAAATCGGGGCCGAGGAAGACGTCGAGCTCCGCGGCGTTCAGCCGCCGGACGGACTTGTCGTAGAACGGGAAATGGAGGACGACGAAGAGGTACTCGGGGTACTCGTCGATCTTCGGACGCTGGCGCTTGGAGAGGACGTCCTCGATGTCGAGCTCGTGGAAGCCGAAGCGCTCGGCCAGGTAGGAGACCTCGAGGGCGCCCGGCCGCTCGCCGTGCACCCAGGTCAGGCCGTCAGTGGAAAGCTCGGCGATGCGCGGCTCGGTCCGCTCGACGACATCGCCCGCTCCACCGCGGGCTCGTCCTCGCCTGAGGCGTGGGAGCGTGGGCCGTGCCATCGATACTCAGCGGGTCGTCGAGTTGCATCTCCAGGTACGCGATTCTACTCGCAATCCCTTTCGCCTCAGCCGTCGCCGCCGAGCGGGGCACGGCCCGACTGGCTCCGTGTCGCTCCGGCCGCCTGCGATGCGCCTGGTAGGAATCGAACCTACGACCTCGCGCTCCGGAGGCGCGCGCTCTATCCCCTGAGCTACAGGCGCGAGAGGAGGTAGTGTGGGAGACCGCGGGATGGAGCTCTCCCATCGCTCGGCCACGCTCCACTTGGCGGAGCCTTTCCGGATCTCGCGCGAGACGAGCGTGACGGAGGACGTTCTCTGGGTGGAGGTGGCCCACGGCGGCGTGAGCGGGTTCGGCGAGGCCCAGCCGCAGGCCCACTACGGGGAGAGCATCGAGGGCGCCGAGGCGTTCCTGGACGAGGCGGCCGGCCTGCTGGGCGACGACCCGTTCGCGCTCGAGGCGATCGGCCTGCGCCTGGCGGACCTGCCCGGGAACCCCGCCGCCAAGGCGGGGGTCGACGGAGCGCTCCACGACCTCTGCGGGAAGCTCGCCGGCCTGCCGACCACGGGCTTCTCGGCCTGGAGCGGGGCGGACCGCCGACCTCGTGGACGATCTGGCTCGGGGACCCCGACGACATGGCGCAGCGGGCGGAGCGGCCGACGACGGCCGCTTCCGCCGGCTCAAGCTGAAGCTCGGCGGGCGCGACGGGCTCGACGTCGAGCGCGTCAGGGCCGTGCGCGGCGTCACCGACCTGCCGCTGCAGGTGGACGTCAACGAGTACTGGGAGCTCGACGAGGCGCTCGCGGCCGTTCGGGAGCTGGCGGCGCTCGGCGTCCAGTACGTGGAGCAGCCGCTCCCGGCGGGCGACCCCGGCGGCGCGCAGCTCAAGCGGGAGTCGCCGCTCCCGATCTACGTCGACGAGGACGTGCACACGCTGGCGACCGTCGCAGCCTGTGCCGAGCGCGCCCACGGCATCAACATCAAGCTCGCCAAGAGCGGCGGCATCCGCGAGGCGGTGCGCATGGCGCACGCGGCGCGCGCGCTGGGGCTCGGCGTCATGCTCGGCTGCATGATCGAGTCGGGCCTCGGCATCTCGGCCGCCGCCCAGATCGGCAGCCTCTGCGACCACCTCGATCTCGACGGCAATCTCCTGCTCGCGGAGGATCCGTGGCCGGGAGTCGACTTCGCGGAGGCGTCCAGATGCCCCCCGACCAACCCGGGCTGGGAGTCCATGAAGCGGTATCTCGCGCTGGCTGAGGGATACTCGGACGACGTCCACTACGGCAAGACGACGTTCGGCGTCATCCGCTACGCGCCCGACCCCGTCGTCGCCGTGCTCGACTCGACCCGCGCCGGGGAGACCGTGGAGGGCGGCATCCCGATCGTCGGGACGGTGGCCGAGGCCCTCGTCCACGAGCCGACGGTCGCGCTCGTCGGCGTGGCCGTCGCCGGCGGGCGGCTCCCGCCGGTCTGGCGCGGAATCCTCCGCGACGCCATCGAGGCCGGGCTGGACGTCGAGGCTGGGATGCACGAGTTCCTCGCCGACGATCCGGAGCTCGCGGCGCTCGCCGCGGAGCACGGCGTCGAACTCCGCGACTACCGGCGGCCGCCGTCCGACCTGAGCGTTGCGTCGGGCGCCAACCTGGCTCTCGCGGCCGAGGTCGTGCTCACGGTCGGCTCCGACTGCGCCGTCGGGAAGAAGACGGTCGCCGTGGAGCTCGACCGCGCCGCCCGCGCGCGCGGCCTCCGCTCCGTGTTCGTCCCCACGGGCCAGACGGGGATCATGATCGCCGGCTGGGGCATCGCCGTCGACGCGGTCGTCTCCGACTTCCTGGCCGGCGCGGGGGAGAGGCTCGTGGTCGAGGGCGCCGAACGGGGCGATCTCCTCTTCGTCGAGGGCCAGGGATCGATCACGCACCCACAGTTCTCGGGCGTGACGCTCGGGCTCTACCACGGAAGCGCGCCGCATGTCCTCGTCCTCGTCCATCGCGCGGGCGACACCGAGCTGGAGGGCGTGCCCGGCCATCCGATCCCCCCGCTGGCCGAGCTGGTCGACCTCTACGAGCGCCTGGCGCTCCCCGTGCGTCCGGCTCGGGTGGCGGCGGTCGCGCTGAACACCGCGGGGCTCGCCGAGGACGATGCTCGGGCGGCGATCGCCGCCGCGGCCGCCGAGACCGGCCTCCCTGCCGACGACCCTGTCCGTTTCGGACCTGACCTGCTGCTCGAAGCCGTGTTGGACGCGCTGCCTTCGGGTATAACGCGCCGATGACCGATCCCCGAATCGAGCGCCTGGCGAGCCTCCTCGCCGACTACTCGCTCGCCCTCCGTGAGGGCCAGGTTGTGCGCATCGACAGCCTCGACGCCGGCTCGCCGCTCGTGCTCGCGCTCTACGGGGCCGCGCTTCGGGCCGGCGCGCTTCCGTACACGAATGTCGGCCTCTCAGGCCTCGGCGAGACGCTCCTGCATCAGGGCACGGATGAGCAGCTCACGTACCTCTCGCCGATCCAGTGGGAGGAGCTCGAGCAGCTGGACGCCCTCGTGACCATCTGGTCCGAGACGAACACGCGGGCGCTCTCCAGGGTCGACCCGACACGTCACGCCGCGTATATCGCGGCGCAGCGCAAGCTCTCGAACCGGCGCTGGGAGCGGATCTCGAACGGCGAGATGAGCTGGTGCGGCACGCTCTACCCCACGAACGCGCACGCGCAGGAGGCGGAGATGTCGCTGGCCGAGTACGAGGCCTTCGTCTACGCCGCGTGCCACGTGCACGAGGAGGACCCTGCCGCGCACTGGCGCGCCGTCTCGACCGAGCTGCAGGCGCGTGCCGACGGGCTCGGCGCTGCGCGGGAGCTCAGGATCGTCGGCCCCGACACCGACCTCCGGGTCGGGGTCGAGGGGAGGACCTGGCTCGCGGCCGACGGGCGCTACAACATGCCGGACGGCGAGGTCTTCACGAGCCCGCTCGAGACCGAGACCGAGGGCGAGATCCGGTACACGTTCCCGGCCGTCTACCACGGGCGAGAGGTCGAGGACGTCCGGCTCCGCTTCGAGGCGGGCCGCGTCGTCCAAGCCGAGGCGGCGCGCGGGAACGACTACCTGCAGTCGCTGCTCGAGATGGACGCCGGGGCGCGCGTCCTCGGCGAGGTCGCGTTCGGCCTGAACTACGAGATCGACCGGTTCACGCGCAACATCCTGTTCGACGAGAAGATCGGCGGGACGATGCACCTTGCGCTCGGCTCCGGTTTCCCGCAGGCAGGCGGCCGGAACACCTCGGGGCTGCACTGGGACATGATCTGCGACCTCCGCGACGACGGTGAGGTCTACGCGGACGGCGAGCTCATCTGGAAGGCGGGCCGCTTCCTTGCGGAGCCCATGCGCGAGGTGGTCGAGAGCGGGGTGCATGGCTAACGGCACCGGCCGCCTCGAGCGGCTGGCGAGCGTCCTCGTCGACTACTCGACGAGGGTGGGCCCCGGCGACCTGGTCTGCATCGACACCGGCCCGGCGGCTGCGCCGCTCGTCCACGAGCTCTGGGGGCGGGTGCTCGCGGCCGGTGGCCACCCGCACCTGCGCCTCGACGTCGAGGGCACCCCCGAGCTGCTACTCCGGGAGGGAACCGACGCGCAACTCGGCTGGATCAGCCCGCTTCGGCGCGCCGAGGTGGAGCGCGCCGACGTGCGGATCGCCATCGAGGCCGACGTGAACACGCGGGCCAACACCGGCGTCGAGCCCGAGCGCCAGGCCCGTGCCGAGCGCGCCCGCGAGCCGTTGCGGCGTGTGCACTTCGCGCGCGCAAGCGCGGGCGACCTCCGCGCGGTCGTCACCCTCTATCCGACCGACGCGGCCGCGCAGGATGCCGACATGTCGCTCACGGAGTACGAGGACTTCGTCTACCGGGCGGGCCTGCTCGACCGCGACGACCCGGTGGCGGCGTGGGAGTCTCTCGGCGAGGGGTACGAGCGGCTCGCCGAGTGGCTCGGCGAGCGGCGCGAGATCCGGGTGGTCGGCGACGGGACGGACCTGACGCTGGGCGTCGGCGGCCGCACGTGGATCCCCTGCGACGGCCGGGAGAACTTCCCCGACGGCGAGGTCTTCACGGGCCCGGTCGAGACGCAGGTCGACGGGGTCGTCCGCTTCAGCTACCCGGCGAGCTATGCCGGGCGGCGGGTCAGCGGGGTGGAGCTCGAGTTCCGCGGCGGCGAGGTCGTGCGGGCGCAGGCCGACGAAGGGAACAACTTCCTGCAGCAGATGCTGGCTCTGGACGAGGGCGCGAGGCGGGCCGGCGAGTTCTCCTTCGGCCTCAACGAGGCGGTGACCGAGTTCACGGGCCACACGCTCTTCGACGAGAAGATCGGCGGCACCGTGCACCTCGCGCTCGGCGCGTCGTACCCGGAGTCCGGCGGGCAGGTCGAGTCGGCCCTCCACTGGGACCTCGTCTGCGACCTGCGGAGCGGGAGCGAGGTCTACGCCGATGGCGAGCTCGTGTACCGCGACGGGCGGTTCGTCGACGGCCTCCACTGAACGCCGGCCGCGGTCGCGGCCGATGGCGCTGGCGTCCGTCCGACCTGGGCGCTACCATGCGAACACATGTTCGCTTTGCGTCCTCTTCTGCTCGTCACCGCCGTAGCCGCAGTGCTGCTCCTGGCCGTCGCCCGCCCCTCGGGCGGGTCGACCGCCGAGGAACGCTACGTCGTACGCGCCGGCGACACGCTCTGGGCTCTGGCGGCCGAGCGGTACGGCGGCGACCCGCGTGAGGGCGTCTGGCGGATTCGCGAGCGGAACGGCCTGCAGGGAGACGTCCTCCCGGCCGGCACCGTTCTCTACCTGCCCGCCGGGGCAGGTGGTGCGTAGGGCAGTGCAGACGACCCGGGAGGGTTCGGCGAAACGCAGCCTGTGCCGCCGGGCCGCGCTGCTCGCCCCGAAGACTGCGTCCTCGGTCGCGCCCGTAACCTCCGGCTACGAACGCTCCCTGTGTCCTTGTTTCGGAACGACCATCGCCCCCCAGCGACGAGCGACGTTCCGCCAAACCCTCCTAGCCGGCCGCGCGGGCTTGGGCCCCGGCTTCCCCGTCGCGGGTGCCGAGCTCTCCCGGCCGCTTCCGCACAACTGAGAAGAACGCGTCCACGACCTCCGGCGCAAACTGCGTTCCGCGACCATCGCGTACTTCGGCGAACGCCTCGTCCAGGTCGAGGGCACGGTGGTACGGCCGCTCCGTGGTCATCGCATCCCAGGCGTCGGCCAGGCCGACGACGGCGGCGGCAAGCGGGATCTCCGTCCCTGCGAGCCCGTCCGGGTACCCGCGGCCGTCCCAGCGCTCATGGTGATGGCGGATGATCGGCACCGCCTCCCGGAGCCGGCCGAGCTTGGCCACGATACGGGCCCCCTCGGCGGAGTGCTCCTTGATGCGGTCGTACTCCTCCTCCGTGAGCTTGGCCGGCTTCGTCAGGATGGAGTCCGGCACGGCGAGCTTCCCGATGTCGTGGAACATGCCGCCGAACCTGATCGCCTCGAGCTCCCTGGGCGTGAGGCCCAGCTCCTCGCCAACGGCGACCGCGATCCGCTGCACGCGCCGCGAGTGTCCAGCCGTGTACGGATCCTTGGCCTCCACCGTCGCGTTCAGCGTCTCCACGGCCTCGAACGCGCTCTCCTCCAGGCGCTCGTAGGAGTCCGCGAGGGCGCGCGAGCGCTCCCGGAGCACGTCGGTCTGGCGCGTCATCGTCTTCGACGCGTTGCGGACGAGGAGGACGAGCGCGAGCCAGAGGAGTGCGAAGACCGCGGCCGTCGTGACCCAGATCGCGCGGCGCCGGTCGGCGATCGAGGCCTCGAGCGGCGCGGCGTCGGCGTAGATCTCGTACGCCCCCACGACCTCGCCGCCGGAGCGGATCGGCGCGTAGACCTCGAGGAGGTTGGTGATCCCGAGCGCCTCGGCGGTGTCCTCCTCCTCGGGGAGATCCTCGAGGTGCCCGTCGGGCTCGCCCGTCTCGATCGCCTTCGCCAGGCCGCCGCCGAGCGGGTACGTGTTCCCGATGCGCTCGGGGGCGAGGCGGGTCCAGGCGAGCGTGCCGTCCGCTTCCCAGACCTTCACGTTGACGATGTTGGGCCGGCGCTCGAGGTCGCCGGCGATCACCGCGGCAGCCTGCTCGTCGACGACGATCTCGCCGCCTTCGACGAGGTGCGGGCCGACGACCGCATCCGTGTACTGGGCGAGGCTGCTCTCCGCGTCGTCGACGGCCTGGTCGCGCAGGGCGGCGGTCAGCACGGTTCCGAGCACGACCGCGCCTGCCGCCAGGATGACGGCACTGAGGAGGAGGAAGGCCCGCAGGAGTGTGAGCGAGCGCGCGACAAGTGCGGGCAGGGCACGACGAGCCACAGCCTGAGACGTATCGGCTCGTGCAAAGGCGAACTTGAGCGGGCCGACCCCTACACTTGCGCGGTGGATCTCGACCTCGTCTTCCTGGGCACGTCCGGCTCCGTCCCAACGGCGCGTCGCGGCCTCGCGGGCACGCTGGTCCGCCGCGGGGGCGAGCGGATGCTCCTCGACTGTGGCGAGGGCACGCAGCGCCAGCTCCTGCGCTCGACCGTTGGGCTGGTCGAGCTGCCGGAGGTCTTCCTCACCCACTATCACGCCGACCACTACCTCGGCCTGCCGGGAATGCTGAAGACGTTCGCCCTCCGGGGCCGTGAGGTGCCGCTCACGGTGTACGGGCCGCCGGGGCTCAAGGAGCTCTTCGGGGGCCTGCGCCGGATCTTCGGCAAGCTGACGTACCCGGTCGAGCTGGTCGAGCTCAGGGACGGCGACTCACTCGACCGCGGCGACTACCGCATCCTCGCAGTCAAGGTGGTGCACGGGGTGCCCGCGAACGCCTACGCGTTCGTCGAGCTTCCGCGCCCGGGACGCTTCGACGTCGAGACCGCGCGGGCGCTCGGCGTCCCCGAGGGGCCGCTCTTCGGGCGCCTGCAGGCGGGCGAGGCGGTCGAGCTGCCGGACGGCGGAAAGGTGGGTTCCGAGCAGGTCCTCGGCCCGCCTCGTCCCGGACGCAAGGTCGTCCTCGCCGGGGACACCGCCCCGTCAGCGAGCGTCCTGGAGGTCGCCCAGGCGGCCGACGTGCTCGTCCACGAGGCGACCTTCGCCGAGGAGGAGCGCACGCGCGCGGACGAGACGCTCCACTCGACGGCGGCCGGCGCAGCGGCGCTGGCCAAGGCCGCCGAGGTCCGCCTGCTCGCGCTGACCCACCTCTCCAACCGCTACTTCGGCCCCGAGATCGCGCGGGAGGCGCGCGAGATCTTCCCGGAGACCGTGGTTCCAAGGGACTTCGATATCATCGACGTTCGGTTCCAGGAGCGGGGCGGGCCTCGTCTCGTGAAGGCGGGAGCCCGGCCGGCGCGAGAGGAGGCCGGGCCCGATGGCGAGCATGGTGCAGGTGGCGGTGGCGGGGGACCTCACGGAGGCGGAGGAGATCCAGACGATCCTGAAGTCGGCGGGGATCCCGTCGGAGCTTCACCCGGCCGTCGAGCAGCATCCGGCGGCACTCGATGACTCCCCGCAGAAGGTGCTGGTCCCGGAAACGTCGCTCGAGGCCGCGCAGCATGCCATCGAGTCGATGACCGACCCCGACGAGCTCATCGGCGGCCGTTAGCGGCTCCAGCCCGGACTTCGGCCCCCTCGCGGGCACCTACGACCGGCTCCGCCCGGTCGACGAGAACTGGTGGGAGCTGGTCGACGTCCTCGTGGAGGAGGGCGACCTCCGCGGCCGGCGCGTCCTCGACGTCGGCTGCGGCACCGGGCGGCTGGCCGCGGCCCTCGCGGAGCGCGGCGCGAAGGTCTGGGGCGTGGAGCCGTCCGCCGAGATGCTCGCGCAGGCCCGCGCGGCGGTCGGCCCGCAGGTCGGGCTGAAGCAGGGTACGGCCGAGGCGCTTCCGTTCAAGGACGCGTGGTTCGAGCGCGCCGTCCTCCGGCTCGTCGTCCACCTCGTCGAGCGTCCGCGGGCCTTACTCGAGCTCGCCCGGGTGCTCGCTCCAGGGGGCCGTATCGTTGTCGCCACCTTCGCCCCGGACCACTTCGAGTGGTACTGGCTCATCGGCGTCTTTCCGGAGGTGGGGGAGATCGACCGGATGCGCTTTCCGGCGCCTCGCGCACTCGAGGGGGAGCTCGCCGAGGCGGGCTTCACCGGCGTACGCACCCGCCTGCTTCCCCAGCGCGGCCGCCTCAGCCGCGAGGAGGCCCTGGCGAAGATCCGCGGTCGCTACATCTCGACGCTCCGGCTCCTCGACGACGACGCGTTCGCCGCCGGCCTCGAGCGAGCCGAGCGCGAGCTGCCGGAGACGATCGAGACGCGTCTCGAGTGGGCCGTCGTCGTCGCCGAGCGCCCGGGCGCCTAGGAGGGTTTGGCGAAATGCGGCTGTGCCGCCGGGCCGCGCTGCACCCGACGACGAGCGGAATCTCGCCAAGCCCCCTAGTAGACGAGGGTCGTCTCGGCCCAGGCGGCGAGCTCGACGAGCTTTCCGGGTGGAGCGGGCTCGACGCCTGCCCGGACGTCCGCCGGGACGCCCCTGGCCTTGCTCGAGAGGCCGGAGAGGAAGACCGGGACACCGGCCGAGGACAGCGCCTCCCAGTGCTCGGCGACCGAACCGGTCCCGATGCCCTGGGCTGCCTCGGCGGTCTCGGGGCGCGCGAGCTGGACGCCGTCGCCGGCGAGGAAGAGCCGCACGTCGTGACCCTCCTCGACGGCCGACCGTGCGACGAGGAGCGCCAGCGCCGCCCGCGTCGGGTTCTCGGGGCCGGTGGCGAGGTTCACGAGCAACCGCATGTCACTCCTCCTCCGCCATCCCGAGGATGTCGTCCCGGGAGAGCTTGCCGACCATGTCCGGGTGGTTCCGCTCGACATGGGATTCGACAGCAACGACGATCGCGGCGTCGTCAGCGGCCCTGACGACCTCACCGCACTCACAGTTGACGACCTTGCCCATCATGGCTCCTCTCGTCGGTAGTACGGCCATTGTGGCTCCGGTCGCTTGCCGTTACCTTGGAGAAACGTTGGCGGCTGATGGAGGCACGAGGATCCAGCTCTGCGGGCGCCTGACCGTCGAGCTGGAGGGGAAACGGGTCGAGTCCGAGCTTCCCGGCCGGCAGGGTCGGCTCCTCTTCGCCTACCTCGCGGCCGGCCGCGCCCGCCTCTCCTCGCGCGCGGAGCTGGCCGAGGCGATCTGGCCGCGCGGGCAGCCCGACGCCGCCGACGCCTCGCTCGCGTCGCTGCTCTCGAAGCTGCGCCGCGTCCTCGGCGCCGAGGCGCTCGAGGGCAAGGCCGAGCTGCGGTTGTCGCTGCCGGCCGACGCGTGGATCGACCTCGAGGCCGCGGGCGTCGCCGTCCACCGCGCGGAGTCGGCGGTCGCGCTCGGAGACTGGGAGCGCGCCTGGGCGCCGGCGAGGGCCGCGCTCTACACGGCGAACCGCGGCTTCCTGCCTGGGTTCGACGCGCCGTGGGTCGACGAGCGGCGCCGGTGGCTCGACGACGTCCGGCTGCGTGCGCTCGAGTGCATCGGCAGGTCGGGGCTCCGCATGGGCGGCACGGAGACGGCCGCCGCCGAGCGGGCGGGCCGGGCCCTGGTCGAGGCGGCTCCGTTCCGGGAGAGCGGCTACCGGCTCCTGATGGAGGCGCTGGCCGCCGGCGGGAACGTGGCCGAGGCGCTGCGCGTGTACGAGGAGCTCCGGCTGCTCCTGCGGGAGGAGCTCGGCGTCGCGCCGGGAGCGGACGCGCAGGAGCTGCACCGGCGCCTGCTGGGACGGCTGGACGCCGTCCGCCCGGGCGGCTAGCCTAGTCCGCGCACCTTTAAATCGGTCCTGCGAGGCCGGAAAGGAGTTGCACGTGGCTGCGCCTGAACAGGCGGAACGGATCCTGCTCGACGGAGAGGCGCTCCGGCGCACGATCGTCCGCATCGCGCACGAGCTCGTCGAGCGGAACCCCAACCTCGAGCGTACGGCCCTCGTCGGGATCCACACTCGCGGGGTTCCCTTTGCGCAGCGCCTCCGGCGCGAGATCGAGGGATTCGCCGGCCAGGAGGTCGCGCTCGGGACGCTCGACATCACCTTCCACCGGGACGACGTCCACGCGCGCAACGGCACCGGGCCGCTCCATCCGCAGCCGGTCGTGCGCGCGACGCGCCTCGACTTCCCGCTCGAGGGCATGACCTGCGTCCTCTGCGACGACGTCCTCTACACGGGTCGCACGATCCGCGCGGCCATCGACGCCCTCTTCGACTACGGCCGCCCCGAGCGCGTTCAGCTCGCCGTGCTCGTCGACCGCGGCCACCGCGAGCTCCCGATCCGCCCCGACTACGTCGGCAAGAACCTCCCGACCTCCCACGGAGAGCGCGTCCAGGTGCAGCTCCTCGAGGTGGACGAGGTCGACCGCGTCCTGCTCGTACCGACCCCCGAGAAGTGAGGAAGCCCATGGCAGACGTCCGTCCCCTGCTCCGCGCCGAGCTCCTGCCGCCCAAGAGCTCGGCGCGCAGGCACTTGATCTCGATCGCCGACCTGACGCGGGAGGACGTCGAGCGGCTGCTCGCGCTCTCGCGGACGTTCGCGCGCTCGCTGGAGCGCGACGTCAAGAAGCTGCCGACCCTCCGGGGCCGCACCGTCGTCAACCTCTTCTTCGAGTCCTCGACCCGCACCTCGTCGAGCTTCGAGCTGGCCGCGAAGCGGCTCTCGGCCGACGTCATGTCGATCAAGTCGTCGGGCTCCGCGGTGGACAAGGGCGAGTCGCTCAAGGACACGCTGTTGACGATCGGCGCCTACGACCCGGACGTCATCGTCATCCGCCATGCGCACATCGGCGCGCCGCACCTCGCGGCCCGCTTCTCCCCGGCCCACGTGGTCAACGCCGGCGACGGCAAGCACCAGCACCCGACGCAGGCGCTCCTCGACCTGTACACGCTGGACGAAGAGCTGGGCGGGATCGAGGGCCTGCACGTCGCCATCGTCGGAGACGTCCTCCACTCGCGCGTCGCGCGCTCCAACATCCAGGCGCTCGTCCTCATGGGCGCGCGCGTGACGCTGGTCGGCCCGCCGCCGCTGATCCCGCGCGGGATCGAGGCGATGGGCTGCGAGGTCTCGCACGACATCCGGGACATCGCCGACGCCGACGTCGTCTATGTCCTCCGGATGCAGCGCGAGCGCATGCTCGAGGGCGCCAACTACGTCCCCAGCCTCCGCGAGTACACGGCGCGCTGGGGCGTCACGCCCGAGCGCCTGAGGCCGGGCCAGAAGGTCATGCACCCCGGACCGATGAACCGCGGCGTCGAGATCGACGCGGCCGTCGCCGACTCGCCCGAGTCGCTGGTCGAGCGCCAGGTTCGCAGCGGCCTCGTCGTCCGCATGGCAGTCCTCTACGACCTGCTCACGCAGGGCCCGGTCGAGATCAAGGTCGCCGAGATCGAGGAGGTGGCCTGATGACGATGCTCTTCGGCAAGAACGGTCGCCGGGACTCGCTCGTCTTCGAGAACATCCGCGTCGTCGACCCGACCCGCGGGATCGACGAGGCGCTCACCGTCACGGTCGAGCAGGGCGTGATCGCTTCCGTCGAACCGGCCTCCGCGCCGGCGAACGGGAAGGTGCTCGCGCCCGCGTTCGTCGACCCGCACGTCCACCTGCGCACGCCGGGCCGTGAGGACGAGGAGGATCTCGCCTCCGGCACGCGCGCGGCGGCCGCGGGAGGCTACTGCGCCATCCTCGCCATGCCCAACACGGATCCGGTGGTCGACTCCGCGTCGGTGCTCGGCGCGCTGACCGAGGCGGCCGAGCGCGAGGCCGAGATCCCGGTCGGCTTCCTCGCTGCGATCACCAAGGGCCAGGGCGGGGCGGAGCTGACCGAGATGGTCGAGCTCGCCGAGCGCGGCGCGGCAGGGTTCACCGACGACGGCCGCCCGGTCGTCGCCCCGGGGCTGATCCGCCGCGCGCTCCAGTACAGCGCGGCTGCGGGCCGGCCGGTGGCGGTGCACTGCGAGGAGCCGACGCTCTCGCGCGGCGGCCACGTCCACGAGGGACTCGTCTCGGCGGAGCTCGGCTTCGGCGGCTACCCGTCGGTCGCCGAGAGCGTGATGGTCGCGCGCGACCTCGCGCTCGCCGGCTACGAGGAGCGCCCGCTCCACCTGCTGCACCTCTCTGCCCAGGAGTCCGTCGAGGAGCTCCGGCGCGCCCGTGCGGCCGGCATCCCCGCGACCGCCGAGGTGACTCCGCACCACCTCTGTCTCACCGACGACGCGGTGCGCTCGCTCGACCCCAACGTGAAGATGAACCCGCCGCTCCGGGCCGGCGAGGACCGCGCGGCGCTGATCGACGCGCTTCTCGACGGCACCGTCGAGGCGATCGCCACCGACCACGCGCCGCATGCGCGCGAGGAAAAGGAGGTGCCGTTCGAGGAGGCGCCGTTCGGCGTCACCGGGCTCGAGACGGCCTTCTCCGCGCTGTACACGCAGCTGGTCGAGCCGGGCGTCGTTCCGCTCGCGACGCTGCTCGAGCGCATGAGCGCGGGACCGGCCCGCATCTACGGCCTCGACGTACCGACGATCCAGGTCGGCGCGGAGGCGAACCTCGTACTGCTCGACCTCGACGCCGTCTGGCACGTGGACGAGGGATCCTTCAGGTCGAAGTCCACCAATTCGTGGCTCCTCGGCTCGAAGCTCCATGGCCGCGTCGTCCAGACGGTTGCGGCCGGCAAGGTGGTCTACGCGGCTTGAGCGGCTTCCTCGTCCTCGAGGACGGCTCGGTCTTCCGCGGCCGCTCGGTCGGCGCGCTCGGGGTGGTCCACGGCGAGGCCGTCTTCACGACGGCGATGACGGGCTACCAGGAGGTCGTCACCGACCCGAGCTTCGCCGAACAGCTCGTCGCCTTCACGGCGCCCATGATCGGGAACTACGGCGTCTCGCCGCAGCGGTCGGAGTCCACGCGCCCGCACGCCCGCGCGGTGATGATGCGCCAGGCGACCGGAGGCGACTGGACGCGGTGGCTCCACGCGCAGGGCATCGTGGCGCTCGAGGAGATCGACACGCGGACGCTCGTCGTCCGCCTGCGCGAGCGCGGTGCGATGCGTGCGGCCGCAGTTGCGGGCGCGGCGTCGGTCGAGCAGGTGCTCGCGGACGTGAGGGCGCAGGCGCCGATGGCCGGCCGGGCGCTGGTCGCCGGCGTGTCGACCGCGGAGCCCTACCGCGTCGGCCGGGGCGACGTGCGCGTGGCCGTCCTCGACTACGGCTGCAAGCGGTCGATCGTCGACCGCCTGGCGATGGCCGGTGCCGAGGTGACCGTCTGGCCGCACGCGACCGACGCGGACACCATCCTGGCCTCACGGCCGCACGGCGTTCTGCTCTGCAACGGCCCGGGCGACCCGGCCGCGCTCGCGGGCGAGGTGACCGTCGTGCAGGAGCTGCTCGGCCGCATGCCCATCCTGGGCATCTGCCTCGGCCACCAGCTCCTCGCCCAGGCCGCCGGCTTCGAGACGTTCAAGCTCCCGTTCGGCCACCGCGGGGCGAACCACCCCGTTCTGGAGCTGGCGGTCGGGCGGGTGCTCGTCACCTGCCAGAACCACGGCTTCGCCGTCCGTGGCGACGGGCCGGCCGTGACGCACGTCTCGCTCTACGACGGCACCGTCGAGGGCATCGCGCTCCCGGACGAGCGCGCGCGGTCGCTGCAGTTCCATCCCGAGGCGGGGCCCGGCCCGCACGACGCCTGGGCCGAGATCGAGGCCTGGGTCGAGGAGATCGGCTACGCCGCTGCGGCCTAGGAGCGCTCCACCGGGTGGGCACGGCTCGCCCGGCCGCGCAGGACGGCGCGAATGCGGTGTCCTCAGTCGCGCCCGTATCGGTCTCGATACGACCGCTCCCTGCGTCCTTGCCTCGCACCGCCCTGCACACCCGGATCAAGGCGAGACCACCCGATGAAGCGCTCCGACCTGAAGTCGATCTGCGTGATCGGCGCGGGCCCGATCGTGATCGGGCAGGCCTGCGAGTTCGACTACTCGGGGAGCCAGGCCCTGAAGGTGCTGCGCGCCGAGGGGTTCCGGACGATCGTCGTCAACTCGAACCCGGCGACGATCATGACCGACCCCGGCTACGCCGACCGCACCTACCTCGAGCCGCTCGACGTCGAGGGCGTCAGCGGCGTCCTCGAACGGGAGCGGCCGGACGCGCTCCTGCCGACGCTCGGCGGGGGCACGGCGCTCGACCTGGCACGCCGCCTGGTCGAGGAGGGCGTCCTCGAGGCGCTCGGCATCGAGCTGATCGGGGCGAGCTACGCGGCCATCCGCCGGGCCGAGGACCGCGGGCTCTTCCGCGAGACGATGGGGAGCGTCGGGCTGCGCGTCCCGGAGTCCGTCGTGGTCACCTCGCCGGAGGAGCTGCCCGAGGCGCTCTCGTTTCCGGTGATCCTGCGCCCGGCGTTCACGCTCGGCGGGCACGGCGGCGGTATCGCGCGCACGCCGGCGGAGCTCGAGCACCGGCTCGAGCGGGCGCTCAGCGAGAGCCCGGTGCGCCAGGTGCTCGTCGAGGAGTCGCTCGTCGGCTGGGACGAGTTCGAGCTCGAGGTCATGCGCGACGTGAAGGACAACGTCGTCGTCATCTGCTCGATCGAGAACCTCGACCCGATGGGCGTCCACACCGGCGATTCCGTGACCGTCGCGCCTCAGATGACGCTCTCCGACGAGGCGTACCAGGAGCTCCGTGACGCGGCGGCGCGCGTCATCCGCGCCGTCGGCGTCGAGACCGGCGGCTCCAACATCCAGTTCGCGCGCGAGCGCGAGAGCGGCGAGCTGCGGGTGATCGAGATGAACCCGCGCGTGTCGCGCTCCTCCGCGCTCGCCAGCAAGGCCACCGGCTACCCGATCGCCAAGGTGGCGGCGAAGCTCGCAGTCGGCTACACGCTGGACGAGATCCCGAACGACCTGACGCAGACGACGCCGGCGAGCTTCGAGCCGACGCTCGACTACGTCGTCGTGAAGTTCCCGCGCTTCGCCTTCGAGAAGTTCCCGGGGGCCGAGGAGGAGCTGGGGACGCAGATGAAGTCGGTGGGGGAGGCCATGGGTATCGGCCGGACCTTCACCGAGGCGTTCCTCAAGGCGATGCGCTCCCGCGAGCTCGAGCCGGGCGCCCGCACCCCGTGGGCGACCCTCGACGACCTCCCTGACGGCGTGCACCCCTGGTTCCGGGAGCAGCTCGGCCGCGCCAGCGACACCCTCGCCGCAGCGCGCCGCAGCTCCGACCTCGTCGAGGCCGACTGGCTCCGGCTGAAGCGGCTCGGGTGGTCCGACGCCGACCTGGCAGACGCCTGGGGCGAGACCGAGGACGAGGTGCGGCGCGCGCGGCGCTCCTGGGGCGTCAGGCCGGCGTTCCGGCGCGTGGACTCCTGCGCCGCCGAGGTGGAGGCAAGCTCGAACTACCTCTACTCGACCTGGGGGGAGGAGGACGAGGCGCGGCCGGGCAGCGAGAAGCCGCGGGTGGTCATTCTCGGCTCGGGGCCGAACCGGATCGGGCAGGGGATCGAGTTCGACTACTGCTGCGTCCACGCCGTCCGCACGTTCTCCGCGCTCGGCTTCGAGACCGTGATGGTCAACTGCAACCCGGAGACCGTCTCGACCGACTACGACACCTCGGACCGGCTCTACTTCGAGCCGCTGCGGGTCGAGGAGGTTCTGGAGATCTGCGCACGGGAGCAGCCGGAAGGGGTCGTCATCCAGTTCGGCGGCCAGACGCCGCTCAAGCTGGCGCGCGCGCTCGAGCGCGAAGGGATCCGCATCCTGGGCACGCCCTACGAGGCCGTCGACCTGGCCGAGGACCGGGAGCGCTTCGGCGACCTCTGCGGGCGGCTCGGCATCGATGTCCCGGCCTGGCGGATGGCCGACGATCCGGTCAGCGCGGTCGACGCGGCGGAGGAGGTCGGCTACCCGGTGCTCGTGCGGCCGTCGTACGTCCTCGGCGGCCGGCGGATGCGTGTCTGTTACGGGCCGGAGGACGTCGCCGCGGCGGCCGAGGGCGCCGGCCGCGTCCTGGTTGACCGGTTCCTGGAGGGCGCTATCGAGCTGGACGTGGACGCGCTCTGCGACGGCACCGACACGTGGGTCGCCGCGCTCATGGAGCACGTCGAGGAGGCCGGCGTCCACTCGGGCGACTCGTCCTGCGTGTTGCCGCCGGTGGGGCTGCCCGAGGAGGTGCTCGCGGAGTGCGCGGCCACGGTCACCCGGCTGGCGCCGGCGCTCGGCGTCGTCGGGCTCATCAACGTGCAGCTGGCGCTTCAGGACGGCCGGCTCTTCGTGCTCGAGGCCAACCCGCGCGCCTCGCGCACCGTGCCGTTCGTCTCCAAGGCGCTCGGCGTCAACCTCGTCGCCGCCGCCTGCCGCATCGCGGCCGGCGCCGCCCTCGCGGACGTGCACGTCGCCGGGCGGGAGCTGCCCGCGCACGTATCCGTCAAGGCGTCGGTCTTCCCCTTCGCGCGCTTCCCGGGCGCCGACGCGGTGCTCGGGCCGGAGATGCGCTCGACCGGCGAGGTGATGGCGAGCGCGGCCGACTTCCCCACCGCCTTCGCCAAGGCCGAGCGCGCCGCAGGGAGGCCGCTGCCCAGCTCCGGCACTGCCTTCCTCTCCGTGCGCGCGGGCGACAAGCCGGCCGCGGTCATGCTCGCGCAGAGCCTCGCCGCCCTCGGCTTCTCGCTCTGCGCCACCGGCGGGACCGCGGCGGCGCTGGCCGCGGCAGGTCTCGCCGTCACGCGCGTCCGTAAGGTCTCGGAGCCGGGCGACGGACCGACGGTGGTCGACCTCGTACGGCGCCGCAAGGTCGAGCTGGTGGTCAACACCCCCGTCGGCCGCGGGGCACGCTCGGACGGCTACCTCATCCGCGAGGCGGCGCTGCTCGCGCGCGTGCCGTGCGTGACCACCGTCTCCGGCGCCGCGGCGGCGGTCGAGGCGATCGCCCGCGCCACCCGCGGCGAGACGCTCTCGCTCCAGGAACGTGTCGCCCAGCCGGCTTAGGACGATCGCGGTCGAGGCGGTCGGGCCGTACGCGCTCGTGCGGCTGCGGCGCGGGGAGGTGGAGCCGGGGATCCCCGGGCAGTTCTTCATGCTCCGCCCGCGCGGCCTGCTGCTGCCCCGCCCGATGAGCCTCTGCCTCGCGCCCCCGGGGGAGCTCGGCTTCCTCGTCGACCCGATCGGCCCCGGTACGCGCGCGCTCGCGGGGCTGGAGGCGGGGGAGGAGGTCGACGTCCTCGGCCCGCTCGGCAACGGCTTCGACCTCGACGTCGAGCGGCCGCTGCTCGTCGGCGGCGGCATCGGCGTGGCGCCGTTCCCGTACCTCTCGGAGCGCCTGGGCGGCCCGCCGGCGCTGCTCGGCTTTCGCACCGCCCACCAGGCGGAGGCAGCCGCGCTCGTCCCGAACGCGGAGGTCGTCCTCGAGCCCACGTACGTCACCGAGGCCCTCGAGCCCGGCTTCGACGTCCTCGCCTGCGGCCCCGAGCCGATGCTGGAAGCCGTGCGCCGCCTCGTCCCGAAGGCCCAGCTCGCCTGGGAGGCTCCGATGGCCTGCGGCTACGGCGCCTGCTACGGCTGCGCCGTCGAGATCGACGGCCGCCTGGCGCGCCTCTGCGTGGACGGCCCTGTCCTCGGCGGCCACGGCCAAGTGCCTGGCACCAGGACGTGTCTGGAGGGGACAGCCGCGTGATCCTGAACGCCTCCGGCTGCCTGGACGCGCTGACCGCGCCGGAGGTGGCTGGCGCACTCGACGTCTTCGTGACGAAGACCGTGACGCCGCTCCCGCGCGAGGGGAACCAGCCCATCCGGATCGCCGAGACGGACGTCGGGATGCTGAACTCGATCGGCCTCGCCAACCCAGGTATCGACCGCTTCCTGGCCGAGGTGCTCCCGCAGCTGCTCGAGCTCGGCCCGCCGGTCTGGGTCTCCGTCGGAGGCTTCGCTGCGGAGGACTACGCCGACCTGTGCGGGCGCCTGGACGGGACCGGGGCCGCGGCGCTCGAGCTGAACCTCTCCTGCCCGAACGTGGCCGCCCCCGAGGACGAGGCGACCGCCATCGTGACCGCGGCGCGCGCTGCGACCGGCAAGCCGCTCTACGCCAAGCTCGCCCCCGGCCTCCCGGACCTGCCCGCGGTGGCCGAGGCCGCAGCCGCGGCGGGCGCCGACGGTCTCTCCCTCGTCAACACGATCCGCGGCCTCGCCCTCGACCCCGCCACCCTCCTGCCGCGGCTCAGCACCGGCTCCGGCGGGCTCTCCGGCCCAGCGCTGCGGCCCGTCGCGCTTGCCGCCGTCCACGCCGCCTACCGCGCCACAGGCCTTCCGATCGTCGGCATGGGTGGGGTGGAGACCGGCGCTCACGCGCTCGAGCTGATCGCCGCCGGAGCCTCGGCGGTCGCGCTCGGCACGGTGCTGTTCGCCGATCCCGGCGCCCCCGCACGCGTGCGCCGCGAGCTCGAGGCGGAGGCCGCCCGGCATGGGCTCGAGGACCCGCTCGCCGCCCGGGGCGCAGCTCACGCCGGCGCGGCGGGTGCTGTTGCCAGCATGGCCGACGCCACGAGCACGACGAGGAAGCGGGTCGGGTTGAAGCTCTGAGGGGCGCTGTTAGAATGCCGCGCCATGCAAGGCACCAAGACGCAGGTCCAGGCCCCCCTCCGCTCTCTGGACCAGCGAATGGAGGCTCTCCGCCGGGCGAACGAGATCCGCGTGAAGAGGGCGAAGCTCAAGAAGGATCTGAAGGCGGGCACCGTCCAGATCGAGACCATCCTCAGGAATCCGCCGGAGTACGTCGAGACCGCGAAGGTGTTCGACATCCTCATGGCAGTCCCGAAGTTCGGGCGCGTGAAGGCGGCCCGCTTCCTCAACCAGTGCCGGATCAGCCAGTCGAAGACCGTGGGCGGTCTCTCCGACCGCCAGCGCGCCGAGCTGGTCGCACTCCTCCGCCGCTGACGTGCGGCCCCGGCTCTTCGTCGTCACCGGACCGTCCGGCGCCGGCAAGGGCACGCTGATCAGAAAGCTGGTCGCGGCGCGGCCGGACCTGGCGGTGGCCGTCTCGGCGACGACCCGCCCGCGCCGGCCCGGGGAGGAGGACGGCCGCGACTACCACTTCCTCTCGGGCGAGGAGTTCCAGCGCCGGGTCGACGCCGGCGACTTCCTCGAGCACGTCGACTACGTCTCCGGCCATCGCTACGGGACGCTCCGCGAGGAGGTGGACGGGATCCTCGCCTCCGGGCGCAGCGTGATCCTCGAGCTGGAGACCCACGGCGCCAAGGAGGTGCAGGCCTCCCTGCCCGACGCGGTCACGATCTTCATCGAGCCGCCGAGCTTCGCCGAGCTGGAGCGGCGGCTGCGCGACCGGGCGACGGAGAGCGCCGGCGAGATCGGGGAGCGGCTCGAGCTCGCGCGCCGCCAGGCCGAGGAGGCGGGCGACTTCGACCACGTCGTCACGAACGACGACGTGGGGCGCGCGGTGGAGGAGTTGGGGGCCATCGTCGACCGGGCGCTCTGGTCGGCGAGCGCTGCAGGTAAGCTTTCCGCGCCATGATGTATCCGAGAATCGACGATCTGCTCGCCAGCGCCGGCGGCTCGCGCTACGCGCTCGTGATTGCGGGCGCCAAGCGGGCGAGGCAGATCAACAACTATCACCACCAGCTCGGCGAGGGAACGTTCGACGACTTCGCGCCGCCGCTCGTCGAGTCCAGGTCGAAGAACTACCTGACCATGGCCCTCGAAGAGATCGCCGAGGGCAAGATCGCCATCTCGCAGTAGGGAAGCGAGGCCCGGCGTGGCCCGCGTTCTCCTCGGTGTGACCGGCGGGATCGCCGCCTACAAGGCGTGCGAGCTCGTTCGGCTGCTCGTGAAGGACGGGCACGAGGTGACGCCCGTGCTGACGTCCGACGCGGAGCGGTTCGTGACCGCGCACACCTTCGAGGCGCTCGCGCGCCGGGAGGCTGCGCGCGACCTCTACCCGCACCTCGCGGACGCCGACCTGCTCGTGATCGCGCCGCTCTCGGCGAACACGCTCGCCAAGCTGGCGCACGGGCTCGCCGACAACGTCCTCACGCAGGCGGCGCTCGCCGTTCGCGGCCCCGTCCTGGTGGCGCCGGCGATGAACGTCCGCATGTGGGAGCACCCGGCCACGCAGGCGAACCTGCGGCTCCTGGTCGAGCGCGGCGTCCACGTGCTCGGGCCGGAGTCGGGCGAGCTGGCCGAGGGCGAGCACGGCCCGGGGCGCATGGCCGAGCCGGAGGACGTCTTCGCCCGCTGCCTCGAGCTCCTCGGCGCGGACGGCCCGCTGCGCGGCAGGCGCGTGCTGGTGAGCGCCGGCGGGACGCGGGAGCCGCTCGACTCGGTGCGCTTCGTCGGCAACCGCTCCTCCGGGAAGATGGGCGTGGCGGTCGCGCGGGAGGCGCGCAGGCGCGGGGCGGAGGTGACGCTGGTGGCGTCCAACCTCGCGGTGCCCCCTCCCGACGGTGTCGAGGTCGTGCAGGCGCCGTCCGCCGCCGACCTGGCCCGCGAGGTGCTCGACCGCGGCGACGCCGACGTCGTCGTGATGGCCGCCGCCGTGGCCGACTACCGCCCCGCCGAACCGACCGACGGGAAGCGCCCGAAGGATTCCGACGTGTGGACGATCGACCTCCAGCCGACCGAGGACGTGCTCGCCGAGCTCGGCCGGCGGCGGCGGAACGGCCAGATCCTCGTGGGCTTCGCCGCGGACGAGGGCGAGGCCGGCCTCGTGCGTGCGCGCACGAAATTGACAAACAAGCGCGGGAACCTCTTCGTCTACAACGACGTATCTCGTTCTGACATCGGGTTCGAGTCGGACTGGAACGAGCTGGTCCTGCTCACGCCTGACGGCGAGCACGCCGTGAGCAGGCGGAGCAAGGAAGAATGTGCTGTGGCTATCCTCGACGAAGTCGAGGCTCTGCTGAGAGGGGTGTAGATGGACGAGCAAGCCGTCGAACAGAAGCAGGGTGTGGAGGCGTCCGCGGCGGCGTCGCTCGCCCAGAAGATCGCAGCGAACCTCAGGCGCGTCATCCACGCGCCGGACGAGACGCTCGAGTTCGCCGTGCTCTGCCTGCTCTCCGAGGGCCACCTGATCATCGAGGACTTCCCGGGCGTGGGGAAGACGACCCTCGCCAAGTCGCTCGCGCGGTCAGTGGACTGCTCGTTCTCCCGCCTCCAGTTCACGCCGGACCTGTTGCCGTCCGACGTCACCGGGGTCAACGTCTTCAACCAGCGCTCGAACGAGTTCGAGTTCCGGCCCGGGCCGGTCTTCGCGAACATCCTGCTCGTCGACGAGATCAACCGATCCTCGCCGAAGACCCAGGCTGCCCTGCTCGAGTGCATGCAGGAGCGCCAGGTCACGATCGACGGCGTCTCCTACCAGCTCGCGCCGCCGTTCATGGTCATGGCCACGCAGAACCCGATCGAGTACGAGGGCACCTACCCGCTCCCCGAGGCCGAGCTCGACCGCTTCACCATGCGGATCGCGATCGGCTACCCGCCGCTCGCCGACGAGGCGCGGATGCTCTCCGAGAACGCGGCCGAGACGCCGCTCGACTCGCTGGAGTGCGTGGCGAGTGCACAGGAGGTCCTGAACGCGATCGAGAGCGCGAAGAGCGTCTTCGTCGAGGAGAGCCTCAACCGCTACATCGTCGCGGTGCTCCGGCACTCCCGCTCGGACTCCCGCCTCTTCCTGGGCGCGAGCCCCCGCGCCGGCCTCGCTCTTCTGCGGGTGGCCAAGGCGCGCGCGCTCGTCGCCGGGCGGGACTTCGTCGAGCCCGACGACGTCAAGTCGGTGGCTCCGACCGTGCTCGCCCACCGACTGATCCTGGCGCCCGAGGCGCGGGCCGGCGGCCTGGACGGCGCCGAGCTCGTCCAGGACATCCTCGAGCGGACGCCCGTCCCGGTCTAAGGTGATGCTCGACCGGCGACCCGTGCACTCGCGGTTGGTGGCCACGACGCGGCGCCGGATCACCGCGCTCGTCCTTGCACGTACCTCCCAGTACGCGCTGCGAACGATCGCGGCGCCCGGCTTGGTCGTGACCATCCCCGTCAAGTACACGGGTCACCGGCCGAACATCCGGTGCTGACGGACCGCGGCCGCTGGATCCTCGCTCTCGGGGGCGGGATCTACCTCGCCGCCTGGGCGCTCGGCTCGGAGGTGCTCTACCCGGTGGCGGTCGGCCTCGTCCTCGCCGTGCTGGCCGCGGCGCTCTGGGTTCGCGTGCTCCAGCGCCCGATGACGCTCCGGCGCACACTCGGCCGCGGCGAGCGGCTGGCGGGCGACGACGTGCCGGTGCAGCTCGAGCTGGACGCCGAGGGTTACGTTCCCTCGGGCACGCTCGTCCTCCGCGAGACGGTGGCTCGCCTCGGTGAGCGCGAGACGCCGCTCGACCGGCGGCACGGCCGGCTCCGCGGCCGGTACGTCCTCCGGCGCGTCCCGCGCGGCCGCTATCCCATCGAGCAGGCCGAGGTCGTGATCGAGGACCCCTTCGGGCTCGAGCGCGTCGCCGTCGAGCTGCCGACGGGGGCGTCGATCCTCGTCTACCCGCGGCTCGTGGACGTCGACCGGCTCTTCTCGGAGTCTGGGGCGCGGACGCCGGAGGGCAGGCGGCTGCTCATGCGGCGGCCCACCGGCTTCGACCTCCACAGCGTGCGGGACTACCAGCAGGGCGAGTCTCTGAGGCGGGTCCACTGGCCGACCACCGCCAGGCGGGGCCATCTCATGGTCAAGGAACTGGAGGACTCGCCCCGCGACGAGGCCGCCGTGCTCCTGGACGGTGACGCGAGCGCCGTCGTCGGCACGGCGCCGGAGTCGAGCTTCGAGCTCGCCGTGTGTGCGGCCGGGTCGATCCTCAAGGCCCAGGCGAGCCGCGGGCGACGGGCTGCGCTGATCGTCAACACCCTGAGGCCGGTCTACCAGCGCGTGCACTCCTTCGATGGTGACTGGCAGCGGGCTTTCGAGATCCTCGCGGCCGTCGAGCCCGACGGTCACTCGTCCGTCGCGAACCTGCTCGCGGACGAGGCCGGGCCGGCCGCCCGCGCGGTCGAGCTGACGGTGGTCACGTCGGCGCTCGCCCCGCGCCTCGTCGAGCGGCTTGCGCACCGGGCGCTCGGCAACCATGCCGCCGCCCTCGTCTACGTCGACGCCGCCAGCTTCGTGCAGCCGAGGGCGGAAAGGCCACTGCCGCCCGGCGAGGCCGCCCAGATCCTCAGGCTGCAGCGGGCCGGCGTCCCCGTGCTCGTCCTTCGCCGCGGCGATGACCTCGCCGCGCGCCTGACCGCCGGGGAGCTGCGGGCCGTTGGTTAGCCGCTGGCTCCTCGTCGCGCTCCTGGGCGCGGTCGTGACCATCTCGTGGGGCCGACTCGAAGACCAGTCGATCGTCTCGGATGTGCGGCCGATGCTCCTCCTCGCGCTCCTGCCGATCCTGGCGGTCGCCCTCGGCCGGTCCCGCGGCGTCGTCGCCCTGGTGCTCGCCGGCTCGACGCTTCTCGCCGCCGCGATCGCATCCAACGTCCCGCTCTCGAACGCGCGTCCGCGCGACCCGTCGCGCGACTTCTTCGGCCCCGTCCTGGACGGGTTCCAGCGCGGCTTCCTCGACTTCTACGAGACGCAGCTTCCGTTCGACGGGATCGACTTCCCCTACATGCAGACGGTCCTGCTGCTCGCCGTGTTCGGCTTCACCGCGGTCATCGGCATGCTCGTGATGGCGCGGCGGCCCGTGGGCGCGGCGCTCGCGCTCATCGTCGCCGTCGCCTGGCCGGCGACGCTCGTACCGGGGGAGAGCCCGGTGCTCGCGGGAGCGCTCGCCCTCGTCGGCGTCCTGGCGATCCTGTTCCTCCTGGGTCGCGACAAGCCGCCCAGGGGCCTGGTCCAGGCGGGCGCCGTCGCCCTTGTGCTCGTGGCGCTCGCCGCCGTCGTCTCGACGACCGACGCCGTGGCCAAGCCCGCCTTCCTCTCCTGGCAGACCTGGGACCCCTACGACCGGCCGACGACGCCGGTCTCGGTCTCCTACGTGTGGAGCGCGAACTACGACGGGATCACCTTCCCCGAGGAGCCGACCACGGTCATGCGGGTGAAGGTCCCGGGGGCGAAGCGCTCCCTCTACTGGCGCGCAACGACCCTCGACGACTACACCGGCCTGATCTGGGACGAGGATCTCGAGCTGAGCGACGCCACGGAGCGCGAGCAGGTCGACGCCCAGGGCCCGCTCCTCCCGGAGGCGGCAAGCGACGAGGACGGCTGGATCCGGCAGGAGTTCAAGATCGAGGCGCTGCGTGACACCCGCCTGCCGGCCTCGGCGCAGCCGGTGCGCTGGCGGCCCGAGACCGAGGCGCCGGTCGCGGACGAGAACGGCGAGGTGGTCGTCGTCCCGGACGGGATCCGCCGGGACCAGCGCTACACGGTCTGGAGCTACGCGCCGCGCCCCAACCCGAGCGAGCTGATCACGTTCCGCGGCGACTACCCGGATGCGGCCGCGCGCTACCTCGAGGTCGTCTACCAGCCGCTGCCCGAGTGGGGGGCGGAGGGCCGCGACACGCTCATGGACGTCTACTTCGGCTCCTCCGGGGAGTTCGAGGTGACGGCGCTCGAGTCCGTGTACCAAACGGCACTCGAGGTCACGAGCGAGGCGCAGTCGCCCTACGAGGCGGCTGCCCTGCTCGAGACGTGGTTCCGCGAGGCCGGCGGCTTCGTCTACGACGAGCAGCCGCCGTCGCCGATCGGCGGGACGCCGGCGCTCGTCGACTTCGTCAACGAGACGAAGCGGGGCTACTGCCAGCACTACGCCGGCGCGATGGCGCTCATGCTGCGGCTGCTCGGCGTCCCCTCGCGCGTGGCGGTCGGCTTCTCGAGCGGCGACCTACCGCAGCGACTCGAAGGAGTGGGTCGTCAGAGACACGAACGCCCATGCGTGGGTCGAGGTCTGGTTCCCGCAGTTCGGCTGGATCCCGTTCGACCCGACCCCGGGCCGCGGTGAGCTCGACGCGACCTACGCCGTCACGTCGCAGACCTTCAACGCCGGCGACGCGTGCCGCATCGGCTTCGCCGATCGGCTGGAGGGGCTGTCGCCGACGCGGGCCGAGGCGATCCGCACGGCCGGGCAGACGCCGGGCCTCGCGAACCCAGGCCTCGGAGCAGGGTCGAGCGGGACCCTCACGGTCGTCAGCGACCACGGGCGCGGGCTCCTCACGGTCCTCGCCATGATCGTCGGAGGCGCGATCGGCGCCGTCCTCCTCCTCAAGGCGCTGCGGCGGAGCGCCCGCTTCGCCACACGGGACACGCGCGCGCTGGCCGCAGCGTGCCGCAGGGATGTCGCCGGCTATCTCGCCGACCAGGGGGTCGACGTGCCGCCGAGCGCGACGATGCCCGAGGTCGGGGCGATGCTCCAGCGCTTCTACTCGGTCGACGCGACCTCGTTCGTCCGCGACGTGACCGTTGCCCGCTTCGGCCCGCCGGCGCCGGCGACCGAGGCGCTCCGCAGCGCCCGACGCGACCTGCGTGGGATCCGCCGGGACCTGCGCCAGCGGCTCGGCGTCGTCAGCCGCGTGCGTGGCGCGCTCAGCCTCCGCTCGCTCTCGCTCTGAGCGCGAGGGCGCGACACTCGGCAGACCGTGCCGCGTGCCGTATCGTGAGGACAGGGACATGAGCGAGACCTACGACCTCTACCAGCAGGGCCGCGAGCACCTGGCGGCGGGCCAGGCCGCGCAGGCGACCGTGGCCCTCGAAAAGGCGAAGAAGCGCGAGCCGAGGAAGGCGTCCATCCGGGAGGCGCTCGGCATCGCCTACTACCGCATCCGGCGCTTTGCCGAGGCGGAGGAGGAGTTCCGGACGATCCTCGAGCTCGAGCCGGTCGACCACTACGCGCACTTCGCCCTCGGGCGCTGCCTGGAGAAGCAGGGCCGCCCCAGCGAGGCCGTCGGGCACTACCGCCTGGCGAGCTTCTTCCGTCCGCAGAGCCGCGATTACCGGCGGGCGCTCGCGAAGCTCGAGAGCTAGGCGCCGAGTGCGGGCGGTCGTCCAGCGGGTGACCGGGGCGCAGGTTGTAGTCGACGGGGAGATTGTGGGCGAGATCGGCCGCGGCCTCTGCGTCCTCCTCGGCGTGGCGACGGACGACGACGAGGCGGTCGCCGAGCGGCTCGCGGGCAAGGTTGCGCGGCTGCGGATCTTCGAGAACGAGGAGGGGAAGTTCGACCGCAGCGTGGTGGACGTCCACGGCGGCGCCCTCGTCGTCAGCCAGTTCACGTTGATCGCGCACACGGGCAAGGGAAACCGGCCCAGCTTCGCCGCGGCGGCGCCTCCCGAGCAGGCCGAGCGCCTGTACGAGGGCTTCTGCGAGTCGCTCGCAGGGGAGGGGATCGACGTCGCCAGTGGCCGCTTCGGCGCCCGCATGTCCGTGGAGCTCGCCAACGACGGGCCGGTCACGATCATCCTCGAAGCCTGAGACAGCAGCAACGAGGGATCCCGTGCTCAGCCGCCTACCAGGTTGAAGAATGGGGGGAAGGTGCCTAGCAGGCCGAGCGCGATGAGGACGGCCGCGGTGGCTGCAACGCGTGGGAGCGGCGGGTCCGCGCGACGCCACGCGATCGCGAGGACAGCCCAAGCGGCGACGAAGACTATGCCTGCGGTGGTCGTCAGGCCGGAGAGGTCGCCGACACGGTCGCTAAGCGTCAGCGCGTCCGAGACCGGGGCGCTCGCTCTTGCCAGAACCGAGAGCAGGCCGAGCGTGAACGATGCGAGGCCTGCGGCGAGGACAACGGCGGCAGCGGGGCCAGCGGGGCGGACGATCGCGGCAGGGGCAGGACGCACGTCGTCGCGGTCGACGGCACGCGGCTCGACGGTCGCAGGCAGGTCGTAGACGGAATTGCGGGGCACAGCGGCTCCTATCGAAGAGGGGCGGCGCGGGTCACGAGCGAGCCGAGCAGCGCGGCAAGGCTCGCCACGGCGAAAGCGGTGAGAAGCAGCGCGAGGACGATGTTCCGAACGGTGCGGTCGCGCGCGAGGCCGGGACCGTAGTAGACCACGAGCGCGGCAGCCGCGGTCGCGAGGATCGGTGACATGAACGCGACGTGTGTCTTCCAGACGTCGGCGAACTCGTGCCACTGCCGCGTGCTCGGATCGGCAAGGAGAAGCGACCGCGGGCTGTCGGGCGTGTCCTCGCTGTACCAGGGCAGCAGCACCCAGACCCCGATCAGCACGATTGTCCATGCCATTGCGGCCATCACGCACGTGCCGATTCGCAGCAACTTGACACGATCCCGGATCCCGTCGGCAGTCAGGTAGTCGGCACGGAGCCCGGAGAGCGCGACCAGGGCGCCCGCGAATGCCAGCAGGAACGGTCCTCCGATCAGCATGCCGTGGATGAGCGCCCAGGTCTCGCGGTACGTCAGGTCCATCGCTGTCCAACTCTCGCGGGCCTCACCCGGCCTCTTGAAGCTACGACAGCCGCGGGCCGTCGGATTGAACTCGACTCGGACCGTGGACTCGGCGCACCAGCGGGTCCGCGACCGATCCGCTCCTTGTTGGCGAGGAAGCCGCCGGTCATTACCTCGCTCCACAGCCCAGCGTTCGGGATCGAGAACGCGCGCGTCCCGGCGTGGCGGCACTTGTCTTTCATGCCCTTCTTGAAGCCGTCCTTGGCGCGTATGAGCCGGCGCTGCGGCGGCCGCGCTGGCCGAGTTCGTCCATCGTCGCGGGCTCGCCAGCGAAAAACCGGTCACGAGCGTGGCGCGTACAGGACCGTTAGTTGTTCTCCGCGCGGAAGGGGGTACTCGAGAGGTCGAACACGGCGTCGCGCATGCGGGCTCCCGCATCGCGCAAACCGGAAGGGGGAAGTATGCGCAGGATGATCGTGCTTGTTCTCACGTTCGCGCTGGGGCTACTAGCCCTGGGGCCATCGGCCTCGGCCGGCGACAACTTCGTGGCCCCGCTGTCGGGCGCCGAGGAGGTTCCGGCGCGGGCCACCCCGGCCACCGGCGTGGCGAAGTTCAAGCTCCGCGAGGACGGAACGGTGCTGCTGTTCAAGGTCAACGTGACCGACATCGACAACGTGTTCGCGGCACACATCCACTGCGGTGCGGTCGGAGTCAACGGCCCGGTCGGCGTCACCCTGTTCGGCGGCGCCTCCGGCAGGCGGTGCCGTGGAGGGAACGCTGGCTGAGGGAACGATCACCGCCCCGGACCCCGGCAACGGCTGCGGGTGGACAGATCTGGCGGCGGTCCTGGCAGCGATCGAAAGCGGGGCCACATACGTCAACGTGCACACCAACGACGGAGTGGCGCCGCCAAACACCGGGCCCGGGGACTTCCCCGGCGGGGAGATTCGCGGCCAGATCCGGTAGGGAGTGTCGAAAGCGGCAGTTGGAAGAGCCCTCGACCGGGGGCTCTTCCGACTTTCTGCCAGGAAGGCGACAACGTGGAGCTCGCCAGCGACGGGCCCGTGACGATCGTCCTCGATGCAAACGTAACGAACCCGGCGGGGGCCGACCGACCGCTGCTATCCTGATCTGGACATTTCCCCAGGTTCGGAGAAATGGGCGCGCGGCGCCCATTTTTTGCGAGAAGGAACGGAATGCAGGTCTACGAGAGGGAGCGACAGATCCAACGCGAGGTCGCAGCGACGGTCGAGGAGCGGTTGCCGGACGTGGAGGTCCTGGCGGCCGAGCTCAGCGGCCCCGAACGGCTCACCGTGTACATCGACCACCCCGGCGGGGTGGATCACGCGCTGTGCGAGCAGGTCACCGACGTGCTCCGCAGCTACCTGAACCACTACACGCTCGACGTCTCCTCTCCGGGGCTCGAGCGCCCGCTTCGGACGCCCGCGCACTTCGGCGGCGTCCTGGGCCGGCGCGCGGCCGTCCGCACGAGCACGGAGATCGCCGGCCGCAAGCGCTTCCGCGGCGAGGTCGTCGCCGCCGACGAGCGCGAGGTGACCCTTGCGACCGGCGGTGGGCGGGTGGCGATCCCGTACGAGGCGATCGCGCGCGGCAATCTCATCGACGAGGGATAGGAAGGAACCATGAGCCGGGAGATCCTGGAAGCCGTCAGGCAGATCGAGAAGGAGAAGGGCATCGAGGACGAGACGCTCGTCCGCGCGCTCGAGGACGCCCTGCTCGCCGCCTACAAGAAGACGCCGGGCGCCGCGCGCCACGCCCAGGTCGAGCTCGACCGCGTCAGCGGCGACTTCCGCGTCTGGTCGATCGAGCTCCCTGCGGATGTCGAGGAGCGTCTGCTCGACGAGGCCCGCGAGCGGGCGATCACCGAGCTCGAGGCCGTCGAGGCCGAGAACGGCGAGCGCTCGCACACGCTCATCTCCGACGACGACCTCGCGATCGACTGGTCCGACATCGACCCTGCGCTCGTGAAGCGCAGCGACGTCACCCCGGAGAACTTCGGCCGCATCGCCGCGCAGACGGCCAAGCAGGTCATCCTGCAGCGGATCCGCGAGGCCGAGCGCGAGATGATGTACGACGAGTACGTCGACCGCGTCAGCGAGGTCGTCACGGGCATCGTGCAGCAGGCCGGCGACCGCAACAACGTCCTCGTCGACCTCGGCAAGGTCGAGGCGCTCCTGCCGCGCTCGGAGCAGGTCGACGGCGAGCGCTACGAGCAGGGGAGCCGCATCAAGGCGGTCATCACCGAGGTTCGCTCCGGCACGAAGGGCCCGCAGGTGATCCTCTCGCGCCGGGATCCCGAGCTGATCAAGACGCTCTTCGAGCTCGAGGTGCCCGAGATCGCTGACGGGCTCGTCGAGATCCGAGGCGTCGCACGCGAGCCGGGCTACCGCTCCAAGATCGCCGTCGAGTCGCACGTCCAGGGCGTCGACCCGGTCGGCGCCTGCGTCGGCCCGCGCGGCTCGCGCGTCCGCATGGTCGTGTCCGAGCTCCGCGGCGAGAAGATCGACATCATCCCCTGGAACCCCGAGCCCGCGCGGTTCGTGGCCAAGGCGCTCTCGCCGGCGCGCGTGCGCGAGGTGCTCGTCGACGACGAGACCATGGAGGCGACGGTCGTCGTCCCCGACGACCAGCTGTCGCTGGCGATCGGCAAGGAGGGCTTGAACGCCCGCCTGGCCGCGCGCCTGACCGGCTGGAAGGTCGACATCGTCTCGGAGACCGAGTTCGCGCGCAGCGAGGCCGAGGCCGCCTTCGGCGGCGGCGCCGACGAGGAGTTCACCGGCCGCTGCGCCGCCGTGCTCTCCACCGGCAAGCGCTGCCCGAACACGTCCGTTCCCGGCTCCCGCTACTGCGGGATCCCCGCCCACCGCGAGCTCGCAGCCCGCGAGGAGGCGGGCGAGGAGCTCGACCCGTCCGAGGCCGTCCCGGTCGGCGGCTTCGAGGAGCCCGAGGCGGAGGACTCCGAGGTCGAGGCCGTGGAGGTCGAGGCGGCCGCCGGGGAGGAGGAGCAGTCTGCGTCGTGAGCGAGCCCATCCGGACGTGCGTCGGGTGCGGACGGAAGGCGCCGCAGCGGGAGCTCGCGCGCTTCGCGGCTCCGGCCGGGGTGCTCGAGCCGGACGACGGCCGCACGCTGCCGGGACGAGGCGTGTATACCTGCCGGCGGCCCTCCTGCTTCGAGAAGGCGGAGGCCCGACGGGCGTTTGCGCGCACGCTTCGGCGGACGGTCACCATCCCATCCGGTTTGAAAGCGTCTATACGAGAGGGTTAGGCTCGAACCGTGTCTGATCGCCAGAGACCATTGAGGCCGCGCGGCGGCGCGCCGGGAGGGCGCCGCAAGCGCCGCGTGGTCATCGACACGCAGGCCGCCCGCCCGCGTCCCACCGAGCGCCCGCAGCGCGACGCGCAGAAGACCGAGCGCCCGGCGCAGCAGCCGGCGCCCGCACCGACCGGCCCCGTCAAGGTCAACTCGGGCGCCACCGTCAAGGAGCTCTCCGCGGCTCTCGGCGTCTCCGTGCCCGAGATCATCAAGATCATGATGAACGTCGGCGAGATGGTCACCATCACGCAGACGCTCTCCGACGAGGCGATCGAGCTCATCGCGACCGAGTCGAAGAAGGAAGTCGAGATCAAGCACGCCGACGAGGAGGAGCTCGAGCCCGAGATCTTCGAGGACGACCCCGCCGACCTCTCGGCCCGGCCGCCTGTCGTGACGATCATGGGCCACGTCGACCACGGCAAGACGACGCTCCTCGACGCAATCCGCCAGAGCGCCGTCGTCGAGACCGAGGCCGGCGGCATCACGCAGCACATCGGCGCCTACCAGGTCGACCACAACGGCCGCCGGATCACATTCCTCGACACGCCCGGCCACGAGGCGTTCACCGCGCTCCGCGCGCGCGGCGCCAAGGTGACGGACATCGCCGTGCTGGTCGTCGCCGCCGACGACGGCGTCATGCCGCAGACCGTCGAGTCGATCAACCATGCGCGCGCCGCCGAGGTGCCGGTGCTCGTCGCCGTCAACAAGATCGACCGGCCCGAGGCCAATCCGCAGAAGGTCAGGCAGGAGCTCGTGGCGCACAACCTCCAGCCCGAGGATTGGGGTGGGACGACGCAGTTCGCCGACGTCTCCGCCAAGAGCGGCGAGGGCATCGACGACCTGCTGGAGAAGATCCTGCTCGTCGCCGACGCCGAGCTCGAGCTCCAGGCCAACGCCAAGGCCGAGGCTTCCGGGCCGATCATCGAGAGCCGGCTGGACATCGGCCGCGGCCCCGTCGCGACGATGCTCGTCGCGCGCGGCACGCTCCGAGTCGGCGATGCCATCGTCGCCGGTGACGCCTGGGGCAAGGTACGCGCGCTGCTCGACTTCCGCGGCGAGAAGGTCAAGGACGCCGGCCCCGGCACGCCGGTGGAGATCCTCGGCTTCGACAAGCCGCCGGCGGCCGGCGAGCACGCCCGCGTGGTCGAGAACGAGCGCCAGGCTCGCCAGCTCGCGCAGCTCCGCGGCCAACGCGTCCGCGCCGAGCAGCTTGCGCGGAGCGCCAAGAAGGGCGTCTCGCTGGAGGAGCTCTTCACGCAGATGGAGGAGGGCGCGCTCCGCGAGCTCAACATCATCGTCAAGGCCGACGTGCAGGGCTCGATCGAGGCCGTCGTCGGCGAGCTCTCGAAGATCGACCACCCCGAGGTGGGCGTGAACGTCATCCACACGGGCATCGGCGCGATCACCGAGGGCGACGTCATGCTCGCCTCGGCCTCGAACGCGGTCGTCATCGGCTTCAACGTGCGCCCGAACGCCGAGGCGCGTTCCCTCGCCGAGCGCGAGGGCGTCGACCTGCGCACGTACAGGGTCATCTACCAGCTCACGGACGACATCCGCCAGGCGCTCGTCGGCATGCTCGCCCCCGAGACGCACGAGAACATCCTCGGCGAGGCCGAGGTGAGGGCGCTCTTCCGCGCCTCCCGCCTCGGCGTCATCGCCGGCTCGTATGTGACGCGCGGAACCATCCGCCGGAACGCCCAGGTCCGGGTCGTCCGGGAGGGCACGGTGATCTACGAGACGACCATCTCCGGCCTCAAGCGCTTCAAGGACGACGTCCGCGAGGTACAGGAGGGCTTCGAGTGCGGCATCCTGCTCGACGGCTTCAACGACGTGAAGGAGGGCGACGTCCTCGAAGCCTACGAGACCAGGGAGATCGAGCGCACCGACCTCACGGTCGCCGGGAACGGCGGCGCCCCGGACGAGCCGGAGGCGGAAGACTCGGAGTAGGCGGAGCCATGGGCTCCGGCTACATCGGCATCCTGTCCGCGGAGCTCCGCTTCCCGGACAACCACTCGCTGAAGGGGAAGCGGAAGGAGTTGCTGTCCGCGAAGGCCCAGCTGCAGCGGCGCTTCGGCGCGTCCGTGGCCGAGGTCGACCACCACGAGGTCTGGCAGCGCGCACAGCTGACGGTCGCCTGCGTCGCGCGCGGGCACTCCGAGCTGCTCGGACTCCTCGACGGCGCCGAGCGGTACCTCGACGGCGCAGAGCGTTCGAGCTTGTCCGCGTCGAGCGCGAGGTGGTGACTTTGGATGAGTGAGCGCCTGCGCCGCGTCAACGAGGCCCTGCGCGAGGTGCTCTCCGAGGAGATCCGCGCGCTCAAGGACCCCCGCATCGGCTTCGTCACCATCACGGGCGTGAAGACGAGCCGCGACCTCCGCCAGGCGACCGTCTACATCAGCGTGCTCGGCTCCAAACGCAAGCGCGAGGCCTCGCTCGCCGGGCTTGCGTCCTCGGGCGGCGTCCTCCAGGCGGCCGTCAACCGGGAGCTCCACCTCAAGCGAACGCCCCAGTTGAGCTTTGAGTACGATCCGACGATAGAGGAGGGGGTGCGGCTAACCAGGCTCATCGATGAGCTTGCCCCAGACGGAAACCCAGAACCCGAAAGCTGAGCTCGATGCGGTCGTGGAGGCGATCCGGTCGCACGACCGGTTTCTCGTCACCACCCACGAGAACCCCGACGGCGACGCGCTCGGCTCGATCCTCGCCATGAAGCTCGCGCTGGAGCAGCTCGGGAAGGACGCGTTCCTGTACCTCTCGGGCATCATCTCGCTGCCCAGCGAGTACGCCTTCATGGACCTCGGCGCGGTCAGCCGGGAGCTGCCCGCCGACGCCGACGAGCGCGTCGTCCTGGCCCTCGACTGCGCGAACGAGCGCCGGCTCGGCCCCGACCCATCGTTCGTGGAGCGCTCGCCCCTCGTGGTCGACATCGACCACCACCACGACAACTCCCTTTTCGGCCAGATCAACCTGATCGTCGCCGACGCGTCCTCGACCGGCGAGATCCTCTACGACCTCTTCGGGGAGCTCGGCGTCGAGCTCACGCCCGAGATCGCCGAGGCGCTCTACATCGCGCTCGTCACCGACACCGGGCGCTTCCAGTACACGAACACGACGCCGAAGGCGCTCCGCATCGCCGCTCACCTGGTCGAGGCCGGCGCCAACGTCCACCAGGTCTTCCAGGACGTCTACGAGAACGTCGCCTTCGCCAAGCTCAAGCTGCTCGCGCGGGCGCTCGAGAGCGCGAGGGTCTACGAGGGCGGCCGCGTGATCGTGGCCGACCTCGAGCGCGGCGACTTCGCCGCGGCCGGGGCCGAGGAGCCGTTCGCCGAGGGCATCATCGACTTCCTGCGCTCGGTCGAGGGAGCCGAGATCGTCGCGCTCATCCGCGAGCCGCCCACCCAGAACGGGCCCACCCGCCGCGTGAGCCTGCGGACGCGCGGCACGGGAATCGACGTCTCCGCCATCGCCCGCAAAAGCGGCGGCGGCGGGCACCGTCAGGCCGCCGGCTTCTCCAGCGAGTCCTCGACGGACGAGATCGTCGACTTCATCCGCCGCGAGTTCCTCGAGCAGTCCTCGAGCTCGAGCTAGATCAGGCTCCGAGCCCGCACCACACCGGCGCGCCCCTCGCTTGTGTTCCACGCGCACAAGCTCCAAGCCACGCTTGCGACGGGTTCGTTCCCGCTGCCATCGCGTGGAAGGCTTGTGCCGGTGGAACACAAGCTCGGTTCGTAGACTGGCTCGCTGTGGGTGACACGCGGATCTCGGGGCTCGTGCTGGTCGACAAACCGGCCGGGCCGTCCTCGTTCGCAGTCGTCGCCGACGCGAAGCGCCGGTTCGGGACGAAGGCCGGGCACGCAGGCACGCTCGACCCGCTCGCCACGGGGCTCCTGCTCGTCCTGCTGGGGAAGGGGACGCGGCTCGCGCGGTACCTCGTCGGGCTGGACAAGCGCTACCGCACGGAGATCCGCCTCGGCCTGCGCACGTCCACCGGCGACGGGGAAGGCGAGGTCGTCGAGGAGACCGAGATCGCGACCGAGGAGGAGATCCTGGGCCTCGAAGGCGAGGTCGAGCTGCCGGTTCCGGCCGCCTCCGCAGTGAAGATCGGCGGGGAGCGCGCCTACAAGCTCCACCGCCGTGGAGTCGCCGTCGAGATGCCGCTGCGGGCCTCGACCATCCACGGCCTGGAGATCGTCCGCTACGCGCCGCCGCTCGTGGAGCTCGACCTGCACGTCTCCAGCGGCACATACGTCCGGGCGATCGCGGACGCGCTGGGCGGGCACTGCCGCTGGCTCCGCCGCACGGCCGTCGGGCCGTTCCGGGTCGCGGACGCCGACGACGAGCGCGTCCTGCCGCTCCTGGCCGCCCTCGTCCACCTTCCCGAGCGCACGCTCGACGACGGCGAGGCCGCGCTCGTTCGCTCGGGCCGGGCGGTGCCCGGAGCGGGGGAGGGGCCGGTCGCGCTCTGGACCGGGGACGGCGAGCTCGTTGCCGTCGGTCAGGCCAGCGGCGGGACGATCAGGCCCGAGACCGTCGTCGGATGACGCTCCTCCGGGAGCGCGGCTTCCGCAACTTCTGGCTCGCGACCTCGGTGTCGCTTCTCGGCGACCAGATTGCGCTGCTCGCGCTGCCTCTCGTCGCCGTGCTCGTCCTCGACGCCGGGGCAGGGCAGATGGGCCTCCTCACCGCGGCGGCGCTCCTCCCGCATCTGCTCTTCTCGCTGCCGGCCGGAGTCTGGCTCGATCGGGTCGCGAGCCGTCGTCGCGTCATGATCGCCAGCGACCTGGCCCGGGCAGCGCTCGTCGGCACGATCCCGCTCGCGTACGCGCTCGACCTCCTCACCCTGGCGCAGCTCTACGCGGTCGCGTTCCTCGCCGGCTCGCTGGCGGTGCTCTTCGACCTCTCCTACCCGACGCTCTTCGTCTCGCTCGCGACCCGAGACCGCTACATCGAGGGGAACTCGCTCGTCCACGGCAGCCGTTCGTTTTCGTTCGTGGCCGGCCCCTCCCTCAGCGGCCTGCTCGTCGCGGCGTTCAGCGCGCCCTTTGCCCTGCTCGGCGACGCGGTCTCGTTCCTCGTCTCGGCGCTCTTCCTCGGGCGTGTCCACGCCGAGGAGCCGCCGATCGAGCACGAGGACGAGCCGGGCCTGCGCGCGCGGGTATCCACCGGCCTGCGCTTCATCGGCGGAAACGCGATCTTCCGACCCACCTTGATCGCGGTCGCGACGCTGAACTTCTTCAACTACGCCTTCCAGGCGCTCTTCGTCCTGTACGCGACGCGCACGCTCGGGGTCGAGCCGGGGACGCTGGGGCTCGTGCTCGGCGTCGCTGCGGTCGGCGGGCTCCTGGGCGCGGTCACCGCGGGTCGCATCGGGCGGGCCCTCGGCGTGGGGAGGGCGTTCCTCCTCGGCTGCGTGCTCTTCCCGCTCCCGCTCGTCCTCGTGCCCCTGGCCGAGGGCCCGGAGTGGCTGGTCATCGTCATGCTGTTCCTCGCCGAGTTCGGCTCCGGCTTCGGCGTCATGATTCTCGACATCAACGCCGGCTCGATGATGTTCGCGCTCACACCCGATCGTCTGCGCTCCCGCGCCACCGGGGCGTTCAACTTCGTCAACTGGGGCATCCGCCCGATCGGCGCCCTCGTCGGCGGGGCGCTCGGCGCGTGGCTCGGCGTGCGACCCACGCTCTGGGTGGCGACGATCGGCGCGCTGGCAGGCGCGCTGCTGCTCCTGCCGACGCCGGTGCCCGGCCTGCGAGAGCTGCCCGAGGAGGCGGCATGATCGTCGCGCGCTCGCCCGCCGAGCTCTCACCCGCGGCGCGGGCGGTCGCGCTCGGCACCTTCGACGGCGTCCATCGCGGCCACCGCGCCGTGATCGAGGCTGTGAAGGCGTCCGGGCTCCGCTCGACGGTGCTCACCTTCGATCCGCACCCGCGGCTCGTCCTGGGCTACGACGTGCAGCTGCTGACGACCTTCCAGCGCCGCCTGGAGCTGCTGGAGGAAGCGGGCCCGGACGAGGTGCTCGTGGTCGAGTTCACGCAGGAGCTGTCCCGCTGGGAGCCGGAGGCCTTCGTGGCCGAGTACCTGACGGGGATAGGCGCGCGCGTGGTCGTCGCGGGAGAGGACTTCCGCTTCGGCGCCGGCCGGCGCGGGGACCTCGAGCTCCTGCGCTCGCTCGGGCTCGACGTGCGCCCCGTGCCGCTGGTCGAGGGCGTCTCGTCGAGCCGCATCCGCGAGCTCGTCCGCGCGGGCGACCTCCGCGCGGCGGCCGAGCTCCTGGGGCGGCCGTACGAGCTCGAGGGGGAGGTCGTGTACGGCGACCAGCGCGGCGGCACCCTCGGCTTCCCCACTGCGAACCTCGCGCCCGACCCGCACGCGCTCGTGCCCGCGTACGGCATCTACGCCGGCGAGGCGCTCGGGCACCGCGTCGCCGCGTCGATCGGCGTCAACCCGCACTACGGCGGCAGCGAGCGACGGATCGAGGCGTTCCTGCTCGACTTCACCGGGGATCTCTACGGCGACCGGCTGCGGCTCGAGCTCTGGGAACGGCTCCGCGAGGAGCGCGCGTTCGCGAGCGAGGACGACCTCGTGGCCCAGATCGCCGCCGACGTCGAGGCCGCGCAGGCCGCCCGGCGACCGGCCTAAGGCTAGAGCGAGAGCGCCAACCCGCTGCGCCGCGGGTCGGCAGCGCCACCGTTCCGAGTCACCACGCTCACGCCGCCGAAGTAGTGGTGCTGCTCCTCCCACAGGCGCACGACGTACCCGTCGCCTGCGAGCGCCTCGACGACGCTGTCCTCGAAGCCGGGCTCGAGATGGACGATCTCGCCGGTCGAGTGGAGCCGCGGCCGATCGACGGCATCCTGCGGCGGAAGGCCCTCGTCCAGGATCCCCGAGAGCACCTGCGCAAGCGCGGGCCGGAGGCGGGTGCCTCCGGCGGCGCCGGCGGCGAGCACGATCCCCTCGTCGTCCAGCGCGACGGTCGGCGACATCATGCTCGCCATGCGCTTGCCGGGATCGAGCGGCCCGACGAGGAGATCGAACTCCCCGAGCATGCTGTTCAGGTGGACGTCGTAGCCCGGGAGGAAGTCGCCGGAGCCGAGCCCGAGGCTGGTCGTGATCACGCAGGCACTCCCGGCCGCGTCGACGACGCAGAGGTTCGTCGTGTGCTCGTATGTCCTCCCGCTGTAGAGCGGAGCCGCGAGCAGGCGTGCAAGGACGAGGGCCCGGCCCGCCGGCGACACCCCGTTCAGCCGGGGGAGAGTCCCAAGCGTGTCGGCGAGCTGCGAGAGCCCGCCGCGCGTCTGCACGCGGACGCCTGCGTAGGCGACCTCGGCAGGCTCGGCCCACTCGACCCGGTAGGCGGCCAGGTCCTCCCGGGTGACGAGGCCGTCGCGCTCGTCCATGAGCCTCAGCAGCGACTCGGCGAGCGTGCCCTCGTAGAACGTGCCGGCGCCCTCGGCGGCCATGACCTCCAGCGCGGCCACGAGCCCCGGCTGGTCGAGCCGGTCGCCGGCCTCCAGCAGCCGCCCTCCCGGCGAGTAGATCCGCCCGCCCTCGCGCAGGGTCATCACCGGTGCCAGCATGGCGAGGCAGTTCGCGTGTGCCGGGGGCATGGCGAGCCCGTCCCGGGCGAGCCGCAGCGCCGGCTCCACGAGCCGCTCCCAGGGCAGCGTCCCGGCACGGCGCCACAGCTCGTCCAGGCCCGCGGGCACGCCGGGGACGGCGCACGTCGCGGCGCCGATGTAGTAGTGCACGAGCTCCTCTCCGAACGGAACCGCCAGCTCCTCGAGCACGGGCGTCGCACGTGGCCGTCCCAGCCCCGGCACGGCAACGAAGAAGTCCAGCACCTGCGCCTGGCGGCTGCCCGCCTCGACCAGGACGGCGTAGCCGCCGCCCGCGATCCCCGTCATTACGCTCTCCGCGACGCACGAGGCGAGGGCCGCAGCCACTGCGGCGTCGACCGCAGTCCCGCCCTCGGCGAGGATCTCGAGGCCGGCTTCGGCCGTGGCGGGATGGCCCGCGGCAGCTCCGGGAGGCGCCTGCACCTTTGCTAGCCTACGTCGGTCGTGACCCTCACGAAGGACGCAAAGCGCGAGATTTTCGACCACCATGGGCGGGCTGCCGGCGACACCGGCTCCCCCCAGGTGCAGGTCGCGCTGCTCACGAAACGCATCGAGCAGCTCACCGAGCATCTGCGCACGCATCGCAAGGATCACCACTCACGCCGCGGGCTCCTCAAGCTCGTCGGCAAGCGCCGCCGGCTCCTCAACTACCTGCAGAAGCGGGATCTCGAGGGCTACCGCGCGCTGATCCAAGAGCTCGGCCTCAGGAGGTAGGCGGAACTCCCGGACTCCCCACCGCCCGCCACAGGGCCAACCATCTGGGAGACAGGTGGAAGTTTGAGGGAAGTCCGTCCTGGCCGGGCCTGCCTCAAACCTCCGCCTCCGTCTCCCGCAAGGAGAAGGAGGACTACATGAGCACCATTGCATCGGAGATCACGTCGATTACGGCTGCCATCGGCCACGACGAGATCACGTTCGAGACGGGCAAGCTGGCCAAGCAGGCCGACGGCGCCGTCGTTGTCAGGAGCGGGGACACGATGGTCCTCGCGACGGCCCAGGGCCGCCTCGAGGCGCGGGAGGGCGCGGACTTCTTCCCGCTCACCGTCGACGTCGAGGAGCGGATGTACGCGGCCGGAAAGATCCCCGGCGGCTTCTTCAAGCGCGAGGGACGCCCGACCGAGAAGGCGATCCTCACCGCCCGCATGATCGACCGCCCGATCCGGCCGCTCTGGCCGAAGGGCTTCCGGAACGAGGTGCAGGTCATCTGCACCACGCTCTCCGCCGACCTGATCACCCCGCACGACATCCTCGCCATCAACGGCGCCTCGGCGGCGCTGATGATCTCGCCGCTCCCGTTCCTCGGCCCCGTGGGCGCCGTGCGGATCGGCATGCTCGAGGGCCAGCTCGTCGTCAACCCGTCGCTGCCCGACATCGAGACCTCCGAGCTCGACCTGATCGTGGTCGGGACGAAGGACGGCCTCACCATGGTCGAGGCCGGCGCGAACGAGATCCCCGAGGACACGCTCCTCGAGGCCTTCGACCTGGCGCACGCCGAGATCAAGAAGCTCTGCGAGCTGCAGGAGGAGCTGCGCGCGCGGGCCGGCAAGCCGAAGTGGCTCGACCCCGAGCTCACCGACGAGCTCGAGAACTCCCACGGCGAGCGTATCTTCGCCCGCATCCACGCCGAGGGCCTCCGCGAGGCCGCAGCCGAGGTCGAGGCGAGCGTCGTCGAGCTCTGCCCGCCGATCTCGATCGACTCGACCGAAGAGGACATCGTCCGCGAGACGCAGGTCCGCGCCAGCCTCGAGGCGATCCTCGAGCGCCGGCGACTCGAGGCCGTCATGGCCCCGGTCCGCGCGCAGTTCGAGGACGAGCTCCGCAGCCCTGACCGACCACGAACAGGACTCCAAGCAGCTCCGGTCGGCCAAGCGCCACCTGCTCTTCGAGCGGATCCTCGAGACTTCCGACCTGCCGTTCCCGGTCGGGCCGGCCACGGTCGACGGCGACGCGCCGTCGGTCAAGGACAGCCTCACGAGGTCCTACGTGAAGAAGGCCGCCGAGGCGATCTACAAGGAGCTTGTCCGCCGCAAGATCGCCATCGAGAAGCGCCGCCCGGACGGGCGGGCCACCGACGAGATCCGGCCGATCGCCTGTGAGGTCGGGGTCTCCGCCCGGACGCACGGCTCCGCGCTCTTCACCCGCGGGCAGACGCAGATCATGACGCTGCTCACGCTCGGCACCGCCAAGGAGGGGCAGCGGATCGACGACCTCTCCCTCGAGGTCGAGCGCCGCTACATGCACCACTACAACTTCCCGCCCTACTCGGTCGGGGAGACTGGCTTCATGCGCGGCCCCAAGCGCCGCGACATCGGCCACGGGGCGCTCGCACAGCGCGCGCTCGAGCCCATGATCCCGGCGCTGGACGAGTTCCCGTACACGATCCGCCTCGTCTCGGAGACGCTCGAGTCGAACGGCTCGTCCTCGATGGGCTCGGTCTGCGGCTCGACGCTTTCGCTCATGGACGCCGGCGTGCCGATCAAGCGGCCCGTCAGCGGCATCGCCATGGGCCTCGTCAAGGAGGGTGACGAGCACGTCATCCTCACCGACATCCAGGGCGCGGAGGACCACCTGGGCGACATGGACTTCAAGGTCGCCGGCTCCCGCGAGGGCATCACTGCCCTGCAGATGGACATCAAGATCACCGGCGTCACGCAGGAGATCATGCGGAGCGCCCTCGAGCAGGCCAAGCGCGCCCGCGAGTTCATCCTCGACAAGATGGCCGAGGCCATCTCGGAGTCCCGCGAGGAGCTCGCCGCGCACGCGCCGCGGATCACCACGATCTCCATCGACCCCGAGCAGATCGGCCTCATCATCGGCAAGGGCGGCGAGACGATCCGCGGCCTCGAGGGCGACTACGAGGTCCAGATCGACATCGAGGAGGACGGGACGATCCTCATCTACGCGACCGAGGGCGAGAAGGCCGACGCCGCGATCGCCGCCATCCAGGGTCTCACCAAGGAGCCCGAGGTCGGCGACACGTACACCGGCAAGGTCGTGAAGACGACCGACTTCGGCGCCTTCGTCGAGCTGAAGAAGGGCACGGACGGCCTGCTCCACGTCTCCAACGTGGGCCCCGGCCGAGTCGGACACATCGAGGACGTCATCAGCCGCGGCGACGTGCTGGACGTCGTCGTCCAGGAGGTCGACAAGGCCCGCGGCCGTATCGGCCTGAAGCTCGTCGGCAAGCACGAGAACGGCACCGTCGTCCAGCCCGAGGAGCTGATCGAGCGGGCGAAGGACGCTCCGCCGCGCGAGCGGCGAGAGCGCGACGGCGGCGACCGCGGCCGGCGCGGCGGCGGCCGCGACCGTGGCCGTGGCCGGCGCGACGACGGCTAGGCCCCCTAGCCAGAGAAACGCGGAGCAGCGCGGGCCGTCCCTCGGGGGCGGCTCGCGCGCTTCCGAGCCGCAGACGCAGGAAACGTGCGGGTGAGCCGCCCGAGGGCTAGCGCGCCCGCTGGGCGGCCACGACGCCGCCGACCACGAGGGCGCCGCCGACGACGAGCCACAGCGTCACCGGCTCGTCCAGGAGCACCGCTCCGAAGGCCACCGCGAGCGGCGAGATGACGTACGTGTACGCGACCGCCCTCGTCGCGCCGAGGCCGCGCAGCCCGACGTTCCAGCCGATGTAGCCGAGGAACGTCGAGGCGACGCCCAGGTAGAGCACGAGAACGGCGTCCTCCAGCGAGATCCCGGTGACGGAGTCGACCGTCCCGCCGCGGATGAACGGGAGGAGGAAGACGGTCCCGGCGAGGCTCGTCGCCGCCGTGAGCGCAAGCAGGTCGTAGCGGCCGAGCAGCGGCTTCAGGAGCACGTTGTAGAGCGCGAAGGAGATTGCCGCGACAAGGACGATCAGCGGCCCCTTCGTCTTGGTGAACGAGAGCTCTCCGCCCGCGCCGAGGAGGACGACGATCGCGACCCCGGTGAAGGCGACGGCGAGCCCGGCGGCCCGGCGCAGGCTCCAGCGCTCGAGGCCGAGGCCGACGGCGAGGAGCAGCGTGAGCGCGGGGGAGAGGGTCATCACGAGCGCCGCCGTCCCCGAGGTCGTGTACCTCGACCCCACGTTCAGGGCGATGTGGTAGCCGACGACGACGCAGACCCCCACCGCGGTCAGGCGCAGGGCGTCCCGGCGCGTGAGCCCGGGCAGGCCGCCGACCCGCCACAGGAGGAACGCGAAGCCGGGCGCAGCGATCAGGTAGCGCAGGAGGGCGACGTCCTCCGCGGCGAAGCCGTGGTCGAGCAGCGCCTTGATGACCGAGAACGCGCTCGCCCAGACGACCACGACGGCGAGGAGCGTCCCGTGCGCCGACGCGGTGGACTGCCTGACGGCGACCGCCGAATCCATCTACTGGGGTTAAACGCGCAGCTACGGCGTTCTGTGAGAATGACGCGGTGCGTCGCTACGACGTGATTGTCGTGGGCGCCGGGCCGGCGGGCTCGACGTGCGCGTACCGCCTGGCCTGCGCAGGGGCCTCGGTGCTCCTGCTCGACCGTGCGCGCTTCCCGCGCGACAAGCCGTGCGGCGGCGGGGTCACGGGCCGTGCGGCGCAGCTTCTGCCCTTCTCGATCGCGCCGGTCGTCGAGGACACGGTCACCTCCGTGCGCATGCGGCTTCGGAAGGGGCCGTGGGTCGAGCGCGGGGAGGGGCAGCCGCTCGTGCTCATGACCCAGCGGCTTCGGCTCGACGCCTTCCTGGCCGAGCAGGCCGTCGCGGCGGGCGCGGAGCTCCGCGACGGGGCGAAGGTCACCGCAGTCGAGGAGACGCCGGCAGGGATCGAGGTCACCGGCGGCGGCGAGCGGGTCCGTGCGGAGGCCCTGGTGGGCGCCGACGGCGTCAACGGCGTGTGCGCCCGCACGCTCGGGCTGGGCGGGAACCAGGCCGTCGGGGTCGCGCTGGAGGGAAACGTGCCCTGGGAGAAGCTCGACGGCGGGTACCGGGGCTGCGCCGTGCTCGAGCTCGGGCTCGTCCCGGGCGGCTACGGCTGGGTCTTCCCGAAGGGCGACCACGCCAACTTCGGGATCGGTGGCTGGGAGCGGGAGGGACCGGGGCTGCGCGCCCACCTGCGCGAGCTCTGCGCGGCGCACGGGGTCGCGGCGGGTGACCTGGAGAGCGTCCGCGGCTATCGCCTGCCGCTGCGCTCGCCGCGCTCGACGCTCGCGCGCGGCCGGACGGCCGTGATCGGGGACGCCGCCGGCCTGGTCGATCCGGTCTCCGGAGACGGAATGTTCGAGGGCTTCCTCTCGGGGAAGCTCGCGGCTGACGCCGCGCTCGACCTCCTCGCCGGCCGGGCCCAGGGGCTCGAGCCGTATGGCGAGCGGCTCACACGGCAGCTCGGCACCCACCTGTGGGCCTCCTGGGGTGTGAAGGCGGCGCTCGACCGCTTCCCGCGCACGACTTTTGCGATCGCGCGTACCCGCATCGTCTGGCGCACCGTGGAGAAGCTCGTGCGCGGCGAGATCGACGACGTCGGTGCGGCGCGGGGCCTCGCCCGCCCGCCGCTCAAGGCCCTCGCCGCCCTCGCCCGTGCCGCCGGTGACCCGGGCGGCGCCTACAGACAGGCGTGATCCCAGAGTTCCCATCGCGATGATGACCCGCCGACCGGGCGCGATGGGTGGTTCGAGGTGAGGACGCAGGGAGCGCTCATACCGATTCAGGTATGGGCGCGACTGAGGACGCGGCCTCGGGCCTCACAGCGTGGCCGGGCGGCATGGCTCGTCATTGCGTTGGGAGCTCTTTTTATGCGTCCGTGCAGAGCTACCTGCTGACCACGCTCGACGGCGGGACGCGGGTCGTCACCGAGCCGCTGCCCGCAGTTCGCTCCGTCGCGATAGGCCTCTGGATCGGCACCGGCTCGCGGGACGAGGACGACGCGCACGCCGGCGTCAGCCACTTCCTGGAGCACCTCCTCTTCAAGGGCACGGCGTCGTACTCCGCGGTCGAGATCGCGGAGACCTTCGACACCTTCGGCGGCGAGCTGAACGCCGCCACGGCCCGCGACTACACCGTCGTCTACGCCCGCGTCCTCGACGATCATCTCGAGACGGCCCTCGACGTGATGACGGACATGGTCTTCGCGCCCAGCCTCACCGACCTCGACGCCGAGCGGGAGGTCGTGCTCGAGGAGATCGCCATGGTCGACGACACGCCCCAAGAGCTCATCTTCGACCTCGTCACGCAGGCGGTGTTCGGCCGGCATCCGCTGGGGAGGCCGGTGCTCGGTTCGGCCGACGTGATCTCCAGCGTCTCGCGGCGCTCGCTCGGTGCGTTCCACCGCCGCCGCTACCGGCCGGACAACGTCGTCGTCGCCACGGCCGGGAGCGTCGATCACGACCGGCTCGTGAAGCTCATCGATGCGAAGTCGGCGAAGGCCGGCGCCTCCGCGACCGGCAAGCCCCGCGCGCGGGCGCCGTTCGTCGCGCCGCCGAAGCCGTCGCTCGTCTTCCAGCCGAAGACAACGGAGCAGTACCACGTCTGCCTCTCGGCACCCGGGATCGCGCGCTCGGACCGGCGACGCTTCACCGCGTCCATCCTCGACGGCATCCTCGGCGGCTCGGCCTCCTCGCGCCTCTTCCAGGAGATCCGCGAGAAGCGCGGCCTCGCCTACGCCGTCTACACGTTCTCCTCCCAGTACGCCGACACCGGGCAGATCGGCGTCTACGTCGGGACGCGGGAGGAGAACCTCGCCGAGTGCATCCGCATCGTCTCGGAGCAGATCGGCGAGCTCGCCGAGCACGGCCCCGCGTCCGACGAGCTCGAGCGCGCGAAGGAGAACCTGAAGACCCGCATCATGCTCTCGATGGAGGCGACCTCGAACCGCATGAGCCGGCTCGGGAAGTCCCTGATCACCGACAGCGAGCTGCTCGACTTCGACCGCATCCTTGCGGAGATCGAGGCGGTCGAGGCGGCGTCGGTGGCGAAGCTCGCCGAGGTCGTGCTCCATCCCGACGCGTTCTCCGTGGCCGCGATCGGCCCGAGCCGGGAGCGGCTGCTCGAGGCCGTCGAGCCCGTCTGCCCGGGGCTCGTGGAGCGCGCAGCGGCGTGAAGGTCCTGCTGCTCGGCGCGGGCGGCAAGGTCGGCGCGGCGCTCGCACCCCGCCTGGCCGCCGCCGGGCACGAGGTGACGCCGGCGGGCCCCGACGACGCCTGGGACCCTGCCGGCCACGACGCGGCCGTCGACTTCACCGTGCCGAGCGCCGTCCGCGCGAACGTCGAGCGCTGCCTGGATGCCGGGATTCCCGCCGTCGTGGGCACCACCGGGCTCGGCCAGGCCGATCTCGCCGCCCTCGACGAGGTGGCGCGGCAGCACGGCGTCGCGTGCTTCGTCGCTCCCAACTTCGCGCTCGGTGCCGTCCTGATGATGCGCTTCGCCGCCGAGGCCGGGCGGCACCTTCCGCACGCCGAGATCGTCGAGCTCCATGCCGACACGAAGCTCGACGCTCCGTCCGGCACCGCGAAGGCGACCGCGGACCTGCTCCCGGGCGACGTGCCCATCCACTCGGTGCGCCTGCCGGGCCTCGTCGCCCACCAGGAGGTGCTCTTCGGAGGCGAGGGCCAGCTCCTGACCATCCGGCACGACACACTCTCGCGGGCGGCGTTCGCGCCCGGAGTGCTGCTCGTGCTGGAGCGCCTCGCAGAGCTCCCGCCCGGCCTCACCGTGGGTTTGGACGCACTGCTGGACTAGCATCCCCGCACGCGCGCGGCCGCTCGAGCGCCGTCCGACGCGTCTGAAAGGATTCCGGTCGCCTGGTTCGGGAGGCGTGAGCTTCCGCCGGGGTTGTCCGTCCGACCCGCCTGCTACAGGTGCGGGCTCGTCGAGCCCAGGAGAGGATCCCATGAAGGGGAACGTGGCACTGATGTGCGAGCAGGGCGTCCGGTTCGCGGTCGTCGTCGTCTCGCCCTCGCTGATGAGCGGCCTGCGGAGCGAGCGGGAGGGCGCCGTGCAGGCGTTCTCGGCGCAGTTCGGCGCGCCCGCGGTCTTGATGGTGCAGGACTCGCGGGGCATCCCGATCTACTACGGCCGGCCCGACCTCGTCGGGTTGCTGGAGGAGCGCTGCCCGGAGCAGCTTCCGTGGCGCGAGTTCGCGACCCAGGCAGCCTAGCGCTGCCCTTTTCCGGCTCGTCGGGCGGGGCGATTACAATGCGAGCGGTGCTCGGCGAGGTTCTCACAGCCGTCGTCACGCCCTTCCGCGCGGACGGATCCGTCGACCTGGATGCGTTCTCGCGGCTCTGCACGCACCTCGTCGACACCGGCTCGGACGGCGTCGTCGTCGCCGGCACGACCGGCGAGGCGCCGACGCTGACCGACGACGAGCGCCTCGCGCTGTTCGCCGCTGCGGTCGAAACGGTGGGCGACCGCGCCAGGGTCGTCGCGGGCACGGGCACGTACTCGACGGCGCACTCGGTCCACCTGACCGGCCAGGCGCACGAGCTCGGAGTCGACGCATTCCTCGTCGTCACCCCCTACTACTCGAAGCCGCCGACACGGGGGATCGTGGCCCACTTCCAGGCGATCGCAGAGGCGACCGACCGGCCGATCGTCGTCTACAACATCCCGCAGCGCGTGGTGGTCAACCTCCAGCCGGAGACGCTGGCCAAGCTCGCTGAGATCCCGAACGTCGCCGCGGTGAAGCAGGCCACCAGCGACCCCGGCCAGGCGCGCCGGATCCTCGCCGAGACCGACCTCGCCCTCTATGCCGGCAACGACGACCTCCTGCTCCCCTTCCTGGAGCTGGGCGCCGTGGGCGGCATCCTCGTCTACACGCACGTCGTCGGGCCGCAGGTGCGCGAGCTCGTGACGCGCTTCCGCGACGGCGACGTCGAGGGCGCGCGGGCGATCGACGCGGAGCTCCGCCCGGTGATCGAGGCGCTCGCGGTCACGACGAACCCGATCCCGGTCAAGGCAGCGCTGGCCATGCTCGGCCACGACGTCGGCGGCCTTCGCCTGCCGCTCGTCGAGGCAACCGACGACGAGAAGGGCGCCGTTCGCGAGGCGCTCGAGCGCGCCGGCGTTCTCGCGGTCGCCCGCGCCTGAGACCTAGGAGGGCTTGGCGAAACGGCAACTGTGTCGCCGGGCAGCCCGGCGACGAGCGAGCTTCGCCAAACCCTCCTAGCCCAGCTCGAGGCCGCGGCTCAGGTACTTCAGGCCCGAGTCGACGTTGAGCGTCGCGACGCGCGAGCCGGGGCCGAGGCGGTCGGCCAGCGCGAGCGCCGTGACGATGTTCGCCCCGGTCGAGGGCCCGCACAGCAGCCCCTCGACGCGGGCGGCCAGCTCGGCCATCGCGAAGGCTTCGGCCTCCGGAATGGCGAAGACCTCGTCGAAGTCTTCCCGCGTGAGCAGGGGCGGCCAGAAGCCGACGCCGCCGCCCTCGATGTGGTGCGTGCCCGCGCGGCCCTCGGAGATGACCGGCGACTCGGCGGGCTCGACGACCGCCCGGTGGACGTCCGGGGCCGCTTCCCGCAGCGCCCGGGTGACGCCGAGGAAGCAGCCGGCCGTCCCGACGTAGCCGCAGAAGGCGTCGACACGGCCGTCGAGCTGCTCGGCCAGCTCCGCGCCCAGCTCCCGGTAGCCCTCGATCATGTCCTCGTTCCGGAACTGGTCGGTCGGGTAGCCGTCCACCTCCTCGACGACCTCGGCCGCCCGCTCGATCATCCGCGGGATCAGGTCTGCGGTGATGCCTTCGGGGCTGGGAACGATCTCGAGGTCGGCGCCGAACGCCCGCATCGTCTCGAGCTTCTCCGGCGCGAACGCGTCCGAGGTGACGATCCGCAGCGGGTAGCCCTTCACGGCGCAGACGAACGCGAGCGACGAGCCGGTGCTGCCGCCGGTGTACTCGACGACCGTCTGGCCCGGCGCGAGGCGTCCCGAGCGCTCGGCGCCCTCGATCATGGCCAGGGCCATCCGGTCCTTGTAGGAGCCCGTCGGGTTCGCCGACTCGAGCTTGAGCCAGACCTCCCCGCGGTCCGGGCCGGCGAGCCGCTCCAGGCGAACCACCGGGGTCTTGCCGATAGCCCCGAGCAGCGCCGGGCGCGCGTCGCTCACGCTCATGGGCTCTACCGTAACGGAACCTCCCGGGCCCGGAAGTAGACTTCCGCCCATGTCCGGGACCACACGGATCATCCCGCTCGGCGGCCTCGGCGAGGTCGGCAAGAACATGACCGTCATCGAGTGCGACGACGGCATCGTCGTCGTCGACGCCGGGCTGTCGTTCCCGCGCGACGAGCACCTCGGGGTCGACCTCGTCCTGCCTGACTTCGAGTACCTGCGCGAGCGGCGCGACGAGATCCGCGCCGTCGTCCTCACGCACGGGCACGAGGACCACGTCGGCGCGCTGCCCTACCTCCTGCGCGAGGTGGACGTCCCGGAGGTCTGGGCGACGCGGCTCACGCTCGGCCTCGTCAAGTCGAAGCTCGACGAGCACGGGCTGCTGCGCGCCGCCGAGCTCGTGGAGATCGAGCCGGAGAAGGGCCCCGCCCAGCTGGGCCCGTACCAGGCGGAGTTCGTGCGCATGGCCCACTCGATCCCGGACGCCGTCGCCGTCGCGCTGGAGACACCCGGTGGGCTCGTCGTGGTCACCGGCGACTACAAGGTCGACCACACGCCGGTCGACGGCTTCCGCACCGACCTCGGCAAGCTCGCCGAGCTCGGGAACCGCGGCGTCGACCTCCTTCTGGGCGACTCCACGAACGCGGAGCGCCCCGGCGTGACCGAGTCGGAGCGAACCGTCGGCGAGGTCTTCCGCCACCTCATCCCCCAGCGGGACGGGCGCGTGCTGGTCGCGTCCTTCGCCTCCAACATCCACCGCGTCCAGCAGGCGATCGACGTCGCCGGCGAGACCGGGCGGCGCGTGTGCCTCGTCGGCCGCTCGCTGCGCAAGAACGTGAACATCTCCCGCAACCTCGGCTACCTCGACGTCCGCGACGACCTCCTCGTCAAGCCCGACGAGCTCGACCTCCTGCGCCCGGAGGAGACGATGATCCTCTGCACGGGCAGCCAGGGCGAGCCGATGTCGGCGCTGACGCGGATGGCGTACCACGACCACCCGCATGTGGCCATCGAGGAGGGCGACACCGTCATCATCTCCGCGAAGCCGGTGCCGGGGAACGAGCTGCGCGTCCACGACACCATCAACCGGCTGGCGCGCGCAGGCGCCGAGGTGCTGCACCAGGAGATCGCGCCCGTCCACGTCTCCGGGCACGGGAACGCCGAGGAGATCCGGACGATCCTGGCGCTGCTGCGGCCGCACAACGTCATGCCCGTGCACGGCGAGTTCCGCATGCTGGCCGCCCAGGCGCGCCTCGCGCGCGAGGCGGGGGTCCCGGCCGACAGGATCGTGCTCGCCGACAACGGCTCCGTCGTCGAGCTCAGGAGCGGCATCGCCCGTCTCGTCGACCACGTCGACGTGGGCCTCACGTTCGTCGACGGCCTCGGCGTCGGGGACGTCAAGGACGTGGCCCTCCGCGACCGCCGCCACCTCTCGGAGGACGGCGTCCTCATCGTCGTCGCCACGATCGGCTCCCAGAACGGCGGCGAGATCACGGCGCCCGAGGTCGTCGCCCGCGGCTTCGCCGAGACGGACTCGCTGCTCGAGGAGGCTCGCCAGGAAGCCGAGCGGACGATCCAGGAATGCCTGGCGCAGGACGTCATGGAGCTGAAGCTCCTGCAGGAGCACATCCACGACAACGTGGGCAAGCTCGTCGCGGAGCGCACCGGCCGCCGGCCGATGATCCTCCCGGTCGTCGTCGAGGTCTAGGCCGCTAGCCCCAGCGGAAGCCGGCAGGCTCGGCTCGGGCGGGAGCGGGCTCGTCGGCAGCCCCGGGGGTGGGTCGAGACGGTGGATGTTGAACGCCGCCGGCGCCACGTCGTTCGGGGTCGAGGGGTGGAAGACGGACGCGAGGTACTGGATCTGGCCGCGGCCGGGGCCGAGTTCCCACTGGCCGCCCCCGTACCTGGCGATCCCGCGCTCCTCGCAGTGGTCGTAGGCGTCGAAGAGGCGCTGCACGCTGCCGAAGCGCGACGGCTTGAAGTTCAGGGTCTTCGGCGGGAAGGGGAGGCCCTCGATGTCGGCGACAGAGTGGATGGGCGCGTCCCAGGTGATGCGGTCGCGATACGGGTCGAGAACGGGGCCGGTGCCGTCGTTCAGGTCGGGGTCCTCGATCCAGGCGCTCGGGAACCCCTCCGCGACCATCCGGTAGAGCTCGGGGTCGCCGGGCTGGTCGACGGGCGTGCCCTTGTACGCGCCCTTCAGGTCGACCGTGTCCACCGCGTCCGTGGCGCCCAGAATGGCTACCAGCTCCGCGTCCCACTCGCTGGTCGGGTCGAGCTTGAAGCGGAGCGACGGGTAGCGCTCGAGGAGCAGCGGCACCGGGTCGGGCCGGGGCGGCTGCTCGATGCGCAGGGAGACCACGAAGGTCACCGGCCGCGCCTCGCGACCGACGGCCTCGGCCAGGGTGAGGCCGGCCTGGCGCAGGGCGAGGTCGAGCGCCGCGCTCTCGTAGGCCCAGCGCCGGTAGTCCTGGAACGCCGCCATCCCGGGCCCCGAGGGGAAGAGCGCCAGGTGCTCGAGGAGCTGCGAGAAGCTGTCGAGCGTGTGGCTCCCGGCGAGCGGGAGCGTGGGGCCCTCCTCCTGTAGCGCGAGCTGGTCCTCGCTCGAGTAGGTGACGTCCTCGCCGATGCCATCGTGGCCGCCGCCCTCGAGGTGGATAACGGTCGTCAGGCGCGTGAAGTCGTGCGAGGCCCGCACCTCGAGCGGCTCGAGGCGGTACGACTCGATCTCGAGCGGCAGCTCGCGGACGCGGTCGTAGGTCGCCATCCCTCGGGAACGGTACGCGTTCCCGCCGGGTTGGTGTACTAGTTAGGGAGTGACCGATCCGAACGGCAGCGGCTGGCAGGGCCTCATGCGCTCCTACGGCGTCTCCGACGCCACCGCAGCGCGCCTGATCCGCTCGCTCACCGCGAGCGAGGTGGCGGGGCTGGCCTTCTGCCGGCTGCTGGAGCGCTGGGCCAAGGGCGAGCCCGAGCCCTGCACCCCCGAGCGGCGGCAGGCGGCGCTGCGCCGGGCCGCCGAGCGCGCGGAGACCGCCCTGGCCGGCCTCGACCGGCCACTGGGGCGCTACCTGCTCGAGCTGGAGCCGGAAGGGGCCGAGGGCCGTTCCTGGTACGGCGAGCCCGGGCCCGGGGAGGTCGTCACCTGGGACGAGGTGCTCAAGCGCGCCGGCGTGTCCGCCGCGCCCCACCGGGTCGCCCATGCCTACCTGGAGCTTGCGGTGCTCGTCCGCGCGCTCCAGGGCCTGGCGGACTCCGCGCGGATCGAGTCAGTGCCCGACCGCGACTCGCTCTGGGCCGGCCTCTTCGACCTCCGCGAGAACCTGCTCGACGGCGCCCTCGACGACCTGCGCGCCCTTGCCGCCTAGAGTGCCCCTCCAGACAACCCATCCTGCCCCTCCCCCGCGATCACGCGGCGCCAGAGCCCACCCTCGCCCTCACCAAGGCTTCGCCAGCCTTGGCTTCGGCCGAGCGCGAACTCTGGCTTGGTGCTCGCGACGCAGGAGCTAGGTTGGGCTGCCTGAATGGGCACTAGCGTCGCGGTCGTCGGCTCGATCAACCTCGACCTCGTCGCCACCGTCGCGTCCCTCCCCGAGCCGGGGGAGACACTCACGAGCACGAGCCTCAGCTACGTCCCGGGGGGCAAGGGCGCGAACCAGGCCGTGGCGGCCGCGCGCCTTGGCGCCGAGGTACGCATGGTCGGGGCGGTGGGGGACGACGACTTCGGCGCGCAGGCGGTCGCGGGGCTCCGGGAGGCCGGCGTCGACCTCTCGCGCGCGCAGGTCGTCCGGAGCACGACCGGGATCGCGCTCATCTTCGTCGACGAGGCCGGCGACAACCAGATCGTCGTCGCCCCGGGAGCGAATCACGCCCTCGACCCTGGCCACATCGACATCGGCGAGCCGAATGCCCTCGTCAGCCAGCTCGAGGTGCTGGACGACCCGATCCAGGCCGCCCTGCAGGGGTTCGCTGGATTCTTCTGCCTCAACGCGGCGCCCGCCCGTGAGGTCGCGCCCTCGATCCTTGAGCGCGCGGACCTGATCGTGGCCAACTCGCTGGAGCTCGAGGCGCTCGGGTCGAGCCCGATGGGCACGCTCTTCGCCCTCACGCTCGGAGCCGAGGGCGCGCTCCTGCTCGACGACGGGGTGGAGGTGGCCCGCGCCGCGCCGCCGTTGGTGGAGGCTGTCGACGGCACCGCCGCCGGCGATGCGTTCACGGCGTGCCTCGTCGTCTCGCTGCTCGAGGGCCGCGATCGGGAGGAGGCGCTGCGGCGCGCGTGCGCGGCCGGGGCGATCGCCGCCTCGCGGCTCGGAGCGCAGCCTTCGCTGCCCACGGCCGCGGAGGTCGACGCGATTCTGGCGCCGTGAGCACGCCGATCCTGCTCGACTGCGATCCCGGCCACGACGACGCGATCGCGCTCCTCCTCGCGCTGGCGAGCCCCGAGCTCGACCTGCTCGGAGTCACCACCGTCGCCGGGAACCAGACGCTCGACAAGACGACGGCGAACGCTCTGCGCGTGCTCGAGCTCGCCGGCCGCGGTGACGTCCCCGTCGCCGCCGGGGCCGACCGGCCGCTCGCGCGGGAGCTCTTCATCGCGGCGTACGTCCATGGGGAGACGGGGATGGACGGTCCCGCGCTCCCCGAGCCGCAAGGCTCGGCGGTGCACGAGCACGCCGTCGACTTCCTCGCCGAGCGAATCCTCGGCTCCGACCGGCCGGTCACGATCGTCCCGGTCGGTCCGCTCACGAACGTGGCGCTTCTCCTCGCCAGGTATCCGGAAGCGGCCGCGAGCGTCGAGCGCATCGTGCTCATGGGCGGCGCGATCGCCGAGGGGAACGTCACGCCGGCTGCCGAGTTCAACATCTACGTCGACCCCGAGGCGGCTTGGAGAGTCTTCCGCAGCGGGGTGCCGGTGACGATGATCGGGCTCGACGTCACCCACAAGGCGCTGATGACGGACGCGCACGCCGAGCAGCTCCGCGGCGCCGGCGCGATCGGCCGCTTCGTCGCCGAGCTGTACGACTTCTTCACCCAGTACCACCGCCGCACCTACGGGCACGAGGGCGCGCCGATCCACGACGCGGTTGCGGTTGCGCAGGCGCTTCGGCCCGGGATCGTGGAGACGCTCCACCGGCACGTCGACGTCGACTGCGAGTCGACGCTCTGCCGCGGGCGCACCGTGGTCGACCTCTGGCACCGGACCGGGGAGGAGCCGAACGCCGACGTCGGAGTCGGCATCGACGCGGACGCCTTCCTCGATCTCCTCTGCGAGCGAATCGCCTCCCTCTGAGAAGGAGCGGCCGGAAGGGCCGCGAAACAGGCCTGAGCATGGCGCCCAAGAAGCGTCCGTCTCGGGTTCGCCCGAAGTCCCCTGCCCGCGTCCGCACGAAGAAGCGGCAGCGGCGCAAGCGCGCGCACGGGAACCACGACCTGCTCGGCCTCGGCCTCCTTGCGGCCGGGCTCTTCCTTGCCGTCGTGACCTGGCTCGAGGGGAACGGGGGCATCGTGGGGACCACGATCGCCGACTGGCTCGACGCGCTCTTCGGCACCGCGCGCATCGGCGTTCCGGTGGTCTTCCTCGTGCTCGGCGCGCTCATGATCGCGCGGGCGTCCCTCGTTGACGTGAAGCCGTTCCGCACCGGGCTCGTCCTCGTGTGCGCCGGCGCGATCATGCTGCTCGGAGCAGAGCGGGGTGGGGCCTTCGGCACCGGCTCGGACGCCGCCTTCGGGCGCCTGATCGGCGGAACCGGAACCTTCATCCTCGGCCTCTTCCTCGTCTGGGGCGGCGCGCTCCTCCTCACCGGCGCCTCCCTCGGCGCGATTCTGCGCCGCTCGGCCGGCGTCGCCCGCGACACCGCGGGCGCCGCGAAGCGCACCGTGACGGCAGTGCGCATGCCGACCAAGGATGACCTGCCCTGGGGTCAGACCCTCGACGAGGCCTCCAACGGCCATACCCGCCCGCAGCCGCCGGTCGACGGCGAGGCCGCGTACCCGGATGTCGTCGGCGACGCGCCGCCGCTGCAGCCGGTGCTCGTCGACCAGCTGGATCCCGCCGAGCCGCCGGGGCTCGAGCTCGGTCTCCAGACCGACGACGTGCCCGAGCCGCCGACCCTCTTCGACTCCCCCAGCAGCGAGCAGCACCCCACCTACCAGCTTCCGGACGCCAGCGTCCTCCGCCGCTCGCGCCCGCACGAGGGCCAGCCCGGCAAGGCCGCCGAGCGGACGGCGGAGACGCTCCTCCAGGCCCTCGCCAACTTCGGCATCGACGCGACCCTCGTCGGCCAGGTCGTCGGCCCGCGCGTGACGCGCTACGAGCTCCAGCTCGCGCCGGGGACGAAGGTCGGGAAGGTCGCCGCGCTCAAGGACGACCTCGCCTACGCGCTCGCCACCACCGAGATCCGCATTCTCGCCCCGATCCCCGGCAAGCAGGCCGTCGGGGTCGAGGTGCCCAACCTGTCGCCGAACATCGTCACGCTCGGCGACATCTTCGACGAGCTGCCGTCGACCGCGAGCCCGCTCTCCGTATGGCTCGGCAAGGACATCTCCGGCGCGTCCGTGCACGCCGACCTCGCGCGCATGCCGCACATCCTCATCGCCGGCACGACCGGCTCGGGCAAGTCCGGCTGCATCAACACGATGCTCTGCTCGATCCTCCTGCGGTCGACGCCGGACGACGTGCGGATGATCCTCGTCGACCCGAAGCGCGTCGAGCTCGGCCTCTACGAGTCGATCCCGCACCTGCTGACGCCGGTGGTCTCCAGCCCGAAGCAGGCCTCCGCCGTGCTCACGAACGTCCTCACCGAGATGGAGCGCCGCTACGAGCGGATGAGCCTCGCGCGGGCGCGGAACCTCGCGGAGCTGAACCGGGCCCTGCGCAAGCGCGGCGAGGCGACGCTGCCGTACCTGCTCGTCGTCATCGACGAGCTCGCCGACCTGATGATGGTCTCGCCGCAGGAGGTCGAGGACGCTGTCATCAGGCTCGCGCAGAAGTCGCGCGCGGTCGGCATCCACCTCGTGCTCGCCACGCAGCGGCCCTCCGTGGACGTCATCACCGGGATGATCAAGGCCAACGTTCCCTCGCGGATCGCGTTCGCGGTCTCGAGCCAGACCGACAGCCGCGTCATCCTCGACACCTCGGGCGCCGAGAGCCTCCTCGGCCAGGGCGACATGCTCTTCAAGCCGCTCGGCACCTCGCGCCTGCAGCGCGTCCAGGGCGCGTACGTGAGCGAGGAGGAGATCGCCCTCGTCGTCGAGCAGTGCCGCAGCCAGCGACGCCAGGAGCTCGACGAGTCGCTCCTCGAGCCTCCCGAGGCAGCGCACGGGGCGGAGGAGGGCGACGAGGACTTCGACCCCGACGAGGATCCGCTCCTCGACCGCGCGATCGAGATCGTCGTGCAGACGCAGACCGCCTCGGTCTCGCTCCTGCAGCGGCGGCTGCGGGTCGGCTACACGCGTGCCGGCCGCCTGGTGGACATGCTGGAGCGCCGCGGCATCATCTCGGGGTACGAGGGCTCCAAGCCGCGCAAGGTCCTCGTGGGCGAAGCGGAGCTCGACCGCGTGCTCGCGGACGTCGCGTCGTAGCGCCGCTAACGAACCGCCCTGCACGGACGTCCTAGAAATGGGATCCCAGGAGGGGTAGCATCCTGCGATTCCACTCGACGGCATGGGCGATAGAGGAGGTTCCGTGAACGCAACAAGAAAGCTTCCGTGGCTACTGCTGCTCTTGGTCGCGCTCGCTCTCGCGCTGGTCGCGGCAGGGTGCGGCGGCGATGACGACGACGAGACGACCCCGGCTGCGGGGACCGACACCGGAGCGGCAGAGACCGAGCCGGCGGCCGAGGCCATCAGCGTCGGCATGGTCAGCGACACCGGTGGTCTCGACGACCGCGGCTTCAACGAGTTCTCGATCGCCGGCTTCGAGCGCGCGCAGGAGGAGCTCGGCGTCGAGGGGCGTGTGTACGTCTCCGAGTCGGGCGACGACTACCTTCCGAACCTCACCGCCGCGGTGGACGACGGACACGACCTGGTGGTCGCGATCGGCTTCCTCATCCAGCCGTCCGTGGTGGAGGTGGCGACCGAGGCGACCGACATCAACTTCGCCGGCGTCGACCAGTTCTACGGCGAGGAGCCGGAATGCGGCGGAGCAGACCAGTCGCCGTGCGTCATGCCGAACGTGGTCGGCCTCCAGTTCCCGTCGGAGGAGGCGGGCTACCTGGCCGGCATCGTCGCGGCAATGATGTCGGAGACCGGGACGATCTCCACGGTCGGCGGCGTCAAGATCCCGCCGGTGGACAACTGGATCGCAGGCTTCCGGCAAGGCGCCATGGACACCAACCCGGACATCAAGCTCCTGAACGCGTACTCGCAGGACTTCGTCGACGCCGCGAAATGCAAGGAGATCGCGCTCGACCAGATCTCGCAGGGCTCCGACGTCGTCTTCCAAGTCGCGGGGCAATGTGGTCTCGGCGCCCTCGACGCCGCCTGTCAGGAAGGGGTCTACGCCATCGGCGTGGACGCCGACCAGTCGTTCGCGGGAGACTGCGTGATCACGAGCGCGCTCAAGCCGCTCGAGATCGCGGTCTTCGAGACGATCAAGTCGGCTCAGGAAGGGACGTTCGAGGGTGGTACGAACGCGTTCTTCGGCATTCAGGACTACCCCGAGGCAGCACTGCTCGCACCCTTCTCGGCCGACGTCCCGCAGGAGGTTCAGGACGCCGCCGCAACGGCGACGGAGCAGCTGATCAGCGGCGAGATCGACCCGCCGGCGACCTTCGACTAGTCAACCTCGACGAGGGGCGGGCCCAGGCCCGCCCCTCACCCCTTCGCCCATGGCGGATGCGCCCCTTCTCGAGCTGAGAGGCATCACGAAGCGGTTCCCCGGCGTCGTCGCGAACGACCACGTCGACTTCGATCTCGCCCAGGGCGAGGTGCACGCGCTCCTCGGCGAGAACGGGGCCGGCAAGTCGACGCTCATGAGCATCCTCTACGGGCTCTACCACCCGGACGAGGGCGAGATCCGCCTGAACGGCAAGCCGCTCCGCATCGATTCGCCGCGGGCAGCGATCGACAGCGGCATCGGGATGGTGCACCAGCACTTCATGCTCATCCCCGTGATGACCGTCGCCGAGAACATCGTCCTCGGCGTCGAGCCGAGCAGCGGGCCCTTCCTCGATCTCGAGGCCGCCGAGGAGCGAGTGCGGAACCTGTCCGAGCAATTCGGGCTCGCCGTCCGCCCCGAGGCGCGCATCGACTCGATCTCGGTCGGCATGCAGCAGCGGGTCGAGATCCTGAAGGCGCTCTACCGGGGGGCAGACATCCTCATCCTCGACGAGCCCACCGCGGTGCTCACGCCGCAGGAGGCGGGCGAGTTGTTTGCGATCGTCCGCTCGCTGCAGGCGGAGGGCAAGTCGATCATCTTCATCAGCCACAAGCTGGGGGAGGTGCTGGCCATCTCCGACCGGATCACGGTGCTGCGGCGAGGGAAGACCATCGAGACGGTTCCCAGTGCGGGGGCAACCGTGGAGGGGCTCGCCAAGCTCATGGTCGGCCGTGAGGTTCTCCTGCGCGTGGACAAGAAGCCGGCCGAGCCCGGCGGACCGCTCCTGATCGTCGAGGACCTCCACGTGCTCGACTCGCGCGGCTTCGAGGCGGTGCGCGGCATGTCCTTCGAGGTGCGTGCCGGCGAGATCGTCGGGATCGCCGGCGTGGACGGGAACGGCCAGTCCGAGCTGATCGAGACGCTCACGGGCCTGCGCCGGCCGGAGTCGGGCCACTTCACCGTCCGAGGCAGGGACCTCACGGGAGAGGGCGCGCGGGAATGCTTCGAGTCCGGCGTCGGCCACATCCCGGAAGACCGTCAGCTGCGCGGGCTCGTGCTCGACTTCTCGCTGGCCGAGAACATCGCCCTCCACGACTTCCGCGAGCCCCCGGACTCGAAGTGGGGCTGGCTCTTCCCCAAGCGGATCGTCGCCAGGGCAAAGAAGCTCCTGGTGGAGTTCGACGTTCGCGGCGGCGGCCCGCAGACGCCCGCTGCGGCCCTCTCGGGCGGCAACCAGCAGAAGGTGGTCGTCGCACGAGAGATCTCGCGGGACCCGAGCATCCTCATCGCGGCCCAGCCGACCCGCGGGCTCGACGTGGGCGCGATCGAGTTCGTGCACCAGCGCCTCGTCGCCGAGCAGGACGAGGGCCGCGGCATCCTGCTCGTCTCGTTCGAGCTCGAAGAGATCCTCTCGCTGTCCGACCGGATCCTCGTGGTCTTCGAGGGCCGGATCGTCGCGGAGTACGGGCGCGACGTCTCGGAGGAGGAGCTCGGCTTCGCCATGACCGGCGGGCGCGGCGGGGAGGAGGCCGCCTGATGGCGTACGAGCCCCGGACGTCGACGACCGAGGCGGTGGGCGACTGGTTCTCCTCGCGCATCGGCGGAATCCTCGTGCCGATCGCGGCGACCGTGCTCGCGTTCCTCATCGGCGGTCTCGTCGTCGCGATCACGGGGCACAACCCCATTACCGCGTACAAGGCGATCTTCGCCGGCACCGGGCTCAACTGGTTCTTCCCCTGGGTCACCGGCGAGACCCGGGAGGCGGCCGCCAACGACCTGCAGCAGACGCTCATCCTCATGGCCCCGCTGATCCTGACGGCTCTCGCGGTGGCGTTCGCCTTCCGCTGCGGGCTCTTCAACATCGGCGGCCAGGGCCAGTACTGGGTCGGGTTCGCCGCCGCGCTCTTCGTCGGCAGCCACCTGGAGGGGCTCTCGCGCCCGCTGCACATTTTCCTCGCGCTCGCGGCGTCGATCGTCGCCGGGGCGGTCTGGGGAGGGATCGCCGGCCTCCTCAAGGCGACCGTGGGCGCCCACGAGGTGATCACGACGATCATGCTCAACTGGATCGCCATCTTCGGCTTGACGTACATGTACGAGATCGGCGGCCCGCTCCAGGGGCCGCAGGAGTCGATCCCTCGCTCCGACGAGATCTTCGAGTCGGCCGAGCTGTGGCCGATCTGGGGAAGCCTGCCCTCGCTCCACGCCGGCCTCTTCATCGCGCTCTTCGCGCTCGTCGTCTACGGGGCGATCCTGAACCGGACGACCCTCGGGTTCGAGGTCCGCGCCGTCGGCTTCAACCCCGAGGCCGCCAGGTACAGCGGCATCTCGGTCGCCAAGAACTACTTCCTCGCCATGGCCATCGCGGGCGCCTTCGCCGGCCTCGCCGGGTCGGTCGACCTCCTCGGCTTCAAGTCCAGCGTCGACGTGGGCGACTTTGGGACGAACTTCATCGCCTTCACCGGCATCGCGGTCGCCCTGCTGGGACGGACAAAGCCTGTCGGCATCCTCTTCGCGGCGCTGCTCTTCGCCGCGCTCGAGGTGGGCACGTCCACGCGACAGCTCGATCCGGAGGTGTTCGAGCCGGCGCTCGCGGTCGACCTCGCCACGATGATCCAGGCGCTGGTCATCTTCTTCGTCGGCGCGGAGCTCCTGATCGTCTACATCTGGCGGGCGCGGTCGCTCGTGCGCCGCGGCTCGGTCGCGCAGCCCGAGGGCTCCCCGTGAGCGCCCAGCCCCGCGACGCCGCGGTCACCTATTGGGTTCGCAGGATCACGGAGCCGCGGACGATCGCGATCATCGGGATCGCGTGCGGGGTCCTCGCCTTCTGGTTCGCGCTCCCCCCGTGGACGTTCCGCTCGGTTGGAGCGCCCGTCGCGGCCGGGTTCGTCGCGGTTGCATGCGGCGTCGGGGCTGTCCCGCGCGGCGAGCGGAAGCTCGGCTGGTGGGCCATCGGCCTGGGCCTCGCGGGGACTCTCGGAGCCATCTGGCTGCAGACGAAGGACGCGGAAACCCTCGACAGCATCCTCACGACCGGCGTGCTCGCCGCGACGCTCCGTTTCGCGACACCGCTCGCGTTTGCCGCGATGGGCGGGATCTTCTCCGAGCGCTCCGGCGTCGTGAACATCGGCCTCGAGGGGATGATGCTCATGGGCGCGTTCTTCGCCGTCTGGGGCTCCGTCTGGAGCGGCAGCTGGGTGGTGGGCCTGCTGATGGCGATGCTGTTCGGCGGGCTGCTCGCACTCGTCCACGCCTTCTTCTGCATCCACCTCCGCGCCGACCAGATCGTGAGCGGGTTCGCGGTCAACTTCCTCGCGCTCGGCCTCACGGGCTTCCTGTACAGCTCGATCTATCCCGGCGGGATCGAGCAGCAGGTCGCTCGCGTCCCGGACGTCGAGCTCAACTTCCTCGACGACATCCCGGTCGTCGGCAACTTCCTCTACGGCGTCTTCGGCTCGCTCAACCTGCTCGTCTGGATCATGTTTGCCGTCGTGCTGCTCTCCTACGTCGTGCTCTTCAAGACGCCGATCGGCCTGCGGATCCGCTCGGTCGGCGAGCATCCGAGGGCCGCCGAGACAGTCGGGATCTCGGTCTACGGCGTGCGCTACGCATCGGTCGTGACCTCCGGAATGCTCGCCGCCCTCGGGGGCGCTTTCCTGTCGATCGGGTTCGTCGGCACCTTCACCGAGAACATGACGGCCGGTCGCGGCTACATCGCGCTCGCGGCGGTGATCTTCGGCAAGTGGCTGCCGGGGTGGGCCTTTGCGGCAACGCTCCTGTTCGGCTTCGGCTTCGCGCTCGCCATTCCGCTCCAGCGCGAGGCGGGCATCTCGGAGAACCTGGTCTCCACCCTTCCGTACGTGCTCACCCTCGTCGCGCTCGTCGGTCTGATCGGCCGGTCGATCCCGCCCGCTGCGGTCGGGCGGCCGTACGTCAAGGGCTAGGAGGGATTGGCGAAATTCCGCTCGTTGTCGGGGTGCGATGGTCGTTCCGAAACAAGGACGCAGGGAGCGCTCGTAGCCGGAAGCTACGGGCGCGACCGAGGACGCAGTCTTCGGGGCGAGCAGCGCGGCCCGGCGCCACAGCCGTTATTTCGTCAAACCCTCTTGGGATCCCCGCCCGATGGTGAATCGCAAGGCCGTCTGGGCGCTTGTGTGCTCGCTCCTCGCGCTCGCGGCGCTCGGCGCGCTCGTGTACCTGGCGCGCCGCTACGACGAGGTGCGGGTGCTCGACGCGGTCATCATCGTGCCGATCGCGCTCGTGCTCTCGTTCGCCGGCGTGCTCCTGAACCGGCGCGCGAGGGCGGAGCACCAGCGCACGCTCGGCCGCAGCGGCGGCAGGGCGTTCCTCGGGTTCACGCGTCTGCTGGGGACGATCGCCTTCCTCCTGGCGGTGACCGCCACGCTGGCTCTGGCGGTCTTCGCGGTGCTCGTGCTGGTGTTCGAGTAGCGCCCGAGCGGGCACCACGCGGCCGCATCGCTACAATCCGGGACTCGTGTTCGAGATCGGCAACAGCCTGCGCGAGGCTCGTTTGCGGCAGGGTCTCGAGATCCCCCGTATCGAGGCGGAGACCAAGATCCGCGGGAAGTACCTCAGGGCCCTCGAAGAGGAGCAGTTCGAGGTGCTGCCCGGAGACACGTACGTCAAGGGCTTCCTTCGCACCTACGCGGACTATCTCGGCCTCGACGGGCAGCTCTACCTGGACGAGTACAGCTCCCGCTTCGCGGCCTCCGAAGAGATCCCCTTCGCCCAGTCGACGTCGACCCAGCCGCGGCGGCGCCAGCGGCGGCGGATGGAGTCGAACCTCGTCGTCGTCGCGCTCGCGGCCATCGTGGCCATCACGGTGCTGGTCGTCGTCGGCCTCTCCGGGCTCGGCTCCGACTCCGGCGACGACACGCCGCCCCCGGGGGCGACGACCGAGCCGACGACCACCTCGGCAGCGTCCGGTGCCACCACGACGGGCGCGGGCGAGGAGGCAGCAGGACCGAAGGCGCGGCTCGTCGTGACGGCGGCCCGCGGCCCCTCCTTCCTGCAGGTTCGGAACGGCGGCGCCAACGGCAAGCTCGTCTGGGAGGGGACGCTCGAGCAGGGCCAGACGCAGCGATTCCTGAAGTACCGCCGTCTCTGGATCGACCTGGACGAGCCCCAGAACCTGAACGTCAAGCTGAACGGGCGCCGCGTCGCAGACTTCCCGACCGAGCCCGCCGTCGTCGTCGTCAGCCCCGACGGCGTCCGGACGATCTCCACCGGCTCTTGACGCCAGGCCCGCGCGCGGTCGTCGTCCTCACGGGCAGCGAGCTCGTGCGCGGCGACAAGGCCGACGCCAACGGCGCCTTCCTCGCCCGCGAGCTCACGTCGCTGGGCCTCGAGCCGGCCCGGATCCTGGTGGTCGGGGACGATCCGGACGAGCTCGAGGCCGCCATGCGCGAGGGGCTCGAGGCCGAAGTCTGCGTCCTCTCGGGGGGCCTCGGTCCGACCCACGACGACCGGACGGTGGAGACGCTCGCTCGGGTGGCCGGCCATGAGCTGATCGTGGACGAGGCGCTGGCCGCCGAGATCGAGGGAGTCTCGCGCGGCGTCGCGGAGCGGCTGGGCCGGCCCTTCGCCGACTTCGCCGCCGGCGTCCGCAAGCAGGCGTCGCTGCCGGACGGCGCCGTCGCCCTCGGGCTTGCCGGCACTGCGCCCGCCGTCCTGCTCGAACGCGACGGAGGCCTGGCGGTCGCCCTCCCGGGCCCGCCCAACGAGCTACGCCGCCTCTGGCCGCGCGTCCTCGAGGCGGACGCTCTGCGGCGCCTACTCGCGGGCGTGGATGCGCCTCGCCACAAGGTCCTCCGCTTCTTCGGCCCCAGCGAGTCGGCAGTGGCACGGATCCTCGAGGCCGAGGGGGGCGAGGGGGAAGGGCTCGAGGTGACGGTCTGCGCGCACGACCTCGAGATCCGAGTCGACCTGCTCGAGCGGCCCGGGGGAGAGGAGCGGGCGGCACGGCTGGAGAGGGCGCTGCGCGCGCAGCTCGGAGAGGAGCTCTTCGCCGAGGACGAGCGCCCGATCGCCGAGCTCGTCGTCGAGCGGTGCCGGCAGCTCGGTCTCACGCTCGCGACCGCGGAGTCCTGCACCGGCGGGATGGTCGCCGCCCGCCTGACCGATGCCGCGGGCGCGAGCGACGTCTACCTCGGCGGGGTCGTCGCCTACTCGAATGCCGTGAAGGAGAGCCGCCTGGGCGTTCCGCCACAGGTCCTGGCACGGCACGGCGCCGTGTCGGCCGAAGCCGCGGAGGCGATGGCGGCCGGAGCGCTGCGGGAGCTCGGCGCCGACGTCGCGGTGGCGGTGACCGGAGTCGCCGGGCCGGGCGGCGGCACCCCCGAGAAGCCCGTCGGGCTCGTCTACATCGCGGCGATCGCACCCGGCGGGAGCTCCAACCGGCGCTTCGTCTTCTCGGGAGACCGAGAGGCTGTGCGGGCCCGCGCGACGGCACAGTCTCTCCACGGTCTCAGGCGGCTTCTGTGACAGCGCGGCGCACACGCGCATGACCTCGGCCGGTAGCGTCGAGGGGCATGAGCGACTGCGCCTCTTCGCCGCCCTGCCGCTGCCTCCCGACGCCCTCGAGCGCCTCACCGCCTGGCAGCACCGGGAGCTCGCGGCCGTCGGCGACGCCCGGCTCGTGCCGCCGGAGAACCTCCACGTCACCCTGGCCTTCCTCGGCCCGCGGCCGGCCGTGGAGCTCGACGGCATCCTCCGCGTGCTCGCCGACGCGGCGAGTCGGGCCGAGCGGCCCCTGCTCGCGGCCGCCGGCTACCGCGAGACGCGCAGCGTCGGGATGGTCGTGCTGGCGGACGAGGCCGGACGGGCGGCTCGGCTGGCAGACGAGGTGGGGGAGGGGCTGGAGCGCCTCGGCGTCTACGAGCGCGAGCGTCGGAAGTGGCTGGCGCACGTGACCGTGCTGCGCTTTCGCCGGGCTCCCCGGGCGCAGCCGCCGGTCCCCGACCTCGGCGCGGTCAGTCCGTCCGAAGTGGCTCTCTATCATTCGGTGCTGCGGCCGACCGGGGCGCAGTACGAGATTCTCCAATCCGTTCCTCTGGGAGGTTGACGCCTTGACCGACTCCACTCGCGAACACGCCCTCGACGCCGCGCTGAGCCAGATCGAGCGGGCCTATGGCAAGGGCTCGGTCATGAAGATGAGCGACCAGGCTCAGGTCTCCATCCCCTCCATCTCCACGGGCGCGCTCTCGCTGGACGTCGCGCTCGGCATCGGGGGCCTGCCGCGCGGCCGGGTGGTCGAGATCTTCGGCCCGGAGTCCTCGGGCAAGACGACCCTCGTCTACCACGTCATCGCCGAGGCGCAGCGGCGCGGGGGGATCTGCGCCTTCATCGACGCCGAGCACGCGATGGACCCGGCGTACTCACGGCGGATCGGCGTGAACATCGACGATCTCCTGGTCTCGCAGCCGGACAACGGCGAGCAGGCGCTCGAGATCGCCGAGCTGCTGATCCGTAGCGGCGCCCTCGACGTGGTGGCGGTCGACTCCGTGGCCGCCCTCACGCCGAAGGCAGAGATCGAGGGTGAGATGGGCGACAGCCACGTCGGCCTGCAGGCACGCCTGATGAGCCAGGCGCTCCGCAAGCTGGCGGGGACGCTCAACCGGACGGGCACCGTCGCGCTCTTCACGAACCAGCTCCGCGAGAAGATCGGCGTCATGTTCGGCAGCCCGGAGACGACTCCCGGCGGCCGCGCGCTCAAGTTCTACTCCTCCGTCCGCCTCGACATCCGGCGCATCGAGACCCTCAAGGAGGGCGTCGAGGCGATCGGCAACCGCGTGCGGGTCAAGGTCGTGAAGAACAAGGTCGCGCCGCCGTTCAAGCAGGCCGAGTTCGACATCATCTACGGCGACGGCATCTCCTGGGAGGGCAGCGTCCTCGACGTCGGCCTCGAGCGGAAGCTCGTGCAGAAGTCGGGCTCGTACTTCAGCTTCGCCGACGAGCGCCTCGGCCAGGGCCGCCAGAACGCGACCGCGTTCCTGAAGGAGCACCCGGACGTCACCGACGGGATCCTCCGCGCCGTCCAAGGCGAGCTCGGGCCGGACGCCGTCGTCTCCTCCCGGCTCCTGCCGGTCGCCGAGGGCGCGAAGGCCTCTACGGCCGCGGCCGACGGTGCCGAGGACGGGGACGAGGTCGAGGCCGCCGCCGAGAAGGCCGCCTCGGCGGCCTAGGCGCACGCGGCCATGGCCGAGGCGCTGCCGCGGCTGACCGCTGTCCGCCGGGCCCGCCCCGGCAGGGTCGAGCTCGAGGTCGACGGCCGTCGCTGGCGTCTCGTTCCCGACGAGGTCGTCCTCCGCTGCGGGCTCGCTGCGGGCATGGAGCTCGACCGTCCGCTCCTGCGAGCTCTCAGGCGGGAGCTGCGCCGGGCCGAGGCGCTCGGCGCAGCCGTCCGCACCGTGTCACGGCGCGACGTCTCCACCCGGCGGCTCCACGACCGGCTGGCTGCGCGAGGTGTCCGGCGCGCCGACGCGGAGCGCGCGGTGGCGACGCTCGCAGGCGCGGGCATCGTCGACGACGCGAAGACCGCCGCCAGCCGCGCCCGCGCGCTCGAGGAGCGGGGCTGGGGCGACGCGGCCGTCGCAGCGCGCCTCGCCGGCGAGGGCTTCGGCGCCGACGACGTGCGCGCCGCCCTCGCCGAGCTCCGGCCCGAGCGCGAGCGGGCGGACGCGCTGGCCGCCCGCGCGAGCGACCCGGGCGCGGCCTGGAAGCTCCTCGCCCGGCGCGGTTTCGCGCCCGAAACGCTCGAGGACGTCGTCGGCACGCTGGACGCTGACCGCTGACGAACGTTAAGATGTCAGCACCCTAAGCATGAATTGCCTGCATCGGAACGGCTTTTCGCCGAATCGGAACGACAAGTTGACGACCCTGATCACACAGCACAAAACGGCTCGCAGACCCCGGGTGGGAGGGAGATCTCCGGCGGAGCGCTAGTCCGCCGCGAGGCGTGCCTGCGGGCCGCCGATTCACCGAAACCGCCGTTCCTACAGGCCCCACGTAGGAGCGAGCAATGGCAACTTCAATCGGCCTCCTGATCCTCGGGATCGTTGTCGGGCTGGTCGTGGGCGGGCTCGTCGGGACGCGCGTGCTCCTTTCACGCCGTGCCGCCGCGGCCGAGGCGGAGCGCGAGCGCGCCACCACCGACGCCGTCCGGGCCGCCGAGTCGATCCGGCGCGAGGCGCAGGTCGAGGCACGCGAGCAGGCGCTCAAGCTTCGCGCCGACGTCGAGCACGAGCTCAAGGAGAAGCGTTCCGAGATCGCCAAGATCGAGGAGCGGGTGATCACGAAGGAAGAGGAGATCGACCGCAAGCTGACCGAGCTCGAGCGGCGCGAGCAGGGCCTCCTCGACCGCGAGGGCCATCTCAAGCAGTTGCAGGAGGAGACGAAGACGGCCAAGGACGACCAGCTCCGCGAGCTCGAGCGCATCTCCGGGCTCACCATCGAGGAGGCGAAGAAGGTCGTGCTCGACCGCTCCGAGGAGCTCGTTCGCCGCGATCTCGGCCGCATGGTGCGCCAGCTCGAGGAGGAGGCCCGCACGGACGCGAAGCGGCGCGCACGGAATCTGGTCGGCGACGCCCTGCAGCGGGTTGCGGCGAGCCATGCGGCGGAGACCACGGTCTCGCTCGTCGAGCTCCCGTCCGACGACATGAAGGGCCGGATCATCGGCCGTGAGGGCCGGAACATCCGCGCCCTCGAGAACCTCACCGGCGTCGACTTCATCATCGACGACACGCCGCAGGCGGTCGTGCTCTCGTCCTTCGACGGCGTGCGCCGCGAGGTCGCCAAGCTGACCCTGGCCAAGCTGGTGGAGGACGGCCGCATCCATCCCTCCCGCATCGAGGAGATGTACTACCGCTCGAAGGCGGAGATCGATGACCACATCCGCCAGGCCGGCGAGCAGGCCGTCTTCGAGGCGAACTGCGGGAAGATGCACGAGGAGCTCGTGAAGGTCCTCGGCCGGCTCCGCTACCGGACGAGCTACGGCCAGAACATCCTCAAGCACTCGCTCGAATGCGCCCATCTGGCCGGCGTGATGGCATCCGAGCTCGGCGCGAGCGTCAAGACCGCGAAGCGGGCGGCACTCCTGCACGACGTCGGCAAGGCGATGACGCACGAGGTGGAGGGCTCGCACGCGGTCATCTCGGCGCAGATGGCGAAGCGCTACGGCGAGTCGCAGCACGTGGTCCACGCCGTCGAGGCGCACCACTACGAGGTGCAGCCGCAGACCGTGGAGGCGGTGCTCGTGATCGCGGCCGACGCCATCTCCGCCTCTCGCCCGGGCGCCCGGGGCGAGAGCCTCGAGCACTACATCAAGCGGCTCGAGACCCTGGAGAAGATCGCCTCCGAGAAGAAGGGCGTCGAGCGCGTCTATGCGCTTCAGGCCGGGCGCGAGATCCGCGTCATGGTCAAGCCGACCGACATCGACGACGACGCGGCCATCCTCCTCTCGCTCGAGATCGCGCGGGAGATCGAGGAGCAGCTCGAGTACCCCGGCCAGATCAAGGTCACGGTCATTCGCGAGAGCCGCGCCGTCGAGTTCGCCAAGTAGGCGGCTCGACGGCGCGGCTTCGCGCCCAGTCGGCTACGGCCTGAGCAGGAAGCGGGCGACCTGAGGCTCGTGGTCGCTCGCCTGGACGGCGAACTCCGAGTTCACGTGCACCACGTCGTAGGCCATGAGGTCCCGCTCCAGGTGCCGGCTGACCAGGATCTGGTCGAGCACCTGCGAGTTGCCCTCGAACACGTACGTGTAGCGCTCCGGTTGCTTGAGGGTCAGGAGCAGGTTCTCGAGGACGTCGCCCTGCAGGATCGACAGCGTCTCGGAGAACTCGAAGTCGTTGAGGTCACCGAGGACGACGACTCGGGCGCCGGAGTCGACGGCGTGGAGTGCGTCCACGAAGTCGTTGACGACCTGCGCCTGCGCGTGCCGCTGTGTCTCCGTGACGCGGTCCGGCGGCTGGAAGCGGCCGAACAGCGGATCGTCGCCGCCCTTCGAGTTGAAGTGGTTGACGATTGCGAAGAGCGTCTGCCCGCGCCAGCGGAACTCACCGACGAGCGGCTTGCGGCTCGCGTTGAACGCCGGGTTGGTCGGATCGATCCGGCCGGGGCTGAACGTCAGCTCGGCGCCGTCCGGCCCCGCGACCACCCCGGTCGCGGTCGTCGCCGTCCCGCCGGGGCGATCGACGAACGAAAGACCGCGGTCGGTGCGGAAGATGAAGCCGACACGGATGTTCCCGCCGGGCTCGCCGCCGTCCGCGTTGTTGACGGGGTTGATCTGCCGGTAGGAATACGCCGGGCCGCCGGCCGCAGAGATCGCGGCCACGAGCGCGTCGAGCGTCGGGCCGCCGTCGACGACGCCGTTGTTCACCGGCCCGTTTGCATCCTGGATCTCCTCCAGCGCGACGATGTCCGGCGACTTCAGGTTGTTGACGATCAGCCCGGCCAGCTGGTCGAACTTGTCCGGGGGATCGCTCGGGTCGAGGTTCTCGACGTTGAAGGTCGCCACGGCGAGCTCGTTGGGGCCGGCGACCTTGGCGAACTCCCGCTGCAGGCCGCCCGAGACGGACACGACCGGCTCCGAGACGTCGAGCTTGAAGTTCCCGAAGCTGTAGTCGAGGATCCCCACGACCGGCGACTTGAACCGGTCGCCGACGTCCAGGAGTGGCAGCGACGCGGGCAGCAGCAGCCGGTCGTCGAGGTGGATCCGCTCCGGGTTGAAGTCGTCGGGCCGGACCAGGAGCCCGCCCCGGTTCGTCAGGATGCTCGCCCGTTCGGCAGCGTCGCCGACGACGGGGATCTCGCCGAACGAGGTCGTCGGCCCGACCACGCGTGCCTTGTTCACCTGCACGCGCATCGACTCGAAGCTCTCGTAGAAGTCGAGGCCGTCCTCGGCCGGGTCGAAGACGCCGCTGTTCTCGGCGTCCCCCGTCGAGTCGTTGTCGATCACCTCGCTGGGCGGTACGCGCCCGCCCTTGCCGATGACGCTCGGGCCGGGGAGCGGGTTGCCGCTGGAGAGGACCTCGACCACGGGCGAGGCGAGCTCGCTCTGAGTCAGGTTGGTGCTGGCGGCACCACCCGGCCGGAACTCGGTCACGAGGCCGTCGACGAGCACGGCGTCCCCGACGGCCGCGGGAGGCGCAATCGACGTGAAGACGAAGAGCCCCTCCGAAGTCGCCGGATCGCCGTCCGCGTTCGGATCCTCGAAGAAGAAGCCGTTCGAGACGAGGGCGGTGACGATTCCCGGGACGTCCGAGGCGGCCTGGCCCTCGAGCGGCGAGCGATGTGCGGCGCCCTGGACCTCGTGGATGCGCCGCACGGGCCCGACGGTCGTGAACGACCAGGCGAAGTTGTTCGCCATCGTGTCCGGCGGGTCGTCTGCGTCCTGGTCGGACACCTGCGCGCCGGTGATCGTCGTCGTGCACGTCTCGCCGAGCGCGAAGTCGCCGTCGGGGTTCAGGGTGAACGTCGTGGGCCCCCCGCTCTCGACGGCCGAGTGGGTGCCGCTGAGGGCACAGGAGATCGTGAACCACGCACCGGCGACATTCACCGGCTCGCTGAAGGTCACGGACAGGTCGGCCGAAGGCGAGACGCCCATTGCCCCGGACGTCGGCGAGGTCGCCGTCACCTGCGGAGCCGCGTCGGCGACGACCGTGGAGTGCGCACCTAGACCGGTGAAATCGTCCGTGGCGTAGCCGTCCCACTGGACCGCGGGGTCGAAGACGTCCAGCGGGTTCGTGTCTCCTGCCTCGATCGAAGCCTGGCGCCGGAGCGTGTTGTCGGCCGTGCTCGTGAGGTCGGTTCCCCACTCGGTGCCTGGGTCGAACCCGAGCTGGCCGATCACGTCGATGAGCGTGGCGCCCTTCCTCAGCACGACGACGTCGTCGCCGTTGAACCAGCCGGAGCCGTTGGTCTGGTCGGCCTGGGCCAGGATCGGAGCGCTGGCCGCGCTCTGGGCAAGGACGAAGACGTCGCCCGCGGCGACCGTGCCGACAAGAGGAATCGTCAGGGAGCACGTAGTGCTTCCGTTGAAGCACATCTGAACGGCGTAGTTGTTCGCGGCAAGGTCGATGGACGCACCGGTGCCGTTGTAGATCTCTAGAGCCTTGTTGTTGCTCGTGCCCTCGATGTACTCCGAGAAGAACAGCTCCGTCGGGGCCGCGCGCGCGCTCCCGAGCGCGAAGACGAGCGGCAGGACGACGGCAGCGACGAGCAGGGCGGGAAGCAGACGCCCCCGCGACTTCGACGAGCGAGTCATGTGAACCCCCAGGGCTGAGTCGGACTATGGGCGATGGTAGACCCGGCGCCGACAAGGGACAAGGCCGTTTACGACCCCGCTACGATCTGCCCGTGAAGCGCTACCACGTGACGACATTCGGCTGCCAGATGAACGCCCACGACTCCGAGCGGATCAAGGGCCTGCTGGAGTCGATCGGCCTCGGTGAGGCGGTCTCCCAGGAGGAGGCCGACGTAATCGTCTTCAACACCTGCACGGTGCGCGAGAAGCCGGATCAGCGCTTCGCCGCGCACCTGGCTCAGGCGGCCGCGCTGAAGAGGTCCGACCCCGAGCGCGTGATCGCCGTGGGCGGGTGCTACGCGGAGGCGCAGCGAGACCGCATCTTCGAGCTCTATCCGTACGTGGACGTGGCGTTCGGCCCCGGCTCGATCCCGCACCTCGCCGACTGGCTCGGCGCCGGCGGCCTCGGCGTGTCGCGCGGGAGCTTCGCCGAGTGGAGCCACTTCGCGGGCGACCTGCCGGCGCGCCGCGAGCGCACCTTCCAGGCCTGGGTGCAGATCTCGATGGGCTGCAACTCGGTCTGCTCGTACTGCATCGTGCCGGCGGTTCGCGGCAAGGAGCAGAGCCGGCGCCCGGGGGACGTCGTCGCGGAGGTGACCGGGCTCGCCGCGGACGGCGTTCGCGAGGTGACGCTTCTCGGCCAGAACGTGAACTCGTGGGGGCGCGACCTCCTGCCGGACGTCCGCACCGAATTCGGCGAGCTCCTCCGGGCGGTGGACGGTGTCGAGGGGATCGACCGCATCCGCTTCACGAGCCCGCACCCAAAGGACTTCCGCGAGCCCGTCATCGCGGCGATGGCCGAGTGCGGCACCGTCTGCGAGCACACGCATCTACCGCTTCAGTCGGGCTCGACACGCGTCCTCAAGCGCATGCGGCGCACGTATGGGCGCGAGCGCTACGTCGCCCTCGTCGAGCGTCTGCGTGACGCGATTCCCGACCTCGCGCTCACGACCGACGTCATCGTGGGGTTCCCCGGCGAGACGGAGGAGGACTTCAGCGAGACGCTCGAGGTCGTGGAGGAAGTGCGCTACGACGGCGCCTTCACGTTCGTCTACAGCCCGCGCCGCGGAACCGAGGCCGCGGCCATGCCCGACCAGGTGCCGGAAGAGGTCAAGCGGGAGCGCATCGAGCGCCTCATCGACGTCGTCCAGCGGATCGCGCGCGAGCGGAACGAGGAGCGAGTCGGCGGGTTGGAGGAGGTCCTCGTCGAAGGCCCCAGCCGCACCGACCCGACGCTCCTTCGGGGGCGCACCCGGCGCAACACGACCGTGAACTTCCGCGGCGAGGCCGAGGCCGGCGAGTTGGTCGAGGTGCGGATCGAGCGCGCGACGTCGACCACGCTCGCCGGCACCGCCGCCGCCGCGCTCGCCGACACACTCTCGTGACGATGCGCGCGCCACGCGTGCGTTCTTCCCCGCTACGCTCGCAGCGGAGGGAGGCCCGCGGCCGGCCCCTCCGCCGGGATGGGCGCTGACCCTTCCGGACAGGGGCGAGAGGGGCTCGTCCTCGCGCTCTTCGGCCCGACCGCCTCGGGCAAGAGCGCCGTCGCCGAGGCCCTCACGGAGCGCGTCGCAGCGGAGATCGTCTCTGCAGACGCGATGCAGGCCTACCGCGGCCTCCCGATCCTGACGAACCAGCCTGAGCGGCCGACCCGGCTCGTCGGGATCTGGCCGCTCGACCGGGAGGGCTCCGTGGGCGAGTACCAGCGGCTCGCGCATGCGGCAATCGACGAGATCCTCGCCGCCGCGAGAACCCCGGTCGTCGCCGGCGGCACCGGCCTCTATCTGCGCGCGGCGCTCGCCGAGCTCGACCTCCCGCCCGCGCCGCCGCCGGGAGCGCGCGAGCGCTGGGAGCTCCTGTACGACGAGGCCGGGGCCGAGGCCGCCCACGCCGCGCTCGCGGAGCGCGATCCTGCAGCGGCCGCACTCGTCCATCCGAACGACCGCCGCCGCGTCGTCCGTGCCCTCGAGCTGGTTGAGGCCGGCTCGTCTCTCGCCCCCGAGCGCAGCCGCCTCTGGACCGACGACACGCGCCGTCCCACGCTCGTCTTCGGCCTCGTGGTCCCCGTCGAGATTCTCGAGCGCCGGATCGAGGCGCGTGCGCGGGAAATGGTCGACCGCGGAGTCCAAGAGGAGGCAGCCCGTGCGCTCGCCGAGCCCCTTTCGCCCAGCGCCCGCAAGGTCATCGGCCTCGAGGAGTTCGCCACGCTCCCGAGCGCGCAGGCAATCGAGGCCGTTGCTCTCAGGACTCGACAGTACGCCGCCTACCAGCGCAAGTGGCTCCGGCGAATCCCGGGCGTTGTTAGCGTTCGCGCGGATCGTCCTCCGGACGCGGTCGCCGATGAGATTCTCGAAGTGGCACGGGCTCGGCAACGACTACCTGCTCGTCGAGCGGGCTGACGTCGGCTCCCCGCTGGTCGCTCCGCTCGTCAGGCGGCTCTGCGACTACCACCTCGGGGTCGGCTCGGACGGGGTCCTGGAAGTGCTCGCCGTCGACGGGCCGCGTGCCGAGATCGTGATCTGGAACCCCGACGGCTCCACGGCTGAGCTTTCCGGCAACGGGACGCGCATCGTCGCCCGCTGGCTCGCACGGCGGAGCGGCGCGAACGAAGTCGTGGTGGCGGTCGGCCCGCGCGAGGTCGCCGCGCGCATGCGCGGCGGGCTCATGGTCGAGACCGAGATGGGCAGGGTCGAGGTCGGCGCGCCGGAAACGCTGGCAATCAACGGCTCCGAGCTCGAGTTCACGCCGGTCTCCGTGGGGAACCCGCATGCGGTGATCCGGCGCGAGCCGGACCGCGCGGATCTGCTCCGCCTCGGGCCGCTGGTCGAGCACCACGAGCGCTTTCCGGCGCGCACGAACGTCCAGCTCGTCCGCGTCGACTCGCGGAGCGAGGCAACCGTCGGCGTGTGGGAGCGTGGGGCGGGGGAGACCCTCTCCTCGGGAACGAGCGCGGTCGCGGTCGCCGGCGCCGCGGTCGCGAACGGCTGGGCCGAGAGCCCGGTGACGGTGCACCTTGCCGGCGGCGACATGACGGTCGAGCTCGACGGCGAGCTCAACGCCCGCCTGACCGGCGCCGCGCAGGAGATCTGTACGGGGGAGGTGGCCACCGAGCTCCTGGACGAGGTGGCGGGAGCATGAGGTTCGCGCAGCGGCTCGATCAGGTTCCCCCGTACCTCTTCGCCGTGATCGAGCGGCGGCTCGAGGCGATGCGGGCCGACGGCGTCGACGTGATCTCGCTCGGTATCGGCGACCCGGACCTGCCGACGCCGCCCGCGGTGATCGAGGCGCTGCAGCGCGCCGTCGAGCGCCCCGAGACGCACCGGTACCCGTCGAACTCCGGGCTCGCCGCCTTCCGGGAAGCCGTCTCGAGCTTCTACGCGCGCCGCTTCGACGTGGCCATCGATCCGAGCACCGAGGTGATCCCCGTCCTCGGGGGAAAGGAGGCGGTCGCCCACGTAGCGCTCGCCTGCCTCGACCCCGGCGACGTCGCGCTCGCGCCCGACCCTGGCTACCCGCCGTACACGTCAGGTCCGGTCTTCGCCGGTGCCGAGGTGCACTACCTGCCCCTCCGGGAAGAAAACGCGTTCATGCCCGACCTCGACGCGGTTCCTGTCGAGACGGCCGCCCGCGCCAACCTCCTGTACTTCAACTACCCCAACAACCCGACCGGGGCCGTCGTCGCCGACGGCTTCTTCGACCGCGCCGTCGCCTTCGCCCGCGAGCACGATCTGATCGCGATTCACGACTCCGCCTACACGGAGATCGCCTTCGACGGCTATCGCCCTCCGAGCTTCCTCGTGACGCCGGGCGCGAAGGATGTCGGCGCCGAGATCTTCTCGCTTTCGAAGGGCTGGAACATGACCGGATGGCGCGTCGGGTGGATCGCCGGAAACGCCGAGGTGGTGGAGCGCTACCGCCAGCTCAAGACGAACCTCGACTCGGGCATGTTCGACGCCCTCCAGCTTGCCGGCGCCGCCGCGCTGAACGACGTGCCGACCTTCCCGCAGGAGATGTCGGAGATCTACCACCGCCGCCGAGACCTCATGCTCGACGCGCTCAGAGCGATCGGAATCGACGTCGAGGCGCCCCGCGCGACGCCGTATCTCTGGATCCGCGTGCCCGAGGGCCACGACTCGGCGAGCTTCACCGAGCTCGTTCTCGAGCAGGCGGCGGTCATCGTCTCCCCGGGCCCCTCGTTCGGGCCGTCGGGCGAGGGCTACGTCCGCATCTCGCTCACCGTCGCGGACGCACGCCTCGAGGAGGCGGCTCGCCGGATCGCGTCTTCGCTCGCGGTCGGATCCCGGGCATAATCGCGCTGTGAGCCACCATCAGCCGGACCCCGCGCCCGGAGCGGAGCCCGAGCGCGGGTTCGTCGTCGCCGTGCTGGCGCCCGGGGTGGACGAGAGTGACGAGCTCGGCGAGCTGCGGGAGCTCCTGCGAACGGCCGGCGTCGCGCCGGTCGGGGAGCTCGTCCAGCGCCGGCCGGCGCCCGATACGCGCACCTACGTGGGCAAGGGCAAGCTCGAGGAGCTGAAGCGCCTCGTCGCCGACGCCGAAGCCGAGTCGCTCATCGTCGACGACGAGCTCGACCCGAGCCAGCAACGGCGACTCGAGGACGCGCTGAGCGCCCGCGTCGTCGACCGCACCCAGCTCATTCTCGACATCTTCGCCCAGCACGCGCGCAGCGCCGAGGGCAAGCTCCAGGTCGAGCTCGCGCAGCTCGAGTACAACCTCCCGCGGATGCGGGGCATGTGGAAGCACCTCGAGCGCCTCGGCGGCGGAATCGGAACGCGCGGCCCAGGTGAGTCGCAGCTCGAGACCGACCGCCGCATCGCCCGACGGCGGATCGGCGTCCTCAAGCGCAAGCTCCGTGACCTCGAGCAGCGCCGCGCCGTGCAGCGGAAGGCGCGCGAGCGCTCCGCGACGCCCGTCGTCGCGCTCGCCGGCTACACGAACGCCGGCAAGTCCACCCTCCTGAACGCCCTCACCGATGCGCAGGCCTCGGTCGACGACCGGCTCTTCGAGACGCTCGACCCGACGACCCGCGGCTTCGAGCACGACGGGCGCCGGTACCTGGTCACCGACACGGTCGGCTTCATCCGCCGCCTGCCGCACCAGCTCGTCGAGGGCTTCGCGGCGACGCTGGAGGAGACCCTGCTCGCCGACCTCGTCGTCCACGTCGCCGACGCCTCGCTCGGCGACGATCGGCTGGAGGAGACGATCGCGGCCGTCGACTCCGTTCTCGCCGGCATCGGCGCCGACGAGCTCCCCGTGGAGCTCGTGCTCAACAAGATCGACCTCGTCGACCCGCTGCGCCGGCGCCGGCTCGCCAACCGCTTTCCCGATGCGCTCCAGATCTCGGCGCGGGGCGGGGAGGGCGTGCCCGAGCTGCGCGCGCTGGTTGCGTCGCGTTTCGCCGACCGCTTCCGCCCCGTGCGCCTGCTCGTCCCGTACGAGCAGGGCCGGGTGCTGAAGGAGCTCTACGACCTCGGCGCGCCGATCGAGGAGCGCTCCGACCGGGCTGACGGCGTGCTCGTGCGGGCGCGGCTGCCCGAGCGCGAGCTTCCCCGTTACGCCCCGTTCCTGATCGCCGGCGAGGACGAGCCGGCCGCCGAGGCGCACGAGGCGTGATCGAGCTCCCGATCGTCCGTCTGCGCGAGGACGCCCGCATCCCGGAGCGCGCCTACTCCGGCGACGCGGGCCTCGACCTCTCGACCTGCGAGCCGCTGCGGCTGGAGCCCGGCGAGCGCGCCGTCGTCTCCACGGGCCTCGCCGTGGCCATCCCGGAGGGCTTCGCCGGGTTCGTGCAGCCCCGCTCGGGCCTGGCCGCCAGGCACGGGATCGCCGTCGTCAACTCGCCCGGGCTGATCGACGCCGGCTACCGCGGCGAGATCCGGGTCGTCCTCCTCAATACCGACCGGGAGAGTGCCTTCGTCGCCGAGGCAGGGGAGCGGATCGCGCAGCTCGTCGTCCTCCCGGTTCCCGAGCTGGAGCTGCTCGAGCTCGACGAGCTTCCCGCCAGCGAGCGGGGCGTGCGCGGCTTCGGCTCCTCCCGCACCTGACATGGAGCCGCGCATCCGCGTGTCCGCCATCCTGCGGCGCGACAGCCGCCTTCTCCTCGTTCGCCACGAGAAGCAGGGGCGCGAGTACTGGCTGCTTCCCGGAGGCGGCGTCGGTGGGGGCGAGACGCTGGTCGCCGCCCTGAAGCGCGAGCTGGCGGAGGAGCTCGGCATCGACGACGATCTCCCGCTCGAGGGGCCCGTCGCCCTCGCAGACTCGATCTCGCCGCCCGGCTGGCCGCCGAAGCACGTCGTCCACATCGTCTTCGCCGGCAGCCTCGGCGACCGCTCGCTCGAGCGGGTCACTTCCACGGACGAGGCCGTCAGGAACCACCGCCTCTTCGACGTCGAGGAGCTGGCCGGCCTGGCGCTCCACCCGCCGATCCAGCGGTTCCTCTCCCGCTGGCAGCCGGGCGATCCGACGGTGTATCTCGGCTCGCTCTGGGCACCGTGACGACACGCTTCGTGCGCCACTCGAGCGGCTTTCGCGGGTAGGACCCCGGAAGGGGGACCCGGTGCGGGGCCGGAGGGGCGGCGCCTGCGCTTTGCGCGGCGCCGTGCCCCATTCGGAGCGGTTGTCACCCGAACGAGGGAACCGGCCCGCGCTCACTCTGCTGAAGCCCTCGGCCCTCTCGAGCGACGAATGGGCGCTCATGCAGCGGCATGCGGAGGAGGGCGCCCGCATCATCGACAGGCTCGGCTTCCTCGAACCACGAGCGCTGGGACGGCACCGGCTACCCGGACGGCCTGGGCGGGGAGGAGATCCCGCTCGGCGCCCGCATCATCCATGTCGCGGACGCGCCGGACTCGATGCTGACGAACCGCATCTACCGGACGGCGAGGCCCGCCGCGGACGCGCTCGAGGAGCTCCGGCGCGGGCCGAGAGCCAGTTCTGCCCGCGCTGCGTCGCGGCGCTCGAGCGCCTGCTCGTGCCGGACCAGCCCGGCGAGCAGCCGGCGACCTCACCCCTGGCAGCCGCTTCCTGAGACGATAGGGGCCGTGCCCGGCCCTCTTCGCTCAGCCGAGCTCCAGCTCCGCGCCGCGCGCCACATCCTGCCGCGTGCGCCGCTCTCCCGGCGCCGCTTCGGGAGGCCCGACGGCCGGCTCGTGCTCGTGGTCGGGAGCCCGCGCTCCGGGACGACGTTCCTGGCGCGCGCCCTGGGCTCGCTGCCGGGGCTCATCGACCTGGGCGAGGTCGCCCCGCTCAAGGCGGCCATCCCGGAGCTCGCAGGCCGGCCGGTGGACGAGACCGCCGCCGCAGTCCGCCGGATCCTCACCCGCGCGCGCCGCCTCGGCCTCGTGGGGAACCTGCGTCCCGTCGAGCAGACCCCGGAGACCGCCTTCGTGCTTCCCGGCGTCCTCGCCGCGTTCCCGGAGGCCCGGGTCGTGCATGCGGTCCGGGACGGACGGGACGTCGTCTGCTCGCTCCTCGAGCGCGGCTGGCTGCAGTCGGGGCGCGCCGGGACCGACGACGCCGGCAACCGCTTCGGCGCCGAGGCGCGCTTCTGGGTCGAGCCCGAGCGGCGCGAGGAGTTCGCCTCGGTCAGCGAGGCTCGCCGGGCCGCGTGGGCCTGGCGTCGCTACGTCGGCGCAGTCAGGGCGTCCGGCGTGCCGGTGGTCGAGGTCCGCTACGAGCGCCTGACGGCCGATCCCGCCGGGGCGGCGGCGGAGCTGGCCGGCGCTCTCGGCGTCCCCGAGGCACCGCTCGCCGGCGCGCTTGCCGAGGCGCACAGAGGCTCGGTGGGTCGGCACGCCACGGACCTCTCCGAGGAGCAGCTGGCGGACGTCGTCGCCGAGGCCGGTGGCCTCCTGCGCGAGCTGGGCTACCTCCAAGGAGCCTAGAGCGGTCCCCTACACTGGCGCCGAGGGAGAGCGTGCCCCGCTACTCCGACGCCCGCATCCTGGCCGAGCTCGCCGCCTGCGCGGAGCGGCTGGGCCGCTCGCCGACCATGCGCGAGCTCGTCGAGGACCCGGAGGCGCCGCTCCATCCGCAGACCGCGGTCGAGCGCTTCGGCTCCTGGAATGCCGCCAAGCGACAGGCCGGGCTGGTCCCGCGGCGCTTCGCCACCGACGAGGAGCTCCTGCGGCAGCTTCGACTGCTCGGCGACCGGCTCGGGCGGACGCCGAACGGAAGGGATCTGGACGAGCGCCGGCGCGAGCTGCCGTCGACGTCCCTCTACTGGCACCGGTTCGGCTCGTTCTCGAACGCGCTCCGGGCCGCCGGCTTCGACGTCCAGCGCCGCGAGGAGCGACGGGAGCGAGCGCTCGCCGACGGCGAGAAGCTGGCGCGTAGGCTGAAGCGCGCGCCGACCCTCGCGGACTGGCGGCGCGAGCGGGCCGAGGCGAGCCCCACGCTCCTCTCGGAATGGCAGGTCTACCGGCTCTTCGCCCAGGACGGGGCAGGGTGGGGAGCGTTCCGCTCGGCGGTGGACGAGCGCCTGGACGGCTAGCGGGCTATGACCGGGGTCGCGATCGCCGCCAGGCGGGCGAGCGCCGAGCGACCTTCCTCCGGTGCCCGCACGGGGGGGAGGATCTCGTCCTCGACGAAGCTCTGGTCGGGCTCGAAGGAGTCGGTCCGCCGGACTGCACCGTCCGCGACCGCCAGGAACGTCCCCTCGCCGAGCGCCCGCTTCCGCAGGCGGACGCCGGTGTAGCGCTCGACGAGCTCGAGGGCCTTCCGGGTGGAGGCGAAGAAGAGCTCGTTCGCGCCCTCGCCGATGCAGAGCGGGCGACCGATCCCGCGGGCGAGGAAGAGGTCTCCTCGTCCCGGTCGTCGAGCCAGGCCGCAGCCATCGAGCCGTGGAGCTCCTCGAGGGCGCCGGGGCGGCTGGAGGCGTCGTCCGCCAGGGCGAAGATGGCCTCGGAGTCCACGGTCATGCCGGGCTCCGCGCGCTCGAACCCGTGGTCGGCGAGGATCTCCTCGTCGTTGGCGATGATCCCGTTGTGGATGCCGACGACCGCTCCATGGCGGATCGGATGGTTGTTGGCGGTCAGGCTCGGATGGCCCTTCGTGTAGTCGCGGACGTGGATGAGGGCCTGGATCGCGTCGCCCGGGACCTCCAGCCCGTCGAGCAGGGCGCTGGCGCCGCCGCGCTGCTTGTGCACCGCCGTCGGGCGCCCGGTGCCGCGGTGCGCGTAGCCGACCGCGTCCGATCCCCGCTCCGAGATCGCAGCCAGAAGCGTCTGGGTCGCGAGGGTCTGGTCGACCCGCGACGCGCCGCTCAGGCTATATCCAGCAATCCCGCACACGTTCGGTTCACCGATCCTAGGTCGCTCTTCGGACGGTCGTTCGGCCCGCAGCGGCCGCAAGGGCCGACTCCCGTCCAACGGAAGGACACTACCAGCCTCGGCGAATTCCAACCCCCCTAACATCCCCCTATCCGGTGGTAGGCGCTCAAGGCCCCTTGACGCACCGCCGATAGGGGTGGCGTGGAGCACTCGTCTGCGGAACTCCCGAACCACCCCGAGCCTGTCGAGACCGAGGCCGAAGAGCCGCGGCTCGAGCTGGTCGCGGACCCGGTGGAAGCCGACGAGGCTGACGAGCCGGAGGACGACGAGCCGGCCGCGACTCAGCCGTACGTTCCCATCCCGACCCAGGACCCGCTGAAGCTCTACGTGCGCCAGATCGGCGACGGCCCGCTCCTGACTCCGGCCGAGGAGCGCGAGCTCGCCCGGCGCAAGGACGAGGGCGACGAGTGGGCCAAGCGCCGCCTGATCGAGTGCAATCTCCGCCTCGTCATGTCGATCACGCGGAACTACGTCAACTCCGGCGTGCCGCTCCTCGACCTGATCCAGGAGGGCAACCTCGGTCTCATCCGCGCGGTGGAGAAGTTCGACTACAGCATGGGCTTCAAGCTCTCCACCTACGCGACGTGGTGGATCCGCCAGGCCGTCACGCGCGCCATCGCCGACCAGGGACGGACGATCCGCCTGCCCGTCCACGTCGTCGACCAGGTGCGCCGCGTCATGCGCGCCCGCCGCGTGCTGACGCAGAAGCTGAACCGCGACCCGCTTCCCGAGGAGATCGCGGCCGAGAGCGGGATCGAGCTCAAGCGCGTGCTCGAGCTCTTCGACCTCGTCGAGGATCCCGTCAGCCTCGAGACGCCGGTCGGCGACGGCGACTCGATGTACGGCGACATGCTCGAGGACGAAAACGCCGAGCAGCCCGACACGGTCCTCGCTGAGCTCCTCCGCAGCGTGGAGCTGAAGGAGGCGCTGTCCACGCTGAACGAGCGCATGCGCCACGTGCTCGAGCTCCGCTTCGGCCTCAACGGCCAGGTGCCGAGGACCCTCGAAGAGGTCGGCGCCGAGCTCGGCGTCACCCGCGAGCGCGTCCGCCAGCTCGAGTCCCGCGCCCTCCGCGAGCTACAGGCTGTCGCGCCCGACCTGCGCCTGTACCTCCGCGCCGAGTAGCGTCGAACCTCGCCCCGGCCGCTAGCGTGGAGCCGTGACCGGCTTCGTCGACGTCCACTCCCACGTCGTCCCTTCCGGCGACGACGGCGCCCGGTCGGTCGAGGCGGGGCTGGCGCTCTGCCTGGAGGCGGCGAGGCACGGCACGCGTGTCCTCTATGCCACGCCGCACGTCTGGCCGTCGCTGCCGCTGACGCCGGAGCGTGAGCAGGACGTCCGCGAAGCGCATGCTCGGATGGCCGCCGAGCTGGCGGAGCACGAGCTCGACCTCCGGCTCGGCTGGGAGCTGACGCCGGCCGAAAGACTCCTCGACGAGGATCCAGCGCGCTACCGGCTGGGCGAGCTGCGCGCCGTGCTCATGGAGGTGCCCTTCAACGGCTCTCTCGCGCTTGCTGAGCGCCTCGCGACCCACATCGCGACCGCGGGCCTCACCCCGATCGTCGCGCACCCCGAGCGCGCCGACGGCGTCCGCGCGGATCCGGGCGCGGTTCTGCGCTTCGCGGAGCAGGGCTGGCTCCTCCAGGTGAACGCCAGCAGCCTGCTCGGGGCGCACGGGCACGACCAGGAGGACGCGGGCTGGCGCCTCGTCCACGCCGGCCTCGCCGACCTCGTCGCCTCGGACGGGCACCGCAGCTCCCGCCCGCCGTTTCTCGACGAGGCCCATCGGCTCGCGCGGGCTCGGGTGGGGGAGAGCGCCGACGCCCTCTTCGACGGTTCGGCGCTAGTGGATGGCGACCGCTTCGATCTCGCGGAGCGAGGCGAGGCGTGAGAGCGACTCGATCTCGATCTGGCGGACGCGCTCGCGCGTGATCCCGAGGCGCCGGCCGATGTGCTCCAGCGTGTGCGGCTCCTCGCCGCGCAGGCCGTAGCGGAGCTCGAGCACGCGGCGGTCGCGCTCCGGGAGCGACTCGAGCGCCCGGTCGAGCGCTTCCTTCTGGAGCCGCTTCTCCGTCACCTCGTCCGGCAGCGGGTCGTCGCCGGCCACGAGGTCGCCGAAGACGGCGTCCTCCTGCTCGCCGATCGGCTGGTCGAGGCTCGTGGAGGCCCGCGCCGCCGCCCGCACCTCGATCGCCTGCTGGAGCGGCAACCCGGCCTCATCGGCGATCTCCTCGAGCGAGGGCTCGCGGGCGAGCTGCGTCCAGAGGTGCCGCTCGGCGCGGTGCATCTTCTGCATCCGCTCGACGACGTGGACGGGAACGCGGATCGTCCGCGCCTTGTCGGCGATCGCACGCGCGACCGCCTGGCGGATCCACCAGGTCGCGTACGTCGAGAACTTGAGCCCGCGCTGCCACTCGAACTTCTCGACCGCGCGGATCAGCCCGAACATGCCTTCCTGGATCAGGTCGAGGAAGGGCAGGCCCTGGTTGCGGTAGTTCTTGGCGATCGAGACGACCAGGCGAAGGTTGCACTCGATCATCCGCTGCTTCGCGGCCATGTCGCCGCGCTCGATGCGCTTGGAGAGCTCGACCTCGTCTGCAGCGGTCAGGAGCGGGTGACGCCCGATCTCGCGGAGGAAGAGCTGCAGCGCGTCGGTGGTCGTCTCCAGCACCTCCGTGCCGGGGAGTACGGGCGCCGGCTCCTTCTGTCGGTCGACGACCTCGATCCCGCGCTCCTCGAGCTCCTTGTGCAGCGCCTCGACGTCGCCGGGCTCGAGATCGAGCAGCTCGAGCGCCTCGCGGAGCTCTACGGCCTCGACGACACCGGACGCGTCGGCGCGCTCCAGCAACGGCTGCAGCTCATCGTGCTGACCGACGATCGAGCGTTCGTCAGGCATTCGGCGATGTCGGAAGCTGGGTCACTAAGGGATAGGGAAGCCGGCTGCCGGCAGGCGTGCCGGGATTACCCTACCCGTCGCGGCGGCCAAGTCAAACCCCGCGCGGCTTCCCAGCGCACGATAACCGGCGAAATGCGTTCGGTGACGGCACGGGATCGGCTGGTAGGCCGTACGTTCCGGCTACCACGGATCGCCCTTCGCGGCTTGGTAGGGCTGAGGGACGATGAGCGCGGCGATCCGGTATGAGTCGCCCATAGGACACAGCCGGCTCGAAGACTAGAGAGGCGGTCGGTTGGCTGGCCTATCCGAGTTTGTCGACTGCTTGGTAGATGTACGCGCCCGTGGCGACCAAAAGGACGACGGCGCCGATCACAATCGCTGCAGTGGCAAGGCGCCCATCGCCCCTGAGCCCGAGTGCGATCGCCGCGGGGGCGACTGCGAAGGGCACGCCCAGCCAAACAAGCGCAAGGCTCAGAACGCTCACGATCGCGAGGATGAATCCTGCACGGCGTGGATCGCGTGCTCGGGGGACGATGAGGCCGAAGAGCAACGCGGCGATCACGAGGATGACCGCCGCGCTGACGAGGAAGGTTGGCGGATCCTCCAGCCCCGGGTCATCGCCGAGCAGGTGGTCGACTGCCATCGCCGCGAGCCCGAGAGTCACACCGGTGCCCGCCAAAGCCCAGTCCGTCCTCACCGCAGCGGTGTTTCGCGTCGAACTCGCCAAAACACGCAATGATGAACAGCCAGTAGCGTCGGTGCAAGGTTTTCGCTCGGTCGATGGCTTCGGCCAGGCCCGCCGTGTCATGCTCCTCCGGATGTGATCGTGTATGTCGACACTTCGGATGTCGGCGAGGGGGCGCTCGAGGAGCTGAAGGACGCCATGAAGGAGCTGGTCGAGTTCGTCGAGGCGAACGAGCCCCGGATCGTCGCCTACAACGTTTACCTCAGCGACGATGGCACCAGGATGACCGTGGTGCACGTGCATCCCGACTCCGAGTCGTTCGAATACCACATGGAGGTGGCGGGGCCGGTCTTTCGCCAGTTCGTCGAGCTCGTCACGCTGTCCTCGATCCACATCTACGGCGATCCGAGCGAGACAGCGCTGAGACAGTCGCATGAGAAGGCACGTGTGTTGGGGCGCGACGCTGTGGTAGTGAACTCCCTGCACGCAGGCTTCACTCTTCTTGCGGTGTCAGCTGATCCGGCGCTCGCCTCGCCACGAGTCGATCCTCGGCCACGGTAGGCCGCGCACGGCCTGACGCGCTGCGCGCTGGGGGGTCTGCAGTGACGGAGCCGTTCTGCCGCGACGTATCGTCAGAGGAGAAGGATGAAGTCTCCCGTCCTGTTGACGGTCATCGCATCCGCCTTGGCGCTTGTGTCCGCCTGCACGCTCGCCGACCGTTCGTGGGTGGAGGAGGAGGGCAAGGGCGCGCACGCACAGGGTTCTCTCCCCGCACGTGAGGGGTTTCTCGCACAACTTCACCGAACGCCTTGGGCGCTGGATCGCATCTCGAAGGACGGCTCGGTTGTCTGGATCAGAACTGCCGTGAGCGGCTGCAACCAGTTCGATCACGTCCGTGTCAGGCAAGTGCCAGGCGGGTTCCGGCTCGTCGCCTTCGACGTGGTCTACACCCCCATCAAGAAGAGATACGGGTGCCTGCTGTATCTCCTGCGGCCTCGGCATCGCGTCGAGCTTCTGCGTCCTCTTGTGACGACGAGATCCTCGCTCGTGCGTGCCGGGCGTTTCGCGAGAAACGTGCGCCTTGCTGCACGCCGTAGCGGGTCTGCGGCAGGGCGAGCCGGAGCGTCACCTCGAGACGCCGGCTGCCGAGCTCGTCGCCGGTCTCGACGATCGGAGGCCCGCGCCAACGCGTCGGCCAGGCGCACTCGCCTGCCCACGCGATCAGTCACGCCCAGGCGGACGCGCAGGGAGGAGCCAGGTGACACGGGCGGCCCCTAACGTGGCGCACGACCACGGTCGCCGTTCCTCCCAGCAGCTCGATCGACACCCCAAGGTTTTGGACGGTGCAGCGAGGAAGCACCACCGGCCTCGTCTCCACGGGAATCGTCATCTCTCGCGCTGCCAACCGCTCGGTCGTCACCATTCGGCTCGGGCTGGAGCCTGGCTCGGAGGAGCGGACGGCATCGACGGCGCCAGCGATGAGAACTGCGATTAGTCCAGTGGCGATCACCCAGGTGAGCTGTCGCCGAGTCATCTTCGGGATACGAGTACCACGCCTCGAGGTGTTCGGCCCGCCGCCCTTCCGCAAGCGATTCCGCCGGACGGGTCGCGCTCTCATCGCGCTGCGGTTGCTCTTGAGTAGTGCGCGCTTATCCTTAGTCGCGGAGTTCTCCTCGATCCGCTCGTGCGACCGTCAGAATCCGGTCCCGCGCGCGTTCTCGAGCCGGGAGCATGCGGACTCTGAGACTTGAGTTTGGTGCTTTCGGCTCGCCGACGTAGCGAAAGCCCATCGCCTGGATCGCACCCGCCTCGTTCAGAGCACGTTCCTGCTCCTCGTCCCGTTCGCGAGTTCTGCATAGAGGTATGGCATCCAGACGAAGAAGCGCTCGTTGTAGTGGCGGTCGAGCTGCTCGCGCATCTCTACGTAGCCGTGCAGGTCGTCGTGGTCTGCGTCCCACTCGGCGCGGCCGGCCTTGAGTGAGGCCGGTGCGTCCGCGTCACCAACCGGTGGAGGAAGTACCACCGAGCCGTCTGCTCGTCCAGCCGATCGCAGGCATGTTCGTCGAGGATGAAGCGACCGCCCGGCCTCAGGAGCCGAGCAATTCTCGCAGCCGTCTCCGGAAGGTCGAGGATGTGATGCAGCTAGCTGCTTTCCACCACGGCGTCTTTGTCTTGTGGGTGACGAACTCCCCGAGCGAAACTGTCTGTTATAAGTCGCTCTCTATCTCGTCTGTGTCTTTGTCTTCTTAGTCGTGGCCCGAAGCGGCGAGGGCGCGAGCTAGCTCGCCTTGCCCGCAGCTCTCTTCGAGCACTCGGGCCGTTGCAGTCTTACTTGCGCTTCTACTACAATTCGAGCGTTGCGCTCGGCTATCAGCTCACAGCTTGTCGCATGGCAGTCGAAACGATACCAGCGGGCTCGCCTAGAAGGGACAGTGTCCAGCCGCAGCGGGCGCACGGCGGCGACCGAGAGCGCCGCGAGGGCGGAACATTGGAGCTCGATCACGCGTCCGGCGATCGTCCCGTCTCTCGTTGCCGCTGGTCTCGAGCTCGGCTCGCGCGTCCTCGGCGTCGGCGCCGGCTCAGGAGACGCCGCGGGCCGCGCAGTCGAGCGTGGAGCGGTAGCCACCGGCGTGGATGCAGCCGCTGCGATCGGAGATTGCTACACCCAGGCTTCCTACGCGCAGTTCGTCGAAGCCTCCCCGAAGCTCTTGCCGTGCGCCCACGGTCGTTCGACGCGCCGTCCGCTACATTGTCATCCAGCACATCGGCAGGCTGGCCAGCCGTGCTCGAGCTGGAGCCCGCCCTCGTCACAGGCGAGCGTCGCGCTGTCCATGTGGGAGCCTCGGAACTCTCGCCGTTGGTCGCGTCGATTCTCGGCGCAGTCGCCGTCTCTGTCTTTTTTTCTTCTACTGGCATCCCAGCTATCCTGTCGCTCTTCCAGTTCGCGTTCGAGGTGAATGGCGCTCTCGGCGAGAACGCGGCATCTCCTAGGAGCGACGTCCGGACGACAGCAGCCGTTTAGCGCGCATCCGCGCGGCCGTGGCGCTTGCCGAGGTGCGGGCTAGGTCTCTCTTCCAGCCCTGCGTTCTTAGCGCGCGTCGGGTAGGCGCCGGCGAGGCGGCGATCCTCTCCGCGCGGCGCTCGGTCGCGTCCGGTTTCGCTGCGGCGTCCTCGGCGGCGGCGTGGTCTGCAGCCGCCTCGGGCGTTCCCAGGATGGAGCCCGAGCGCTGGCAGGTCTCAACGGATGCTGCCGAGGTCTATGAGTCCAGCTTCTTTTCAGCGATCTTCTTCCCTTGGGCTATCCCTGTTGCTCACGTCGCTGGTGTCTAAGCGCGGACAGAGTCTCGTCGTTGGTTGCGGTACAGGCGGTCTCGCGCTCGACGTCCTCGGCGAGTCGCACCCGACGGTCTGGTTGTCGGCATTGCCCTCAATGAGGGGATGCTCGCTGTCGCAACGAGGACTGAGCCCAGAATTGAATGGCGACAAGGCGATGCGGCATCACTTCCTTTCGACGATGTCAGTTTCGTCGTCTTATTCATTCATTTCGCGCTCTTTTATCTCCCGTACGGTCGACCTCCCTGAGCTAGTTGTGTCGTTCTCTCGCGCCGTCCTGTGCCTTGCGTTTGCCGCTTTGTCGCCTCTCTTCCTCTCTCTTTGTTGTCAGTTACTCGTGGATATTGCGACCCGTCTGTGCGGCGGTGGGCAGCAGTCGTTCCGGCAGCGCCTTTCGTCCTCGGCGATCAGGCGAGCCCGCCAAGCTCTTCGTCGGCTGCGGGATGCAGGCTGTCAGCGGTACGTTCCGTTGGGGTTCGCTCATGTGTCTAGTAGGTCAAGGAATCAAACGCTTCAAAGGAAACGGCTCCCTTCTCCGAATGGTCATTACAAGCCCAAATCCCGCTGGGCCAAACTGAGAGCTCGCCCAGGGTGGTGGCTTAAGGCGAGGTTGTCATCCCGATGGACCCGCAGATCGTAACCGGAAGCAACTCTAGGAGTGGCCTATCTCCGAGTCGTCCGTCGTTGATCGATTAACCGTTCTAGCGGATGCGTTCAAGCGTTCGAGGCGGCGCGGTGGGAGAAGCAGTCAGCCGTGTGCGAGGCTTGTGCGGCCCGTTCACCACACGGGTTGTGGGGCCGCTCCTTGAAGCGGCCGAGGTCGGCGCTCGGTAAGCGGGTGCTTGATGTCGTAATCGGCCCCGGCTATGCAGCAGCCCGAGGCCGCCGTGCGAGCCGCGTTGGTCGTCCGTCTCAACCATTTCGTTTTTTCGCTCTCGCTCGCCCTCGTGACTACCGGGCTCGTCTATCGTCATTCTAGTCGAAGCGCTGCGTTCACGTTTCAGCCGTTCGTTTCGAGGCCGAGGAACTTTTTCTGCACCATCGGGCCTCCCCGAGCAGGCTTCCACTGGTTAGTACGCATCCTCGCTTCGTTTGGCCTTTTGTCGCTCACAGTGCGGCCCGTTCCCTCGCTGCACGATAACTCGGCGTTCTGTCAATCTGTTTCGCGACGGAGCGAGCGCTTCCGAGGAGTTGCCTGTTGGGTCACCGTTCTTTCGCTTTTCGGTTTTGCTGTTTTTCTTGCTTCAGCGGGCTAGGGGTAGTAGTCATTCTGTTGTGGTCTGTCTCTTTCTCTCTCTTCTCTCTCTTCGCTTTCTTTCTTTGTCTAGGTCTTTCGTCGCCCGTTCGCACCTCGGGGCTCATCGTTTCCACCGTGCCGTTCAGCGGGCGATTCGGTCGGCTCGAGCGAAGCGTGCCGGTTCACGAGGTCGGCGAGGGGCACCAGCCTCCCCCACCCGGGTGTCGCGTCCAGCCGCAGCGGGCCACGGTGGCGAGCGAGCTTAGCGCCGCGCCGGCGCGGTCGAAGAGCGTCACGTTCGCCCACTGGGACTCGAACGCGGACGGCCAGCGGATCCCCGCGGCATCAGGGCGGCGCTCGTAGAGTGCGATCGCGTCGGCCTGCGTGCGCGACCTCGTTGCGGTGGCCACGAGCGAGGGCCGCAGGCCCTCCCCCGCCAGCACGAGCGGCGAATCCAGGTCGACGAGCAACGCCGGCTCGGCGAGGCGAATCTCCGCAAGCCCGAGCGGGAGGCCGCCGCGGCGCAGGTCGGAGACGCCCAGGACGGTGCCCGCGAAGCGCGCCAGCTCCTCCACGACGGCCGCTACCGGCTCCTCCGAGACGTAGGCACAGCCGTACCGCTCGGGCGCGTCGTGCCTGCCGTCGCCCTGGAGGGCCCGTGGAAACCACAACGCGCCCCCGGGCGCGGCGTGTGCGGCCCGCTCGTCCCAGGGAAAGCAGCGATGCAGGATCACGCGTACGAGCCGGCGCGCTCCTGGCGCAGCGCGGCGAGGAGCTCCGCGGTCCTCCCCAGCCTGATCAGGTCGATGGGCCGGCGGTTGCGGAGCAGCGGGTTGGCACCGAAGAGCCACCGCTCCGCCGTCTCCGGCTCGTACAGGCGCAGCAGGAAGGACATCGCCACCTCGAGGAGGTCGAGCCGCTCTGCGTTCTCCGGGTCGATTCCCTGCCCGCGCGTCCAGCGGCTGACCTGCGCCGGGCTGACGCCAAGGGCGTCTGCGAGACGGCGCTGCGAGCCGAAGTCCACCGAGAGAGCCTCCACCTTGGCCGCGGCCGAGACCGGCATGCGGCGATCCTAGCGCAACGAAAACCGTTGCGCGGCGGCCGTGGTCCGGCTTGCGGCTGGCGCTGGGAGGAAATACCGTGCCCGAACCACGATGCTGCTCGAGCCTGTCGATCCGAATGAGAAATTTCGCGAACGACGGCGGCAGAACCGGAAGCGACGCAGCCTGCGCCGCATCCTCGCGCTCGCCGTCGTCGCGCTGGCCGCAGCGGCGTCGGCGCTCGGGATGACGTTCCTGAACGGCTGGGGCGGCCAGACCGCTCCACTGGCCGGCTCGCAGCAGCCGGGGCCTGGCACGTCGACTGCGGCGGAGACGCCGCAGCCGGCAGCTCTGCCCGAAGAGATCCGCGGCGTCCACGTCACCGCAGCGCTCGCCTCCCTCGAGGGGAAGCTGGACGAGTACCTGGCGCTCACCGACTCCGGGCTGACCGCGCTCGAGCTCGACGTCAAGGACGAGACCGGCGACGTCGCCTTCCAACGCCTGGCGCCGCCCCTCGCCCGTGCAATCGGCGCAGCGCAGCCCTTCTACAACCCGCGCGAGGCCGCGCGTGCCGCCGAGGCGGCGGGCGTCTACCTGATCGGCCGCGTCGTCGTGTTCGAGGATCCGGTTCTGGCCGCGAACCGGCCCCAGCTCGCCATCGCCAACAGCGGCGGAGGCGTCTGGACGAACAGCGCCGGCCTCGCCTGGACGAACCCGTACAACGAGCGCGTCTGGAAGTACAACGTCGACATCGCCGTCGCCGCTGCCAAGGCGGGCTTCGACGAGATCATGTTCGACTACGTCCGCTTCCCGACGGACGGCGACATCTCCGCCGCGGTCTTTCCGGGAACACGGGAGCGATCGAAGAACGCGACCATCGCCGCCTTCCTCGAGTACGCGCGCTCGCGGCTCGAGCCGCTCGGGACGCGCGTCTCCGCCGCCGTCTTCGGGCTCACGGCGACCCGCGACATGGGCATCGGCCAGCGGCCCCGCCAGCTTGCACAGCATCTCGACGTGATCTACCCGATGGTCTACCCCTCCCACTTCGGGTCGGGCGAGTACTCCATCGACGACCCGAACGCGGTTCCCGGGGTCACTGTGGCGCGGGCGCTCCGCGACTTCCGCAGGGATCTTCGCGGCCGCGAGACCGTCATCGTCCCCTGGCTCCAGGACTTCTCCCTCGGCCGCGACTACACGCTCGAGGACGTCAGCGCGCAGATCCTCGCCGCCCGCGACGCGAAGGCCGGCGGGTTCCTCCTCTGGAACCCCAACGGGATCTACCAGACGAAGGCGCTGGCCGGTTCCTAGGCCCCGAGCGGGGTCCCACAGAGATGCCCACAGCCCGGCCCGGAGGCTGTGGAAAATGTGGAAAAATGAAGTTTCCGCAATTTGCGGGGAACAGTCTCCGGAGTCCCTTGCGCCACCCCCCTGGGCCGTCTAGATTCCCGCTTGCGCCGAGCACGGAGCGCGAGTAGGTCGAAGCCCCACCGGGCGGCCGTAGGCGGAAGCCGAAAGTTGGTCGGAGGGGTGGACGAAAGCGAAACCGGCTCGGCGAATTTTTTTGGTCCGGGACCGTGTCCGGAGCCGCGGGCGTTAGACTCAGCCTCGATGGAGATCCCCCGCCCTCCCGCCTTCGGCCCGGGCTTCCACGCTCTCCTCTGGGGGGTCGTCCTCGGGGCCTACATCTGGATCGGGCTCCTCGCGATCGGCACCGGCGGGGGTAGCGCCTTCCTCTTCGGCCTGGTGGCCGCCGTCCTGATCTTCTTCTTCGTCCGCCTCTGCGGCGAAGACCAACTCAGGCGCGACTGAGGCAGGACCTGTCCCGGCGGCTCCCGGGACGGGCGAGCGCATCGAGCAGGAGGCCCGTGAGGTCACCGCCCAGCTCGCGCTCCAGGCGAGCGCGGACGCACGGGCCGTCACCGTCCCGCGTCAGCAGGTCGAGGGCGGCGAAGTGCCGGAGGAGCCGGGGAGCGCCCCGGCCGTGGAGATCGTGAGCCGGTGCGGCGTCCATGGCTCCTCCTGGTATCGGCGGGGGCCTACGGCCCGCTCATCCCTGGCGCGAGGGTGTAGGGCAGGTCACTGGGGAACGCGGTGCACCACGACCGTCTCGTCCTCCTCGACGGCCGTCTCGTCGCGGTAGTCGTGGACCTCCTCGTCGACGACCTCCGTGTCGCGCTCGACCGTGCGCATCCGCGGCCCGCGAGTGTCGAACGTGAACGCGAAGACGACCCCGAGGCCGAAGGCGAGCACGCCCTGGAACACGAACAGGTTCTCCGCGAGCCCGCCGAGCCCGATGTCGCGGATCCAGCCGGCGACATCCTCGCCCTCGTCCGTGCCGGTCGGCCGCGTCGCCACGAGGATGCCTCCGACCGCGACGAGCGTGGGCACGAAGGCGAGGAGAAACACCCCAAGGCTGATCGTCGGCGCCCCCCACTTCGTCCAGCCGCCGAGGAGCTGCGAGAGGCCCAGGACCGCCCCCGCGCCGGCCAGGATCCCCATGGCCGCCCAGTACTCGCCGGTGGAGCCCAGGTCGAACTCGGAGGCCAGCCAGACGAGGAAGCCCGCGATCGCGACGCAAAGGAGCGTCGTCAGCCCCCGGACGACGGGGGGGCCGCTCCAGACGTGCTCGGTTCGCTCGACCGTCTCGGTCCGCACGGTGTCGTCGTTCTGTCGCAATTGCGCCATGCTTGCGTCACCTCTCTGGTCGGGTACGTCCAGAGTGTGCCCGGCCGGCCCGACGAGTAATCCCCGTCGCTAGGCGGCGAGGTCGCGCCGGCCGGCGTCGAATGCGCCCGAGAAGAGCTCGTCCCGGAAGGCCGCGAGCGCCCGCTCGCGGTCGCGCACGAAGATGTGCTCGACGACGCCCACGCGGCGGTCGTTGTAGAACGGGACGTCGACGTGCTCGCGGCTGACCACGTTCACGCTCGTGTGCGCGCACGTCGGGCACTCGACGGCGAGGCCCAACTCGGCCTCGCCGTCCGCGAGGAGCCGGAAAGCGGACGGCGTCACGGGCCGCGGACGCTCCTCCGGGTAGCAGAAGAAGCTCCAGGGCCACTCCCCCGACTGGATCCGCCGTGCCGCGAGGTCGAGCAGCTCGAGCGCGGCCGACTCCACGCGGGCGGTCATCAGGTTGAGGAACGTCGAGTCGGAGCCGGCGAGCGGCGCCCAGTCGAGCTCGTCGTGGGTCACCAGCCCGTCGTGCTCGCCGCCGCAGTCGCAGGCGAACGTGATCTTGAACACCGCCGGATGAGCCGCTCCGGGCAGGCGCTCGAGGACGCGGAAGCGCGAGAGCGGGACCCTGACCTCGCCTCGCGCCGGACACGCGAACGTGTAGCGGCCGGTGAGCTGGTCGTACATCCGAGAACCTGATTATGTATCGGCACGGAGGACGCGCCCCCGTACTCCCTACTCCGAGTATTGAATCAGCGAGCAGGTGTCGTAGCCGCCGAGCTTCTCGCGGCCGTTCAGGAACTCCAGCTCGATCACGAACGCGAGGCCGACGACGGTGCCGCCGAGCTGCTCGACGAGGTCGATCTTCGCCTTGGCAGTCCCGCCGGTCGCCAGCAGGTCGTCGTGGATCAGCACGCGGGCGCCGCCCGAGATCGCGTCGGCGTGCAGCTCGAGCGCGTCGAAGCCGTACTCGAGCGCGTACTTGGCGCTGATCGTCCGCCAGGGGAGCTTCCCGGGCTTCCGGGCCGCCACGAAGCCGCAGCCGAGCCGGTAGGCGAGCGCGGCGCCGAGGATGAACCCCCTCGCCTCGGCGCCGAGAACGACGTCAGGCTTGCGCGGCTCGGCGAACGCGGCCAGCTGCTCGACGGTCTCGTGGAGGGCCTCGGGGTCCGCGAGCAGCGGCATGATGTCCTTGAAGACGATCCCGCGCTTCGGGAAGTCCGGGATGTCTCGGATCTTGGCGGCGAGGTCGACGGTCACGACCGGGGGACGATACCCCGGAGGGCGCGCCAGAAGAGGAGGTTCGAGAGCTCCTGCGAGAGCGCGGCGAGGTTCTCCAGGCTCTCGAGGCCCGCGTGGCGCTTTTCCGGGTTCGGCGAGCGGAGCTCGGGGGCGACGATCCGCTCCAGCAGGTCGGCCTCGTTGTCGGCCCAGCGCCTGAAGGTGGCGAGGTTCCGCGGGGCGACGCCGTAGCGCGCGAGGCGTGCGCAGGCGGCCGCGACGTCGACGTCCCGCTCGGGGTAGCGCTTGTCGCCGTCGGTCGCGCGCGGCTCGACGAGCCCGTACTCCTCCAGGTCGCGGACGAACGCGGCGTCCACGCCGGCGCGCTCGCAGAGCGTGGCGAGGTCGACCTCGTCCTCGGGAACCTGCAGGCCGGCCGACCGCGCCCGCTGGCGCTGGCGGGGGGCGCCCGCGGCCAGCTCCTGGCGGATGACGCGGAGCGGGAGGAACTCGTCGCGCTGCAGGCGCAGGATCGTCTCCAGCCGCTCGACGTCCTCCTCGGAGTAGAGCCGGTAGCCGCCCTGCGTCCGCCGCGGGGCGAGCAGGCCCTGGTCCTCGAGGTAGCGGATCTTCGAGATCGAGATGTCGGGGAACTCGTCCCGGAGCCGGCTGCAGACCGCTCCGATCGTGAGCGGCCGCCCGGGCCCGATATCGGTCGTAGCTGTGGCCATCAGCTCTCCAGGAACGTGAGCTTGTACTTGCCGATCTGCACCTCGTCGCCGTCCTCGAGCTTCGCGCTCTCGACCCGGCGGCGGTTCACATACGTCCCGTTGAGGCTGCCTTCGTCGTGGAGCGTGAAGCCGTCAGGGCCGCGCGTGATCACGGAGTGGCGCCGTGACACGGTCACGTCGTCGAGGAACACCTCGCACTCGGGCCCGCGGCCGAGCGAGGTGCGGTCGTGCTCGAGCGCGAAGGTCTCGCCGGCCCGCCCGCCCCCCGCCCGCACGACGAGCGCCGGGCCCTCGATGCGGAGGGTGTCGAGCGACAGGCTCTCGTCCTCGGCCTCTTCCTCGGGGACGAAGCTCATGGTCGTGTGCGCTCCCTGCTCGTCGCGGATGAGCAGAGCGCCGCACTTCGAGCAGTAGTTCGCGGCCTCCGGATTCTGGAAGCCGCATTCGGGGCAGTGGACGTAGGTCACCGCTCCGCCGCGCCGAGCTCCTCGTCCGTCGGGGGAGGCCCCTTCGCAGCGAGGATCGCCGCGAGCTTGTCGACGTCGATCTCGTGGAGGGGGCTGTCGACCTCCCCCACCTGCTTCTGCAGGCGCGCCTGCAGCTCCGCGCGCAGGATGTCGATCTTCCCGTGCAGGAGCCGGCGCTCGTAGGACACTTTGTGCTCCTCGACCATCAGCTCGCGGATGAGGTCGCGCAGCTCCTGGTCGGACAGGGTGCCAAGGTCAGGAAGGGCTTCCACGCAGCAACTCCAGGAATCGGGGACGGCGGGCGACCACACAGTAAACCAGCACGCCGCCGAACGGTCAACCTCGACTTGAGGGTTTAGCTCCTCGAGCCGGGTTCAGAGCTCTTCGGCCTCGTCCTCCCGGGCCACGATCTCCTCGACCAGCCCCTGGAACTCGGCCTCGAGCGACGCGCTGTCTGCGGGCGTCCTCCCCTCCGCGAAGATGTGGACGAGCGGCTCGTCCGGATCGGGCAGCACCTGCGCCCAGCCGCGCTGGTCGTACACCTTGATCCCGTCGGTGACGTCGACGTCCATGCCCTTCGTCCGCTCGGTGAGGATGCGCATGACGGCGCCCTTGCGGGCCCACGGACAGCGGACCTGGCGGTGGACGACGGCCGACTCGGGAAGGTCGCCGACGATCTCCGAGAGAGGCCGATCCATCGGCGCGAGCAGCTCCAGGAGCTTGCAGAGGCTCGCCATGCCGTCGTAGGCGGGCACGAACTCCGGGAAGACGAAGCCGCCGCCCACCGAGCCGGCGAAGATGACCCCGTCCCCGGCCGCCGCCATCGTCAACGCGGAGAGCGAGTGCGGCGTCCGCTCGACCTCGAGCTCAGTGCCCTCGACGAGCTGCTCGACGAGGCTCGTCACCGTCGTCGGGAAGGCCAGGCGACCCCGCTTGCCGTCCGAGGCGAGCAGGCGCAGGAAGAGCAGCAGCTCCTGCTCGACGGGCACCTCGCGGGCCTTGTCGTCGATCAGGAAGATGCGCTCCGCGCCCGGGTCGAGCACCGCGCCCAGGTCGGCGCCGACTGCCTCGACGAGCCGCTTCGCCTGCCCCAGCGACTCGGCCAGCGTGGCCGTCTCGCCCGCCTGCCGGCGCTCGCTGACGTAGGCGTGCGAGGACACCGCCTCGACGTCGAGCGCGCCGAGGACCTGCGGGAGCACCAGAGAGGCCGCCGAGAACGCGTAGTCGACGACGATGCGGAAGCCGCGCTTGCGAATCGCCGCGCGTCGAGCGCGGCGACGAGGTCCTGGACGTAGGTCTCCGCCGTGCGCGCGGAGTAGCTGATCTCCCCCACCTCGCCCCAGGACGCCCGCCGGAACTCCTGGCGCGAGAAGTGCTTGTCGATCTCCTTGACGAGCGCGGGCGTCGCCGGCGTTCCGGGCGGCTCGAAGATGCGGATCTGGACGACCTCGGGGTCGTTCGGGCTCGGCTGGACGTGGATGCCCGCGTCGAAGCCCTCGGTCTTCAGGAAGTGGCGGTTGACGGCCGACGGCATCACCTGCAGGTCGGTCGCGTGCACGCCGGCCGAGTTGACGCCGGCGAGGAGCGCGCGGCGGATCAGCCGGCACGACGCGGACGCGGCTCGGCTCGTGACCACCCGGTCGCCGCGGTCGAGCGCGGTCCCGAGGGCGAGGCCGAGCCGGAGGGCCGTCTCGGGCGTGAGGTCGACGTCGATCCGGCCGGAGACGCCATCCAGCCCGATCAGGCGCGAGGAGAGGCGCGACTCCCAGATGAGGTTCCGGTCGACGAGGGACCCCGACTCGACCTCCTTGAACGGATAGATGCGCACGCCGGGCATGACGACGCTCTCCTCGCCGATCGTGCAGTTGTCGCCGACCGCCACGCCCTCGTGCAGGCGCGCGTGCGGGCGCAGGTCGCAGGCGCGGCCGACGATCGCGCCCTCGACGACGGAGCTGCGGCCGATCGAGGTCGAGGAGTCCACGACCGAGCGAGCGGTGCGGGCGTGGTCCCCGAGCGTCACGCTCGGCATCAGCACCGAGTAGGGCCCCACCGAGGCGCGCGGCGCGATCCGGCAGTAGTTGCCGATGAACGCGGGCGCCTCCACCGCCTCGAGGTCCTCGAGGCCGACCCCCTCCCCCACCCAGACGTTGCCGCGGAGGCGGATGCCGGGGATGCTGAGGCGTACCTTCTCGTCCAGCGCGTCGAAGTTCGCCTGCCGGTACTGGTCGAGGTTGCCGATGTCCTGCCAGTAGCCCTCGCAGACATAGCCGTAGAGCGGCCGCCCCATCTCGAGCAGGAGCGGGAACAGCTCCTTCGAGAAGTCGTAGGGCGTGTCCACCGGGACGTGACGCAGGACCTCCGGCTCGAGGACGTAGATGCCGGTGTTGATCGTGTCGGTGAAGACCTGCCCCCACGAGGGCTTCTCCAGGAAGCGCTCGATGCGGCCGTCCTCGTCGGTGACGACGATCCCGAACTCGAGCGGGTTGGGGACGCTCTTCAGGCCGATGGTGACCATGGCGCCCTTCTCCTTGTGGAAGCGGACGAGGGCGCCGAGGTCGATGTCGCAGAGCGCGTCGCCGGAGATGACGAGGAACGTCTCGTCCAGGGCCTCCTCGGCGAGCTTCACGGAGCCGGCCGTGCCCGCGGGCGACTCCTCCACCGAGTAGCGGACGGAGACGCCGTAGGCCTCGCCGTCGCCGAAGTACCCGCGGATGGCCTGCGGCATGAACGCGAGCGTGACGATGACGTCGTCGAAGCCGTGCTCCCGCAGCAGGTCGAGGATGTGCTCCATGCAGGGCTTGCCGACGATCGGCACCATCGGCTTCGGCTGGTTCGAGGTCAGCGGGCGCAGGCGCGTGCCTTCCCCGCCGGCCATGACGACGGCCTTCATCGCTCCACCGCCCTCAGCGCCCGCGCGACGTAGAACACCGCGGCCACCACGGCCAGCCCGACGCCGATCCAGAAGAGCCAGAGCGGCCAGGCCGTGCCCTCGTCGGAGGCGATGACGCCGGTGATGGCCGCGTAGAGCACCCAGGTCGAGGCCTTGCCGAGCGTCGAGACCGAGAAGTCGTAGCCGCGGTCCTTGACGAGCCCGAAGCCGCCGATCAGGAGGGCGTCGCGGCCGAGCACGATGGCGAGCGCCAGCCACGGCAGGCGGCCGTCGACGCAGAGCAGGAGCACGGCTGCGTCGATCATCAGGCGGTCGGCAAGCGGGTCGGCGAACTTGCCGAACTCGGACTCGACGTGCCAGCGGCGCGCGAGGTAGCCGTCGACCTGGTCGGTGAGAGCGGCCGCTGCGAAGAGGGCGGCGAGCGCGTAGCTCCCCTGTCCGTCCGTCCGCAGGAGCAGCACGACGAACACCGGGATGGCGATGAGGCGCAGGACCGTGAGCGCGTTGGGCAGCTGTGCCAGCGGTGCGGAGACCACGCGTGTCGCCATGCTCGGACCGAATGGTAACGTCGCCGCGATGCAGGCTCGGCTTCGGCTTCCCGGCTTCGTGAACGCACACAGCCACGCCTTCCAGCGCGCGCTCCGCGGGAAGGTCGAGGGCGGGGACTTCTGGGCCTGGCGCGAGTCCATGCTGGACGTGGCCGAGTGCCTGGCACCGGGCCACGTCCGTTCGAGCTACGCGGCGACGTACGCGGAGATGCGGGCGGCCGGGTACACGCGGTCGGCGAGTTCCACTACGTCGGCTTCGCGGAGGCGGAGGCCGCGGTCGAGGCCGCTCGTGAGGCGGGCATCGAGCTCGTGCTCCTGCTCGCCGCCTACGGGCGCGGCGGCCTCGACCGGTTCCGGCAGGAATCGCCGGCCGACTACCTGCGCCAGGTCGAGTCGCTGCGGACGTCCGGCGCGCGGGTCGGGCTCGCCCCCCACTCCGTCCGCGCCTGCTCCCGCGACTGGCTCGAGGAGATCGGCCGCTATGCCGAGCGCGAGGGCCTCGTCCTCCACGTCCACGCGGACGAGCAGCCGCGGGAGATCGAGGAGTGTCTCGCCGAGCACGGTCTCCGCCCGATCGCGCTTCTCGCCGAGACCGGGTGCCTGGGCCCGCGCACGACCGTCGTTCACGCGACGCACGCCGACGACTCCGAGCTCGACCTGCTGGCCGAGCACGGTGCGGGCGTCTGCCTCTGCCCCACCACCGAAGCCAACCTCGGCGACGGCTTCCCCCCGCTCGCCGGCCTGCTCGAGCGCGGGATCCCGCTCTGCATCGGCTCGGACTCGAACGTCCGCATCGACCCGCTCGAGGAGCTGCGCGAGCTGGAGGGGACGGCGCGCCGGCAGGAGCTGCGTCGGAACGTGATCGGGGTGGACCAGCTGCTCGCGATCGGCTCGACCGCCGGCGCGCATGCACTCGGGCTCGACGCGTGGCCGGAGGTCGAGGTCGACCTCGGGCACCCTTCGCTCGCGGGAGTCGAGCCCGGCGACGTGCGCGCGGCGCTCGTGCACGGCTGCGGCGCGGACGTCATCTCGTAGCTCCGAAGGCCTGCGGAAAGACCGCACGAGCGCGGCGGCCTTCTGCCGATGCCCCGACGCCGGGCGTGCGCGAGCCTGGCGGCATGGCGGTCGTGTCGGCAGTCGGGCTGACGAAGCGCTTCGGCGATCTCACCGCTGTGAACGACCTGTCGTTCGAGCTCGAGGCAGGCAGCGTCACCGGCTTCCTCGGCCCGAACGGAGCCGGCAAGACGACGACGCTTCGCATGCTGCTCGGTCTGGCGCGGCCCACGCGCGGGCAGGCGCTCGTCTTCGGGCGGCCCTTCACCGAGCTCGAGCAACCGGCCGCGCGCGTCGGCGCCGTGCTCGAGGCATCCGACCTGCACCCCGGGCGCACCGGCCGCGATCACCTGCGAGTCCTGGCTCGTGCCGCCGGCGTGCCGCAGAGCCGCGTCGATGAGGTGCTTGCGCTGGTCGACCTGACCGGCGCCGCGGAGCGCCGGGCCGGAGGCTATTCGCTCGGCATGCGGCAGCGGCTCGGCCTCGCGGCCGCGCTCCTCGGCGCCCCGGAGCTCCTCGTCCTCGACGAGCCTGCCAACGGCCTCGACCCGGAAGGGGTGCGCTGGCTGCGCGACTCCCTCCGGGCGTTCGCCATGCAGGGCGGCACCGTCCTCGTCTCGAGCCACCACCTGGCCGAGGTCGCCCAGACCGTGGACCGGGTCGTGATCATCGACCGCGGCCGGCTCGTGGCCGAGTCGACCCTCGAGGAGCTCGGCACCGAGCCGTCGTCGCTGGAGAACGCCTTCCTCGAGCTCACCTCGGAGCGAGCTTCGTGATCGCCCAGCTCCGCTCCGAGCTCCTGAAGCAGCGCACGACCCGGACGATCGGCCTCCTCCTGCTCGCCGCGACCGGCCTGACGCTGCTCGGCGTCTTTGTCGAAGGAATCTCGTCCACGCTCGCCGAGCTGGCGCAGGAAGACCAGCAGGTCACGCTCCTGGGTGCGGGGAGCAGCGGTGCCGTTCTCTTCGCGACGTTCGCCGGCCTGATCGCCGTCACGAGCGAGTTCCGCTACGGGACGATTCGCCCGACGCTGCTGGTCCAGCCGCGCCGTCGCGTCGTCCTGGCGGCGAAGCTCGCGGCGGCCGGGCTCACCGGCGTCCTCTTCGCCGTCGCCTGCGTGGCCCTCTCGCTCGGGGCAGGCCTCGCGATCCTCGCCGCGCGCGGCATCGACGTCGCCCCGGCGGGCGCCGACCTGGCGGCGCTCGCAGGCGGAACGGTCGCCGCCGCCGCACTCAGCGCGCTGCTCGGCGTCGCAATCGGGACGTTGGTTCGCAACCAGGTCGGCGCCGTCGTCGCCGTGGTCGCCTACGCCTTCCTGGTCGACGCCACACTCTTCGCGGCCGCACCGGCGGTCGGCCGGTATCTGCCGGGCAAGGCCGGCGATGCGCTCGCCGGACAGCCCGTCGAGAACCTCCTCGCCCCGGGCGTAGGCGCCGCGGTGCTCGCGGCGTGGACGCTTGCGGTTGTCGTCGCGGCGACCGTGCGTACCGATCGCAGCGACGTCTAACCGGCGGCCAGCTCTTTCGAGCGCTCCATCGCCGCCTGGATCGCGTTCAGGAACGCGGCGCGCACGCCGGCTTGCTCCAGCTCGCGGATGGCGGCGATCGTCGTTCCGCCCGGCGAGGTGACCGCCTCGCGCAGCTCCACCGGGTGCATGCCCTCGTCCCGGAGGAGCTTCGCCGTCCCCAGCATCGTCTGGACGACGAGGTCGGTCGAGATCTCGCGCGAGAGGCCGAGCAGGATCCCGGCCTCGATCATGGACTCGGCGAGCAGCGCGAAATAGGCGGGGCCCGAGCCGGAGACCGCGGTGATGGCGTCCATGTACGGCTCGTCGACGCGCACGGCGCGCCCGACGCTCGAGAGCACCTCCTCCGCGCGTGCAAGGTGCTCCTCGCCGGCGTGGGCTCCCGGGCAGATGCCGGCCATGCCCTCGTGCACCGTCATCGGTGTGTTCGGCATCGCGCGGACGACCGGCACCTCGGCGTCCAGGTGCCGCTCGATCAGCGCCGTCGGGATCGCGGCGACGATGGAGACGACCGTCTGCTCCGGCGCCAGCGAGCCGCCGATGTCAGCAAGCAGCCCCTCGATGTCCTGCGGCTTGACGCCGATGACGACGATCCCGGCGCCCTGGACGGCCTCGGCGTTCGCGAGCGTCGTCCTGACCCCGTGGCGCGCCGCCAGCTCGTCGAGGCGCTCCTGGTGACGCGCCGTGGCGACGATCTCCCCGGGCTCGCGCCAACCGGAGGAGATCACTCCCGCGATCAGGGCCTCGCCGGCCTTCCCGGCCCCGAGCACGGCCAGCGTGCGTCCTTCCTCTGCCATCGCGCGAACCCTACCGCGCGCCGCAGGCCGCTACATCTTCGCTTCGACGAGGCGCAGGCTGTCGATCGACTGGTCGTAGCGGTAGCGGTCGTACCCCTTGCCGCCGTTGACGTGGTCGTGGCGCCCGTCGCGGGCCCACAGCCAGTCGTTGCCCTCGCCGCCCTGGAGGACGTCGATGCCGCTGTCGCCCTGGATGCGGTCGCTCCCCGGGCCGCCGCGGATGATGTCCGCCCCCGAGTTGCCGCCGATCGTGTCGTTCCCGCCGAGGCCGCAGATGACGTCGTTGCCGGACGTGCCCTGCAGGAGGTCGGGGCCCGCCGTCCCGGTGACCGTGCACGGCTTCGAGAGGTCAGGCGTGTGGCCCGAGGCGACGTACGGCTGCACGGCGACTGCGACGGCGAGGCCGAAGAAGGCGAGTCCGAGGACGAGGACACGTACGCGCATGGCTCGTGGATCGGCTGCTGCGCCGATCGCCACGATCCCTCACGCGAGTGTCCGTGCTCAGAACCGGCGTTGGAGCGCGAACACGACCCGGACGTACACCCGCGTCTCGCGGAAGAGCCCGTGGCGCCGCACGGCCGCCGGGCCCTGGTAGTAGGCGGCGAGCGCCAGCCGGCGGTTGCCGTTGAACTCGCGCAGGAGGTGCCTGAGGTACAGGATCCCGACCCGGATGCCCCCACGAGCCGATCGGCGGTAATCCCTTCCGGTGAGCACGTTTTCCACGAACCGCCAGGTCGCCGGCATGACCTGCATCACCCCCCACGCCCCGGTCGACGAGGTCAGGTTCCAGTGGAAGCCGGACTCCATCCAGGCGACTGCGCGCACGAGCGATGGGCTGACGCCGTAGCGGCGCGCCCAGTAGCCGAGCATGGCGCGCACCTTCGCCCGGGTCGCCCCCGGCCCGACAGCCGGGTGCCTGGCCCTCCCGCCGGTGAGGGCTCTCGTCGTCGCCGGGCCGACGATGCCGTCGGCTGCGAGGGACCTGCGGCTCTGGAAGCGGCGCACCGCCTGCTGCGTGGCTCGGCCATAGATCCCGTCGATCCCTCCAACGCGAAGCCCGCGCCGATGGAGCAGGAACTGGACGACGGAAACGTCCCAGCCCACCATCCCGCGGCGGATGTGCCGGGTGCCCAGCAGCGGCCGGCCGAGCCGGCCGAAGCGCGAGCGCGTCTGCCTGCCGACGACGCCGTCGACCACGATCCCCTCGCGCCGCTGGAATCCGCGCACCGCCCGTTTCGTCTGCGGGCCCGCGATGCCGTCGATCGGCCCTCGGTAGAGGCCCTCCGCGCGCAGGGCGACCTGGGCGCCCGCGATGTGCGGGGCCGGCACCGCCTCGGCGGGAACGGCTGCCACGAGGGCGGCCAGGACGGATGCGAACGCAACGTACCTTCCGGTTCGCATGCGGGGTCCTTGGCTCTCACAGGCCGTTTTCCTGCCCGTGCTCGACGCGGCCACCTTCCGAAGGAAGGGGTAAGCGGGCCGTACCCCCTTGGCCTAGGGAGGCCCGCTCACCCGGGTGGGACGCGGCCATGAAGCTGCGTCCCGGCGACACACGACCTGCGGCCGAATCGCGCGCCGCCCCGCGCAGAATAGCGATCGGCCCCGCTGTCGCAAGTCGGTGCCGGCCGAGCCTGGCTGGTCGAAGGGAGCGGGAGGCGTGCCTTGCCGGCGTCCCCCCGCTGAGAGAGCTCCCGCTACGCGGTCGATGGCCGTTTGGAGCCTGTCGCCGACTACACCGCACGCACGCGGCACTGCGGTAGGGTCGCGACGGATGAGCGTCGCGGCCGTCGATCACGAGCACCGCGTCACGCCACGCGAGCTCTTCTTCGATCTCGTCTTCGTCTTCGCGTTCACACAGGTCGCGACGCTGCTCGCCGACGACCCGACGTTCGCAGGGATCGGCCGGGGCGTGCTCGTCCTCGCCGCGCTCTGGTGGGCCTGGGCGGCCTACGCCTGGCTGACGAACATCGTTGACCCCGAGGAGGGCGTCGTCGGCGCCGCGCTGCTCGTCGCGCTGATCGCGATGTTCATCGCGGCGCTCGTGGTGCCGGGCGTGTTCGGCGACGAGGGCGTGCTCTTCGGCGTCGCCTTTCTCGTCGTGTGCGGGATGCATCTGACGCTCTATGCGCTCGCGGGCCGCGGGAACCGCGACCTCCTCGGCGCCGTGCTCCGGCTGGCGCCGTGGACGCTGCTCGGCGCGACCATGATCCTCGTCGCGGGCTTCGCGGACGGAGCACGCACATGGCTCTGGATCGTCGCGCTCGTCTGCACCTACTTCGGCGCCGCGCTGAGCGGATCGACGGGCTGGCAGGTGCACCCGTCGCACTTCGCAGAGCGCTACGGCCTGGTGCTGATCATCGCGCTCGGCGAGGCGTTCATCGCCATCGGGATCGGCGCGACGGGGATCGGCATCGGGCTGGGCGAGGTCGTGGCCGCGATCCTTGGGCTCCTCGTCGCCACCTCGTTCTGGCTCGCGTACTTCGACTTCTTCGCGATCCGCGGCGAGCGCTTGCTCGTGGACGCCCAGGGGCCGGAGCGCGTTGCTCTTGCCCGTGACGCATACACGTTCCTGCACTTTCCGATGATCGTCGGGATCGTGCTCTTCGCGTTCGCGATGAAGATCATCATCGGGCACGTCGGCGACGAGCTCGACTCCGTCGCGGCATTCGCGCTCTGCGGCGGGAGCGCGCTCTACCTGCTGACCTACTCCGCGATTCGGATCCGGATCGAACGGCGGTGGCGGGTGAGCCGCGGCCGGTTCGTTGCGGCGGTCCTGCTCCTGCTCCTGCTCCCGCTCGCGACGATGGTCCCGGCGATCGCCGCGCTGGCGCTCGTCACCGCCGTGTGGCTGGGGTTGCACGCGTACGAGCTCGTGCGGTGGCGTGAGGCCCGCGCGGAGTCGCGCTCGGTCCTCACCTCCTAGGCGAGTTCGGAGCACACCGCTCCGGACGCCGGTGCCGTCAGCAGGTGATGTTCAGCTCGTTGCTCGGACACCGCTTGCCTTAGTCCCCCAGACGGTTCGTAGGGCGACAGGGCACGACTGAGCAGTCAGAACCGCTCAACCATGCGGATCTGCCCCGCGCGTGCGACGTGGTTCGACCCTGCGAACCGAAGTGCGCTGACTTTTCAGGGGGCGGCCCAGATCGCGGGCTGGGAGGCGCGGCTACCACCACAGCATGTACTTAAAAACGCACGAAACTGACAAAACTTGCGCGACCGCTTCCAAAGCCGTGGAGCTGGCCCACCCTCGAAGGCGACGTCTACGCGCTCAACGCTCACTCTTGCTGCGGACTTCTCGGCCTCCCGTTTCCATGACGGGGGACGCGAGAACGAGAAAAGCCCCGCTCAGACGGGGCTTTCGCGTATCGGGGCGCCGAGGATTTGAACTCGGGACCTCTAGTCCCCCAGACTTCTTCAGCGATCTGGCGGCGAGTGGACCGAAACGTGGCGCGAACTGGCTTGGCTCCTAGGGTTGCGGGCCGTCTTGGACACTCAAGGCCGTATGGCTCCGGGAGCCGGTTTCCGGGCGTTTGGGCGCGTATTGGCCACCGGGCGCCGGATGCTGAACGAGTTGCTGTCGCTGAACGAGCTTCATGTCACGGTCTGGAATCGCGTAGATGCCCCTGTGGGCCATGTACCCACGGGGTTCTCAGGGGGCGGGGCATCGAGGGGACAGGAGGGTGAAGTGGCTTGCCTCCTGGCGTTGCAGCCAATACGCCGGGGGTGACCCGGGGATGGGCTCCGTGAGGCCGTTCCGGAGCGTTTGGGGCATGGATTGGCCGCCGCGCCGACCTAACTTCGAGGCGAATCGCCACGATGGAGGCATGACTTCCCCCGCTGCTGCCCACCAAGTCCGAGGAGAAGAAACCTTGGCGACTCAAGTGCGCGAGAGCGGGCGCCGGTTGCCTGAGAAACCGGCACCCGCTTTTTTTCATGGCGCGAGTCGCCCGCAAAAGGCCCGGAATGGGGGGCGCGGGGGTACCTCGAAGGCGAAAAATCGTCCGGAAGAACCCACGCCACCTCGGGATCCGAAAGTTTCGCCCGTGATTTGTAGGGCTCAGAGGAGTGTTTCTCGCACCCGCTATCGGGGCAGACTGCTAGGTAGCGGAGGGCCCCGTGATGGGTATGGGGGGGCCACTGGTCCTTCCGTCCACGGGGCTAGCGGGCGCCGTATGCGGCGCGGCGTCCGATTCCCGTGCCAAACCGCTGCGCAGTGTGAGACACTCGGGTTCGACGGGCGCCGGCGGGGCGAGCCCTTCCGGTGGCCGCAGCCGGCGGGCTTGCCGCAGTCCCGTCGGTGCCCGTCCCTCCGCGGGCCCCGCCCCGCGAGCGCGGCGTGCGGCGGTGGACGCCGGGGCAGCGGAGAGGGATTCCGTGAGCGCCGATTTTTCCGCCGAGGCTGAGGGCCGCTACCGGGAAGCTGTCGAGCGCCGGCAGGCGATCCGGGAGGCGTCGAAGTCCGAGGGCGCGCCGCTTCTGGCGACCGGCTCGACCGGCTGGCTGGTCGAGCATCCGCTCGTGAGGATGCTGCGCGAGCACGACCTCCTCGTCGACCGCCTGGCCGCAGCAGCTCACTCCCGGCTCGCGGCCCCGCAGCCTTCGGCTGTGCTCAAGCCCTCGATCGGCCCGACGCCCGCGGCGGAGCTCCGGGCTGTTGGGATGTCCTAGTCCGAGGGCACGAGCCAAAAGCCGAGGGCCAGAGTAGGGCCAGGCTGACGGCCCGATTCGGCTCTATTTCAATCGGGGCGCCGAGATTTGAACTCGGGACCTCTAGTCCCCCAGGCTAGTCCCAGGCAGGACAGGGCGCGACGTGGCGCTCAGAAACCGAGGAAACAAGCCAAATCTGAGCGCCGGCCGGGACACTGAAACCCCTGGCTACCCAAGGGTGCGCTGACTTTTCGCTGACTTTTCGGCGGACCCGGCGCGCCGCCGTATCGGGTTGCGACCGCTAGAGGCTGTCGCGTAGCTCGAAGAGCAGCTCTTCGACGTCGTTCTTTTGCGAGCCGACGCGGACGAACCCGCACTTCTCGAGCACGCGGATCGAGGCGACGTTGCTCGTCGCGACCCAGGCGTGCAACGGTCGCAGGGTCACCTCGCCGGTGATCTCCTGAAGTGCACGTGTCGCAAGGCCCTTGCCCCAGAACTCCCGTCCGATCCAGTAGCCGACGAGCCGCCGCCCCTCCTGCTCCCAGCACCCGACGTTGCCGGCTACCTCGCCCTCGTAGACGATCGTCTTCTTCGTCAGCGAGTCGTCGGCAAGGAGCCGCCGCCAGTGCGCGTCGAAGGCCTCGCGGTCGCGGGCCGGGAAGGCCGCCATCCGGTTCGCCTCGGGCTCGCGCTGGTGCTCGAAGAACGCGTCGAGGTCGCTGTCGACCACTTCCCGCAGAACACCGTCCACCCCGAGGACACTAGCGCGATTGATCCAGCACGCGTCGTCGAGCGCTACGACGAGCGCGTCGCGCTTATGCTCTCGCCCGGTCGGTGCTGCCGCCGCGACCCGGAGTGGCGCCTGCAAGCGATCGCCGACGCCCGTGAGCGCGAGCGAGCCCGACGCGAGCGAGACCCGGAAGCCTTCCGGGCTCGCCGGCGCGCGAGGCGACCGCCCGGAGTCGAGCTCGGCAGGTCGAGCACGGCTGACGTTCACGGAGCTCCTACGCCGGAGCCCGATCGGCGACCCGGTGTCGCTCAGGCTCGTGCTGAACGAGGAGGTGCGCCAAGGCCGGGTCGACTACTGCGGCTCGTCGAGGCGGTACGTCTTGAACGGTGCCCTGCCCGACGACGTGAAGGCCGCGCTCCGCGACCTCGAGCTCTAGCCGGGCGAAGCTCGGCCCGACTCACCCGCAGGCGGATCGGGCCGAGTGTCCAGCACCGTGCCTTGCCATGCCACGAGGCCAGATGGCGACGGGGCATTGCCAGGCGGCTGAGAAGGCAAACCCATCTACGGGTTCCCGTAGGCCGGTTACCTTCGCCGGCACCTGGACCCTGTACCCTCGGCGGCTCCCGCGGGACGAAGGATGACGGCCGAGAGGGTCAGGGACGCGGCGAGTCTACCCGACAGCTAGCAGACCCATCCGCAAGTTCGGTCGGGTTCGGGTTCCGCCGGTTCCTGGGTCGCCGTAGAGTTCGCGGCGTGATGGACCGCGGCTATCGTTCTGGCGTGGCTGAGGAGGAATCTAGGGTGGCTGACCGCGACGCGATCGTGCGCGTGGCGCTCGACTACTTCGAGGGATGGTTCGATGGCGACGCCGCCCGCATGGAGGGGACGCTCCATCCCGATTTGGCCAAGCGATCCCCGGACGACGCTCCTGCCCCCGGGGAACTGGAGAAGCTCACGGCGCGGGAGATGATCGAGGCCACGGCGAAGGGGATCGGGAAGACGCGAGACGTCCCTGATCGCGGACTCGAAGTCGAAGTCGAGCACCTGCATCGCGAGATCGCGAATGTGACCGTCCGCTCCGCCGTCTACGTCGAATACCTGCACCTGGTGCGTACGCGCGAGGGATGGAAGATCGTCAACGCCCTCTGGCAGCACCCTTGAGCCGCGAGAGGGCCGCGCGATTTCAGTCCGTTACGCCGCAAGCGCAAGCCGTGGCTCGCGCTCGGTGATCTTGGCGAGTACGCTCCAGGTCGGCGCAGGAGACATAACTCCTTCCCAACCCCGTCAGACCGAACCTGCGGACGGCGGCACTAGCCCCGAGACTTCGTGCTCGGCAGGCTTGCCAGTTCGGCCGACACCTTCACCTCAAGCGCCCTCCTCGCTCCATAAGCTCGGCCCGCGTCATGTCGAGCTTCCTGTAGGTCGTGCCCTCGTCCGATCGCGATGGAGGGGCCGGGGAGAGCGCGAGCGACTGCATGATGACTTCCGTGGCTGCGGCGGCTACCTCGGCGGAGCTATAGGTGGTGAGGCGTGCCTGTAGCCGACGCGCCTCGTCCGGGGACGGCTCGACCTTCCCCTGCGAGACGTTGTAGTGGTCGACGTTGGCGACGGTCCGATAGACGTAATCGAGCAGGTCGACCTAGAGGTCGCCGCGACGGGTCGAGAGCCACTCGTCGTGCGCCAGCACCCGAGCGTGGCGGCGATCCCGCCATCCAGCGACGAACGCGAGAACGAGCTAATCGCGGCAACAAAGAGGCTGGCGAAGGCGACGTCGAGCGCGTCGACGCTCATGGCAGGTGAGCGTTGAGGCTGGCGCCCACGATCGCGGAGCGGGAGGAGGGCAGGGGGCCTTAGGCCCGGACCGTTGAAACCCGACGGGAACTGTGGCCGGGAGAAAAACTCTCGTGCAGTTTTCGCCGTAACGGCTAGAGCCTGGCGCGACGCGGGATCCGGCGGTAACTACGGGGCGCTTGACCAGAACTCGTAACTGAGCGCCGGAAGCGCGTCGACCATCCAGACCTCCGTGATCCGTCCGTCGTGGACGCGCGAGAGGAACGCGCCGAAGTTGTGAAGCTCCCGCTCTCCGCGCCTCGCGCGGATCTCGACCATCGCCAGCGCCTGATCGGGTGCGACGCCGACCGACTGCGTGACGCGCAGCGAGAGTTCGGCATCGGGCGGATCGGGCAGGCGAGCAAGGTACGCCTCGGCACCGTCGACACGATCGACGCCCGCATCCGCGGTCGTGACATAGCCGACTAGATCAGCCGACAGGAGCGCGCGCATCCGCGCACGGTCACGAGCGTCGTATGCATCGACGAACGATCGAACGACTTCAGCCGGGTCGGGCACCTGCGTAGTCTCGCAGCGGAATACAGAGGCTCGCCAGGCGTCGTCCGCCGCCACTGCCCTAAGACGCTGGCGCGGGAGTACCTTGTCTCCATGACGGCCGCGCTCGAACGTCGCTGCGAGACCTGCGACCGGACGCTCGGCCTCTCCCGAGCCGACCGGAGGTTCTGCTCGACGGCCTGCCGCACGGCGAACCATCGCCGGCGGCAACGAGTCGCACCGGCGCCCGTCGCCGAGGTCGTCCCGATCGCGCCGAACGGCCGGCTCGACGAGGCCCTGACCCGAGCCCTCGACCCGAAGCGCCTGCTGGCGATCGTGGCCGCTCATGCCGGCGCGAGGCATCCGACGTCGTGGAGAGCGGCGCTCGAGCTTCTGCGCCTGCAAGGTGTCGCGCCAGAGGCCGGCGAGATGCCGGCCGAGCCCGTCGACTACGTGTGTGCCGAGCTCGGCCTCGAGGCGACGGGTGAGCTCGCTCACAGGCCACTCCCTCGACGTGTGGGTGCGCCACTACGTCGGCCGATTCGGCCCTGAGGCCCGTGCCGAGGCCCGCGAGCGCCTCCTTGCAGGCGGCCTCGGAACGGCCGACGAGCCCGAAGTGCGCTGACTTTCCGCTGACTTTTCGCCGCCGGCCGGCCACGGCCGACGAGCACCGGAACCGAAGAAGCCCTGCAACCGCAGGGCTTCTCTCTTATCGGGGCGCCGAGATTTGAACTCGGGACCTCTAGTCCCCCAGACTAGCGCGCTAACCAGGCTGCGCCACGCCCCGCGACTGCCCCAAGCCTAGCCCACGTGCTGCATCGCCGCTCATCGTGGGGACCGAGCGGCGTGAGTCGTTGGACGACTAGGGACCGAAACCTGCGCTCTCGCCGGCCCCGGCGGCGGGTGCCGCGAGGAACGTGTCGAGCGCCGTCCGCGTCCTGTCGAGTACGTCCGGCAGCAGGTGGCCGTAGGTCTGGTCGGGCTGGCCGACACCTACAGCGTGGACGGGGCCGGCATGCGTCAATGGCTCGGCGAACGCGACGCCTTCATCGCCCACAGCGGAGACCTTCCGGACGAGCTCGTCGCGGATCGCGAGCGCAAAGCCTTGGCCGTGCTAGGGGTTCATGCAAAGGCGCTCGTGGATGCGGCTCGCCTCAATGACAAGGCCGGAAAGCAGGAGGCCTACAAGGCGATCATCGAGACCATCTTTGCTCGTGAGCGCGCCCTCGAACAGCAGCAAGGATTGAGGCGTGTGACCAGCGAGGACGTCGCCCGGTAGGGTTCCAAGCGAGTAGCGCCCTAAACGAGGAAGGTTCATGACGACCAGCGGAGACGTGGGCACCGAGATCGCCCCCGAGGTCGCCGATGACCCTCAGCTCGCCGCTCGCCTGGACGATCTCCTGCACCGCGCCTGCAGCCTCGCGCGAGCCCTGACCGACGCTGAGCAAGCTGCCCTCAGTATCGACCTCGACGGTGACGGACATGCAACGCGCAAGTTCTTCAACCTGAGCGCGCATTACGCGCGCTGGCGCGACTTTCGCGTCGACCCGCGCGGTCACGGGTTGCACAGCATCCGGCTCGAGCCAGGTGAGGTAGTACGTCTGACGCAGGACCAGGTCGAGGCCCATCCCGCCTGGGCCGGCTTCGGCGACGTGGCCGACAGCCACCCACCGATGCGCGGCTGGCTGGCCACGGAAGTCTGCGGCGAGGACGGCCGCGATTACGGGCTTCTGCAGCTCTCCGACAAGTCGGGAGGAGCCGACTTCACCGCGGAGGACGAAGACCGCATCCGCGAGCTCGCCGCGTTCACGGGTGCCACCCTCGACGCTCTCCGAGCCGCCCGACGCCCGGGGTACGGCTACATCACCGAACCGTAGAGCGCGACCGTCACGTCCTTGGGGATTCTCCTCTTTGTCCTCGCCACTATCGCGGGCTCCCTCCTCACCGGCACCCTCGGCACACCTGACCCGCTCAACCATGCGGTTTTCCGCTCAACGGGCTTCCGTGGCAGCGTCAGAACCGTGCAGGAGGACCGAAACGACCGAGAACGGCCCTACGGCACCATGCGGGTTTGACCACGACTAGGGGCGCGAACGCTAGGCGTCATGCGGCTTCCCGCCACCACCCGACAATCGCCGCCAGGCGTCTGAGGAGTCCCCCAGACTAGCGCGCTAACCAGGCTGCGCCACGCCCGCACTAGGCCCATCCTAGCGCCGACCGGCTCGTCCTGACGGCCGGGTCGAGGGTCGGGGCCGCATCGCTGCCACGGATCCCCGGCGGGGGCCCCCGATAACCCCTCCCCGTGACCCCGGTGGGGCTGCCCCGGGGCACAGCGATTTGCCCCGCTCCTCGGGGTTCGGCACAATCCGCAGTCCAGGGGACGACGGATTGCGGACGTACACCATCACCGAAGCGGCTGAGGCGACCGGCGTGAGCCGGAAGGCGATCGCGCGGCGGGTCGAGCGCGGGTCGCTGCGCTCGGTCGTCAGAAACGGCCGCCGCCGCATCCCGCGGTCGGAGCTCGTGCGCGCGGGGCTGCTCGGGGACGGCCACGCGGAGCCCCGCCAGGACGACCCCGCAGCCCCCTTCCTCCCCCGCCCCGCCCCCGGCGGGGCGCTGGCCGAGGCAGGCACGGGCGAGGAGATGCTTGTGGGGCTCTTCCGCGAGGTTCTCGACCGCTTCGAGCGCCAGTCGCAGGAGATTGCGCAGTACCGGGCCCTGACCGTCCAGGCCGAGAGCCTGCGCTTGACGAACGAGCTCGCAGAACTCCGAGTGCGCCTGGCCGAGCTGGAGCGGCAGCCCCAGCAGGACCCGCAGCCGCAGCAGGCCCCGCAGCAGGCGGCCGCCACCGATCTCGGTCGGCGCGTGAGCGAGTTGACGAAGCAGGTGGAGGAGCTCTCCAACCGCGAGATCTGGCTCCCTCCCCAGGCGGCCGCTGCTCCGCACCCGCGGGCGGCGGCGATGCCGATGCCCCCGGCCCAGCCACGGCCCCCGGCACCCGGCGCGCAACCGCTGCGCCAGCCGCCGCCCTCGCCGCGCACGTCACGGCTCTCGCGGCCACTGCGCTTCGCGTTCGAGGCCGCCTTCATCGTCGCCGTCGCCGTCATCGTCTGGCAGGCCGACCTCCCCACTCCCGCGATCGCCGTCGCCATGGCAGTCGCCTGGACGCTGGTGGCGGTCGTCGAGTGGGTCTCCTCAGAGCGCCCGTCCGGCCGCTAGAGACGGCCCCTCGAACCGACCTCTAGGCTTCGAGCCGGCGGTAGAGCCGGTCGACGAGCTCGGGCATCTGCTCGAGCCGCTCGGTGATCGTGCGGATGCGGTACTCCCGGAAGTGTGCGGGCTCCACTTTCAGCGCCTTTGCCAGCGTCTCGATCACGTCGTTCGAGGGCACGGGGCGGTTTCCGTGCACGAGGTGGTTGAGGTAGCCGGCGGAGAGGCCGGTCTTCGCGGCCAGGCCGCGGTAGGTGACCTTCCGCTCGGCCATCAGCGCCTGGACGGTCTCGCCGAACGGTTCCGTCGAGAAGCGGCGTTTCCGCGCCATCAGAGGACCTCCTTCACACGGTCGACGAGGGACTCGACGGCGACGCGCTCCTCAGCGCGGTCGGAACGCCGGAGCACGTCCGCGCTCCCGTCCTCGAGTGTCTTCTTCCCCACGGTCACCCGGACCGGGCAGCCGATCAGGTCGGCGTCCGCGAACTTCTCGCCGGGGCGCAGGTCGCGGTCGTCGAGGAGCACCTCGAGCCCGGCCGCGTCGAGGTCGCTTGCGACGCGCTCCGCGATCTCGACCGCCTCCGCCCCGGCCGCGCCGATGACGACGACCTCGGCCTCGTACGGTGCGAGCGAGCGCGGCCAGGCGATCCCGTGCTCGTCGTGCCGCTGCTCCACCGCGGCCGCCATGATGCGCCCGGGGCCGATCCCGTAGCTGCCCATGACGATGGGGCGCTCGACACCGCCCTCGTCGAGGAACGTCGCTCCGAGCGGCACCGTGTAGTGGGTGCCGAGCTTGAAGATGTGCCCGACCTCCAGCGCCGTCTGGAAGCCGAGTCGGCCGCCGCACTTCGGGCAGGAATCGCCCTCGCGCGGCTCGCGGATGTCGGCGAACGTCGCCTCGAAGTCGCGGCCGTGCTCAGCGCCGCGCAGGTGCCAGCCGGTGCGGTTGGCGCCGACGACGAACTGACCCTCGCGGAGCGTCTCGTCGGCGAGGATCGGGCCCGGGTAGCCGACCGGGCCGATCGACCCGGGGTCGGCGCCGAAGGCCGCGCGGATCTCGTCCTCGGTCGCCGGCCGGACGCCGCTGCCCAGCGCGGCCACCGTCTTCGCCTCCTCGAGGCGGTCGTCGCCGCGGACGAGCGCGAGCACGAGCGTCCCGTCCTGCTGCACGACCGGCATCGCCTTCGAGGTCGCGGCTGCGTCGACGCCGAGGAACTCGGCGAGGGCCTCGATCGTCGTCACGCCCGGCGTCTCGACCTCGGACGGCGCATCCAGGCGCTCGGGGAACTGCGGCGCGCGCGGGATTCCGCGCGCGACCTCGAGGTCGGCCGCGTAGTCGCCGTTCTCGCAGGTGACGAGCGTGTTCTCGCCGGAGCCCGACGGCGCGAGGAAATCCACGGACTCGCTTCCGCCCATCATCCCCGACTCCGCCTGGACGGCGTAGTACTCGAGCCCGCAGCGCTCGAAGATGCGGTGGTATGCCTTCTCGTGCGCGCGGAAGCTCCGCTCCAGGCCCTCCTCGTCGCGGTCGAACGAGTAGGAGTCCTTCATGATGAACTCGCGGACGCGGATGAGGCCGGCGCGCGGCCGCGGCTCGTCGCGCACCTTCGTCTGGAAGTGGTAGAGGATCTGCGGGAGCTGCCGGTACGAGGAGATCTCGCGCGCGTGGAAGGTGATCGTCTCCTCATGGGTCATGGCGAGGACGAACGGCCGGCCCATGCGGTCTTCCGTCTTCCAGAGCTCGGGGATGTCGTAGCGGCCGCTCGCCTGCCAGAGCTCCGCCGGCGTGACGACGGGCATGAACATCTCCTGGCCGCCGATCGCGTCGATCTCCTCCCGGACGATCTGCACCGCTTTCTCGTGGACGCGCCAGCCGAGCGGCAGGAACGACCAGAGCCCGGCGCTCACCTGGCGGATGAAGCCGCCGCGGACGAGCAGCCGGTGGCTCGCTGCCTCGGCATCACCTGGATCCTCCCGGAGCGTCGGGAGAAAGAGCTCGGAGGCGCGCCTTCTCAACTCGGGCGCTGGGCCGCTTCGGCCATCATGAGGGCCGCCGGCTTGGCCAGCTTCAGGCGCTTCGGCCTGACCATGCCGCCCTCGATCCACGTGTCGATCTCGCGGAAGAGCTCCGTGACGAGCACCTCCGACTCGACCTTCCTGAGCACGCGGCCATGCGCGTAGATGAAGCCTGTCTCGCGCCCGCCCGCGACGCCGAAGTCCGCGTCGCCGGCCTCGCCCGGGCCGTTGACCGCGCAGCCCATGACGGCCACCTCGAAGGCCTGCGGGTACTCGCGTAGACGCTCCTCGACCGCCTCGGCGAGGTTCCACACGCCGACGTTGTCGCGCCCGCACGACGGGCACGCGATCATGATCGGCCCGCGCTCGCGCAGGCCGAGCGCCTTGAGGATCTCCCAGGCGACCTTGACCTCCTCGACCGGGTCGGCGGTGAGCGAGATCCGGATCGTGTCGCCGATCCCGTCCATGAGCAGGCTGCCGACGCCGATGGCGCTCTTGATCGAGCCGGCCGCGGGCGTTCCCGCCTCGGTGACGCCAAGGTGGAGCGGGTACGGCACCCTCTCCGAGAGCATGCGGTAGGCGCGGATCATCGTCGGCACCGAGCTCGACTTGACCGAGATCTTGAAGTCGTAGTAGTCCATGCTCTCGAGCAGGCGCACCTGCTCCAGCGCCTCCTCGACGAGCGCCTCGGCCGTGTCCTCCTGGGCGAGCTCGAGCAGGTGCTTGGGCAGGGAGCCCGAGTTGGCGCCGATGCGCATGGGGATCCCGCGCGCCTTGGCCGCCTCGACGACCAGGGCGACCTTGTCGGGCCCGCCGATGTTGCCGGGGTTGATGCGCACGGCCGCGACGCCGGCGTCGACCGCCTTCAGGGCGAGCGAGGCGTTGAAGTGGATGTCAGCGATCACCGGGATCGGAGAGAGGTAGACGAGCTTTGCGAGCGCGTCGGCATCCTCGGTCTTCGGCACGGCCACGCGGACGATCTCGCAGCCGGCGGAGACGAGGTCTCCGATCTGCGCCATGGTCGCGTCGACGTCGTGCGTCTTCGTCAGCGTCATCGACTGCACGACGACGGGCGCACCGCCGCCGATCGGGACGTTCCCGACCTTGATCTGCCGCTCGCTGGCCATCGCCGAAAGTCTAACCCGGTGCGCCTGGGCCCTAGCCGCCGCTCAGCCGGTTGATGTCGTTCGTGAGCCCGATGACGAAGAGGAAGAGGACGAGCGCGATCCCCACGATCGAAGCGCGCTCGTAGGCCTCGCGCGGGATCGCGCGGCCGCGGACACGCTCGGCGATGGAGAACGCGATGTGGCCGCCGTCGAGGGGCAGGAACGGCAGCAGGTTCAGGAGGGCGAGCGACAGGCTGACCAGCGCCAGGACCTGCAGGTAGTAGCTGAAGCCCTCCTCGAGCGACTCGCTCGAGACGGCGGTGATGCCGACGACGCTCGCGACCTCCTCGCGGCCCTCGCCGGTGACGAGGCGCCCGAGCGAGGCGAAGATCGCCTTCGTCACCTCCCAGGTCGACTCGAACGCGAGCCCGAACGCCTCCAGCGGCCCGTAGCTCGTCGAGGTGGACTGGAAGGAGAAGCCGAGCCGGTACGCCTCGACCTCCTCGTCGAACAGCGGGGTGCCTTCGAGCTGCAGCTCCTCGCCCCCGCGCTCGACGGTCAGCGTGACGGGGTCACCGCCGCTCCCGCGGATCGCCTCGGAGACCTCGTCCCATTCCCGTGCGACGCCGTTGACGGCCAGGATCTCGTCCCCCGCCTGGAGCCCCATCCCCGCCGCCGGGCTGTCGGCAGCCACCTCCTCGACGACGCGGGTCGCTCCGGTCGGGACCCCGACCATGAAGACGATCGCCAGCGCGAGGACGGCGAAGAGGTAGTTCGTCGCCGGCCCGGCCAGGATGACGGCGACGCGCTTGGACGTCGGTGCCCGCCAGTAGGCCTCCGGCGAGAGCGCATCGTCCACGTCGTCGAGCCCGCGCTCCGCCGCGCGGTGCGCGCGCTCCGAGAGCTTCTTCGTCTCCACCGTCGCCCGCAGCTCGGCGAGCTCGGCCCGCGCGTCCTCGTAGCGCTCCTCGGCGAGCGCCTGCTCCACCGGCTTCTCGGCCTCCGCCAGCGAGGGCGCCTCGGCCCGGGCGGGCTCCAGGTGGTGACGAAGGTCCTCCGCCGCCGGCCGGTGCATCCCGGGGATCTTCACGTAGCCGCCGAGCGGAATCGCGCCGATCCCGTACTCGATGCCGTTGTGCGTCCGCTTCACCAGGGCCGGCGGGAAGAAGATGTAGAACCGCCGCGGCCGCATGCGCACCGCGAGCGCGGTGAAGAAGTGCCCGGCCTCGTGGATGAGGATGAGGAAGGCCAGGCCTGCGATGGCGACGGCGATGTTCATCTTCCTAGTGAACCAACTGCCGGGTCAGCGCCGCGGCGATTCGCCGGGCCTCGGCGTCCATCGCGGCCAGGTCCTCGAGGTCGCGCGCCGGGGTGCAGTCGAGTTGCGCGAGCGTGCGCTCGACGACGTCCGCGATCCCGAGGAACGGCAAGCCGTCCTCCAGGAAAGCGGCGACGGCCACCTCGTTCGCAGCGTTGAGCGCACAGGGCGCCGTGTCGCCGGCCTCCCCGGCCGCCCGCGCGAGCGCGAGGCAGGGGAACGCCTCCAGGTCGGGCGCGCCGAACTCCAGGATCATCCCGGCGGCGAGGTCGAGGGGCTCGATCGGAGTCGCGGCGCGCTCCGGGTACGTCAGCGCATACGAGATCGGCACGCGCATGTCGGGGTAGCCGAGGTGGGCGAGCGAGGCGCCGTCGCGGAAGCGGACGAGCGCGTGCACGACGGATGTCGGGTGGACGACGACCTCGATGCGCTCGTACGGGAGGTCGAAGAGGAAGTGCGCCTCGATCAGCTCGAGCCCCTTGTTCATGAGCGTCGCCGAGTCGACGGTGATCTTCGGGCCCATGCTCCAAGTCGGGTGCGCGAGCGCGTCGGCCGCGGTGACCTCGGCGAGCTCGGCGCGGGTGCGACCGCGGAACGGCCCGCCCGACGCCGTCAGGACCAGCGAGCCCACGGTCTCGGCGTCGTGGCCGTCGAGGAGCTGGAACGCGGCGGAGTGCTCGGAGTCCACCGGCAGCAGCCGCCCTCCACCCCGCTTCCAGGCCGCCACGGCCAGGTCGCCGCCCGCGACCAGGCTCTCCTTGTTCGCAAGCGCGAGGTCGACGCCGCGCTCGAGCGCCCAGAAGGTCGCCGAGAGCCCGGCGAAGCCGACGACGGCGTTGAGGACCACGTCGGGCTCGGCCCGGTCGAGCAGCTCCGCAGGGTCGCCGCCCACCTGTGTCAGCGGCGCGAGGCCGTCGATCGGGGACGTGCCCGACGAGGCCGCGACGAGCTCCAGCCCCGGGTCGCCGTCGATGATCTCGCGCGCCTGGCGTCCGATCGAGCCGGTGGCCCCCAGGAGGGCGATGCGCTTCATCGCAACCAGTCTAGGAGGGGTCGGCGGAACGCCGCCTCGGGGCGAGCAGCGCGGCCCTGCGGCTCAGGCGGCATTTCGTCGATCCCTCCTCAGGTCTGGGTCAGGGCGAGCACGCAGAAGTAGGCGGCCGGGGCAGCGAAGACGATCGAGTCCACCCGGTCGAGGACGCCGCCGTGGCCCATGAGGACGCGGCCGGAGTCCTTGACGCCCAGGTCCCGCTTCACCATCGACTCGAACAGGTCGCCGGAGACGGCGGCCAGCACGATCACGCCGCCGAGCACGAACGACTCCCAGCCGACGATCCCGATCGGCTCGTCGTTGAGCGCGAGCCAGGTGGTCAGGATGCCCCCGGCGACGCCGAAGACGAGCCCCTCCCAGGTCTTCCCCGGCGAGATGGCCGGCGCCAGCTTGTGGCGGCCGACGAGCCTGCCGCCGATGTAGGCGAACGTGTCGGCCACGAACACCGTCAGGAGGAGCGTGATCAGCAGCAGCCGGCCGTCCTCCTCGATGTCGCGCAGGAGGATGAGGAACCCGAGGCCGAGGCCGATCCACGCGGCCCCGAGCATCGTCGTCGCCACCGCGACGGCGGTGGACTGGCGGGTCTCGGAGACGGCCGCGAACAGGAAGGCGAGGAAGAGGGTGAGCATGAAGCCGCCGAGCATCCACTCCGGACCGCCGAGCGAGGCTCCGATCACCGCCGCGAGCGCGCCGCCGTAGCCGGCGAGGACGAGCGGGCGCAGCGAGCGGGCCATGCGGTAGAGCTCGTGCAGCGCGAGGACGGCAGCGGGCGCGACGAGCGCAAGCAGCCACCAGCCGCCGTAGTACGCCGCGAAGATGACGAGCGGCAGGCCCGCCACGATGACGGCGATCCGGCTCAGCAACGGGCTCAACGTCCGCCGAAGCGCCGGCGGCGGCTCGCGTACTGGGTGAGCGCCTCCCGGAGCTCCCGCTCCCCGAAGTCGGGCCAGAGGGTCTCGACGAAGACCAGCTCCGTGTAGGCGAGCTGCCAGAGGAGGAAGTTGGAGATGCGCAGCTCGCCGGAGGTACGGATGAGCAGGTCGGGCTCGGGCATCTCCGGCGCATACAGGCGCGCGGCGATCGCGTTCTCGTCGATGTCACGCGGGTCGACCCCCTCCTCGACGAGGCGTCGCGCGGCCTCCACGATCTCGGCGCGCCCGCCGTAGTCGAACGCGATCCAGAGCTGCAGCCGGTCGCAGCCGGCCGTGCCCTCTTCGAGCCGCTCGATCTTGGCGCGCAGCTCGGGCGTCGCCCGGTCGCGCCGGCCGATGAACCGCGTACGGACGCCCTCGCGCGCCAGGTCGGGGAGCTCGCGCTCGATCGTCTCGACGAAGATCTCCATGAGCGCGTCGACCTCGTCGGACGGACGCGACCAGTTCTCGGTCGAGAACGCGTAGACGCAAAGCGACTCGACGCCGAGGTCGATCGCGGCCTCGACTGTGCGCCGGAGCGCGCGCGTCCCCGCGCGGTGGCCGGCGGCGACGGGGAGCCTCCGCCGGCGGGCCCAGCGGCCGTTCCCGTCCATGATGATCGCGATGGACCGCGCGACGTCGGGGAGCTCGGGCTCCCGGACGGGCGTCATGCCCGTGATCGCGCGGATCCTCGTCAGCAGCCGCATCCGCTCAGCGTGTCCGAGATCGCCAGGCGATCTCAGACCTCCATGATCTCCTCTTCCTTGCGCTTCAGGATCTCGTCGATCTTCGCGACGTGCTCGTCCGTGAGCTTCTGCGCACGCTCCTCCGCGCGCCGCTCCTCGTCGTCGCCGACGTCGCCTTCCTTGACGAGCTCCTTCAGGTGGTGCATGCAGTCCCGTCGCACGTTGCGGACGGCGACCCGGCCCTCCTCGGCGAGGTTGCGGACGACCTTGACGAGCTCCTTGCGCCGCTCCTCGGTCAGCTGCGGGATCGGCAGCCGGATGACCTTCCCGTCGTTCGACGGCGTGAGGCCCAGCTCCGACTCCAGGAGCGCCCGCTCGATCGCCTTGATCGAGCTCGGGTCGTACGGTTGGATCGTGAGCAGCCGCGGCTCCGGGACGTTGATCGTCGAGAGCTGGTTCAGCGGCGTCTCCTGGCCGTAGTAGTCGACCTTGACGCGGTCGAGCAGGGCGGCGGAGGCACGGCCGGTCCGGACCGTGTTGAACTCGTGCGCGGTCGCTTCGACCGACTTGTCCATGCGACGCTTGGCGTCGTCGAGCAGCTCTTCGATCATGCATCCCTCCGGGGCGTCGAGATGATCGTGCCGATTCTCTCCCCGGCGACGACGCGCTCGATCGTGCCGGGCTCGTCGAGGCCGAAGACGTAGATGGGCAGGCCGTTGTCCATGCAGAGCGTGAGCGCAGTGGTGTCCATCACCTTGAGGCCGCGCTCGATCGCCTCGAGGTGCGTCAGCTCGGGCAGGAAGCTCGCGTCCCGGTCGACGGCAGGGTCGCCGTCGTAGACGCCGTCGACGCCGTTCTTGCCCATGAGGATCGCGTCGGCGCCGACCTCGAGAGCGCGGAGCGCGGCGGCGGTATCCGTGGTGAAGAACGGGTTCCCGGTGCCCGCCGCGAAGATGACGATGCGCCCCTTCTCCAGGTGGCGGATCGCCCGCCGGCGGATGTACGGCTCGGCCACCTCGCTCACCGAGATCGCCGAGAGGACGCGCGTGTGGGCGCCGAGCCGCTCGAGCGCGTCCTGCACGGTCAGGCAGTTGAGAACGGTAGCGAGCATGCCCGCGTAGTCGGCGGTGGCGCGGTCCATGCCCTCCGCGGTCGCCTTCATGCCGCGGTAGATGTTCCCGGCACCGATCACGATCGCCGTCTCGACCCCGCGGTCGGCGACGCGCTTCACCTCGGCCGCGATGTCCTCGACCTTCTCGGGGCTCATGCCGTATGGCTGGTCGCCCAGGAGCGCCTCGCCGGAGAGCTTGAGGAGGACGCGCTCGAAGACGGCGCCGCCCGGCGTCGCGTGTGCGGCTACGTCGCTTTCTTCTCGCGCGCTCACTCGCCGACGTTGTAGCGCACGAAGGCCTTCACCTCTGCACCGCGCTCGGCCAGCGCCTTGCCGACCGTCAGGTCCGGGTCGTGGACCCACGCCTGGTCGAGCAGCACGGTCTGCGCGAAGAACCGCTTGGCGAGCATGCCCTCGACGATCTTGCCGCGAACCTCTTCGGGCTTCGACTCGACCTCCGGGAGCTTCTCGAAGACGCCTCGCTCCTCGGCTACCTCGGCCTCGGGCACCTCGTCCCGGCTCAGGTACACGGGCTTCGCGGCGGCGATGTGCATGGCGACCATGCGCGCGAGCTCCGGCGTTGCCTTCGCGTGGACGAGCACGCCGATCTTCTGCGCCGGCGGGTGGATGTACTCGGCGACCACGTCGCCCTCTTCGCCCTCGTAGCGCTCGGCGCCGACGACGGCGATGTTCTCGCCGAGCTTGGCGACGAGCTCGACCCGCTCTTCCTCGAGCGACGCGGCGGCGGCGGGGCCTTCCACGCGGACGAGGTCGAGGATGTGCTGGACGAAGTCGAGGAACTCCTCGTTCCCGGAGACCGGCTCGGTCTCGCAGCCGACTGCGACGATGGCGCCGCTCGTACCGGCGACGTGCGCCGCGACCCGGCCCTCGGTGGTGTCGCGGCCGGCACGCTTGCCGGCCTCGGCGAGGCCCTTCTCGCGCAGCGACTGCCGCGCGGCCTCCAGGTCGCCGCCCGCCTCGACGAGCGCGCGCTTACAGTCCATCATCCCCGCGCCGGTGAGGTCGCGGAGCTCCTTGACGAGCGCTGCGGGGATCTCGGTCGTGCTCACTGGGCCTCCTCCCCGCTCTCGGCAGGCGTGTCGGTCTCGGGCTGGGCTTCGGGCTGCTCTTCGGCGACGGGCGCGGCGACGGCGGCAGGTGGGGCCTCCGGCTCCGGCTCGGTGTCGGCGGCCGCCTCCGGCTCGGCGGCCGGTGCGGCCTCCGGCTCGGCGACGGCGGCGGGTGGGGCCTCGGGCTCCGGCTCCGGCTCGGCGACGGCGGCGGCCTCCGGCTCGGCGGCCGGTGCGGCCTCCGGCTCGGCGACGGGCGCGGCCATCTCCTCCGCCGTCACCTTCGTCTTTCCGGCCTCGATCGCGTCGGCGATCACGCGGACGACGAGGCTGCAGGAGCGGATGGCGTCGTCGTTCCCCGGAATGACGTAGTCGGCGTCGTCGGGATCGCAGTTCGTGTCCACGAGCGCGATCACCGGCAGGCCGAGCCGGCGCGCCTCGCGCACGGCGAGCTGCTCCTTGCGCAGGTCGACGACGAAGACGGCGTCGGGAACCGACTTCATGTCGGCGACGCCGCCCAGGTTGACCTCCAGCTTCTCGAGCTCGGCCATCATGGAGATGCGCTCCTTCGACGGGAGCAGCTCGAGCTGGCCGTCGTCGCGGAGGCGACGCAGCTCGTGCAGGCGGGCGATGCGCTCGGAGATCGTGCGCCAGTTCGTCAGGAGGCCGCCAAGCCAGCGGTGGTTCACGTAGGGCATGCCGACCCGCTCCGCCTCCTCGGCGATCGAGTCCTGGCACTGCTTCTTCGTGCCGACGAACAGGACGGAGCCGCCCCGCTCGGACACGTTGCGCGCGAAGGCGTAGGCCTGCTGGACCAGCTCGAGGGTCTGCTGCAGGTCGATGATGTAGATGCCGCCGCGCTCCGTGAAGATGAAGCGGCGCATCTTGGGGTTCCACCGGCGCGTCTGGTGGCCGAAATGGACTCCGGCCTCCAGAAGCTCTCGCATGGAGACGACGGACACTGGTTTTCCTCCTCGGTTCTCGGGTCTTCGGGCCGGCGGGAGCGGATGGAACCGGGCACGGCGCCCGGCACCGCCACCCGCGTGATTTCCGCCGGGTCGGGTGCAGAAGCTCGGGCCATTCTAGCCGACGGCCTCCCTACGCTGGGATCTGTGCACGGGGTCGTGAGGCTGCCTGCGTGGGATCTGGCCGTCGAGTGTGTCGAGGAGGCGCTCGCGTCGGGAGCCGTGCCCTCGCTCGAGCGCCTGGGCAGGCTTGGCCAGCTCGGCTCGCTGCCGTCCTTCATTGCGGCGCTCGAGGAGGGCGACGACCCGGAGGGACTCGCGGACGACTTCGCGCGGGAGCGGGAGAGCCTGGGGTTGGCCCCGACCGAGATCGCGGCCGAGCTGCTCGTCCTCGCCAGGGTGCTGGAGCGGCACGGCGAAGGCGAAGCCCGGGCGGCGGTGGAGCGCTGCCTGGTCGGTTACGTAGGGCGCGTCACCGGCGAGCTCGCCGAAAGCGCGCGGCGGGATCCGCTCACCGGGCTCCTCAACCATCGCGCGTTCCACGCGCAGCTCTCGGTAGAGGCCGCGCGCGCCCGCCGCTTCCGCGGCAGCCTCGCGCTCGTCCTCTTCGATCTCGACCGCTTCAAGGAGACGAACGACCGCGACGGCCATCAGGAAGGCGACCGCCTCCTGCGCGCGTTCGCGTCGGCCCTCGCCTCCACGCTCCGGGAGACGGACGTCGCGGGGAGGATCGGCGGCGACGAGTTCGCCGCGCTCCTTCTGGCGGCGGCCCCTCCTGATGTGGACGCGTTCGTCGCGCGGCTCCGCCTCGCGCTCCCGGAGGGCCTGTCCGTCAGCGCCGGCGCCGCCCACCTCCCCACCGAGTGCCCGGCGGTGGAGCAGCTCCTCGAGACCGCCGACCGCCGCCTCTACTCGGACAAGTCGGCCAGAGCCGCCTAGCCCGAAGCGCGCTCCACAGCGCCTTCTGAAGGGCGCCTAGAAGAACCGCTCGACGCCGCTGGTCTTGTCAGACGCATCCTTGCGGGCCCGGTCGGTGCCCAAACCGCCCTTGATGATGAGATCCTTGGCGGAATCACGGACGTAGAGAAGGTCGGCGCCGTCGCCGCCGTCGAGCTTGTCGAGGCCGGTGCCGCCGGTGAGCCTGTCGTTGCCGAGCCCGCCGCAGATCACGTCCTTGCCGCCCCTGCCGTCGATCTTGTCGGCTCCGCCGAGACCGACGATCACGTCCGCGCCGGAGCCGCCGTTGATCGTGTTCGCGGCGTCCGTACCCACCTTCGTCGCAGGCTGGCCCAGGCAGGTCGGCGTCGCCGCCCCGTAGACGACGAGCTCGGCGAGATCCATGTAGTCGGCGTGCCCGTGGTTCGAGGTGATCGTGAAGCGGATGAAGCGCACCGCCTTCCTCGGCGTGATCGCGACGTCGTTGAGCTGGTGGGCCTGGCCGAGCGTGAACGAGCCGGTCTTCACGACCGTCCAGGACCCGCTCGCGGCGGTCTTCGACGTCTCGATCTTGTAGCCCTGGGCCGACGCGGAGTCGGGATCGCCGCAGACGGCGCCGGGGTCGACGGCGAACGAGCTGACGTCGACGTATGCAGGGAGCTTCACCGTGATCGAGCGGGTTCCCGGCAAGAGGCTCGGCGTCACGGTCGACCACCCGGTGGCGGTGGACTGGTCGATCGCGTGGGCCGGCCCGCAGCCGTACGCGGCGAAGTTCGGGCCCGTGAACGCGTGGATCCGTCCGCCGCCGTCGTAGGCCGCCCAGTCTCGGCGCACCTCCAGGTCGAGGGCGCCCTGCGTCCCGGCGACGACGGGGACGTTGGAGCCGACGTCGCGGTCGTAGCCGACCTTCGAGGCGACGACCTGCGCGTAGGTGCCGACCGGGACGTCCAGGATCGAGTACTGCCCGAGCGCGTCAGTCGTGTCCGAGAAGCCGAGGCCGGCGAACTCGACCTTCACCCCGGTGACCGGCTTGCCCGTGTCGGAGTCGGTGACCACGCCGGCGAGCGAGCCGGTCCCGTCCTCCGGGTCCGGGGGAAGCGCGAAGCTCTGGATCGGCGTCGTGTCGTCCGCATCCTCGGTTGCCGCGAAGAAGCCCATTCCGCGCGCAGCGAAGACCGCCCAAATGGTCGCCCCGTGGTCGGTGCGGCCGCCCAGGACGCCGACCTGGTTCGCCTGCAGGATCGCATTGCGCATGTCGAGGAAGGACGGGTTCCGCGGCGAGAGGCGCATGCCCTCGGTGACGAGGAAGCGCGCATCGCCGACCCCCACCGCGCCGCGCAGGTCCCACAGCGTCTGGGCCCAGATCTCGCCGTCGGCGTGCACCTCGGGGCCGCCGGACCAGATCCGGCCCATGTCGCCGAGGGTGTAGCCGCCCTGCGAGCCGGTGTCGTCGCCCCCGGGGCAGGCGGCGCTGACCGGCGCGACCGGGCAGTCGAGCCCCTCGCTGCGGATCGTCGGCTCGCCGTTGCCGAGGTAGCGGTCGAGCGTCACGTCGCCGACCGCCCCCGTGTCGGGAGCGAAGCCCTCGCCGACAAGGTAGTCCAGCGCATACCAGTCGCTCCAGCCTTCGCCCATCGCGCTCGACTGGAACGAGTCGAGCGCGCCCCAGCCGTCGGCATAGGTGATCAGACGGTTCGAGAGTCCGTGCGCGTACTCGTGGTAGACCACGGCGCCGTCGTCGCCGCCGTTCGCATCCGGGGTCGGGTCGGTGGCGAACACCCCGGTGAACGAGGTGAAGAGGTACATCTGCATCCGAGGCGACTGCCCGTCTGGGGGCGTGTACATGTTCGCGTTCGAGACGTGAAACACGTCCGGCATCAGGGTCCCCAACCACTCCCCCGCGACGCCGGTGGCCGCGCCGTCGTCCGAGTGGGCGATCACCCTGTCACCGCTCTCGAACGTGCGCGTCGTCCAGGCGATGTCGGGATCGAGCTTCAGGTGGTCGTGGAACGTGTTCACGAAGTGGAACACCTGCGCGGAGTTCTGCTTCCGGTTCGTCGACCAGCTCGCCTGGGAGGTGCTGTCCCAGGTGCAGAGACTCGTGAAGCCCGGGTGGGGAGCGCAGAAGCCTTGTGCATGCTGCTCGACGTCGAGGTTGTAGTCCCAGAGCGAGTCGGGCTCGGTCGCTTCCTCGCCGGCGTCGACCTCGTCGTCGTCGTCCAGGTCGGCAAAGACGCGCGCGAACGGGCCGCTCAGGACCGTCGAGCCCGAGGGCAGCCAGCCCGCGGCCGTCCAGTTCGCGAGCGCTGCCGTCCCGCCGCTGGCCGCACCCGGGTAGTACTCCCAGGCCTCGCCGCTCGCGTCCACGTCCTCGACCTTGTTGACACTGGCCAGGACCTCGCCGCTCGTGGCGTCGACCAGGGATGTGTACACCTCGTCCGAGTCGACGTCGGCGGTTACCCGCCACGCGAGCTTTACGCCGCGTCCGGTGGCGACGAGGACCAGGGACGCGCCGTGTCCACCGGCGAAGCGTGTCGTCCGCGCCGCGCCGCGGGGCGCGGACAGCGCATGCGGCGCGGCCGTCGCCCGTCCCGCATGGCGGAAGGTGGCGGCGACGGCCTCGCCACCGGAGACCCCGGCGCCCTCGGCAGGGAGCTCGAGGTCGGGGATGGGCGAGCCGAGCACGTTGAGGATGCGCCCGTCGGCCGTGACGCTGGCGCGCAGGTCGTTGGCGACCGCTCGGATGCCCCCGGCCTCCTGCGCCCAGAGGAGGTGGCGCACGCCGAAGGCGTCGGTCTCGTCGCGGACGAGGCGCAGTCCCCTGAGGTCGTCGTCGTCGAGCCCGAAGACGGTCTCCTGCGCCCGTACGTAGTCGAGGACGATGGCGTCCGCAGCGTCTGCGGACGGCCCGGTCAGGAACCCGTCGAGCCGCGCGACGACGCGCGGAGTGCCTGTCAGAGGGTCGACGTCGACGACGCCCTGGAGCCCGAGCGAGGAACGAAGCGACTCGGCCGGCCCGGATGTCGGCTCGCCTGCCGCCGCGGACGCGGACACGCAGACGACAAGCAGCGACACCAGGGTCGCTGCCGGCACTCGCAGACGCCTGGGCAGCAGCAGCAGCGAAATCAAGGGAGGGATCCCCTGACTGACGCTAGTCCCGGACAGACGTCCCGGCGTCCCCCGAACGAGCCATGTCCAGCGCCTGCTGCAGGTCCGCCGGCAGCGGTGATGAGACCTCGACCTCGTCCCCGGAGAACGGGTGCGGAAACGCGACGCGCGCGGCGTGGAGAAACTGCCGCTCGAGCCCGAGGTCGACCGCGACGCCGTAGGTCGGGTCGCCGCTTACGGGCAGGTCGATCGCCGCCAGGTGGACGCGGATCTGATGCGTCCGGCCCGTCTCCAGCCCGACCTGGAGAAGTGCGTGCTTCGGCAGGAGCTCGAGCACCTCGAAGGTCGTCGAGGCCTCGCGCGGCGTTGCGGTGTCGAGCGAGTGGCGCGTGGGATCGTGGCGGTCGCGCCCGATCGACGCCTCGATCCTTCCGGCGCGGGAGAGCGGCCGCCCCCGGACGAGCGCGAGGTACTCGCGGACGAGCTTCCGCCGCCGAAGGAGGCGCTGGAGCCGCCGGTGCGCCTCGTCCGAGCGCGCGACGACGAGGAGACCGGACGTGTCGCGATCGAGGCGGTGGACGATGCCGGGGCGCTCGGGCTCCTCCCCGCCCTCGATCTCGCGGGAGAGCAGCCCGTGGACGACCGTGCCGTGCGCGTGGCCGGCCGACGGGTGGACGACCACGCCGGCGGGCTTGTCCACGACCAGCAGGTGCTCGTCCTCGTAGGCGACGCGCAGCCCCTCGACCGGCTCCGGCTCGAGAACGCTCTCCCGGCGCTCGGGCAGCTCGAGCGCGAGCTCCTCGCCGCCTGCCAGCCGGTGGCTCTTCGCGCGCACGGAGCCGTCAACGAGCACCGCCCCGCCGCCGAGCAGACGCTCGGCCTCGGCGCGTGAGCCCACGCCCTCACACGCCGCGAGGAAGCGGTCGAGCCGCTCGCCGGCCGCCTCCGGCGGCACAACGAGCTTTAGAGCTCGAACCACGATGAAGCCTTGAGTCGCTGCACCGTCCTGGGCGGCGCGCTGCCGCGTCCTCGGTTGCGCCCGTAGCCTCCGGTTACGAACGCGCCCTGCGTCCTTGCATCACACTCACCCAGGACGCCGCGGCGACGAAGCGTCACCCTGGTTCGAGCTCTGAGCTGTCATCCCGTCGTCTTGGGAGCCGTGCGACGCAGCCGCGGCTGGCGCTCGGACGAGATGAGCGCCGCCAGGAGGATGGTCACGCCGACGACGATGAACGAGTCGGCGAGGTTGAAGGCGGGCCAGAAGCGCAGATCGAGGAAGTCGGTCACGTGGCCGAGGCGCAGGCGGTCGATCAGGTTCGCGATGCTACCCCCGACGAGAAGCCCGAGCGCGACCGGGAGCACCGGATGACGGGCGCCCGAGCGGGCGAAGTAAAAGAGCATCCACCCGACCGCGAGCGCCGTCAGCAGCGTCACCGCGGTCGCCCAGTTCGAGAAGAGCCCGAAGGCGATACCGGGGTTCGTGACGTGCCGGATCTCCAGCGGCCCGAGGACGTTCACGGACTCGCCCAGCTCGAGCTGGCTGACCACGATCTGCTTCGTCACCTGGTCGGCGACGACGGCCGCGAAGGCGACCGCGAGCAGCCCGATCCAGTGGAACGGCGTGGCGGACAGCGACCGCTCGACCATCGAGATCGGCACGCGTCCGTCCGTGGCCGATCCGACGCGAACGTCGATCAGCCTCGCCGACGGGTTGACTAGGCCCTCTCGGCGAGACGCTGGCAGTCGATACACCTCGTTGCGTACGGGAGGGCCTCGAGTCGATCCTCGGCGATCTGCTTCCCGCAGCGCGCACAGGTCCCGAACGTCCCGTTTTCGATTCGGTCGAGCGCCTCGTCGATCCCGACGAGGACGTGCCCGGAGTTCTCCTCGAGCGTGGAGTCGATCTCGCGGTTGAGCGTCGCCGTGGCGGAGTCCGCGAGGTGGTTGTCGTACGTCTCCTCCTCGGTTTCCTCCTCGAACGAGCGCGAGTTGGACTCGTGCAGGTTCTCGACGGTCGACGACACGCGCTCGCGCTCGTCGACGAGGAGCTTCCGGAAATACTCGGTGTCCACCTGCCGAGTATATCCGCCGGTCCGGCGGCCTCCCGAGGGACCTAGCCGGCGGGTTGCTGGGCGCGCTCCGGGGCCTCACGAGCGCCCGGAGGGTCGCCCTCGAGCCGCTCCAGCGACGAGCCCAGGAAGGCCCTGAACTCCGCCCGGACATCGGTCTCGAGCGCCCGCAGGCGGCGGATCTCGTCACGCACGCGCTGCTCCTCGGCCTCCGCAGAGGCGGCGATATCGCGGGCCTTCGCGCGCGCCTCCTCGACGATCAGGTCGGCCTCGTGATGGGCCCGCGCGCGCAACTCGTCGGCCATGCGCTCGGCCGAGAGCAGCGTGTTGCGCAGCGCCTCCTCGGTCTCGCGCTGGCGCTGAAGCTCGCTCCCGAGGCGGTCGATCTCGTCGCGGAGGTCGGCGCGGTCGCGCCACACGTCCTCGTAGCTTGACGCGATGTCGTCGAGCAGCCGGTCGACCTCCGGCCGTTCGTAGCCGAGCGGGCGGCGGCCGATCCGGACATGGCGGATCTCCACGGGGGTCAGCGACATCGCGCCGGGTCCTTCGCCGCTGCTGCGCGCTTTCCTACGTCAGAGGGTTTGGCGGAACGTCGCTCGTCGCCGGGGTGCGATGGTCGTTCCGAAACAAGGACGCAGGGAGCGTTCGTAGCCGGAGGCTACGGGCGCGACCGAGGACGCAGTCTTCGGGGCGAGCAGCGCAGCCCGGCGGCACAGGCTGCGTTTCGCCAGCCCCTCAAAGAGCGTCGAGGCCGGTGTTGATCACCGAACGCAGGATCGTGAGCACGATGATCGCCAGGATCGGCGAGAGGTCGAGGCCGAGCCCGCCCAGGTTCAGCTGCGGGATGAAGCGCCGGAAGAGGCTCAGGTACGGGTTGACGACGTCGTAGAGGAACCGCTGGATCCGGTTCAGCGTCGTGTTGTAGGGCAGCGGCACCCAGGACGTGATGATGTAGGCGAGGATGCAGATCAGGTAGACGTAGTAGAGGGCGTCGACGAAGCCCTGCGCCGTCGAGATCGCATCTGCCAGAAGCATCGCGGGAGAAACCTACCGCTCCGGGGCGGAGCGAGACCGAAGCGCCGCGACCGTCAGGCTTGGTTGAAGAAGCCGCGGTCGATGAGGCGCGCGCGCTCCTCGGCCGAGACCTCGACGTTCCGGGGCGTGAGCAGGAACACCTTGTCGGCGACCCGCTGCATGCTCCCGCCCAACGCGTAGGTGAGCCCGCTCGAGAAGTCGATCAGCCGCTTCGAGAGCTCGGGGTCCGCGCTCTGCAGGTTGACGATCACCGGCGTCAAGTCCTTGAACTTGTCCGCGATCGATTGGGCGTCGTTGAAGCTCCGCGGGACGACCAGGTGGACCTTCACCGCCGCGCCGGCGACGGCCTCCAGCCGCCTGCTGCTGGTCTGTCGCGCGACGGCCGTCTGGGCGCCCGGCGCACCGCCGGCGTCGGGATCCGACCAGTCCTCGAACTCCTCGCGCTGCCGTTGGCGCGGGCTGATCCGACGGACGTTCTGGCGGTCGCGGTCGTACGTGCGCTCGAGCTCCTCCTCGGCCGCGTAGGCCTCCTCGTCCCAGTACTCGTCCTCCTCGACGATGCCGAAGTAGACGAGCGCTCGGCTCCAGACGTCTCCGAGTCCCATAACCGCGAAACGATACTAGCGCCACCGGTCGTAGAGAACGGAGCCCACCCGGACGAGCGTCGCCCCCTCCTCCGCGGCCACGCGGTAGTCCTGCGACGTCCCCATCGAAAGCTCGCGCAGGTCGTGCTCGCCTGCCAGCTCGCGCAGCCTCCGGAAGTACGGACGCGAGGCCTCCGGGTCGGCGGCGAGGGGCGGCATCGTCATCAGGCCGCTCACCTGAACGCCGGCCTCGCGGGCCTCGACGAGGAAGGCAGCCAGCGCCTCGGGCGCGACTCCCGACTTCGACTCCTCCCCGGAGAGGTTCACCTCGACCAGCGCCGGAATGGTGAGGCGCCGCGCCGCCGAGGAGCTCGCGAGCGAGTGGCAGAGCTCGCAGAGCTCCGAGACCTCGCGGGCCTTCCGCGACTGGAGATGGCCGATGAAGTGCCAGCGGAACGCGTTGCCGTAGCGGGCGTGCTTCTCGGTCAGGTCCTGGAGGCGGTTCTCCCCCGCCACCTCGACCCCGGCCTCGGCGAGAACGCCGAGGTCGTCCACCGAGACGTACTTCGTGGCCGCCACGACGGTGACGCCGGGACCGACCTCCTCGCGGATCCGCGCGTAATTCTCACGGACGACCTCAGACGAGAGCGGCAACGATCCCCTGGCGGCCCGTGCGGCCGCGGTCGCGGCGGTGGGAGAAGAAGAGGCCTTCCTCGCAGGACGTGCAGAGCCCGACCCGCTCGACGGAGACGCAGCCGGCCGCGCGCAGGGCGCGCTCCGCCGCCTCCTGGAGGTCGAGGTTCCGCCCGGCGACGACGCCCTCGCCGAAGCGCTCGCGGAACGGCGCGGCGACCTCGTCGCCGACCTCGTAGCAGCACGGCCCGATCCCCGGGCCGACCGCCGCCGCGACAGGCCCGTCCCCGAGCGCGGCCACGCCCGCCTCGACGATGCCGCCGAGGAGCCCGCGCCAGCCCGCGTGCAGCACGGCCACCGCCGGCGTTCCGTTCGCGCGCGCCAGGGCGATCGGGAGGCAGTCCGCGGTGAGGAGCATCACGGCCCGGCCGGGCTCGTCGGTCCAGAGCCCGTCGCAGCGCTCGAATTCGAGTCCGGGCGTGACGATCCCGCGCCCGTCGGCCTTCGCCACGTCCGCGCTGTGGTGCTGCCAGCCCATCGTCGCCGTCTCCGGGTCGACGCCGACCTCGGCGCAGAGGCGCCGGCGGTTCTCGCGCACGCGCTCAGGGTCGTCGTCCGTGTACACGCCGAGGTTGAGCGACGCGAACGAGCCCTCGCTGACGCCGCCGAGCCGCGTCGAGAACGCCACGCGGTAGGGGCCGGGCGCCTCCCAGTCGAAGAGCGTCATGCGGTCACGATAGAGACCATCACGCGCGTGGTCTCGTCCAGAACCTCCGAGAAGACGTCCGAGACGGGTCGACGTGCGGCAGAAACCAGACGAGGATCTCGACGCTCACGCGCCGACCAGCTCACGCGCCGCGGCCAGCTCGGCGTCGCGGCCCGCGAGCTCGCCGTTCAGCTTGCGGCGCAGCACCTCGTCGAGGACGACGCCGACCTGCGGCGACTCGGCGAGGCCGAGCTCGGCCAGGTCTTCGCCCGAGATCTCCAGCCGCACGTCGCGCAGCTCCGCGAAGTACCGCTCCAGCCGCGACCGCACCTCCTCGCCGGCGCCGGCCATCGCCATCAGCACGCCGTCGGGATCGTGCGGCTCCGCGAGCGCGCGGAGCGCAGCGGGCTCGTCCGTGCCCGCGACGAGCTCCCGCAGCCGCGTCGCCACGGTGACCGCGTCGGCGATCCGGTCGGCGTCGCGGCGGCGCAGGCGCAGCCGCTCGAACCAGTCGTAGAGCTCGTCCGGGGGAAGGCGGCGCGCCAGCGCGGCGAGTCGGGGCCGCCACACGGGCGTCTCCGGCGCGAGCCGCGCACGCAGCTCGTCCAGCTCTGCCACGAGCTCGACCGCGTCCTCCCCGGCGGCGAGGTGCGGGTGGATCGCCTGGTCGAGATGCAGCTCGGCGAGGCGGCGGAGCGTCCCGGCGACCTCCTGCTCGGAGAGCAGCGCCTCCAGCTCGTCGCGCAGGCGCGCCGACGAGAGCTCGCCGACGAGCTCCATCTCGACGCAGGCCCGCGCCAGGCCCTGGGTGTGCGCCTCCATCCGGAAGCCGTAGCGGTTCTCGTAGCGGAGAGCCCGGAAGAGACGCGTCGGGTCGTCGATGAACGAGAGGTTGTGGAGCACGCGGAGCACGCCTGCGTCCAGGTCGGCGAGGCCGCCGAAGAAGTCCACGACCCGCCCGAAGTCCTCGCCCTTGAGCGAGACGGCGAGCGCGTTGATCGTGAAGTCACGCCGGTAGAGGTCCTGCCGGATCGACGCTTGCTCCACGGCCGGGAGCGCGCCCGGGTAGTCGTAGAACTCGGTGCGCGCAGTGGCCACGTCGACCCGCCCGCCGTCGTGGATCACGACCGCGGTGCCGAACTTGTCGTGCGGGACGACCCGCCCGCCCAGCGCCTTTGCCAGTGCCCGCCCGAACGCGATGCCGTCGCCCTCGACGGCGATGTCCACGTCGAAGCTCGGCTCGTCCATGAGCAGGTCGCGCACCGCCCCGCCGACGAGGTAGACGCCCTCGAAGCCCTCCCCCACCGCCTGGACGGTCTGGAACAGGGGCTCCAGCCCGGGAAGCGCGAGCAGGCGCTCGCTCAGGTCGGGGCCGGCGGGCGCCGCCTCCTCGACGCGCGTTTCGCCCAGGGCGTGCAGCAGATCGCTCCTGGCGACGACGCCGACGACCTCGCCTCCGCGCACGACGGCGACCCGGCCGGCATCCGAGCTTCGGAGCAGGCGGGTGAGCTCCGGGAGCGGCGTCTCCTCGGAGCAGGTGGCGACCTCCGTGCTCATCACGCTCTTCACCGGCGCGTGGGAGAGGCCGTGGCCGATCGCCTGGTCGAGGTTCTCGCGGGTGACGTGACCGGCGAGGCGCTGCGCGTCGCCGACGAGGATCCCGCTCTGGCGGTGGCGCTGGCACAGCACCATCGCCTCGGCAACCGGGGTCTCGGGCCCGACGAAGCGCGCCGGGCGCGACATGATCTCGGCCGCCGTGCGCACGGGTCGGGCCGCCTGGGGCAGCGCCGCCAGGACGAGCTCACGCGCCTCCGCAAGCGAACCACGGTGCACAGCCGAGGCGGCCTGTGGATGGCCGCCTCCACCGAGCGCCTCCGCGACCCCGGCCGCGTCGAGCTCGTGCAGGCGCGTGCGAACGACGCAGAAGACGCGGCCGTCCATCTCCACGAGGCAGATCAGGGCGAGCGCGTCGGTGAGGTCGACGATCTTGTGGGCGAGGTTCGAGACGCCGTCGACGTAGACAGGCCAGGCCACAGCTGCGATCAGCACCTCGACGCCCGCCACCTCGTGCGCCTCGACCGAGGAGACCAGCGCGTCGAGGAGCGCGCGCTCCTCCTCCGAGAGCGGCGTGCGCAGGTACTGCGCGACGACGTCCTGCAGGGCGCCGTGGCGGAGGCACCAGGCGAGCGCCTCGGCGTCGCGGACGCCGGCGTCCGGGTAGCCGAGCGAGCCCGTGTCCTCGTGGATCCCGAGCGCGAAGACGGTCGCCTCGAGCGGCGTGACCGCGATCTCCCGCTCGGCCAGGATCCCTACCATCGTCGTCGTCAGGGCTCCGTCCTCCGAGAGGACGAGGTTCTCCGGCTTCACCCAGTCGGGCGCCTCGCCGGTGTGGTGGTCGAAGACGACGACCTCGACCTCGGGGTCGCGGGCAACCTGCTCGAGCTCGCCCAGGCGCTCGCGGTGGACGGTCTCGACCACGATCAGCCGCCGGATCGCCGTCGGGTCGAGCCGGCCGGCCTCGACCAGCTCGAGGTCGTCGGCGTGCAGCCGGTAGAACTCCCTGACGTTCCGGTTCAGCGAGCCGGAGAGCGCGATCGCCGCGCCGGGGTAGAGCCGGCGCGCGGCGAGCATCGCCCCGAGAGCGTCGAAGTCCGTGTTCGTGTGGGAGACGATGACGTCCACGGCTGAAGGGTAGACCCCGGGCCGGTATCCCCCCTTGTGGGGATGGCACGGGCCGCCGCCTGGGGCCACGGTGCGATCCGGGTCGTCGACGTTGTCGAGAACACTGTGGATACTCATCGCGGGCCTTGCCCTGGTGCTCGCCCTGGCCGGCCCGGCCACCGCCGCGCCGCCTGCGCCGACGGGTCTCGCGGTCGCCGACCTCGACGCCAACCCCGGCGTGTTCGACCCGCAGTTCACGTGGGCCGCGGTCACCGGCGCGAAGGGCTACGAGGTCGAGGTCAACTCGACCGACTACTGGGCGCCCGGCTCGAAGGTCTGCTGCGACCAGATCAGCTTCTCGATCGCGATGACGACCTACGGAACGTCGTACTCGCCTCCCGTCGTGCTGGCCAACAACACCTACTACTGGCGGGTGCGGGCCCTTGACGCGCTCGGCAACGCCGGCCCCTGGGCCGGCGGCCCCCAGTTCACCAAGGGGTACGGAAACAACCCGAGCGTGTCGAATCTCCGTCTCGCCGACCTGGACCTCGACCCGCTGCCCGCAGGATCGACGGTCGCCGCGCCGATCGTCCTCTGGGACCCCGCCCCAGGCGCCTCGAGCTACCGGGTGGTCGTGACGCCGTTCGCGGGCGTCTGCGACTGGTCGGCGTCGAGCAGCGTTCGTTGGGAGAAGAAGACGGCGACGCCGGCCTGGACGCCGCTCGGCTGGAACCGCGGGATCAACGCCGACCCGCTCTCGCGCGGGATCTCCCCCTCCGACGACCTGATCACGCATCTCGACGAGGGGCAGGCGTACTGCGTCCGCGTGAGCCCGATCGACCGCGCTTCATCGGCCAGCGGCCCGGAGGTCGAGGGCGACTGGACGTACCTGCCCGCGAACAACGTTCCCGCCTTCACGTGGGACGGGCCCCCGGACCCGGCGAGCTGCGACCCGTGCAACCCGTCGGCATCCGACTACCTCCGCCCCGTGTCGGGCTCTACGGTCGGGGAGATGCCGGTCTTCACCTGGGACCCGATTCCCGGCGCGATGAGCTATTTCGTCGTCGTCGCGAAGGACCCGTTCTTCACGACGATCGCGGACTACGCCTACACGCGTGTGACCGCATTCGCGCCGCGCACCGGGTCGCAGACGAAGGGATACGCGGACGAAACCTCCGATTACTACTGGGCCGTCCTCCCCGCTTCCCTGGAAACTGGCCACGGAGTCTCGACGGATCCGGTGCTGGCCAATCCGCAGTCCTTCGTGAAGCAGGCCACGCCGCCGAGCCTGCTCGGCCCGACAAGCGGGGTAGTCGTGTCGAGCGCGGCCACGGTCTTCGCCTGGACGCCCGTCTTCGCGGCCCGCCGCTACCGCCTGCAGGTTTCCGACGATCCGACGTTCGCCAACGTCATCCAGGAGCAGTCGGCGGTGACGCCCGGGGCCCTCACTGACTCGTCCGCCTACACGAGCAGCACCGCCTACCCGACCGGCAAGACGCTCTACTGGCGTGTCCAGGCGGAGGCCGAGAACGGCTCCTCCGGCTTCGTGGGCCTTCGCTGGTCGACCACCGGGACGTTCCAGCGCGCCGCCGGCGCCGGAGGCGGAACCGCCGATCTTCGCTTCAAGGTAAGCGCCCAGGGCTATCCTGTCCGCCGGGTCTACCGCACCGTCACGCTGACCGTCCGGAACCTGGCCACGAACGCGCCCGTCGCGTCGGCCGCCGTCCGGGTCTCCGGGGCCGGCCTCACCGCGGTGACCAAGCGCACCACCTCGCTCGGGAAGGTGTCGTTCCGGATCCGGGCCACGCGCTATCCGGCGACGGTGACATACCGCGTCACGAAGACCGGTTTCACCACCCTGTACTACAAGCAGTCCGTGCGCGTCGCCTAGCCTGGGCCGCTAGCCGCAGCGCGCGACGACCGCGACCTCGATGCGCGCGCCCGACGGGAGGGCCGCGATCTGCACCGTCGCCCGCGCCGGGTACGGCTCCGTGAGGTGGCGCGCGTAGACCTCGTTCATCGCCTGGAAGTCCTGCAGGTCGACCAGGAAGATCGACGTCATGAGCACGTCGTCGAGGCTCGAGCCGGCCTCCGCGAGGATCGCGGCGAGGTTCTTCATCACCTGCTCGGTCTGCTCGCCGATGCCGCCCTCGACGACGTGGCCCTGCGCCGGGTCGATGCCGAGCTGGCCCGAGACGAACACCAGGTCGCCGGCAACGATTCCCTGCGAATAGGGCGCTCCCTGGAACGGGGCCGGCGCGTTCTCGGTCCTCACAGCCTTCTTGTCCGTCATCCCTCCACCCTTTCGATGCTCGCTCCCAGCGCCCGCAGGCGCTCGTCGATGCGCTCGTAGCCGCGGTCGATCTGGCCGATGTTGCCGATCGTCGAGCGCCCCTCCGCGCAGAGGCCCGCGATCAGCATGGCCATCCCGGCCCTGATGTCGGGGCTCTCCATCCGCTCGCCGTAGAGCCGTGTCGGCCCGTTGACGACGGCGCGGTGCGGGTCGCAGAGGATGATCCTCGCCCCCATCGTCACCAGCTTGTCCACGAAGAACAGCCGGTTCTCGAACATCTTCTCGAAGATGAGCACGGTGCCGCGCGCCTGGGTCGCGACGGCGAGCGCGATCGACGTGAGGTCGGCGGGAAAGGCGGGCCACGGACCGTCCTCGATCTTCGGGATCTGCGCGCCGAGGTCGTCCTGGATGACGAGCTCCTGCTTCCCGGGAACCCGGACCGAGTCGCCCTCGGCATGCCACTCGAGGCCGAGCCGCTCGAAGCCGTGCCAGACGCCGACCATGTGGTCGGGGACGACGTCCTCGATCACGATCTCGCCCTCTGTGACCGCGCCGAGGCCGACGAAGCTCGCCACCTCGATGTGGTCGGGGCAGATGCGCCACTCGCCGCCGCCGAGGCTGTCGACGCCGCGGATCGTGAGGACGTTCGAGCCGATCCCCTCGATGCGTGCACCGAGCGAGGCGAGGAAATGGCAGAGATCCTGGACGTGCGGCTCGCAGGCCGCGTTCACGATCGTCGTCTCGCCCTGGGCGAGCGTTGCCGCCATGACGGCGTTCTCCGTCCCGGTCACGGATGCCTCGTCCAGGAAGACGCGCGCGCCCACGAGGCCGTTCGCCGTCAGGTGCAGGCGGCGGTCGGCCGAGATGTCCGCGCCGAGGCGCCCGAGCGCGTGAATGTGCGTGTCGAGCCGGCGCCGTCCGATCACATCGCCGCCGGGCGGGGGCACGATCGCCTCGCCCCAGCGCGCCACCAGCGGCCCCGCCAGAAGGATCGAGGCGCGGATTTGGGTGCAGAGCTCGGCGTCGAGCTCCGTCTTGTGCACGTCGTCGGCCGCCAGCCTGACGACGCCGCCCCCCTGGATGTCGACCTCGACTCCGAGGTCGGCGACGAGATCGAGCATCGTCGCTACGTCCCTGATCGCGGGGACGTTCCTCAGCGTGACCGGCTCTTCGGCGAGCAAGGCCGCCGCGATGATCGGCAGGGCAGCGTTCTTGTTCCCCGCCACCCGGACGGATCCGTGGAGCGGGCGACCGCCTTCGATGACGAAGGACTCCATCAACGTGTCGGCGACAACGGTCTCTGGCACAGGTCTCGTTCGGGCGGGGGCTGCCGAAGCGACCCAGGAGGCTATCCTAAACGCCCCTATGGACGTGACCCGCGACCACGCATGGGAGACGCTGACCCGCTACACGCAGAGCGAGGCGCTGCGGCGCCACGCGCTCGCGGTCGAAGCGTGCGTGGGCTTCTACGCTCGGGAATACGGCGAGGACGAGCAGCTCTGGCGCGCGACCGCGCTCCTGCACGACTTCGACTACGAGATGCACCCCACGCTGGACAAGCATCCGCAGGACGGCGCGCCGATCCTGCGCGAGGAGGGCTGGCCGGAGGAGGTCGTGGAGTCCGTGCTCTCCCACGCCGAGCACCTCGCGCTGCCGCGCGACACGCAGCTCAAGAAGACGCTCTTCGCCTGCGACGAGCTCGCGGGCTTCGTCCACGCCTGCGGCCTCGTGCGGCCGGACGGCATCGAGACGCTCGAGCCGAAGTCGGTGAAGAAGAAGCTGAAGCAGCCCTCCTTCGCCGCAGGCGTCCACCGCGACGAGGTCTACGCGGGCGCTGAGCTCCTCGGCCTCGAGCTCGACGACCACATCTCGAACGTCATCACGGCGATGCGCCCGATCGCCGGCGAGCTCGGCCTGCGCACCGGAGCCGAGTAGCCCGTCGTCATGCCGTTTCGGCCCCGCCCGGCACGCCCCGAGGACGCCGAGGCAATCGCGCGCATCTACAACGAGGGCATCGAGGATCGCCTGGCCACGTTCGAGACGCGTCACCGCTCGGCCGACGACATCCGGGACTGGGTCGACGACGGCTTCCCGCTCGTGGTCGTCGAGGACGGCGAGACCCTCGTGGCGTGGGCGTCGGCCCCTCCCTACCGGCCGGGACGCGAGGCCTACGCCGGGATCGGCGAGTTCTCCGTCTACGTCGCGCGCTCCGAGCGTCGGCGCGGTGCCGGGCGGGCGGCCATGGAGGCGCTCGCAGTCGAGGCACGCCGGCGCGGTTACTGGAAGCTCGTGAGCCGGATCTTCCCCGAGAACGAGGCGAGCCTGGCTCTCTGCCGTGCCGTTGGCTTCCGCGAGGTCGGCGTCTACCGCCGCCATGCCAGGCTCGACGGCGAGTGGCGCGACGTCGTCGTCGTCGAGCTCTTGCTGGAGGCCTAGGCGACCAGGCGCTTGCGGGCGCGCTCGGCGACCGGCACGAGGTCGTCCGGGTCGAACGCCGTCGCGCGGCAGACGCCGCTCACCGTCTCGATCATCCGCCCGGAGCGGATGAAGATCGAGACGATCCTGAACTTCGCCCGGACGAGATCGAAGGTCACGACCACGCCGCTCGCCCCGCCCTTGGTGCCCGCGAGCGCCCGGGCCTGGACGTTGGTCGCCCGCACGTCGGTCTCGTCGGCGAACGCCTTTGCGGCCTCCCGGGCGTGGGTCAGCCGACCGGCTTGGCGGGCGAGGTTCTTCGCTGCCGCGGCTGCCGCGGCGTCCGACTCGTACAGCCGAGTCTCGGCGCGCAGCGCGATCAGGTGCGAGCCGCCCAGGCGCGTCTCGCCAAAGGTCCGGTGGAAGCCGACATAGCCGTCGCCGTCCGTCTCGCCCTCGGCCACGGGGTCGAGGCCGGCGGCGACGTCCGCCGCGGCCAACGTCAGGTCGGGAAGCTTCTCCTTGCCCCGGAAGGAGGGCTCCGCGGCCGAAGGGTCGGGCTCGACGGGATCGGCGCCGACGCGGCCGGCGAGGACGTCCTCGATCCTCTTGTCGAGCTTGACGGCGAAGGCGCGAGCCTCGGCCTGCGCGTCGTCCCGATCCGCTCGCAGGACCATCGCCACGCCGATGACCCGGTCGCGCCGGAACGCCACGGCCGTCATGTAGAGCCTCTGCTGCCCGAGGGTCGACGTGGCGAGCAAGCCTTCAGCCTCGTCGCCGACCAGGTCGGCCTGGAAGCTCGAGACGCGGCTGAGCTTCGAGCCGTCGCGCTGCTTCCCCTGGAAGCGCTGGAAGTCGCCGAGCTGCTTGTGCAGGTACTGCGCCGCGTAGACCGTGTCTTCCAGCAGCTCGACTTCGGTGCCGACCGAGATCACTCCTTGCTTGCGTTTCAGGGCGACGAGCCCGCCATTGCCGTAGTAGGTCTTGTGGCCGCCCAGCCTCCCCGCGATTCGCAGCGACCTCGCGGTGTCGTTCGGATCGAGCGTGTCGTCCGCCGCCTCCTCGTTGCCGACCGCGCCCGAGTCGTCGTGCTGCTGCATGCCCTCTGCGATCTCGCCCAGCTCGGCCTGCAGCAGGACCATCGCGGCGAGCTGCGCCTTCGTCACCTCGGGCTCGTCAGCGACGCGGGTCTTCTCTCCACCCACGCTGCATCCCGCCAGCACGAGGGCGCCGACGAGGACCAGGCTCCGCAGAGATCGCGGCATACGGATCGCTTCGGCCCGGTTCCGGCTGGACTAAAGCCCCCGAACGAGGCGTTGCAGATCCTCGTCGCTCGTCCAGAAGCCGCAGGATGCACGCACGAGCCCGAGCCCTGGGAGGTCGCGGACGACCACGCCCTGCTCCGCCAGCAGTGCGACCGTCTCGGCGGTCCCCTCACCCCGCCAGGAGACGAGGGTCGCCTGACCCGGCTCCGTGACGACCTCGTGCCCGCGCTCAGCAAGCAAGGCTCGGCAAAGCTCGGCTGCCTCGCGCGCCCGCGCAAACCGCTCCTCCCCGGCCTCGGCCGCGAACGCGAGCGAGGCGAGCAGCCCGGCGATGGACGCCGGCGGCGTCCAGGAGCCCTCGAAGCGCGTGGCGTCGTCGCGGAGCTCGTAGTCCGGGAGCTTCCAGGAGAAGTACGAAGGGAACGCGACGCGGCACTCCTCGAGGCGGCTCGCCGCTACGTAGAGGGCGCCGGTCGAAGCCGGCCCTAGCAGCCACTTCTGCGCCGAGACCGTGTAGAAGTCGGCGCCGAGCTCCTCGACCGCGACGGGGATCGCGCCGGCACCCTGCGCGCCGTCCACCAGCAGCGGGACGCCATGACCGGCAAGTTCGCGCACCGGCAAGACCGCTCCCGTGACCCAGGAGACGTGTGAGATCCCGATCAGGCGCGTCCTCGGCGTGATCTCCGCCTGCAGGGCGCCGAGAATGTCCACCACAGGCAGGTCGCGGATGGCAGCGATCCGCAGGGTCGCGCCGGAGGCGACCAGCCCGCCGAACAGCCCGGGATGCTCCGAGTCGGTCGTCACCACCTCGTCGCCGGGCCCGATCCCCAGGCCGCGCACGACGATGTTGCAGCCCTCGGTCGTCGAGCCCGTCAGCGCGACCTGCTCCGGTGGTGCCCCGATCAGCCTTGCGAGCTGGCCACGGAGCGCCTCGCGCTCGGCCAGGACGCGCTCGAAGTAGGCGCGGCTGGACCGGCCCAGCTCCAGCTCCTCGCGCTCGACCGCCTGCATCGCCTCGACGGTCGCGCGCGGGAGCGGCCCGAACGTGCCCGCGTTGAGGTACGCGTAGCGATCCAGCACCGGCAGACCGCGGCGGACAGCTGCTAGGTCGATGTGATCACCGCCTCCACGGGCGCGTGGTCGGAGAGCACGGTGCCGTCGATCCGGCGCCGGTCGTCGGGCCAGACGTCCGGGCCTCGCTCGAGCTCGAAGCCGCGGACGAGAATCTCGTCGATCCCGTCGATCGGCGGCGAGAACCCGGCCACCGCGTGCCGGGGAAGGTTGAAGTCGCCGCAGAGAACGCACCGCTCCGCGCTCGCCAGGAAGGACGCGGCGCGCTCGATCTCCGCGGCTGCGACGCTCGCGTCGGGGTCTTTGGACGCGTGCAGGTTCGCGAGGACGAGGCGGACGCCCCGCGCCTCCACGTCGAGCGAGTGGCAGACGCGGCGCTGGCTTCCGCCCACGAGCCAGTCGAGGCGCGAGAGCTCGGGGTTGAGGACGATGCGCCGATGCCTGCCGAGCTCGAAGTGCGGGCTCACGAGCAGCGCGTTGGCCTGGCCCGTGAGGGCGGAGCGGAAGCGCACGGGATCGGTCTCGGTGACGCGGCGCGCGAGCGGGCCGAGCCGCGCGGGCATCGTCATCGCCCAGGACGCTTGCATCCCGCTCCAGTCGTCGAGGCGCTTCACCGCCCAGAGCGGCATCTCCTGAAGGGCGACCACGTCAGGGGCGTCCGAGGTCACCAGGCGCACCATCCGCTCCAGGTGGAGCGTGGACGTCTGCGGATGCGACCTCCCGTGGTAGAGGTTCCAGCTGCGGACGAGCAGGCGCATCAGTGCTCCTCCACGCAATGCGGGCCACACTTCCGGGGCGGCATTACCTGGAGTAGCACTCGGGCTAGTCTACGGAGCGTGCGAGGCCGCTTCGTCGACCTCGTCGAGCGCCAGCTCGAGCTGTTCGAGACGGAGTGCGCGAGCCTCCTCGACGACTGCCGCGACGCGCTCGACGCCTACAACGCCGCGTCCAAGGACGAGGCCGAGGAGCTCTACGGCGACTACGTGGACGCCGTCGACGCCGCCCGCGACGAGCTCCTCGAGTACCGGGACGGCTACGCGGCGACGCTGGACGCCGACGCAGCGGAGGAGTACGAAGATGTCTTCAACCGCGTCGTCCAGGTCCGCCTGCCCAGCCTCGGGCTCGAGCTGGACTAGCGCTTTACCCGAAAGAAGCCCTGGGGCGCGAGGCCGGCGACGCGGCGCGTCAGCGGGTCGACCGACCGCCCCACGTCCTCATGCGCCTCCTTGCGCTTCACCGCCGCGCGGACGACGAAGCCCCCGAGGTAGCGGATCGGCTCCGGCGGGAACTTCCCGGTCACCCCGCGGTTGAGCCCGCAGCCCGACCACTCGTCGTCGCGGGCGAGGGCGCTCGAGGCGAGGATCTTGCCGGCGGTCAGGCTGGGCGCGACACCGTTCCCCGAGTAGCCGACCGCATAGACGATCGGCACCCGCCCCGGGAGCCGCCCGAAGATCGGTGCCCCGTCGGCGGTGCGGTCGATCGGCCCGCCCCAGGCGTGCGTCACGTCGACGCCTTCTGCGTAGGGGACGAGCCGCACGAGGTCGCGGCGGAGGATCCGCTCGGCCTCCTCGGGAGTGGTGCCGAGGAACCCGTCGTCCACCCGACCGCCGAAGACGTGCCTGTGCCCGCCCTGGCCGAACGCGATCCGGCCGTCGCTCGTCGTGCGGTAGTAGTGCACCATCAGGCGGCAGTTCGAGATGGACTCGCCGCCGGTCCAACCCGCCTCCTCGAGCCGCTCGGGCATCGGCGCCGTCGCAACCATGTCGCTGGAGACCGCCACGACGGCCCGCTTCAGCTCCGGGATCGCGGCGAGCCACGCTCCGGTGGCGAGGACGATCGCACCCGCCTCCACCGAGCCGGCGGCCGTGCGGACGATCCCACGCTCGCGGTCGAGCTCGACCAGGGGCGAGCCCTCGAACACACGCACGCCGCGCTCGACGGCGACACGCCGGAGTCCGCGCGCGAGCAGCGCAGGCTGCACCGTCGCCGCGCCGGCCTCGAAGGCGGCGCCCAGGTGAATGGGCGAGCCCGTGCGGCGCTGCGCCTCCTCCGCGGAGAGAACCTCGAACGGCCGCTCGCCCGCCCGGGCGGCGGCCGCGACCGCACCCTCCCACGCGCCGAGCTGGGCGGGCGACGTCGCCGTCCAGAGCCACCCACCGCGCCGGAAGTGCGCGTCGATCCCTTCGCGCTCGCAGAACGCCCCCAGCTCGTCCACGGCGGCCACCGACGCGCGGACGAGCCTCAAGGCCTCCTCCTCCCCGGTCCGCTTGATCAGCGTCTCGACCTTCGGCCACCAGGAGAGCGCGAAGCCGCCGTTTCGGCCGGAGGGGCCGCCGCCGCAGATGTCGGCCTCGACGAGCGCGATCGACGCGTCCGGCTCGAGCTCGGCAATCCGCAGTGCCGTCCAGAGCCCGGTGTACCCGCCGCCGACGATGCAGACGTCCGCGCGGATCGGCTCGGTCAGCTCCGAAGACTCGACGCCGTCCTCGGCCGCGAGCGCCTCCTGGAGCCAGAGCGAGCGGGTCGGCATCAGCCGGGAGGCTATCGAGAGCCGAAGTGGTGGGCGGCGGGCATCGCACCGCGCACCTCGGCGTCGTCGGCAACACGGCGGGCGAGCGGCGACAGCGAGACGAGTTCCGAGACGAGGACGTTGCGATTCCGGTCGACCCGCTCGAAGCGGCCCCGCGCGAGCAGGAGCGGCTCGCCGCGCACGAGCGCGCGGTAGCGGTCGTACACGGGCGGCGGGACGATCAGGTTCACCTGGCCGTGCTCGTCCTCGATCAGCATGAAGACGACGCCGCTCGCGGTGGCCGGCCGCTGCCGCGCGACGGCGAGGCCGGCGACCGCCACCCGGGCGCCGTGCACCGCCTCCTCCAGCTCGGCGCTCGACAGCACCTCTCCGGGCAGGTGCGGCCGCAGCAGCTCGAGTGGGTGGAGCCCGACGGAGAGGCTCGTCAGGCGGTAGTCCGCGAGCATCCGCTCCCAGGGCGTCTGCTCGGCCAGCTCGGGGATCTCACTCGTCGGCTCGAGCGGAAGCGCGAGCTGCCGGCTCTCGCCGCCGTCGCCGGCGCTCGTGGAGCGCGGCGCGAGCCCGAGCCGCCAGAGGAGCTGGCGCCGCGGCCAGCCGAAGGAGTCGCAGGCGCCGCTCGCCACGAGCGCTTCCAGGCCCGGCCGGTCGAGCGGTGCCCGCCGCGCCAGGTCGGCCACGCTCCCGAAGGCGCCACCGGTCTCGCGCTCCTCCACGAGCGCGACGGCGGGCGTCTCCCCCAGCCCCTTGACGTAGCCGAGGCCGACACGGACGGCGCCGTGCTGAAGCCGGCACTTGGCGGCGCTCCGGTTCACGTCGGGAGGCAGCACCTCGACGCCGCGGCGCTGCGCGTCCCGCACGAGGCTCGCGGGCGGGTAGAAGCCCATCGGCTGCGCGTTCAGGAGCGAGCAGAGGAACTCCTCCGGGTAGTGGTGGCGCAGCCAGGCCGACTGATAGGCCAGGAGCGCGAAGGCGGCCGCGTGCGACTTGGGGAAGCCGAAGGAGGCGAAGCCCGCGAGCTTCGAGAAGACGAGCTCGGCGGTCTCGAGGTCGGCGCCGTTCGCCTGGGCGCCCTCGAGGAAGCGGCGCCGGTAGGCCTCCATCGCGTCCAGGCTCCGCTTGCGACTCATCGCCCGCCGTAGCCCTTCGGCCTCGCCGACCGTGAAGCCGGCGAGGGCCACGGACACGTCGAGCACCTGCTCCTGGAAGATGATCGCGCCGAGGGTCTCTCTGAGCGGCTCGGCCAGCGACGGATGGTCGTAGGGCGGCTCGTAGGCCGGGTCCTCGCGCAGGCGCTGGCGCCGCTCGATGTACGGGTGGACGGCCTTGCCCTGGATCGGCCCGGGGCGGACGAGCGCGACCTGGATCGTCAGGTCGTCGAGGTTCTCGGGACGCGTGCGCAGCAGGCTCTGCATCTGCGCCCGGCTCTCGATCTGGAAGAGGCCGACCGTGTCCGCGTCCTGGATCTCCCGGTAGACGCCGGGGTCGTCGAGCGGGATGCGGGAGAGGTCGATCGGCTTCTCGCGCAGGAGCGCGATCTGCTCGACGCACTCCTCGACTGCGGAGAGCATCCCCAGGCCGAGCAGGTCGATCTTGAGGAAGCCGGCATCGGCGCAGGAGTCCTTGTCCCACTGGCAGTTCTGGCGGCCTTCCATCGCCGCCGGCTCGACCGGGACGAGCTCGACGAGAGGCCGCGAGGAGATGACCATGCCGCCCGGGTGCTGGGAGAGGTGGCGCGGGAGGCCGGCGATCTCACCGCAGAGCTCCCGGAAGGCGCGCCAGCGAGGCGAGGCGAGGCGGTCGTCGGCGCCGGGCACGTGCTCCATCTCCTCCCCCACCTTGCGGGCGTTCCAGCCGTCGGAGACGCGCGCGAGCCGCTCCAGCTCGGCCTGCGGGAGCCCGAGCGCCTTGCCGACGTCGCGGATCGCGCCGCGCGCGCGGTAGGTGGCGAAGCTCGCCACCAGCGCCGAGTGCTCGCGGCCGTAGCGCTCGGTGACGGCGACGATCAGCTTCTCGCGGATGTCGCGCGGGAAGTCGAGGTCGATGTCGGGGACCGACTTGAGCTCGCGGTTGAGGAAGCGCCCGAGCGCGAGGCCGGCGTCGACGGGATCGACGTGGGAGAGCCCGGTCAGGTAGCAGACGATCGAGCCGACCGAGCTCCCTCGCCCACGCCCGGGCGGGAGCAGGTGGCGCGGTGAGCCGGGGCCGCGCACATCCGCGGCCACGTCGCGCGCCAGCTCGAGCACCTCCCAGTGGAGGAGGAAGAAGCCGGAGAGCCCGAGCTCGGCGATCAGCGCGAGCTCTTCTCGGAGGCGCTCGCCGGCGCGCGTGCGAAGCGGGTGCGGCGCGTGACGGTAGCGCTCCTCGAAGGCGCGGCGGCAGACCTCCGCGAGCTGGACGTCTGCGGGCGTCGGGCCGTCGGAGAAGTCGGGATAGCGGTAGCCGAGCTCATGCGTGAGGTCGAACGTGAGCCGCTCGGCGAGATCGACCGTGGCGCGGACAGCCTCGGGGTCGTCCGGGAAGCGGGCGGCGGCCTCGTGCGGGGCGAGGAGGACGCTCTCCCGGTTCCCGCGGCGCTCGGCCTCGCAGCCCTCGAGGGACGTCCTGTTCTTGACGGCCACGAGGACGTCCTGGAGGCGCGTGCGGCGCGGGTGGTGGGAGTGGACGTCGCCGGTGGCGACCGTGCGGACGCCGAGGGTCTCTGCGAGGGATCTGAGAGCGGCATTCCGGCGCGCGTCGCCGCGCTCGTAGGGCCGCTGAAGCTCGACGTAGAAGCGGTCTGGGCCAAGCGCGCGGGCCAGGTCGGCGGCGGCGTTCGCGTCACGGACGGCGAGCCCGTGCCGCGCGCAGCCGGAGAGGCAGACGAGGCCCTCTCCTTCCTCGGCGAGCCGGGCCGGGTCGAGCCGCGGATTCAGCCGCTCGTGGGCGTGCGCCTCGGTGAGGAGGCGGCAGAGGCTCGCATAGCCCTTCGGCGTCTCGACGAGCAGCGTGACGTGCGAGCCGTCGGCGAGCGTCGCCTCGGCGCCGGTGATCGAGCGGAGGCCGAGCGCCTTCGCCGCATACGCGAACTCGAGCGACCCGTAGACGCCGTCGTGGTCGGTGAGCGCGAGCGCCTCGTAGCCGAGCTCGACCGCCCGCACGGCGAGCTCCTCCGGCTGCGAGGCGCCGTCGAGGAACGAGTAGGCGGAGTGGCAGTGGAGCTCGACGTAACCCGGTGCGCGTTTCGTCACGCTCAGGTCACGCTTCCGGCACGGTGCGGCACAGACACGCGCGCCTTTCCTCGTTACGCTGGAAAGCGGGTGGTGGGAGAGGGGTGCCCCTATAGAAGGAAGGTGAGATGAGGCGATGAGGACGAACGAGGCGGTCGTGAACGGGCCGGATCAGGGCGAGCTCCTCCAGAGCGACGACCGGTCGTACCTCATCAAGGTCGCGCGGCCCGAGCTCAGCTTCTTCGAGTACGAGGCCGGCCCGAACTACGCGGGTGCGAGCCCGCACTACCACGAGCGCCACACCGACGCCTTCTACGTCCTCGAGGGCGAGCTCGAGTTCACCATCGGCCGCGAGACCGGCATCGTCGCCCCCGCCGGGACGGCCGTCATCGCGCCGCCCGGCGTCGTCCACGCGTTCACGAACGCGAGCGGCGGCAGAGTTCGCTTCCTCAACGTCCACGCTCCCGACGCCGACTTCGCCGACTTCCTGCGCGCCGCCGTCCGCGGGCAGCCGGGCTCGTTCGACAACGTCGACGTCGACGGGCCCCAGGAGCCCGGCGGCGGCACCGTCCTCGGCCCCGGCGAGGGATCGACCTATGAGGTCGGGACGGCCACCTCCCTCTTCAAGGCGACCAGGGGCGCGACCGCGGGCTTCTTCTCGCTCGCCGAGGTGACCATCCAGCCGGGCACGAGCGGCCCCCCACCCCATTCCCACCGCGAGCTGCTCGACTCGTTCTACGTCCTCGAGGGGACGCTCACGGTCAGGGTCGGCGACGACGAGGTCGACGCGCCGCCGCGCACGTACGCCTGCGTGCCGCCGGGCATCGTGCACACGTTCGCCAACCGGAGCGCCGGGCCCGTGCGCTTCCTCAACCTGAACACGCCGGGCGGCTGGGAGGACTACATCCGCGACCTCGCCGCCGCGACGCCCGCGGACGGCCCGCCCGACCCGCGGCTCATGGGCGAGATCCTCGCCCGGCACGACCTGGAGCTTTAGGAGGGCTTGACGAAATGCAGCCTGTGCCGCAGGGCCGCGCTGCCCCCGGGGCGTCCTCATCGCGCCCGTCCTCCGGTAGAGCTCCCTGCGTCCTTGCCTCGGAACGACATCGCACCCCTGCGACGAGCGACGTTCCGCCAAGCCCTCCTAGGCCTAGGCGCTCTGCCGAAACCACGCGCCGTTCGCCTCGTCCCGGAAGACCACGACGTTCCGCCCGGTCTCGAGCAGCGCCTCGAAGTAGCACCGCTCCACCGGCTCCTCCGTCCACCAGCGGTCCGTCACCCGCCACTCCTCCCGCACGGCGGCCACGCGCACCCGGTCGACCGCCGCCGGCACGCCGTCCTCGCAGGCCACGAGCGCCGGGCGCGGCTCGTTCAGTCGTCGCGCGGAACGAGAATGGCCCGGGTCTCCGGGATGCGCGACCACGGCGCGACCTCCACGACGGTGCAGACCGCGTCCAGTCCCACCGCCGTGCGCGCCTGCCGGAGCCCCACGCGCAGGCGCTCCCGCAGGCGGCTGCCGCGCGGGCGGACGAGCTCGGCCTGTGTCCCTACCGATTCCGTGAGCTCCCCCAGCTCGAGCCGCAGCTCGGCCGTCGGCGCCGGCAGCTCCGCCAGCTTCGACGCCAGCGCGAGCCGAAGGCGGTCGGGCTCCGCCGTCGGCTCGCGCAGCGTCAGCGAGCGCCGCCAGGAGCCGCCGCCGACGAGCTTCGCCGAGAGAGCGAGCTGCCGCGGGGCCCGGCCGGCCCGCTCCGGGCGGGCGAGCAGGCGCTCGACGAGCACCGCCAGCGCCCGCGCGAGCGTCAGCTCGTTCGCCACCGGCTCCGGGAAGGCGAGCGTCTCCGCGATCTCGGCCGGAGGCCGGCGAGGCTCGACCGAGGCGCCCCCTTCGCCCCGGACGAGCCGCCAGGCCTCCGCGCCGTCGGCGCCGAGCCGGTCCGCGACCGCCGCCCCCGGCAGTCGCGCCAGCTCCCCGAGCCGCTTGACCCCCAGCTCCGAGAGCTCGTCCCGCCGCTCCGGCGAGAGCGGGAGCAGATCGAGCGGGAGCGGCTCGAGGAAGAGGTGCGCCTCGCCGTCGTCGATGACGAGCGCCCGGCCGGCCGGCGCCACGGTCGCCGCCGCCAGCGCAGCGAAGCGCCGGGAGGCCGCCCCCACACGAGCCGCCCACTCCTCCCCGACCGCGTCGAGCGCCCGCCGCAGCGACTCCGCGAGCCCTCCCGGCGAGCCGCTCCATCCCCCGCGTCTCGAAGTAAGCGCAGCCCGGCTCGACCGGCTCGACCGCGAAGCCCGCCTCCTCGAGCCGCCGCAGCACGGCCTCCCAGGCCTGCTCGACCCCGGCCGGGTCCTGCTCGACGAGCTCGAGCCGCGGGCACATGGAGAGCGCCTCGGAGAGCCGCATCCCCGGTCGTACGCCCGCCTCGTGCGCCGCGCGGGTGCAGGGCCCGACGAGCGGCCGCGTCCCGGGAACCGGCGCGAGCGCGACCGGCTTCCCCCTGAGCTCGGGCCGCTGTACGAGCGGAGCCCTGAGGGAGAAGCCCGGAATGGTCAGACAGGCGATCATGGGAACGTCTGTTCTACACGAACACACGTTCTCCTGTCAAGGCCGCGAAGAAAATCCTAGGACGACCGAGAGGGGTGCGCTCTAGCTCTCAGAGTCGAGATCGAGGCGGGCGAGCGCGGTGCGCGAGGTGATGCCGAGCTTCCGGTAGACGTTGCGGAGGTGGAAGTCGATCGTCCGCGGGCTGAGGAAGAGCTGGGCTGCCACTTCGCGGTTCGTGCGGCCCTCCGCGACGAAACGCGCGATCTGGAGCTCCTGCTCGGTGAGCGTGTTCCTCGTGCTCGGGTCGCGCTTTCGTGCCGTCTGGCCGCTCGCGCGCAGCTCGACCCGCGCCCGCTCCGCCCACAGCGTTGCTCCGAGCGACTCGAAGCTGTCCAGAGCCGCTCGCAGATGGTCACGCGCCTCCACTCGGCGCCGCGCGCGGCGGAGGAACTCGCCGTAGGCGAGCTCGGTGCGCGCATGCTCGAAGGGGCGAGAGGCATCGGCGTGCGCGTCCAGGGCCTCCAGGAAGAGGCGTTCGGATTCCCTCTCGTCGTCCGAGAGCAGCGCGCGGCAGTGCAGGGCCACCGCCCGTCCCCAGGCGGACGCGCTGCTCTCCGCCCATGGCTCGAGGACATCCAGCCACGCGCGCGCGGTTTCCGGTTCGCCTGCGCGAATCGCAGCTTCGATCCGATCCAGGCCACCCCAGAAAACGACAAGGGTCGAGGAGATCTCCCGACAGCGCCTGAGCGCCTCCTCTGGCCGACCGAGCCCCAGCTCCAGCAGCGCCAGCGCCCAGTGCGCGAGCTCGAGGACGATCCCGAGCTGGCGAGCCGACGCGAGCTCTCTACTCTCGGCCGCCAGCGATCGGCACTCGTCCTCGGATCCGCGTAGGGCCGCGACGAGCGCCAGCAGCACGAGCTGCTGCGCGACCAGATCGTGCTGGCCGATCTCGCGGGCGAGCTGAACGCCTTCCCTCGCGTTGGCCGAGCCCGATGCCCAGCGGCCCGCCCAGAGCTCCGTGATGGCAAGGCGGGGAAGGATCTGCGTCACGATGCTGAGCGCGCCGCTCGCGCGCGCCCGGGCGGCCGCCTCACGGTGCGTCCGGTACGTCGCTTGATCGTCACCGAGGTAGAGGGCGGCCCGTCCCGCGAACAGCAGTGCGACGGGCTCCTTGGCCGCGTCGTCGTCGAGCTCTTCCGCCAGCTCGAGCGCCACGCGGAGCCTGGAGGCAGCGTCGGCGAAGTCCTCGTCGGCGTGGGCTCCGAGCCCGACGAGAAGCTGCGCGAGCATGCGGACGAACGGCGTTTCCTCCAGGTGCAGGTCGCCGGCCAGCCGGCCAATCGCGACGGCCGCCTCGCGGTCGCCGGCGTAGGCCGCGGCGAGCCCGGCGATGTTGAGCAGCTGAAGCGCGCGCCCGCCGTCGCTCGGCGCGACCTCGGTGGCCGCGCGCAGCAGCAGCTGGCAGGCGTCGGCCGGTACCCCGCGGGTCATCTCGATCAGTCCGAGGAAGCGGTCGATGTCGGCACGCTGAATCGGCTCCGACACCAGCGGACGGGCGGCTTCGAGCAGCATCAGAGCCCGCTCGACACGTCCCGCGAGCCAGGCGTTCTCCGCCGCTGACGTGAGCCGCCGTGCTCGCTGTTCCTCGTCCGTCGTGAGCGTGGCCGCCCTCTCGAACGCGAGCGAGGCCGCGGCGAAACCGCTTCGCCGCCGTGCCCGTTCCGCTGCCTCCTCGAGCTCTTCGCCGACGGACGGGTCCGCCTCGACGCTTGCCGCGGCACGATGCCAGGCGCGGCGATCGGCGTCCGCTTCACCGTCGAGCACGGTCGCGAGCGCGCCGTGGACGGCTTGCCGCTTGGAGAGCGGCGCAGCTTGGTAGACAGCGGAGCGGACCAGCGGATGGCGAAGCTCGAGCCGCGTTCCGCGCACATGCACCAGGCCCGCCTGTTCGGCTTCGTCGAGCGCCACCGCCTCGGCACCGAGCTGCGCCGAGGCACGCAACACGGTGGCGAGCTCGCCGCTGTCGTCGGCGCTGGCGACCAGCAGGAGCGTCTGCGTCTCCTCCGGGAGCCGATTCACGCGCGCAAGGAATGCGTGCTCGACGCGGGCGCTGACCGGAATGGGAGCAAGCACCGTCTCGGCGCCCGAGAGCTGAGCCTCGCTCAAGGCGGAGGAGAGCTCGAGCAGGGCGAGCGGGTTGCCCCCGTCTCGGCGACCAGCCGGTCGCGGAGCTCCGACGAGAGCTCGACGCCTGCCGAGCGGTCGATCAAGGTTCCAGCCGCGGACGGGTCGAGCCCGCCCAGTTGCAGCTCCGGGAGCCCGGGCGCCTCGAAGCGCCGAACGTCGCCCTCGCGAGCGCCGAAGAGCATGACGATGCCCTCCGCTTCGAGCCGCCGGGCGACGAACACGAGCGCGTCTGCGGAGGCGTCATCGAGCCACTGGGCATCGTCGACCAGGCACAGGAGCGGCCGATCTTCCGCGGCTTCGGCGAGCAAGCTCAAGACTGCGAGCGAGACGAGGAAGCGGTCCTCGCTTCCCCCCGCAGCCAGGCCGAGCGCTCCACTCAAGGCGGTGGCCTGCGGCTGCGGAAGCCTCTCGACGTGCCCGAGAACCGGGCGGACGATCTGGTGCAGAGCAGCAAACGGGAGCTGCGCCTCCGATTCCACGCCGGCGCCGCTGAGCACGCGCATGTCGCCGGCCTGGTCGCGCGCGTCCTCCAGCAGCGCCGACTTGCCGACGCCCGGCTCGCCGGAGATGACGAGGACGGCGCTCCGCGACGCGCGAGCGCCATCGAGAAGCTCGCCGATGCGAACGCGTTCCGGGTCTCTCCCGAAGAGCACGAGCGGTGATCGTAACCCGCCCTCTCTCGGCTTCTCCTCCGGAATACCGGCGAAATCACCGGCGCGACGGCGGGCCCGCTCCGCGAGGGTGGAGACCGATGGCAAAGACGACCCAATCGGCTCTCGAACCCCGGAAGGAGTGCTGCTGATGCCCGTCGACCCCCTCCAGTACGCACGCCGTTGGAAGACGCTCGGCGTCCTCTCGCTGAGCCTGGTGATCATCGGGCTCGACAACACGATCCTCAACGTCGCGCTACCGACCCTGCAGGACGAGTTCGACGCTTCCCCTTCGAAGTTGCAGTGGATGGTCGACTCCTACCTGCTCGTCTTCGCCGGCCTCCTGCTCGTCTTCGGCACGCTCGGCGACCGCTTCGGCCGCAAGCTCGCCCTCCAGGCCGGCGTGTCGATCTTCGGCCTGGCCAGCCTCGGTGCCCTGGTCGCCGACTCGGCCAATGAGGTGATCGCTGTGCGAGCGACCATGGGCGTCGGTGCCGCGCTGATCATGCCCGCCACTCTCTCGATCATCGCCAACCTCTTCACCGGCGCGGAGCGCGGGAAGGCGATCGCCATCTGGGCCGCTCTGGCGGCAGTCGGGATCGGGCTCGGCCCGCTCACCGGCGGGCTCCTGCTCGAGTGGTTCAGCTGGTCTTCCATCTTCATGGTCAATGTGCCGTTCGCGGTTGCGGCGCTGCTGCTCGGGATCCGCTACGTCCCCGAGAGCCGCGATCCCAAGCCCGGCTCGTTCGATCTGCTCGGAGCCGCGCTCTCCACGGCCGGCTTCAGCGTCCTCGTGTACGCGATCATCGAAGCCCCGGAGCGGGGCTGGACGTCCGGTCCGATTCTCGGACTGCTCGGGGCGTCCGTGGCGCTGCTCGGCGCATTCCTGTGGTGGGAGCGCCGCGTCGCCGAGCCGATGCTCGACCTCGGCTTCTTCCGCAGTGCCCGCTTCAGCGTCGGCACGGCGGCCGTCAGCGTTGCCTTCTTCGCCCTGCTCGGCGGCATCTTCGCTTTGACCCAGTACCTGCAGTTCGCGCACGGCTACAGCGCTATCGAGGCGGGCGCGGTCATGAGCCCGATTGCGCTCGGATTGATGATGGGCGCCGGCTCCTCGAGCAAAGCCGTGAAGCGACTCGGCACGTCTCGCGTGGTCGCCGCAGGCCTGACCGGCCTCGCGGTGCTCCTCGCGCTGACGACGTTCTGGGAGTCGGACACCGGCACGCTCGCCCTGGTCTTCTGGTTCTTCGGGCTCGCGCTCTCGATGGGCTGGGTCATGGCGCCCGCCACGGAGGCAGTCGTCGGCGCGGTTCCCGCGGCCAAGTCCGGCGTGGCGTCCGCCACCAACACGGTCGCGCGCATGGTCTCGGGAGCACTCGGCGTTGCCGTGATCGGCTCGCTGATCAGCTCCCTCTACGCAAGCGAAGTCGAAGGCTCCCTCCCCGGCCTGCCGGCCGAGGCGGAAGCACGGGCCGAAGAGTCAGTCGGGGCCGCCACTGGGATTGCGGCCCAGCTCCCGACGGATGCCGGCGACGAGCTCCTCGCTGCCACCGGCGACGCATTCACCCAGGCGATGGGTACGGGCCTTCTCGTCGCTGCCGCGCTCGCCGCAGCTACGGCCGTCGTCGTCGTCCGCTTCCTACCCGGCCGCGAGCCGGTCGCCGCAACCGCCGACGTCGCCAGGCTCGACGCTCAGGCCGCTCGCCGACACCGTGCGGACTGCCAAGGCGCAGGGGTGAGTCGCGTGCCGCCGCGGATCGAGGGCTACGTGCTCCTGGGGGACAGCCAGGCAGGAGCGCTCGTGAGCAAGGACGGATCGATCGACTGGCTCTGCCAACCGCGCTTCGACTCGGCGGTCTCGCTCGCCGCCTTGGTCGGGAACGCGGAGAACGGCCGCTGGCGGATTGCACCGTCCGGGCACGTGCGGCGGACTCGTCGCCGCTACCGCCGCGACACGCTCGTGCTCGAAACGGACTTCGACACCGCCGAGGGGTCGATTCGACTGGTCGACTTCATGCCACCCGGCGGCGAGGCGCCCTACGTCGTCCGCCTCGTCGAGGGCGTCCGCGGGCAAGTTCGTGTTCACATGGATCTCCGGGCCCGCTTCGACTACGGACGAGCCCGACCGCGGCTTCGTCGCATCGACGGAGCGGATGTGGCGATCGCGGGCCCGGACAGCCTCTGGCTTCGCACGGCAGTCGAAACACGGGCCGACGACGCCGCGGTGCAAGCCGACTTCTTCGTCTCGGCCGGCGAGCTCCTTCCCTTCGTCCTCACGCGGCATCCGTCGCACGAGCCCGCACCCGTTGCGGTCGATCCGCTCCGGGCGCTCGCCGACACGGAGTCCTTCTGGACAGAGTCTGGCACTGCCGCCGTCGAACATGGGGCCGCGATGACCACTCAGCTCACTCGCGGCACAAACGCATTCCTCAATCAGGAGGCACAAGCATGCGTATCGAGCAGACATTCTTCGTGAGCCGGCCGCCGGAGGTCGTCTTCGATTACCTGACGAACCCGGCCAACCTCGTCGATTGGCAGACGTCCAAGACGTCGGTGGAGCCGCTCACAGACGGAGCTCCACGGCTGGGAACGCGTGTCCGGGAGCGCACGAAGCCCCCGGGCGGCAAGGAGTTCGAGCAGATCGTCGAGTTCACCGAGTTCGACCGACCCGTGCGTGTCCACGCGCACATCGTCGAGGGGCCCTATCCGATCGACGGAACGTGGTCGTTCGAGTCCGACGGCGATGGAACACGGGTGCGCTTCGTGGCCGAGGGTGAGCTTCGCGGCGTGATGCGTGTGCTGCAGCCGGTCACGAAGCTCTTCATGGGTCGCCAAATGGCCGGTTCACATCGGAACCTTCGCCGCAATGTCGAGGCGCCGGCCCCCACCCAGCCCTGACTCCAGCGGGAACGGTCACCTCAGCCGGGTGGCCGTTCCCCTTGCTTCCCTCGCCGCTTCAGCCGTCGGCGGCGGGCGCTTCCGCGTACTCCTCGTCGGTGACGTGCGCGCCCCAGGTCGCGTTGTTGCCTTCCTCATCGACCTGAAGCAATGCGAGGTGGGTCATGAAGCGCGTCGCCGCGGCGCCGTGCCAGTGCTCCTCGCCCGGCTCGAAGAACACGCGGTCGCCGGGGCGGATGACCTCGACCGGCCCGCCGCGCCGTTGTGCGAGGCCGACGCCCTCGAGGACGTAGATCGTCTGGCCGTTCGGATGCGTATGCCAGGCGGTGCGGGCGCCGGGTGTGAAGTGAACACTGCTCGCGCTCACGCGCGAGGCGCCTGACGGCGCGGCGACCGCGTCGAGATAGACCGCGCCGGTGAACCATTCACTCGGCCCCGCGGTGGTCTCGATGCTGCTCCTCGTGATCTGCATGGTGGCCTCCTGATCGTCTCGCTAGTCCAGGGCGCGGGTCATGAAGACGTTGTCCGGGGTCTGCGTGTACTCGCCGAAGGGCGCGCACGGCACGAATCCGGCCGACGCATAGAGCGAGCGCGCGGGCACAAACGCCTCGCCGGCTCCACACTCGAGGCTGACGCGACGGGCGCCGCGGGCTTCGGCGACGGCGACGAGGTGGTCGAGCAGCGCGCGTCCGACGCCGCGCCCCCGAGCGGCGAGCGCAGCGTGCATCGACTTCAGCTCGGCATGGTCCGGGTCGAGCTGCTTGAGCGCCCCGATGCCGAGCAGCTCGCCGTCGACCCGCACGCTGAAGAACGTGACGGTGCCGTCGAGGGCGTCGTCGGGGTCGAGCACGTGCACGCCGTCGGGCGGCATGACGCCGCTGGCAAACAACCGGTGCTGGTCGAGGAGTCGACGGACGTCATCGCGCCGGGGATTGTCCACCCGATCACGAATCCGCCGGTCATTCCGCAAGCTCGGGGTGTCGCACGCGGACCCGGTACTCGCGACGGCCGATCGCCTCGTACGCCACCAGCAGCGCGCACACGGCGCTAACGAGGGCCAGTGCCGCGAGCGCCGGGATCACCGTTGCAACCGGGATGAGGGCGAGAAGGACGACCGCGGCGGCTGTGCGCCGGCGGAAGATCCGGCCCATCGTCCGGACGAGGAACGTGATCTCCGCGAGCAGGTAGAGGGCGGCGCCGCCGCACAGCGCCACTGCCGGGACGTTGTCGAGCGCCTCGTCGAGCTGGTGGAGCGTCGTCTCGAGGCCGAAGGCGAAGAGGACGATGCCGGCGACCATCGGCAAGTGGAGATAGCTGTAGGCGTGCAGCGCGAGCCGGTGCAGCTCCAGGCCCCTCACCTGCACGAGCCGCCTCCGCGCGAAGATCGCCGCCACGTCGAAGTAGAGCCACCACAATGCCGAGACGACCACGATTCCGAGCGCTGAGGCCACGACCACTCCCATATCCAGCTCGAGACCGACGCCCAGGCCGATGGAGACGATCGACTCGCCCAGCGCGATCAGGATGATCAGCGCGTGCCGCTCGGCAAAGTGCTCGGACGCGACCCTCCAGCCGCGGCCCACGCCGATCACGACCGGGCCGAGGTAGTCGATCGCAAGAGCGACGAGCCAGATCGCGACGCGCGCGTTTCCCTCGACGAACCCGGCGAGCACGAGCAACAAGGGGCCGACGACCGCGGTCGGAGCGAACCGGACAAGTGCGCCGAGGCGATCGGGATCGTCGCGGGCGACGAGGGCGGAGAGGACGAGATGAAGCAGGCGGACGAGGAGGTAGGCGACGCCGAAGAACACGGCGTCGTCTCCGAAGGCGCCCGGCACCGCCAAGGCGACGCCGAACATCGCCGCCATCGCGGCGAGCATCACCAGCCGAACGCCGCCCTCGTCGACGTCCATGGCGCTGGTCAACCACGCGTAGACACTCCATGCCCACCAGAGCGCCGCGAGCACCAGCATCCCGCGGAAGACTCCACCCCACGTCGGGTCGTCCACGAGCAGCCTCGTGACCTGGGTGAACGCGAACACGAAGACGAGGTCGAAGAAGAGCTCGAGCGGGGTGACCTGATGCTCGTCGCCGTGCTCGAGCTCGCGCTCGGCGTCGGACACGAGCGGACCCTAGCCCACCCGCTACGCACTCGAACGGCGGCCGTACTACTGCGGGAACGGACACCGTGGAGTGCTCGGGGGCCGAAGCCGACGGCTGTGCCTGTTCGTAAGAACTGCAGACCCTGCGTCACGAAGAGAGCAGACCTCGAAGGAAAGGAGGCGCCTTGAGCAAGGCGCAGATACTCCGCCCGACCCGACTGGGACTGACGTTGCTGGTCACGTTCCTTGCCGCCCTGATCGCGCTCGTCGTGGCAGGCGGCCCAGACGCCCTCGCCCGCGACGGGGGCGACCGCGGCGGGAAGGGCTCGATCTCCAAGCAGGAGCTCGAGCTTCGTAACGACATGCGCAAGCTGTGGGAGGACCACATCACGTGGACGCGGCTGGCAATCATCAGCCTCACCACGGACTCGCCCGACACCCAGGCGACCGTCGGCCGCCTCCTGCAGAACCAGGACGACATCGGCGACGCGATCAAGCCGTTCTACGGCGACGCTGCCGGCGAGGAGCTCAGCCGGCTCCTGCGGGAGCACATCCTCATAGCCGCCGACCTCATCGCCGCGGCCCGAGCGGGCGACTCCGCCGCCGTCGCGACGCACCAGGCTCGCTGGCGGGCGAATGCCGACGAGATCGCCGCGTTCCTGAACGCCGCGAACCCACGCTCGTGGAAGCTCAGCGAGATGAAGGAAATGCTGTACGAGCACCTCGATCTGACCACGAGCGAGGTCGTCGCGCGCCTGACAGGCGACTGGGCCGCAGACGTCGCCGCCTACGACGCGATTCACCTCCAGGCCCTGGAGATGGCGGACGAGCTCTCGACCGGCATCGTCAAGCAGTTCGACCGCCGCTTCCGCTAGGAGGCCGTCGGCACGCACCGTCCGGAGCGCCCTCGGGGCGCTCCGGCTGTGCCGTGCCGCCGCGTTTCACACCCGCAAGTTTCCCCACCGTCGGGAGTCTGTGAGGACGTGCGGCGCCCGAGCGTCCCGGCCCGTACCATGCCGTCGCGATAGCGCTCCAACGAAGGGGGTCTCCATGAGCGCCATGAAGGGTCTCGTCGCGCTTGCCGTCTGTCTCTCGCTCCTCGCGCCTGCCTCGGCCCTGGGAGGGAAGAAGGATCCCGGGAACGCCGGTGCAGCAGTTTCCTGCAGGCTGCCGGAATCGAACGCCGACGCGTTGCTGATCCTGAGCAACTACTACCCCGGCTACTGGTGGGATCACACCGACCTGACCATCGCGGTGCAGGCCCACCCGAGCGCGACGCCTGAGCAGCTGGCGGCGATCCGCGGGGCGATCGCAACGTGGTCGGACACGCTGCAGGAGTGCTTCGACGGGCTCATCACCCTCAGGGACGTGACCGGCAGCAAGCGCCAGGCCGCCGACATCGTCGTCCACTACGTACCGACCGCCGGCGGGGTCGTTTTCGGCGGCTACGCGATCTGCGGCGACCACGGCTGCCCGAACATTCTCGTCCGCTCCGACCTGCCGCCCAGCCTCGACCGGGATCCGTACGACCCCGAGTACCTCGGCTGGGTCACGCTCCACGAAATCGGCCACGCGCTGGGCCTCGGCCACACGACGAATTTGCTCGAGAGCACCGACCTGATGGGCTACGGCTGGCCGGATCTCGGCGACCCGGTCCTGTCGGACTGCGACATCGACGCACTGGCCTTCGTGTTCGCCTGGGCGATCGAGGGGACGACCCCCGCGCCCCCCGGCGAGGGGCCGTACGACTGTTCGCTCGACTAGTCGAGTGATCGGCACGGAGTGCCTCGCCTGACCGCGGCGGGGCATTCCGTTGCGCCGATCTAGACTGGGCTCCGTGGGTCTCTTCGGCCGCAAGAAGGACGATCCGAACCTCGTGGCGGCGCGAGCCGATGCCGAGGGAGCGCTCCCGGACGGGTGGAAGCTCGCCGAGGAGGATCGTGAGGGCTTCCTCCTCCCCGGGCCCCAGACCCAGATCTCGCTGGACGTCTGGGCGGCGGCGGCCGAGGGCCCGAACGGCGAGCTGGAGCTTGCTGTCGCGTGCGACAGGGCTGGCGCGTACACCGCGCTCGCCCAACGGCTGCGCGGTGACCTCGAGACGACCGAGGCCTGGTCACCGCCGACGCAGCACGTCGAGCGGCACTAGCGTCTGCCTCACCCCGGCGCCGGTCTGGGATACCGTCCGCTTCCATGTCCCTCCTCGAACGCGACGACGCGCCGCCGGCGCGCGTCATCGAGATCGTCGAGCCGGCCGTGGGGCTCGACGCCGTCGTCGTCATCGACCACGAGCTCTTTCCGACCTCGGCGGGCGGTACGCGGATGGTGCCCGACGTGACGGCCGACGAGGTCGCCTGGCTGGCGCGTGCGATGACGTGGAAGCTGGCGGTCTGCGGCGTCCCCTACAGCGGGGCGAAGGCCGGGATCCGGTTCGGCGGGGGCGACCGCGCGGCCGTGCTCGGCGCCTATCTCGAACGCGTGCGCGAATGGCACGACTTCTTCCTCACGGGGCCCGACATGGGCACGCATCCGGAGGACTTCCTCCTGCTCGAGCCCGACGGGAGCCCGACGCCGGTCTGGGCGCGCACGCACGAAGGGATGGGGATGGACGACCTGGCGGTCGGCCACGGGATCAAAGGCGCAGCGAGCGTCGCGCTCGAGCAGCTCGGGCGGCCGCTCGAGGGCGCGAGCATTGCGATCGAGGGCTTCGGCAAGGCAGGCTCCGGCACAGCCCGAGCCTGCGCGCGGGCCGGGGCGCGCGTGATCGCGGTCAGCACGATCGAAGGGACGCTCGTCGATCCGGCCGGGCTCGACGTGGACGAGCTGCTCGCGCTCCGGGCTCGCCACGGTGACGCGTTCGTCGACCACGCCCCCGTCCCGGCGCAGCCCCGGGAGGCGCTCTTCGCGGTCGATTGCGATGTGCTCGTCCCGGGCGCGCGCCCGCACGTGATCGGGCCGGAGTCGGCGCGCGAGCTTCGCTGCGCGGCCGTGGTCCCGGCTGCGAACATCCCGTACGCCCCGGGAGCGACTGAGGTGCTCGCAGCGGGCGGAATCCTCGCACTGCCGGACTTCGTGACGAACGCCGGCGGAATCCACCTGTACGAGGCACCCGAGTGCCGCGAGGATCCGGCCCGGTGCCTGGCCGCCGTCGAGCGGTTGGTCGCCGAGACCACGCGCAGGGTTCTGGCCGCGGCCGACGCCGACCGCGTCACTCCGACGCAGGCCGCTCTCGAGATCGCCCGCGCCTTCCTGAGATCGGCTCAGACGACGGCGCCATGACGGTCGGCCCAGCCCGTTCCACCGCGTAGCGGCCGGTATCCTGAAACCGTGGCTAAGCTCGCTTATCGCCCCTTCGGGCTGCTCCTCGGCGTGCTCAGCGGTCTCGTCGCGGCCGCCCTCTTCAAGCAGATCTGGAGGCTGGTGTCGGACCGGGAGGACACGCCGAAGGCGAAGGAGAGCGAGTACGGCTCGGGAGAGGTCTTGGCGGCCGCGGCGATCCAGGGAGCGGTGTTCGCCCTCGTGAAGGCAGCGGTCGACCGCAGCGGGGCGCGCGCCTTCGAGAAGCTGACCGGCACCTGGCCGGGCGACTGAGCTTCACGGCACGACGAACCCGGCGGCCTCGAGCTGCTCGCGTCCCTCGTCGCTGAGCACAAGATCGACGAACGCCTGGGCGGCGTCCTTGTTCTCGCTGCCCGCGACGACGGCGATCTGGTACTCGATCGGCGGCTGCGAGCCATCGGGGAGCTCGATCACGGTGACGTCGTCGCCGGCGACGCTGGCGTCCGTCGCGTAGACAAAGCCGGCGTCCCCCTCACCGAGCGAGATCTTGCCCACGACCCCCTTGACGTCGTCTTCGTTCGAGACGACGTTGTCGAGCGCGGACGCGAGGTCGAGGTCCTCCAGCACCGTCCGGGTGTAGTCGCCCACAGGAACGCCTTCGGCGGCGATTACGAGCTTCACGCCGGGCTCGGCGACGTCGGCGAGCTCCTCGATCCCGGCGGGGTTGTCCTTGGGGACGATCAGGACGAGCCGATTGGATGCGAACGTGGCCGGGCTCCTCGACGAGCCCCTCGTCGAGAAGCTGCTGCGGGTACTTGGAGCTGGCCGCCGCGTAGACGTCGGCCGGCGCGCCCTCGCGGATCTGCGTCGGCGAGCTCGTCCGAGCCGGCGAAGTTGTACGTCGGATCTGGGTCGATCGCCGGGAAGACCTCCGTCAGCGAAGCGGCCGCGTACACGGTCGGCTGCGTCCCGCCTTCTCCGCTCGAATCGTCGTCACCGCCGCATGCCCCCAGGGCGAGCAGCAGACCCGCGAGCAGGGACAGCCAGCCGATCGTCCGCATCCGTTCCTCCTTGACAACCGAGCCTAGGCGCCTCGATACTGCCTAGGCAATGCCTATGCGCTTTCGCGCGACTCTACACGAGAGGAGGCGGCTGTGAGCACCCAGCAGCTCCTCACTGCGAGCGAGGCCGCGCGCGCGCTCGGGATCAGCCTCGACACCCTCCGACGCTGGGACCGTGCAGGTCGGATCCGTACGGAGCGGGACAAGGCGAACCGGCGGCTCGTGCCCGCCTCGGAGGTCGCCCGCCTCAAGGGACGGGCGACGCCCGAGGAGCTGAGCGCGCGCAACCGCTTCCGCGGCGTCGTCCGCGCAGTCGAGATCGAGGGCTTCCTGGCCCGCGTCGAGCTCGATGTGACCGCTCCCGCACGCGTCGTCGCGGTCATCACCCGCGAGGCCGCCGAGGAGCTCGACCTCCGTCCCGGCCGTGAGGCGGTCGCGATCGTCAAGTCGACGTCGGTGATGGTCGAGCGGTGATCGGACGGCGGCTCTTCACGGCTGCGCTCGTCGCCGCGACCGCGCTGGCGCTCGGTTTCCTTCTTCTCCCGCTCGTCGCCATCTTTCTGCGCGTCCCGCCCGGAGACCTGATCTCACAGCTCGGGAGCGACGTCGTCCTCGACGCGATCCGGGTCACCCTGAAGGCGACTCTGATCTCGCAGGCGCTCATCCTGCTCATCGGCACCCCGGCCGCCTACCTGATCGCGTCCCGCGCGTTTCGAGGACGAGCGCTCGCGATCACGCTGGTCGAGCTCCCGCTCGTCCTCCCGCCCGCCGTTGCGGGCATCGCCCTGCTTGCGGCCTTCGGGCGGCTCGGGCTGCTGGGAGGCACGTTCGAGGCGCTCGGCATCTCGATCAGCTTCACGGCGGCCGCGGTCGTGCTCGCCGTGACGTACGTGGCCAGCCCCTTCTACGTCCGGCAGGCGATCGCCTCGTTCGAGGCGCTCGACCAGTCGCTCCTCGACGCCTCGCGGACACTCGGGGCCGGCCCCGCTCGGACGTTTCTCCGGATCGCGATCCCGCTCGCATCGCGCGGGCTCGCGGCGGGCGCGGCGCTCTCGTTCGCCCGCGGGATCGGTGAGTTCGGAGCGACGATCATGTTCGCCGGCAGCCTGCAGGGCGTGACCCAGACCGTCTCGCTCGCCATCTACGCCCAGTTCGACCTGAACTTCGACGTCGCCCTGGCACTCGGCGGCCTCCTCATCCTCGTCAGCGCCCTTGTCCTGTTCATCGTGAAGCTGATCCCCGGATGGACACGCTCGACCTCGACTTCGCTCTCCCCCTTCGCCCGTTTCGGCTCGAGCTAGCGCTCACGGTCGGGAGGGAGACGGTTGCCCTCGTCGGGCCCTCGGGCGCGGGGAAGACGAGCATCCTCCGCGCCGTTGCCGGGCTCGCTCGGCCCGAGCGTGGGAGGATCGCGCTCGACGGTCGTGTGCTCTTCGACGCGGCGGCCAAGATCGACAGGCCGCCGGAGGAGCGGCGCGTCGGCTATGTCTTCCAGGAGTACGCGCTCTTCCCGCACATGACCGTGAAGCAGAACGTTGCCTATGCGGGGGGCGAGCGGGCTGCCGAGACCATCGACCGGCTCGGGATCACCGCGCTCGCGCAGGCATACCCTGGGGAGCTCTCCGGCGGGGAGCGCCAACGCGTCGGGCTCGCCCGGGCTCTCGCCCGCGACCCGGGCGTTCTCCTCCTGGACGAGCCGATGTCGGCGCTCGACACCCACACGCGCTCGAGCGTGCGCGCCGAGCTCAAGCGGACGCTCGACCACCTCGACCTGCCGGTCCTTCTCGTGACGCACGACTTTCAGGACGCAGCCGTGCTCGCCAATCGCGTGGGCGTCCTCGTCGACGGCCGGCTGCTGCAGGTGGGAAGCCCGGGCGAGCTGATCGCCGCGCCGACCGACGCATTCGTGGCGAGCTTCACGGGCGCGAACATCCTCGTCGGCATCGCGCGGAGAGCGGCCGGCGGCCTGACGGAGGTGACGCTCGAGGACGGCAGCACGCTCTACTCGGTCGACGAGGCGGAGGGGCCGGCTTCGGTGGCGGTCTACCCCTGGGAGATCTCGATCGCGCGCGAGCCGCCGGACGACTCCTCCCTCAACCATGTCCGCCGCCCGATCACGTCGCTCGTCCGGGTCGGGAACCGCGCCCGCGTCCAGGTCGGCCCGCTCGTCGGCGAGGTCACCACAGCCTCGGTGGAGCGGCTGGGCCTCCGGGAGGGCGACACCGTGGTCGCGTCCTTCAAGGCGGCCGCCACCCACCTCGTCGCCCGAAACATGGACGGTTGAGCAGGCGTCAGCCCGCCCGTTCCAGCTCCTGCTCCGCGCGCTCCACGGCGGCCCGGCTGCTCGCGAGCGCGCGCTCGGCGACCTCCAGCTCGCGCTTCCGGCCCGCCACGTCGCGCTCCGCCTCTGCGACCGCGGCGCGGGCCTCCCGCAGGCGGTCCTCGGCCTCACGCCGCCGCCTGCGCTTCGCGTCGTCACGCTCGGCCTTGGCGGCGGTCTTCCGCCGGCCGGGCTTCACCGGAGGCAGCCCTGTGACGGCGAAGCCGGTGGCCCGCTCCTCCTTCTCGAGCCGGCCGGCGCGCACGCGCTCGCCGACGGCCTCGTCGACCACGGCGGCGTGGAGCGTCTCGCGCACCCGGTCCAGCACCGCCTCGGTCGGGGGATGTCCTGCCTCCTCGAGCAGCCCGCGCGCAGCGCCCGCCAGCTCCTCGATAGCGGCGCGCTCGTCGTCCCGCGCGCGCTCCAGTCCCTCGGACGACCCGCCCGCCAGCAGCTCGGCGTGCGCCTTGCGCAGGCGCTCCCCGGCCGTGACCAGGCCGCGCACGCGCATCTTCTCGCCGCGGGCCAGCTGGTTGACGACCCACGCGGCCACCGTCGGCTTCCGCAGCTTCTTGACCTCGTCGGCAGCCTCGCGCTTTCCCTCTGCGCGAAGCGAGCGCGCGAGCTCGTCCCGCTGGGCAACGAACTCCCCGGGCGGAGCCGCGTACAGGCGGTCGATCTTCTTTTCTGCGGTCGTGCTTCCTGCCATGCAGAGAACGCTACTCAGCCGCGGGTGAGCTCGCCGGCGATCTCGCCGAAGACCTCGGTGTGCAGGTCGACGTCGGCTTCGGTCGTTGTCGGAGACATCAGCGCCATGTTGTGGAACGGCGTCAGGAGCACGCCGCGGTTGAGCGCGTAGAGGTGAATCAGCCGGTCGAGGAGGTGGTCGCCGCCCGCCGCCGCGTCGCTTCCCGTGACCGGCCGCTCCGGCCGGAACAGGTACTCGACGCGGCAGCCGAGGCGCGTGACGTGCCAGGGCAGGCCGTTCGCGTCGATGACGCCCTGCACGCCCTGCTCGAACCGCTCGCCCAGGGAGATCATGTGCGCGAACGCATCGTCGGTGAGCACGTGCTCGAGCGTCGCGCGCACGGCGGCCAACGAGAGGACGTTCCCGGCGAGCGTTCCTCCGACGCCGCCGACGTCGGATTCCTCGCGGCCGATCGACGCCTCGACGCGGGCCGCAACCTCCTCCGAGAACCCGTAGGCCGCCGACGGGATCCCGCTCCCGATTGCCTTGCCGACGGTGAGGAGGTCCGGGTCGAGCGCGTGCGCTCGGGTGAAGCCGCCCGGGCCGGCGCAGAGCGTGTGCGTCTCGTCGATGATGAGGAGCGTCCCGGTCTCTCGAGTCGCCTCGCGCAGCGCCTCGTGGAAGCCCGGTTGCGCGTGGACGATGCCGATGTTCGTCAGCGCCGGCTCGGCGAGGACGCAGGCGACGTCGCCGTGGGCCAGCTCCCGCCGGAGCGCCTCGGCGTCGTTCCACTCGACGACTCGGGTCGTCTCGTCCAACGGCACCGGCGGGCCGAGGCTGCCCTCGCGCTCGACGACGCTCCCGTCGCGGAGCGTGGCGAACGACTCGTCGACGGTCCCGTGGTAGCACCAGTTGAAGACCAGCACCTTCGGGCGTCCGGTGACGTGGCGGGCGAGCCGGATCGCAAAGCGGTTCGCGTCGGTGGCCGTGAGCGCGAACTGCCAGCGGGGCAGGCCGAAGCGGCGCCCGAGCTCCTCCCCCACCCAGAGCGCTTCCTCGCTCGGCAGCATGAGCGTGATCCCGCGCGCGGCCTGCGCGGCCACGGCGCGGACGACCGGCTCCGGCGAATGCCCCGTCATCGCGCCCGTGTCGCCCAAACAGAAGTCGACGTATTCGATCCCGTCCACGTCGCGGAAGCGCGCGCCCCAGGCCTCCTCAGCGTAGACCGGGTAGGCGCCGGGCCAGCGCACCATCCAGTGCATGGGCACGCCGGCCAGGAGCGACCTCGAGGCGCGCTGCGAGAGCTCGCCGGAGCGCGGGTGGTCGCGCTCGAAGCGCTCGAGCTCGCGCTCGAGGATCGCGGCCGCGCGTTCGTGAACGCCGTTCACAGCAGCCCCCGCACCCAGCCGCCGTCGACTGCGATCGCCGCGCCCGTGATGTAGCTCGCCCGCTCGGAGGCGAGAAACGCGGCAAGCGCCGCGAACTCCTCCGGCTCGGCGAGGCGCCCCATGGCGATGGACGCCTCCAGCCGCGCCTGGATCTCCTCAGGCTCGACGCCCTCGCGCTCGGCGTTCGCACGGTTCAGGTCGGTGACGCGCTCGGTGGCGGTGTACCCGGGCAGGATCGTGTTCACGGTGATCCCCTGCATCGCCACCTCGCGGGAGAGTGTCTTCGCGTAGCCGGTCACCGCCGCCCGCAGGCTATTCGAGAGGATCAGATTGTCGACGGGTTGCTTGACCGCGACCGAGGTGACGACGAGGACCCGGCCCCAACCGCGCTCCTTCATGCCGGGCAGCGCCGCGGCGGTCAGCTCGACCGTGCTCCGGAGGAGGAGCGCGGTTGCCGCGTCCCAGTCCTCGAGGGTGAGCGTGTCGTGTGAGCCGGCCGGCGGCCCGCCGGTGTTGGCGACGAGCACGTCGAGGTGCCCGAAGCGCTCGAGCGTCGCCTCGACGACGCGGGTCGGCTCGCCGGCCACCGACAGGTCGGCCGGGACAGCCAACACGTCCGGGCCGAGCTCGGCCGCGGCCGCCCCCAGCCGCCCGGCGTCCCGCGAGCAGATCGCCAGCGTCGCGTCTTCGGCGGCGAGCTCGGCGGCGATCGCGCGCCCGAGCCCGCGGCTTGCGCCGCAGACGAGCGCGACCTTCCCCTCCAGGCCGAGGTTCACGCGTCGCGGAGGTAGGCGTCGGAGCCGTCGAGCCAGTCCTGTCGCGGGGGGCAGAAGACGTCGACGTCGAGCGTGTCCTCGAGCGCCTCGGCCTTGTGCGGGAGCCAGGAGGGAAGGTGGAGCACCTCGCCCGCCTGGACGTCGACCACCTCGGAGCCGTCCTCGCCGAGGAAGAAGCGAAGCGTGCCCTGGAGGATGTACGTCAGCTGCTCGTTGTCGTGCGAGTGCTGCGGCACGATGCAGCCCTTGTCCAGGTAGACGTGGGCGAGCATCATTCGATCGCCGGTGACGAGCCGTCGGTGCAGGTCCGCCTTGAGCTCCTCCTTGGGGATGTCCTCCCAGCGGTAGTGCGTGGCCTTGACGTCGTTCACGCCTTCTCCTCTCGTCGCTGCGTCAGGAGTTCGATCGTCTCACACCTTCATTCCGTGGAGGTGGGTCGGCGGCGTACACTTCCAGCATGGGAGTAGCGTTCAGCTCCCCCGACTCGCCGCTCACGCGCATCACCGCGGTCTACCGCTGCCCGTGCGGTGCGGCGGTCTCCGGATCCGGCGAGCACGCCGGCGAGCTGCCTCCCGGCTGGGAGCAGGTCTCCGCAGAGGGCTGCATCTGCGCTCACTGCGCCGAGCTCCGACGCCAGGCCGCGGCCGCCTCGGCGGAGTCGACGAGCGGCGCCGGGTAGCCCTGACGCCGCCGTGGCCCCAGGGCTCGAGGTAGACGCCGTCAGCGCACGCGCCGGCGACCAACGGACGCTGTCGCCGTCGATGTTCCGGCCTCGAGGCTACCTGCCTTAACGGCAGCTCAATAAAGAGTTCGATCCCCGAGCCGAAGAGAACAGTGAGGGGATGCTGGGCCCCAGAGGGCCTGGTCGTCTTGCACTGATCTCGGCAGCACGTGCCGAGGACGTACCAAAGGGGAGAGACCTCCATTGGCCTCCCGGGGAGTGCCGAACCCTCGGCGCTTCGACACGCACGGAAGGGAACAGGAATGATCGTAGGAGTAGTGGCGATGGCCTTCATGGTCGGAGGCCTCGGCGGCCTCATCTACCGCGGCGGCTGGGCGAAACGATGACCTCGCCCGGGGACACACCTGCAACGGCGCGTCCCCTGACCCCAGGCGTGCCGGACGTGCCGACGCTCTTCGACGCGGACGGGTACCTGGTCGTCTGAGGCCGAGCGCCGAAGGTAGCGGGACCTCCGACGCACGCTCAGGCGGCGACGATCTCGGCCGCCGGCCCGTCCAGCCGCGCCAGCCGAGGCACGACGTCGAGCACGCTCTCGCGCGCGCACCAGGCGATGTCCTCGGCGAGGCGCGCGTGCTCGGGGTTCTCCGAGGCGCTCAGCCCCTCCTCCGCGCTCGCGAACGACCGCGCCAGGCGCACCGCCGCCTCCGCTGCATCCGAGCGCTCCCCACCCATCAACTCGGCGATCCGCCCGGCGCAGTAGGCGTCGTCGATGGTGAACCTCCCCTGAAGCCCGGCACAGACGAGATCCACGTCCCCGTTCCCGCGCGCCGCCGCCGCGACCGCTCCCAGGTTGAGCAGGCTCCCGACGAGCACGGTCTCCGCAGCCGCGGCAGCCGAGAGGATCGCGCGCGTCCCGTTCGTGGTCGTGAAGACGAGCGTCTCGCCCAGCGGCTCCGTGAACTCCAGCGGCGAGTTGCCCAGTTCGAAGCCCGGGATCGCCACTGCCTTTCGCTCGCCGGCCAGCACTCCCTCGCCCAGCCGAGCGCGCAGCTCGAGCGCCTCCTCGACCTCCGCGCAGCAGAGCACCCGCCGATACCCCGACGCCAGCGCCTGGGCGATCGTCGAGGTCGCCCGGAGGACGTCGACGACGACGGCCGTTGGCGCGCGCTCGACCTCGGCGGGCGTGAAAGCGACGTGCACGCGCATCGGCTCGTGACCTTACAGCCAGCACGCGTGGCTACGATGGCCAGACATGGCCACACCGGAGCAGCTGCAGACGCGGACGTGCTATCGGCATCCGGGGAGAGAAACAGCGGTCAGCTGCTCGAACTGCGGGCGACCGATCTGCCCCGACTGCATGGTCTACGCCGCGGTCGGGATCAAGTGCCCCGAATGCGCGGGGCAACCCACGGGCGCGCGCGCGGCGACCCAGCGCGTCGGCCGCGCCGCCAGCATCGGCACGGGCGCGCTCGTCACGAAGTCACTGATTGCGACCAACGTCATCATCTATCTGATCTCGGTCGCGTCGGGCTCCGGCGGCCTGCGGCCGTCGGACGCGTTCATCCGAGACTGGGCGTTGATCGGCGTCGCGGTCGCCGACGGCGAGTGGTACCGGATGATCACGAGCGCCTTCCTGCACGGGAGCCTCATCCACCTCGGCTTCAACATGCTCATGCTCTGGTGGTTCGGCCAGCTGCTCGAGTCCATGCTCGGCCGCGCGCGCTTCCTTGGCGTCTACCTCGTCAGCGCTCTCGCGGGCTCCGCCGGGGCGCTGCTCCTGAGCGGCGAGTTCGTGCCGACGGTGGGAGCGTCCGGCGCGGTGTTCGGCATCCTCGGCGCCGGCGTCGTGCTGGAGCGCAAGCAGATCAACGTCTTCGGCGGCGGCGCGCTCTTCGTCGTCATCCTGAACCTCGCGTTCACGTTCCTCGTCCCGAACATCTCGATCGGCGGCCATCTCGGCGGACTGATCGGCGGGATGCTCGCCATGGCCGCGCTGTCGGTCGCGGGCCGGCACCCGGTCTACGGCCGCTTCGACCTGCTGTCGCTCCTGGCGCTGCTCGCCATCGCCGCCGGGAGCATCTTCGTCGCTTACCTCCGCGTGCGCGGTTATCCCACCGGGAACTTCTAGCGGCCTGAGGCCGTCTAGGAGGGCATGAGACTTCTCCTCGCCCTCGCACTCGCAGCCGCTTTGGGCCTCTCGGCCTGCGGCGCCGCCGAGGAAGCGGGCTCCGGCTCGACGACCGCGGAGCCCGAGCCGGCGGCCCTCCCCGGCACCGCCCGCGTCGTCTGTACGGCAACCGGAATCCGGGTGGAGACGCCCATGGTCGCGCCGCAGCCGGACGGGATCCATTTCGAGATCGTCAACGAGACCGACACCGAGCGCTCCTTCTCGCTCGACGGAGTCGACACCGGCCTGGGGTTCGGGGCGCCGCCCGGCACGACCGAGCAGATCGTCGACCTCGGCCCGGGCGCTCTGACCGTCGGCTGCGGCGATCCGGCGACCGAGCCGGGGCCCGGCGAGCCCATCGAGATCGTCGACCCGGATGGCATCTGGGTGTCGACGCAGCTTTCGTGCGCGGAGCAGTTCTCCTCGGTCGCCGACTACATCCAGGGCGCGAAGGGTGAGACGAGCGACCCACTCGAGGCGGCGCGCAACGCCCTCGAGAGCTACGGGCTCGAGCCCGACGACGTCTTCGAGCCGGCCGGCTATCCGGAGGCCGAAGTCCCCAAGGTGCGCCTCGTCCGCGACGGCGAGCCGCTCGCAGTCGTCGACCTCCTGGACGACGGCAGCGGCAAGTGGCTCGTGAGCACGGTCACGGGCTGCTCCTCACTCGAGGACTAGCCGCCGACCTGAACCGAGGTGACGCCGCGCTCGGCCAGCGATGCCTGCGCCGCAGCGAGCCTGGCCAACGGGACGCGGAACGGCGAGCACGAGACGTAGGCGAGCCCGAGCTCGTGGCAGAAGGCGACCGACTTCGGGTCGCCGCCGTGCTCGCCGCAGATGCCGAGCTTGATCTCGGGGTCGACGCCGCGGGCCCGCTCGACCGCGATCCGCATGAGATCGCCGACGCCACTCACGTCCAGCGTCTCGAACGGGTTCGTGTCGAGGATGCGTTCCTCGAGGTAGCGCGTGAGGAACTTGCCCTCGGCGTCGTCGCGGGAGAAGCCGAGCGTGGTCTGCGTCAGGTCGTTCGTGCCGAAGCTGAAGAAGTCGGCCTCGCCCGCGATCTCGTCGGCGCGCACGCAGGCGCGCGGGAGCTCGATCATCGTGCCGACGTGGTACTCGAGCCCCTTCGAGGCCTGCTCCAGCTCGGCCGAGGCGGTGTCCAGCGTGAGGCGACGCAGGCGGCGGAGTTCCTCGGCGAAGCCGACCAGCGGGTGCATGATCTCGACCAGGGGCGCCTCCCCGGTCCGCTCGGCGACCGCGAGCGCGGCCCTGACGATCGCCCGTACCTGCATCTCGTAGATCTCGGGGTAGAGGAGCCCGAGCCGGCAGCCGCGCGTCCCCAGCATCGGGTTCGCCTCGCGCAGCGCGCGGATGCGGCGAGCCATCTCCTCCGACGTCGCCTCCTCGAGCGGCGGCAAAAACTCGTGCAGCGGCGGGTCGAGCAGCCGGATCGTCACCGGGAGACCGGCCATCGCCTCGAAGATCCCCTCGAAGTCGCCCTGCTGGAGCGGCAGCAGCCGATCGAGCGCCTCGCGCCGCTCCTCTTCCGAGGAGGCGAGGATCATCGCCTGCACGACGGCCAGACGGTCCTCCGCCATGAACATGTGCTCGGTCCGGCAGAGCCCGATGCCCTCGGCGCCGAACTCTCGCGCCTTCGCCGCGTCCTCGGGCGTGTCGGCGTTCGCGCGCACGCGCAGGCGTCGGGCCCCGTCCGCCCAGCCGAGCAGCGTCTCGAAGCTCTCGTCGATCTGCGGCGGCACGAGTGGCACCTCGCCGACGATGACGTCGCCGGTCCCGCCGTCGATGGTGAGGACGTCGCCCTCGGCCAGCTCGCGGTCGCCGAGCCGGATGTGCCGGGCGGCAAGGTCGATGGTCAGCGCCTCGCACCCGGACACGCACGGCTTCCCCATGCCGCGGGCCACGACTGCCGCGTGGGACGTCATCCCGCCGTGGGCGGTCAGAACGCCCCGAGCCTCGATGATCCCGTGGATGTCGTCCGGCGTCGTCTCGGTGCGGACGAGGACGACCGCCTCCCCCGCTCTCCCCTGCTCCTGCGCACGGTCGGCGTCGAGGACGATCCGCCCGGTTGCGGCACCGGGTGAGGCGTTCAGTCCGCGGGCCGCGACCTCGTAGTCGGCGCCGGGGTCGATCATCGGGTGCAGGAGCTGATCGAGCTGGCCGGGATCGATGCGCGCGACCGCCTCCTCGTGGGTGAGGAGCTCCTCGGAGACCATGTCCACGGCGATCCGGAGCGCGGCCGCCGCGGTCCGCTTCCCGGTTCGCGTCTGGAGGATGTAGAGGGCGCCCTCCTCGACCGTGAACTCGATGTCCTGCATCTCTCGGTAGTGCTCCTCGAGTCGCGCCGTCGTGTCGACGAGCTGCCTGTACGCGGCCGGGAACCGCTCCTCCATCGCCACGATCGGCTCGGGCGTTCGGATGCCGGCCACCACGTCCTCGCCCTGCGCGTTCACCAGAAGCTCGCCCCACAGCCCAGGCTCGCCGGTGGACGGGTCGCGGGTGAAGGCGACTCCCGTCCCCGAGCCGTCGCCGCGGTTCCCGAAGACCATCTGGACGACGTTCACGGCGGTTCCGAGGTCGTCGGGGATCCCGTTTGCGCGCCTGTAGACCTGCGCCCTCGGTGTGTCCCAGGAGTCGAAGACCGCCCCGAGCGAGCGCTCGAGCTGCTCGCGGTCGTCCTGCGGGAACGGCGCGTCCGCGTGCTCGGCGTAGATCTCGAGGAAGCGCCGCGTCAGCTCGCGCAGGTCGTCCGCGCCGAGATCGACGTCCTGCGCGACGCCGCGCTCGACCTTCATGGCAGTAAGCTCGCGCTCGAAGAGCTGCCCGTCCACCCCCGCCACGACGTCGCCGAACATCTGCACGAGCCGGCGATAGGCGTCGAAGGCGAAGCGGTCGTTTCCGGTCGCACGGGCAAGTCCCTCGACCGCCTCGTCGTTCAGGCCCAGGTTGAGGATCGTGTCCATCATCCCGGGCATCGAGACGGCGGCCCCCGAGCGCACCGAGACGAGGAGCGGGTCGGTCGGGTCGCCGAAGCGCTTGCCGGTCGTCCTCTCCAGCCTTGCAACCGCGTCGGCGACCTGGCCGGAGAGCCCCTCGGGCACGGAGCCACCGAGGCGCATGTACTCGCGGCACGCCTCCGTCGTCACGGTGAAGCCGGCCGGCACCGGAAGCCCGATCGCGGTCATCTCGGCGAGCCCGACGCCCTTGCCGCCGAGAAGCTCGCGCCCGAGGCCGCCGCCCTCGGAGAAGTCGTAGACGTACTGCGTCGCCATCGCCCTGGTCTGGATTCTCCCATCGCACCGATTTCGATGCACCCAGGAGGGTTCGGCGAGATGTCGTCTATCCCGAGCAAACATCACGCCAAACCCTCCCGGCAGTATCCCCCGGCAGGGGAATAGCGCCGTTGACCCCTCTCGATCATCGTCAGAGAGCGGGCTAGGCAGACGCGGGGCGCCGCAGCCTACGTCTCGGCCCGAGAGAGAGGCGGTCGTGGCACCACGGGCCGCCTCTTCCTTTTTAAGGAACGGTCTGGCTAACGGAGCCGACCGTCCAGCCGGATCGTCCACGGCTCGACGGTGTCGACCACGAGGTGCGACCCGCTCCACGGGTCGCGGCCGAGCGTCGCGCGGACGTCCTCCTCGGACTCGGCCTCGACGGCGTGCACGACCTGGAACTCGTCGGCGAGCGGGCCGCCCAGGACGATGAAGCCCGCGTCGGCGAGCTCGTCCATGAAGTCCGCGTGCCCCTGCCAGCCGGACTGCTCCTCCAGCGGCCGCGAGAGGTCGTACTCGGGGCCCGAGCGGTGGATCACGACGTGGAACATCGCCACGGTCGCCTTATACCAGCGGCCTCAGGCGCCCGCGCTTTCCCGCCTGTGCGCGAACCACTCGATCAGGCGGATGCTCACCCACACCGGCGTGAGGAGAACGTAGAAGACGAACAGGCCGGCCGCGAGGAGCAGCATCCAGAACGGCCACCAGTACCACGCGATCGGGCGCTTGGCGATCATTTCGTCTCGCCTTGCAGCCTGCGCTCCTCGACGAGGCGGACGATCCGCCGGGACGTCTCCTCGATGGCGAGGTTGGAGACCTCGATCACGGGACACCCGAGCCGCTTGTGGATGGACTCGGCGTATTCGAGCTCCTCGTAGATCTCGGCCAGGTCGGCGTAGCGCCCTCCCCCGCCCATGCCGCGCACTCGCTCCCCCCGGATCGCGGCGAGCCGCTCGGCGTCGATCGTCAGCCCGACGACGCGGGCCGGATCGATCTTCCAGAGCTCCTGCGGCGGGTCGATGCCCTTCACGATCGGCACGTTGGCCGTCTTGTACCCGAGATAGGCCAGGTACATCGAGAGCGGCGTCTTCGAGCTGCGCGACACACCCACGAGCACGATGTCGGCCTCGGGCAGCTCGCGCGCGGCGGCGCCGTCGTCGTAGCGGACGGCGAACTCGATCGCGGCGATCCGCTTGAAGTAGCTCGAGTCGAGCACGGTAGGGGCCCCCGCCCGACGCGTGGCCGGCGCGCCGGAGACGCGTGCGACCGCCTCGATCGGGTGTCCGAGCAGGTCGCAGTAGTGGAGCCGGTAGCGCTTGCAGAGCATGCGCATCACTTCGCGCATCTCGGGCTCGACCAGCGTGAAGAGCACGACCGCGCGGCGCCCGCGGGCCCGCTGCGCGGCGAGGTGAACGTCCTCGACGACCGCGATGCGCGGATGCCGGACGACCTCGAACTCCTGCCCCGGAAACTGTGCCTCGACTGCCTCGACGACCCTGGCGGCCGTCTCCCCGGTCGAGTCGGAGACCACGTGGAGCTCGACCAGGTCGGACATCGCCGCGGTGCCGCCTACCGTGGGATCTGCGACAGGTCGCCGAGCGCTCCGACGGCGTCGCGAACGTCGAGGAGCAGGCGCAGCCGGTTGGCGCGCACGCGCTCGTCGTCGGCCATCACGAGCACCTCGTCGAAGAACCTGTCGACCGGAGGGCCGAGCTCGGCCGCGGCGGCGATCGCCGCGGGAAAGTCCCGTTCGGCGACCGCGGCCTCGATCCGCGGCGACGCGCTGCCGAGCGCGTCGATCAGGGCTCTCTCGGCCTCGTCGGTCGCCAGCCCGGCATCGAGGGTCGCGGCCGCCCCGTCCGCGCGCCCGGCCAGCCGGTTCGAGCGGTCGAAGGCGACGTAGGCGCGCTCGAAATCCTCCGAGGGAGCCTCCGCGGCCAGGGTCGCGGCGAGCTCGCCAACCGCCCCGAGCTCGGAGACGCCCCCTGCTCGGGCGGCGCGGACGAACTCGACAGGGACGTCGACGAGCCCCTCGAGCCGCTCGAAGACGAAGTCGGCGACGTCGGACGGATCGTCCGTGACGCTCGCGTCCTGCTGGACGAGGAGGCCCAGGTCGCGCTGGACGAGCGCGGCCACGTCGATCTCGAGCGCACCCTCGACCGCGAGCCGGCAGAGCCCGATCGCGGCCCGGCGGAGGCCGTGCGGGTCGCGCGAGCCGGTCGGCCGCTGGCCGAGCGCGAAGGACACGGTGAGGTTGTCGATCTTCTCGGCCGCAGCCAGCACGCGCCCTTGCTCCGTGTGCGGCAGCACGCTTTCGGCCGAGTCCGGGAGGTACTGCTCCTCGATTCCGGCGCACACACCTTCGGGAAAGCCGGCGAGCCGCGCGTACTCGGCGCCGATGTGACCTTCCAGGTCGGGGAACTCCCGCACGAGCTCGGCGGCCTGGTCCGCCTTGGCCAGTCGCGCGGCCTCGCGTGAGGCCTCGCCGCCGCCCAGCTCGCCCACGAGCTCCTGCAGGCGCGCCGCCTTGTCGGCGAACGTGCCCGCGCCGGCGACGAACGTGATGGCGCCGAGCTCCGCTGCGAGCGCCTCGATCCCCTTCGCCACGTCGCGCTCGAAGGTGAAATGGGCGTCCTCGAGCCGGCCCTCCAGCACGCGCTCGTTGCCGGCTACCACGACTTCCGGGTCGCCGCCGTTGGCGACGAACGCGAAGCGGGCTCCCTCGAGCGGGAAGTAGCGCTGGTGGGACTGCATGGCCGTCTCGACGACGCGCGGCGGCAGCTCCAGGAAGCGCTCGTCGAAGCTCCCGGCGAGGACGATCGGGCTCTCGACGAGGAAGACGACCTCCTCGATCACGCCGGCGGGGTCGCGCCAGCCGCCGATCGCGTCCAGTCCTTCCACGATCAGGCGCCGACGCTCGTCCTGATCGGGCTCCACCCCGGCCGCGCGGAGGACGTCCAGATACTCGTCCGCGCGAGGAAGCTCGACCTCGCCGCCGGTGAAGCGGTGTCCGTACGTGAGGCGCCCGGACGTAAGCCCGGCCGCCTCGACGTGGAGCGTCTTGCGGTCGAGCTTGGCGCACAGCCAGCGAACGGGCCGCGAGAAGCGCGGGCCGTCCTTCTCCCAGATCATCGACTTGCCGAAGCTCAGCCCGTGCACGACGGCGGCGAGCTTCTCGGGCAGCGCCTCCGACGCAGGCCGGCCGGTCACGACCACGCCCAGGAAGCCGTCGCGCACCTCGAGCTCGTCCTCGGTCACACCCTGCTTGCGCGCGAAGCCGGCGGCCGCCTTCTCGCGCAGGTGCTCCGGCGGCCCCTGCATCCAGCGGTCGGGCTCGCGCTCGGCGACCTCGGAGACGAGCAGAGCCACGCGCCGCGGCCCGACGTACACGGTCCCCTCGCCCAGCTCGGGCAGCCACCGCTCGCGGAGCTGGGCCTCCGCTTCGCGGCACGCGGAGGCGGGGAGCTCCTCACAGCCGATCTCAAACAGCAGGCTCGGCAAGGCTCTCCATCTGAAGCTCGGCGACGCTCCGGGCGAGATTCCGGACGCGGGCGATGTAGGAGGCGCGCTCGGTCACCGAGATGGCTCCGCGCGCATCGAGCAGGTTGAAGGCGTGCGAGCACTTGAGGACCTGGTCGTAGGCGGGGAGCGGCAACCCGAGCTCGATGAGCGAGCGGCACTCGGCCTCGTGCTCGCCGAAGCGGCGGATGAGGATGTCCACCGGCGCCGCCTCGAAGTTGTAGACCGACCACTGGCGCTCGTTCTCGCGGTAGACGTCCCCCCAGGTGACGCCGGGCGCCCACTCGAGCTCGAAGGCGCTGCGCTTGTCCTGCAGGAACATGGCGAGCCGTTCGAGGCCGTAGGTGATCTCCGCGGGAATCAGGTCGAGCTCGAGACCGCCCAGCTGCTGGAAGTACGTGAACTGCGTCACTTCCATGCCGTCCACCCAGACCTCCCAGCCGAGCCCCCACGCGCCCAGCGTCGGCCCCTCCCAGTCGTCCTCGACCAGGCGGACGTCGTGCCTGGTGAGGTCGATGCCGACGGCCTCGAGCGAGGCGAAGTAGCGATCGAGCACGTCGGCGGGCGCCGGCTTCAGGATCACCTGGTACTGGTAGTAGTGCTGAAAGCGGAACGGGTTCTCCCCGTAGCGGCCGTCGGTCGGACGAATGCTCGGCTCGACGTACGCCGTCCGCCAAGGCGCAGGCCCGAGGCAACGGAGGAAGGTGGCCGGGTTGAAAGTGCCCGCGCCGACCTCGGTGTGGTACGGCTGCATGAGCACGCAGCCCTCGTCCGCCCAGAAGCGCTCGAGGCGGGCGATCATGTCCTGAAAGGTGAGCGCGCTCATCGAGCGGACATGCTACGGGAGCCGCTCCATCACTCTCTCGCTCGGGGGGCCGAACCCGAAGCGTGTGTAGAGCTCGTGCGCGTCGCCCGTGTGCAGGAACCACTTGAGGTGGCCGTACGGGCCGTTGTCGACCATCTCGCGGACGAGCTCGATGCCGAGCCCGCGGCCGCGATGCTCCGAGAGGACGTAGACGTCGGCGAGGTACACGTACGCGACGCCGTCGGTGGCGGCCCGGCAGAAGCCGACCTGACGGCCGCCGTGGTAGAGGCCGACGACCCGCTGCGCCTCGTTCACCAGCCGCTCGACCGTCTCGCGGGAGCGGCCCTCGGCCCAGTAGGACTCCTTCGAGAGGAACGCGTGGACAGCGTCGACGTCGACCCGCCCTGGATCGTCGTCGAGCTCGTACGCCTCGGCGAGCTGCCTGATCACGGGGAAACCTTGCCATGCCGGAGCCCGGGCCCCGGCACTTGACACGAGCTCGTCACACTTCCGCGCGCCACACGTGCGGTTTCCGGCGTTACGCTAGGAAGCGGGTGGTGGGAGAGGGGTGCCCCTAATAAGAGTGCGCCGAGGCGGCGGCGCGAACCCCGTGCGGCGACCCGGCAGCTAGGCCGACAGCGTCCGCAGCCTGAAGCCGCCGTGCTCCTCGTAGGAGGCCTCGATGACCCGCAGGCAGAGGCGTAGGGCGTCCTCGCCCAGCCCGGCGTCGCCCACGCCCGCGAGCGGAAGCTCGAGGAGCGCGCGAATGCCGAGGAAGCCGGCCTCCGAGACCGGCACCGCGCCGGTCGAGCAGTCGCCGCACACAGCACCTCCCGCCCGTGCGGAGAAGCCGACGAGCGGCTTCGCCTCGCCGCAGGACGCACAGCTCGCCAGGTGCGGCAGGTAGCCGGAGAGCCAGAGCAGCTTGAGCTGGAAGGAGAGCACGAGCGGCTCGAGGGCAGGCTGGGCCGGGAGCTCGGCCTCGACCTCGTCGAGCAGGTCGAGGAAGCGCGTGAGCGCGTGGAACGCCGGAGGCTGCGCCTCCTCCTCGACGAAGAGCCGCAGCACCGCCTCCAGCCCGATGTGACCGACCGCGAGCCGGTACGGGTCGGTGCGAGAGCGGTCGTGCGAGCGGACGAGCTCCGCCCCGCGCACCGTGTGCAGGTCGCCGCGCCCCTCGTGCAGCAGGAGCTCGACGTGCGACAGCGGCTCCAGCCGGGCGCCGAACCGCGAGCGGGTCTTGCGCACGCCCTTGGCGATCGCCCCGACCCGCCCCTTCGCCAGGGTGTACAGGTGGAGGACGCAGTCCGCCTCGGAAAAGCGGATGGAGCGGAGCACGACCGCCTCGGTCGTGAGCGTGCGCGACGACATCGCGGTCAGTCTAGATCCGCCCTCGGGGGAATCACGGCCGGGACGGCGACGTTCTCCCTGATCGTGCCGCGGATCGAGGTCTACACCACGGCGTGGTGCGGCTACTGCGACCGCGCGAAGGCGCTCCTCCAGGAGCGCGGCCTCGCCTACGACGAGATCCGCGTCGACCACGACCCGGCCTTCCGTGCGAAGCTCCTCGACCTGACCGGCCGCTGGACCGTGCCGCAGATCCTGATCGACGGCCGGCCGATCGGGGGCTTCACCGAGCTCCGGGAGCTGGACCGCAGCGGGGTGCTCGCCGCGGCCGACGAGCCCGCGGCGGACTGAGGACGCTACGGCGAGAGCCGCTCCGCCAGGTAGGCGAGCGAGAGCGGGTAGCGGTACTCGATGGCCATGTGCGTCGCGTCGAAGAGCTCGAAGCGGACGTCCGTGAAGCCGACGTCGGCGAGCGCGCGCCGGTACGCCTCCGCTCCCAGGTCGAGGTAGTACTCGTCGCGCGTCCCGGCGTCGATGTAGACGGCGCGCAGCGACTGGAGCGCCGCCGCCCGCTGCGGGACCATGCGGACGGGATCCCACTCGAGCCAGCGCGCCCAGACATCGGGGAGGAGCTCTCCGGTGTCCACGTCGAAGGGCAGGCGGACGGTGCCGTCCGGGTCGGCCGAGTAGCACGCCGCCATGCACCAGACGTTCAGGAGGATGTCGTCGTGCTGCTTCGCGAACGCCGGGCGCGAGCGGAAGTCCTCCCAGAAACGGTCGTAGGAGCCCTCGTACTCCTCGCGCAGCACGCGCACGACTTCCCTGAACTCGGGCAGGTAGCAGATCTCGAAGAGCGCATCGCCCGCGTGGGTGGCGAGGCCGCCGAAGAGGTCGGGCCGCAGCATCGGCGTCACCATGGCGCCGTAGCCCCCGCTCGACTTGCCGGCAATCCCGCGATGCTCCGCGGCTGCGACGGTGCGATAGCGGGCGTCCACCCAGGGCACCACCTCGTCGCACAGATAGGTGTGATAGTTGCCGGTCCCCGGGGAGTCGAGGAACTGGCTGCCGCCCAGCGACGTCCAGCAGTCCGCCCAGACGACCACAACGGGCGGCGCTCCTCCTCTGGCGAAGAGGTCGTCGACGAGCTCCGGGAAGTTGCGCCGGAACGGCGCGCGGTTGCGCCACATGTCGAGCTGGCCGGTGAGGCCCTGGATCATGTAGACGGCCGGGAAGCGGCGATCCGGCTCGTCGTCGTACCCCGGCGGCAGGTAGACCCAGAGAGGACGCTCGTGCGGGTCTCCGAGCACATTTCCGCGCAGGGCGTCGCTGACGATGACCGCTTCCTCGAAGCGCCCGGCGGGCTCGAACGACCACGGCTCCATGCGCTCGATCCTACTGAGAAGGCTGGCACACAGGACAGAACCAGGTCCCGCGACCGGCGACTCGCGTCTTGACGATCGGCGTGCCGCAGCGCTCGCACGGCTCGCCCTCGCGCCCGTAGACACGAAACTCGTCCTGCATGCTGCCGGGGCTGCCGTCGGCACCGCGGTAGTCCCGCAGGGTGGCCCCCTGCCGGCGGATTCCGAGCTGGAGCGCCTTCCGCACCCCCTCCCGGAGCGCTGCGACCTGCTCCTCGGGGAGCTGTCCGGCCGGCGTGAGCGGATGGATTCGCGCATACCAGAGCGCCTCGTCCGCGTAGATGTTCCCGATCCCGGCGGCTGCACGCTGGTCGAGGAGGGCCGCCTTCACGGGAGCCTTCCTGCCCGCGAGCGCCCGCGCGAGCGTCGCGGCGGTGAAGGACCGGCCGAGCGGCTCCACGCCCAGCCGTCGCGCGGCGAAGTACGCATCGAGCTCCCCCGGCTCGAGGAGATCCCACGTCCCGAAGCGCCGGACGTCGCGATAGAGGACGTCCGATCCGTCGTCCAATCTGACGACAGCCCGCACGTGCGGATCGTCCTCGCGCCCCTCAGGCGCCGGGTGCAGGACGTTTCCGGTCATCCGCAGGTGAACGAGGAGGTGCCGCCCGCTCTCGAAGACGACAACCAAGTACTTGCCTCGCCTGCGCACGTCGGCGACCCGCTCGCCTTCGAGCGCGTCGGCCACGGCGTCAGGCGGCACGGGCCGGGTCAGCCTCGAGTCGCTGATCTCGACCCGTTCGAACCGCCGGCCGGCCAGGGCCGGCGCGAGGCGGGAGCGGATCGTCTCGACCTCCGGCAGCTCAGGCATCGGGACTCAGGCGTTCACGAGACGACGTCGAGGACGATCGGCCGCCGCTTGGGCTCCGCGTCCCCGATCCGATAGCAGGCCTTTACCTCGTCGCCGGCATGCTGGGCGGAGCCCTCGTCGCGCGCGTGCACCTCCGCCAGGGCCTGGCCTGCTTCGACGCGATCCCCACGCTTCGCCAGGCAGACGACGCCCACGGAATGGTCGATGGAGTCCTCCTTGTGGATGCGCCCTGCACCGAGGCGGAGCGCCGCCAGACCGACCCCGGTCGTCGCGATACCCTCGACGAAGCCCGCCGACGGCGCCGGCACGGTACGAACGACCGTCGCCCGGGGAAGGACCTCCCGCGCCGGGTCGCCGCCCTGGGCCCGCACCCAGCGGTCGTAGAGCTCGCGCGCGGCCCCGTCGGCGACGGCCTCCTCGGCGAGCCGACGGCCCTCGTCGTGGTCGACGCCGAGGTCCGAGAGCGCCAGCAGATACGCCGCGGCGCCGAGGACGAGCTCGGTGAGGTCGGGCGGACCGGCACCTTCGAGTGTGTCGAGCGCCTCGTGGATCTCGAGCGAGTTGCCGACGGCGCGGCCCAGGGGCTGATCCATGTCGGTCAGCTCGCAGACGACCTCACGGCCGTCAAGGCGCCCGAGCTCGACCATTGTCCGCGCCAGGTCGCGCGCTTCGTCCAGTGTCTTCATGAACGCGCCGTCGCCGACCTTGACGTCGAGGACGATCGCGTCGGCGCCTCCGGCGATCTTCTTCGACATGATCGACGAGGCGATCAGCGGGATGATGTCGACGGTCGCGGTCACGTCCCGGAGGGCGTAGAGCTTCTTGTCCGCCGGGACGAGGTCAGCGGTTTGGCCAATGATCGCAAGGCCGATCTTCCCGCACCTGGCGGATGAACTCCTCGCTGGCGAGCTCGATCCGGAAGCCGGGGATCGACTCGAGCTTGTCGAGCGTCCCGCCGGTGTGGCCGAGCCCGCGGCCGCTCATCTTGGCGAACGGGACGCCACAGGCCGCGACTATCGGGCCGATCACGATCGACGCCTTGTCGCCGACCCCGCCGGTCGAGTGCTTGTCGACGACCTTGCGACCGAGTGGTGAGAGGTCGATGACCTCCCCGCTCTGCACCATCGCGTCCGTGAGCGCGTGGGTCTCCGCGGCCGTCAGGCCGCGGAAGTACGCGGCCATGCAGAACGCGGCCATCTGGTAATCGGGGATCTCGTCCCGCGCGTACGCGAGCGTCAGCGCCGCGAGCTCCTCGCCGGAGAGCTCCTCGCCGTCCCGCTTGCGGCGGATGAGCTCGGCGGGGTGGATCACGGCTGAACGACGGGAGCGCCCGGGATGCCTCGGCTCGGCGCCTTCCCGCCCAGCCAGGCGTTCACGGTCGCCCCGACGTCCGCAAATTCCCCGTCGTGGCGCCGGCCGGCTGCGTTCTTCCCCGCGACGTAGGCGAGAAAGAGCGCGTGCTCCCGCGAGTGGTCGGTCGAGGGAGTCGTCGGGTCGCAGCCGTGGTCCGACGTCAGTACGAAGAGATCGCCCGGGCGCAATGCGTCGAGGAGGTCGGGCAGCCGGCGGTCGAAGTCCTGCAGGCAGCGATGGAAGTTCACGGGGTCGTTGCGATGGCCCCAGAGCATGTCGGTCTCGACGAGGTTCACGAAGACGAACCCGGAGTCCAGCTCGCGCAGGAGGGTCTCGGTGAGCCTGATCCCATCGGCGTTGGACTTCGCCGCGTGCGAGTGGTCGATGTCGACGCCGGCGAAGATGTCGCCGATCTTTCCGACTCCGTGCACCTCGCTGCCGGCCTCGCGCACGAGCGTCAGGTAGTTGGGCTGCCTGGGCCGCAACGACCAGTCGTGGCGGTTCGGCGTGCGCGTGTAGCTCCCGGGCTCGCCGACGAACGGACGCGCGATCACGCGGCCGACTGCGTGCTTGCCGGTCAGGATCTCCCGGGCGATTCCGCACGCTTCGTACAGCTCCTCGAGGGGGATCGTCTCCTCGTGCGCCGCGATCTGGAACACGGAGTCGGCCGACGTGTAGACGATCCACTTGCCGGTGCGCTGGTGCTCCTCGCCCAGCTCCTCGATGATCTCGGTGCCCGACGCCGCCTTGTTGCCGAGCACGCCGCGTCCCGTGCGGTGCGCGAACTCCTCGATCACCTCGAACGGGAAGCCGTGTGGGTAGGTCGGCATCGCGACCGGAGTGACGATGCCCATGAGCTCCCAGTGGCCGGTCGTGGTGTCCTTTCCCTTGGAGCGCTCGAACAGCCGGCCCGCGACCGCGGGAGCACCCTCCATCGGCGGGCAGCCCTCCAGGTCTTCGATGTTCCCGAAGCCCAGGTGCTCGAGGTTGGGGAGGTCGAGGCCGCCGACGGCCTTGGCAACGTTGCCCAGGGTGTTGGAGCCCTCGTCGCCGTACTCGGCCGCGTCCGGCAGCTCGCCCGCACCAACCGCGTCCAGCACAATCACGCAGGCGCGCGGCATGAGGCTATTCTACGGTTGTCATGGACACGATCCTCGGACTCGTCGGCGTGGCGTTCTGGATCGCGGGGACGATCAGCATCGCCGCCGGGGTCACGTACGTCGTCATGAAGCTCACGCTGAGGTTCTTTCCGGACAAGGAGCTCGGACCGACGCCCGAGTCGTAGGGCGCGGCTATGCAACCGGCTCGAGCGGCAGCGCCTGCTCGAGCGGCGAGTAGTCGAGGCCGTGCGCGTCAGCGACGGCCTGGTAGGTGAGCTTCCCGTCCACGATGTTGACGCCGCGCCCGAGCGCCCGGTCGCGCGCGACCGCCTCGCGGATCCCGTGGTCGGCGATCGCCTCCACGTAGGGCAGCGTCACGTTCGTGAGCGCGAACGTCGAGGTCGCGGGGACGGCGCCCGGCATGTTCGCCACGCAGTAGTGGACGATGCCGTCGACCTCGTAGATCGGGTCGGAATGCGTCGTCGGCCTGGACGTCTCGAAGCAGCCGCCCTGGTCGATGGCCACGTCCACGAGCACCGCGCCCGGCTTCAGGCCACCGAGCATGTCGCGGGTGATCAGCTTGGGCGCGCGCGCCCCGGGAATGAGCACGGCGCCGATGATGAGGTCGGCGTCGGCGGCAACCTGCTCGATCTGAAGCCGATTGGACATGGCGAGCGTGATGCGGCCGTCGAGCATCATCTCGAGGTCGCGCATCCGTTCGACCGACCGGTCGAGGATCCACACGTCTGCCTGCATGCCGACCGCGATCAGCGCCGCGTTGTAGCCGACGATCCCGCCGCCCAGGACGACCACCTTCGCCGGCGGGACACCGGGGACGCCGCCGAGCAGGATCCCTCTGCCCCCCTGGGCCTTCTCGAGCGCCCACGCCCCCATCTGCGTCGCGAGGCGTCCCGCGACCTCGCTCATCGGCGCGAGGAGCGGCAGCTTGCCGTCGTCGGTCTCGACCGTCTCGTAGGCGACGCAGGTCGCCCCGCTCGCCATGAGCGCCCGCGTCAGCTGGTCGTCCGCGGCCAGGTGCAGGTACGTGAAGAGGATCTGCCCGTCACGGAGGCGGTCGTACTCCGCCGGCAACGGCTCCTTCACCTTCAGCACCATGTCCGAGCTGGCCCAGACGTCGTCGACCGACGTCACGCGCGCACCGACCGCCTCGTACTCGACGTCGGGGAAGGTGCTCCCGACGCCGGCGCCCGTCTCGACCACGACCTCGTGACCGCATCGTCGCAACTCGCCGGCGCCCGCGGGTGTGAGCGCGACCCGATACTCGTCCTGCTTGATCTCCTTGGCAACGCCGATCCGCATGAGGCGCGGCCAACCATAACCGAAGCGGTGCGGCGGGATGGCCGCATTTGCACGGCATTCTTCGCCGTCCGGTCGAACGCTCAGGCCGCCCGAGCGCGCGCGAGGAGCCCGGCCGCATAGGCGGCGGCGAAGAACCACGGCTCCTCATCGGGGCCGCGGCCCATGTGGGAAAGCGTCAGGCCGTCGCACGCCTCGCGCCAGCCGGATGCGTCGACCGTCTCGACGGGCCCGAGCTCGCGCGGCACCTCGAGGCCTTGCGGCCAGGCGACGGTGGCGCTCCGTACCAGCTCGAGCGTGGCGAGCGTGTGATGCGAGAGCCCGCGATGACGCACCCGTTCGTCCACGGCCGAGACGCGCGGCGCCAGGATCGGCGAGCCTCCCAGCGCCCCTGCGGCATTAGCCGCCTCCGCCGCCGCGAGCGCGCCGTGCCCGTAACGCGATCCCGTCCCGACGATTCCGGGGCCGATCGCGCAGACGACAGCATCCAATCCGGCCCGGGCACACGCCACGAGCGCCGAGGCGGTCGAGACGCAGGCGACCTCCCCGCCGAAGCACGGCCCCACGGCGACGGTCGTCTCGAGATACGAGGCGTCGCGAAGCGCGCGCACGGTGTCGGAAAGCGGCACCGGCAAGGCGCCTCCAGGAACCTGGATGTAGCCAACCCCTAGGTCGCGGCCCAGCCCCGCGCAGACGGGCGCGACCTGACTGTGCAGTGAGCAGCACACGACGGGCAGGCCGGCGAGATCGGCCGAGGACTCGTCGCCCCAGGACTCCTCGGCGTGGAGAACGGCGTGCTGGAGCGGCGTGTACGGGAGCTTCATCACGTGTGCGCCGCGCTCGGCCGGCAGCTCGAGCCCCCGGGTGAGGTTCGCGTGCAGGACGTCGAACCCGCCCGTCCCCAGCCCGAGCTCGAGGGCCTGGACGTTGACGAGCACGTCGTCTCCGAGCGCAACCGGTCCGGTGAGCGCCGGATAGGCGGCGCAGGCGCGGCCGTCCACCTCGAGCCGGACGAGGCCGTCGTGGCGCTCGGCGATCGCCGTCACCTTTCCCCTGCGCAGGGTGACCGGCAACTAGGCCTCCCGCGCGGCGGCGACGAGCTCGAGCGTGACACCGACCATGGCCTGCAGGTCGGCGACGGCGATCGCCTCGTCGGCGGTATGGACGTTCGCCATCCCGTTGGCGAGGTTGACGCAGTGGAGCCCGCGCTCGTTGAAGACGTTCGCGTCGGACCCCCCGCCCACCTCCACCTCCGTCGGCTCGAAGCCGGCGCGCTCGAGCGCAGTCCGCGCGAGGACGAGCGCGGGGTCGTCCGGCGCCAGGCGGTAGCCGCGGTACTTGTCCTCAACGGTGGCATCGACCTCGCAGTCGGCGACCGCGGCTGCGAACGAGAACGAGTCGAGCATCTCCTGCACGAGGTCGGCGAGCTTTCGGTCGTCGCGGGAGCGCGCCTCGACGGCGAGCCGGCAATGCGCAGGCACGACATTGAGCGCGCTGCCACCCTCGATCCGTCCTGCGTTGGCAGTCGTCTCTTCGTCGATGCGGCCGAGGCGCAGATCCGAGATCGCCCGCGCGGCGGCCACGATGGCGGAGCGCCCGTCCTCCGGATTGATCCCGGCATGAGCCGGCCGCCCTGTGAAAAGGACGTCGATCGCCCGGCCTGAGGGCGCCGCGACGACGACCTCTCCGACGGAGCCGGAGTAGTCGTACACGAAGCCGAGCCGGGCCTCGAGCCGCGACGCAGTCGAAGGCGAACGCCCCCTCGAGGCCGGTCTCCTCCCGCGTGGTGAACAGGAGCTCGACGCCTGCGTGCGGCCGCCCTTCCGCCAGGATCAGGCGGGCGGCCTCGAGCAGCACGGCCACCGCCGCCTTGTCGTCGGCGCCGAGAATCGTGTCGGCCGCGCTCGTGATGACTCCGTCCGCGACGACGGGCTCGATCGGCCCGGAAGCGGGAACCGTGTCGAGGTGTGCGCAGAGGAAGATCGGCGTGCCGCTCTCGCCCTCCGGCGCCGGCAGCCGCGCCAGCAGGTTCCCGGCCGCGTCGGCGTCCGCCTCGACGCCCAGGTCGCGCAGGTAGCCGCGGACGTGCTCGGCGACCGCCTCCTCCTCGCCGGACGGGCTCGGGATCGCCACGAGCTCGAGGAAGAGCGGGAGCACGTCGGAGGCCCAGGCGGTGGTCACGGGCTCGATTCTAGGGCCGGTGGCTGTGGACGAAGCAGTCGCACTCTCGTCCCAGTCCTGGGCAAGACACGCGCGGTGTTCGGCGTTACGCTAGGAAGCGGGTGGTGGGAGAGGGGTGCCCCTATAAGAAGGGGGCGCGACCTAGCGGCTCGCGGCCTCGGCGACGCGGCCTCGCTCGCGAGCCCGGATCAGGGCGGCGCCCACGAAGTCGCGGAAGAGCGGAGCCGGGCGCGTCGGGCGCGACTTGAACTCCGGGTGGAACTGGCTCGCCACGAACCACGGGTGGTCGGGGAGCTCGACCACCTCGACCAGCCGCCCAGCCTGGAACGTGCCCGAGACGACCATGCCGCGCTCGACGAGGAGTGGACGGAAGTGGTTGTTCACCTCGTAGCGGTGGCGGTGGCGCTCATGGACGACGAGGTCGCCGTAGGCGGCGTCGGCACTCGTGCCCTCGACCAGATCGACGGCGTCGGCGCCGAGGCGCATCGTCCCGCCGAGGTCCTCGATCTCCTTCTGCTCCGGCAGCAGGTCGATCACCGGATAGGGCGTCTCCGGGTCCATCTCGGTCGAGTTGGCGCCTTCGAGCCCACAGACGTGCCGCGCGAACTCGGAGACCGCGACCTGCATCCCGAGGCAGATGCCGAGGTACGGGATGCCCTGCTCGCGCGCGACACGGCAGGCGGTGATCTTTCCCTCCCAGCCGCGGGAGCCGAAGCCGCCGGGCACCAGCACGCCGTCGACGGACTCGAGCTCGGCCGCCGCCTCCTCGAGGCTCATGCCCTCGGCGTCGAACCAGCGCACATTGACGCCGACGCCCTGGTGGATGCCGGCGTGCTTGAGCGCCTCGTGGACGGAGAGGTAGGCGTCGTGGAGCTTCACGTACTTGCCGACGAGCGCGATCTCGACCTCGCCGCTGCGCCTGGCGATCTGCGTCGCAAGCTCGTCCCACTCCCCGAGCTCCGGCTCGACGTCGGGCAGCCCCAGCTTGCGGACGACGAGCGCGTCGAGGCCCTCCTCGCGGAGCGCCTGCGGGACGAGGTACACGTCGCTCACGTCCTCGTTCGCGACGACGGCTTCGGGGTCGACGTCGGCGAAGAGGGCGATCTTCTCGCGAATGTCGCGGGACAGCCGATCCTTGGAGCGGCAGATGACGACGTCCGGGTGGATACCGATGCGGCGCAGCTCGTTGACGGAGTGCTGCGTCGGCTTCGTCTTCAGCTCGCCGGCGGTGTCGATGAACGGGACGAAGGTGACGTGGAGGTAGGCGACGTTCTCGTGACCGACCTCGCGGCGGAACTGGCGGATGGCCTCGAGGAACGGAAGCGACTCGATGTCGCCGACCGTGCCCCCGATCTCCGAGATGACGACGTCCGTGTCGCTGACGTCGGCGACCCGCCTGATGCGCGCCTTGATCTCGTTGGTGATGTGCGGGATGACCTGCACGGTCGAGCCGAGGTACTCACCCTTGCGCTCCTTGCGGATCACCGCGTACCAGATCGAGCCGGAGGTGTGGTTGGCGTTCCGGGAGAGGTTCTCGTCGACGAAGCGCTCGTAGTGGCCGATGTCCAGGTCGGTCTCGGCCCCGTCCTCCGTGACGAAGACCTCGCCGTGCTGGAACGGGCTCATCGTCCCCGGGTCGACGTTCAGGTACGGGTCGAACTTCTGCACCTGCACGCGCAGGCCGCGCGCCTTGAGCAGCCGGCCGAGCGAGGCGGCGCTGATCCCCTTGCCGAGCGACGAGACGACGCCGCCCGTGACGAAGACGTACTTGGTGGGGCGCTCTCTCATCGGAGCCTCCCGAGGCGGTCGAGCTCGCGCAGGCCGGGCGTTCGCTCGACGAGGCGGCCGATCGACGTGCGCTCTCCGAGGAGGTTGAGGCCTGCGAGCGTTCCGATCGCGGCCCAACGGTGCCATCCGTGGAAGCGGTCCACGGACTTCAACCCTAGCATGGCTCCGAACGCATTCGATCCCGCATCCCCCAGCATCGTCCTCTCTGCGAGATCGTAGGGGAGCAGGAGGACGGCCCGGCCCAACGGCGCGCGGAGCGGAACGGCGGCGATCAGGTAGGCCTTCAGGCACCGCCCCGGCCGCGTGTCCAGCTGGTTGAGGAAGTTCGCCGAGAACGCCACGAGGAGCGCGCCGCTGACGCTCCGCGTCCGCCAGAGCCCGATCAGGGGGATGCCGACGGCCTTGAGTACGCCGGTCGTCCGGCGCGCGCGCAGGTGGGCACGAACGCCTCGCTCCTCGCCGCCGTACACGTCGTCGAGGAAGCCGAGCAGCGTGACGAGGGTGATCCCGGGGTCGCTGGGATTGGCATTCGTCCAGCCGGCGAGCGGCAGTCGGAGCCCGCGGTAGTTGACGCCGAGCGGGCCCGTCGCCAGCACCGCGTCGAGCAGCTGGCGTCCCCGGTGGAGAAAGCCCGCGGTGTCTCGTCCCGTGGCTCTGTGATCGAGGTCGATGTCGACCTCCTCGAGGGTGAGGCCAGCGCGCAGCGCGTCGATGGTCATTCGCACCTCGCAGCCGAAGCCCGACGCGACCGGGAAGCAGACGGCCCGGGCGCGCGCGCTCACGAGGCGCTGGCCGGAGAGCGGCTCCCGGGGAGAAACACCCGTGCGGAGCCTGACCAGCTCCCGCCCGACGCGCTTGGCGATGCCGAAGCCACCGCCGACCCGCCGGCTGAACGCCGCGACCGCCAGGTCGGCCTCGCTCCGGGTGAGCGGGAGCAGCGACCCGCGCAGGTCGGCGTCGACGAGAAGGAGCGGGCCCGGCGGCGCCGCGCGCTCGCCGGCCGACAGCGCCTCGCCCTTTCCGAGCCGCTCCACCCGCAGGACGGCGGCACCGGCTGCCTCTGCCCGCTCCGCCGTTCGGTCCACCGACCGCCCGTCGACGACGATCACCTCCGCGGACGGGAAGTCGCGCTGGAGGGCCGTCACCGTCTCGGCGATGCGGTCCTCCTCGTTCCGGGCCGGGACGAGAACGGTGAGCCCCGCGGGCCGCGGGGTGTTACTCACCCTCGACCGGCAGGGGCTCGATCGGAGGCAGGGAGCCGTCGGTGGCGCCCTCGCCGAAGCCGTAGTGGCCCGGCTCGGCGCCAGCGAGGAGAAGGGCGAGCGCGAGACGGCCGGCCGAGAGCTCGATGTCGTCGACGGTCGAGATCCCGCGGTCGCGGTAGGCGTCGAGCGCCTGCTCCGGATCGTCGCCGGCGGCCAAGCCGACGACCGGGATGTCCAGGCTGTAGAGCCCGCTCACGAGCCCGTCGAGCAGGCTGGCCGTGGCCTCGGCCGCGGGATCCGCCTGCTCGTCCGGATCGGCGTCCTCCGGGGCCGTCCAGGTGGTGACCACGACCGCGGCGTCGATGGGCGTCGACGTCGACCCCGACTGCTCCTCGATCAGCTCCGACTGGAGGCTGCCCCAGAGCGTGTCGTCGCCCTCCGCGAGCTGACGGCCGAGCTCGCGGCCGAGGTCGGACAGGTCACCGCCCTCGTCTGCGTAACCCGCCAGCAGCTCGTCGCCCTCGAGGATCGCCGTCACATCGGCGGGATCGACCGGCACGTCGAGGGCGACCACGCGCGCCGGCGCGTCTCCGTCCGCGTCGGCGTCGGCGAGGGCTCCCTCGACCTCGGCGCGCATGCTCCCGTCGGCGGGCCCGAGGAAGACGACGGCGACGTTCTTCCCGTCGAGCCGGCCCTCCATGAGCGCCGGGTAGGCGCTCGCGAAGAGCTCGTTTGAGCCCTCGCTCCGACTTGTCGCTGCGTCGGCATCGGCCCGCGCCGCGTCCAGCTGTTGCTCGAGCTGGTCGTTGTCGTTGCGGAGGTTCTGCAGCTCGGCGTCATCCGTGACGTCGGTGAGCTTCCCCGAGACGGCGACCCCGAGGAGGATGCCGACGGCGAGTGCGACGAAGACGGCCGCCAGCGAGGCCACGTGGTAGCGGAGGCCGAACATCCGCCTTGGAGCCTAGCTTCACAAGGATGCTGCGGTCTGGCAGAGGTCGCGCAGGCGGACGAGGGCGCGATCGGGCAGCTTCCGGGCGCCTTCGGTCCGGAGGCGCAGCCACGGGCCCGAGACGAAGGTGGTCGCGCGTGTCCTCCCCGTGCCTGCGTTGTCGAGGAGGACGCCGGCCTCGATGTCCTGCTTCACGTCGTGCCACCGGAGCTCCCAGCCCTCGACGACCTTCGTGATCACGATGATGCCCTCCCCTTCCGGCTTCCGCAAGAAGCCCGGCGAGATGCTGCGGATGACCTGCCAACGCGCGTTCTCGGCGAGGCCTCGGCGGTCGGGCTCGACGCCGGTGTAGGCGGGCCACCAGTCGGGGAGGTGGTACGGCTCGGCGATGAGGGCCCAGACATCGGGTCGCTCCGACTGAAGGATGCCCGTCGCCTCGATCACGGTGACCTCATTCGACGCCGACGAGCGAGCGCAGGCGCTCGACGAGCGTGCTCACCATGTCCCGCAGCTCCGGCGAGGCGATGAGCACCGCGGTCAGGGCTGCCAGCGCAGCGAGCACGAAGGCGATCACCATGCCGACACCGACGCGCGGGCGGAAGAGCCGCGAGACGCCCCGGGCGTCGACGAGCTTCTCGCCGACCAGCAGGCGGGTGAGGAAGGTGGACGACATCCCCGCACGGTTCCGCTCCAGGAACTCGATCAGGTTGAACCTGGTTCCCACGGCGACGATCAGCTCGGCGCCCTTCTCGTAGGCGAGCAGCATCGCCGCGTCCTCGGAGATCCCCGGCGTCGGGAGCACCGTCGAGGGAAGCCCGAGCCGGTCGAGCCGGTCCCGGCCGGGCGCACGGCCGTCCGGGTAGCCGTGGACGACGAGCTCGGCGCCGGAGAGCAGCGTCTTGTCCGTGACGGAGTCCATGTCGCCGACGATGACGTCGGGCTTGTAGCCGGCGGCCCTGAGCGCGTCGGCACCTCCGTCGACGCCGATCAGGACGGGCTTGAAGTCGCCGATGTACGGCGCCACGATCGAGAGGTCGCGCTTGGTCTCGGCGCTGCGCGCCACCACGAGGGCGTGGCGGTCGCGGAAGCGCGTCTTGAGCTGCGGCATCTGCACGCCGCCGGCGAGGAGCGCCGTCTCCTCGCCCAGGCGGCGCAGCGTGTTCTCGGCGAATGCCTCGAGGGCCTCGCTCACTCGGCTCTGCTGGTCGGCGAGGTCCCGTGCGAGCTCGTCCGCGCCCCGCTCGCGGCCTGCCGCCAGCCTGGATCCGTTCCGGAAGACGCTGGAGCCGCGGACGATGAGCGGCTCGCCGTCCTTCACGGTCTCGAAGAGCTCGGCGCCGGGAGCGTCGATCAGGCAGACCCCGCCCTCCACGAGCGCGAGCGGGCCGGCGTTCGGGTAGGCGCCGGTGGACGACGACGAGACGTTGACGACGACGCGCACGCCGCTCTCGAGGAGCTCCTCGGCCGAGATGCGGTCGAGGTTCGGATGGTCGATGATGGCGATGTCGTCGGGGCCGAGGCGCTTGACGAGGCGCTTCGTCCGCTTGTCCAGCCTCGCGGTCCCGTTGAACTCGACGAAGGTCAACTGCGGCGCACCGTGGAGAGGAACTCGGCGCCGCCCAGCATACGCTCCAGCTCCTCGTGCCGCTCGGCGTCCGACAGCCGCTCGATCCGCGTGTGCGTCGGGTCGCCGGGAACCTTCTCGACGCGGAAGTGAGCATCGGCCGCGCTCGCGATCTGCGGCAGGTGGGTAATGGTGAGGAGCTGGGCGCGTGCAGCGAGGCGGGCGAGGGCGTCGGCGACCGCGTGCGCTGTTCGCCCGCCGATGCCGGCGTCGATCTCGTCGAAGACGACCGTCGGCTCGCCGGCCGAGGCGTGGGCCACGGCCCGCAGGGCGAGGGCGATCCGCGAGAGCTCGCCGCCGGAGGCGGTCTCGGCGGCGGGCGCGAACGGCAGCCCGGGGTTGGGGCGCACGAGGAACGAGACGCCGTCGCTCCCGGCCGGGCCCGGCTCGCGGCCCGTGAGCTGTACCCGGAACTCGCCGTCGCCCATGCCAAGTCCCTGGAGCTCGGCGGCGACCGCTTCGGCAAACGGCTCCGCTGCGGCCTCCCGCGCTGCGGAGAGCTCAGCCGAGAGCGCCTCCACCCGCTCGCCGGCCTCCGCGGCCTCGCGCTCGGCGTCCGCCAGCGGATCGGCGCCGGCCTCGACCTCGGCGAGCTCGGCCCGGGCCTCCGCAGCCCTGGCGAGCAGCTCCTCGGTCGTCGGCGCGTCGAAACGGCGTCGCGCCTCGGCGATCCGGTCGAGCTCGGATTCGACCGCCTCCAGCCGCCCGGGCTCCGCCTCGAGCGACGCGAGGAACGCGCGGAGCGTCGAGGCGCCCTCGCGCACGCGGATCTCCGCCTCGTCCAGCTCGGCCGCCACCTCGCCCAGCTCCGGCGCGAGGGCTGCGACTGAATGCAGCGCGCGGGCGGCCTCGGCGACGCGGGCGGCAGCCCCGGGGGATCCCTCCTGCTCGGGGTCGAGTGCCTCGGCGCCCGCCGTCGCCGCGTCGGCCAGCTCCGTCACGTGCCGGAGCCGTCCGCGCTCGGCCAGCAGCCTGTCCTCGTCCCCGGCATCGATCCCCTCGGTGCGCGCCACGAGCTCGGCGAGCTCCTCCAGGCGCTGGGCGCGACCCGCGGCCGCTCCGGCGAGCTCGTCGCGGCGGCGGCGAGCCGCGACCAGCCCGCTCCAGGCCCGCTGGAGCTCGGCCCGGCGACGGAGCTGCTCCTCGCCGACGAAGGCGTCCAGGACGTCGAGTTGATGCGAGGGTCGGGCGAGACGGCGCTGCTCGAACTGGCCGGACATGGCGAGCAGCCGCTCGACGAGCGCCGCGAGATCCTCCCGCGGGACGGCCCGGCCCCACGCGTAGGCGCGCGTTCGCCCGTCCGCGAACACCCGCCGCGCGGCCACGAGCCCTTCTTCCCCCGCAGGCCGCAGCTCGGCTATGGCCTCCAGCCCCGGGTCGTCGAGGATCCCCTCTGGGAGGTCGAGCTCGGCCTCGACGTACGCCTCCTCCGCCCCCGGGCCGAGGTACGCGGCGTCGCCGGGCGCCCCGAGCAGGAGCCCGACCGCCTGCGCCAGGATCGTCTTCCCGGCGCCGGTCTCGCCGGTGACCGCGTTCAGCCCGGACGCGAAGGCGAGGTCGGCCTCGCGGATGAGGACGAAGTTCTCGATGCGCAGACGGCGGAGCACGGCCTCGCCTCAGGGAAAGACTTCGTGGTAGCGGGTGAAGAAGGTCACCTCGGAGAGCACGGCCAGCCGGCAGTGCTCGGGCCCGACCGCGACCGCGAGCTCCTCCCCGCGCTGGAGCTCCCCAACGGCGTGGCCGTCCACGAGCACGGTCACCGGCAGCTCCTTCGAGCGGTTGGCGATCCGCAGGTCGAGCCCGCGGGGGACGACGAGCGCCCGGGCCCGGAGCGAGTGCGGCGCCACGAACGTCATCGCCATCGCCTCGAGGCCCCACATGAGAACCGGGCCGCCGTTCGAGAGGTTGTACGCGGTCGAGCCCGACGGCGTGCAGCAGATCATCCCGTCGCACGGCTGGTCGCCGAGGGCCTCGCCCGCGATCTGCCAGCCCAGGTCGACCATCCGCCCGGGGCGGGAGCTGGTGACGACGACGTCGTTCACGGCCGCATGGGTCTCGGCGCCGAAGGCGGCTTCGAGCGTGCACAGGTCGACGACGCGGAACTCACCGGCCAGCGCCCGCGTGAGCGCCGCCTCCAGCTCGGCCCCGTCCGCGGTCGTGAGGAAGCCGACGCGGCCGAAGTTGATCCCGAGCACGGGCGTCCCGCTGCCGAGCGTCGAGCGGAGGGCGCGGAGCATCGTCCCGTCGCCGCCGAGCACGACGAGGAGGTCGAGCGCTTCGTCTTCAGGGGAGCCGACCTCCACCCCGGCTGCCGCCGCGGCCTCCTCGACGCGGCGGCGCGCGTCGGCGACGACCTCGGGCCTGCCGGTCGTGCCGAGCACGGCGATCCTGCGAACGGGCTCGGTCACGACCCGTCCGCCGCGTCCGCGAGCTGGACGAAGAACTCCCGGTTGCCCTTCGGCCCGAGGAGCGGCGACGGCTCGACGCCGACCGGCCGGGCGCCCCACTCGGGGGCACGCGCCAGTACCTCGTCGACGACCCGACGGTGCACCTCAGGGTCGCGGACCACCCCGCCCTTGCCCACGTCGGCAGGGCCGGCCTCGAACTGCGGCTTGACGAGCACGACCGCACGCCACCCCGGCGACGCGCAGGCGAGCGCGGGCGGCAACGCCTTGGCGAGGCCGATGAAGGAGACGTCGCACGCGAGGAAGCTGGGCCGGAAGGGCAGGTCGTCGCAGCGTAGGTCGCGGACGTTCGTGCGCTCGAGCACGGTCACGCGGGCGTCACCGCGGAGCTTCGGGTGCAGCTGACCGTAGCCCACGTCGAGCGCGATGACGCGCGCGGCGCCGGCCTGCAGGAGGCAGTCGGTGAAGCCGCCGGTCGAGGCGCCGACGTCGAGGCAGTCCTCACCGGCGACGTCGAGGCCGAAGGCCTCCAGCGCAGCCGCGAGCTTCTCGCCGCCGCGTGACACGAAGCGCGCGCCGGCCGCGACCTCGAGCTCCGCGCTCTCCTCGACCTGCTCGCCCGCCTTGGAGTGCCCCTTCACGCGCCCGGCGAGCACGAGCGCCTGCGCCTGCGAGCGGCTCTCGGCGAGCCCGCGCTCGACGAGCAGCACGTCCAGGCGCTTCTTGGCGCTCATGGACGAGAGCGTACCCCGTCACCCTGCGGGCGAACTGTCACGAATGACGGCGCGAACCGGCGGCACCGATCTGCGCTGGCGTGGTGCCGGCCTGGCGGGCCGGCTCCTCGATCGACAGGGTCATCTCGGCGTGAGCGTCGTCTCGATCGTGATCCACGGCGCCTTCGCGAGGCCGCGCCGAAGCTCCCGCTCGTCGACGTAGGTCTCCGTGAGCAGGCGCCCATCACAGACGAGCGTGACCTCGTCCTCGCGGAAGGGCCACGGGGAGACGGTCACCCGCGTCGGGTCGCCGTCGCGCGCGCCGAGGCTGTGGCCGGCCGCGCTCTTCTCCCCGGTGACGCCGTGGACGACGGCGAGGGAGAGGCCGTCCCAGGTGAAGATCAGCTCGCGGTTCTCCTCCACCGCCTCCGGCGTCGTGTGCGGCCCGTAGCGCGGGTCGCGGCGGAGGGAGTCGAGGACACGGGCCTGGAAATCCCGCTCGCGCTCGAGGTAGTCGGCCAGGGCGCGCTGGACGTCCTCGTCGCCATCCGGCGGGAAGCGCTCGACCAGGAGCGTCCCGTGCAGCGAGACGAGCAGCGCCGCGTAGCGCGACTGCGGCAGCAGGAGCGCCGCGGCGCCCGACCAGAGCTCGAGCCGGCGCAAGCGCGGGAGCGCAGAGAACGTGTACGGCAGACCCGTCTCCGGGTCCCGCTCCGGCGAGCGCTCCCACCCGGTCCAGGCGATGTCGTGCTGTTCCGCGGCCAGGCAGACCTCTTCGCGCGGTGCAAACGGCTCGGCCCAGGCGCGGGCGATCTGGCCGGAGAGCCAGGCGTGCGCGGGCTGGCCCACAACGATCGTTCCCGCCGGGCTCGGGCGGTGGAGCATCAGCGCAACTAGCTCCGCCGGTCGCGGATGGTGTCCACCAGCTCCTGCAGGACGGACGTGTCCGCCGGCAGGCTCGCCAGCCGCTCGTTCACACGCGCCCGGGCGTCGTCGGCGAGCTCGCGCGCGTGCTCGAGCCCGTGCAGGGAGACGTACGTGACCTTGCCGGCGGCCTCGTCCTTCCCCGGCGTCTTCCCCAGCTCCTCCGCCGTGCCGGTCGCGTCGAGGATGTCGTCGACGATCTGGAAGAGGACGCCCAGCTCGTCACCGAACGCACGCCACGGCGCCTCGTCCTCCGGCGGGAGGGCGGCGACGGCGGTCGCCGTGGTCACACCCGCGCGCAGGAGGCGGCCCGTCTTGAGCGCGTGCAGGCGCCGGAGCCCGTCCGCGTCGAGCCCGCCGTCGATCGTGACGTCGAGGTACTGCCCGCCGATCATGCCGAGGGTCGCGTCGGCAAGCTCGCGCGCGACGGCCGGCGTCGGATAACGCAGCGCCAGCCGGAAGGCCTCGGCCAGGAGCGCGTCGCCGGCCAGGATGGCCACGTCCTCGCCGAAGCGGACGTGGGAGCTCGGCTGCCCGCGCCGCAGGTCGTCGTCGTCGAGCGCCGGCAGGTCGTCGTGCACGAGGCTGAAGGTGTGGACGAGCTCGAGCGAGCAGCCGGCGGGCAAGAGCTCCTCCGGGTCGCGGCCGAGCGCCTCGCCCGTGGCCAGGCAGAGCACCGGCCGGATGCGCTTCCCGCCGCCGAGCAGCGAGTAGCGCAGCGCCTCCTCCAGCCTCCCCAGCTCCTCGGCGAACGGCAGCCCGGCCAGGAAGTCCTCGACCAGCTCGCGCAGGTCGTCAGGCTGATGCATCCGCCTCCCTGCGCGCGCGCTCCACCTCGGCCTGCACCTCCTTCGCCAGGTCGGCGAGCTCCTGGAGGATCTCGACAGCGCGCTCCGGGTCGTCGGCCGTCTCCAGCTCCGCCCGCGCGGCCTCGACCTTCTCGAGGAGCTCCTGGAGCCGGGCGACGGCGTCGGGCTCGCTCGTGCTCACGTCTGCTGCGCCTCCCTCGCCAGCCGGCCGAGGATTCCGTTGACCAGCCGGCCGGCGTCCTCGCTCGCGTAGCGCTTGGCGAGCGAGACGGCCTCGTCGATCGCGACCTCGACCGGCACGTCGCCCCGGTCGAGCTCGTACACGCCCATGCGCACGATGTTCCGCTCGACGACGCCGAGCCGGTCGGCAGGCCACTCGTCCGAGGCCGCGGTGATGCGGGCGTCGAGCGCCTCTGCGTCCGCGGCGACGCCCTCGGCCAGCTCGAGCGCAAACGGGTCGACCTCGCCGTCGTGCAGGCTCCGAAGCGGCTGGCCGGTGAGATCCCACTGGTACAGGAGCTCGAGCGCCGTGCGGCGCGCGGCGCTGCGGCCCGTCACTCGCCCTCCCCGGCAAGCGAGCGAAGCGTCGGGCCCGTCTCCGCGATGAAGGCGGTCGTGTAGCTCCCGCTCGTGAACGGCTCGCTCTCCAGGATGTCGATCGCCAGCTCTCGTGTCGTGGGCACTCCCTCCAGCTCGAATTCTGTCAGCGCCCGCCGCGCCCGGCGGATCGCAGCGGGGCGGTCCTCCGCCCACGCGAGCACCTTGCCGATGAGCGAGTCGTAGAAGGGCGGGATGGCGTAGCCGTCGACGACGTGCGTGTCGACCCGGACGCCGGGGCCGAGCGGCGGCCGGAAGCGGGTCACCGTTCCCGGCGCGGGCAGGAAGTCGCGCGCTGGATCCTCCGCGTTGATGCGGAGCTCGATCGCGTGGCCGCGCAGCTCGGCCCTGCCCGTCGCGGGAAGCCCCTCGCCGGCGGCGATCCGGAGCTGGGCCTGCGCGAGGTCGATGCCGGTGATCAGCTCGGTGACGGGATGCTCGACCTGCAGCCGGGTGTTCATCTCGATGAAGTAGAAGCGCCCCTCCTCGTCGAGGAGAAACTCGAATGTGCCGGCGCCGCGATAGCGGAGCGCCTCGGTCGCCCGCCGCGCGGCGTCCTCCATCTCGGCCCGGAGCTCGGGCGAGACCGCGGGCGACGGCCCCTCCTCGACCAGCTTCTGGTGACGGCGCTGGATGGAGCAGTCGCGTTCGCCGAGGGTCAGCGCACCGCCCTCGCCGTCGCCGAGCACCTGGATCTCCACGTGGCGGGCGCCGACGAGGGCTCGCTCGACGTAGAGCGAGCCGTCCGCGAATGCGGCCTCGGCCTCGCTGGAGGCCGTCTGGAACGCGCTCTCCAGGTCATCCGGGTCGTTCACGAGGCGCATGCCGCGCCCGCCGCCCCCCGCGGCGGCCTTCAGGAGGAGCGGGAAGCCGACCTCGCCCGCGAGCGCGCGTACCTGCTCGAGGCTGGCCGCGCCGTTCGAGCCGGGAACGAGCGGCAGGCCCGCCTCGGCCGCGCTCCGCTTGGCGCGGACCTTGTCGCCCATGACCTCGATCGACTCGGGCCGCGGGCCGACGAAGGCGAGGTCGTTGTCCTCGCACGCGGCCGCGAACTCGGCCCGCTCGGCCAGAAAGCCCCAGCCCGGGTGCACGGCTTCGCAGCCTGTCGTCGTCGCCGCGGCGACCAACGACGGGATGTTCAGGTAGCTGTCCGCGGCCGGCGGCGGGCCGATGTGGACGCCCTGGTCGGCGAGGTGGACGTGCAGCGAGTCGCGGTCGGCGGTCGAGTACACCGCCACGGCCTCGACCCCCAGCTCGTGGCAGGCACGGACCAGGCGGACGGCGACCTCGCCCCGGTTGGCGATCAGGACGCGGCGGAACACCGGCGGCGGCCGTTCGCTTTCGCGACCGTCCCGCGCGGCTCCTGGCACATGTCCGCGCGCCACGCGTGCGGATTTCGACGGTACGCTGGAAAGCGGGTGGTGGGAGAGGGGTGCCCCTAGTAGATACGGGGTGCTGGCGACGGGCGGGGGAAGGACCATCAGAGCGCGTCGAGCGGCCGGCCGTTCAGCGGCTCGAGCTCGAACAGGAGGTCGCCGTACTGCACGGGCGCGGCGTTCTCGACGCAGACACGTCGCACGACGCCCTCGGACTCCGCCTTCACCTCGTTCATCAGCTTCATCGCCTCGAGGATGCAGAGCGTCTGCCCCGCTTCGACCGTGTCGCCCTCCTCGACGAACGGGTCTGCGTCGGGCTGCGGCGCCCGGTAGAACGTGCCCACCATCGGCGACTCGATCCGGATGACGTCGTTCTGCGGCGGCTCCGTCGGGCCGTCCGGGTCCTCGTGCACCGGCGCGGTCGGCACGGGCAGCGGCAGCACCGGGCCCTCAGCGCCCTCGTCCGTGCGCCGGACGGTGACGCGCATCTCGCCCTCCTCGATCGTCACCTCGCTGATGCCGGATTCCTCAACGACCCGGATGATCTCTCGCAACCGCTCGGCCTCGCCGGGTGCCAGGCCCGCCGTCTCCGACTCGTCACGCCGACCACGTGAGCGAACCGAGCGGAGCAGCGGCTCCGCGTCGTCGCCGTACAGGGCCAGGAGCAGAAGCTCCTCCTCGCTCGCGGCGAGCCCCCTCGCGTCCTCGCGTAGCACGTCGAGCTCCTCCGGCTCCTCCGCCCGCTCGACGCCGTCGCCCAGGAGCTCGACTGCGCGCGTCACGGTTGCATCGACCTCGCCAGGAGGCGTGCCGTACCGCCCCTCGACCAGGTCGCGGAGCTCGTCGACGACGAAGCGCCAGCGCTGCGCGGAAAGGACGTGGAGGAGCGCCTGCGAGCCGATCACCTGACCGATCGGCGAGGCGAGCGGCGGCCAGCCGCACTCCCGGCGGATCCGCGTCAGCTCCTCGAGCACCTCGTCCAGCCGGTCGTCGGAGCCGTGCTCACGAAGTCGCACGTCGAGCTCCGCCACGAGGCCGGCGGGAAGCGTGTACTCGGCCGCGCGCACGGCGACTCGCGGAGACAGCGGCGGCACCGGCTCGTCGCCGAGCGCCTCGTCAACCAGCTCGGAGGCGCGCCACAGACCTCGGAGGTCGACTCCGGTGTCGAGCCCGACGCCGGCCAGCGACTTCGTCAGAGCCTCGGCCGACACGCGGTGGAGCGAGAGCGCGATCGGATAGAGCGCGACCGCGATCCGCTCGGCACCGGCGCGCACCGCCTCGATCGCGGCAGCGAGGCCGACGCCTCCGGCTCCCTGGCAGTGCAGTCCGACCGGCAGCCCGCTCGCCTCGCCGACCCGCTCCACCAGCTCGCGCGCCTGCGCCGGGTCGAGGGAGCTGGCCGGGTCGTGGATGAGCACGCGCGCCGCGCCCAGCTCGACCAGATGGTGCGCGCGCTCCAGCAGCACCTCGGTCTCCCCGGTCGGGCCCGGGCTGTGCACCAGGCCGACGGAGAGCTCCTTGCCCGCGTCTCGGATCGCATCCGCCGCCTCGCGCAGGTTCGCGAGATCGTTCAGGGGATCGTGGAGGCGGAAGACGTCGATGCCGCTTCCGGCCGCGCTCGCGACGAACCCGCGCACGAGGTCGCTCGAGACGGGTCGTGAGCCGACCAGGAACCGCCCGCGGAGAGCCATGCCGAGCGGTGTCGAGCAGCGCGCGCGGATCGACCGGATCCGCTCCCACGGGCTCTCCACTCCGCGCCGCACGGCCGCGTCGAAGCAGCCGCCGCCGGAGACCTCCAGACAGGCGAACCCCGCCTTGTCCAGCTCGGCAGCGAGCTCGTAGAGGCCGGCCGCGGAAACGTGGCCGGCAAGGGGCTCCTGCGAGAGAAGCCGGATCGTCGTGTCGACGAGCTGGGGCACAGTCCTCCCGCCTCAGGCGCGCGAGATGTAGCGGCGCTCGCGGGTGTCGACCTTGATGCGATCGCCGATGTTGACGAAGAGCGGGACCTGGACGACCGCGCCCGTCTCGAGAGTCGCCGGCTTCGTCACGTTCGACACCGTGTCGCCGCGCACGCCGGGCTCGGTCTCGGTGACGGCGAGCTCGACCGACGCGGGCAGCTGCACGCCCGCCGGGCTCCCGTCGACGACGAGGATCTGCACCGTGGACGAGGGCTGCAGGAAATCGAGCTCCTCCGCGACGTCGCCGCGCGGGAGCGCGAGCTGCTCGTACGTCTCCTCGTCCATGAAGACGACCTCGTCGCCCGAGTCGTAGAGGTACTGGACGTTCTTGGTCTCCGTCCGGATCCGGGGCATCTTCTCGCCGGCGCGGAAGGTCTTGTCGACGACCGCGCCGGTGCCGACGCTCTTCAGCTTCGTGCGGACGAACGCGCCGCCCTTGCCCGGCTTCACGTGCTGGAACTCGACGATGCGCCAGACCTGTCCGTCGACCTCGACGTGCATGCCGTTCTTGAACTGGTTCGTGGAGACCGTCTCGGCCACGGCGGGAAACTCTAGCTCAGCGTCAGCAGGTCTTTCGTGAAGGCCGACAGGACCTCCGCCCCTGTCTCGCCCACGACGACGATGTCCTCGATCCTGACGCCGCCACGACCGGCCAGGTAGACGCCGGGCTCGACGGTCACCACGTTCCCTGCGGTTAGCGTGTCGGTCGAGGTCGGCCGAAGCACCGGCTCCTCGTGCACCTCGAGGCCGACGCCGTGGCCGAGGCCGTGCAGGACGGGCGCCAGGCCGGACTCCTCGATCTCCGTCCGCGCGATCCCGTCCAGCTCGGAGGCGACCGCGCCTGCACGCACGCCCGCGAGAGCGCTCTCCTGGGCCGAGCGGCAGAGGGCGTAGGCACGCTGGAGCTCGTCCGGAAGCGGCCCCGTGGCGAACGTCCGTGTGCAGTCCGAGCAGTAGCCGCCCACCTGCGCGCCGGCATCGACGACGACCGTCTCCTCCGGCCCGATCTCGCGGTCGCCGGGATGGTGGTGCGGGAGCGCGGCATTCGGCCCGGAGGCGACGATCACGGGGAAGGCCGGCGCATCCGCGCCCTCGTCGTGGAGCGCCCGCTCGAACCACCACGCGACCTCGGCCTCGGAACGGCCGACGATCGCCTCCTGCGCGAGCCGCTCGTACACGTTGTCGGTGACGCGTGCGGCGCGGCGGATCGCGCCGAGCTCGCCCTCGTCCTTGACCGCGCGAATTCCGGCGAGGACGCCGGTCGTCGGCAGGAGCTCCGCGCCGCCGCCCAGCAGCGACTCGTGTCCGGCGACCGTCACGTGGTCGGCCTCGAACGCGACCGGCGCCTCGGCCAGCTCGTCCAGTCGTGCTCCGAGCCAGCTGAGCAGATCGCGGTCGGCCTGGACGACCTCGACGCCGTCGAGCGTGCGCGCGGACTCCACGTAGCGGCCGTCGGTCGCAAGCACGACGCGATCGGCCCCGACCGCGAGGGCGGCGTTCGAGCTGTCGAAGCCGGTGAGGTAGCGGACGTTGACGGGCCGAGTGACGAGGAAGCTCCCCGCACCCAGCGCCGGCAGGGCGGCCCGGAGACGCGCGATCCGATCGCTCACGTCTCCTCCTTCAAGTAGGCGAGCGCGTCCTTGTAGCCCTCCGGCCCCTTGCCGACGATGCGGTGGGCGACGACGTCGGAGATCACGGAGTGCCGCCGCCACTCCTCGCGCTGCTCGATGTCGGAGAGGTGCACCTCGACGACCGGCACGGCGCAGAGCTCGAGTGCGTCACGGATCGCATAGCTGTAGTGCGACCAGGCGCCCGGGTTCACGATCAGCCCCCCGGCCCACCCGCGCGCGTCGTGGCACCACTCGACGAACTGGCCCTCGTGATTCGTCTGGAAGCACCGGGCGGTGAAGCCTTGCTCACGCGCCCAGCGGTAGATGCTGTGTCTCGAGCTCGCCGAGGCTGAGGCCGCCGTAGAGAGCCGGGTCGCGGTCGCCGAGGACGTCGAGGTTGACCCCGTTCAGGACGGCGACCTGCACCCGGCGAGTCTACTGGCGGGTACAGGCTGAGAGCGCGGGGCGGGCGCTGCTCCAGCCACCACGCTCTCGTCGAGACCACCTTGTCGAATGTGACGGACGGGGAGGCCGCCGGTTAGCGGACGAGCGCGGCGAGCGCGGCGCGGGCGTCGGCGTCGGCGACCGTGGTCACGACCGGTTTCCCCGGCGCCTCGAGCAGGACGAAGACGCCCTCGCCCTTCTTGTCGCGCTTCAGCGCCGCCCACGCCGTGTCGAGGTTGGCCTCGACCGGCTCGGGACGCAGGACCTCCTCGACGGCGTCGGTCGGCTGCCCGGAGAGCCGTAGCGCCGCGAGGAGCCCGAGCGCGACCGCCTCGCCGTGCGAGACGCGGTAGTCCGACCCGGCCTCGAGCGCGTGCGCGAACGTATGCCCGAGGTTGAGCCACGCCCGCCGCCCCTCCGTCTCGTAGGGGTCGGAGAGGACGACACCGGACTTGTAGGCGGCGCAGGCGCGGATCATCGCCTCCTCGTCCAGCTCCCAGAGAGGCCGGCCGGCAAGGAGTCCCGTCTTGACGACCTCGGCCATGCCTGCTCGGCGCTGGGTCTCCGGGAGGGTCGCAAGCAGGTCCGGGTCGAGCACGACCCGCTCCGGGAAGTGGAAGGCGCCGGCGAGGTTCTTGCCGCCGGTCGTGTTGATCCCGGTCTTGCCGCCGATGGCGGCGTCCACCTGGCCGGTGAGCGTCGTCGGGACGGCGATCCACGGAAGCCCGCGCAGGTAGGTGGCGGCGACGAAGCCGGCCACGTCGGTGGTCGAGCCGCCGCCGAAGGCGACGATCGTCCCGTCGCGGCCGAGCCTCAGCTCGCTCCAGAGCCGCTCGACGACGGCGAGAGTCTTGGCCGCCTCGCCCGCCGGAAGCCGGTGGACGGAGCCGTCGACGGGCTGTGCGTGGAGCTCGAGGACGCGTTCGTCCGCGACGACCTCCACGGGCCCCGTCGGGACGACGCGGCCGCCGAGCTCAACCGCGAGCCCGGCCCGCAGGACGCCGTCCGCATCGCCGGCGACGGCGTCGGCGGCCTCGGCGTAGACCTCCTGGCGCGTGGCGTAGAGCGCGCGGAAGTCCTCCTCGCGCCGTGCGAGCGGGCGGTCGGACCCGCTCACGCGCTTCCAGGCGGTCTCGACGTCCACGTCGAGGAAAACCGTGAGCGCCCGGGAGCGCAGCCGCTCTCGATTGAGCGGCGAGAGCACCGTACCGCCGCCGAGCGCGATCACAGCGTCTGGGCCGGCAAGCGCCTCGGCCAGGATCCCCTCCTCGATCTGCCGGAACTCGGGCTCGCCGCGCTCGAACAGCTCGCCGATCGGGCCGTGCCGGCGCTCGATCAGCCGGTCGAGGTCGACGAACGGCCGCGCGGTCAGCTCGGCGACACGCGCTCCCACGGTCGACTTGCCGGCTCCCATGAAGCCGGCGAGCGCCAGGTGACGGCCTAGCGCGCCGACCAGGGGATCCGCTCCACGTAGGCGCGCCAGGCGCCGACGAAGTCAGCGATCGCGTCCCCGCCGAACTTCTCCTTCGCGGCGCGCGCGAGCTCGAAGGCAACGCACGCCTCGGCGACGACCGCCAGCGCCTCGACCGCGGCCACGTCGGAGCGCTCGACCAGCGCATTCGCCGGCTCGCCGGTCTCGAGGTCGGCCGAGCGCAGCGGCTTCATCAGGGTCGGCAGCGGCTTCATGGCCGCGCGGACGACGATCTCCTCGCCGTTCGAGATCCCCGCCTCGATCCCGCCGGCGCGGTTCGTCTCGCGGTGGTAGCCGCGCTCGTCGCGGAGGATCTCGTCGTGCGCGGCTGAGCCGCGGAGCTCCGCGAGCCCGAAGCCCTCGCCGACCTCCACGCCCTTCACCGCCTGCGTGCCCATGAGCGTCCAGGCGAGCCGCGCGTCGAGCCGTTCTTCCTTCGTCGCGTACGAGCCGAGCCCGGGCGGCACGCCCTCCGCGCGCACCTCGACGATGCCGCCGACCGTGTCGCGCTCGGCCCGCGCCTCGTCGATCTTCGCCTCCAGCTCCTCGGTGGCGACCCTGCTCGTGACCTCCACGCCGATCTCCCGCAGAAGCGCTTTCGCGGCGCCCCCGGCGGCCACGATCGCCGCCGTGTGGCGGGCGCTGGCACGCTCGAGGGCGTTCCTGACGTCGTCGTGGCCGTACTTCATCACGCCGGCGAGGTCGGCGTGGCCGGGGCGCGGGAGCGTCACTGCCTCCTTGCCCTTGCCCGTCGGCTCGCCCTCGGGCGGCCAGGGGCTCATCCCCCACGTCCAGTTCTTGTGGTCGCGGTTGCGGACGACGAGCGCGAGCGGCGTCCCCAGGGTAAGCCCGTGCCGGAGGCCTGCGAGCACCTCGACCTCGTCGGTCTCGATCTGCTGCCGCGGGCTCCGTCCGTAGCCCTGCTGCCGCCGGCGCAGGTCCTCCTCGATCCGCTCGCGCTCGAGCAGCAGTCCCGCCGGCAGCCCCGTCACGATGGCGACGAGCGCCGGCCCGTGCGACTCCCCGGCGGTGGTCAGCGTCAGCGTCATGCGCGAAGACTACGAACTGCGCGCTCCATAACCTCCTTCGGAGCAGGGAGCCCGGTCCAGCGCTCGAAGGAGAGGGCGCCCTGGGCGACGAGCACGTCGAGGCCCTCGACCACGCGCTCGCACCCTTCGGCGCGCGCGGCCGCGACCAGCGCCGTGTCCCCTCCGGCGGGGCGGTAGCCCATGTCGACGACCTGGCGGACGCCGCCGAGCTCCACCAGCGTTTCGTCCAGCACGGGCGTGGCGTTGAGGACGAGGTCGGCGTCGCCGGCAGCCGGTGGCCAGGACTCGTCCGCCTCGACGGCACGCCCCGGCGCGAGGTTCCGCAACCGCAGTGCAAGCGCGTGGGCCCGCTCCGGCCTCCGCGCCGCGACGCGCAGCGAGGCGCATCCCGCGTCCACGAGCGCGGTCGCCACCGCCTGCGCGGCCCCGCCCGCACCCAGGACGAGCACCCTCGCCCCCGTTGCCTCGACCGCGTCGGTGACCGCCTGTCCGTCCGTGGACGACCCCAGGACGCGTCCGTCGCGGATGACGAGCGTGTTGACGGAGCCCGCGCGCCCGGCGACATCGTCCAGCTCGTCGCAGTAAGCGAGGACGCCGGTCTTGTGCGGGATGGTCACGTTGGCGCCGGCGAACCCGAGCGCGACCAGGCCGGCGACGGCGTCCTCCAGCCGCTCGGGCTCGACGCCGAGCGCGACGTAGGCCCAGTCGAGCCCGGCCGCGGCGAACGCGGCGTTCTGCATCGGTGGCGAGAGCGAGTCCCTGAGCGGGTGGCGGAGCAGGCCGACGAGCGTCGTCGTGCCGCTCAGAGCTCCTAGCACCGTGTCCCCGCGCGGCTGTATTGGTTGAACTCCCGCAGGCTGGCCGTGAAGAAGTGGCTCTTGCAGTCCGCCTTGCGCACGAAGTAGAGGTAGTCGACGTCGGCTGGATGCGCCGCCGCCTGGAGCGAGGCGAGGCCCGGGTTCGAGATCGGCGTCGGCGGCAGCCCGACGCGCAGGCGCGAGTTGTACGGGTGGTCGGCGTCGAGCTGGCTCTGCAGGATCGCCTTGGTCGGCGGGATGTCGTAGCCGTACCGGATGGTGGCGTCGATCCCGAGCGGCATCCCCTCACGCAGCCGGTTGTAGATCACCGCGGCGACGATCGGGCGCTCACGCGGGACCTGCACCTCCTTCTCCACCATCGACGCGATGATGAGCACGTCGTACGGAGTCAGATTCTTGGAGCGCGCGTACGTCATGTCCACCTCGGACCATGCGCGCTCGAACGCCTCCAGCTGGTCGGTGACGAGCTCCTTCGAGGTCGTGTCCTCCGTGAAGTCGTACGTCGCCGGAAAGAGGAAGCCCTCGAGGTTCGGCGGGTCGGCGTTCTTGAACCCCGCCGGCAGCGTCTGCACGTTCTCCGAGGCGGTGAGGTACTCCCGCGGAACCAGCGACGTCGTGATGCCCCGCTCCTCCAGCGCGATCTCGTTGACGGCGCCGATCCGCCGCGCCATCTCTTTCCGCGTGAACCCCTCCGGAAAGACGATGCGCAGGATCGGCTTCGGCGGTGCCGTGTCCGTCGCGCCCGTCGAGTCGCCCGAGGCCGAGCCACCGCCGCCGACCACGCCGAAGCCGAGCGCGGCCCAGGCGATCGCCGCGACGAGGCCGAAGCCGACGACGACACCGAAGAGCGCCCCGATCCTGCTGCCGCGGCGCCTTCTTCGGTAGTCCGTCCTCACGCGGGGCGGGCGCTGGCCTTCCACTGCAGGTAGCTCGTGAGCAGGTGCGCGGCCGCGACGGCGTCCTCCGCGGCACGCGTCTCCCCGGCCTGCCTCGCCAGAGCCGTCGTGAACCGCTCGTCGAAGCTCTCGACCGGGAGGTCGATGGAATCCCGCAGGCGGTCGACGAAGCGCTCGGTCTCCTGCGCCTGGAGGCCGCGCTCGCCGCGCAACGTCACTGGAAGACCGACGACGATCCGCTCGACGTTCTCGGTGCGCGCGAGCTCGAGCACGCGCGCGAGGCCTGCGTCGGTGTCGGCGCGCTTGACGACCTCGAGCGGCCTGGCGACGGTGCCGGTGGGGTCGGAGACGGCAACGCCGGTCCTGGCGGAGCCGTAGTCGAGAGCGAGCACCTTCACCGCAGAGCGATTGTACGGATCAGGCCAGAGCGTCCAGCAGGACCCGCTCGGCCTTTGCCAGGGCGTCGCCCAGCTTCTCCGGGTCCTTGCCGCCGGCGCGGGCAAGGGTCGGCCGGCCGCCCCCGCCGCCGCCCACGACCTCGGCCGCCTGCCGGACCACCTGAACGGCGTCGAGCCCGCGCTCCTCCAGCGAGCGGTCGAGGCTGACGACGAGATGCACGCGGCCGTCCTCCCGTGTCCCGAGCACCACCGCAGCGGGCGCGTGCCTCTGGCGCAGCGTGTCCGAGAGCTCGAGCAGCGCGTCCGGCGTCGACTCGGAGATCTCCATGACGATCACCTCGACATCGCCGGCCTTGCTCCGCCGCTCGTCGACGACCTCGGGGCGGGCGGCCGCCTTCGGTGTCTGCTTCGCCTCCTTGCGCACGCGCTCGAGCTCCGCGCGCAGCTCGTCCGTCTCGTGGGCACGGCCGCGCAGGAGCGCATAGGCCTCGCCCGATGTGACCGCCTCGATCCGGCGAACGCCCGAGCCGACGGAGCCCTCGGAGAGGATCGCGAACAGCCCGATCTCCGCCGTCGTGCGCACGTGCGAGCCGCCGCACAGCTCGCGGGAGAAGCCGTCAACCTCGACGACCCGTACGACGTCGCCGTACTTCTCGCCGAAGAGCATCATCGCGCCGAGCTTGCGCGCCTCGTCGATCGGAGTCAGGAAGGCTCGAACCGGCCGGTTCTCGAACACCGCCCGATTGACGATCTCCTCGACGCGGCCGCGCTCCTCCGCCGTGAGCGCCTGCGGGTGCGAGAAGTCGAAGCGGAGCTTGTCGGGCCTGACGGCCGAGCCCGCCTGGCGCACGTGGTCGCCGAGCACGTCCTGCAGCGCCTTGTGCAGGAGGTGCGTGGCCGTGTGGTTGGTCACCGTCGGGAAGCGCACCTTCCACGGCACGACCGCGCGCACGCGGTCACCGGCCGTGAAGCCCTCACCCTCGAAGAGCAGCGCCTGGTCCTCGCCGAAGCGGTACGCGGCCACGAGCTCGGCGCGGGCGCCGTCCTTCTCGATCCAGCCCTGGTCCGAGACCTGGCCGCCGCCCTCCGGGTAGAAAGGCGACTCCCGAAGCTTGGCCAGGAGGAGCCCCTCCTCGACCTCCTCCAGCGCGCCGATCTGTGTAAGCACGTCGAGCTTCTCGTAGCCGACGAACTCCGTCTGGAACCCGGCCGCGCGCACGAACCCTGCGGCGCGCTCCACGCCGGCTCCGCCGGCTGTGCCGGCCCGGGAAACCTCACGGTGCTCGGCCATGAGCCCCTGGAACTCGTTGAGGTCGACCGCGAGCCCCTGCTCGCGCGCCAGCTCGGCGGTCATTTCCACCGGAAAGCCGTAGGTGGCTTGGAGCGTGAACGCATCCTCGCCGCTCACGGCGCCCTTGGCCGCGGCCTCCTCGAAGAGCTTGAGCCCGCGGGCGAGCGTTTCGCCGAACTTCTCCTCCTCGGCGGCGAGCACCTGCCCGATCGCCTCGCGCTGCTCGACGAGCTCCGGATAGACGCCGCCCATCTGCTCGACGACGACGCCGGCCAGGCTCGGCAGGAACGCCTCGAGCCCGAGGTCGCGCCCGTGGACGACGGCGCGGCGGATCACGCGCCGGAGCACGTAGCCGCGCCCTTCGTTCGACGGCGTGACGCCGTCGGCGACGAGGAACGTCATCGCGCGGCCGTGGTCGGCGAGCACGCGGTGCGCCTTCGTGGCGACGTCGGACTCCCCGTAGCGCGTCCCGGTCTCGGTGGCAACCCAGTCCATGACGTGCTGAAAGCCGTCCGTCTCGTAGACCGAGTGGACGTTCTGGAGCACGACGGCGCCGCGCTCGACGCCGAGGCCGGTGTCGATGTTCTGGCTCGGAAGCGGCGTCAGCGTGCCGTCGTCGGCGAGGTCGAACTCCATGAAGACGAGGTTCCAGAACTCGAGGAACCGGTCGCATTCGCAGCCCGGCGCGCAGTCGGGCCGGTCGCAGCCGTGCTCGGCACCGCGGTCGTAGTAGAGCTCCGAGCACGGCCCGCACGGGCCCGTCGGGCCGGCCTGCCAGAAGTTCTCCGAGCGCGGGAGCCGCGTGATCCGCTCGGGCGGAATGCCGATCCGCTCCCAGGCCGCGACGGCCACTTCGTCCTCGCCCAGTCCCAGCTCGGGATCGCCGGCGAACACGGTCGCCCACAGACGCTCGCGGTCCAGGCGCATGTGCTCGGTGACGAACTCCCACGCGAGGTCGACGGCGCCGTCCTTGAAGTAGTCGCCTACCGAGAAGTTGCCGAGCATCTCGAAGAAGGTGAGGTGCCGTGCGGTGAGCCCGACCTCGTCGATGTCGGTCGTTCTGAAGCATTTCTGCACGGTGGTCAGCCGCTCGGCCGGCGGCTCCTCCAGCCCGAGGAAGTACGGCTTCAGCGGCTGCATCCCGGCCGTCGTCAGGAGGACGGAGGGGTCGTACGTGGCCGGCACGAGCGAGGCCGAGGGCCGCCGGACGTGCCCCTTCGACTCGAAGAAGGAGAGGAAGCCCTCGCGGAGCTCGGCGGACGTGCGCACGGGCTCGATGCTACCCGGAGGGCTTGCCCGCGCCGATCTCGTCGCGCACCTTCTCCAGCGCCCGGCGGATCAGCCGGGAGACATGCATCTGCGAGATGCCGATCCGCGCCGCGATCTGCGACTGCGTGAGGCCCTCCCAGAAGCGCATGTGGATGATCAGTCGCTCGCGCTCGTCGAGGACGTCGAGGCCGGGCGCCAGAACGGCGCGATCCTCGCTGACCTCGTACTCGTGCTCCAGCTCGCCCAGGGCCTCGAGCGGGTCGAGCTCCCCGTCCTCGCCCGACCCGGAAGGCGCCGACAGCGACACGGTCGAGTACGCCTGGCCCGACTCGAGCGCCTCGAGGACCTCCTCCTCCGTCACGCCGGCGGCCTCGGCCAGCTCGGGGATCGTCGGCGAGCGCTCGAGCTCGACGGTGAGCCGCTCCAGAAGCTGCGAGAGGCGGACGTTGAGCTCCTGGAGACCTCGCGGGACGCGGATCGACCAGCCCTTGTCCCGGAAGTGGCGCTTGATCTCACCGATGATGTTCGGGGCCGCGTAGGTTGTCAGCTCGACACCGCGCTCGACGTCGAAACGGTCGATCGCCTTGATCAGCCCGATGGAGCCGACCTGGACGAGGTCTTCCAGCTGCTCGCCGCGGTTCGCGTAGCGGCGGGCGAGCGAACGCACCAGCGGCAGGTACCGCTCGATCAGCTGCTGCCGGGCTTCGAGATCACCCGACTCGTGGTAGCGGCGCAGAAGCTCGCGGTCGCCGGCGCCCCCCGGCTCCGTCACGCCGGCTCGCGGGTCTCGGGGCGGGCCAGAGAGGCCCGCTTCTCCAGGCGCAGGAGATGGGCTCCGTCACGCTCCTCGAGCGAGACCTCGTCGACGAGCGTCGAGAGCAGCCGCGCGAGGGAGATCCCCTCGGCGACCGGATGCCCGAGGTCCGCCGGGAGCTCGGCGGGATCGAGCGGGCCGACCTCGAGCACCACCGACTCGTCGTCGACGAGCAGGCGGACGGTGACCCGGTCGCCCCGGACGTAGCCGTCCTGCTCGAGCACGCTTTCGAGGGCGAGCTGCAGGTCTTCCAGAGTCTCGTAGGACAGCTCGAGCCGGGCCGCGAGGCCGCCCACGACGAGACGGGCGACGCCGTGGTAGGGCTGCGCGTGCGGAAGCGAGAGCGTGATCGCGTCAGCGCTCAGCGCTTACGCCACCCCCGCGCAGCTCGTCTGCGATCTCCTGCTCTCGCCGCCGAGCGGCTTCGCGACCGGTCTCGTAGGCGCGGCGCGGATTCCTGCGGACTCGCAGCGAGGCGAACCCGTGGGCGACGCCCTCGGCCAGTCCCGCGACGAGCTGGACAGGCCGCGTGATCGCGAAGCTCACCGCGCGCACGGCCGTGTCGGCGCTGTCGGCGATGTCGACGGCGCTGTCCGTGATCAGGTCGGCCTTGTCGAGCTGCGCGTTCACGCGCTGCAGCGTGCCCCCGCTCTCGTTGATGACGGGAAGCACCTCGCGCTCGAGCCCGTCCAGGAACGACGTCAGCTGCCCGACCGTGCCGCCGAGGCGCACGAGCAGGTAGGTCAGCCCGATCGCGGTCAGCACGAAGAAGACGCTGAGCGCGATCCAAAGCCCGTCGATCGCTTCGAAGGCGAGCGGCATCGGTCGGCAGTCTACTCAGGCGGCGGCGGAGATCAGGCCCGCTCCGACAACGACGTCGTCCTCGTAGAGCACGGCGGCCTGTCCCGTAGCGACGCCATACGCCGGCTCGTCGAGAGAGAGTCGGAAGCCGCGCGCCGAGGCTCTGACGCGGGCAGGGAAAGCAGGCGAGCGGTAGCGGAGCTTTGCCTGCACGCGGTCGACGGGCACGAAGAGTCGGCCGGAGCGGACACCGACCGACGTCCGGGCGAGCGCCTCGCGCGGGCCCACGAGCACCGTGTTCGTCGCGGCGTTCGTCCCGAGGGCGTAGAGCGGAACGTCGGCGGAGACGCCGATGCCCTTCCGCTGGCCGGGCGTGAAGCGCCAGAAGCCGGCGTGGCGGCCCAGCTCCCGGCCCTCATCGTCCACGATCGGCCCGTCTTCAGCCGCGACGCCGTGGCGCGCGAGGAACTCACGGTAGTCGCCTCCGGCGAGGAAGCACGCCTCCTGGCTCTCCGCGCGCGCGGCCGCGGCGAGGCCGGCCGACCGGGCGCGGGCCCGCGTCTCCTCCTTCGTCCACTCGCCCAGCGGGAACCACAGGTGCTCGAGGCGACGCGGGTCGAGACGCGCGAGCATGTAGGACTGGTCCTTCGCCGGGTCGGCTGCGCGCGCGAGGAGAAGCCGGCCGCGGTGCTCCCGCAGCTGCGCGTAGTGCCCCGTTGCGAGGCGCGCCGCACCGACGCGGCGGGCGAAGGCGAGGAGCTCGCCGAAGCGGAAGCTCCCGTTGCAGCGGACGCACGGATTCGGCGTCTCACCGGCCTCGTACCCGGCGACGAACGGCGCGACCACCGCCGCGCGGAAGCGCTCGCGGAGGTCGAGCGTCACGTGTGGAACCCCGAGCGCGTGGCAGGTCTCGCGCGCCGCGAGGACCGCGGCCGGGGAGCAGCACGCGCGCTCGCCGTCAGGCCCGACGGGGTCGGTCCAGAGGCGTAGCGTGACCCCGACCACCTCGCGGCCGCCGGAACGCGCCTCCAGGAGCGCGACGGCGCTGTCCACCCCGCCGCTCATCGCGACGGCAACCCTGGCGGGATCGGGTCGAGCGCGGACGGCCGGCGCGAGCGCATCGTGGAGGGCGTCGAGCGCCAGCGCGGAGCCGGGGACGGCGGCTGCCTCGAGCGCGGAGAGCCCGCGGACGACCTCGCAGAGCTCGGCGGCGCCGTGGCCGTCGCCGCGTGCCGAGACGATCCGCCCGCGCTCCACCTCGAGGCGGATCCACGCGAGGTCCCCGCCTCGCGCGGCGTTTCCGATCAGCTCTCTCGTCGCCATGAAAGTAGTAGTGCCCCACCCCGCCGATGAAGCCTCGTGCGTGAGGAACCTGGCCATGCCAGGTGGGTGCCCTGCCGACCCGGGGGCCGGACGCGGGCTCCCTCTCAGTAGGTGTTGGTTCTACATGTGCGCACGTCGCCACGCACGGAGTCGAGCACTGAGAGCACTGTAGCGCAGCTCCCGGTGTCCGCCGCCCCTACTCGGCGAAGCGCCAGCGGACCGCGGTCTCGCCGGCGACGCCGAGCTCCTGAGCGAGCGCAGGCGAGAGATCGAATGACGCGCCGGCGGCGATGGCGCCCCGCGCGACGACCGCGGCCCGGGCCTGCCGGCCCTGGTGCTCGATGACGACGTTCGCCCCGCACGGGAGGACCGGGTGCGCGATACCGACCGTCTCCGCTGTGACGGTGACGCCGCATGCGGTCGGCTCCGCGGGCAGCTCGAACACTCCCACCTGCGCGGTCTCCCAGCCGGCGGTCGCAGTTGGCGGCGGTGGTGCGGCGTCCGAGTCGTCCCGGAGCCGGCTCAGCGCGATCGCACCGAGCGCGCCGATCAGGGCGACGGCGGCGAGAGCGGCCAGCCGGCGCGCGAGCCTGGCGTTCATCAGCGCGCGTGCTCGAGCAGCTCGCCGAACGACTCACGGACCAGGTCGTCGAACTCCACTGGGAGCGACCCGTCAGGCGTGGCGAACTGCCGCAGGTTGACGAACAGGTACGACCACTCCTCGTAGCGGAGCGGATCATTCTGGGCCTCGTCGCGAGCGAGGCGCTCGAGATCCCAGAGGTTCCAGCGGCGGGGCTGGAGCGTGCCCTTCCTCATCGGCTGGATCGCAGGGATTCCATTAGCGCGCGTTCAGTCCGGCTGAGCACGCAGCTGAATTCCAAGCTCCTCGAGCAGTTCCTCCTCCACCTCCGAAGGCGCTCCGCTCATGGGATCGACCCCTGCCTGGTTCTTCGGGAACGCGATCATGTCGCGGAGGTTCGGCTCGCGGCCGAGCGCCATCAACATGCGCTCGATCCCGAAGGCGATTCCGCCGTGCGGCGGCGCACCCATCGCCAGCGCGTCGAGCAGGAAGCCGAACTTGCGGCGCTGCTCCTCCTCGGAGAGCTGCAGCGCGGAGAAAACCTGCGCCTGCAGCTCCTGCTCGTGGATCCGGAACGAGCCGCCGCCGATCTCGATCCCGTTCGCGACGAGGTCGTAGGCCAGCGCCGTTGCCGCGCCCGGGTCGGAGGCGACAAGTTCCTCGGACGCCGGTGCCGGGCGCGTGAATGGGTGGTGGACGGCCTTCCACCGTTCGGCCTCCTCGTCCCACTCGAACATGGGGAAGTCGGTGATCCAGACGAAGCGCCAGGCCTCCTCGTCGATCAGGTCGAGCTCACGGGCGAGGTGGAGACGGAGCGCGCCCAGGACTCGCGCGGTCACAGAGGGCTCGTCGGCGGCGAAGAGCACGGTCGAGCCAGGGTCGGAGCGGAAGTGCGTCAGCTCCGCATCGGAGAGGAACTTGGCGATCGGCGAGCGCACCTCGCCGTCGTCGGCAACGACGAGGTAGGCGAGCCCCTTGGCCCCCCACTCCTTCGCGAACGCCTCCAGCCGCTCCAGCTCCGCGCGCGAGAACGCCTGCGGGACGCGGAGGAACCGCACCGCTGCGGCGCTCGCGAAGACGCCGAACTCCGACCCACGCGTGGCCTCGGTCGCGTCCTCGATCTCGAGCCCGAAGCGGAGGTCGGGCTTGTCGCTCCCGTAGCGGGCCTGCGCCTCCGCGTGAGTCATGCGCGGGAACGGAGTCGGGAGCTCGACACCGATCCCGTCGCGCCAGACCGAGGCGCACATTCGCTCCATCAGCGCGAAGAGGTACTCCTGCTCCGGAAATGCCATCTCGACGTCGAGCTGCGTGATCTCCTGGACGCGGTCCGCCCGCAGGTCCTCGTCGCGGAAGCAGATCGCGATCTGGTAGTAACGGTCGAAGCCGCCGATCACGAGCAGCTGCTTGAGGATCTGCGGCGACTGTGGCAGCGCGAAGAAGCGGCCTTGCTGCAGGCGGCTCGGCACGACGAAGTCGCGTGCGCCCTCGGGAGTCGGCTTGAAGAGGATCGGCGTCTGGATGTCGAGGAAGCCGTCCGCCTCCATCTCCCTCCGGATCGTCGAGACGAGGCGCGCGCGGAGCCGGAGGTTCCGCTGCATCCGCGGCCGCCGGAGGTCGAGCCAGCGATAGCGGAGCCGCAGCGTCTCGTCGACCCCCTCCTCGTCGAGCTGGAACGGCAGCGCCGTCGAGCGGGAGAGGATTTCGAGCCGGTCGACCTGGAGCTCGACCGTGCCGGTCGGCAGGTCGGGGTTGACGTTCTCGGGCGCGCGCTCGACCACCTCGCCTTCGGCGCGGAGAACGAACTCGTTGCGGATCTGGTGCCCGGCCTCGGCCGCTTCCGGCGCTCGCTCGGGATTGAGCACGAGTTGGCAGATCCCGCTCGCATCGCGGAGGTCCACGAAGATGAGCCCACCGTGGTCACGGCGCGAGTCGACCCAGCCGGCCAGCGCCAGACGCCGGCCAACGTCCGCGGGGCCGACCTCCCCGCACATCGCGTCACGCCATTGTTTCGAAGCCGTCACGCTTCCGGCACATCCTGCGCACCACGCGAGCGCTTTTCACCGTTAGGCTCAGAAGCGGGTGGTGGGCCGGGGTGCCCCAACACCGCGGCGGCGATCTCGGAGAGCGGGAACGCCTCGCTGACGTCCGCGCCCTCGGCCCGCAGGACGGCGGTCTCGCCGCTGACGCGCACAACGAGACGGGCGCCGGTGCGGCCGGCCTGCGTCATCTGGCCCTTCACCGAGCGGCCCGCATAGTCGGTGTCGACGCGAAGGCCCGAGCGGCGCAGCTCGGCCACTTGCGCGAGCACTGCCGGCCGGTCGGCGGGCGCTTCGCAGACCACGAAGACATCGAGAGGAAGGCGCTCGGGCTCGTCGGCGACCGACATGACCATGCGCTCCACTCCCGCGGCCCAGCCGACACCGGGGGTGGGCGAGCCGCCGATCTCCTCGATCAGGTAGTCGTAGCGCCCGCCGGCGCAGATGCTCGCCTGCGCAGCGCCGAGGCCCTCGTTCACGAACTCGAAGACCGTCCGCGTGTAGTAGTCGAGGCCGCGCACGAGTGTCGGCACGAGCTCGTACTCGACTCCAAAGGCATCGAGGAACGCGCGAACCTGCGCGAAGTGCTCGCGACAGGACGCGCAGAGCGAGTCTCCGATCGTCGGGGCGTGCGCGAGCACAGCGCGAACGGCCTCGCTCTTCGTGTCGAAGACCCGCAACGGGCTCACCTCAGCGCGACGGAGCGTCTCCTCGTCGAGCTCGCCCCGGCGCTCGGCCAGGAACGCGTGCAGCCGCTCGACGTAGGCAGGCCGGCAGGCGCGATCGCCGATCGAGTTGAGCTCGATGCGGGTGTGGCCGATTCCGGCACGTCGCTCGATCTCCGTGAAGAGCTGGATCAGCTCAGCGTCCACCGCCGGATCGTCGGATCCCATCGCCTCGAACCCGATCTGCCAGAACTCGCGGTACCTGCCCTTCTGCGGCGCCGCGTATCGGAACATGGGGCCCACGTAGTAGGTCTTGACCGGCTGAGGCTCGCGGTGGAGGCCGTGCTCCAGGTAGGCGCGCGCGACCGGCGCGGTGCCCTCGGGCCGCAATGTCAGCGACCGCTCGCTCCGATCCTCGAACGTGTACATCTCCTTCTGCACGACGTCCGAGCCCTGCCCAGAAGTCCTCGTGAAGAGCTCCGTGTCCTCGAACGTCGGCGTGACGATCAGGCCGTAGCCGTATGCGTCGGCGGTGGAGCGGGCGGCGTCGAGCACCGTCAGGCGCGCGGGCTGGTTCGCGGGCAGGACGTCGAGCGTGCCGCGAGGCGCCTGGATCTTCACGACGCGGGCGTCCGGAGCTCGCCGAGGAACGGGTTGGTCGCGAGCTCTCGTTCGAGCGTGGTCTCCGGTCCGTGTCCCGGGTAGACGATCGTCTCGGGCGGCAGGCTCTCCATCAGCATCCGGATCGAGGCGGAGAGCGCATCCCAGCTCGCCCCCGGGCGGTCGTAACGGCCCACCGAGCCGGCGAAGAGCACGTCGCCGGAGAAGAGACAGCCGTCAGCCGCATAGGCCAGGTGCCCCGCTGTGTGGCCCGGAACCCGAAGCGTCTGGAGCGGGATGCCGGCGAGCTCGAGCTGCTCGTCCCCGTCGAGCGCGACCTCGGGCGTGTGTGGGGAGAGCTCGATGTCGATGCCCGCCGGCAGGAAGTCGTTCGGCCGCTCGAGCTGCTCGCGCTCGGCTTCGGCGATGTAGACCGGGGCGCCGGTCGCACCGGCGAGCTCGGCCACGCCGGCGACGTGATCGATGTCGCCGTGGGTCACCAGGATCGCGACGCAACGAGCGTCTTCGAGCGCCGCCAGGATCCTGCTCGCCTCACCCGGCCAGCCGGGATCGACGACGAGCGCCTCAGCTCCATCTGGGACGCCGGACGACGTAGCAATTCGACTGGAACGCGCCCAGAGGCAGCTGCTCGACCTGGAGGGCCATCGGTCGGTGAGTCTACGTCGTTCCGCGAGCGCCTCGGCGCAAGCCGCGGCGCCTGCAGGTCCCCTACACTTTCGCCGGCATGCAGACGTGGAAGCTCGCCGAAATCGCGACCCCGGGTGGAAGCCGCTCGCCGGTCGTGCTCCGCAGTGAGGACGAAGCGCGGGCAGTGCTCGTCGGCCTCGATCCCGGCCAGAAGCTGGGAGACCACCAGGTCAAGGAGCACGCTTGGATCGTCGTCGTGGCCGGCTCGGCCACGTTCCGCGCGGGCGGCGAGCAGATCGAGGCGCCGGCGGGCACACTGGTGCGCTTCGACCCTGACGAGCGCCACTCGGTCTCTTCCGAGCTGGGCGCACGCCTGCTGCTCCTGCTCGCCCCCTGGCCGGGCATCGGCCACTACCGGGGCGCGAAGGAGGCAGGGACGGCGGGCTAGGACGCCCGGCTCTTCTCGTATCGCCGCCAGAGCATCCGGTAGACGATCGTGTCGACCACGTAGCTCAGCGGCATGAAGAAGGCGAGCAGGAGAAGGACGTTGAGCACCAGCCCTGCGGGGCTGAGATCCTTGGCAGTGATGTAGATGAAGATCGCGATCAGCGGACCGAAGATCGCAGTGCGCCGGAGGACTCGCCTGAAGGACGGCTTCGCGATCGGCTTCCCGTGCCGGTCGACCGGCCCCGCCACGGCCTTGCGGGGTTTCCCGTTCTTCTCTGTGGTCTCGCCCTCGGGAGGCCGCTCGACGATCTCCTCCCCGTCCTCGGTCTCGATGACGTACTCGTACTCGTGGCGCTGGAGCTTCTCGCGCTTGCGGCGCTGCTTTCTGCTGGGCATCTAGGCGACCTCGATCAGGACGCCGATGAGAACGACCGCTCCGATGAGCGCCGCGGCCGCGAGGAACGCTCCTGGATTCCACACCAGGTCGTTGTCCTGTCGATAGCGGGACTTGCTCGGGCCGCCGTGGCCATGGGCCTCGGAGGATTCGGCGGCAGGGTCGGAACGCGGCCGGCCGGCCGTGAGGCTCAGGGCGATGGCAACGCCCGCCAGCCCGGCGGCGATGAAGGCAAGCGGAACCCACCAGCTCATCGACTCAACGCTCCCATACGACCTGTCCCTCCTTGATGACCAACGCGACGTGCTCGCCGCCCAGATGGTAGGCGAGGTAGCGCCAGTCCGGCACGTCGAGCAGCACCAGGTCGGCCGCGTAGCCGGGCGCGATCCGGCCGAGCGTGTCGGCCCGACCGAGGACGTACGCGGCGTTGACGGTGCACGCGGCCAGCGCCTCGGCCGGCGCGAGCCCGAGTTGGGTGCACGCCAGGCTCATGACCACGGGGAGGCTCTCGCAGAAGGCGCTCCCCGGATTGAAGTCGGTCGCCAGCGCGACGATCGCGCCCGCGTCGACCAGCGCCCGGGCCGGAGGCATCGGTCGGCCGAGACACAACGCCGCAACGGGGAGCAGAACCGCGGCGACCTCGCTTGCGGCGAGCTCCCGGACACCGTCAGGCCCGGTTGCCTCGAGGTGGTCGACGCTCCGGGCGGCCAGGTCGACGGCCAGCGGCACTCCCCCGGCTTCGGTGAACTGGTCGGCGTGGAGCCTGAGCGCGAGCCCGGCCTCCCTGCACGCGACCAGGTACCGGCGTGCCTGCGTCGAGTCGAAGGCGCCGCGCTCGACGAACACATCGCCCGCTTCCGCCAGTCGCGCCGCCTCGGGCAGCACGTCGGCCAGCAGAAAGTCGAGGTACGCGTCCCCGTCTGGGAATTCCGGCGGGACGGCATGCGCCCCCAGAAACGTCGGCACGCCCCCGGCCGCCGTGATCGCGCGCAGCTGGTCGAGCTCGGTCTCGCGGTCGAGGCCGTAGCCAGACTTCGCCTCGAAGGTCGTCGTGCCGTGCGCGAGCATCCAGCCTCGATGGCGCTCGAGGGCGGCGGCGAGCCCAGCAGGGCCGGCCGTTCGTGTGGCGTGGACCGTGGAAAGGATGCCGCCGCCCGCGGCGTGCAGCTCCTCGTACGACGCCCCGCCGGCCCTCAGCTCGAACTCGTCGGCCCGGTCGCCCCCGAAGCACGCGTGCGTGTGACAGTCGACGAGGCCGGGGACGGCCGCACGCCCGCGTCCGTCCAGCTCGACGAGGTCGGCAGGCAGCGTGGTCGTCTCGAGGTCGCTCGTCGCGCCTACCGAGGTGATGCGGCCGTTCTCGCACAGGACGTAGCCGTCCGGGACGACCCGGAGGTCCCGAAGCGCGCTCCCTCGCAGCGGCGCGGAGCCCGGCGCAGGCGAGACCACCTGGGCGAGGTCACGGATGAGGAGCGCCGGCACCGCGGCGGTCATGCGTCGCGGCCGGGTAGGCGCAGCCCTTGCGTCTGCGCCGCCTCGACCGCCTCTTCATAGCCGGCATCCGCATGACGGATCACGCCGGTACCGGGGTCCGCCGTGAGCACGCGCTCGAGTCGCTCCGCTGCATCGTCGGTGCCGTCGGCGACGACGACCATGCCCGCGTGGATCGAGTTGCCGATGCCCACGCCGCCGCCGTGGTGGACGCTGACCCACGTCGCCCCCGCCGCAGTGTTCAGGAGCGCATTGAGGATCGGCCAGTCGGCGATCGCATCGGACCCGTCGCGCATGGCCTCGGTCTCGCGGTAGGGCGACGCAACCGATCCCGAGTCGAGATGGTCGCGCCCGATCACGACCGGGGCAGCGACTGCGCCGGAACGGACGAGCTCGTTGATCGCGAGACCGGCCCGTGCACGGTCGCCATAGCCGAGCCAGCAGATACGCGCCGGCAGGCCCTGGAAGGCCACACGATCGGGTGCGAGGTCGAGCCAGCGCTGGAGCAGGACATCCTCCGGGAAGAGGGTTCGCAGCGTCCCGTCGATCGCCGCGATGTCTTCCGGGTCCCCTGACAGCACGGCCCACCGGAAGGGGCCGACGCCGCGGCAGAAGAGCGGCCGGATATAGGCCGGGACGAAGCCCGGGTATGTGAACGCGTCCTGAACGCCGGCCTGTTGTGCCTCCCCCCGTAGGTTGTTGCCGTAATCGAAAACATAGCTCCCGGCGCGGACGTATTCGAGCATTCCGCGAACGTGATTCGCAATCGACTCGGAGGCGCGACGAAGGTACTCGTCAGGGTCGGCACCTCGCAGCACGGCGGCCTCGTCGACGGACAGCCCCGAGGGCACATAGCCGTTGAGTGGATCGTGCGCCGCGGTCTGGTCGGTGACGAGATCGAACTGCACTCCGCGCCGCGCGAGCTCGGGGACGGCGTCCGCAGCATTCGCGAGGACACCGACGGAAAGCGCGGTCCCTTCGGCTGCCGCCCTGTGCACGCGGTCGACGGCGTCGTCGAGGGAGGTCGTCGCCTCGTCGAGGTAGCGGCTCGCAAGCCGGCGCTCGATTCGCGTCGGATCGACTTCGATGCAGAGCGTGGCTGCGCCCGCCATCGAGCCCGCGAGCGGCTGGGCGCCCCCCATCCCGCCGAGGCCGGCCGTGAGGATCGTCCGCCCGGCGAGGTCGGACGAGCCGAAATGAGTCTCCCCCGCCGCCGCAAACGTCTGGTACGTCCCCTGGAGGATGCCCTGGGTGCCGATGTAGATCCAGCTTCCCGCGGTCATCTGCCCGAACATGGTCAGGCCCTCGGCCTCGAGCCGCCGGAACTCGTCCCACGTCGCCCAGCGGGGCACGAGCAGCGAGTTTGCGATGAGCACGCGGGGAGCCCCCGCGTGCGTCCTGAAGATGCCCACCGGCTTGCCGCTCTGGACGAGGAGGGTCTCGTCGTCCCCCAGCTCGAGCAGGCAGCGAACGATGGCTCTCAACGCATCGTGAGTCCTCGCCGCCTTCCCGGAGCCGCCGTAGACGACCAACCGCTCGGGATGCTCGGCGACCTCGGGGTCGAGGTTGTTGAGCAGCATGCGGAGCGGCGCCTCCGTCTGCCATGAGCGTGCGTTCAGCTCCGTCCCGCGCGGCGCGCGGATCGATGTCAGGTCGCCGCAGAGCTCCTCGACCCGCGCCTCGATCGCCGTCGCGCTCAGGCGAGCTCACCGACCTCTCGCTCGACGGCAGCGCCGAGCTCGCCGCGCCGGACAGCCTCCGCTACCGCCTCGATGTCGTCCGAGAGCTGGCGATCCTCGATCAGCGTCGGCGAGATGGATCGAATGAGCCGGTGGGCGGCGCGCACGCCCAGCCCCGGCTCGAGCGGCGCGAGGAACTCGATCGCCTGGGCGCCGGCGAGCAGCTCGATCGCCAGCGCACGCTCGGCGTTCGCGAGCACCTGGAGGCACTTGAGGCCTGCCGCGTTCCCCATTGACACATGATCCTCCTGGCCGGCGCTCGTCGGGATCGAGTCCACGCTCGCCGGATGGCAGAGCACCTTGTTCTCGCTGACGAGAGCGGCGGCGACGTACTGCGGGATCATGAAGCCGGAGTTCAGTCCGCCGTCATGCGTGAGGAAGGCCGGCAGCCCGTCGGAGAGCGACGGGTTGGTGAGGCGCTCGACGCGGCGCTCGGAAATCGACGCGAGCTCGGCGAGCGCCATGGCGGTGGCGTCGAGCGCGAAGGCGAGCGGCTGGCCGTGGAAGTTCCCGTTGGAGACGAGCTCGTCGAGCTCGACGAGGACGAGCGGGTTGTCCGTCGCGGCGTTGAGCTCGACCGCGACCGTCGCCTCGGCGTACGCAAGCAGGTCCCTGCACGCGCCGTGAACCTGTGGCGCGCAGCGGAGCGAGTACGCATCCTGCACCTTGTCGCACCAGCGATGGGCCTCCAGCACCGCGGAGCCCTCGAGCAGCCGGAGGATGTTGGCGGCCGACGCACGCTGGCCGGCGAGCGGACGCAGCTCGTGGATCTCCGGGAGGAAGCTCGTGCGCGAGCCCTGCAGCGCCTCGAGGGAAAGCGCGCAGGCGACGTCGGCCGCCTGCGCCAGCCGCCGGCCGCGCACGAGTGCCAGTGCTCCCGCGGCGGCCATGAACTGCGTCCCGTTGATGAGCGACAGCCCCTCCTTTGCCTGGAGCCGCACGGGCTCGAGCCCCGCCCTGGCCAATGCCTCCGCACCGGACAGCTCCTCCCCCTCGAAGGTCGCGCGTCCCTCGCCGACCAGGGGCAGAGCAAGATGCGCGAGCGGAGCGAGGTCGCCCGAGGCCCCGACCGAGCCCCGGCTCGGGACGACCGGAGTGACGCCGCTGCCGGAGGCATCCGAGCAGCAGCTCGACAGTCTCGGTGCGCGCCCCCGAGTACCCCTTCGCGAGCGTGTTTGCGCGCAGCAGCATCGCCGCACGCACGATCTCGTCCGGATACGGCTCGCCGACCCCGCACGCGTGGCTCCTCAGCAGCCGCAGCTGCAGTTCCGCGGCCAGCTCGGGCGGGATCGTCTTCGAGACGAAGCGGCCGAAGCCCGTGTTGATCCCGTAGGTGTGCTCGCCGTCCTCCGAGCGCGCGATGCGCTCGACGAGCTCGCGCGCGGCGGCGAGCTTCCGGCGCCCCTCGTCAGCGAGCTCGGCGCCCGCTCCGTCGACGGCGACCGCCCACACGTCCGCGAGCGTCAGATCGTCCCCGCTGAGCGACACCGACGTCGTGAGCGTCATCGGAGCAAGTGTATTGAGCGCGGCTCAGCCGCCAAACCCGGCGATGCCTCGCCGTCAGCACTGCCGGCGCAGGAAGCAGACCGACGCTGGAGCGAGGACGATCCGCGGCGCCCGAGAGCGACGCCTTCCGGGCTGTCCGCTAGAGGCACTCCACCGCTGTAAACCGCAAGGCGGCCGAGGACGGGCCCTCCGAGATCTGCCCGTACGCCTCGAACGGAAGCGGCTCGCGGCCGGTGATCTCGGCGCCGTCTCCGGTCGACTGTCTGCTCTCCCACAGCGTCCGGCCCACCACCTGCCCGCCCTCGTTGTAGAACCACGTCCGCACCCTGACCAGGCCGACCGGGCAGTCCACCCCACCGCGATAGTGGAACTCGCCGCTCACGGTGGCGACGCCGAAGTCGGGGACGATCGTCGGGTTCGATAGCTCGAAGACCCCGTCCCAGCGCCCGTAGTCCACAGCGATCGTCCCGGGCGGCGGCGCGGGTGGCGCGCCACCGTTCCCGCCTCCGTCGCCGTTCCCGCCCGTCGTGCCGCCGCTACCCCCGGACGCCGCCGCCGTCGTCGTGCCGGCGGTTTCGCCGTTCTCGTCTCCGGGTTCGGTCGGCACGGCCTCCTCGAAGACCGTCTCGATCGGCGCATTGTCGGCGGCGGAGCCGGTCGATCCTGGAGCATCGCTCGGAGCCGGGTCGTCGGAGCCGCCGGCGAGCGCGGTCACGATCCCAAAGCCGGCGAGAAAGAACGCAGGCACGAGCGCGACAACCGTCCACCGCGATCGCAGCCAGGCCATCCGTCCCTCCTCGTCGACGTCCCGAGAGCCCCTAGCAGGAGTCGTCCTAGCCTAGCTCGACTCCGTCCAGGGGCCGACGCCGCCGATCCGGTCGACCGAGATCCGCAGACGGAAGCCCGGGGGCGGGTCCGGCATGGGCGGGAACGTCACGTCCGGCCCGAGATACGTGTGGGCCAGCTCCTGCAGGAGCTCGGGCGCGCCGCCTTCCTCGATCGTCGCGCGGCCGTGGACGACGAGGTAGTACCGCAACCCGAGCGCGTTCGTCCCCGGAGCCTCGACCGACAGCGCCACGCGCGGATCGCGGCGGACGTTGCGGAGCTTCTGCTGCTCGACCAGGTGCGCGGAGAGGATGTCGTCCCCCTCGAGACCGACCCAGACGATCGCGACCTGCGGAGCTCCGTCGGGGCTGATCGTGACCAGATGCGCGAGCCCGTCCGACTCGAGCACTCTGCGCGCGCTCTCGGGGAGGACGCCCATGGCGGCTGCTTAGTCTAGAGGCGATGGCCGACCCGGTCACCAACGCACCCGAGGAGTCGCGTGTCGACGCGGTCACGCCGCCGCGGAGCGCATTCGCGCTGCTCTCGCGCCCCGACTTCCGGCGCGTGTACGTCGCCGTCTCGGCGAGCGAGCTCGGGGACGCACTCCAGTACATCGCGCTCATGTGGTTCGCCTTCGAGGCGGGCGGACCGTTGGGCGTCCTCGCCGTGCGACTGGCGGACAGCGTGCCCGCTCTCGTATTCGGGCTCCACGGCGGGCTCGCCGCCGACCGGTGGGACCGTCGCCGCGTCCTCATCGGCGCCGACCTCGTGCGCGCGGCAGTCCTCGTTCCGGTCGCGATCGCCGGTCTGGCCGGCGGGCTCCCGCTGTGGGGACTGGTCGTCGCCGCGTTTCTGCTGACCGCCGCGACCAGCTACTTCGACCCCGCGTACGGCGCCCTCCTCCCCGCCCTCGTCGACCGTCGCAACGTGCAACAGGCCAACGGCCTCGTCCGCGCGACCGCCGAGGCCCTGTCGGTCGGCGGCTGGGCGGTCGCGGCGGGGCTCCTCGCCTTCTTGCCGGTCAGCGTGTTCTTCGCGGTGAACGCGGCGACCTTCCTCTTCTCCGCGGCAGTTCTCGCGGGCGTGCGGAGCGGCCGGGGCGGCGCCGCGGACGCCGGGGCAGCCGGTCTCCACGACCTCGCCGCCGGCCTGCAGGCGATCCGCATCCGCCCTTTCCTGGCGGCAGCCGTGCTCGCGAACGGGCTTGCCGTCACCATCGCCGCCGGGACGTGGATCGCGGGCGCGCCCCAGCTCGTGAGCGAGAACCTCGACCGTGCGGCGGGGGGGTTCGCCCTCGTGATGACGGGTTACGCGCTCGGCGCCATCACTGCAGGCGCGTTCCTCGCACGGCGTCCGGTCGAACGGAAGGCCCTCGGAAGCCTGCTCGCGTGGAGCTTCTACCTGCCCGCCTACCTCGTCATCGCGCTCGCCGGGTCGGTCGAGGTGGCGATGGTCGGCGCCTTCATCGGCGCGCTGGGCGAGAGCTCCGCCGTCGTCCTCCTCAACTCCGCGGCGCAGGAGCAGATCCCCGACCGCGTGCTCGGCCGGGTCATGGGGCTGATCTCGCTCGTCCACCGCGGCGCGCACGCCGTCGGCTTGCTCTTGATCGCCCCGCTCTTCGCCTTCCTCGAGCCGAGCCTCGTCTTCGTCGGCGCCGCGCTCGCGCTTCCGCTCGTCGGGATCGGCTGTGCCGCGTGGGCGCTGACTACAGCTCGAGCAGGCGCAGCTCCAGCACCCGCGACGGGTCGAAGCCCTCGATCCTGAGCAGCGCGCCGGCGGCCTCGACCGCGGGCCCCGCCGGCATGAGGCCGACGAGCTCGGACCCGGCCACCTCGATGCCACGGACCTCGGCCTCCTCGACGATCCTCGCGACCACCTCGTGCAGAGGCGCCGCCTCCCAGTCGGTGAGGTTCATGCTCACCTGGACGAGACCGGCCCGCGGCAGGTCGAGCCCGAGGGCGCGGACACCGGGGAAGCCGCCGTCGCGCTCCCGCACCACGGCTGCGATCGCACGCGCCGCGTCGACGTCGTCGGAGCGAAGGTTGACGTTGAACGCGACGAGGGGCCGGCGGACGCCTATGAGAACGCCCCCGGCGCGCGGGTCGAGGCGATCCGGGCCGCGGTCGGGGTGTAGCTCGCCGGCGTCGATGCGGCGCTGGAGCCCCTCCGGCCCGCCGCGGCGGAAGAACGCGGGCTCGAGGCCGTCCTCGGTCAGTCGGCCGTAGAGAAACACCGGGAGCCCGAGCTCGGAGCCGACCCGGCCTGCGAGCTCGAGGGCCGCCTCGCGCGCCTCCGGCTCGGCCTCCGGCTCGAGCGGGACGAGCGGAACGACGTCGGCCGCGCCGATGCGGGGATGCGCTCCTTCGTGCTCGCGGAGGTCGATCCGCTCGGCCGCGGCGGCGATCCCGGCGAGCAGTGAGTCGACGAGCTCCTCCCCGCCCCCGACCAGGGTGAAGACCGAGCGGTGGTGGTCGAGGTCGCTGTGGACGTCGAGCAGTCTGGCCCGCGAGCCGAAGGCGCGGCCGAGCGTTTCGATCGTCTCGGCGTCGCGGCCTTCCGAGACGTTCGGGACGGATTCGAGGGGCAGCGGCATCGGCGGGAGCTTACGAGAGAGGCGCCCGTGCGCAGGAAGGCCCGGCCTACACTCGACGTTGATTCACCTGGTGGCGGAATCGCACCCCTATCTCCGCACGTTCGTTCGCCTGCTCGGGTTCCTGCGGCCGTACCGCTGGTCCTTGACGGTGTCGATCCTCCTCGCGGTGGCGTCCCAGGCCGCGGCGGTCGCGATCGCCTTCCTCACCGGCGACGCGCTCGAGAGCGCGGTCGACGCGCAGAGCCAGCGCCAGCTGTGGGTCCTCGCACTCGCCATCCTCCTGGTCGGCGCCGCCCGCGCCGTCTTCATGGCCGGGCGGAGGCTGATCTCGGGCCGGCAGGCTCTAGGCGTCGAGTACGACCTTCGCGACGAGATCTACGCGAAGCTTCTGCGGCTGTCGTTCGGCTTCTACGACCGGCATCAGACGGGTCAGCTCATGTCGCGGGCCACGGTCGACCTGCAGGCCGTGCGCTTCTTCCTCGGCTACGGGCTCATCTTCTTCTTCCAGCACCTGCTCACGATCGTCGGCGTCACGGTCGTGCTCTTCATCGTCGACTGGAAGCTGGCGCTCGCGGCGACGGCGTTCACGCCCGTCCTCGTGTTCCTCGCGTACCGGTACTCGCAGGTGTCGCATCCCGTTCTCCGCGACGTCCAGCAGCGCATGGCCGACGTGGCGACGGTCGCCGAGGAGAACATCGTCGGCGTCCACGTCGTCAAGTCGTTCGCGCAGGAGGAGGCCGAAGCGGCGAAGTTCGAGGAGAGGACGGGGAGCCTCTTCCGCCGCTCGCTCGACGCGAACCGACAGCGCGCCCTCTACGTGCCGCTGCTCTCGTTCCTCCCGCTCATCGCTCAGGCGACGGTGCTCCTGTTCGGCGGCCGGATGGTGGCGAGCGGCGAGCTCGCCCTGAACTCGTTCTTCGCCTTCAACGTGCTCGTGCTGATGCTGGTCATGCCGCTCCGGATGCTGGGCATGTGGATCGGCCAGGCCCAGCGAGCGACCGCGTCCGGCGAGCGGATCTTCGAGGTGGTCGACGAGACGGAGGACGTGCGGGACGCGGCCGGCGCCACCCTCCTCCCTCCCGGAGACGGACGGATCGCCTTCCAGGATGTCGGCTTCGCGTACACGCACGGACGGCCAGTGCTCGAAGGGGTCGACCTCGAGATCGAGCCCGGCAGGACTGTCGCGCTCATCGGTCACACCGGCTCGGGCAAGACGACGCTGGCGTCGCTCGTGCCGAGGTTCTACGACGCCACCGAGGGCCGGGTGACGATCGACGGCACTGACGTCCGCGACGTGAAGGTCTCGACGCTCCGGCGGGCGATCGGAATCGTGGCCCAGGACCCCTTCCTCTTCTCGGCGACGGTCCGCGAGAACATCGCCTTCGGCGCTCCGGGCGCGACCGACGAGGACGTGGTTCGCGCGGCCCGGCTCGCGCAGGCCGACGAGTTCATCGCCGAGCTGCCCGACGGCTACGAGACGATGGTCGGCGAGCGCGGGATCACCCTGTCCGGCGGCCAGCGCCAGCGGATCGCGATCGCGCGGGCGCTGATCCTCGATCCGCGGATCCTCATCCTCGACGACGCCACCGCCTCTGTGGACGCGACCACTGAGGCGCGGATCCGTCTGGGCCTGCGCGAGGCAATGAAGGGCCGGACGACCCTGATCGTCGCCCACCGACTCTCCACGATCGCGCTCGCCGACGAGCTGGTCGTCCTCGACCGGGGCCGGATCGCCGCGCGCGGGACGCAGGCCGAGCTGCTCGAGGGGAGCCCGGTGTTCCGCGAGATCTACGAGCACGGGCTGCTCGAGCGCGAATTCTCGGAGCGCGTCGAGGCGGCGGGCGCATGAACGGCCGGCTCCGCGCCTGGACGGGTTGGCACGATTCCGGCGCTCTCCGGTCACCCACGCGTGCGGATTCCCGCGGTAGGCTCGAGGCCATAGGGCCGGGGAGGTGGGCCTCCCTCTTCCCGGGCGCGCGTGTAACGGAAGGGGATCCGGCGCGGCCGAACGAGGAGCGGCGGCCATGAGGGTCTGGCAGGCCGGCTCGCACCTCACCCAGGAGCGTGGCGCTCAGGTGCAGGACTGGTCCTGGGCGCAGACCGCGCGGCGTGTCTCGGCGCTCGCCCGCCTCACGACCCCGTACCGCGGGCGGACGGCCCTCGCAGTCGTCTCCCTCGTCGCGGCGACGCTGACGGCGCTGGTGCCGCCGCTCCTGGCCAAGGTCGCGATCGACGAAGGCATCAGCGAGGGCAACCTCGAGGCGCTGACCGTCACGGTGGTCCTCTTCGTCGTCGCCGGCCTCGCCAACCTCCTCGCGAGCATGGCGCAGACCTACTTCACCGGCTGGACGGGCGAGCGCATCCTCGCCGACCTGCGGAACAAGCTCTTCCGCCACCTTCAGCGCCTCTCGCTCGGCTACTTCGAGCGAAACCGGGCAGGCGTCGTCATCAGCCGCCTGACCAACGACGTCGAGGCACTCGACCAGCTCGTCACGGACGGAGTCGCGAGTCTCTTCCAGAACACGCTCATGCTCGTCGGAACCGCGGTCATCCTGTTCGTGCTCGACTGGCGCCTCGCTCTGGCAACGCTCGCGGTGTTCCCGTTCATGGCCATCGCCACGAGCGTCTTCCGCCGGCGCTCGACCCGCGCCTACCGCTCGGTCCGCGAGCGCCTGGGGCTCGTCACCGCCACGTTGGCCGAGGACATCGCGGGCATGCGCGTCGTGCAGTCCTTCACGCGCGAGGAGGCGAACCAGCGGCAGTTCCGCTCCGTGAACAATCGATACCGCGACTCGAACCAGGAGACGGTGGTCCTCAACGGGCTCTACTTCCCGTTCGTGGACTTCCTGTCGGCCGTGGCCATCGCGACGGTGCTCGGGTTCGGAGGATGGCTGACGCTCGAGGGGCAGGTCACCGTCGGAACGCTCTTCGCGTTCCTGCTCTACCTGTCGAACTTCTTCGACCCCGTCCAGCAGCTCTCACAGCTCTACAACACGTTTCTCTCGGCTGTCGCCGCCCTCGACAAGATCATGGACGTGATGGAGGAGGAGCCCGAGATCGTGGACGACCCCGTCGCCGCAACGCTCCCGACGATCGAGGGCCACGTACGTTTCGACGGCATCCGCTTCGGCTACGGCACCGGGCCCGAGATCCTCCACGGGATCGACCTCGACGTGCTGCCGGGAACGACAGTTGCGCTCGTCGGTCATACCGGCGCGGGCAAGTCGACGCTCGCCAAGCTGCTCGCCCGCTTCTACGACCCGCGGGAGGGCAGCATCTCGATCGACGGCCACGACCTGCGGGAGGTCACGCAGGAGAGCCTCCGGCGCCAGCTGGGGATCGTTCCCCAGGAGGGCTTCCTCTTCGCCGGATCCGTCCACGACAACATCGCCTTCGGGCGGCCTGACGCCTCGGACGAGGACGTTTCGGCCGCCGCGCGGGCGGTCGGCGCCGAGGACTTCATCCTCGAGCTCGAGGAGGGGTTCGACACCCAGGTCGCCGAGCGCGGCAGCCGCCTTTCGATCGGGCAGCGCCAGCTCGTGGCCTTCGCCCGGGCCCTGCTCGCCGACCCGCGCATCCTGATCCTCGACGAGGCAACCTCGAGCGTCGACATCGGCACGGAGCGACGCATCGAGCTCGGTCTCCGCAGACTGCTCGCGGGGCGGACCGCGTTCATCATCGCCCACCGGCTATCGACCATCCGTCGCGCCGACCTGATCGTCGTACTCGAGCACGGGAAGATCGTCGAGCAGGGCACGCACGACCAGCTCGTCGCGCTCGGCGGTCGCTACAAGTCGCTCTATGGCGACTGGGCGGCCGCCGCCTAGCTTCCGACCGATCGGTCCACTAACCTCCTCCGCGTGAATCCGCTCAGCGGCGTGATCGGCGAGGGATGGGACCTCTACAAGAGGCACTGGAGCACACTTCGCCATGATCGCTCTCGTCGTCTTCGTCGTCGTCGCGGCGATCGGGGTCGTGCTGGCGCTCCTGCTCGGCTGGTTCGGAGCGCTTCTCGGCGCGGTCGTCAGCTTCGTCGGCTGGTACTGGCTGCAGGGCGCGCTGATCGAGGCTGTGAGGGACGTCCGCGACGGGAAGGCCGACCTCTCCGTCTCCGAGACGTTCAGCCGTGTCCAGCCCCGGCTCGGCAGCATCATCGGCGCGGGGATCCTCCTCGGCCTCGCGGTCGGGATCGGGTTCCTGCTCCTGGTCATCCCCGGCCTGTTCCTGCTCACGATCTGGATCGCGGTCATCCCGGCGATCGTGCTCGAAGGCCGTGGCATCGGAGAGTCGTTCGGGCGGAGCCGCGAGCTTGTGCGCGGTAACGGCTGGAACGTCTTCGGCGTGATCGTTCTGACGTTCCTCCTGCTGGTCGCCGTGTGGCTCGTCCTCAGCCTCGTGCTCTCGCCGCTCGCGGACTGGCTCTCGAGCCTGATCGGCCAGGCCGTGAACAGCGTCGTCATCGGTCCGTTCGTGGTCAGCGTCTGGACGCTCGTCTACTACCACCTCAAGGCGGTCGAGGACGAGGCCGTCGCGCCGGCTCCGGAGCCCGAGCCGGCTTCCTAGCTGCTCCGCGGCCCGGGTGTAGGCTCCGGGCGGGATGACCGAGCTCGACCCGACCACCGAGCAGCGCATCGAAGACCCGGTCGCGAAGGAGGCCGAGCGCGAGGCGCTCCTCACTCCGGCGCAGGCGATCGAGCGCATGCGGATCAGGGTGCCGCCGCGCGCGAACAAGAAGCTCCGCACGCTCGTCGAGCGCGTGAACGCCGACGCGCAGCTCAAGGGCTGGTGGCACGTGGCCAACGTCAACGCCGTCAAGCGGCTCGAGATCAACGACCACTCGTGGGTCCACATCCAGATCGTCGCCAACATCGCGCTGAAGCTCCTGCGCCAGCTCGCGAAACACGACGTCGAGCCCGGCGTGGTGCGCGACTACGGGATGAGCCAGGACGACGCCGAGGTGGTTGTAGCCCTCGGCGCGTTCCTCCACTGCGTAGGGATGGCCGTCCACCGAGACCGGCACGAGGACTGGAGCCTCTTCCTCGCCGAGCCGAAGCTCCGCGAGCTGCTCGACGGACTGTACGAGGAGCCGGACGCGACCGTCATCTCGTCAGAGGTGCTGCAGGCGATCACGAGCCACCGCCAGGACGGCAAGCCGCTGACGCTCGAGGCCGGGATCATCCGGGTCGCCGACGCCCTCGACATGGCCGAGGGCCGCTCCCGCATCCCGTTCCAGCATGGCCGCGTCTCCATCCACTCGCTTTCGGCCGCGGCAATCGAAGGCGTCGAGATCAAGGACGGCCAGGCGGCACCGGTCCTCATCGAGATCACGATGAACAACTCCTCGGGCATCTACCAGGTGGACGAGCTCCTCAAAGCCAAGCTCCGCGGCTCCGGCCTCGAGCCGTACGTCGAGGTCGTCGCGCACATCGACACCGAGGCCGAGAAGAGCCTGATCCCGCTCTACACGCTGGAGCTGTGACCGCTGGCGGCTACACTACCCGCTGCCGTTGCGGGGTCGTCTAACGGTAGGACGCCCGGCTCTGGACCGGGTAGTCTAGGTTCGAATCCTAGCCCCGCAGCC
>CAWHOA010000011.1:0-62327 GCA_963830885.1 uncultured Actinomycetes bacterium | reverse complement strand
TGTCTGGCGCCCGACCATCTGCGAGAGCTCCATGGTATCCAACCCGGCCACGCTGGCCCCTGTCAGTATGGGTATGCCGAACCCGCCGAACGCGACCGGCGCCGTATTCGCAAGCAGCGCCAACGCCGCCGCGTAGATGGCCTCGAAGCCGAGCCCGGCCATCAGGGAGGCCGTGATGGCGACCGGCGTCCCGAAACCTGCCGTCGCCTCCAGGAGCGCCCCGAAGACGAAGGCTATAAGCACGACCTGTATCCGCCGGTCGTTGCTCACACCAGCGAGCGAGTCGCGGATGGTGTCGAAGAGGCCCGTGTCTACGATGACGTTGTAGATAAAGATGGCGTTGATAACGATCCAGACGATGGGAAAGAGCCCGAAGCAGATCCCAAGGAGCGTCGCGTCGAGTGCTAGTCCTATCGGCATCCTGTAGACCACCACAGAGATAACGAGCGCCACCGCCAGGGTGACCAGCGAGGCCCACTGCGCCGCGAGCCTGAGGCCGGCAAGTAATGCAAAGAGGACCAGGATGGGTATGGCGGCCACAATGGTCGAGAGCACCAGGCTTCCGGCGACCGGCTCGTAGATCTGTTCGTACACCTGATCCTCCCCTTCCACTCTGTCCGACTCGAAAAGAATGGCAGCACGTAAAGCCAGGCGCAAGTCCCCTGACCACCCGCGTTAGAGGGCAGAGACGAGCGCCACCCTGAGGTCGTTTACGTTGGTGCCCGTTGGCCCCGTGACGAGCAGCGCCCCTCCAACCTCCAGCGCCGCATACGAGTCATTCCCAGCGAGCGCCCCCTCAGGGTCAACGTCAGCGTCCCTGATCCTCTGCGCCGTCCTCCCGTCAACGATCCCGCCTGCCGCGTCGGTCGAGCCATCGTTGCCGTCTGTGTCCGCCGCGAACGCCGCCCCGAGCCCTCGATGCCGTCTAGCTCGACCGCAAGCGCCAGAGCGAATTCCTGGTTAGGGCCGCCGGTGCCGCTCCGCGTACCTCACCGTCGCCCGCTGCCCGAGACGATGGCGCAAGGCGGAGGGGGACGGGTTGCCGCTCGCCAGCCACCTCCCTGACTATGGCCGCGTACATCGAGGCTGCCCCGAGGACGTCGCCTGTGAGGGTGGTGGTGAGCAGCAGCGGGGTGTAACCAAGGGCGCGTCGCGCCGGGCTGTGCACGCGCAGCCGTCGTCGACCGTGCCGTCGCAGTTGTTGTCGACGCGGTCGCACAGCTCCGCGCCGGCAACACCTGCCCCTCGCACGGCCCCCACTCGGAGCCGGCCGCGCCGCGTGATGCAGTCCTGCCGGCCCGCCTTGCACGGCGCGAGCGCCTCGGTCCCCGGCCGCCCGCCGTAGCAGGCGCGGCTGTCGCCCGCGCTGCACGCGCAGCCGTCGTCGACCGTGCCGTTGCAGTCGTTGTCGAGCCCGTCGCACAGGTCGCGGTCGGGCAGCACGTCGCCCGTCGCACGCGCCCCAGAAGCTGCCGACGCCGCCGGTGCCGCGCTCGCACATCTGCATGCCGTCACGGCACGTGCCGATGCGCTCCGTGCCCGCCGGCCCCGACAGCAGCCGCGCTTGTCGCCGATCTCGCACTCGCAGCCGTCGTCGACCACGCCGTCGCAGTCGTTGTCGAGCCCGTCGCACAGCTTCGCCGCCGGCGTCACCGCGCCGACGCACTTGCCCCAGCCGCCGAACTCCTGATTGCCCTCGCACGGCTGCTTGCCCATCGTGCACGTACTGATGCCCGCCAGCCGCGCGACGTCGGGGAAGCAGTCCTGCATCGCCCCCGGCTTGCAGATGCAGCCTTCGTCCACCTTGCCGTCGCCGTCGTCGTCGAGCCCGTTGTTGCAGATCTCGGGACCGAACACCGGCCGCTCGCCGGTGAGCGCGAAGTCAGGATGCGAGCCGACGTCCAGGTCGTCGCCGGCATCGGGCTGCAGCGCCCCGGCGTCGCTACCCGCGTCCTGCTTCAGCCCGGCGGGCTTGCACGCCCCGACAGCTACCGCGACGACCGCCGACAGCAGCAAGTAAGCGCGCACCCCGAACATCGACGACCCTCCCGCTAGCCGCTCTCGCGCGAAGCGCGAGTGTGCGGCGACTCTGTGCAACTGACCCTTAGGTTGCAGCTGTACCCCACCAGCGGCGCGCCACGTCGTTTGCGCGCCCCTGTGTGTCCGACACCACTGCTGCTTCAAGGGAACGGGCGCGAACAGCGCCAGCGGCTCGCTCTTGCCGCGCACGCTCATCGGCGCGAACGCCTTCCAGTGTAACGCGTCGCCGACGCGCTGCGCGCGTCGCGGCCGACACCAGCACCGGCGACGCCGGCCTCCTTGGTCAGCCCCTCGATCCGCGACGCGACGTTCACGGCGTCGCCGATCGCCGTGTACTCGCGCCGCTGCGCGGGCGAGCCGATGTCGCCGACGACCGCGACGCCGGTGTGGAGGCCGATGCCGATGCGCAGCGGCGCCGCGCCCGCGCTCCGCGCGCTCGATGTTCAGGCGCTCCAGCTCGTCCAGCATCGCCAGCGCGCAGTCGAGCGCGTGCTGCGGCGTGGTCCGCCTCGGGCAGCGGCGCGCCGAAGTACGCCATGATCCCGTCGCCGATGAACTTGTCGAGCGTGCCGCCGTGCTGGAAGACCTTCTCGACCATGCGCGCCGTAGTACTCGTTCAGCAGCGCACGACCTCGCCAGGCGGCAGCGCCGCCGGACATCGTCGTGAAGTCGCGGATGTCGGAGAACAGCACCGTGATCTCCTGCGCGTCGGCATCGCCCAGCACCCGTCTCCTCGCCGGCGTCGCGCACCAGGTCACGCTCGCCGTCGCCAACGCGCAGAGCTTCGAGAGCCTCGAGCGTACGTTCCTCTCCACGGTGGAGGCGCTCGCGAACGCGCTCGAGGCGAACGACGAGTACACCTCCTCCCACGCGCGCTGGATCACCGACATGGCCCTCCACGTCGGCGGCGAGCTCGGAATGGACGCCAAGGCGCTCAAGCGCCTCGAGCTCGGCGCCCTCTTCCACGACATCGGCAAGATCGGCATCCCCGAGGCGATCCTCTCCAAGCCGGGCCCGCTTTCGGACGAGGAGTGGAAGGTCGTCCGCCTGCATCCGGAGCTGGGCGCGCGCATCCTCGCGCCGATCGAGCGCCTGGAGCAGGTCTGCGACATCGTCCGCCACTGTCACGAGCACTGGGACGGCAGCGGCTATCCGAACGGCTTCGCCGGCGAGGAGATCCCGCTCGAGTCGCGCGTGATCCTCGTCTGCGACGCCTACCACGCCATGACGACCGACCGGCCCTACCGGTCGCGGCTGCCGGTCGACGAGGCCTGCCGGCGGCTCCGCGAGGCCGCAGGCACGCAGTTCGACCCGCAGGTCGTCGAGGTCTTCCTCGCCCAGGACGCCCCGGCGCTAGCCGGCCGCGCCGCCTAGTCTAGGGAACCTCTCCCGGAACGAAGCCCTGTGCGCGTCATTCCGGAAGAGGTTCTAGAACCAGCTCGACCCGCTCGATCACGACGGCCTCGCGCGGCCGGTCGCTCGAGTCGCGGTCGACCTCCGAGATGGCGTCGACCACGTCCATCCCGTCGGTGACCCTGCCGAAGACGGTGTGCTTGCCGTCCAGCCAGGGAGCGGCCTCGGTCGTGACGATGAAGAACTGGCTGCCGTTCGTGTTCGGGCCGCGGTTGGCCATGGCGAGCGCGCCGCGGACGACGCGGTGGTCGTTCGCCTCGTCTTCGAACTCGTAGCCGGGCCCACCGGTGCCGGTTCCCTCCGGGCAGCCGCCCTGGATCATGAAGTCCGGGATGACGCGGTGGAAGGTGATGCCGTCGTAGAAGCCGTCGCCGGCGAGCTTCGTGAAGTTCTCGACCGTCTTGGGCGCGTCCCCGTCGAAGAGCTCGACGGCGACGTCGCCGTGTGTAGTGTGGAGCGTCGCGTTGGTCATGGCGGCACCGTATCGAAATCCCTGGCGGCGGCTCTGGTACGCGATCTCGCTCCCGGAGCGCAGCCTCCGCGCCCTCATTGGCACGCTCGGAGGCGCCGTCCACGAGAGCGTGCAGGTCCTGCTCCCCCGCTTCGTCCGCCGCTCGCGACTCTACGAGGCGACCGCGAAGAACGCGCTCAGGATCGCGATCGAGGCCGTCGGGCGCGTCGAGCCGCAGGAGCCGCCCGAGGTCTCCGCGCAGGAGATCACGAAGCGCAAGGCGGCCGGGAACGTCGTCGAGCTGGGCTCGATCGCGGCGTTCGGCTTCTCGCCGCTCTGGCTCCTCGCGGCCGCTTCGGACGCGGTCCACGGCTCGCGGGTCTACCTGGCCGCCTTCGTGGACGAGCTCAAGCGCGCGGGCGTCCTGGCCGAGGAGCGCGAGATCGGCTCCGTGGACGAGCTGCTCGAGACCCTCGAGAACGCGTCGGGCCGGACTGCGCGGCTGATCGACATCCCGCCGCTGGAGCTGGAGGAGCTGCGCTCGACGCTCGGCGAGTTCCGCGAGGACGCCTCGGGCCTGCCCGGCCCGCAGGAGCTCGCGTCCCTCTATCGCGGCCTCCGCGCGGAGGCGGCGCGGGAGCGGGGATCGCTCCTGGAGGTCTCCGTCGGGATGGGCATGGCGTTCCTGCTCTCGGCGAAGACGGTGACCAACACGCACCTCGCCATCCCGTACCGGGAGGACTGGGCGCCGCTCAGGAGCGAAGGCTTCGCGGCGTATGCGCGCCGGGTCGGCGCCCCGTACGCTCGGGCGGTCGCCGGCCACTTCGACCCCGAGCGGCCGTCCTGGACGGAGCGACTGCTGGTGAAGCTGGCCGGGGTCCGGTGACCGAGGTCCGCCCGCTCGCCGGCGCGGACGACGTCGCCGCCTGGGTCGATGTCCACAACCAGGTCGCCCCCGTCCCGATCACGTCGGCGGAGCTCGAGGCATACCGTGACGCGCTCGCCGGGAACGAGCTCCACCTCGTCGCCCTCGCGGACGGGGCGGTCGTCGGCGTCGGCTTCGTCACGGTCGAGGGCGACGAGTCGGAGGCCTGGATCGGCGTCCTGCCCGCGAGCCGACGGCGCGGGATCGGTCGGGCGCTCTACGAGGGCCTGTCCGATTGGGCACGGGCGGCCGGGCTCGAGCAGCTCGAGGGTCGCGTGGACGCCGCCGAGTCGGACGGACTCGCCTGGGCCGCGCGGCGCGGCTTCGAGGAGGTCGGCCGAGAGACGCGGCTCGCCCTCGATCTCGCCGACATCCCCGAGGGACCGCCGACGCCCGCGGAGGTCGAGATCGTCACCTGGGCGGAGCGGCCCGAGCTGGCGCCCCGGATCTACGCGGTCGCGAGCGAGGCCTATCCGGACGTGCCCGGGTACGAGGAGCATCCGATCGGGCCGTTCGAGGAGTGGCTCGCATTCGACATGAGCGGCCCCAACGATCGACCCGAAGCAGTCTTCGTCGCGCTCGTCGACGGCGAGGTCGTCGGCTACTCGAAGCTCCACCTCTCCGACGCCCGTCCGACCGTCGCCACCAACGACATGACCGGGGTGCGGCGCGCCTGGCGCGGGCGCGGGATCGCCGGAGCGCTCAAGCGCGCGCAGCTTGCCTGGGCGAAGGCCAACGGCTACGAGCGCCTCGAGACGGCCAACGAGACACGGAACGTCCCCATCCAGCGGCTGAACGAGCGCCTGGGCTACCAGCCGTTCGCGGAGCGCGTCCGGCTCCGCGGCCCGCTGGCTTAGCAGGGCTTGGCGAAACGAGGCTGTGCCGGCGGGCCCCCCTGGAAATCTCCCGAAAAGTTCCTACAGTCACAGTAGGGGACCGCGCTGTTGCGGCCGGTGAGGGAGGGGCGCGTTGCGGAGCTGGGAGATCACGACCTGGATCGTCGTCGGCGTGTCAGCGCTGGCGGGACTGCTGCTCGCCGCCTCCGCCCTGCTCCTGGTCCGTCTCCGTCGCGGAGGTGACGCGGCGACCCGGGCCGAGGACCGCACAGCGGACGCGTGGGAGGAAGTCAGGCGGGAGCGCGCGGCCTCGACGCGCGCACACAGCGAGCTCCACTGGCTGCGGCGCCTCGCCGAGGCCGGCGCGGCCGATTCGCTCGAGGGCTCGTTGCGACGGGTGCTCGAAGCCGCCGCGGGGCTGGGCGAGTCCGCCGCCGCCATGCTCGTGCTCTCGCAGCCCGACGGCGAGCCGCTCGTGGCCACGTACGGGCTCTCCGCCGAGGAGTCCTCGCGCGAGCTCACCGGGCTCCCGCCGGGCGGCGGTGACGCGCGGGCGGTCACTCTCGCCTACCGGTACACCGCGGAAGAGGAGGCTCGCGACGAGTTCCGTCTGCGCGGCGGGCTGGCGCTTCCCGTGCTCGACGACGACGGCCGGCTGGGCACGCTCGCGGTGTTCTGGCGCCGCCTCGAGCGCGAGGTGACCGAGGAGGAGCTCGAGCGGCTCGAGGGACTCGCGGCCGCTCTCGTCCCCTCGCTCCGCAACTTCTTCGCCGTCGAGGAGCTCCGCCGCGCGGCCGACCGGGACGCGACCGGCCTTCCCGGCCTGCGGACCCTGCGGGAGACGCTCGCAGTCGAGTGCGAGCGGGCGCGCCGGTACACGCATCCGCTCAGCCTCCTGCTCCTGCGGGCCGCGGGCGGGCCGGAGACCGTGCAGGCCGCCGCGGGCCGGCTCCCCGCCGACACGCGCGCGCCCGACCTCGTGCACCATCTCGGCGACGGACGCTTCGCCGTGGTGCTGCCGGAGTCGTCCCTGGTGGACGCCGAGCGAGTCGCGCGGCGGCTCCGGCTGGCGCTGGGCGAGGGGCGAATGCCCGTCGCCGTCGTCGAGCTCCGCTTCGAAGACGACGCCGTCTCGTTCCTCGAGCGCGCCGAAGCGGCGCTTGCGGGCGTCGAGCTGGTCACCGGAACTGGTGAATCCTGGCAGAAGACTGTTGAACCCGGGGGCTGAGGGGGTTAGGTTTGCGGCGGCGTACTGTGGCAACCATTCTCGAGCTTGCGGACTATGCGGAAGTCTCCGCCGAGAACGTCCTGCGCGTGGTTCACGGAGAGGCCGTCAGCGAGGACGTCGAGCGGCGCGTCCACGAGGCGATCGACGCGATCGGCGCCCCGCCCTACCCGCGCCGCGTCGAGGTCCTCCCCGCGATCCCGCCCGGCGTCGGCACCGACGAGCTCCTCGACCGATTGCGGGCCACGGCGGCGGAGCTGGAGGCTTCGCTGCCCGAGGGAGTCGGCTCGGTCGTGTCCGAGGCGCTCCGGGTCGAGGTCAGGCCGGTCGCGCAGCACGTCGCCGAGCTCGGCGCGCTCTTCGAGCGCCTGCTCGCCAGGGTCGAGCAGGTCTCCACGAGCGTCGAGGACGAGCGCCGCGACCGGCTCGAGGACGTCGCGCTCCTGACCGAGCTCGTGACGTCGGGCTGGCGGTCGGTCGACCGTCGCCTCGCCCGGCTCGAGCAGGTCGTCGCCCGCATCGAGACCGGCCGGAACAGCCGCCGCGAGGCGCGGCTCTACCGCCTCGACGACGCCGCCGGCACCGCCCCGAGCGAGTAACCACCTACGACGAGCGCTTGGAACGGTCGGGAGCTAGGCTCTCGCGATGCCTCGGGCAGGGGAGACGATCGCCAACCCGGCCACCGGCGTTCGGGCGAGCATCACGGTCATGCCCTCTGCCCCCTCGGCCGCGCGACCAGGCCGCCCGCGAGGATCGCTGCGCCGCCGGCGAGCCCGACCGAAGCCGCCTGCCGGCAGGCTCTTCGCTCGATGTCGTTCGGCTGCCACCACACGTAGCGCGAGCGTAGCGGCCCAGCGAAGAGCGACTAGGAAGAGGTGAACGTCCCGAGCCCGAGCAGCACTTGGGCGCCGCTCGAGCGGAACTCGCCGGCTTCGCACGACCGCCCCCAGGAACGCGACGCCACGGCAGCCCGCGACGAGCTTGACGTAGTTGTCCTGGTCGCCGGTGCCGATGAAGAGGCCCAGCGACTCGTAGTCCTGCAGCCTGGCCAGGCCGGAGAAAGGCCCGGCAGGCGACGGCACGGTGAACGGCGCGCCGGGAGCTGACGACGAACCGGCAGGCGTTTCGCGCGGCGGCCGCTCCTCGGTCGGCGCAGCAGCGGATCCCACGGCTAGCCGCGACCAGCAGCAGGCAGCCGACGAGGGCGACGGCGCCGGGACCCAGAGGTCTTCGATCGAGTCTCTCCGTCGTTCATGTGCCGAGAAGCGAGCGTCGGACGGGAACGGCCGCTGCGAGGTCGCGAACCCGAAGGAGAGCCCGAACGCGATCCGTTCCCGGCGCTGCGGGAGTAGGAGAGCCCGAGGGAGCCGAGCGCGCCCACGACCAGGCCCATCGGCGCCAGGCTCGAGAAGTATCCGAGGTTGCCGCAGCGGGTGCCGTCGCCGGGGTGGCGCCCAGAAGTCGACCTGCATGAACGTGCCGATGAGGAGCCCGGCTGCCCCGGCAAGCGCGAGTGCAGTCGCGAGCAGAGGGACCCGAGCAAGCTGCAGGCGCCTCACGCACCGCCGCTGCCGGCTTCGCTCCGCCCGCTCGCGCTCGGCCGCCACCGCGGCCGTCGCGCCCGCTCGTTCGGGCACCGGGTCGACGATCCGGCGAGAGGGCGGCCAGCCGGCGAGCCGCGCGACGCCGGACCGCCAGTCCGAGTCGATCATCGTCAGCGCGTTGCGGCGGGCGAGCTCTGCAACGAGCTCGGGCGGCAGATCGTTCTCGGCCGGCATCGTGGCGCCGCCCACCAGCACCGGGATCACCACCGGCTCGCCGGTCAGGGCGAGGCCGACCTCGAGCCTGACGAAGTCCTCCGGGTTCGTCCAGGCGGCGCTCGCCGTCGAGGTCCTTGGCGTTCAGCCAGCCGCGGCCGATGACGACCAGGACGGCGTCCGCCGTGCCGACGGCCGAGTGCAGGTCGCTCAACGAAGTCGACGCCCGGCTCGAGTGTGTCGATGTCCATGAACACCTGCTGTGCGCCGAACTCCTCGGTGAGCCCGTCGTAGAGCCTCCCCGCGTGTGCAGGGGCGTCCTCACGGCGGTAGCTGATGAAGATCTCGGACATGCGGGCCCGCCTTCCCGGTGCGACCGCAGGGCTCGGGGACGACGTGTGAGTGTACGAGGCGTCCTACGACAGGCGTCCAGGCGGCTGGCGCCAGGCCGCGATCAGCGCCAGCCCGGCCGCGGTCACCGGACCGCGCGCGGCCAAGTCCGGTCAGCGGAGAAGCCCGGGACGCGAATGAGTCTACGAGCCTCGCCGGAGAAGCTAGTCGGCGACCCTTGGTCGGTGCTCACCAGCCTGGCAAATCACCCTCCGCGTAGGGCCGTTCCTCAGGGTCGGGGGTGTGCGCGTAGGCTTCCGCCGACGACTCGGTGGTCTCCGCCGCGCTCGCGCCGTGCCGCTCCGCGACCTCGCTGCTCGGGTAGACGACGCCCGAGCCGGGCGTGCGCGCCCCCACGCCGATGACGACGCAGAGACCGGGGCCGGTGCCCACGAGCACGTGCTCCGTCCAGGGCGGGCAGTGGAAGAAGTCCCAAGGGCCTAGTCGCCGCTCCTCCCCTTCGACCAGGAGCAGGCACTCCCCCGAGACCACGAGGAACCCCTCCTGGTTCTCCTCGCCGTGGTACATGCAGGCCGGCCGCCCGGGCTGGAGGACGCTGATGTTGAAGCCAACCTGGGGGAAGGCGACGTCGCCCTGGAACGTGCAATAGCGGTCGAAGACCTCGCTCTCCCCCCAGCGAGCCTCGCGCGCGTTGAGCACGAACCAGCCAGCCCCTTCGGGGACGAGGCCGTTCTCCGTCGGAACGAGCTTTGCCTCTTCGACCATGCTGGGCCTCCTCTCGCAGACGGCGAGAGTCTAGAGGGTACGGCGACTGTGCCGCCGGAGCGAGTTTCGCCAAACCCTCCTAGGCTGCGCCCAGCACATGGCGAGGCGCCACCTGATGGGCTTGCTCCTGGCCACGGAGGAGGACTGGCCGGGCGCGTTCGAGGCCATTCTCGGCCGGCTGGGCCCGCTGCGCTACGGCGACGAGACGCACGAGCTCTCGGCCGCGCGGATCCTCAACCAGCCCTTCGACCTGCGCTCCCAGCCGGACTACACGCTCGTCATCGACCGGCTCTCCTGGTGGTACGACCTGCCGCGCGAGTGGCTGAAGAAGATCGCGCTGCTGAACTCGACCTTCCTGCTGAACAACCCCTTCACGTTCCAGGCGATGGAGAAGCATGCGGCCTACTGCGCGATGATGCGACTCGGCCTCCACGTCCCGGAGACCTGGCTCCTCCCGCACAAGCTCCCGCCTGACAACCCGCGCTACGTGCCGATGGCCGAGCGCTACAACCCGGAGTTCGACCTGGGCGAGATCGGCGAGCAGGTCGGGTATCCGCTCTACATGAAGCCGTTCGACGGCGGCATGTGGGTCGGCGTGACCCGGGTGTCCGGGCCGGAGGAGCTGCAGGCCGCCTACGAGGCCTCGGGGGAGCGGATGATGCACCTCCAGGCGAGCGTCGAGGACTACGACGTCTTCACGCGGAGCCTCTCGATCGGTCCGCAGACGATGGTCCTGCGCTACGACCCGGGCGCACACGGGCACTACCGCTACCAGCTCGACCGCGGCTTTCTGCCGCCCGAGCAGGAGCACGAGGTCGCGGTCATCAGCAGGCTCGTGAACGCCTTCTTCCGCTGGGAGTTCAACTCCTGCGAGACGATCGTGAAGAACGGCATCGCGCACCCGATCGACTACGCGAACGCCTCGCCGGACATCGCGCTCGTCAGTCTCCACTACTGGTTCCCCTGGGCGATCCGCTCGCTCGTCGCCTGGTGCGCGTTCTGCTCGGTGAGCGGGCGGTCGATGCGCCTGAACCAGCGGACGAAGGAGTACTTCCTCGTCGGCGACGACGAGAGCCTCGCCTACGACGAGAAGCTGGCCCGCTACGAGGCGCTCACGGACGCCTACTTTCGCACGGAGGAGTTCGAGGAGTTCCGCGCGGTGGCGCTCGCCGACCTGGACGAGCTGACCGTCGACTACGTCGAGAGCGTGGAGTTCGACGACCTGCTCGTCAGGGCGATCAGGCTCGAGGTCGAGCCCGAACGGCAGGAGGAGATGATCGAGCGCTGCCGCGGCCTCACACGGCAGTGGGCGGCCGACGAGCGCCTAGGAGCCTGAGTCCGACTGCGCCGCGGCGCAGTCCTCGTTCGACTCGAGCTCGCTCTTGAGCTCGCCGGTGTCGACGTTCTCGAGCTCGTCGAGGGAGGTCTGGAGCTCCGCCTGGAGACCGTCGATATGCGCGACCGCCTGCGGCGCCGCGGCGAGGAGGTCCTGGAGCGACGAGCTGTCGCCGAGCGTGTCGCGGAGATCGTAGACCGTCGCCTGCACGCTGGCGGACATTTCGTCGACGATGCCCTTGACCTCCTGGCCCGCTTCCGTGTCGGGCGTGCCGAGGGCTTCCACGTCCTCGAGGAACTGCTCCGTCGTGTCGAGGCCCTCGTCGACCGCGTCGCGGATCGCGTCCTCGCTCAGGTCGGACGGGCTCCCGAAGCCGCTGATGATGTCGTCCAGCGACGAGCGCCAGTCGGCCGCGGCCGAGCAGAAGTCGTCCGCCCAGGCCTGGGACGAGCTCTGGTCGTCGTCGTCATCTCCGCCGCACCCGGCCGCGAGGACGAGCGCGAGCGCAATGAGCGCCGTCGACGCGAGTAGCCTCACCACAAGTCCTTTTCCGCTGGGATCATTGGTGTCCATGGGAGCCCCTGTCGACCCGAACCGTCGTGCCGGCGCCGTCGGCCCCATCGTACACGGGCCCCGCGAGCGCATCGCGGGGGCCGTGTACGGGACGATCGTCGTGCTCGGCGTCCTGGCAGCCGGCTCGGACAGCGCCTCGATCGACGCCTGGGAGCTCGACGTCCTCATGGTCGCGACCGTGCTCGTTCTCTGGGTCGCGCACGTGTACGCCCACGCGCTGGCCGCCAGTCTCGCCTCGGGCCTCCGCCTCGACGCCGCGGCGATCACCTCGCTGGCGCGGCGCGAGATCCCGATCGTCCTCGCGGCCGTCGGGCCGGCACTCGTGCTCCTGCTCGGAGTGTTCGGGCTCGTCACCGACGAGGCGGCAGCGTGGCTGGCGGTCGGCGTCGGGAGCCTCACCCTGGCGATCATGGGATTCCGCTACGCTCGGATCGCCTCGCTCGGCCTCCTGGGGACGATCCTGGTCGTCGCCGCGAACCTTTCGCTCGCGCTCCTCATCGCCGCGCTCAAGGTCGCGGTCGAGCACTGATCCTCGCCGGGGGCCGCGGCGCTAAGCTCTCGGGAGCATGAGCGTGGAGCCGCTTCGGGTGGAGGCAGCGCTGGACGGCGCCGCTGAGCGCAGCGCCAGCGTGGTCCGCTACTACGAGCTCGCCAAGCGGGCCGAGTGGCAGGTTCGGGACGTGCCGTGGAGCGACATCCCGCCGATTCCCGAAGCGCGCGGCTCGGCCGAGAAGAAGGCCCGCCGCCAGGACGTCTGGCGCTCGGTCGTCACGCAGCAGTACCAGGCCGACATCCTCGCGGTGAAGATGGCCGCTCAGCTCCTGAACGCGGCGCCGCACCACGAGGCGCGGCTCTACTACTCGACGATGGTGCAGGACGAGTCGCGCCACGTCGAGGCCTGGCTCAAGCTCCTGGGCGAGATCGGCGGTGTCGCCGAGCGCGACCCGCACCTCGACGAGCTCGCGCGCATGTTCCTCGACGAGCTCGACCTGCTCGAGGAGAAGGTCTTCCTCATGCAGGTCTTCTTCGAGCGGCTGATCATCCCGCGCTTCCGTCTGATCGCGCGCTCCTCGCGCGGGACGGTCCTCGAGGACATCTGCAACCGGCTGACGATCGACGACGGCATCCACCACGGCGCCGGCATGGCCTACGAGCGGGTGCTGCTCGAGGGCGCGACGAAGCGGACGAAGCAGAAGCTCGTCTCGGCCGCCAACCGGATGCTCCCGATCTTCGTGGAGCACGCGCTGTGGCGCCCGCCCGCGCGCGCCTGGATCGGCCGCGCGATGCACGACCGCGACGTGCAGCGCCTCCGCGAGGACCTCGACGACGGCGTGCGCCTGGCGAACTCGCTCGGCCTCGACGTCAGCGACGTCGAGCTTCCGTACTGAAAACTCGAATCAAAATGAAGCCTTGTGCTGCCGCAACGCCCTGGGCGGCGCGCTGCGGCGTCCTCGGTTGCGCCCGTAGCCTCCGGCTACGCACGCGCCCTGCGTCCTTGCATCGCACTCACTCAGGACGCCGCGGCAGCGAAGCGTCATTCTGAGTCGAGTTCTGAGCCGCGGTCAGGCCGCCTGGTCGCAGTCCTCCGCGATCTGCTCCAGGTCGTCGGCTGCCTCGTCGAGGGCCTCGGCCGGGTCGTCGGCGGCGTAGATGCGCTGGAGGACGTCCGCGACTGCGGCGAGACACGCCTCCGCCAGCTCCGCGCGGGCCTGCTGGGCCTGGGCGCGCTGCTCCGCGGACGCGGTCGCTCCCTCGGCCTCCGCCAGCGCGGCGGCGGCCTCGTCGGCGAGGCGCTCGAGCTCGGCCTGGGAGTCGGCGAGCGCGGTGTTCGTCGAGCCGAGCTCGGCGGCGACGCTCTCGTACTGCTCCTGCGCCGCGTCGAGCTGGGCCTGGGCCTCGGTCGCCGCGGCGTCGGCGTCCGACTGCGCGTCACCGAGCTGCTGCTCGAGGTCGGCGACCTGCTGCGTGAGCTGCGCGTTCTCCTGCTCCAGCTCCTCGATCTGAGCCGCGCTCGCCGCGTTGACGTCGTCCTGGTCGCTCTGGAGCACGGCGGCCCAGATCGCCAGCCCGATGACGGCAGCCCCGAGCGCGACCGTGAGCACGATCCACGTGGTTGGTCGCTTCCGCCTTGGCGGAGGCTGCGGAGCTGTCACGCGCCGTCGCCGGCGGCCGCCAGCCGCGCAGCGAAGAACTCGAGCGCCTTGCGGGTCTTCGTCTCCTGTGCCCCGGACATGTCGATGCCGCGCTCGACCAGGTAGGCGCGCGTCTCGGCTGCGACCTCGAACGCCTCGCCGGGCTCGCACTTGGTCGAGAGCTCGAGCAGGCGCGAGTCGTCCGGGTAGAGCCACAGCTCCGCGACGACCTTCCGCCCGAGCTCACGTGCCGGGAACTTGACCTTGAGGACGAAGATCGGGCCCAACACCGACAGGTCTTCGAGGGCGATGCCCTCGGGCGCGTGCTCCGCGTAGAAGGCACGTTGCTCCTTGGAGAAGAGCTTGCGGAGCGGGCGGTCGCCGCCCACGGTCTCCCGCACGCGCGGCTCGGGGAGCGCGCCCTTGAACGAGCCGGAGCAGACGAAGCCGCCCGGCATCGCGTCCACCTCGACGACGAAGCCGGCGAGATGCGAAGCTCCTCCGGCAGCTCCTGCGGCACGACCGGCCGGAGCTTGACGACGGTGTCGTCGCCCTTCCCCTGGACGCGGCGCGCGCGCACGACCACACCGCTGCCGTTGAGCGTGAGCTCGGGCGTGTCGAAGAAGAACACCTGCCGGATCTGTGCGTCCAACGGGTCGATGTCGAGCGCCTTCACCGCCGTGCGTTGTGAGTCGGCCGGCACGGTCAGCTTCAGCTCGACGCTGTCGGCCCCCTTCATGAGCGCGAGGGCCTCGGCCACCTGCTCGTCGGTGAGTGCCGTCGTCGCAGCCATTGCCTTCTCCTCTCTCGTTGCCGCCGGAGCGGGGAGGCGGAACACCGGCCTCCCCCTCCCACGTCCGGAAACCGGCTAGGAAATCGCCTTCTGCTTGAGGTTCTCGTACTCCTGGTCGTTCAGCACGCCCTGGGTGTGCAGCTCCTTGAGCTTCGCCAGCTCGTCCGCCGTCGAGACGCCGGCGGCCGCCTGCTGCGCCGCTTGCGCCTGCGTCATCATGCGGACGTCCTGCTCCGTCACCTTCGGCCTTGCGATCACGTAGATCAGAAGCCCGAGGAGTGGAATGACGATTATCAGGAGGAGCCAGCCCGCCTTCGCCCAGCCGCTCATGTCGTCTCGGCGGAAGATATCGGCCACCACCGAGATGAAGATCCAGAAGAACATGATCCACAGGAAGAAGATGGCCATGTACCAGAAGACGTCCCAGAACGTCGTTTCCGCGAAGAGCACACTGCCTCCCTTGCAGCTTGATCCGATGAGCAGGGGATTCTGACTGGAAATCTCCGGGCGCGCATCATCCAATCCGGATGGTTGCCCCGGAACGCCGCGCTAGGTGGGCCCCGGTGAGTCTTCGCTAGTCGGGAGGGACTTTCAAGCGGGGCGGATCTCGACGATCGTCGCCTGCCACGCGCCGCGCGGTGCCTGGACGTCCACCGTCTCGCCGGCCTTGTGGCCGAGCAGGGCGGCGCCGAGCGGGGATGTCGGCGAGACGGTCCCCTCGCCGCCCACGCTCGAGATCTCGAGCTCCATGAGCTCGCCGGTCCCGTCGTCGACGATGACGTGCGAACCGACGACGACGGCGTCGGACTCGCCGCTCTCGACGACGACTGCGGTCTCCAGCCGCGCGCGCAGGATCGTGATCCGACGCTCCAGGAGCCCCTGCTCGTTCTTGGCGGCGTGGTACTCGAAGTTCTCCGAGAGATCGCCGTGACCGCGCGCGACCGCGATCGCCTGCACGACCTCGGCCCTCTTCGGCCCTTCGAGCTCTGCGAGCTCGGCGGCCAGCTGCGCGTGCTGCTGCGGGGTGAGCTGCTCGTCCACGGGTCAGCTCACGGGGGCGAGGCCCCGCGCCTTCCGGCTGGCGGCGGACTGGCGGCGCTGCGCCGAGAGCTCGACCTTGCGGAGGCGCACGCTGTCGGGTGTGACCTCGACGCACTCGTCCTCGCGGATGTACTCGAGCGCCTGGTCGAGCGAGAGCGGGCGTGGCGGGATCAGGCGGACGAGCTCGTCGGCGGTGGAGGAGCGGATGTTCGTCAGCTTCTTCTCCTTCGTCGCGTTCACGTCGAGGTCCTCGGCGCGCGCGTTCTCGCCGACGATCATCCCCTCGTAGACGTCGACCCCCGGCCCGACGAAGAGGGAGCCCCGCTCCTGGAGGTTGAGGATCGCGAACGAGGTCGTCTTGCCGCGGCGGTCGGCGACGAGGGCGCCCGTCGGCCGCGTCCGCAGCTCGCCGAACCACGGCTCGAAGCGCTCGAAGACGTGGTGCATGATCCCCGTGCCGCGCGTCTCCGTCAGGAACTCCGTGCGGAAGCCGATGAGGGCGCGCGAGGGCACGACGACGTCCATGCGCACCCAGCCGCTCCCGTGGTTGACGAGCGCCTCCGTCCGGCCCTTGCGAAGGGCAAAGAGCTGGGTGATCACACCGAGGTACTCCTCGGGCGCGTCGATGGAGACGCGCTCCACCGGCTCGTGCAGGACGCCGTCGATCTCGCGGGTGACGACCTGCGGCTTGCCGACGGAGAGCTCGAACCCTTCGCGACGCATCTGCTCGACCAGGATCGCCAGCTGGAGCTCGCCGCGGCCCTGCACCTCCCACGCATCGGGGCGCTCGGTCGGGAGGACGCGGAGCGAGACGTTGCCGACGAGCTCCGCCTGCAGCCGGCTCTCGACCATGCTCGCGGTGAGCCGGTCGCCCTCCAGCCCGGCCAGCGGCGAGGTGTTGATCCCGATGGTCACGGAGAGCGACGGCTCGTCCACGGTGATCACCGGCAGCGGCCGCGGGTCGGCGGGGTCGGCCAGCGTCTCGCCGATCGTCACTTCCGGAAGCCCGGCAACGGCGATGATCTCGCCCGGCCCGGCCTCCTCGGCCTCGACGCGGTCGAGCGCCTCGGTCACGTACAGCTCGGTCACCTTCGCGCGCTCGACCGAGCCGTCGGCGCGGCACCAGGCCACCGGCTGTGCGCGCCGGATCGTCCCCTGGAGGACGCGGCACAGCGCCAGGCGGCCGACGTACGGTGAGGCGTCGAGGTTCGTGACGAGCGCCTGCAGCGGGTGGCCGTCCTCGTAGACCGGTGCCGGAATGTGCTCGAGGAGCACGTCGAGGAGCGGCTGCAGGTCAGGGCCGAGCGCGTCCGGGTCGGGGTCGAGCGAGGCTCGGCCGGCCTTGCCGTTGCAGTAGACGATGGGGAACTCGATCTGGCCCTCGTCGGCGTCCAGGTCGAGGAAGAGCTCGTACACCTCGTTCACCACCGCCTCGATGCGCGCGTCCGGGCGGTCGACCTTGTTGACGACGAGAATCACGGGGAGCCGCGCCTCGAGCGCCTTGCGCAGCACGAAGCGCGTCTGCGGCAGCGGCCCTTCGCTCGCGTCCACGAGCAGGAGCACGCCGTCCACCATCGTCAGCCCGCGCTCGACCTCGCCGCCGAAGTCGGCGTGGCCCGGCGTGTCCACGATGTTGATCTTGGTGGCGCGGTAGCGGACGGCTGTGTTCTTGGCGAGGATCGTGATGCCCTTCTCGCGCTCGAGGTCCATCGTGTCGAGCACGCGCTCGGCCACGTCCTGGTTCGCCCGGAAGGCCCCGGACTGCCAGAGCAGCGCGTCGACGAGCGTGGTCTTGCCGTGGTCGACGTGCGCGACGATGGCGACGTTGCGGATGTCCGAGCGAACGGGCACCGAATGAGGGTAGCTACGAGAGCTCCGAAACCGGCGGGCTGGATCGGCTCCCGCTAAGGTAAGCGGCTCCGCGTGCGCAAGGCGCTCGTCATCTCGCTCCTTGCAGTCGCCGTCCTCGCGGGGTCGGGGGCCGCCGCCCTAAACCGCTACGACGCTTCCCGCTCGGAGCTGATCGCCGAGGGAGTCACTCTCGGTGGAGTCGACGTGGGCGGCATGAGCGTCGAGGAAGCGAAGGCCGTGCTCGACGAGGAGATCGCGCGCCGTTTGGAAGAGCCGGTGACCCTGACGTACCGGGACCGCGATTTCATCGTCGACCCCGCTCTGGCCAAGGTCCAAACCAATGTGGACGAGCTCCTGCGCGCGGCGCTCGTCGAGAGTCGCGAAGGCAGCTTCCTCACGCGCTCGTTCCGCGACCTCACCGGCCGCGGGCTCGAAATCACCCTCGAGCTGCGCGTCGACTACTCGCAGGAGGCCGTCGACAGGATCGTTGTCGGCGTTAGCCGCGATCTCGCCCGCCCGGCGCGCGAGGCGAAGGTCACCGCCTCGTTCCGCGGCGTCGCGATCACGCCTTCGAGCACGGGCGTGGCCGTTCGGGCGCTGGCCCTAGAGGAGGCGTTCGTCGACCGGCTCGTGAACGCGGACGGCAGCCGGACGGTCGCGGTGCCCGCGAGGATCCTCAAGCCCAAGGTGACGACGAAGGAGCTCAGGGCGCGCTATGGGCACTTCATCGCCATCAGCCGGAGCCGCCGCGAGCTCCGCCTCTTCGTCGACGGCAGGCTCGCCAAGACGTACCGCATCGGCATCGGCGCGGCCGGGTTCGCCACGCCGGCCGGGGAGTACGAGATCGAGAGCATGGCCGCCAACCCGGCGTGGTACGTCCCGGACAAAGCCTGGGCGGGCGACCTTGCCGGCAAGGTCATTGCCGGGAACGACCCAGACAATCCCATCAAGGCCCGCTGGCTGGGCTTCCACGACGGCGCGGGCATCCACGGCACGGCCGACGAGGCGTCCATCGGCGGAGCCGCCTCGCACGGCTGTATCCGCATGCTGATCCCGGACGTGATCGACCTCTACGGCCGCGTCCCGCTGCACACGCCGCTGTCGATCGCCTAAGCCCGAGCGCGGTGGGCGAGGACGACCCGCAGACGCGAGAGTCTAAGAGGGTTTGGCGAAACGGCGACTGTGCCGCCGGGCGAGTTTCGCCAAACCCTCCTAGGCTGCGCCCAGCACATGGCGAGGCGCCACCTGATGGGCTTGCTCCTGGCCACGGAGGAGGACTGGCCGGGCGCGTTCGAGGCCATTCTCGGCCGGCTGGGCCCGCTGCGCTACGGCGACGAGACGCACGAGCTCTCGGCCGCGCGGATCCTCAACCAGCCCTTCGACCTGCGCTCCCAGCCGGACTACACGCTCGTCATCGACCGGCTCTCCTGGTGGTACGACCTGCCGCGCGAGTGGCTGAAGAAGATCGCGCTGCTGAACTCGACCTTCCTGTTGAACAACCCCTTCACGTTCCAGGCGATGGAGAAGCATGCGGCCTACTGCGCGATGATGCGACTCGGCCTCCACGTCCCGGAGACCTGGCTCCTCCCGCACAAGCTCCCGCCTGACAACCCGCGCTACGTGCCGATGGCCGAGCGCTACAACCCGGAGTTCGACCTGGGCGAGATCGGCGAGCAGGTCGGGTATCCGCTCTACATGAAGCCGTTCGACGGCGGCATGTGGGTCGGCGTGACCCGGGTGTCCGGGCCGGAGGAGCTGCAGGCCGCCTACGAGGCCTCGGGGGAGCGGATGATGCACCTCCAGGCGAGCGTCGAGGACTACGACGTCTTCACGCGGAGCCTCTCGATCGGTCCGCAGACGATGGTCCTGCGCTACGACCCGGGCGCACACGGGCACTACCGCTACCAGCTCGACCGCGGCTTTCTGCCGCCCGAGCAGGAGCACGAGGTCGCGGTCATCAGCAGGCTCGTGAACGCCTTCTTCCGCTGGGAGTTCAACTCCTGCGAGACGATCGTGAAGAACGGCATCGCGCACCCGATCGACTACGCGAACGCCTCGCCGGACATCGCGCTCGTCAGTCTCCACTACTGGTTCCCCTGGGCGATCCGCTCGCTCGTCGCCTGGTGCGCGTTCTGCTCGGTGAGCGGGCGGTCGATGCGCCTGAACCAGCGGACGAAGGAGTACTTCCTCGTCGGCGACGACGAGAGCCTCGCCTACGACGAGAAGCTGGCCCGCTACGAGGCGCTCACGGACGCCTACTTTCGCACGGAGGAGTTCGAGGAGTTCCGCGCGGTGGCGCTCGCCGACCTGGACGAGCTGACCGTCGACTACGTCGAGAGCGTGGAGTTCGACGACCTGCTCGTCAGGGCGATCAGGCTCGAGGTCGAGCCCGAACGGCAGGAGGAGATGATCGAGCGCTGCCGCGGCCTCACACGGCAGTGGGCGGCCGACGAGCGCCTAGGAGCCTGAGTCCGACTGCGCCGCGGCGCAGTCCTCGTTCGACTCGAGCTCGCTCTTGAGCTCGCCGGTGTCGACGTTCTCGAGCTCGTCGAGGGAGGTCTGGAGCTCCACCTGGAGACCGTCGATATGCGCGACCGCCTGCGGCGCCGCGGCGAGGAGGTCCTGGAGCGACGAGCTGTCGCCGAGCGTGTCGCGGAGATCGTAGACCGTCGCCTGCACGCTGGCGGACATTTCGTCGACGATGCCCTTGACCTCCTGGCCCGCTTCCGTGTCGGGCGTGCCGAGGGCTTCCACGTCCTCGAGGAACTGCTCCGTCGTGTCGAGGCCCTCGTCGACCGCGTCGCGGATCGCGTCCTCGCTCAGGTCGGACGGGCTCCCGAAGCCGCTGATGATGTCGTCCAGCGACGAGCGCCAGTCGGCCGCGGCCGAGCAGAAGTCGTCCGCCCAGGCCTGGGACGAGCTCTGGTCGTCGTCGTCATCTCCGCCGCACCCGGCCGCGAGGACGAGCGCGAGCGCAATGAGCGCCGTCGACGCGAGTAGCCTCACCACAAGTCCTTTTCCGCTGGGATCATTGGTGTCCATGGGAGCCCCTGTCGACCCGAACCGTCGTGCCGGCGCCGTCGGCCCCATCGTACACGGGCCCCGCGAGCGCATTGCGGGGGCCGTGTACGGGACGATCGTCGTGCTCGGCGTCCTGGCAGCCGGCTCGGACAGCGCATCGATCGACGCCTGGGAGCTCGACGTCCTCATGGTCGCGACCGTGCTCGTTCTCTGGGTCGCGCACGTGTACGCCCACGCGCTGGCCGCCAGTCTCGCCTCGGGCCTCCGCCTCGACGCCGCGGCGATCACCTCGTTGGCGCGGCGCGAGATCCCGATCGTCCTCGCGGCCGTCGGGCCGGCACTCGTGCTCCTGCTCGGAGTGTTCGGGCTCGTCACCGACGAGGCGGCAGCGTGGCTGGCGGTCGGCGTCGGGAGCCTCACCTTGGCGATCATGGGATTCCGCTACGCTCGGATCGCCTCGCTCGGCCTCCTGGGGACGATCCTGGTCGTCGCCGCGAACCTTTCGCTCGCGCTCCTCATCGCCGCGCTCAAGGTCGCGGTCGAGCACTGATCCTCGCCGGGGGCCGCGGCGCTAAGCTCTCGGGAGCATGAGCGTGGAGCCGCTTCGGGTGGAGGCAGCGCTGGACGGCGCCGCTGAGCGCAGCGCCAGCGTGGTCCGCTACTACGAGCTCGCCAAGCGGGCCGAGTGGCAGGTTCGGGACGTGCCGTGGAGCGACATCCCGCCGATTCCCGAAGCGCGCGGCTCGGCCGAGAAGAAGGCCCGCCGCCAGGACGTCTGGCGCTCGGTCGTCACGCAGCAGTACCAGGCCGACATCCTCGCGGTGAAGATGGCCGCTCAGCTCCTGAACGCGGCGCCGCACCACGAGGCGCGGCTCTACTACTCGACGATGGTGCAGGACGAGTCGCGCCACGTCGAGGCCTGGCTCAAGCTCCTGGGCGAGATCGGCGGTGTCGCCGAGCGCGACCCGCACCTCGACGAGCTCGCGCGCATGTTTCTCGACGAGCTCGACCTGCTCGAGGAGAAGGTCTTCCTCATGCAGGTCTTCTTCGAGCGGCTGATCATCCCGCGCTTCCGTCTGATCGCGCGCTCCTCGCGCGGGACGGTCCTCGAGGACATCTGCAACCGGCTGACGATCGACGACGGCATCCACCACGGCGCCGGCATGGCCTACGAGCGGGTGCTGCTCGAGGACGCGACCAAGCGGACGAAGCAGAAGCTCGTCTCGGCCGCCAACCGGATGCTTCCGATCTTCGTGGAGCACGCGCTGTGGCGCCCGCCCGCGCGCGCCTGGATCGGCCGCGCGATGCACGACCGCGACGTGCAGCGCCTCCGCGAGGACCTCGACGACGGCGTGCGCCTGGCGAACTCGCTCGGCCTCGACGTCAGCGACGTCGAGCTTCCGTACTGAAAACTCGAATCAAAATGAAGCCTTGTGCTGCCGCAACGCCCTGGGCGGCGCGCTGCGGCGTCCTCGGTTGCGCCCGTAGCCTCCGGCTACGCACGCGCCCTGCGTCCTTGCATCGCACTCACTCAGGACGCCGCGGCAGCGAAGCGTCATTCTGAGTCGAGTTCTGAGCCGCGGTCAGGCCGCCTGGTCGCAGTCCTCCGCGATCTGCTCCAGGTCGTCGGCTGCCTCGTCGAGGGCCTCGGCCGGGTCGTCGGCGGCGTAGATGCGCTGGAGGACGTCCGCGACTGCTGCGAGACACGCCTCCGCCAGCTCCGCGCGGGCCTGCTGGGCCTGGGCGCGCTGCTCCGCGGACGCGGTCGCTCCCTCGGCCTCCGCCAGCGCGGCGTCGGCCTCGTCGGCGAGGCGCTCGAGCTCGGCCTGGGAGTCGGCGAGCGCGGTGTTCGTCGAGCCGAGCTCGGCGGCGACGCTCTCGTACTGCTCCTGCGCCGCGTCGAGCTGGGCCTGGGCCTCGGTCGCCGCGGCGTCGGCGTCCGACTGCGCGTCACCGAGCTGCTGCTCGAGGTCGGCGACCTGCTGCGTGAGCTGCGCGTTCTCCTGCTCCAGCTCCTCGATCTGAGCCGCGCTCGCCGCGTTGACGTCGTCCTGGTCGCTCTGGAGCACGGCGGCCCAGATCGCCAGCCCGATGACGGCAGCCCCGAGCGCGACCGTGAGCACGATCCACGTGGTTGGTCGCTTCCCCCTTGGCGGAGGCTGCGGAGCTGTCACGCGCCGTCGCCGGCGGCCGCCAGCCGCGCAGCGAAGAACTCGAGCGCCTTGCGGGTCTTCGTCTCCTGTGCCCCGGACATGTCGATGCCGCGCTCGACCAGGTAGGCGCGCGTCTCGGTTGCGACCTCGAACGCCTCGCCGGGCTCGCACTTGGTCGAGAGCTCGAGCAGGCGCGAGTCGTCCGGGTAGAGCCACAGCTCCGCGACGACCTTCCGCCCGAGCTCACGTGCCGGGAACTTGACCTTGAGGACGAAGATCGGGCCCAACACGGACAGGTCTTCGAGGGCGATGCCCTCGGGCGCGTGCTCCGCGTAGAAGGCACGTTGCTCCTTGGAGAAGAGCTTGTGTAGCGGGCGGTCGCCGCCCACGGTCTCCCGCACGCGCGGCTCGGGGAGCGCGCCCTTGAACGAGCCGGAGCAGACGAAGCCGCCCGGCATCGCGTCCACCTCGACGACGAACGCCGGCGAGATGCGAAGCTCCTCCGGCAGCTCGTGCGGCACGACCGGCCGGAGCTTGACGACGGTGTCGTCGCCCTTCCCCTGGACTCGGCGCGCGCGCACGACCACACCGCTGCCGTTGAGCGTGAGCTCGGGCGTGTCGAAGAAGAACACCTGCCGGATCTGTGCGTCCAACGGGTCGATGTCGAGCGCCTTCACCGCCGTGCGTTGTGAGTCGGCCGGCACGGTCAGCTTCAGCTCGACGCTGTCGGCCCCCTTCATGAGCGCGAGGGCCTCGGCCACCTGCTCGTCCGTGAGTGCCGTTGTCGCAGCCATTGCCTTCTCCTCTCTCGTTGCCGCCGGAGCGGGAAGGCGGAACACCGGCCTCCCCCTCCGACGTCCGGAAACCGGCTAGGAAATCGCCTTCTGCTTGAGGTTTTCGTACTCCTGGTCGTTCAGCACGCCCTGGGTGTGCAGCTCCTTGAGCTTCGCCAGCTCGTCCGCAGTCGAGACGCCGGCGGCCGCCTGCTGCGCCGCTTGCGCCTGGGTCATCATGCGGACGTCCTGCTCGGTCAGCTTCGGCCTTGCGATCACGTAGATCAGAAGCCCGAGGAGTGGAATGACAATTATCAGGAGGAGCCAGCCCGCCTTCGCCCAGCCGCTCATGTCGTCTCGGCGGAAGATATCGGCCACCACCGAGATGAAGATCCAGAAGAACATGATCCACAGGAAGAAGATGGCCATGTACCAGAAGACGTCCCAGAACGTCGTTTCCGCGAAGAGCACACTGCCTCCCTTGCAGCTTGATCCGATGAGCAGGGGATTCTGACTGGAAATCTCCGGGCGCGCATCATCCAATCCGGATGGTTGCCCCGGAACGCCGCGCTAGGCGGGCTCCGGTGAGTCTTCGCTAGTCGGGAGGGACTTTCAAGCGGGGCGGATCTCGACGATCGTCGCCTGCCACGCGCCGCGCGGTGCCTGGACGTCCACCGTCTCGCCGGCCTTGTGGCCGAGCAGGGCGGCGCCGAGCGGGGACGTCGGCGAGACGGTCCCCTCGCCGCCCACGCTCGAGATCTCGAGCTCCATGAGCTCGCCGGTCCCGTCGTCGACGATGACGTGCGAACCGACGACGACGGCGTCGGACACGGCGCTCTCGACGACGACTGCGGTCTCCAGCCGCGCGCGCAGGATCGTGATCCGACGCTCCAGGAGCCCCTGCTCGTTCTTGGCGGCGTGGTACTCGAAGTTCTCCGAGAGATCGCCGTGACCGCGTGCGACCGCGATCGCCTGCACGACCTCGGCCCTCTTCGGCCCTTCGAGCTCTGCGAGCTCGGCGGCCAGCTGCGCGTGCTGCTGCGGGGTGAGCTGCTCGTCCACGGGTCAGCTCACGGGGGCGAGGCCGCGCGCCTTCCGGCTGGCGGCGGACTGGCGGCGCTGGGCCGAGAGCTCGACCTTCCGGAGGCGCACGCTGTCGGGTGTGACCTCGACGCACTCGTCCTCGCGGATGTACTCGAGCGCCTGGTCGAGCGAGAGCGGGCGTGGCGGGATCAGGCGGACGAGCTCGTCGGCGGTGGAGGAGCGGATGTTCGTCAGCTTCTTCTCCTTCGTCGCGTTCACATCGAGGTCCTCGGCGCGCGCGTTCTCGCCGACGATCATCCCCTCGTAGACGTCGACCCCCGGCCCGACGAAGAGGGAGCCCCGCTCCTGGAGGTTGAGGATCGCGAACGAGGTCGTCTTGCCGCGGCGGTCGGCGACGAGGGCGCCCGTCGGCCGCGTCCGCAGCTCGCCGAACCACGGCTCGAAGCGCTCGAAGACGTGGTGCATGATCCCCGTGCCGCGCGTCTCCGTCAGGAACTCCGTGCGGAAGCCGATGAGGGCGCGCGAGGGCACGACGACGTCCATGCGCACCCAGCCGCTCCCATGGTTGACGAGCGCCTCCGTCCGGCCCTTGCGGAGGGCAAAGAGCTGGGTGATCACACCGAGGTACTCCTCCGGCGCGTCGATGGAGACGCGCTCCACCGGCTCGTGCAGGACGCCGTCGATCTCGCGGGTGACGACCTGCGGCTTGCCGACGGAGAGCTCGAACCCTTCGCGACGCATCTGCTCGACCAGGATCGCCAGCTGGAGCTCGCCGCGGCCCTGCACCTCCCACGCATCGGGGCGCTCGGTCGGGAGGACGCGGAGCGAGACGTTGCCGACGAGCTCCGCCTGCAGCCGGCTCTCGACCATGCTCGCGGTGAGCCGGTCTCCCTCCAGCCCGGCCAGCGGCGAGGTGTTGATCCCGATGGTCACGGAGAGCGACGGCTCGTCCACGGTGATCACCGGCAGCGGCCGCGGGTCGGCGGGGTCGGCCAGCGTCTCGCCGATCGTCACTTCCGGAAGCCCGGCAACGGCGATGATCTCGCCCGGCCCGGCCTCCTCGGCCTCGACGCGGTCGAGCGCCTCGGTCACGTACAGCTCGGTCACCTTCGCGCGCTCGACCGAGCCGTCGGCGCGGCACCAGGCCACCGGCTGCGCGCGCCGGATCGTCCCCTGGAGGACGCGGCACAGCGCCAGGCGGCCGACGTACGGTGAGGCGTCGAGGTTCGTGACGAGCGCCTGCAGCGGGTGGCCGTCCTCGTAGACCGGTGCCGGAATGTGCTCGACGAGCACGTCGAGGAGCGGTTGCAGGTCAGGGTCGAGCGCGCCCGGGTCGGGATCGAGCGAGGCGCGGCCGGCCTTGCCGTTGCAGTAGACGATGGGGAACTCGATCTGGCTCTCGTCGGCGTCCAGGTCGAGGAAGAGCTCGTACACCTCGTTCACGACCGCCTCGATGCGGGCGTCCGGGCGGTCGACCTTGTTCACGACGAGGATCACGGGGAGCCGCGCCTCCAGCGCCTTGCGCAGCACGAAGCGCGTCTGCGGCAGCGGCCCCTCGCTCGCGTCCACGAGCAGGAGCACGCCGTCCACCATGGTCAGCCCGCGCTCGACCTCGCCGCCGAAGTCGGCGTGGCCCGGCGTGTCCACGATGTTGATCTTGGTGGCGCCGTAGCGGACGGCCGTGTTCTTGGCGAGGATCGTGATGCCCTTCTCGCGCTCGAGGTCCATCGTGTCGAGAACGCGCTCGGCCACGTCCTGGTTCGCCCGGAAGGCGCCGGACTGCCAGAGCAGCGCGTCGACGAGCGTGGTCTTGCCGTGGTCGACGTGCGCGACGATGGCGACGTTGCGGATGTCCGAGCGAACGGGCACCGAATGAGGGTAGCTACGAGAGCTCCGAAACCGGCGGGCTGGATTGGCTCCCGCTAAGGTAAGCGGCTCCGCGTGCGCAAGGCGCTCGTCATCTCGCTCCTTGCAGTCGCCGTCCTCGCGGGGTCGGGGGCCGCCGCCCTGAACCGCTACGACGCTTCCCGCTCGGAGCTGATCGCCGAGGGAGTCACTCTCGGTGGAGTCGACGTGGGCGGCATGAGCGTCGAGGAAGCGAAGGCCGTGCTCGACGAGGAGATCGCGCGCCGTTTGGAAGAGCCGGTGACCCTGACGTACCGGAACCGCGATTTCATCGTCGACCCCGCTCTGGCCCAGGTCCGAACCAACGTGGACGAGCTCCTGCGCGTGGCGCTCGTCGAGAGTCGCGAAGGCAGCTTCCTCACGCGCTCGTTCCGCGACCTCACCGGCCGAGAGCTCGAGACCTCCCTCGAGCTGCGCGTCGACTATTCGCAGGAGGCCGTCGACAGGATCGTTGTCGGCGTTCGCCGCGAGCTCGCCCGCCCGGCGCGCGAGGCGAAGGTCAGCGCCTCGTTCCGCGGCGTCGCGATCACGCCGTCGAGCACGGGCGTGGCCGTTCGGGCGCGGGCCCTGGAGGAGGCGTTCGTCGACCGGCTCGTGAACGCGGACGGCAGCCGCACGGTCGCTGTGCCCGCGAGGATCCTCAAGCCCAAGGTGACGACGAAGGAGCTCAGGGCGCGCTATGGGCACTTCATCGCCATCAGCCGGAGCCGCCGCGAGCTCCGCTTCTTCGTCAACGGCAGGCTCGCCAAGACGTACCGCATCGGCATCGGCGCGGCCGGGTTCGCCACGCCGGCCGGGGAGTACGAGATCGAGAGCATGGCCGCCAACCCGGCGTGGTACGTCCCGAACAAGGCCTGGGCGGGCGACCTTGCCGGCAAGGTCATTGCCGGGAACGACCCAGACAATCCCATCAAGGCCCGCTGGCTGGGCTTCCACGACGGCGCGGGCATCCACGGCACGGCCGACGAGGCGTCCATCGGCGGGGCAGCCTCGCACGGCTGTATCCGCATGCTGATCCCGGACGTGATCGACCTCTACCGCCGCGTCCCGCTGCACACGCCGCTGTCGATCGCCTGAGCCCGAGCGCGGCGGGCGAGGATGACCCGCAGACGCGAGCGGGGCCCCGGAGGGCCCCGCTCGTTCCCGATCGTGGCGTCTCTAGCCCGGGCAGTGCCCGGGGCCGATCCGACCCTTGTTGTAGTTGTCGAGCGTGTCGCCCAGCCGATTGCCGCCGCGCGCACCGAATTGGAGAGCACGGAGGCCGGCGTGTACGTGTTGAAGAATGCCGTCGCCGACGCGAGCGCGGCGGTGACCGCCGGGGTCGAATCCGCCCCGGCGAGCAGGTTGAGCCTCGCCGCGATGTACTGGTGGGCGAGGATGTAGTACGCGTTCCCGCCTGCGGACGACGTGTTGATCGCCTGGTACCACGTCTTGCCGCTCAGGAAGAACGTCGTGTCCTCGCCGATCAGGGCCCAGGTCGCGTCGTACGGCGCGGGGCCGTACTTCGAGTGGGTCTTCCAGTAGCCCTGGGTGAGCGTGCACCCGTCCGGAGGCGGCGGCTTGCACGTGACGGTCACGCGCGCGTCGTCGCTCTGGCCGGTCTCACGGATGGTCGCCGTGTTGTCGTGCGTGCCCTCGTCCTCGTCACACAGGAACGTCTTCGTATAGGTCTCCGTCCCGGAGTCGTCGAAGAGCCAGGACATCCCGTTCGTGTCGTCCACGTTCACGGAGCCGTTGACCACCGTTGGCGGCGGCAGCGTGAAGTCGACCTTCTCGTTCGGCCCCATCTCCTCACCCGGGTCACGCGGGTCGTTCGTGACGGTGACGCGCGCGTTGTTGCGGTACGTCGCGCCTTCGACCGGCGTGAACGGGATCGAGTACGGGTAGCACTGCTTCTCGCCCGGGTCGAGCACCGGGTTGATGCTCATGTCGAGTGGAACGGAGGCGAGGGTGATGACGTCGCCTCCGACCAGCGCCTGCAGGCGGTCGACCACCTTCAGGTTCTCGGTCGGCGTCGTCGAGACGTTCTCGACGCAGACGTTCCCGTCGACCCAGATCGCCTCGGAGGCGACGCTCTTCGTCACCTTCACCGTGTACGTGCTCGTGCCGGACTCCCCGGCGCCGAGCTCCCACGAAGCCGGCGAGACGGTCTTCTCGATCTCCCACCGGAACGTCTTCGTCCAGTGGGCCTCGGCCGTCTTGTACGCCGAGATCGGCGATGTCGCGTTTGCAACCGGCGCAATCACGCCGGCCACGATGGCCGTACACGCGACAAGCCAGACCTTGTTGCGAACCCTCATTCGCGAACCCCTTTCCGGTTCTCTGCCGTTCGGGTGCCGAGCGCGCACGAGGGTACGGCCGCATCCCCGCGCATCTCTCCCTTTCGGGCACCCCTACCTAGTCGATAAACCCGCGCTGAAGGGGGTTGTCAAGCCGGACCACCCGCACGGGGAGGCCAGTCTCGACTACGTGCGGGTTAGCTCTTCCAGGCGGCGGTGGGCGAGCGCGACCGCCATCGCGCCCTCCCCGACGGCGCCCGCGACACGCTTCGTCGAGCCGTGCCGGGCATCGCCGGCGGCGAAGAGGCCGGGGATGCTCGTCTCCAGGGGGAACGGGTCGCGGTCGAGCGGCCAGCCCTCCGGGCGACGGCCGGCTTCCAGGAGGTCGGGGCCCGTGAGGATGAACCCGCCCCGGTCCGTGCGGACACCGGCGCCGTCGGCCCAGCCGGTCCGCGGGACGCCGCCGAGGCAGAGGAAGAGGGCGCGGGCAGGGAGCTCCTCCTCTCCCTCCGGACCGGCGACCGTGATCGAGCCGAGGGTATCCCCCGCCGCGTGTACCGCTCGCACCTCGGTTCGGAGGCACACGTCGATCGCGGGCGAGCGCTCGATGCGCTCGACGAGATAGGCCGACATGGCCTTGCCGAGGTCGTCGCCCCGGACGAGCATGGTCACGCGGGCGCCGTGGTGCGCCAGGTTCAGGACCGCCTGGCCGGCCGAGTTCCCGGCGCCGACCACCACGACCTCGTCGTTCGCGCACCTGGCGGCCTCGCTCCGCCCCGCGCCGTAGTAGACGCCGCGCCCGAGCAGGTCATCCAGACCGTCGACGGCCAGTCGGCGCCACTCCATCCCGGGCGCGGCCAGGATCACGGAGGCGGTCAGCTCGATGCCCCCGGCGAGCTCGACCGCCGTCGACCCCTCGGGGCCGAGCCGGCTGCCGACGACCCCGCGGAGGATGATCAGCTCGGCGCCGAAGCCTTCGGCCTGGCGCCCGGCCATGCGCGCGAGCTCGGCGCCTCCGATTCCGTCAGGGAAGCCGAAGAAGTTCTCGATCAGCGACGTGTGGGAGGCCTGGCCGCCGGGGAGGTCGCGCTCGATCACGACCGTCGAGATTCCGTCGGAGGCCGCGTAAACGGCGGCTGCGAGGCCTGCCGGGCCGGCGCCGACGATCGCGAGCTCGTAGTGGTCGAGCCGCGGCGGATAGAGGTTCCCCCAGCGCTCGGCGAGCTCCTCGAAGGTCGCGCCGACATGGACGTCGTCGCCGTCGAGGACGACCGGCAGCGCCGGGTCGGCGAGCCCGTGCTCCTCGAACAGAGCAGCGGCCTCGGCCGAATCCGCCTCCAGCCATCGGTGCGGCTGTGCCGCCCGGGTCAGAAGGTCGCGCAGGCGATGGTGCTCCGGGTCGAGGCCCCGGCCGACCACCCTGACCTCCGGCCGGACGGGGCTCATGCCACGACGCTAGCAGCGAGAGGGAGGGAGTCGCCCCCGGTGGCCGTAGTCCAGGGGCGACTCTTCGAGTGGTGGAGCCTTACGGGCTTGGGATTAGCCCGGCGCTGCTGGGCCCGCCACAGAGATCAGGCACGGAGGAACGGCCAGAGGTAGGTGAAGAAGGCCTGCGCCGTGGTCGAGGGATCGCCCTCGTCCACCGGAGCCTCGGGATCGGTCGTCTCGTCGTCGACCGGCTCCGGGGTCTCTTCACCGGTGTCGACCCCGTCGCGGTCCTGGGCCTCCTGGGAGACGCACATCCCGAATGCGTTCGCCTTGTTGTCGTTCGTGCCGTACTTCTCCGCGAAGGCCTCGGCGTCCTGCTCCCGCTCGAACTTGCAGATCCAGGCGGGATTCATGTGCTTCGGCTCCTCGTCGTCAGACGCCTGAGCGCGCGCTGCCCGCCGTTCGGCCTTCGCCGCCTGCTTTGCTGCCTTCCACGCGTCCTTCTCGGCCTGGTCCGGCTTACCCCCGCCCGCCCACGCGGGCGGGCCCTGGGCGTTGCTGTTGCCGTTGCCGTTGCCCGGGTTCGCGCCGGCGGCGGGGACGAGCAGGAGAGCGGCGAGCGCGGTTGCGAGCAGCGTCATGAGTCCAAGCTTCATGTGATTTCAGACCTCCAAAAAGTCGCTCTGCTGGGAGCGGTCGTTACCAGCACTGACGCCCGGGAGGCCAGGAACTTGCGCCCCGGCCCTTGATTGCCGCCGCAGATGCGACACAATGTCGGTAATGGCCGTCGCTCCCGAAGCGAGTCGCGTCGACCTAGCCGCAGATGCGTCGGAAACGGCGGAGCAGCTCTTCCAGGAGCACGCAGGCTGGATCTACGGGTACTGCCTCCGTCTCCTCCGCTCGCCCGAGGAGGCCGAGGACGCGCTCCAGACGACCTACCTGAACGCGTGCCGGAGCCTCGGCGGCGGCACCCGCCCACAGGTCGGCTCGGCCTGGCTCCTGCGGATCGCTCAGAACGTCTGCTTCGCGCGGCTGCGCTCGTCGGGCCGCCGCGGCCGGCTCGAGAGCCTCCAGGACACCAGCTTCCTCGAGGAGACGGTGGCAGCGCCGGAGCGCTCTCCGGACGAGCTCATCGGCCTCACTGACGCGCTCTGCAGCATTCCCGAGCGGCAGCGCGAGGCGATCCTGCTCCGGGAGTGGCAGGGGCTCTCCTACAGCGAGGTAGGGGCCCACCTCGGGCTGAGCCAGTCGGCCGTCGAGACCTTGATCTTCCGCGCCCGGCGCTCGCTTGCCGGCGCCCTCGAGGATCCCGGCAAGCGAGGACGCCGCCGCAAGGCGCTGCACGCGTTCGACCTCGCCGGCCTCGCAGCTGCGCTCAAGGGGCTCTTCGCAGGTGCCTCCGGTGTCAAGGCGGTCGCCGTCCTCACCGTCGCCGCGGCAACGACGGCGACGGTCGTCGCCACCGACCCCGTCGGCGTCTGGCGCGACAAGCCCCCTTCGGTCGCGGAGCAGGCACGCGGGTCGGAGCGTGCCGGAACCGCCGGAGCCTCTCGTTCGTCGTCCGAGAACGCCGCCGACCTCGATGGGATGGCCGCCGTTCCGTTCGTCCCCGCGTGGGGCCCACTTCCGACCACGGGTGAAAGGCGCGGGACCGATGGTCCCGAAGGCCCTCCCGGCCTCGAGACCTCCGAGCAGGCGAAGCGGCAGGCCAACGGCAAGGCGAAAGCCTACGGCGCAGGCGGGAACGGGAAGGGCAACGCGCTCGGCCTCGACAAGGAGCCCGCCCTGCCCCCCACGGCGCAGGGGACGCCGGCAGGCGGACAGCCGGACGAGGCAAGCGAGGGCCAGGAGGCCCCGCCGCCCGCGACGCTGCCGGCATCGCCCCCTGAGACCCGGGGCAATAGCGCCGAAGCGCCCGGGTCGAGCAAGGCGTAGCTGCAGGCTTCTACGAGCGCGACCGGCGACCGGGTCTTCGACTGGGAACCGAGGGGAGCTCCGAACGAACGCGAGCGGCTCCCCGGGGGGAGCCGCTCGCTGGTGCCTTGGACCGTCGGCTCGAGGCCGGCGGGCCTTGTCGCTTACTTGCCGATCGTGACCCTCTCGAGCCCGTAGCTCTGGTTCCCCTTGATGTCGGTCGCGAGCCAGCGGAACGTCGTGCTCGACGTCACGTAGAAGACCTGTCCGGGCTCCCGCGTCCCGCTGGAATCCCACAGCGTCGAGTTCATCGTCGGCTTCGACCCGTCGAGCGTGTACCGGATCACCGACGGTTCGTTTACGAACTCGAACGTCGTGTAGACCGGGCCCTTGTTGGGTCCACCGACGCTCAGCCTGACCTGCGGCGCCACGTCGTCCTTCTCGTACGCGTAGGCCGACTCGAGCAGCCCGAAGTTGCCGGCTGCGAACTCGAGCGCCTCGAACTTGCCCTCCGTGTCGTAGTTCGGCTGGAAGCCGACCTGCCCCTGGAGGACGCCGCCGTGGAGCACCTCGCCCACTGCGTGAGCGAAGGCGAGCGGCGCATCCAGGGTGACGTTCGGGTTCGGGCTCGGCGGGTTGCTCACCGCCACCTCGGTGATCGTCCTGGTCTCCGCGTTCGGGGTCCCGAAGCCGACAACGACCTGGTCGCCCGCGCGGAACCCGTTGCGGTTGGAGGCCCGAACGCCGGTGGCCCCTGCCAACGTGGCCACGGACAGCGTCGGGTCGACATAGCGGTCGGCGCCGGTCTCGAAGCTGTACGCGATCACGTCGCGGTTGTACCAGTGCTCGTCGGCGCTGTTGCCCGCCGCCGAGTAGAGGACGTCCGCGATGGGACCGGTGCGCTCGGGGAGGATGACCGTTCCCCGAACGTCCTTGATCCGGTTGAGGATCTGGTCGCCGGCGGCGAAGAAGTACTTCTCGACGCCGATGTTGGCGTGAACCGCTTCACCCTCGTCGCGGTTGGGCAGGTACGTGCCCGGCGCCCACATGAAGTAGCCGCCGAAGCTGTGGATGTTGTTCGAGAACTTGATGTTCTCGAACGTGTCAGCGATCCAGAACTCGTTCTGGATCTCCGGCTCCGACGCCTCGCTCAGGCCCGTGAAGACCTCGCTGGTGCACGAGGTCGACGCGCCGATGTAGCCGTCGAAGAGCGTCCCGACCGTGTTGTTGCGGTTCATGTCGGTGCCCCAGGCGTCCCGCGACGCCGGGTCGGAGTTCGTGTACGGAACTCCCGTCACCGGGTTGAGCGCCGGCGTCCAGAAGTTCGCCGCATTCGGGTCGTCGGTCTCCTTGCCGCCGATCACGCAGTGCGCCGTCATGTTCTTGCGCTGACTGTTGAAGTCGTACAGCGAGTAGTGCGACCCATCCGGGTTCGACGACGGGAGGATGAAGATCTCGAGGCTGTCCACGAGCTTCCTCACCTGCTTGTCGATCGCGTAGTTCCGCAGGATCTGCTCGGCGGTCTCGAGACACGTCAGCGGCGTCGCCCACTCACGGGCGTGCTGCTGGCAGTAGAGGAAGACGCCCGTGTGCTTGCCGTCACGCCGCTCGCCGATCCGCATGACCGAGTACTCGAATGGACCGCGCTCGACGTGCGCGGGCGCTTCCAGGAAGTCGGACAGGTTCACCTTCGGCCGGGCCTGGACGATCCCCGTGCCCGCGTTGCCGCGGTACGTCAGCGCCTTGACGAGCGCGGAGGCGCCCGCGTGCGCGTTGATCGCGGCCACGACCTGCGCGGCGGTGCTCACGAGAGCGCCGGCCGAGTCGGTCGCCAGGCTGACAGAGATGTCGTTGCCAATCACCCCGACGCTCAGCGGCAAGCTAGGCGCGCCCGGGTTCAGGAACTCGGCCGTGATCTGGTTGCCGCCCTCGTGCCCCCAGGCGCGGGACGTGAGGACGACGGTGGCGCCGGTCTGCGAGCCCGGAGGCTGGCTACCCGGCAGAGTCGGCGTCCCGCCCGTCGGGGAGCCGGCCATGTTGGCCTGCGCCCTGCGCTGGTACCCGTTCGTCGGGTTCGGCAGCGGGACCATCTCGGCGATGTTCGAGAACTCCGCCGCCAGCTCGTCGAACCGCTGGTACACCTCGGTCGGGTCCATGTACCGCGTCGTGAAGTCGGACAGGTAGCCGTCCGCGTGCGGCGGCAAGCCGCCGGCGAGCCACACCTTCACGTCGCCTTCGAGCATCGCACCCGTGCTCGAGCCGATGCGGATCCTCGTCGGGGCCGCAGGCCCGCTGCCGAGGTCGCCGATGCGGATGAGGATGCGGTGCTCGATGTACGTGTCCGGTGTCGTGTCCGGGTCGATGTTGATGTTCATGGGCCGCGGGCCCTGGTCGATCGCCGAGCCGGCCCCCGAGTTCCAGGAGACCGACGTCGCCGGACCGATGTAGACCGACCCCGTGGGTGCCGCACCGCCGAGGCGGTTCTTGGCCTCGACCGAGAGGTACCGGCCCGCGTAGTTCTCGAAGTAGTCCGCCCGCAGGATGACGAGCTCGTCGTCGTCCGCGATCACGGGCGGATCGCCGAGGGCCGCGTCGTTCGCGCGGGACTCGGCCCGGCGTGCGCTCTGCATCTCGACGACCCCGGCCTCCCACGTCTCCGGCCCTTCGATCGTCTCGCCGAGCTCGTAGCCGGCCCCGGCCAGTGCGGCGAGCTCGCCCTCGGAGCCGAAGACGGTCACCGTGTAGGTGCCGTTCGCGTTCTTGCCGAGGTAGTGGTCGTTGAACTCGATGCCGAAATCCTCGGCCTGGCGCTGCAGCTCGTACGCCGCGGCCTTGTTCGGCACGATGACCTGCACGAGGCTGTCGCCCTGATTCGGGTCGATGCCCCGCGACTCGTCGTCGCTCGCTGTCGCTCCCCCGGAGACGGCCAACGCGACGACGGAAAGGACGAGCAAGGCTCGCCAGCTCCCCCTACGTCTCATGGATGTGTCCCTCCCCTACCCGATGATGACGGAACAGAGAGGCAGATCACATCACGCCCGAGCGTTTCGGTCAACTGCCTTTCTTGTTAGCAGCATCGAACCTGCGGTGTGTGTCCGACGGCGTTGCGTAAGGTCTCCGGCATCCGCGGGCTCAGATGGCTCTTCCTCGTCCTCGCCGCCGCGCTCGCGGCACCGCTCGCCTGCAGCGGCGACGCGCCTGAGTCGCAGCCCGCCCCTCCCTCCACCACGGTGGAGAGCGACGCGGGCGTCCGGGCGGTCCCGGTCGCGCGCGGGCTCGACCGACCGGTCCACGTCGCCTTCGCGCCCGGCGAGCCCGGCCGCCTCTACGTCGTCGAGCAGCCGGGCCTCGTCAGGGTGCTGGTCGAGGGCGAGCCTCTGGAAGACCCGTTCCTCGACATCCGCCGGCTGACCGGGACCAGCTCGAAGAGCGAGCCGGCCGGGGAGCAGGGGCTTCTATCGCTGGCCTTTGCGGCGGACTACGCGGAGAGCGGGCTCGTCTACGTGTATTACACCGACCGCGACGGCAACGTGAACGTGGTCGAGTACCACGCGCGCGACGGTGTCGCCGACCCGGCCTCGGCGCGGAGGCTGCTCCTGGTCGAGAAGCGCTCCCCCATCCACAACGGCGGGCTCGTCGCGGTCGGCCCGGACGGGGCCGTCTACGTCGGCCTCGGCGACGACGGGCTCTCGCAGGTGCATCCGCAGAGCCTCGAGGACGGCGACCTGCTCGGGAAGCTCCTGCGGCTCGAGGACGGCGGCCCGACCGTCGTCGCCTACGGCCTGCGGAACCCCTGGCGCTTTTCCTTCGATCGCGAGACGGGAGACCTCTGGATCGGCGACGTCGGCGAGCTCGCCTGGGAGGAGGTGAGCGTCGTTCCGCACGATGCGGTCGAGCCGGCGAACCTCGGCTGGGACGCCTACGAGGGATTCGAGGCGGTCGTCTGGGACGAGGGCGGCCACAACGAGCCGCGCGGGGACGGCGAGCTCGTCTGGCCGGTCGCGACGTTCGGGCGCGCCGGCGGCTGCGCGGCGGTGATCGGCGGCTACGTCTACCGCGGCGCCGAGATCCAGGCGCTGCGCGGTCGCTACGTCTACGGCGACTTCTGCACCGGAATGATCTGGAGCCTCGACCCTGCCGACCCCGGCCTCGTCCGGCGGGAGCTCGAACTGGGCACGACACTGGACTCCTTCGGCGAGGACGAGGCGGGCGAGCTCTACGCCGTCTCGCGGACGGGCACGATCTTCCGGCTCAGCGACTAAGCCACTCGTCGAGCGGGAGCGGCCTGCCCAGCGCGGAGAAGTCGCCGTCGTCCGCGATCCGCTTTGCGGCGTCGGCGAAGGCGCCGACGGCGACCCAGGTCAGCCAGCCGCCCACGCTCACGCGCTGTGCGCCCGCTCCGGCCATGTCCGTCAGGGTCAGCTCGGGGCGCGCGAGCACATTGACCGGCCGCGAGACCGCCTCGCACACGGTGCGGATCTCCTCGACCGTCTCCAGCCACGGCGCATAGAGGACGTCTGCGCCCGCCGCCTCGAAGGCCTGGAGGCGCGCGATCGTGTCGGCGAGGTCAGGGTTCCCGCGGAGGTAATTCTCGGCCCGGGCCGTCACCGTGAAGGGGAAGTCGAGCGCTCTCGCGACTTCGACTGCCGCGGCGACCCGCTCGGCCGCGTGGCCGAGCTCGTAGATTCCTTGCACCGCATCCCAGTCCTCGATCGAACCGCCCACTGCCCCCGCGGTCGCTACGCGGGCGATCGCCCGGGCGGCGGCCTCGGGCTCGGGCCCGTAGCCGTTCTCGAGATCCACGGAGACCGGCAGATCCGTGACCGAGGAGAGCGCCTCCACGTGCGCCGCCACCTCGTCGAGCGTCGCGCCGCCGTCCAGCCGGCCGACGGTGAACGCGAAGCCGGAGCTCGTCGTGGCGAGCGCCCGGAAGCCCAGCGCGGCGAGGATGCGCGCCGAGCCGGCGTCCCAGGGATTCGGGATGACGAACGGCTCGCCCGCGTGGAGCGCCCGGAACGCCTCGCCCTTCGCCGCCTGGGTGGTCACGCCGGGGACCTTGCCAGATCCCGATCCGTTGTGGGGGCAGCGCTGATCGGAATACTTGGGGCGTGAAGACCGCGCACCCCGTCCGGCACCTGCTCCGCGCCAAGGACCTCGCCGACACCCGCTACCGCGAGCCGCTCGACGTCGTCGCGCTGGCCGAGGCCGCGCACCTCTCCCCCGCGCACTTCAGCCGCGAGTTCCACCGGGCTTTCGGAGAGCCGCCGCACCAGTACCTGCTGACCCGGCGCCTCGAGCGCGCGGCCTCCCTCCTCCGCAACACGGACCGCTCGGTGACGGACATCTGCCTGCTCGTGGGGTTGCGGAGCGTCGGCTCGTTCACGACGAGCTTCGGTCGGGCGTACGGGATGTCGCCGACCGCCTATCGGGCCGCCAACGCGCCGGCCGCCTCCCGCGCGCGCCCTCCGACCTGCGTGCTCCAGGCGTACGGCCGCCCGCATCGCAGCACGTTTGGAGAAGACAGCCGAAAGCACCCCGGCTAGCGTCGTCTCCGACACGGAACACCACTCAGGAGGACGACATGTTGAAGCAGCTCACACACGCCCAGGTCTGGGTCGACGACCAGGACGAGGCGCTGGCCTTCTATACGGAGAAGCTCGGGCTCGAGCTTCGCGAGGACGTCACGGTGCCCGAGCTGGGCAACTTCCGCTGGCTCAGCGTCGGCGTTCCCGGCCAGGAGGACGTCGCCATCACGCTGATGGCGGTCCCCGGCCCGCCGGTGTTCGAGGAGGACACCCGCGCCAAGATCAAGGAGCTCCTCGCCAGGGGCGCCGCCGGCGGCCTCTTCTTCGTGGCCGACGACGTGCAGTCCACGTTCGAGGAGTTCAAGGGTCGCGGCGTCGAGTTCACGCAGGAGCCGATGCAGCAGCCCTACGGCCTCGACGCGGGCTTCCGCGACTCGTCCGGGAACCACTTCCGGATGATGTCGACGGACTAGCGTCGCCCCGCTGCCGCCGGCGCTCGTCCGTGGGCGCCGGCGGCAGCGAGCTAGTCCTCGACGACTCGGAGCACCACCTTGCCGCGCTTGCCGGGCTCCATGCTGCGCGCGAAAGCGGAAGGTGCCTCGTCGAGCGGGAACACGGAGTCGACCAGCGAGCGCAGCTCGCCGGCGTCGACGAGGCCGCCGAGCTCGACCAGCTGCGCGCGATTCGGCTCGACGATGAAGAAGACCCCGTCGCCGGACGGCCTCTCGGCGACCGAGACAAGCCGTCCTCCCTCGCGCAGGACGGCCGGCGAGCGCGCGAGCAGCTCGCCGCCGGCCGTGTCGAACACGAGGTCGACCGGCTCGACGACCTCCTCGAACCGGCTCGCCTGGTTGTCCACGAGCTCGTCGGCTCCGAGCTCGCGCGCCACGTCGACGCCTCCGCTCGACGCCGTCCCGGCCACGTGCGCACCGCGGTGGCGCGCGAGCTGGACGGCGAAGCTGCCCACCCCGCCGGCCGCCCCGTGGACGAGCACTCTCTCGCCCGCGACGAGGTTGCCGTGGTCGAAGAGCCCCTGCCAGGCGCTGAGACCGGCGAGCGGGATCGCGGCGCTCTCGACGTGGCCGAGCGTTCGGGGCCTGGGAGCAAGCAGCCTCGCCGGCACGACCGCGTATTCGGCCGCGGCGCCGTCGCGCTCGAAGTCGGCGAGCGCGTAGACCTCGTCGCCGGGTCCGACGCCCTCGGTGCCGGGCCCGAGCGCGGCGACCACCCCGGAGAGCTCGTACGACGGGATCGCCGGGAGCCGGTCGGTCGGCCAGTCGAGCTCGTCGCGCGTGATGGCGGCCGCATGCACGCGGACGAGGGCCTCGCCGGACCCGGGGCGCGGCGTATCCACGCGCTCGTCGACCAGCCCGGCGATGCCGCCGGGGGCGTGCAGCCGGATCGCGCGCATGGAAGCTGGGATAGCGGTCACACCTCTCCGACCTCGAGGCGTACCTCGGGACGGGCGGGTTGAATTCGGGCAGGGACCCTCCTACCCTCTGACGACATCATCCAACCTGCCGACTGCGGCAGCAGGAAGGGAGGACTCTCATGGCGCATGGGGAGCGGCGCATGAAGAGACTTGCGATAGGAGCTCTGGCGGTGACGGCGATGCTCGCCCTCTGGGCGGGACCGGCAGCGGGCACCGTCATCGAAAGCGGGAAGTACTCGGGCACGGAATCGTTCATCGACGACAGCTGCGGCTTTACCCTCGAAGTCGAGAGCGAGTTCTACGGCCACTTCCGTGTCCGGGCCGACAGGGGCGGCGAGGCCTTCTACGCCTTGGACAAGTTCTGGCACCGCGACGTGTACACGAACCCCGTCACCGACGAGTGGTTCGTCGTCCGCGGCAACGGGCTCTTCACCGAAATCAAGGCGACGCTGGTGAGCGGGAACATCTACGAGTTCACGGCCATCGAGGCCGGTCAGCCGTTCGTGATCGAGGACTCCGCGGGCAAGGTCATCGTGCGGGACCGCGGCGTCATCCGCAGCGTGGCTCTCTTCGACACGCTCGGGGACGGCGTCCCCGGGGCGGAGTTCATCGAAGAGACACATCTGTCCGTGCACGGACCGCACCCCGCCTTCGCGGACGACTTCCCGTTCTGCGAGATCGCGGCAGAGCTCACCGGCGCCTAGGAAGCGCACGAGGACCGCTACGGGTCGCGGGGAGGCGGCATGGGCCGCCTCCCCGCTGCCCACGTGACGGCGGTCAGCCGGCGGCGGCGAGAACGGCCTTCACGATGCCGTCGTAGCCGGTGCAGCGGCAGAGGTTCCCCGCGAGCGCGATGCGCACCTCGTCCTCGGACGGTTGCGGATTCCGCTCCAGCAGGGAGGTGGCCGAGATGAGCATCCCCGGCGTGCAGAAGCCGCACTGGACGCCGCCCTGCTCCAGGAACTCCCGCTGCAGAGCGGAGAGGCTCTCGCCGGCGGCGAGGCCCTCGACCGTCGTCACCTCGCGGCCCTCGGCCTGGAGGGCGAGGTACGAGCACGAGTTCACCGGCTTCCCGTCGAGGAGCATCATGCAGGCGCCGCACTCGGAGTCGTCGCAGCCCTCTTTCGCGCCCGTGAGCCCCACGCCGTCGCGGACCGCGTCGAGGAGCGTCGTCCCCGGCGCCACCTCGAGCGGGTAGGCGTTGCCGTTCACGCTCAGAGTCAGCGGGAGCTTCACGCCGCGCCTCCGAAGACGGCGGTGCTGGCAGGCACCGGAACGGGTTCGCCGCTCGCGCGGGCCACGGCCACGGTGAGCGCGCGCCGCGCCACGACTTCCGCCATCGCCCGCCGGTAGTCGGCCGAAGCGCGCACGTCGGAGATCGGCTCGGCCGCGCCGGCCGCAGCCTGGGCGGCCTGCCGCACGGCGTCTGTGCCTCCGTCGGAGCCCGCCAGCGCCTCGGCGGCCTCCGGCACGAGCCGGATCGTCGGCGCAAGCGCGGTGATGGCGACGCCGGCCCGTTCCACGGCCCCGTCGGCGAGCGTGACCGCCGCGGTCGCTCCGACTACCGCGATCTCCATCTGCCGCCGGTACTCCAGCCGGACGTAGGCGCTGCCCGTCCCCTCCTCCGGCAGCGGGATCTCGACGCCGGTGAGAAGCTCCTCCGCAGCTGCCACGGTCGTGCCGGGGCCGGTCATCAGCTCCGCGACCGGGACCTGTCGCTCGTCGGAGCCCGATCGCAGGGTGACCGTCGCGCCGAGGACGACGAGCGGCCCGCCGGCCTCCATCGCCGGCGACGCGTTCATGAGGTTGCCGCCGATCGTTCCTTGGGAGCGCGTCGCGTGCGAGCCGACGATGGCGGACGCGTCGGCGAGCGCCGTGAGCCGCTCGAGGACGACGGGGTCGGACGCAATCTCAGCATGGGTCACGAGGGCGCCGAGGCGAAACCGGCCGTCCGCTACCTCGACCCCGCGAAGGTCGTCGAGCCGGTCGATGGCGACGATGCTCTCCGGAAGCGGCGCCTTGCCCTGGCGCGCGCCAACGACTAGGTCGGTCCCGCCGGCGACCGGGCGCGCGCCGCTCGCAAGTGCGCGCAACGCCTCGTCCACCGTGGCCGCCGAGAGGTACGCGGAGGTCACTCGGCCTGCCCGGAGGCGGCGGCCCAGACGCGCTCGGGGGTCATCGGCAGCTCCCTGATTCGGCTGCCGACGACTTGCGCGATCGCGTTTGCGATTGCTCCGGGGGTCGGTACGGTCGGAGGCTCGCCGACGCCCTTCGTCCCCAGCGGTCCACCGTTTTCGGCCGGCGTCTCGATCCAGGCGACATCGATACGGGGCGCGTCGGCGGCGGTCACGAGCTTGTAGTCGAGCAGGTGGGGGTTGCGCTGGCGCCCGTCGGCGTCGAGCTGGGACACCTCCAGCAGCGCCTGGCCGATTCCCATGACGACCCCGCCGTAGACCTGCCCGCTGGCGCCGATCCGGTTGAGGATCGTGCCGGAGTCGTGCGCGGCGGCGACATGGAGGACGCGGACGACGCCCGTCTCGCGGTCGACCTTGACGCGGGCCGCGTGAGTGAAGACCTGCGGCTCGAGGAACGACTCCATGCCGAGGCGGCCGAGGCAGCCCTCCGCGTGGCAGGGAGGATTCTTGGGCGGGCGGCCCGAGCCTTTGCCGATCAACCGCTCCCCGGAGCCGGCGAGCGCCGAGAACTCGATCGCCCGGTCCGGCGCGCCGACGACGCGGACGTGCCCATCGGCGAGCTCGAGGTCCTCGCGCGCGACCTCGAGTCGCTTCGCCGCCATGTCGAGCAGCATGTCGCGCACCTCCCCGGCGGCCGCGACGACGGCGCGTCCGTTGTTCATCGTCGTCTGCGAGCCCGACGAGCCCGCGTCGAACGGGGCCGCCTCCGTGTCCTGGTAGAGGATGGAGAAGTCGGCGGGATCCATGCCGAGCACGTCCGCGACCAGGAGCGGGAGCGCCATCACGGCGCCGCTGCCGTTCTCCTGCGCTCCGGTGACGATCGTGCCCGAGCCGTCGGCGTTCAGCTTCACGTAGGCGCCCGAGGCGTTGCCGAAGGACGGCCACCAGCCGCACGCGACGCCGATCGCCTCGTCTTCGGGCAGGTCGCCCTCCGGAGCGATCAGCTCCAGCGCCCGCTCGAGGGTCTCCCTGACCGCAATCGGCCCGAGCACCTGGCGCGTCGGGCCCTCGGAGCCCTCCTCGAACAATGTCCGCCTGCGCAGCTCGACGGGGTCGAGGCCGAGCGCCTCGGCGAGCTCGTCCGTGTGCTGTTCGAGCGCCCAGCAGACCTGCGGCGCAGTCGGTGCACGGATCGAGCCCGACGGCTGGTTGTTCGTGTAGACGAGCGTCGACTCGACGTTCACGTTCTCGATCACGTAGGGCCCGCAGGCGTGCATCGCGGCCATCTGGGCGAAGAAGCCGCCCTCGCCGCAGTAGGCGCCGCCGTCGAGGACGAGCCGGGCGCGCCGCGCGACGAGCGTCCCGTCTGCGCGCGCGCCGGTCTCGAGCTCGATCACCATCCCCTCACGCCGGTGGTCGGGCGCGATGAACTCCTCCTCGCGCGTGAAGACGAGCTTCACGGGCCTCCCCGCAGCCCGCGCGAGCGCGGCGAGGTGGCCCTCGTAGTGGAAGTCGCACTTCGAGCCGAAGCCTCCGCCGAGCAGCGGGACGACGATGCGGACGTGGGACTGTGGCAGCTGCAGGACGTGCGCCACGCCCGCCCTGGCCGCGTACGGCACCTGCGTCGAGCTCCAGATCGTCACCTTGTCGCCCTGCCACTGCGCCAGCAGCGCGCGCGGCTCGATCGGCGCGCCCTGCGAGGCGTCCGTGACGTACCGCCCCTTGACGACGACCTCGGCCTCCGCCATCCCGGCATCGGCGTCGCCCTTCACGATCGTCGAGTAGCCGAGGACGTTCCCGTGACGCCCGAGCTCCTCGTCGCCCTCGTACGACTCCCAGTCGGCGTGGATCAGCGGCGCGTCGTCGGCCAGCGCGGCCTCGATGTCGCTCACGGCCGGCAGCGGCTCGTACTCCACCTCGACGGCTGCCGCTGCCTCGGCGGCGATCTCGGGCGTCAGCGCGGCGACGGCCGCGACGACGTCCCCCTCGAAGCGCACGTAGTCGCGCGCGAACAGCCGCCGGTCCTGGACGAGGTCGCCGTAGAGCACGTCGGGGACGTCCTCGTGGGTGAGGACGGCGAGCACACCCGGCAGCGCCCGTGCACGGCTCGCGTCGACGGAGACGATCCGCGCGTGCGTGTGGTCGGCGTAGCGGAACTTGGCGTGGAGCTGCCCCGTCAGGCTCAGGTCGGCCGTGTACCGGCCGGAGCCGGTGACCTTCTCCTTGCCGTCAGGCCGCAGGAACGGGGTCGGCTCGGTCTCGGCAACGTTCATGAGACCGGAGGATAACCGCCGGGAGACGGGCCGTTGATGACGAGCTCGCCGTTCGGACGTATGCTGTCGGCCCGACGGGAGCGTAGGGGGATTGCCGCTGCAACACGCGACGAGGAACGACCTGCCGAGACCGGGGCAGCGCCGGTCGGCACTGCTGGCGCTCGCCGTGACCGCGCTCGTGCTGCTCCCCGCCGCGTCCGCGTCGCACACGCCGAATCCGACGGCGGTCACCATCGCGGGCTCGCTGCAGTCGGAGGCCGGCTGCCCCGGCGACTGGGATCCCGCCTGCGCGACCACGCATCTCACCTACGACGCGAGCGACGACGTCTGGCAGGGCACGTTCCCGCTGCCGGCCGGCGGCTACGAGTACAAGGCCGCCCTGAACGACGCGTGGACCGAGAACTACGGCCTCCACGCCCAGCAGGACGGGCCCAACATCCCGCTCGCTCTCCCCGCAGGCGCGAGCGTCAAGTTCTACTACGACCACAAGAGCCACTGGATCACCGACAACAAGAGCTCCGTGATCGCAGTCGCGCCCGGAAGCTTCCAGTCCGAGCTCGGCTGCCCGGGCGACTGGGACCCGAGCTGCCTCCGCTCCTGGCTCCAGGATCCCGACGGCAACGGGATCTACGCGTTCCAGACGACGGCGCTGCCCGCGGGCTCCTACGAGGCGAAGGTAGCGATCAACGAGGCCTGGGACGAGAACTACGGCCAGGGCGGTGTCCCGGGCGGGGCGAACATCCCCTTCACCGTCCCGGTCGACAACGCCACGGTCACGTTCACCTACGACGCGACGACGCACGTTCTCACGATCGTCGCGGAGATCCCGCCGGGCGCACCCGACGGCCCCGGCGCGCTCTCGCACTTCGGCCTCGCGCGGAAGGACTGCCTCGGTACCGCGCGCAACACGACCTCGAAGGTCTGGTACACGGTCGCGAACGGCGTCCTCAGCGACACGTACTACCCGACGGTCGACAACACGAACGTCGAGACGCTCCAGTACGTCGTCACCGACGGCTCCACGTTCACCGACCTGCAGACGCGCGACATGACCTACACGGTGGAGGCGCCGCGCGACTCCGGCGGCATGGCGTGCACGGTGGTGGCGACTGCGACGAGCGGCAAGTACCGGATCGTGACCGACTACGTCACGGACCCGGGTCGCAACTCGGTGGTCATGCAGGTGAAGTTCAAGCCGGCCGTCCCGGGCCTCCAGCTCTACGCGCGCCTCGACGCGACGGTGAACGGCAACGGCGGCGGCGGAGCGGGGAACGGCGGCGCCGACCGAGCGACGATCGACGAGTCCACCGGCGATCCCGTGCTCGTCTCCTTCGACCCGGTCACCGCGACGAACGCAGCGAACCGCGACTACGCGCAGCCCGTCTACGCCGCCCTCGACGGCCCGTTCTCGGAGGCGTCCAGCGGCTTCGTCGGAGCAGCGAGCGACGGGCTCGTCCAGCTCGACGCCGCGCACGCCTTGACGACGACGTACGAGGACGCGGTCGGCGGCAACGTCGTCCAGACGGCGAAGGTCGAGCTGGAGGGCGACGAAGACGGCGGCAAGGCCATACTCGCGCTCGGCTTCGGCGCGTCCCAGGAGGAGGCCGTCGACACGGCGGAGGGCTCGCTCGCAACGGGGTTCGCCAAGGCGCACGCGGCCTACGTCGAGGGCTGGCGCCAGTACGACCGCTCGCTGACGAAGCCCCGCACCGACAGGCTGCCGGGCATCGCCGGCGCAGACCAGAAGCGGCTCGAGGACGAGTACTACCTGAGCGCCAACGTGATCAAGGCGTCCGAGGACAAGACCTTCCCCGGCGCCATCGTCGCCAGCCTCGCCTCGCCGTGGGGCCAGGCGGTCTCGGCGGGCGACCCGGCGAACACGTACTTCGGCTCCTACCGCGAGGTCTTCGCGCGCGACCTGTACGAGTCGTGGACGGGCCTCGTCGCCGCGGGCGACCTGGCGACGGCGCGCAACGCGACCCTCTTCCTCTTCGAGCGCCAGCAGCTCCCGGACGGCTCGATGCCGCGCAACAGCCTCGTCAACGGCAAGGTCGCGCCCGACTCCTTCGGGACGCAGCTCGACGAGACCGCCTACCCGATCCTGATGGCGTACCAGCTCGGGCTCACCGACGCGTCGCTGTACGCGGACCACATCAAGCCGGCGGCGAACTTCGTCGCCTCGCGCGGGCCGGCGTTCGGCGTCGAGCGCTGGGAGGAGCAGAGCGGCTACTCGCCGTCGACGATCGCCGCGAGCATCGCCGGCCTGGTCGCGGCGGCGGAGCTCGCCCGGGCGAACGGCGACACGGCGTCCGCCGCGGTCTGGCTGGGCGTCGCCGATTCCTGGCAGCGGCAGGTGAAGGACTGGACCGTGACGACCACCGGGCCTCATGCGTCGCGGTACTTCATCCGGCTCTCGAAGACGGGTGACCCGAACGCGGCGATCTCGTACAACGTCGGCAACGGCGGCCCGACGCTCGACCAGCGCGAGGTGATCGACGCCGGCTTCCTCGAGCTCGTCCGTCTCGGCCAGCTTCCCGTCGGCGACCCGGACATCGCCAGGTCGCTCCAGGTCGTGGACGCGACGATCAGGTCGACGACCGCGAACGGGCCGGGCTGGCACCGCTACAACGGCGACGGCTACGGCGACCGCGCGAGCGACGGGCGGCCGTGGGCGCCGAGCGGGCAGGGCACCGGCCATCTCTGGCCGGCGCTCTCGGCCGAGCGCGGCGAGCACGAGCAGGCGTCCGGCAACGCGGCCGGGGCGGCCTCCCTCCTCCTCGGCATGAGCCGGTTCGCGTCCGGCGTCGGCCTGATTCCGGAGCAGAACTGGGAGCTGCCGGATCTCGCGCCCTCGCCCTTCGGCACCGACCCCACGCTCGCGTCCATCGGGTTCACGAACGGCGGCGCGGCGGGCTCGGCGTCGCCGCTCACCTGGTCGGCCGCCTCGTTCGTGCGGCTCACGGGCGACCTCGCCGCGGGCCGGAACGTCGTGCTGCCGGCGGCGACGCACGCGCGCTACGTCGCCAACACGCAGGGCCAGACGTCGCTGACCGTGACGAGCCCGGCGGACAACTCGTCCGTCACCGCCTCGCCCGTCACCGTCACGGGGACGACCGCGCCCGGGAACACCGTCTATGTCGCCGCGACGAACACCGACGGGAGCCTGACGACCACGGTCGTCTCCACGACTGCGCCCACCGGCTCGTTCAGCGTCGACGTCGCGGTCACCGCCGGCACGAACGTCCTCAACGTCGTCGCCGTCAGCCCGACCGGCGCGACGGCGCAGGCGAAGCGCACCGTCCTCTTCGACTTCGTGCCGGGAACGCTGCTCCTCGACGTGGCCGACCCCGACGGGGACGACAACGGCCCCGGTAACTACGCCTACCCGACGTCCGCGAACTTCCACCCGGGCGCCTTCGACATCCAGAGGTTCCAGGTCTACGACTCCGGCGCCGACGTGACCTTCCGGCTGCAGACCCGCGACCTGTCCGAGACCTTCGGCAGCCCGCTCGGCGCGCAGCTCGTCGACGTCTACGTGCGCGTTCCGGGCGCAGCCACCACGTCGACCGCCGCCGCGCACCCGCTCCGCAACTTCGCGATCGCGCCGAGCTTCGCGTGGAGCCGGCTGATCCAGGTGCAGGGGTTCGGCCAGCGCTACGTCGACGCCGGCGGGGCCACGCTCGGAACAGCGTCGATCAGCGCGAACCCGATCTCCCGCTTCATCACGTTCAGCGTCCCGAAGGCGTCGCTCGGCACCCCGGGCCCCGGCTGGGGCTTCACGGTCGTGCTCACCGGCCAGGACGGCTTCAGCCCGGACCAGGCCCGCGGCTTCGCCCCCACGCCCCAGGACTTCCAGTTCGGCGTCTGCGCCACGGCGAGCACCGATCCGCATTGCACGTTCAACCCAGCACTCGTGCCGAAGGCGGTCGACGTGATCACGGCCCCCGGCGTGCAGCAGTCGACGATGCTCGACTACACGCTCGGGCCCGTCGTGCTCACCGGCGTGGCCCTCCCCTGAAGCGGAGGCGCCCCGTGCTCCCAGAGTGCCGGTGACCAGGCACCCTGGGAGCGCTGCGGGGCTTCGGTCAGTCGTCCAGGCGGAAGAGCTCCCGTGACGTGAACGCGGTGTCGGGGAAGTCCGAGAAGAGACCGTCGACGCCGAGCTCGTAGAAGAGCAGGTACTCGTTGACAGGGTTCCCGCCGAAGTCGCTCGCCAGCCGGCGCTGCTCGTTGCGGAACGTCCACGTGTGGATCAGCAGGCCGTGGTCGTGGGCGCGCTCGACGAGATCGGTCGGCAGCAGCAGCACGCGGTCGGTCTCGTTCACGAGGCCGTCGCCGTTCGCGTCTGCGACCGACCCGTCAGGGTTCAACGCGATCGCGCGCGAGCTGACGATGTAGGGCTTCCAGGGACCGATGCCGTCGGCGTACGTGCTGATCTCCTCGAGGCCCTCGTCCGTGGTGAAGAAGCCGAAGGTTCGGCTCTGAAGCACGGGATCGCCGGAGACCGTCCAGTCGTAGGGGCGGTCGAACGGCGGCGCGTAGGTGATCGTCCCGTCCGGGGCGACGTCGTTGGCGTCGACGAGCTGGACCAGGCGTACCTTCGTCAGCCGATCGAGCAGCTTCAGGTTGGACTGCTCGAAGGACTGGATGAAGACCGGCGCACGGCGGTTGTTCCAGCCCTCCCGTTTCAGCACCTTCACGAGCCGCTCCTCGAGCGGAAGCCCGAGGTCGGCGTGGTAGGTCGGGTGCTTGGTCTCGGGGTAGACGCCGATCTCACGGTCGAGCTTCTTCGACCAGCGCTGCGCCAGGTCGATGACCTCCTCGAGCGTGGGAATCTCGAAGCGGCCGTTGAACTGCTGCGGCCGCTCGGCGAGCGGCTGGACGGCGCGCAGCGTCTTGATCTCCGCGAGCGTGAAATCGGAGGCGAAGAAGCCGGTCTCGGCCACCCCGTCGACGATCTTGGTCGTCTCCCGGCCGGCGAACTCGGGATGGCTCCCGACGTCCGTCGTGCTGGTGATGTTCGGCTCGTGGCGCGCGATCAGGTGCCCGTCCTTCGTCGCGACCAGGTCCGGCTCGATGTAGTCGGCGCCGAGCTTGATCGCCAGCTCGTACCCCTCCAGCGTGTGGTCGGGCAGATAGCCGGCCGCACCGCGGTGCCCGATCACGAGCGGAGACTCGTCACGGCCGCCCCCGCCGCCGAGCGCCCACACGGTGGGCACTGCGAGGAGCAGCAACCCCACCACCACGAACGCCGTAATCCATCGTCTGCCTGCGGTTCTCACGGAGAACCTCCTCGGGTCGGATGTGGCCCGAACCTACTCGCGGGCGCTTTGCGAACGCAAGGGAAGCGCCCGCCGTTGCACCACCTGGTCACGGAATTGGCACCACCTCGCGAACCCGCGCGTGGGTCCGGGTGGGTGCCTCGATCACGTCATACGTAGCCTTTTCGGGTCAGCCACCGGAGCGAGAAGTAGCCCCAGATCGGCGGCAGATAGTAGGTGGCCAGTCTGTGGGTGAACGCGATCGTGAACGCGGTGGACTCGTCGACGCCCAGCGCCACGAGGCCCGCGGTGATGGCTGCCTCCGCTGCCCCGATGCCGCCGGGCACCGGCATCAGCCCCGCGAAGGCCGAGGCGGCCGTGTTGACGAGGAGGAGCTCGGCGAGGCTGAGGTCGACGCCGTAGGCGTGGCAGACGGCGCCCAGGGTGAGCGCGAAGAGCACCTCGGCGGCGACATTCCCTCCGAAGAGCTGAAGCCGCTTGCGCCGCGTCCGGGCGACGAGCCAGAGGGCAGACAGTGCGCTCTTGACGGTCGGCACGACCCTGGCGTGCAGCTTGGGAACGACCAGGACTGCGACCACGACTCCGACAAGAGCGACGACGATCGCCCCGACCAGGCGACCGTCGGGCGCGCTGATTCCGAGCTCATTCGAGTCGATGGCGATGTCGACAAACGGGAGGGTCATGAGGAAGAGCAGGATCTGGACGACCTCCTGCGACACGCCGTCGACGGCGCCCGCGACGACCGCCTGTTCCGTGGGGACCCCCATTCGCTGGAGGAAGCGCACGTTGATCGCGATCCGGCCGGCCGAGCTCGGAACGGTCAGGTTGATGAACTTGATCGCCGACTCCAGGACGACGCACGGGAGCAGCGCCAGCTGCGTCGCCACCGCGCCCTGGAGAGAGACCGCCTGGGCGACGAAGGTGAGCTGGGCGATGACCACCGCGAGCACGACCCACGGGACGTCCGCCTCCCGCAGCTCGTCGGCGATCGTGTCGAAGCCGATCTCGGCGAGCTGCGTGATCAGCAGGTAGGCGGCGACGAAGACGAGCGCGGTGAGCAGAAAGTCCTTCGGGCGGATGCGGCGCAGCGGCTCGAGCTCGGGCGGCTTCTCCAGGCCTGCGGCCGTCGCGGCGGCGACTCGGAGATCGCGGAGCGCGATCTCGTGGTGGCGCGCGAGGTCTCGGACATGGGGCGTGAGCGCGGCCCGCTGGAGGTAGGGCAGGACGCGCCCAACTGCGTCGCCAAAGCCGGCCTCGACTGCCCTGCGCAGAGCGCGCTCCGGGCCGACCAGCACGGTGCAGGCAACGAGGAGCTCGGCCAAGTCCATGTCGAGCGCCGACTGCGGAGCGCCGAGCGTCGCGGCCGACAGGTTGACGAGCATGGGGCCGTCGTCGCCGACCAACACATTGCTCATGTTCAGACGGCCGTGGGAAATGCCCGCCGCGTGAAGCCGGTCGACCTGCTGCCAGAGGTCCTCCAGCGTCTCGTCCGACACCTGCTCGGGGGACGACAGCTCGAGCGGCTCGACCTCGGGCTGCCGCGTCACGATGAGCGCGTCGCCGTCGGGACCGAGGGCTGCCGTGACCACCTCGGGCACCCGGACCCCGGCCTGCGCGGCCATCAGCGTCGACAGCGCCTCGTGCTCGACCTGCTCCAGCCGCCCGACCGGGGCGCTGCGGGGTGGATCGCGGTACGCAAGGAGACGCCAGCGCCTGGCCAGCCGCTGGGTGTCCTGAGCGTCGCGACCGAGCACCCGTGCCTTGAGCGGGCGGCCCTCGAGATCGTGGCCGACGTACTCCGCGGAGCCCACGTGCTGCCGCAGCGACGGTGCCAGGTCGTCAACCTCGACCCCGAGTGCGAGCATGGCGGCGCGCACCTGCTCGGTCGGCGGCACGCCGGCGGCCGAGCCGAACGCGATCCGCACGATCGCGCCGACGCCGAGGCCGAGCGCCAGCGCTCCCAAGGCCGCGGACGGAGACGCAGCGCCGAGCACGACGGTGCCCAGGGTCGCGAGCGGGACGAGCCAAGTGGCGAACACGCGGGCCCAGCGAACGAGCTCGGGGCCGACCATGACGACGACCGCCGCCGCGGCAGCGAGCCGGAGCTCGGGGTAGCCCCAGCTCGAGAGCAGGTGACCCTCGACCGGTAGCCAGTCGGACTCGACGACACGGCCCAGGACCGCGCCGGCTCCCATGAGGACCACCGCCCCGACGAGCAGATCGCGTGCCAGGCTCCAGCGGCGACGCACCAGGACGTCGAGGACGATCACCGCCGCAAGTGCGAGCAGTCCCACGAACGCCGTGCGCCACAGCGCGCCTGCCCACCCGAGGACCGTCGTCAGCGCCTCGGCGACGGCTTCGTCGTCCTCCGGCGCAGACCGTGCGATCACCGCTGTCAGCCCGACGACAATCGCCGCCACGAGCAGGAACACCGCGTCGATCGCCCGCCGGTTCCTACGACCCGGCTCGGTCGTTGTCAGCAACGCGAAGTGCCAGGCTCGCTTGGCCGGCCCGGCTTGCTCATCCCGGCTCAGCCGCGGCGCCGTCATGACTGGGCTTGGACGACCGCTGTCGCCCTACGTCGCTGCCATTTGGCGCACTGGGGACACCCGATCCCGTTGACGACCAGGATGACGATCCTCGACTCCGTTCATAGCGGCTCTGACCGAACGGATGCCGCGCGATCATTGACCCACGGGCCCGGGGAGTCAAGCCCGGCCGCGCGACCCTCCTAGAACAAGCGTCGAGCTCGAGCGAGTGCCTCCGCCCCTGGGTCCGTCAGAGCCCGGACGCACCGCCGATCGGGAAGTGGTCTGAGCCTGTGTTGTGAAAGTTCGCTTCGATCCGCGCCACCTCGTCGTCGATCGACCAGACGCCGAAGTCGAAGACGTCTCCGCTGAGCGGTCGACCGTTGCGTACGACGATGTGGTCGATGATCGCCCATCTCGGCGCCGTGTTGTACGAGCTCGACCACGGGTGCGTGGGCTCGCGGTTGCCGACCGAAGCGAGCACGTCGACGAAGCCTGCCGGCTCGAAGACGTTGCTCACCGCGCCGGTGACGGCGTCTTCGTTCACGTCTCCGCAGACGACGTCGGTCGAGCCCGGGACCGCAGGAAGCTGCTTCATCAGCGAGCGCGCCTCTCGCAGCCGGTTCGACTCGAAGTCGCTGTCGAGGTGGATGGATGCGACACGGACGCGCCGGCCGGTCGCCTGGTGAACGCCATCGAAGAGGGCGGCGTGGTTCCCGTCTCCGGAGATCGCAAGGTCACTGAAAGAAGCGACGGAGAGGGACTTGCGGTTGACGATGACCGCGGTGCCGTTCGGTGCCCAAGGGATCTGTGGCACGAGCCAGTTCGACCACCAGTCGGGGTCGTTGTGGGCCATGAAGCCGCGGAACGCCGGCCCGAGCGCGGCGAGGAAGTACGGCAGCTCCGACTCCTGCACCTCCTGAAGGCAGAAGACGTCGGTCGTCGGCGCCTGGCCTGCCAGGAACCGGGTGATCCGCTCACGCCGGAACTCCGTGTCCAGCAACGACATGTCCATCTCGGCGGGGTACCAGTCAGGCGCCGCCCAGACGGGCGCGAGCACGTTGAACGCCACCACGGAGAGTTGCGCTTCACGCGGCGGTGGCGCCGCATTCGCCGGTCCGGCGAGCGCGAGCGCAGCAGCCGCGAGAACAGCGAGCCAGGGAATCTTCGCCGTCATCTGCGCGCGAACGGGCCGGTGATTTCGAACGTCATCCCGTCGCCGTCCGTGCCGCGTTGCGAGCTCACGTACAGCCGTCTCCCGTTCGGCGAGAACACGGGACCCGCGACCTCGGAGCCATCGTGGCCGACGAACTGCAGGAACGGCACCGCCTCCCACCCGGCCTGGGTGCTCACCAGCTGGACGAGCTGGATGTCGTCGTCGTCCTCGGCGACGAACCCGTGGCCCGTCGGCTCGTGCACGGTGATGTTGTCGGGCTCGTGCAGCGGGTCGGCGGCGTCGGCGCCTTGCCCGTCGTAGATGACCCTGATCCGCATGGTGCCGAGGTCGAGCGCCCAGACGCGGTCGTTGGACGTGGTCGAGAAGTAGAGGACGTTGCGCGAAATCCACGCCCCCTCGCCTCGGTCGAAGATTGTCGTGTCACGACCGCGGTACGGCTTGTCCGGCGGAACGGCGATCCACGTCACGGCACCGCCTGCGCCGACCGCCGCCGCTTCGAGCGTCCCCTCGCTCAGGTCGCCGTACCGCACCGGCCGGAAGCGGTAGAGCCGGCCGTCGTAGTCGTCCTCGGTCAGGTACACGAAGCCGGTCCGAGGATCGACAGGTGCCGCTTCGTGCATCAAGACGCCGAGCGCCCGGCGAGCGATGCCCTGACTCGGCTTGAACGGGTCGCATTCCCACACGAGCCCGTTGCGGAACTCCTCGCACGAGAGCCAGGTACCCCACGGGGTCGCGCCGCCTGCACAGTTCCACTTCGTGCCCGCGAGGATCCGGTAGGCCGCGACCGGCTGGCCGTCGAATCCGAAGCGGATCGACGAGACGCCCCCGCTCGTGCCGTTGAGCTCGCTGTTGCTCACGAGCACCCAGCCGCCGTCGGACGTCGCGAATGTCGCTGCGCCGTCAGGCTCCCCATGCCAGAGGTACCCGGTGCCTGCGACAGGCTCACCGGTCTTGGCGAGAAGCCGAGCCGTGAAACCCTCCGGAAGCCGGACACCGTTTGCGTCGGGGTCGCCTAGCGGCCCGTATCCGACGGTGGCGGCTCGCGCGGCTGGGAGGCCGAACGCGCGCCAGCCCATACCGACAGCTGCCGCGGCGATCGCGGTCTTATGCAGCAGTTCTCGTCGAGTCGTCTCCAAGGCCGACCTCCTGCTCCTGTCGACGGAAAAGCGGATCGTCCCATCGGTCACTCCGCCGATGGGTAACGGACTGGTGGACAACCATCATCGAGGTCGGCAACCTAAGCCACGCGGCAGCGTCAAAGCAAGTCTCGATCGAGGCGACTCGCGGTTTCACTCCTGAACGAAGCGGACGCACTCGAGCGCATCTGGTTTCCTTCAGAACGCGAACCGAACTGGAAATGACGATGGACGCACGTCGTGACGCCACACTTCGACGTCACCTACCGGAGGGTCACGTGACCACGCAGGATCCTGCCGCGACCGCGAGAGCGATCATCGACGGGAACCTGTACATGGTTCTCGGCACCGTCGACGATCGCGGGCGACCTTGGACGTCCCCCGTCTACTACGCCCCCGACCGCTACCGCGACTTCTACTGGGTCTCGCGCCCGGACGCCCTGCACTCGCGCAACCTCGCTGCACGGCCACACGTGAGCATCGTCATCTTCGATTCGTCGGTGCCGATCGGCACCGGCCAGGGCGTCTACATGACCGCCGTGGCCGCGGAGCTCACAGGCACCGAGCGCGAAGAGCCGGTTCGCGCCTTCTCGCGCCGCTCCCTCGAACACGGCGGGCCGAATGGACGGTCGCCGACGTGGAGCCGCCGGCGGAGCTTCGCCTCTACCGAGCCTCGGCGACGGCGCATTACACCCTCGGAGAGGACGATCGTCGCGTCGAGGTCGACATCGGAACCGCACTGCCGTGACGTTTCCGCCGCGTGCCTAGAGCCTCGCGTGGGGCCGCAGCCACCGGCCCGTCCCGCTAGGGCGCGTCGGCCGCGTAGAGAGCGACGGTTTCGGCGGCCGCGGCGGCGATCCGCTCGCGCAGCTCTCGGGGGGCGAGCACCTCGGCTCGCGCCCCGTATGCGAGCAGGCTGTGGAAGGCGTGGTCGAGTCCGTCGAACCGCGCGATCACGGTCGGGCGTTCCCCGCTCTCGACGACGCGGGCCGCGCGGAGGTAGCGGACCTGGTTGCGGGGAACGCGCACGGTGACCTCGACCTGCGTGAAGCTCTGTTCGAAGGCCTGCGAGCGGCGGGCCCAGGCGGCGGCGAGGTCGAAGTCCGGAGGGCGAGGGCTAGCTTCGGCGCGCTCTCTGGCGGAGACGATCCGCGATACCCGATAGACGCGCTCCTCCCCTCGGCGCTTCGCGAGCAGGTACCAGACGCCGGCCTTGAGGACGAGGCCGAGCGGATCGAGGCGGCGCGAGACGATGGAATTGCCCTCGCGGTAGCGGATGTCGAGGCGGCGACCGCGCCAGAGCGCTCCGGCGATCTCCGGCAGGTGCGGAGCACGGTCTTCTTCGCGAAACCAGCCACGCGTGTCGACATGGAAGAGGCGCGAGGCCCGGCCGGCGCGCTCCTGGAGCTCGGCAGGCAGGGACGCGAGGAGCTTCAGCCGCGCCGCGGCCAGCTCGCGGCCGAGCCCAAGCTCGGCTGCCGGCCCGACGAAGAGCGCCTCCGCCTCGACTGCGTCGAGGCCTGTCAGCTTCGTCCGATAGCCACGCTCGAGGCGATAGCCGCCCGCGGGCCCCCGGACCGACACGATCGGAACGCCGGCCGCGGCGAGAGCCTGTGCATCGCGCTGCACCGTTCGCTCGGACACCTCGAGCCGCTGAGCGAGCTCCACCGCTGTCAGCTGCCCCCGCGTCTGCAGGATCAGCAGGAGCGACACGAGGCGGCTTGCGCGCACACCCCAAGCCTACTCCGGAAATACGACAGAAGGTGGCGGGTTTTGCCGCTAGGGTCCGCCGTGCCAACGAAAGGGAGGTCGAGACCCATGGCTGTCAAGCCGATTCCAGAGGGCTACCGCACCGTCACGCCGTATCTGGCCGTCGACGACGCCGCCGAGGCAATCGAGTACTACAAGAAGGCCTTCGGTGCGAAGGAGCGGGGGCGGATGGAGACGCCGGACGGGAAGATCGGCCACGCCGAGCTCGAGATCGGAGACTCCCTGGTGATGCTCTCCGACCCGATCCCGGAGGCGACGACGAGGACACCGAAGGAGCTCGGCGGCACGAGCGCGAGCGTCTTCCTGTACGTCGAGGACGTCGACGCGGTCGTGAAGCGGGCCGTTGACGCAGGCGCGACCGTCACGATGGAGGTCGCAGACCAATTCTGGGGCGACCGCTTCGGCTCCGTGCAGGATCCGTTCGGCCACTCCTGGTCGATCGCCACCCACGTGGAAGACGTCCCGCCGGAGGAGATGCCCGAGCGGGCCAAGAAGGCGATGGCCGCGATGAGCAGCAGCTGAGACTCCGTTCGAAGCAGCCGCGACCGGCGACAGCCAGGTAGCGGCAAGCCAGATTCCGAGGGGCCCGGCCGTGAGGGCCGGGCCTCCGGCTACGTCCGGCGCGTGGCGTCCTCCATCAGGACGAGCACGCCGTGAGTCCCGTTTGCGTTCGTTAGCGACGAGCAGGTGACCAGGCACTGAATCGGCTTCCCCCGCCGGTTCACCGCCTCGACTGTCAGCTGCTCGGTGTCGCTGGTGCCGGTCAGGCACTTACCTAGAGGCTGTTTCAGGCGACCGACCTCTAAACCGATGTCGAGGCTCATGAAGTGCTGGCCTCGGACCTCGTCCACCCTGAGGCCCCAGAGGTCGTGCGCCTCGTCGTTCCAGAGGCGAATGTTGAGATCCGCGTCGAGCACGACAACGGCGGCCCCGAGACTGGTCAGGATGGACTCGAGGAAGGTGTTCGCACTGTTGAGCTCACCGGTTCGGCCTCGAAGCTCGTCGTTCACAGTCTCGAGCTCCTCGTTCGTCGAGTGGAGCTCCTCGTTCATCGTCTCCAGCTCCTCGTTCGTGGACTGGAGCTCTTCGTTGGTCGTCTCCAGCTCCTCGTTCGTGGACTGGAGCTCTTCGTTGGTCGTCTCCAGCTCCTCAACGGTTGTCTGGAGCTCCTCGTACGCGGTTTCCAGCTCTCGTTTGGAGCTCTCGAGCTCGCGCTGGAGCGTACTCTGGCCGCTGACATCGACGAACGTGAGGATCGTTCCCGGGATCTGATCGTCCTCCGAGATCAGGGGCGAGATCTGAACGTCGATGACGCGCTCACCGCCCGACAACGTCGGCCACTCGACGCCGCGGACCGATTGCGTTCGGCGCTCCGCGTACACACGGTCGATCAGGGAACGAAGCTCGAGCGGGCGATACGAGAGCTCGAGATCCTGGAGCGGCCGACCGAGATCCTCGATGGTGAGACCGAACATCGAGCGGGCCTGCTGGTTCGCAAGAATGAGCGCGCCTCGTTCGTCGAGGACGAGCTGCCCGAACTGACCCATCTCGAAGCCGGCGTCGCGCAGCGCACCGCTGCCCGACTCCGCCAGATCCTCATCTTGCTCTGAAGCGTCGTCAAGCACCCGGTGGGGGACGCTCACCCTCGCTGCCTTGGTGAAGATGCGGTGCTTCAACTCGACCGGGCTGAAGAAATTCGACCGAGTGTGAAGCATCTCCGATTTTCCCAGAAAGAGGAAGCCGGCATCTTTCAGTGCGAAATCAAACCGGCCCACGACGCGTGCTTGGGTCTCCGCGTTGAAATACATCAGCGTATTCCGGCAGATGAGGAGGTCGATCCTCGAAATGGGCGCATCCTGGACCAGGTCGTGGTGACCGAAGATGATCGAGCGGCGAAGATCCTTCCGGAAGGTGAAGGAACCTTGGTCGACCTCGAAGTATCGCTCGCGGAGGCCCTCGGGCACGGCTTCGACTTCCTTCGCGCTGAAGCTCGCGCGTCGCCCGCGGTTGAGCGCATCTTCGTCGAGGTCGGTCGCGTAGACCTTGACTTCCTCCCGAAATCGCTTGGGGTCCAACTGCTCCGTCAAGACCATCGCGATCGAGTAGGCCTCCTCGCCGGAAGCGGAGCCTGCACACCAGATCCGGATCGGTGAGTCGGGCTCCTTCAGGGCTATGAGCTGAGGGACGACATGCTCGGAGAGGTAGTCCCACGCCTCCTTGTCACGGAAGAAGCTCGTGACGTTGATGAGAATGGCATCGAACAGCTCGACGAACTCGTCGGGGTTCCCTTCCAGGTAATCGAGATACTCGTCGTAGGTCTCCACGCCGAGACTCTGCATCCGCTTCTGTGTTCGGCGAGCGAGGCTCGCGCGCTTGTAACCGGTGAAGTCGAATCCACGGTTCGTCTTGATGTACTCGATCAGAGCCTCGAGCTGCGGATCGGCCGTCGGAGTCACACCTCTGCCCCGAGCATCGTGAGGCGCATCAGCGCCGGCGAGATCTCATCGAGCGGCAGGACAAGATCGACTGCTCCCGTTTCGATTGCCGCCCCCGGCATACCGAAGAAGTCGGCACTCGCCTCATCCTGAGCGATGACGGTTCCGCCCATCTTCTTCACAGCGGTGACGCCGAGTGACCCATCGATCCCGCTGCCGCTGAGCACGACCGCGATGGCACGTTCCCTGCAGCTGGCCGCAAGCGACTCGAAGAGAAGATCCGCGGAAGGTCGCACGAAGTGGACGAGCTCGGACTGAGTCAGCGAGAGCGAACGGTCCACGTTGACGAGCAGGTGCCGATTGGGAGGAGCAACGTACGCATGGCCATCAACGAGGATGTCCCCGTCGCGTGCTTCCGTTACGAGCAAGTCCGTTCGCCGATCGAGGATCGAGGCGAGCATGCTTCGATGCGTCGGCTCGAGGTGCTGGACGACCACCAACGCCGCGGGGAGGTCCCCGGGGAGCTTCGATATGACCTGGATGAGCGCGTTCAGGCCTCCCGCCGACGCCGCCAGACCGACGACGCGCCCAGCCTTCTTCTCGCTCACCTCTCACACCCGGCTGACCGCCCTGACGACGGCTGTCTGAATGCAGGGTCTGCCGCAGCCGCGGAGGTTTCGGCTGCGCACGCGGTCACGACGGGTTCGCGCCGAGATATGAAGCCTTCTCCTTTCCTGCTCGCGACTACACGAGGATAGCTCCGAGAAGCGGACCGTGCCCTCCGGTTTCCAGGATCAACGGCGTTTTTCGCGCGGGGCAGGCGGTGAGTCTCCCGCTTCGGCCGTCAATCCGCGAAACTGCTCGAGCCGCTCGGCAAGCAGGCCAAGCTGCTCCTCGAGCGTTTGGACGCGCTCACGGAATTCCTGACGGAGAGCGACTAGAGCCTCCCGCTCTTCCATGCCACGCGTGCGGCCCTGGAGAATCCACGTAGGAGAGCGATGAAGAAGCGCGGCAAGCCGAGGAAGGTGTCGGTAGGGAAGGACGACCCCTGCCTCGTAGCTCTGAAGGGAGCGGACGGTGACGCCGAGCCCCTCGGCGAGCTCACGCTGAGTGAGCCCTCGCTCCTTGCGAACCTGCGCGATGCGAGCACCGACGACGGCGGCGGGATCGTGATGGTTCTGGTCGTCCAGAGCGGCTGGCATAGGCGAAAGACTCTTCGCTGCGGCGGAGCGTAGCACGAGGCGAAGAATCCTTCGCCTTGACTTCGCCTAGCGCGACGGGAAAGCTTGCCGCATGCTCGCAGCCTCGACGGGGGTCAATTCTGGCGGCGTTACCCGACCTCCGCCACCGGCTGCCACCGGTGACGGCGGTCGGGCTGGCGCTCGACGAAGCGGGCATGCGCGATGCAGAGCGGCACTGCCTTCCGCGCCCGGGGAAGAGGCTCGGCGGTCACGCGAGAGCGCCGAGCCTCGGCCCCGCCGGCCCTGACGTGTGCTGGGCGGTGCGATGGGCTGGCATATCGCAGACCGAGGCCCGCAAAGCGACTGACAGCCTGCGGCAACTGGCAGCGCGGGGCCTCGGTCTGATTTCGGAAGAGATCCCTGTCTGAAGATCCTCCTCCAGCTCGAAGTATTACCTACGAGTCTACGGCCCTGGAGGATCGCGTTCTAGTCAGCGCGGGGTGAAAATTGGGGTATCCAGCACAGGTAAGTGGCATACTCTTCAGCGTGATGGTGGCGGACGCGGGCCGGGCGGCTCACGAGAGCCGCGTGATGAGAGCGGCTCGAGCCGCACACGCCACGGCGAGGACGGAGTGCCTCCGTTCGATCAGAGCAACCCGGAGGGCATCCGACGAGCACCGGGCCGCCGAGCGAGCACGCCTTCGACGCCTCTCCCAGCGAGCATCGTTGGCCGACGGGGCTGAGCGAAGGCTTCGCCGCCTCCGACCCAGGGAGCTCGAGGTCATGCTCCTCCTCGCAGGTGGGCTCCAGACGAACGAGGTTGCGTGTGCCCTCTTCATCACGGAGTTGACCGTGCGGACGCATGTCAAACAGGCCCTTCGACACTGCAGAGCGCACTCACGGGAAGAGGTGTACCGGCTCCTCGAACTGGCGCAGGGCACGAACGCCGTCCGGCTCGCTTCCCGGCGAGTGCGGCCGTTCCACGATCAGTGGTTGTCGCGCGAGGCGCCGTCAGGCAACGGCCCGATCCCCTCCCAACCGCTCTCCGGTCGCGAGTAACCCGGCGACCGGGGCAGCTTCGTTCTTCAGGACAACGCTGCGCGAGCGGTCAGACCGCGCGCAGCGGGAAGACGTGGGCGCTGATGGGCGTGTAGTGCTCGTAGGTCTCGGCGATCGGGACGGCGCCCTCGGTGGGAATGTCCAGCTGGGCCGCCGCGGCCGTCGTGACCAGTGCGTACGCGCTGTGGCCTACCAGTTTCGCCGCGTTGTTCTTGAGCAGACGGTGCGCCATGACCACCTCGGGTCCAACGAGCTTGGGCTTGCCCGCGATCTCCTGGGTCACGTACGCGCCGGCGTGGAGAATGAACTTGAGGTCGAGGACGTGAATCCGCGTGCAGGCATCGCATCCGCACTGCCAGATGTCGAGAGCCGTGCCTACTCGACCACGGAAATCGGCGTAGCACTCGGTCAGGCAGTCGAGCATGGCCGCTCCGCGTGGTACCGGGTCCGAATCGGGTGCATATGCGAAGACCGCGTCCCCCTCGAGCTCTGACAGTGTGAACGGCGGTACCACGCGCCCGACGATCCCGTCGAGCAGGTTCGAAAGAACCGCGTAGGCGGGCGGGACGGCACCATCGGCGAAGGCATCGTCCTTGTGGGCCAGCGCCACGGTCTGCAGGAACGAGGTGTAGCCGCTGATGTCAGCGAGGAGAAGCTGACCGCTCGCGGCGCTGGGCGCTTCTTGACTGGTCACGATCGAGCCCTCACTGAGCGTTCCAAAGGCTACCGACCACGGGAATCGAGTGTGGCAAGAACCTTGGCGGTACGACCGCGTTGGCCCTTCTTATGCCGGACTGCCCCTAGCGACAGTACGCGCAGGTAACCGCCGCGTGAACCAGAACGAGATCACCGCCAGAAGCGCGACCGCAAGCATCGACGTCTTCAACGCATCGAGCTGCGCGTCGCTGTAGTCGGCCGTGACGGCGTCCGCCTCGGCCGGGGTCAACCCGGCGTCGCGTAGGGCCTCGTTCGCCTGCTCGGTCGTGACGATCGGGATCCCCTCCTCGGTTGCGGCCGCGACCTGGGTCTTCACGTCGGCGGACAACGCCGGGTTCTCCTCGATCCGCGTGTTGAACCCGTTCAGCAGCCCGAGCAGCAGCACCGAGCCGATCAACGCCGTGCCCAGGGAGGCGCCGAGGTTCTGCGCCGTCCCTTGGAGTCCACCGGCCTCGTTCGTCTCCTCCGGCGGGGCCGAGGACATGATCACGTTCCCCAGCTGCGACATGAGGAGCCCCGCGCCGATCCCGAAGAAGACGAGCGACACCGCGAAGGCCGTCCCGTTCAGGGTCACGTCGATCGTTCCGACGAGCACGAGTGCAGCGATCGCCATCGCGCCGAGGCCGGCTTGGACGACCGTCCGCGGCCCGAGCCGCACTGCCACCTTTGGCCCGATGAGCGCAGCGGCCAGCATCGAGATCGACATCGGGAAGAGGCGCTTGCCAGTCTCGAACGCGTCGAATCCGAGCACGACCTGGAGGTACACGGGCAGGACGAAGAACGTGCCCATCACGATCAGCTGCTGCGCGCAGAGCGAAGACAGCCCCGCGCGCAGCGTCTCGATCTTCACCAGAGCGCGGTCGAGAAGCGTGCTCTTGCCGAGCCGCTCGCGGCGCTCCTCCCACGCGAGGAAGCAGCCGAGAACGACGAAGCCGCCGACGATCAGGAACGGAACGAGCGAGAACCCGAGCGGCGTGATCTCGTGACCGTTGATCGTCGGCGCGTCGATCGGCCTGATCCAACCCCAGGTGCTGCTCTTCAGGATCCCGAACACGATCAGGGCGAGCGCGACGGCGGAGAGCGCTGCGCCGCCGTAGTCCAGCCTCGGCGGGTGATCGGGCTTTGGCGCGCGCTTCATGCGCCGGTGGACGGCGAGCACCAGGAGCACGACCACAACCTCGCCGACGAAGACGTACCGCCAGCTCCACGTCGTCGTCACGTAGCCGCCGATCAGCGGACCGGCCGCGATCGCCGCGCCGGCAGAGCCGCCGATCATCCCGTACGCGAACGCGCGCTCCTTACCCTCGTAGTTCGCGGCGGTCAGCGCGGCGATCGCCGGGATCACCAATACCGCGCCGAGCCCCTCGATCCCCGACCAGCCGATCAGCAGCACCGTGAGGTTCGGGCTGAGCGCCGTGATCAGCGAGCCCAGCCCGTACACGGCCAGGCCGAGGCCGAAGGCCCGGTCGCGACCCAGGATGTCGCCGAGCTTCGCGCCGACGAGCATGAACGCCGCCATCACGAGCGTGTACATCGTGATCGCGCTCTGCACGCCAGTGACCGTCGTGTCGAGGTCGGCCACGATCTGCGAGATCGAGACGTTCATCACGCTGGAGTCGAGCACCATGATGAACTGGGCCGACGCGAGGATCACCAGGGGCAGCCACTTGC
>CAWHOA010000010.1:0-66819 GCA_963830885.1 uncultured Actinomycetes bacterium | reverse complement strand
CTCCTTATGGAGGAAGCGCAGTGAACGGAGGTACACGTCGGCTCGACGCTCATTGAAGCGAGCCTCCCTGGCTAGGGCACGCCCATGGCTACGTTCCTCACGTCCGTTCCACGCCGCAAACGCGATTCCCGCAACCCCTACGACCGCACCACTGATACTTGCGGCGATTGCAACCTCGTCCATCCCCCTAGTGTGAATGCTCGAACACGATGGCGGCCGGTCCGCGACCAGGGAAGTCGCCGCCACCCCGATGCGAGTCTTCGCAAGAGGCCGGGTGTCGACTGTCATGAATCGCCGCATCCAAGCTTGAGCGATGTGTTGCGCTTGCCGCCATCAAACGTTTCCCGGCATCGCGCGAGAGATTTGCAGGCCGTTACCCCCGTTAGAGTTGCTCGCCGTGCGGGGGAGACAGCCACTCGACCCAGGCTCTGAGACCCCGGACCGACCCAGTCGGCCTGACTTTGCGCAGCGGTCGAATCCGCATGAATGAACGGATTCCAACCTAGTTCTTAGATCAGTTGTTGGAACCCGCCGAGTGGGCGCAGCTGGGATCGAACCGGCGCCCTCACGCGTGTGAATCGGGTGTCGTCGCCGAGGATGCCTGGGCTTTGCTCCCTAAATCGCTACGAACCGCGCGAGGCGCCACGCGGAGGCGTCCGCCCGAGCAGCCACCCCGCCAGGTGCTCGACGCCCATGATCCAGACGCCGTCTCGCCGGTGCGGGCGGTCGTCTCGCTGCACCAGGCACAGGACCGGCGTGACCCAGCCGCCGACCTCGCCGTGGAGCCACGCTGCGTGGTGGCGCGCTCGGCCCAGGTGCTCCACGCGGTAGGCGCGGTTGCGCGTCTCCACCAGGTACGAGCCGGAGGGGCCGTGGACGACCGTGCCGATGCGGCGGCCGTGGGCGCTCAGGAAGTCGTGCTCCACCGTCCAGCCGTCCTCGCCGGCGAGGGTGTCGAGGGCGGTGCGCACCGGCTGGTCGTCGACCGTGAGGCCGAGCTTCTCGTTGCCGGTGGCGACGGCGTCGGCGACGTCGTCGCGGAAGAGGAGGAGGACGACCGCGGCGAGGGCGAGGATCGTGACGAAGCCCTGCGCGGGGTCGACCAGGTCGGTGAGGATCGGCCGCGACGATGAGGGCGTCCACCGCGAGGAACGCCAGCACGAGGGCGATCGCGTCGAACGTCGCGCGGCGGGCGGAGGCGCCGGTGGACGGCATGCTCCCTCTATCGGCCGGGTGCAGCGCCTGAATTAGAGCGAGTTCGCGGCCAGCGGGACGAGCTCGAAGCGGTCGACGTCCACGAGGCCGCGGTCGGTGATCTTGAGCGCGGGGATCACCGAGAGCGCCAGGAACGACATCGTCTGGAACGGCGACGGGTAGGTGCAGCCGAGGGCGCGGGCGGCCTCGACGCACGCCTCGCTCGCCTCGACGACCTCGGCGAGCGGCGCGTCCGAGAGGAGGCCGGCGACCGGCAGGGGCAGCTCGGCCTTCACGCCGCGGCTCTCGACGACGACGATGCCGCCGCCGATCTCGGCGATGCGCTGGACGGCGCGGGCCATGTCGCCGTCGTCGGCGCCGACGACGACGATGTTGTGCGCGTCGTGGGCGATCGTGGAGGCCATGGCGCCCTTCTCCAGGCCGAAGCCGCGCACGAAGCCGAGGCCGATGCGGCCGGAGGCGAGGTGGCGCTCGACGACCGCGATCTGGAGGAGGTCGCGCGCCGGATCGGGCACCGCGAAGCCGTTCTCGACGCGCGGCTCGTCCTCGAGCGCCTCCGTGACGATCTGGCCCTCGACCAGGCCGATGACGCGGGCCGGGCCGCCCTCCCACGGGATGCTGAAGTCGTTGATCGCGACCGGCTCGATGTGGACGGTGGACTTCACCCACTCCGGCACGTCGACGCGGGCGATCTCCCCCACCGGCTCGCCGGCCTTGAGGACGAGCTCGGGCTCGAAGCGCTCGAGGTCGGGCAGGACGAGCACGTCGGCCTGGTAGCCGGGCGCGAGCGCGCCGAGATGCGTGAGGCCGTGCCAGAGGCAGGGGTTGAGCGTGGCCATGACGAGCGCGTCCTCGGGCGCCGTCCCGCTGGGCGACCGCGTCGCGCACCATCGAGTTGATGTGGCCGTCCTCGGCGATGTGCTCGGGCTCGCGGTCGTCGGTGCAGAAGGCGAGGCGGTGCGGGCCGAACTCCTCGACGAGCGGCAGGAGCGCGGCGAGGTTGCGCGCGGCGGAGGCCTCGCGGATCAGCACCCACATGCCGGCGCGCAGGCGCTCGCGGCCCTCCTCCGCCGTGTAGCACTCGTGGTCGGAGCGGATGCCGGCGGCGGCGTAGGCCTGGAGGTCCTTGCCGAGGACGCCGGGCGCGTGGCCGTCGACGTGCGTCGTCGCGAGGGCGAGCTTCTCGAGCTCGTGCGGGTCGCCGGCGATGACGCCGGGGAAGTTCATCATCTCGGCGAGGCCGATCACGCGGCGGCGGCGCAGCAGGCCCTCGAGGTCGCCCGGGTTCAGGGGGCGGTGCGGCGACTCGAACGACGAGGCCGGCACGCAGGACGAGGCCATGAAGAAGACGTCGAGGGGCACGGCCGCGCAGAGGTCGGCGAGCCAGTGGACGCCGTCGGTGCCGAGGACGTTGGCGATCTCGTGCGGGTCGGCGACGACGGCGGTGGTGCCGAGCGGGAGGACGAGGCGCGCGAACTCGTCCACGAGGAGCTTCGAGGACTCCAGGTGCATGTGCGCGTCGACGAAGCCGGGCACGAGGTACTTGCCGCCCGCGTGGATGACCTCGCGGCCGGCGTACTCGCCGAGGCCGGCGACGAAGCCGTCGCAGATCGCGATGTCGGTCTCCAGCCACTCGCGCGTGAAGACCGAGAAGACCTTGCCGCCCTGGATGACGACGTCGGCGAGCTCGTCGCCGCGCGCTACCGCGAGCCGTCGCGCGAGATCCACGCGGGAACGGTATCGCGCTGAAGGCCGGGCCCGCGAATCCTCGAGGCGAGGTACACTGAAGCCACTGGCCCTGCCAGCAGAATCTGGCCCGAAGCCCGCAATCCACCGACGCGCCATAGCGCGCGAGGCGAGGAGCTTTCAAGGCAAACGGATTCGACCCGCGGGGCCAGCCTTTTTGAACCCGTTCTTGAGCGACTTACGCGGAGGCCGCGAGGGGTTCGCCGTACGCGTCGGTCAACGCCGACTCGATCTCGCTCGCGAGCGCGACCTTGAAGCGGACGCGGCGGCCGACGGCCTCGCGGATCTCGTCCAGGCCGCGGTCGTCGGTCGGGTCGGCGACGGCGACGAGCAGAACGGAGTTGGCGAAGCCGTACGCGATCGCCTTCACGCTGCGGGCGACGGACTCGGGCAGGTAGTCGACGGCCCTGTCGTCCAGGTCGATCTTCGCCAGGTCGATGAACTCGAGCTTCTCCTGCTCGGCCAGCAGGCGCGCGAGATCGCGCTCGCTGATCCAGCCATGCTGAAGCATGACCTCGCCGAGCCGGCGGTCGGTCTCCTGCGCCTCGACGAGCGCGTCCCGCACGGTGGCAGGCCGTGCGATGCCGTCGCGCACGATCAGGCTTCCCAACGGTAGATCCCGCAGATTCATGACCGCTTTCCAGGACGCAGCGTAGGCGCAGGATCTTCCCGCGGGGATCACTCGAATGGGTGACTACCGCGTGTCAGCGTCCGCCGAGAATCTAGACATTCACGGTCTGCGCCTGCGAGTGGCCGGCGCATTCCCGGATTCTCGTCTTTCGAATAGTTGAAGGCGTCCGAAGCCCGACCCACACTCAGTCCAGAAAAGAGTTGCGGCCATGACTGTTCACGTCTCAAACCCTGCCTTCGTCCACGACCTCCTCGCGTCCCTGCAGCGGGCGAACTACAGCGCCTCGCAGAGCGGCGATTCGACCGTCGAGGTGAGCGCCCCGCCGGCCGCGTCGGCCGACAAGGCGCGCCTTCACCTTGGCTTCTACCTCGCCAACTGGCGCGCGCGGCACCCGGGGATCGTCGCGGACATCGTGCACTGAATCCGGCGTTCGAGGTCTAGAATCGGCGGCCGATGCGTGCCGCCACGATCTCGGAGCTCGGAGCCCTGCCCGCGATCGGCGAGGCGCCCGACCCCGTGCGCGCGGCGGGCGAGGCGCTGATCGAGGTCGTGGCCGCACCGCTGAACCCGATCGACATCAACGTCGGGGCGGGGCGGTACTTCGGCGGGACGCCGCCGTTTCCCTACGTGCCCGGATGCGAGGGCGTCGGCCGGGTGGTCGAGGCGGAGTCGCTCGCGCCGGGGACGCTCGTCTGGGCCAACGGAGGCGGCATGGGACTGCGGCGGGACGGTGCGCTGGCCGACCTGTTCGCGGTGTCGGAGGACGTGCCCGTGCCGCTGCCCGAGGGCACCGACCCCGTGCTCGCGGGGACGCTCGGAATCGCCGGGCTGGCGGGATGGCTCCCGGTGGCCTACCGCTCGCCCGTGCGGGAGGGCGAGACGGTGCTCGTGCTGGGCGCGACCGGAACGGTCGGAGTCGTGGCGCTCCAGGCGGCGCGGATCCTCGGCGCGGGCCGGGTGGTTGCCGCGGGCCGATCGCCGGAAGGGCTCGAGCGCGCGCGGCGGCTCGGGGCGGATGAGGTCGTGTCCCTCGGCGAAGACGACCTGGCCGGAGCTTTCGCCGAGGCGTGCGGCGGCGACGGGCCGACGCTGATCGTCGATCCGCTCTGGGGCGCACCGGCCGTGGCGGCCGCACGGGCGGCGGCGCCGGGCGCTCGCATCCTCCAGGTCGGGCAGTCGGCAGGGCCCGAGGCGGCGCTCCTCTCGGCGGACGTCCGCGGCAAGCAGCTCGAGATCCTGGGCCACACGAACTCCGCCACGCCGCGTGACGACCTCCGGCGCGAGTACCTCCGCCTGGTCGAGCACGCGAGGGCCGGGGAGCTCGAGGTGGAGATCGAGACGTTCCCGTTCGACCGGACGCCGGAGGCGTGGCAGCGGCAGGCCGAAGGCGCGGGCGCCAAGGTCGTGATCACGCTCTAGAGGGGCACCGCGGCCGCTTAGAGGACAGGCGCGAGGTCTCGGCGAGTGAAGCCGTATCGGCTCATCATTTCGAGGTGCTGCTTGGTGCCGAGGTAGCGGTCGAGCGAGGAATTGACTGCGTCGGTGAGTTCGGGAGTGGTCTTGGCGAAGGAGAATGCGCCAACCGGCAGACCCGCTCGGGACGTGCTTGGGGTGTCGGGCACGAAGCTGAGGGTAGGGTCGGCTGCCCGGTGGAGGTCGGCGCGGTTGCCGGGCGCGGTGCTGGCGGACGCGTCGGCCTGTCCCGCCCTCACGGCCTCCACGGCGGTTTGCTGGTCCGGGAACGAGATGATCCGTTCCGGTGGGACGCCTGCCCGAAGCGCAGTCTGTCCTGGATCTGGGCGACGACGACCGCGAGCGTGGCCCTCGGGTCATCGGCGATCGCCTCGTAGCTCGTCCACCTTTCCGCGTCGGCGTTTCGGACGATGAATCCGTCCTCAGCGACCCAGACGGGCCGGCTGAAGTCGACGAGCTCGGCGCGCGCTTCGGTTACGAACATCGGGACGTTGATGGTCCATCGACCCTGCCTCACCCCGGGGATCAGGTCCGAAAAGGTCGTGAGGACGAACTCGACACTGGCGACACCGAGTTCATCGAGAACGTGCTGGATAAGCTCGATGTCGCACCCGGTCGGCGTCCCGAATCGGAAGATGGCACGAAGAACGGCGGCTCATCGAGGTCGGCGACGCAGATCCGATCCCGCCAAGCGGACTGCTTGGCTAGGAGCGCCGTCCCTGTTCCACCAGTTGCGACCTCCTAGGTTCCGGGGTGAAGCCGCTCACGCGAGCCCCACGATCTCGTCCGGCCGTACCGGTGCCCGCACGAGCTCCCGGCCGCTCGCATCCCTGAGCGCCGCGACGATCGCCGCGGTGGAGACGACGGTCGGAGGCTCCCCCACGCCCTTGACGCCGTAGGGCGCGTCCGGCTCGGGCACCTCGACGAGCTCCGTCCAGACCGGCGGCATGTCGAGCGCCGTCGGGATCAGGTAGTCGGTGAAGCTCGCGTTCGTGATCAGCCCGTCGCGCGTCTGGATCTCCTCCATGAGGGCGAGGCCGAGGCCCTGCGCGGTGCCGCCCTCGATCTGGCCGTGCACTGCCTGCGGGTTGAGCGCGCGGCCGACGTCCTGTGCGGTGCCGATCCAGACCACGCGGGTGAGGCCCAGGTCGACGTCCACCTCCGCGACCACCCGCATGGCCGAGCAGGCAAACGCCACGTGCGCGCGCTCGCCGCCGACGACCTGGCCGGTGTCCGGGTCGAGCGGGTACGTGCGCGAGTGGCGGTAGACGCGCTCGACCGAGATCTCGTCGCCCGGCTCGAGGGCGCCGCCGCGGCGGTCGAGCTCCTGCCTCACCTCGCGGGCGGCGAGCTGCACCGCGCCGGCGGTCATCCACGTCTGGCGGGAGGCCGAGGAGGAGCCGGCCGACTGCACTGCCTCGGTCGTGTGCGGGGCGACGAGCACGTTCTCGACGTCGAGCTCGGTGCGGGCGACCTGGGCCATGACGCCGACGACGCCCTGGCCGACCTCGGCCGCGGCGGAATGCACCTCCGCGACCAGCTCGCCGTCCGCGTCGGCGAACAGGCGCACGCGCGCGGCGCAGAAGTCGTCGAAGCCCTCCGAGTAGCAGATGTTCTTGAACCCGACGGCGAAGCCGACTCCGCGCCGAATCCCCTCGCCCCGCGTCGTGTTGCCCGCGCCGCCGGGCAGGCGGATCGGGTCACGGGGCAGCTCCTCCGGGTCCGGGATGGGGATGTCGGCGCACCGCCGGATCACGTCGGCGACCGGGAGCGAGCCGGTCACGACCTGACCCGTGGGCAGCACGTCCCCCGGCCCGAGCGCGTTGCGGAGCCGAAGGTCGACGCGGCCCATGCCGAGCGCGTCTGCGAGCCGGTCCATCTGCGCCTCGTGCGCGAAGCAGGACTGCACGGAGCCGAAGCCGCGCATGGCGCCGCAGGGCGGGTTGTTCGTGTAGACGCAGGTCGCCTCGAGCAGCGCGTTCGGGACCGAGTACGGGCCGCAGGCGAACGAGGCGGCGTTCGAGGTCACCGCGGTCGAGCTGGAGGCGTAGGCCCCGCCGTCCAGCAGGATCCGCGCGTGCACCGACACCAGCCGGCCCTCCCGGTCGGCGCCGTGGCGCATCCAGACGCGGGCCGGGTGGCGGTGGATGTGGCCGACGAACGACTCCTCGCGGTTGTAGACGAACTTCACGGGGCGGTTCGTGTGCAGCGCGAGCATGGCGCCGTGGATCTGCATGGAGAGGTCCTCGCGCCCGCCGAAGGCGCCGCCGACGCCGGCGAGGTGGATGCGCACGCGGTTGGGCGTCAGGCCGAGGCACGGCGCCACCTGGTCGCGGTCGACGTGCAGCCACTGCGTGGCGACGTAGATGTCGACGCCGCCCTCCCCGTCCGGCACGGCCAGGCCGGACTCGGGGCCGAGGAACGCCTGGTCCTGGATCCCGAGCTCGTAGGTTCCTTCGACGACGACGTCGGCCTCCGCCTCGGGGTCGCCGTGGCGGATGACGATCGTGCGGACGACGTTCGGCCGCGGATCGTGGTGGTAGCCGTGGCCGTCGGTCCAGCGCTCGGGGTGGATCGGCTCCATCTCGGTGGCGCGCTCCGGGTCGACGACCGGGTCGAGCGGCTCGTACTCGACGCGGACCTCGGCGGCCGCGCGTCGCGCCTGCTCGGGGTGCTCCGCGGCGACGATCGCGACGGGCTCGCCGAAGTAGCGCACGCGGTCGAACGCGAGCACCGGCTGGTCGGGGAACTCGAGGCCGTAGCGCTTCTCGCCCGGGACGTCCTCGTGCGTGAGCACCGCGTGGACGCCGGGCATCCCGGCCGCCCGCGTCGTGTCGATGGCCGTGATGAGCGCGTGCGCGTGCGGGCTGCGGACCGTGTGCCCCCAGAGCATCTCGGCGGCGTAGAGGTCGCTCGCGTACGCGAACTCGCCGGCGACCTTGGGAATCGCGTCGACCCGCCGCACGGACTCGCCGACGCGGCCGAGCTCGAGCTTGCGCGCGGGCGTGCTCATGCCGCCCCCGCGGCGCCGCGGACGGCGTCGAAGATCTTCTGGTAGCCGGTGCAGCGGCAGAGGTTGCCGGAGAGCGCCTCGCGGATCTCGTCGTCGCTGGGATCCGGGCGCCGCTCGAGCAGCGCGGCCGTGGCCACGACCAGGCCCGGCGTGCAGAAGCCGCACTGCACGGCGCCGGCGTCGGCAAAGGCCTCCTGCACGCGGTGCAGGTGCCCCTCCTCGCCGATCCCCTCGACGGTCACGATCTCGTGGCCCTCCGCCTGCGCGGTGAGGACGAGGCAGGCACAGACGAGCTTCCCGTCGAGGAGCACGGAGCACGAGCCGCACTCGCCCTGCTCGCAGGCGTTCTTCGAGCCGGGCAGGCCGAGCTGCTCGCGCAACGTGAAGAGGAGGCTCTCGCCGGCCCAGACGTCGGCCTCGTGCGGCTCGCCGTTGACGGTCAGCGCGATCTTCACGTGAGGACGCGCTCCAGCGCGCGGGCGGTCAGCACCCTGAGGGCATGGCGGCGGTAGGCGGCGGTGCCGCGGACGTCGTCGATCGGGCTCGCGGCGGCGGCGAGGCGCTCCGGAAACTCCGCACGCTCGCCGAGAGGCCCGACGACGAGCCCGGGCACGGGGCCGGCCGAGCCGAACGCGGCGCGGATCTCCTCGCGCTCCCGGTCGACGGCGAGGGCGAGCGAGCAGACGGCGATCACCATCGCGTTGCGCGGCCCCACCTTCATGAACGTCTGGCGGGTCTTCGACGGCGTCAGCCGGACGGCGACGATCAGCTCGTCGCCGGCCAGGGTGTTCTGCTTGGGGCCGACGAGAAAGTCGGAGAGGGCGACCGTGCGCGTCGAGCCCGTCTTCGCCAGCTCGACCTCGGCGCCCTCGACGAGCAGCGGCGGCAGCGCATCCCCGGCGGGCGAGGCGGTGCCGAGGTTGCCGCCGATCGTGCCGCGGTTCCGGATCTGGGGCGAGCCCACCGTGCGAGACGCCTCGGCGAGCGCCGGCAAGAGCCCGGCGAGCTCGTCCTCCATCGCCTCGGCGTAGGTGAGCCCGGCGCCGAAGCGGAGCAAGCCGTTGTCCCGTGACCAGCCGCGCAGCGCGGCGACCTCGTTCAGGTTCAGCATGGCCTCGGGCCGCGCGCGGTCGAAGTTGAGCTCGACCATGACGTCCGTGCCGCCCTGGATGGGCACGGCGTCCGGGCGCTCGGCCTTGAGCTCGAGTGCCTCCTCGAGCGTGCGCGGAGTCAGAACCTCCACGGGTGCAGGGTAATCCACGCGATGTCTGCCACGATCCTGCGGCCCTACTTCTGCTCCTGGCCGCGGCCTCCTGCGGAGGGAGCGGCGACGAGCTACTTGCGGCCGCCGGCCTCGCCCTCGACCAGCCGTGGCGGCTCGAGGACGACGCGGTGGGCGCTCGCGGCCCCCGTGGCCGGCTCGACCTCCACCAGGTCGACGGCCCGCGCCCGCTCGTCGGCGTCGAAGTGGACGAGCGCGAAGCCGGACGGCTCCTCCCCCACGCCGAACGCGCCGCCGGCGCCGACCGAGCCGCCGTCGACGAGAACGTGGGCGCCCTCGCTCTCGACGTGCTGGTGGTGGTCGTGACCGGTGAGGACGAGCACGGGCTCGCCGCCCTCCGCCGCCAGCGTCGACAGGAGCGCGTGGGCGAGGACGTGGCGGTGCACGAGCACGACATCCGGGCGCTCGGGCAGCTCGTCGAACCAGGTGAGGAACTCCGTCCGGGCGTCCACCAGCGCTTGCTCCTTGAGCTCGAGGAGCTTGCCCTCGAACGTGCCGGCGGCGCTCTCGCCCGGATCGTCCCAGCCGGCCACGCGGAGGCCGGCGACCGAGACGACCGGGCTCCCGTCGGTCGACCCGTCCGTGAGCAGACGGCCGCTGCGTGTGAGCACGATCACGCCGCGGCGGGCGGCAGCGAGCATGAGCGGCCGCGAGTCGTGATTGCCGGAAACCGCGACGACCGGGGTGCCGAGCCGGGCGATGCCGGGGACGACCCCCATCTCGTAGCGGGTGCCGCGCTGGGTGAGATCGCCGACGAGGAAGACCGGCTTTCCGCCCGTGAACCCCTCCAGCGCGGGCAGGACGAGGGTGTTCGAATGCAGGTCGGAGGCAACGACGACCGCGCGGTCGATCTGCGCGGGCTCGTCGGCCCGCTCCCCGGCGACAGCGATCAGCCGCGTCAGTCCTTCGACCGCCTCGCCGTAGGAGTCGTCGTAGCCCCCACCGTCCGCCAGGACGCGCTCCGAGAACTCCAGCAGCCGCGGCAGCTCCTCGCCGTGCGCGTAGAACGTTGGCTCGCGCAGGGCGCCGTAGTCGAACCGGCTCACCCCGGCGCCGACGAGTACGACCGCCGCGAAGGCGACCGCGAGCCCGGCGGCCGGGCCGAGCAGGAGCCAGCGGCGGCGGGTGAACACCGCGATCAGCGCACCGCCCAGCAGCCCGCCGACCGCGCCGCCGAGCAGGGCGAGAGCCGCAGCGCGGCGAAGGCCGCCGGCCACGGCGTCGTGAAGCTCGCCCTCGAGGCCGGCGAGGCTCGCGTCGGCGCTGCCGCCGTTGCGCAGCGCGGCCAGCGCGGCGTCGCGGTCGAGCGAGCGGAACTCGAGCTCGACCGCCAGCGGGGCGGTGAAGGGCTCCGCCTTGACGCCCCAGTCGACCACCGGCACGTAGACGTCCACCTCCCCGCTCCGCGCCGGGACGACGCTGACGTCGACCGTCCCGAGGGTGACCGCGCTCGATGTCGGCGCCGCCGCGCGCAGCGCGACGATGCTCCCTGCGAGCGCGAGCGTGACGCAGAGGAAGACGAACGCCGCAGTCCTGAGCAGACCCCTATGCATTCCCGTCTTCAAGTGTCGACCCCCGGACCCGGGTTCTCGACCCTCGAAAGTCGAGATTCAGGCTACCGGCCGAGAAGGTTCTGCTGCGCCCGCTCGACGAGCGCGCGGCCGTAGTGGCGGTGCTCGCCCATGCCGAGCTCCCAGTCCGCGTGCGCGAGGCGCTTGTCGCGGCGCAGGTGCGAGCGCGAGAGGGCGCGGGCGCTGTAGTGCGACTCGGCGGTCACGGTCGCCCGCATGTAGGTGCCCTGCGCCAGGCGGATGACCTCGTCGGCGAGCGCGCGGCCCTCGACCCGCGCGACCGTGTGCCAGCGCTCCGGCTCCTCGGGGTCGGAGATCTGGACGTAGTACGTCGGCTCCGGGGAGCCATGTGCGCTCCCGTCGAGATGTTCGCCGTCCTCTAGCTCAGAGCCTCCTCGAGCGCTCGCCGCGTCAGCACGCGGACGAGGTGCTCCCGGTACTCGGAGCTTGCGTTGTGGTCGCTGGGCGGGCTCGTGCCCTCGGCGGCGCGCTCGGCCGCGGCGGCCGGGTCGGCGCCCCCGGAGAGAGCCTCCTCGACGCCGCCAGCGCGCAGGGCCGTCGGGCCCATGTTCGTCAGGGCGACGTGCGCGCTGCCGTTCATTCGCACCGCGGCGACGGCGACGGTGGCCCAGTCCTGGGCCCGCCGCACGGACTTCTGGTAGGCCCAGCCGTCGGCCCCCGTCTTGGGGACGCGGATCTCCGTCAACACCTCGGTCGGCTCGAGCGCCGTCTGGAGGAAGCCGCCGAAGCTCTCGGCGACCGGGAGCCGCCGCTCCCCGCCCGACCCGCGCACGACCAGCTCGGCGTCGAGGGCGAGCAGGATCGTCGGAGCATCGGAGGCCGGATCGCAGTGCGCGACCGAGCCGCCGATCGTCCCCCGGTGGCGCACCTGCGGGTCGCCGACGAGCCCGGCGGTCTCGGCGACGATCGGGCACTCGGCCCGGAGGAGCTCGCTCGTCTCCAGGTCGCGGTAGCGCGTAAGCGCGCCGATGGCGATCGCGTCGCCGTCCTCACGTACATAGGAGAGGTCGGAGACGCGGCCGATGTCGACGAGCAGCTCGGGACGCGCGAGCCGGAGGCGCATGAGCGGGAGGAGCGAGTGGCCGCCCGCGAGGAGCTTCGCGTCCTTGCCGGACCCGAGGAGCTCGATCGCGTGGTCGACCGACTCGGCGACCTCGTATTCGAACTTGGCCGGAATCACTTCGCACCTCCTTCCTGGATCGCGCCCCAGACCGTTTCGGGCTTAGCGGGCATCTCGACGTCGATGACGCCGTAGGGGGAGAGCGCGTCGACGACCGCGTTCATGACCGCCGCCGTCGAGGCGATCGTGCCGGTCTCCCCCACGCCCTTCACGCCCATCGGATTCGTCGGGCTCGGGCTCTCCGTCCGCTCGAGCTCGAAGTTCGGCAGCTCGACCGCGGACGGTACGAGGTAGCTGAGCATGGAGCCCGTGGACAGGTTGCCCGCTTCGTCGTAGATCGCCTCCTCGTAGAGGGCCTGCGCGACCCCTTGCGCGATGCCGCCGTGCACCTGGCCGTCCACGATCATCGGGTTGATCACGGTGCCCACGTCGTCAACGGCGAGGTAGCGAATCAGATCGACCACACCCGTTTCGGTGTCGATCTCGACGACCGCGATGTGGCAGCCGCCCGGCCAGCTGAAGTTGGGCGGGTCGTAGACGTACGTGTCCTCGAGGCCCGGCTCGAGCCCGTCCGGCAGGTTGTGGGCTGTCCAGGCGGACAGGGCCGCGTCCGTGACGCTCATCGACTTGTCCGTGCCAACGATCGTGAAGCGACCTCCCGCGTACTCGAGATCGTCCTCGGCCACCTCGAGCTGGTGGGCAGCGATCTTTCGCGCCTTCGCGATCACTTTCTCGGTGGCGTGGTAGAGGGCGACCCCGCCGACGGCGAGGCTGCGGCTTCCGTACGTGTCCATTCCGAGCGGGATCACCGTCGTGTCGCCGTGCAGCACCTCGACGTTCTCGATCGGGACGCCGAGCTGGTCGGCGACGATCTGCGAGAAGGTCGTCACGTGCCCCTGCCCGTGCGGCGACGTGCCGATCAGGACCTGAACGGTTCCGGTGGGGAGGCAGCGAACGGTTGCGGCGTCCCAGCCGCCGGCGCCGTAGCGGATCGCCCCGAGGATCCGCGACGGGGCGAGGCCGCACATCTCGACGTAGGTGGAGAGACCGATGCCGATCTGCTTGGGGTCGCTGCGCCCGCGCCGCTCGGACTGCTCCGCCCGGAGCCCGTCGTAGTCGAGGAGCTCGAGCGCCTTGTCGAGCGAGGCGTGGAAGTCGCCCGAGTCGATCTCCAGCCCGGACGCGATCGGAGCGGGGAACTCGGTGATGAAGTTCTTGCGCCGGAGCTCGACGGGATCCATCTCCAGCTTGCGTGCGAGCGTGTCCACCGCCCGCTCGATCGCATACGTCGCCTCAGGGCGGCCTGCGCCGCGATACGCGTCCGTCGGAGTCGTGTTCGTGAAGACGCCGACGCACTCGAAGTCGTATCCCTCGACGTCGTAGCACCCTGCGTAGAGCCAGGCGCCGAGGAGCGGAATCCCAGGCGAGACGAGCTGCATGTACGCGCCCATGGCAGCCGTCAGACGGACGCGGACGGCGGTGATCTTCCCTTCCGCGCTCGCCGCGAGCTCGATCTCCTGCAGGACGTCCCGACCGTGAATGGTCGCCAGGTAGCCCTCCGAGCGCTCCTCGGTCCACTTGATCGGAAGCCCGAGCCGCCGTGCGAGCACGAGGCAGAGAGCCTCCTCGGCGTAGACGTTCAGCTTCGAGCCGAACCCGCCTCCGACGTCGGGAGCGATGACACGGAGCTTCGTCTCCGGGATCCCCGTCGTGCCGGAGAGGGTCACTCGCGCGATGTGCGGCACCTGCGTCGCCGACCACATCGTGTATTCATCCGTCGCGCGCACGGGTTGGACGAGCACGCTCCGCGGCTCGATCGCGTTCGGTATCAGCCGCTGTTGGCGGTAGTGCTCCTTGACGGTGACCGCCGCCTCGGAGAAGAGCCGGTCGATCTCCCCGTTCTGCAGCGTCCACGTGTAGGCGCGGTTCTCGTCGTACTCGTCGTGGACGAGCGGCGCGGAATCGCTCTTCGCCTCCCCGACGTCGGTGACGGCCGGGAGCGGCTCGTAGTCGACTTCGACGAGCTCGGCGGCGTCCTTGGCGAGCGCGCGGCTCTCGGCGACAACGACTGCGACGCCGTCGCCCGCATAGCGCGCCTTGTCCGAGGCCAGGGGCCGGTGCTGGGGAATGCGGCAGTCGCCGGTCACGGGCCATGCGCACGGGAGCGAGCCCGCCCATTCCTCGGCCAGCTGCGCGCCCGAGAACGCCGCCACGACACCGTCTGCCGCGAGCGCCTTCTCGAGGTCGACGTTTCCGATCTTCGCGTGCGCGTACGGGCTGCGCACGACCGCCATCCAGAGCATTCCGGGGAGCGTCATGTTGTCGACCCAGCGCGTCTCCCCGCGGAGCAGGCGGGCGTCCTCCTTGCGCTCGACCGAGGCGCCGATGTAGGTCGTCTTGACTTCGGTGGTCGCCATCTCCCCTCCCCTCAGGCCGCCGCGGCGGCCTTGACCGCCTTGACGATGTTCTGGTAGCCCGTGCAGCGACAGAGGTTGCCTTCGAGCGCGTGGCGGATCTCCTCCTCGCTCGGGCTCGGGTTCTCCTCGAGCAGGCTGATGGTGGCCATGACCATGCCGGGCGTGCAGAAGCCGCACTGGAGGCCGTGGTTCTCGTGAAATGCCTGTTGAACGTGGTTGAGGTCGCCGTTCGAGGAGAGCGCCTCGACCGTCGTCACCTCGTGGCCGTCGGCCTGGACGGCGAGCACGGTGCACGACTTCACCGACTCGCCGTCGAGGAGCACGGTGCAGGCGCCGCACGAGGAGGTGTCGCAGCCGACGACCGTGCCCGTCAGCCCGAGCTGCTCGCGCAGGAAGTAGACGAGGAGCTGTCTCGGCTCGACCTCCGCCGAGTGGCTCTCGCCGTTCACCGAGATCGCGATCTGTCTCAACTCGACCTCCTTCCGATCCGTCGGATGCGGCGCCAGAGGCTGCCGAAGAAGAGCGAGAAGCCCGAGATCGGCTTCGCCTGGGCGGCGACCGCCTGCTCGGCCTCCTCCGTGGACTCCCCGAGCTGGGCCTCGAGGCACTGGGCGAAGCTCGTGACCATCTGCGAGGAGATGTCCTCGATCATCCCCCGCCCGTACTGCGCGACCGTGCCGGAGAGCGAGAGGTCGGTGACGATGTCGATCTTCGTCCCGTCTCCCGAGGGGGCGAGCGTCGACTCGATCGTCGCGCTCGCGCGGCCGCGGTTTCTGGTCTCGCGCGCGTTGGCGCCGAGCACGACGCGGCGGTTGGCCTCGTCGGCCTCCTTGCGCTCCACGTCGGTGGCGAAGGTCAGGCTGATCGGCCCGAGCTTCACCTGCATCGTCGCCTTCCAGTTGTCCTCGTCCACCACCTCGTCCAGCTTCGCCCCGGGCATGCAGGGAACGATGCGCGGGACGTCCATGAGGAGGTCCCACGCCTTCTCCGGCGGCGCTGCGACCTCGAACGAGTTCTCGAGCTTCACGTGGTGAGAGCCTCCTCGGGAGCGGGCCTGGGGGTGCGCATGACCTGGACGATCTGCGCGGCGATCGCGACTGCCACCTCCTCCGGTGTCTTCGAGCCGATCTTCAGGCCGATCGGCGCGTGGATGCGGGCGATCTCCTCGTCGGTGACGCCCTCGGCGCGGAGCCGCTCGGCGCGGTCCTCGTTCGTGCGCTTCGCGCCCATGGCGCCGATGTAGCCGGCGTCGGTCCCGAGCGCCACCTTCAGCACCGGGATGTCGAACTTGTGGTCGTGGGTGAGGACGCAGATGACGGTGCGCTCGTCCACCGGCGCCTGGCTGAGGAAGCGGTCGGGCCACTCGACGACGAGGTCGTCCACGTCGGGGAAGCGCTCCGGCGTGACGAACTTCGCGCGGGCGTCGCAGACCGTCACCCGGTAGCCGAGGAAGCGCCCGACGGATGCGACGGCCGCGGCGTGGTCGACGGCGCCGAAGACGTACATGTTCGGGCGGGGCGCGAAGGACGAGACGAAGATCTGCCCCTCCGACGTGTCGAGGATGGCGGTCTCGCCGCGGGCCAGGAGCTCGGCGGCCGGGCCGCCGTCCTCGGGGACGACGAGCCGCTTGGCGCCCGCGTTCTCACCGGTGATGGCGATCTCGAGCGCGATCGGGCGCTCCTCGCGCACCGCCTCGACGATCGGCGCGACGAGCTCCGGATCGAGCCTGTCGACGAAGATGTGCACGGTGCCTCCGCAGGGGAGGCCGACCTCGAAAGCCTCGTCGTCGGCGATGCCGTACGTCTTCAGCCGGGGCGCTCCGCCCGCGAGGACGTCGCGCGCCTCCCCGTAGACGGCGGGCTCGACGCAGCCGCCCGTGACCGAGCCCACGACCTCGCCGTCGTCGGAGACGGCGAGGACGGCGCCGGGCATGCGCGGAGCGGACCGCTCCGTGTCCACCACGGTCGCGATCGCGACGGGTGTCCCGTCGGCGGCCCAGCGCTCGAGGGTCTGGAGAACGTCTCTCACGGCGCTCTCAGGCCACTGTACCGCGCCGGCTCGGCCTCGAACCGGGCCTTGCAATGGGCCGAGCAGAAGTACACCGGCGACCCCTCGTGGACGACCTGCTCGGCCTCCGGGCCGACCGCCACGGTCATCCCGCAGACCGGGTCGACGGCCTCCGCGGGCGCCGGGACCGGCGTCTCGCCGCGGGTGTGCCGCCAGGCGACGAGCTCGGCCAGGATGGCGACCGCGATCTCTTCCTGCGACGAGGGCCCGAGGTCGAGCCCGGCCGGTGCCCGCACCTTCAGCACGTCCTCCTCGTCCAGGCCGCGCGCCCGCAGCGCGGCGAGCACGGTGGTGGCCCGCCTGGCGCTGGCGACCAGGCCGACATAGCCCGCGCCGGCCCTGAGCGCGGCCGTGAGGAGCTCCTCGTCGCCGTGCCCCATCGTCGCCACGACGACGGCGTCCGCCCCATCGACGCCGTCGTCGCGGACCCGCCAGCCCACGGTGCGCGCGAGCGCGCCGAGTGTGCGCGCAGCCGGGCTCTCCCCCACGATCGCCAGGAGGGGAGCGGGAACAACGGGCTCGATCAGCACTTCCACGACTCCTTCGGAGGCACAGCCGCCCTCCATGCGGGCGAGCCGCGGCTCTCGGTCGGCGAGCGCGCGGAGCGCCTCGCGGACGACGGTCGGCTCCGAGCAGGCGCCGCCCACCCAGCCGGTGGACCTGCCCGTCCGGTGTGACGAGCGCGCGGTCGCCGCGCCGCGCCGAGGCGGGACGGACGACCGTGACGACGGTGGCCAGCGCGTAGGGCTTCCCCTCCGCCGCCAGCCTGCCGGCCTCGACGATGACGTCGGTCGCGTTCACCAGGCGGCCTCCACTGTCCCCGGCGGCCACGTCCTGGTGCCAGGCACCTGGACGTGGCTCCGAGAGCCGTCGGCGGGCCCGTGAAGCGAGGAGACACGCGCGGACGCGCCGGCGTCGGCACACGGTCGACCCGCCGCCAAGGGCCAGGGCCCGGTGCCAGGCACTTGGACGTGTCTCCAGAGGACAGGCGCCATGGTCACTCCGCCAGGCCGGCCTCCTGCAGCGCCGCCCAGACCTTGCCGGAGGTCACGGGCATCTCCAGGTTGCGGACGCCGGCGTGGGCGAGCGCGTCGACGACGGCATTCACGAACGCGGCGGGCGCGCCCACCGTGGCCGACTCGCCGACGCCCTTCGCGCCGAGCGGATGGTGCGGCGAGGGCGTGACCGTCTCGCCGAGCTCGAACTTCGGCGTCTCCCACGCGGTCGGGATCAGGTAGTCCACGAGGTTGGCGCCGATGCAGTTGCCCTCCTCGTCGAAGTCGATCAGCTGCATGGCGGCGATGGCGAACCCCTCCGTCAGTCCGCCGGTGATCTGGCCCTCGACGATCATCGGGTTGATGCGGACGCCGCAGTCGTCCACGGCGACGCAGCGGAGCACCTTCCATGCGCCCGTGCCGCGGTCGACCTCGACCACGACCGCATACGTGCCGAACGGGAACGTGAAGTTCGGCGGGTCGTAGTAGTAGACGCCCTCCAGGCCGCCCTCCATCCCCTCCGGGATGTTCGTGTAGGCGGCGAACGCGATGTCCTGGATCGACGTCGACTTCTCCGGGGCGCCCTTGACGACGAACTTGCCCTTCTCCCACTCGAGGTCGTCCTCGGAGGCCTCGAGCAGGTGCGCGGCGATCTTCTGCGCCTTCGCGCGGATCCGGCGCGAGACCATGGCGGTCGCGGCGCCGGAGACCGGCGTCGAGCGGCTCGCGTACGTGCCGAGGCCGTAGGGCGTGTTGTCCGTGTCGCCCTCCTGCACCTCGACGTCCTCCGGCTGCAGGCCGAGCTCTTCCGCGACGATCTGCGCAAACGTCGTCTCGTGGCCCTGGCCCTGGGACTTGACGCCGAGCTTGAGCACGGCCTTGCCGGTTGGATGGATGCGGAGCTCGGCGCCGTCGTTCATGCGCAGGCCGGCGATCGCGTACTCGGACCCGTGGCCGGCGCCAACCACCTCGGTGAACGACGCGAGGCCGATGCCGAGCAGCCTGCCCTTCGGCACGCGCCTCCTCCTGCTCGCGGCGGAGGTCGTCGTAGCCGAGCATCTCCAGCGTCTTGTCCATCGCAGCGACGTAGTCGCCCGAGTCGTACTCGAAGCCGGTGGCCGACTTGTAGGGGAACTGCTCCGGCTTGATGAAGTTCTGCTTGCGAAAGTCGGCCGGGTCGACACCCACTTCGTACGCCGCGTTCTGCACGAGACGTTCGATCAGGTACGAGGCCTCGGTGACGCGGAACGAGCAGCGGTAGGCGACTCCGCCCGGCGCCTTGTTCGTGTACGCGCCCGTGGTCTCGACATGGGCGGCGGGGATGTCGTAGGAGCCGGTGACGATGTGGAAGAGTCCGGCCTTGCACGAGGTGGGCTGGGCGTCCGAGAAGAAGGCGCCGTTGTCGGAGAGCATCTTCACGCGCAGGCCGGTGATCCTCCCGTCCTTGAGCGCGAGCTCGCCGTGCATGTGGTAGTCGCGGGCGAAGCCCGTGGAGATGAGGTTGCCCGTGCGATCCTCGACCCACTTCACGGGCCTGCCGATCAGGAGCGACGCCGCCGTGGCGACGACGTAGCCCGGGTAGACGGGCACCTTGTTCCCGAAGCCGCCGCCCAGGTCGGGCGAGATGATCCTGATCTTGTGCTCGGGCAGGCCGGCCACGAGCGCGAAGAGCGTGCGGTGTACGTGCGGGGCCTGCGAGGTCATGTAGATCGTCGCTTTCCCCGTTGCGGGGTTCACGTCCGCGATGCAGCCGCAGCACTCGAGCGGCGCGGGGTGGCAGCGCGGGTAGAAGGTGTCCAGCTCGACCACCTTGTCGGCTTCGGCGAAGGCCTTGTCGGTGGCCTCCTTGTCGCCGGCCTCCCAGTCGTAGATGTGGTTGTCCGCCTGGCCTTCCTTCTCGTCGCGGATGACGGCCGCGCCCTCGGCGAGCGCCTGCTGCGGGCTCGTGAGCACTTCGAGCGGCTCGTAATCGACGTCGATCAGCTCGCAGGCGTCCTTGGCGATGTAGGCGGACTCGGCGATGACAGCCGCGACCTCCTGGCCCTGGAAACGGACCTTGTCCGTGGCGAGCACGGCCTGGGTGTCACCCGAGAGCGTCGGCATCCAGGCGAGGTTGTGCTGCGCCATGAGCTCGCCGGTGACGACGGCCACGACGCCCGGCACCGCCGCCGCGCGCGACGTGTCGATGCCGTTGATGCGCGCGTGCGCGAGCGGGCTCCGCAGGAACTCCAGGTGGAGCATCCCGGGGAGCGTGATGTCGTCGAAGTAGTTGCCGCGGCCGCGGATGAAGCGCCCCTCCTCCGAGCGCGTTCTCGGAACGGCCAGATGACGGCCGATCGCGCGCTGCGATCTGCGGAGCGCTGCGGCGTGCGCTGCGCGGCAGTCGGTGATTGCCTGAGGCACTGCTCTCCTTCCCCTTGGCGGCCGCGTACTGGACCGCCTTGACGATGTTCTGGTAGCCCGTGCAGCGGCAGATCTGGCCGCTGAGGGCCCAGCGGATCTCCTCCTCGCTGGGATCGGGGTTCGCGGCCAGGAGCGCGGTCGAGGTCAGCATCATCCCCGGCGTGCAGAAGCCGCACTGGAGCCCGTGCTCCTCGTGGAAGCCCTCCTGAACCGGGCTGAGCCCGCCGGCGGGCGCCAGGCCCTCGACCGTGGTCAGCTCGTGCCCGTCGGCCTGGACGGCGAACATCGTGCACGACTTCACCGGCGTCCCGTCCAGAAGCACCGTGCAGGCGCCGCAGTTGGACGTGTCGCAGCCGATGTGCGTCCCGGTGAGGCCCAGCGTCTCGCGGAGGAAGTGCACGAGCAGGAGCCGCGTCTCGACTTCGACGGAGCGCGCGGCGCCGTTGACCGTCACGGTGACCGGGTAGGTGTAACGCCCGGTCTCGACAGCTGTCTCGGTCATCGTCAGCTCCTCACGCGGCCGCCGTCTCGGCGGCCTTCCGGAGCCCTCGCTCCGTGAAGACGCGGACGACGCTCCGCTTGTAGTCGGCGCTCCCGCGCTCGTCGCTCCGCGGCTGCGCGGCCTCGGCGGCGAGCTCCGCCGCCGCCTTGATCGTGTCGTCGTTCAGCTCGGCGCCGGCGAGCGCCGCCTCGGCCGTCTCGGCCCGCAGGTTCCGGGGGCCGACGCCGGTCAGTGCGATCCCCGCGCGGCCGACGGTGCCGTTGTCGAACGAGAGGTGGACGGCGACGCCGACGGTGGCGTAGTCGCCGACCTTGCGCTCGAGCTTGACGTAGGTGCCGCCCGCGCGCGCGCCGGGGTCGGGGACCTGGACGGCGGTCGCGATCTCGTTCGGCTGCAGGCTCGTCGTGAACGGGCCCTGGAAGAGCTCGTCGAGCGGGATCGTCCGGGTTCCGGCCGAGGAGGCGACCTCCAGCCGGGCGCCGGTGGCGAGGAGCGCCGAGCCCCAGTCGCCCTGCGGGTCGGCGTGCGCGAGCGAGCCGACCACGGTGCCGCGGTTGCGGACGATCGGGTCGGAGATCTGCGGCGCGGCGTCCCCGAGGACGCCGTAGCGCCCTTGCAGGGCCGGCGAGGCCTCGCAGTCGGCGTGGCGCACGAGTGCGCCGATCGAGAGGAAGCCGTCGTCCTCGGAGATCGTGTCGAGCCCCTGGATGCGGTTGATGTCGACGAGGGCGCGCGGCGACGCGAAGCGGAGCTTCATCAGCGGGATCAGGCTCTGCCCGCCCGCCAGCACCTTGGCCTCGTCCCCGTAGCGCTCCAGGATCTCGAGGGCATCCTCGACGCTCCCGGGAGCGTGGTACTCGAACCTGGCGGGATACATACGGTGGCGCCTCCTTTTCGGAAACCCCGTGGCCGACCGGTCCTTGCGGGGTCGAGGATACCCCGCAAGCAACAGCCATTTCCATCCTCTGACTCCCGTTACGCTTGGCGCGTGCACTTCGGATCGGTCAAGGAGGTCGAACAGGCACTGCGCGGGGAGTCCTATCTCCCCGACCGCGGCCTGGCGACCGCGATCTTCCTCTCGGTGGCGATGGGCCGTCCGCTCCTCCTCGAGGGGGAGGCGGGCGTCGGCAAGACGGAGGTCGGCAAGACGCTCGCGCGCATCCTCGGCGCCGACTTGATCCGGCTCCAGTGCTACGAGGGCATCGACGCGTCGCAGGCGCTCTACGAGTGGGACTACGCGCGGCAGCTCCTGTACGCGCGCGCCCTGCAGGAGGGCGAGGTGAGCGTCGGCGAGCGCGTGAGCGAGCTCTACGGGCCGGAGTTCCTCGTCGAGCGGCCGCTGCTCCGGGCGATCCGGGCCGGCTCGCGCGCGGTGCTGCTCGTCGACGAGCTCGACCGCGCCGACGACGAGTTCGAGGCGTTCCTGCTGGAGGTGCTCTCGGACTTCTCCGTGACGGTGCCCGAGCTGGGGACGATCGAGGCCGGCGAGCCGCCGATCGTCGTCATCACCTCGAACCGCACGCGGGAGCTGCACGACGCGCTCAAGCGCCGCTGCCTCTACCACTGGATCGAGTTCCCCGACGTGGCCCGCGAGGCGGAGATCATCCGGCTGCGCGCGCCCGGAGTCGAGGAGCCTCTCGCCCGCTCGGTGGCGGAGACGGTGGCGCGGCTGCGCGCTTTGGATCTCGTGAAGCGCCCGGGCGCCGCGGAGGCGATCGACTGGGCGACGGCGCTGTCGCTGCTCGGCGCCGAGTCCGTGAACGGCGACGCCGCCAAGGAGACGCTCGGCGCTGCGGTGAAGAACCGTGAGGACCAGGCCAGGGTCGAGGCGGCCTGGGGCGAGCTCGTCGACTAGTGCCCTGATGGGGCACTAGTGCGCATCTGGGTCGTCGGCCTGGGCACCGTCGGCCGGTGGCTGCTGCGCGCGCTCGACTCGCAGAGGGCGCAGCTCGAGCGGCGGTACGGGCTCGCCCCGGTGGTCGTCGGCGTCGCGAACGCCCGACACGGCTTCGTCCACCGTCCTGACGGCCTCGACCTCCCCACCGTCCTCGCCCTGGCCGAGAGCGGTCGATCACTCAGCGAGCATCCCGGCGTGAACCACTGGCAGGACGCGCTGACAGGCCTCCAAGAGACCGAGGCAGACGTACTCGTCGAGGTGACGCAGAGCCCGCCGGCCGACGGCGAGCCGGGCTACGCGCACATGCGCGAGGCGCTCGGCCGCGGGCTCCCGGTCGCGACCTCCAACAAGTGGCCGGTGGCGCTGCACGGCGTCGAGCTGCTCGAGCTCGCCGAGGCGAACGACGCAGCGCTCCGGGCCGAGTCCACGGTGATGTCCGGCACTCCCGTGCTCAGTACGCTGACGGACGGCCTGGCCGGGGCGAGGCTGCTCGGGCTTCGTGGGAGCATCAACGCGACCGCGAACGTCGTCCTCTCCGACATGGCCGCCGGCGCCTCGTACGACGACGCCCTTGCCGCAGCTCAGGAGGCCGGTCTCGCAGAGCGCGATCCCGCCGCGGACGTCGAGGGCCACGACACGGTCGCCAAGACGATGATCCTTGCCGCGCTCGTCTTCGGCATCCAGCTGCGCTCGGAGCAGGTCGCCCGTCGCGGGATCACCGACGTCGAGGACCAGGTGCGCGAGGCGGCGGCGACCGGCCGGAGGGTCAGACTCGTCGCCACGCTGGAGCCATCGGGCCCGGGCGGGCTCGCCGCCCGCGTCGAGCCGGTAGCGGTGGCCACGGACGATCCGCTCGCGAACGTCGAGGGCGTCATGAACGCGGTTGTCTGCCGTGCCGACCCCGTCGGGCAGGTCGTCGTCATCGGTCCGGGGGCCGGGCCGGAGCTCGCCGGCCAGGGCGTCCTGAGCGACCTCGTCGCGCTCGCCCGTCGCCTGGCCTGACCCGCGCTACGCGGAGGCGGCCCGCGCTGCGGCGAACGCAGCGATCGTGCGCTCGACGTCTCGTTCGCTCGTCCGCCAGTTCGAGACCGAGAGCCGGATCGCCTTGCGGCCGTTCCGGGTCGTTCCGCTCATCCACGCCTCGCCGCTTTCCTGCACGAAGCCGAGGACGGCGTCGGTGCTCGCATCGTCCTCGAAGCGGATCAGCACCTGGTTCAGGACGACGTCGTTCAGGACTTCGCATCCCGGGAGCCTGCCGAGGCCCTCAGCGAGCGCTTGCGCTCGGGCGCAGCTGCGCTCCACGAGCTCTGCGACTCCGGCGCGGCCGAGCGCGCACAACGTGGCGTAGAGCGGGAACCCGCGCGCCCGCCGCGAGTGCTCGGGGGTGAAGTCGACCGCATCTCGCGCGGTACCAGCGTCGGCGTGCATGAGGTACGCGGATCTGACACCGAGGGCCGCCTGGTGGGGAGCTGGGTGAGCACAGAAGGCGATTCCGGAGTCGAATGGGACATTCAGCAACTTGTGCGCGTCGGTCGCCCAGGAGTCGGCTCGCTCGAGGCCTGCGACGAGATGGCGCAGCGACGGGCTGGCCGCCACCCACAGGCCGATCGCGCCGTCGACGTGCAGCCACGCGCCGGCCGCAGCGGCCGCGTCGGCGGCGGCCTCGAGGTCGTCGAAGGCACCGGTGTTGATGTCGCCTGCCTGGACAGAGACGATCGTCGGCCCATCGGCACGGCCGAGCTCGTCCCGCAGCGCCTCCGTGACCACCCGGCCCTGGTCGTCGGCCGGGACCTCGCGGATCGAAGCGGTGCCGATCCCGAGGAATCTCAGCGCCCTGTCGAGTGTCGCATGTCGATTGGCCCCGGCGACCACGCGGATCGAGGGCGCGCCGCCCAGGCCGTCACGTTCGACGTCCCAGCCGGCGCGGGCAAGCAGGTGATGACGCGCCGCTGCCAGGCAGGTGAAGTGCGCCATCTGGCCGCCCGTGACGAACCCGAACGAGGCATCCTCGGGCAGGCCGAGCAGCTCCTTCAGCCAGGCGCCCGCGACCTCCTCGACGACGCCGGCCGCGGGCATCGGAAGCGTCAGGCCGGCGTTCTGGTCCCAGGCCGAGGCGAGCCAGTCGGCGGCAATCGCCACCGGATAGGCGCCGCCCATCACAAAGCCGAAGAACCGCCCGCTGGGCGCGCCCATCAAGCCCGGGTCGGCGTCGCGGGCAAGCTTCTCGATGACGGCGAGCGCGTCGGACGGCTGCTCGGGCAGCGGGCCGCCGAGCGCCGCCCGCAGCTCGTCGACCGTCGCGTCCGGCCGCACCGGTCGCTCGTCCAGCGAGTCGAGGAAGTCCGACGCGATGTCCGCCGTGCGGTGCAGGAGATCCCGCGTGCTCATGCGCGGGGAATCTACTGCACGCCGCTACGCTCATCCCGTGAGCACCGAAGCCGTCGAGACCGTCGTCCGCTTCGGCCACGCGCTGCGGGCGGCCGGGCTGCCCGTCGGGCCCGACCGGGTCGCGTCGTTCTCCCGCGCGGCTGCGCTTCTGCGCTCCGGGGGAGCTCTACTGGGCCGGCCGCGCGACGCTGCTCTCCCGGCCCGAGCAGATCGAGGTCTACGACGCGCTCTTCGCGGCGTTCTTCGGCCCGCCGGAGCCGCACCCGGGGCCGCCGATGCGGATCAAGGTGGAGGTGCAGGCCGAGGCCGACGTCGGACTCGCCAGCTCCGCCGAGCTCCTGAAGGAGAAGAGCTTCTCGCGCTGCTCGCGGGAGGAGCTCGCCGCGCTCGCCGAGCTGATGGCCCGGATCGACCTGTCCGTCCCGCGGCGGCGCACCAGGCGGCGCGAGCCGGCACGCGGGGGGACGCCCGACCTCAGGCGCACGCTCCGCCGCTCGTTCCGCACCGGCGGCGACCCGCTGGAGCGCGCCTGGCGCCGGCGGCGCAGGCGGCCGCGGCGCCTGATCCTCCTCCTCGACGTCTCCGGCTCGATGGACGCCTACTCGCGGGCGCTCGTCATGTTCGCGCACGCGGCGCTCCGCTCCGACAAGCGCTGGGAGGCGTTCTGCTTCGGCACGCGGCTGACGCGCGTCACCCGCCAGCTCGAGGGCTCCGACCCGGACACCGCGCTGACCCGGGCCGCCGCCGAGGTGCTGGACTGGGACGGCGGCACGCGCATCGGCGAGTCGCTGAAGCGGTTCCTGGACGAGTACGGCCACAGCGGGCTCGCGCGCGGCGCGGTCGTCGTCCTCTGCTCGGACGGCCTCGAGGTCGGCGACCCCGGCCTCCTCGCCGAGCAGATGGCGCGCCTCCACCGCCTCGCCTACCGCGTGGTCTGGCTCAACCCGCTCCAGGAGGACCCGGCCTACGAGCCGCTCGCGCGCGGCATGAAGGCCGCGCTCCCGCACGTCGACGTCTTCGCGAGCGGCCACAGCCTGGCCAGCCTGGAGGAGGTCGGCGCGGCGCTCGCGCGCTGGTAGCCCCCGGCGAGCACCGCGCTTGTGTTCCACCAGCACAAGCCCTCCGGCCATGTCCCTCCGGCCGTCTTCACCGTCATCGGCGCGTGACAGAGCTTGTGCGTGTGGAACACAAGCTTCGGGTCAACCGGTGTTCCGTAAGGCGGCCGCGATGCCCGCGATCGAGCGGAGGAGCGGGCGCTTGACCTCCTCGTCGCCGGTCTCGCGCCAGCGGCGGAGGAGCTCGACCTGGATGGCGTTCATCGGGTCGACGTAGGGGTTGCGGAGCCGGATCGAGCGCTGGATGACCGGGTGGCGGTCGAGCAGCTCGCGCGCCTCCACGATCTCGAGGACGGAGGCGACCGTGCGCTCGTGCTCCTCGCGGATCGGCTCGTACAGCGTCGCGTCCTCGACGAGGTCGAGGTAGCCGCCCGCGATCTCGAGGCTCGACTTTGCCAGGGTCATCTCCAGGTTCTCGACGAGGGAGCGGAAGAACGCCCAGCCGTGATAGAGGCGGCGGAGCTCCGCCACGTCGGCGCCTGCGAACGCGGTGCCGCAGCCGTACCAGGCCGGGAGGATGCAGCGGTTCTGCGTCCAGGCGAAGATCCACGGGATGGCGCGGAGCGAGCCAAGGAACTCTCCGCCCTCGGGCCGGCGCGCCGGGCGCGAGCCGATCTCGAACAGGGCCAGCTCCTCGATCGGCGTGAACTGGCGGAAGAACTCCACGAAGCGCTCGTCCTCCCAGACGAGCGCGCGGTAGGCGGCGAACGCGTCCGCCGAGAGCGCCTCGAGCGTCTCCCGCGCGCCGTCGGGCGGGCGCGACCCCGCCACTTCCGGGAACGCGGCGAGGAGCGTCGCGGCGAGCGCCGCCTCCAGGTTCCGGTAGGCGAGCCCCGGGAGGCCGTACTTGAAGGAGACCGTCTCGCCCTGCTCCGTCACCTTGAGACGGCCGGGCGGGTGGCCGGCGGGCTGCGCGAGGATGGCGGCGTGGGTCGGGCCGCCGCCGCGTCCCGTGGAGCCGCCGCGGCCGTGGAAGATCGTCAGCTCGACGTCCCGCTCGGCCGCGAGCGCGGCAAGGCGCTCCTGCGCCCTGAAGATCTCCCACTGCGCGGTCAGGTAGCCGCCGTCCTTGCCGGAGTCCGAGTAGCCGACCATGACCTCGAGCCGCCGCCCGCGCTCCTGACGAGGGCGGCGAAGCGCGGCTCGTCCAGGAGCGAGGCCACGATCGCGGGCGCCTCGCCGAGGTCGCGAATGGTCTCGAAGAGCGGCACCGGCGAGACGTCGCGCGCCGGACTCCGCTGCCAGGTCGGCGACCGCGAGCACGTCGTCCGCGGACTCCGTCCCGGAGACCACCACCGAGTCGACGGCCCTCTCCCCCAGCTCCTGCTGCGCCTGGGCGACGGCGGCGAGCGCCTCGCGAACACGCGGCGTTCCGCGGCGCAGCTCATCGGCGTGGAAGCGCACGTCGAGCTTCGCCACGTGGAAGCCGAAGAGCTCCAGGCCTCGGCGCAGGCGGGCGAACCGGCCGTCCGCGATCCTCTCGCCGCCGTGGGCCCGCAGGCTGCGCTCGATGACGTCGAGGTCGGCGGCGAGCTCTTCGGGGCGCCCGTAGCCGTCGTTCCCGAGGCGCCACCACATGAACGAGAGCTTGCGGCGGTAGGGCTCGTCGCTGTTCTGGTCGCCGATGCGCTCGGCGTACTCGGGCAGCTCCCGCTCGTCGCGCGCGATCGACTCGGCGAGCTCGTCGGAGACCTCGACCAGGGAGGTCGTGAGCCCGAGCGCCGCCGCCAGGTCGCGCGCCTGCTCCCGGTAGCGGGCGAGAGCGAGGGCGCGGCCGCGCGCGAGCGCCTCGCGGATCGTGTCGGGGCCCGCCGCCGGGTTGCCGTCCATGTCGCCGCCGATCCAGCTGCCGAAGGAGAGCGGGAGCGGCGCGCCCGGGAGCGCCTCCCGGTACGCGTGCAGCAGCTCCTCGGCCGCGTCCAGGAGGCTGTGCTCGAAGAACCAGAGGCCGTGGCGGATCTCGTCGAGGACGCGCGGGCGCTGCGGCCGCACCTCGTCGGTCTGCCAGAGGACCGTGATCTCCTCGGCGGCGCGGTCGGCGATCTGCTCGCCCTCGTCGAGCGCCGCCAGGAGCGCGCCCAGCCGCGCCTGCGCCTGGAGGATGGTGCGCCGCGTCGCCTCGGTCGGATGGGCCGTGAGGACGAGCTGGAGCGAGACGCGCTCGGCGGCCGCCGCCAGCGCATCGTCGCCGACGCCGCTCTCCTGCAGCCTCCTGAACGCGTCGGGGAGCGACTCTCGCGGGATCCCGTCACTGCGCTGGACGTCGCGGCGGCGGCGCACGCGGTGCTGCTGCTCGGCCAGGTTGGCGAGCTGGAAGAAGAGCGTGAACGCGCGCAGGATCTTGGTCTGCCGCTCGAGGTCGAGCTCGCCGACCGCCCGGGCGAGCTCGGCGCGCACCGCCGGGTCGCCCGTCTCGCGGGCCCGGCGGGAGACGCGCCGGATCTCCTCCTCCTGCGCGAGCAGCTCCTCGCCCTCCTGCTCGACCATGACGCGGCCGAGCAGGTCTCCGAGGAGGCGGACGTCGCGGCGGAGCGGCGCGTCGGGCGTCATGGCGTGAGAGATTACGTGCCGTGAGGACGCTCTTCTCGAACGCCTACGTCGTGACCATGGACGACGCGGGCACCGAGCTCGACGGCGCCTGGATCCTGGTCGAGGACGGGTTCGTCGTCGAGGTGGGCACGGGGTCCCCGCCCTTTGCCGAGCACTTCGAGAACCTCGGCGGCGCGCTGGTCACGCCCGGGCTCGTCAACACGCACCATCACCTGAACCAGACGCTCACCCGGACTCGCGCGCAGGAGGCCGATCTCTTCAACTGGCTCCGCGCGCTGTACCCGCTCTGGGGGCGGATCGACGCCGAGGCCGAGTACGCGGCCGCCCGCACCGGGCTCGCGGAGCTGGCGCTCGGCGGCTGCACCACCGTCTTCGACCACCACTACGTCTTCCCGCCGGGCCGTCCCGGCCTGGTCGAGGCGGAGATCCAGGCCGCGCGCGAGCTCGGCGTCCGCATCATCGCGTCACGCGGGTCGATGGACGTGGGCGAGTCCGACGGCGGGCTCCCGCCGGACGACCTCGTCGAGTCGATGGACGCGGTGCTCGCCGACACGGAGGGCCTGTTCGCGCTGCACGAGCTGGGGCCCGGGGCCTGGACGCAGATTGCGGTTGCGCCCTGCTCGCCGTTCTCCGTCTCGAAGCAGCTGATGACGGAGTCGGCGGAGCTCGCGCGCCGGCTGGGGCTGCGGCTCCACACCCACCTCGCCGAGACCATCGAGGAGGAGGAGTACTGCAGGGGCCTCTTCGGCTGCCGACCCGTCGAGTACCTGGAGCAGCTCGGCTGGCTCGCCTCGGACGTCTGGTGTGCCCACTGCGTCCATCTCTCCGCCGAGGACGCGCAGGCGTTCGCCGCGGCCGGGACCGGGGTCGCGCACTGCCCGACCTCCAATCTCCGGCTCGGCGCCGGGGTGGCCCCGGTGCGGACGCTGATCGACGCAGGCGTCACGGTCGGGCTCGGCGTCGACGGCTCGGCCTCCAACGAGCGCAGCGACCTCTCCTCAGAGGTGAGGCAGGCGCTGCTCGTCGCGCGGGGCCGCAGCGGGCCCGCAGCGATGACCGTGCGCGAGGCGCTCTGGCTCGGCACCCGCGGCGGCGCCCAGGTGCTCGGCCGCGGCGACCTCGGCTCGCTCGAGCCGGGGAAGTGCGCCGACTTCGCCGTGTGGCGGCTGGACGGCCTCGAGTTCGGCGGCGCCGACGACCTCGTCGCCGCGCTCGTCCTCTCGGGCCCGCACCGCGCCGAGCGCGTCTACGTCGGCGGCGAGCCCGCCGTCCTGGACGGGCAGCTGGCGCGCGCCGACGAGCGCGAGATCGCCGCGGCGCACCGCGTCCAGGCCGCGCGCTTCCTCGACTGAGCCTCGCGTGAACCCGAGACACCGGTTCGGGAATGATCTCTCGATGGAGGAGACGCGCAGCGACGCCGAACTGCTCGCAAGGGCGTCAAGGCAGCCGGACCTCTTCGGCGTTGTCTTCGATCGCCACTTCGCGACGATCCACCGCTACCTGGAGCGACGGGTCGGGCGCGACGGCGCCGACGAGCTCTCGAGCGAGGTATTCCGCATCGCCTTCGAGCAGCGCACGCGCTTTCGGCCCGTGCACCAGAGCGCCCTTCCCTGGCTCTACGGGCTTGCGACGAACCTCGCGCTGAAGCGCTGGCGGGGCGACGCGCGGCATTCCCGCGCACTGGGCCGGCTCGAGGCTGAGTCGCGGACCGGTGAACCCGGTGACCTGGACGGGGCCGACGACCGGCTCGCTGCCTCGGCTTCCCGCGCTCGGATCCTCGCCGCGCTCGCGCAGCTAGCGGCAGCGGACCGCGACGTCGTCGTCCTGGTCGCCTGGGAGGAGCTGACCTACGAGGAGGTGGCGACCGCGCTCGACATCCCGCTGGGAACGGTTCGGTCGAGGCTGAACCGTGCGCGGCGCGTGCTTCGCGAACACCTTCCCGACTTCGGGAATGAGCAGGTGACGGTTGACGGACAGGAACGCGGAGGTGTGCGCCATGCGAGCTGAGATCGAGCTGCTGAGGGACGCGAGGCCGGACGCAGACGGCCCGACGCCGGAGGTCGCGGAGCAGGCCCGGGCCGCGCTCATGGCGGAGATCGCCGGGGCCCGGCGGACTTCTCGCTGGCCGCGGCGGCGCCTGCTCCGGATCGCGGCTCCCGCAGTCGCCGCCGCGGCCGCGGCGGCCGTCCTCGCTCTCACGCTCACGGACCGGGGCGCAGAGCCGGCCTGGGCGGCAGCGCTGGTCCGAGTCGCGGAGGCGGCTCCCAGGCTCCTCGTCGATGACGGGGACTGGGAGATCACCCGGGCCGACCAGTTCAGCGTCGACTACGGGGAGATGACGTTCGCCAAGAGCGGGCGGGAGCTGGACCTCAAGTGGACGTCGAACACCGAGCTCGCCGACTACGTCGAGAAGCGCGCGTCGGAGCTCGCAGACCTCGGGACGGCACCCGCTGCGGCGGGCGAAGCGCGGCTCCTCCGCTACCCGGGCACCGACGAGTACGTTGCCGTCTGGGCGCACGGGGACTACGTCGTGGAGGCCCGCGGACATGCAGCCGACGTCGAGGCCTTCAAGGCGCTGCTCGCCTCGCTGCACGAGGTCGACGTGGACACATGGCTCTCGGCCATGCCGGCGAGCGTGGTCCAGCCGGCGCAGCAGACCGAGGCTGTCGACGAGATGCTCGCCGGCATCCCGCTGCCGCCCGGATTCGACGCGGCCTCGATCCCGACGAGCGATGCAGTGCGGGACCGTTACCAGCTCGGCGCACAGGTCGCGGGCACGGTCGCCTGCGCCTGGATCGACCGTTGGGTGGCCGCGCGCCGCGACGGCGACGACGCCGCCGCAAGCGAGGCGGTGGACGCGATGGCGACGGCCCGGACGTGGCCGATCCTGCGTGAGATGAACGCCGAGGGCGACTACCCGGAGGTTCTCTGGGAGCTGCGGCAGCCATGGAGACCGGTGGGTCCGTTCCGGCGGGGAGGCCGATGACGGTCGAGGAGACGTACGAGATCCCTCGGCTGCCCGGCTCCTGAGCCGGGTCACCGTGGCGGAAGCGACGGACGACGACGATCGTCGCGGCGGAGACGACCGCGGCGACCGTGTTGGTGATCATCAGCGGGACGTTGGCGATCGAGATGCCGTAGGCGAGCCACAGGACGAAGCCGACGAGCAGCACCTGCTGGTAGCCGATCGACACGGCCTGCGAGGAACCGTGGCGCGGATGGCGCGGATCTGGAGGAGCGGCGCGAACGACATCGCGACGCCCCAGGTGGCGGCCGCAACGGCCAGGTATGTGGACACGTGACCTCCTACGGGACGACGGGGCTCGGGAGCGGAGCCCGCGTCAGCCGTGGAGGTCGAGGCGCTCGCGATCCTCGCCGTAGAGCGGCAGGAGGAAGCCCGCCGATCGACGCGCCGCGAGCATGGAGCGCTAGGAGGCCGCCTCCTCGGCGGACGGCTCGTCGGCGACCGCGGTCTCCTCGCCGGCCTCGCCGGCCTCGCCGATCTCGCCGGCCTCGCCGGTCACGCCCTCGCGCTCCTCGGCCGCCGCCAGCTTCCTGGCTTCCTTCTTCTCCTGCTTGCGCTCGCGCTTTTCCTGCAGCTTGCGCTCGCGGGCGATCTTCGCCATCGTCGTCTGTCGCTTGGAGCTCGAACCCATCCGCAGCTTCCTTCCCTCGGCGTCCCCGCGACGTAGCTCGGGCTGTATACGGTAGCCGCAGCGGCGGACTGTCAGGAGAGATTGGCGCAGTAGCGCTCGTCGCCGATAGTGCGCCAAGCCCTCCTTTAGGCGGCCGCGGGCTCGCGGACCGCTCTGAGCGAGGCGTCCATGATCTCGACGGCGAGGTCGATCTCTGCCTCGGTCACGGTCAGCGGCGGGGCGATGCGGAAGCAGTTCGCGTGCGCCTGGGAGCGCACGATGTTCATGGAGAGGCCTCGCTCGTAGCACTCCCTCGTGACCTCGGCGCCGAGGGCGTCGGCGGGTCGCCGCGTCTCGCGGTCCTCGACCAGCTCGAGGCCGACGAGGAGCCCGCGGCCGCGGACGTCGCCGATCGGCTCGTGCCGGGCCTGGAGCTCGCGTAGCTGCGCCAGCATGTACTCGCCGCGCGCAGCGGCCCGCTCGACCAGGCCCTCCTCGGCGATCACGTCGAGGACGGCGAGCCCGGCCGCGGCCGGAAGCGGGTCGGAGACGTGCGAGGTCACGTGGAGGAAGCCCTTGTCGTAGCAGTCCTGCTCGATCGCAGAGGACGTGATGGTCGCGGCCAGAGGCAGTCCGCCCCCGAGGGTCTTCGAGACGCCGACGAGGTCGGGTACCACGCCGTCGTGCTCGAACCCGAACATCGTCCCGAGGCGGCCGAAGCCGGTCTGCGCCTCGTCCATCACGAGCAGCATCCCGCGCTCGGCCAACAGCTCATGCATCCGCCGGAAGTAGCCGTCGGGCGGGACGATGATCCCGCCGGCGGAGAGCACCGGCTCGGCCACGAGCGCGCACAGGGCTCCGACTGACTGCTGGTCGACCAGCTCGAAGCCCACCTCGAGGCACGTGCAGTCGCAGGCGCCGTCGCAGTGCCGAACGGGGCAGCGGTAGGCGTACGGCGCCGGGATCGCGAACGATCCGGGCAGCACAGGCCCGTAGCCGGCATGCGCCATCGAGAAGTTCACGGAGGCGATCCCGGAAAGGAGCCCGTGGAAGCTGCGTGTGAGCCCGACCACCTCCCAGCGGCCGGTGTGCATCTTCGCCATCTTCAGGGCGACCTCGTTCGCCTCCGTGCCGGTGTTCAGCAGGAGGACGCGGTCGAGCGGCGGCGGGAAGAGCCCGACGAGCCGCTCCCCGAGCGCGAGGACCGGCTCCGAGAGCATCCAGGAGTTCAGGTGGACGACCTCGTCGAGCGCCGAGCGCACGGCCGCCGCGATCCGCGGGTGGTTGTGGCCGAGCGTGGAGCAGATCTGCCCCGAGGTGAAGTCGAGGATCCGCTTGCCGCTGGCGGTCTCGACCCAGGCGCCTTCGGCCCTGGCGATCGGCTCGGGCGCGAAGGACCCGGCGTAGCGGATGAGGAAGCGCTCGCGCTCGTCCACGGAGCAAGAATACGATGCCGCCGTGGTCAGCATCTCGACCCACGTCCTCGACACCGAGCGCGGCGAGCCGGCCCGCGGGATTCGGGTGGAGCTCCTCCGCGGCGACCTCCTCCTCGCCGTCCGCGAGACGGACGAGGACGGCCGCGTCCCCGATCTCGGCGGCGTCGAGCTCCCGCCCGACGTCTACCGCCTCGTCTTCCACCCCCGCTCGCCGTTCTTCCGCGGCATCGAGGTGGAGGTCGAGCTCGCCGACGGCCACTACCACGTCCCCCTCCTGCTCGCCCCCTACTCGTGCGCGATCTACCGCGGCAGCTGAGCGTGGACGAGCTGGCCGACCTCTTCCAGGCCCGCAGCCGCTTCGTGGAGGCGCTGGCCGCGGAGGAGGACCCGCTCGGACGGGCGCGCGAGGTGCTGGCCGGCCTCCCGGAGGAGGACCGGGTCGAGGCGCTGGCGCACCATCCGCGCATCGGCGAGCGGCGCCTGGCGGGCCGGTCGGCGGCCGAGCAGGGCGACCCCACGGCCGAGGACCAGGAGGTGCTGGCGGAGCTGGCCGAGCTGAACGCCGCCTACGAGGAGCGCTTCGGCTTCCGCTTCGTCGTCTTCGTCAACCGCCGCCCGCGCGCCGAGATCGTGCCGGTGCTGCGCGAGCGGCTCGAGCGGACGCGAGAGGAGGAGCTGGAGACGGGCTGCGACGAGCTCGTCGCGATCGCGGTGGACCGATGGCGGAGCTCGTGAGGATCGGGTACGGCAAGGAGGCCGTCTCCGTCTACCGGACGGACGGCGTCAGCTCGCTCTTCGCGGCCGAGATCGGCATGACGGCGCGCGGCGAGGCCTTCCTCCCGTCCTACACGGAGGGCGACAACACCGTCGTCGTCGCCACGGACTCCATGAAGAACTTCATCCAGATCACGGCGCTCGAGTACGTCGAAGGCTCGCTCGAGGGGTTTCTGGAGCTGCTCGGCCGCCGCTTCCTCGACCTGTACGGCCAGGTGGAGCGGATCGAGCTCACGGCCCGCGAGGTGCCGTTCGCCCGCCGGAGCGAGCAGTCGTTCCAGGCCGTCGGCGGCGACCGCGCGGTCGCGGAGCTCGCGCTCGGCCGGGACGGGACGGTCGAGCACCGCTCCGGCCGCGAGGGGCTCCGGCTCGTGAAGCTGACCGGCAGCTCCTTCGAGAACTTCGTCAGGGACGAGTACACGACGCTCGCCGACTCACGCGACCGGCCGCTGTTCATCCACCTCGACGTCCACTGGCGCAACCGCGACTTCGCGGCGCGCGCCGACGGCGAGGCCGTGCGGGACTCGCTCACGGCGACCTTCGCCGCCTTCGACTCGGCCTCGATCCAGGAGCTCGTGCACGAGATGGGCGTTCGCGCCCTGGCCGCGTTCCCGGAGATCGACGAGATCGCCTTCGAGGGGCAGAACCGTCTCTGGGACACCGCTCAGGTCGACGGGCGCGACGAGCGAGTCCGGGTCTACACCGATCCGCGTCCGCCGTACGGGCGCATCGAGCTGACGCTCGGCCGATGATCGTCCCCGGCCGCTACAACGGCCCCGAGGAGTCAGGGAACGGCGGCTACACCTGCGGCCTGGTCGCGGGGCTGCTCGGCGGCGTCGCCGAGGTGACGCTGCGGCTGCCGCCGCCGCTCGACCGGGAGCTCGAGGTCGTGCGCGACGACGGCCGGCTGGAGATCCGCGACGGCGAGGCGCTCGTCGCGGAGGCGGAACCGGTGGAGCTCGCGCTCGAGGTGCCCGCGCCGGTCTCCGTCGAGGAGGCCGCCGACGCCTCGACGCGCTACGCCGGCTTCGTCCACCACGCCTACAGCACCTGCTTTGTGTGCGGGCCGCGGCGCGAGGACGGGCTGCAGGTCTACGCCGGGCCGGTCGCGGGCCGCTCCGGGATCGTCGCCTCGCCCTGGACGCCGGCCGAGGACGTCCGGCCCGAGCTCGTCTGGGCGGCGCTGGACTGCCCCAGCGGCTGGGCCGTGGACGACTTCCAGCGCGAGGGCGTCCTCCTGGGGCGCATGGCGGCCGAGATCGACCGCCTGCCGGCGCGCGGTGAGCCGCATGTCGTGGTCGGCTGGCGGATCGGCGAGGACGGGCGCAAACGCTACGCGGGGTCGGCGCTCCTCACGGCCGAGGGCGAGGCGCTTGCACGCGCCCGCTCGACGTGGTTGGTTCCCAGTGCTCCTTCGGGCGCTCCAAGCCGGGCCCCTGCCCCGCAATCACGCGTCGCCAGAGACCACCCTCGCTCTCACCAAGGCTTCTAGCCTTGGCTTCAAGCGAGTGCGACCTCTGGCTTGGTGCTTGCGACGCAGGAGCGCGGCAGAAGCACCCGAATGAGCACTCGTGATCGCGAGGATCTGGCGAGGCTGGACGGCCCGCGAGGATGCGGAGGCCTACGTCCGCTACATGGAGGAGATCGCCGCCCCGGATTCGCTGGGGACGCCGGGGAACCGCGGTTTCTCCGTCCTCCACCGCCCGGACGGCGACCGCGAGGAGTTCCTGACCATCTCGCTCTGGGAGTCGCTCGACGTCATCCGCGCCTTCGCCGGAGAGGACATCGAGCGCGCGGTCTTCTATCCGGAGGACGACCGCTATCTCGTCGAGCGCGAGCTCACCGTTTCCCACTTCGACTACGTGCCTACGGGAACAGATCGCGCTCCGGCGGCATGACCAGGTCGCGCGCGCGTCCCTCGCCCGGCGGCACGGCGTAGCCGCGGATCAGCGCCGCGGGGACGCCGCTCGCCTTGCCCATCACGAGCTCCGCAGCGCCGGCCAGCTCGTCGGCGACCGCGATCAGGGTCGCCTCGAGCGGCCGCCCCCTGGCGTCCGGCGCGCCGCGCAGGTCGAGCAGCGGCTCCATGCCGGCGACGCCGATGGCGACGTCCGTCGTCCCCTGCCGCCACGCGCGGCCGAACGAGTCCGTGACGATCACGGCGACGGCGACCCCGAACCGGGCGGTGAGCCCGTCCCGGAGGCCTGCCGCCGAGGCGTCCGGGTCGCGCGGGAGCAGCACGACCCAGTCGTCGCCGGGCGTGTTCGAGCGGTCGACGCCGGCGCTGGCGCAGACGAAGCCGTGCTCGGTCTCCGCGATGACGAGCTCGTCGCGGCGCCGGCGGACGGCGCGGGCCTCGCGCAGGATCACGGCCAGGTGGTCGTTCGTCTGCTCGACGCGTCCCTCCGCCTTGGAGACGACCTTCTGCGAGACGACCACGACGTCCCCCTCGGCCGGCCCTCCGGCCCGCTCGAGCGCATCGCCGAGCAGCGCGGCGAGGTCGTCCCCCGGCTGCACCTCGGGGATCCCCTCGAGGGGAACGACCTGGATCACTCCGACAGCCCGGTGACCCTCACGCCGGCGTTCGTCTTGTAGCGGCGGTTCACGTTCAGGAGGACGGCGGTGAGGGTCTCGAGCCAGCGCGCGACCTCGAGCCGCCCGCAGTCGACGGCGCGGCCCTCGACCAGCCGCGCGGCGAGGCCGGCGACGACCTCCTTCGCCTCCGCGTCGTCTCCGGCCAGGAGCACGTCCTCGTCCAGCGGGACGTCGGGGTCGGCGAGCGCCCTGGCGCTGACGGTGTGGAAGCCGGCGACGACGCGGGCCTCCGGCGCCGCCACCGCCGTGATCTCGGCCAGGGAGAGCTCGCCCGGCTCGGCGCCGGCCTGCCCGTTGCGGAAGACGATCGGGGCGGCGACGCTGACGACGATCCGGCCGGCGAGCACGTCCCGCAGGTCGCGGGACATCTCGGCGACGCCGCCGGGCGGGACGGAGAGGAAGACGACCTCGGAGCGGCGGCTGGCCTCCTCGTTCGAGAGAAAGTCGTCACGCGGGGTGCGCGAGCCGATGCAGACCTCCTCCCCGATCCGGCGGAGGCGCTCGGCGAGGCCCTGGCCGAAGTCCCCGCTCCCGCCCACGATCCCGATCACCGGACTGCCTCCAGCACGGCCCTCCCCACCTCCGCTCTCGATTCCGGCGCAACCATAACGATGGGGGCCACCAGGGCTCCCGGCAGCTCCCCGGCGTCGACGGGGTCGACGACGACCTCCGTCGCGATCCCCTCGTAGACCGCGGCGATCCCGCGCACGCCGGGCTCGAAGCCGAGCGAGGCCATCATCTCCGCGAGCGGCCCGCGCAGCGCCTCGCCGGCGACGAGCGGCGAGATTGCGACGACCCGCTTCCCGGCGAGCGCCTCGCGGATCCCGGGCACGGCCAGGATCGGTCGGATCGAGACGAACGGGTTGGACGGCGCGAGGAAGACGACCTCGGCGCCCGCGATCGCCTCGAGGACGCCGGGAGCGGGCCGCGCGTCCTCCGCCCCCTCGTAGCGGACGGCGGTCACCTCGTCGGCGTGCCGGCGCCGGACGAACCAGGTCTGGAAGTCGAGCTCGCCCTCCGGCGTCGCCAGGAACGTCCGCACCGGGTCGTCGGAGGCCGGCAGGAGCCGCACGGCCACGCCGAGCTCGCCGGCGAGGCGCTGCGTCGCCTCCGAGAGCGGCACGCCCTCCCGCAGCAGCCGCGCGCGGACGAGGTGGAGGCCGATGTCGCGGTCTCCCAGCGTGAACCAGGTCTCGCCGCCCAGCCGCCCGGCCGCCTCGAGCGCGTTCGTGGTCTCGTCGCGGACGCCCCAGCCGCGCTCCTCGTCGAGTAGGCCGGCGAGCGTGTAGAGGACGGTGTCGAGGTCCGGCGAGACGTGGAGGCCGAGGATCTCGACGTCGTCGCCGACGTTCACGATCGCCGTTACCTGCTCGGGCCCGGCCGCGCGCGCGAGGGCGTCCACGAAGCGGGACCCGCCCAGATCCGCCGCAGAGAACGGCGTAGGGGCGCGTCTGTATGCTCATCGCGTGCTCGCGATCGTGCCTGTCAAGGGCCTCGACGGCGCGAAGTCACGGCTCGCGCCGCGCCTCTCGGCGGCCGAGCGCGAGAGGCTCGTCCTCGACATGCTCGACCGGGTGCTGAGCGCGTGCGCGCAGGCGGACGCCATCGGCGGAACGCTACTCGTCACGCCCGCTCCGGGCCTGGCGCGCGACGGCGTCGAGGTGCTCCTGGACGCCGGCACGGGTCATGCGGACGCGCTGGCCCTGGCGCTTGCCGACCCGCGGGCCGCGGGCGGCGCCCTCGTCGTCATGGGGGACTGCCCGCTCGTCACGGCGGAATCGCTGGACGCCCTGGCCCGCGTCGCCCGGCCGATCGCGCTCGCCCCCGCGCGGGACGGCGGCGTCAACGCGCTCGCGCTCAGGGCCGTCAACGGCTTCCGGCCGCGCTTCGGCGTGCCCGCCGAGACGACGGTGGCCGAGGCACGCGCCGCGGGGCTCGAGCCGGTGGTCATGGACGACCCGGCGCTGGCGCTCGACATCGACCGGCCCGAGGACTACGAGCTGCTCCTGGCTTCCGCATGACCGGCGTCGTCACCTACTCCCCCAAGGTCTTCATCCCGCTGACGAAGCTCTGCCGGGACGTCTGCCACTACTGCACCTTCGCGCAGCCGCCGCGCCGCGGCGAGCGGGCGTTCATGACGGCTGACGAAGTCCTCGCCGTCGCGCGCGCCGGCGCCGAGGCCGGCTGCCACGAGGCCCTCTTCACGCTCGGCGACAAGCCCGAGCTCCGCTACCGCGCTGCACGCGAGGAGCTGGCGGCGCTCGGGTGCGAGACGACCATCGAGTACCTGGCGCGGATGGCCGAGCTCGTGCTCTCGGAAGCCGGGCTCCTGCCGCACCTGAACCCGGGGGTCATGACCCGCGCGGACCTGGAGCTGCTGCGGCCCGTGTCGGCGTCCATGGGGCTGATGCTGGAGTCGACCTCGCTGCGGCTGCTGGAGAAGGGCATGCCCCACCACGGCTCGCCGGACAAGCTCCCCGAGGCGCGGCTGGAGACGATCCGCCTGGCCGGCGAGCTGGCGGTGCCGTTCACGACCGGGATCCTGATCGGGATCGGCGAGACGCGCGACGAGCGGCTGGAGGCCCTGGAGGCGATCGCGGCGCTGCACGACCGCTACGGCCACGTCCAGGAGGTGATCGTCCAGAACTTCCGCGCGAAGCCCGGCACGAAGATGGCCGGCCACGCGGAGCCGTCGCTCGACGAGCTGATCTGGACGGCGCGCGCGGCGCGGGCGCTCCTGCCGGCGGACGTGCACCTGCAGGTTCCGCCGAACCTCTCCTTCGACGACTTTCCGCGCCTGCTCGAGTCCGGGATCGACGACTGGGGCGGCGTCTCGCCGGTGACGATCGACCACGTCAACCCGGAGGCGCCGTGGCCCGAGATCGAGCGGCTGCGCGCGGCCACGGAGGAGCACGGCTTCGAGCTGGCGCCCCGGCTCCCGATCTACCCGGAGTTCGTGGCCGACCTGGAACGCTGGGCCGACCCGAGGGTCGCCGCGGAGATCCTGCGGCACGCGGACGCGTCCGGCCTCGCACGGGAGGAGCGCTGGGCGGCCGGCGCTCCGGGGGGCGCTCCGCGCGTTCGTTCCACCGGTGGGCGCCAGGTGTCACGCCCCGTCGCCGAGGCGCTCTCGCAGGTCGAGGCAGGCGGCGAGCTGGACGAGGACGCCGTCACCGCCCTCTTCGAGGCGCGCGGGGCCGACCTGGGCGCGGTGCTGGGCGCCGCCGACGAGCTGCGCCGCGAGGTCTGCGGCGACGAGGTCAGCTACGTCGTCACGCGCAACGTCAACTACACGAACGTCTGCTACTTCCGCTGCGGCTTCTGCGCCTTCTCCAAGGGCAAGCTCGCCGCGAACCTGCGCGGAGCGCCCTACGTCGTCCCGCTGGACGAGATCGTGCGCCGCGCGCGCGAGGCCTGGGACCGCGGCGGGGTCGAGATCTGCCTCCAGGGCGGCATCCACCCCGCCTTCACCGGCGAGACGTACCTGGAGATCTGCGCGGCGGTGAAGGAGGCGCTGCCGGACCTCCACGTCCACGCCTTCTCGGCGCTCGAGGTCTGGCAGGGCGCGGCCACGCTCGGTCTCCCGCTGGACGAGTACCTGGAGCGGCTGCGCGACGTCGGGCTCGCCTCGCTCCCGGGCACCGCGGCGGAGATCCTCGACGACGAGGTGCGCCGGGTGCTCTGCCCCGACAAGGTCTCGACCGGCCAGTGGCTCGAGGTGCACGACGCGGCGCACCGTGTGGGTCTCCGCTCGACGACGACGGTGATGTACGGCTCGGTCGAGGGCCCGCGTTCCTGGGCGCGGCATCTCCTGGAGCTGCGCGACCAGCAGAAGCGGAGCGGCGGCTTCACCGAGTTCGTGCCGCTCCCGTTCGTGCACATGGAGGCGCCGATCTACCTCAAGGGCCGCGCGCGGCCGGGGCCGACCTTCCGCGAGGCCGTGCTCATGCACGCGGTCGGGCGGCTGGCGCTCCACCCGTGGATCACGAACGTCCAGGCCTCCTGGGTGAAGCTCGGCATCGAGGGCGCGCAGGCAGCGCTGCGCGCCGGGGCGAACGACCTGGGCGGGACGTTGATGAACGAGTCCATCTCCCGCGCCGCCGGCGCCGCCCACGGCCAGGAGATGCCGCCGGAACGGATGGAGGAGGCGATCCGGGCGCTCGGCCGGATCCCGCGCCAGCGGACGACCCTCTACGGCACGCCCGCTCCTGAGCGCACGCGCCTCTCCTACGGCGCCCCGCCGCTGCGCGAGCCGCTGAACCCGAGCGTCAACGACGCGGGCCTCGAGCGCCCGAAGCACCTCGTCCGCCCGGGCCTGGCGGCGACGGGCTAGCGATCCAGCCCAGCGTCCTCCCACCCGCGGGCGCCCGCGACCTTGTGTTCCACGAACCTGTACGGGAACCGCCCCGTGAACAGGTCCGCCAGGAGCAGGTCCAGAAGCTCCGCGTTCTCCTGCTTCCGCCGACGCTCCGCGATCACGATCCGGCGAACGCTCGAGTAGCTCGGCCGCGGGATGCCGAGCCGCGCAGCGACCGGCCGGAGCAGGCGCCAGGCCTCCGCGTACGGCATCCCAAAGGCGTCCAGGACGCGGAGGGCGAGCACGAACTCGGAATGGACCGGAGGGTGGAAGGCCACCCCTCCAGGGTGGCGCGGAAACGCTTGTGCGTGTGAAACACAAGCGTGGCGCCGGCGTGACGATTACATCAGTACCACTTGCCGCGGGCGAAGCCGCCGAAGGCGAGCAGGCCCACGAGCGCGACGATGACGCCGATCCAGAGGCTCCAGAAGATGATGATCAGGATTCCCAGAATCACGATGATCCCGCCGACCGAGATGCCGAACACTCCGCCTCCTTTTCCTAAGCGGCCGCTCCCGCGGCCGTGGTGAGCTGTTCGCCGAACCTCGCGCGCTTCACGAAGCGGCCGTCGCCCGGCTGACCGACGAGCTCGCCTCCCTCGACGATCACCTTGCCGCGGACGAGCACGATCTCCGGGGCGCCGGTGACCTCGGTGCCCTCGTAGAGGTTGTAGTCCACCCGCGAGTGGCTCCCCTCCGCGGACAGGGTCACCCGCTTGTCCGGGTCGAAGATGACGATGTCCGCGTCGGAGCCCACTGCAACCGTGCCCTTGCGCGGATACAGGCCGAAGTACTTGGCGGGGTTCGTCGCCAGCAGCTCGACCATGCGGTTGAGGGTGATGCGCCCGCCGCGCACGCCGAACTCGTGGATCATCATCAGCCGGTCCTCGATCCCCGGGCCGCCGTTCGGGATCTTGGAGAAGTCGTCGCGGCCGAGCGACTTCTGGTCGGCCCAGCGGAAGGGGCAGTGGTCGGTGGAGACGACGGAGAGGATGTCCGTCGCGACCGCGTGCCACAGGTGCTCCTGGTTCTCCTTGGCGCGCGGGGGCGGCGTGTAGACGTACTTGCCACCCTCGAAGTCGGGCCGCTCGAGGAAGGTCTCGTCCACGAAGAAGTACTGCGTGCAGGTCTCGCCGTGCGCGTTCCAGCCGAGCTCCTTGGCACGGGCGATCGGGTCGATCGACTCCTTGCAGGAGACGTGGACGACGTAGAGGCTGCAGCCGGCGACGTGCGCCAGCTGGACGGCGCGGTTCGTCGCCTCGCCCTCGGTCTCGGGCGGGCGGGTGCGCGCGTGCCAGATCGGGTCGGTCTTGCCCTCGGCGAGCGCCTGCTTGACGAGGACGTCGATCGAGTCGCCGTGCTCGGCGTGCACCATCACGAGCGCGCCCGTGTCCGCGGCGGTCTGCATGACGCGGAAGAGCGTCTCGTCGTCGACCATGATCGCGCCCTTGTAGGCCATGAAGAGCTTGTAGCTCGTGACGCCCTCGTCGGGCATGCGCGCCAGCTCTTCGAGCGTCCCTCCCTCGCGGAGGTCGGTGACCGCCAGGTGGAAGCCGACGTCGATCACGGGCTTCGCGGACTCGATCTTCCCGTGCCAGGTCTCGAGCGCCTCCGCGAACGTCTGGCCCTTGCCCTGGATGCAGAAGTCGACGTGACAGGTCGTCCCGCCGAACGCAGCCGAGACCGTGCCGGAGGTGAAGTCGTCGCACGAGGTCGTGCCCCCGAAGGGCATGTCCAGGTGCGTGTGCGGGTCGATACAGCCCGGGAGCACCATCTTCCCGCCGGCGTCGATCACCCTGTCGGCCTGGACGTCGAGGGACTCGCCGATCAGCGTCACGGACTCGTCCTCGACGAACACGTCCGCGACGTAGTCGTCCGCCGCGGTGACCACCCGGCCGCCCTTGATCAGAACCGACATAAGCGCTCGCCTCCTCGACTGGTGCTGGCCCCGCAAGTATGGCTACCCGGAGCGCCCTAGAACAACCGGCCGGCGCCCGGCGGGAACGGCTTCGGCAGGAGACAGGCCGGCCGCGTGTCGCCGCGGACGAAGAAGAGGGCGCTGCCCTGGGAGCTGACGGCTTCGACGAGCTCGTCGGTCCACTCGACCTCGGCGACGACCATGTCCGTCGGGCTCCGCTCCCCGTCCGAGCGCCGGCCGTAGTACGGGAGCGGCCGCTCGCGGAGGACACGCTCGCGGTGCGACGCCAGCCAGTTGAGCCCCTCCGGGCTGACGGCGAGGACGTAGGCGCGCTTGCACGCGCCGCGCCCCGGCCCTGCCGGCCGGAGTTGCGGGTGGCCGGGGAGATGCCACCCGAGGGGCGCCCGCTGGTTCAGAGGCCTGCCGAAAATGACGATGGGCTCGGCGCCCGTCCAGCCGAAGTCGGCCATCGCCCCGCCGACGCGGTCGTAGGGGGTGCGGTCGCGCTGCCGGTCGAGCGAGAAGCTCCAGACGGCGCCGACGGCCACGGCGATCGTCGCGGCCAGGGCGAGCGGCCGCGACGGGATCGCGCTCGGCACGGCCGCCAGCGCGATGCAGGCGAAAGGCGCTACGACCATGAGGTTGCGGGTGGTGAAGACGTGGAGGCCCGCGAGCGAGACGGCGGCGGCCACGGCGACCGGCACGACGACCATCAGCGCGGCCAGGCGCCCCTCGCGGCGGCGGGCGAGCACGGCCGCCCCGGCGAGAACCAGCGCGAGGACGACGTAGCGGACGCCGTCCCCCGCCCGCTCCCACACGCTCGCGCTCGAGACGATGTTGGAGTAGAGCCAGAGCACGCGGTCCCACGTCACCTGAGAGAAGTACGTGTCCACCCGCCCGGCCTGCGCCACGATCTTCGGTGCCCAGGCGAGGAGCGGGACGAGCCCGGCCAGGGCAGCGGCGGTCACGGCCGGGCGGCGTGGCCCCGTCCCGGACGACCACAGCCAGAGCAGGCCGACGGCGACGGCGAGCAGGAAGAAGTAGTGGGTCAGCGCGCCGGCGACGGAAACGGCGGCGAGCAGCGCGAGCCGGCCCCGCGAGGGGCGAGCGGCCGCCGCCTCGAGCGCCATGACGAAGCCGAGCGCGAGCAGGGCGAGAAGGGCGTAGGGACGCAGCTCCTTCCCGTGGAAGACGGGCTGGTAGGCCAGCGCGGCCAGCAGGCCGGCCAGGAGCGCCCCAGGGAGGGGCAGGCGCCGGCGCGCGTAGAGCACGACGAGCACGGTCAGGGCGGCGCTGAAGAGGACCGAGAGGAGGCGCACGGTCACCGGCTCGGCCCCGAGCCGGTGCGTCACACGGGCGAGGACGAACCAGCCGGGCGGCGACGACTCCTGGCTCACCCGGTAGAGCGCCTCGCGCGTCGAGGGCTCGACGATCGTCCGCGCGGAGTAGACCTCGTCGGCCCAGAGCGACTCGTGGAGCGCTCCCGGAAGGCGCGCCCAGACGGTCAGCCCGACGAGCGCCGCGAGCGCGACGGCCAGAGCGAGGTCCCGGCGCCTCCAGGTCAAGACTCGGTGAAGCCCGCCCGGACGAGCCGGAGGCCGGGAGCCCCTCGCAGGACGAAGGCGTGCCACCCCCGCTCCGGCAGGCTCGCAGTGACGGTCCCCCCGCCGCTGACGGTCGTCGGCTCGAGCGCGCTGCCGTCGGCGAACGCGGTCACCTGCATCGGCGCTGGGGCCTCCAGCTCGAGCTCGGCGGTGCCCTCTCCGTAGAGCCAGAGGGCGCCCTCGGAGAGCTCGAGCTCCCCGTCCGTCCAGCCGTCGCAGAGAAGCGGCTCGGTGCGGGAAGGCTCAGGGCCGATCGGCGCGCCGTCCCGCCCGGGCGCCCACAGGTAGACCACCGGGCCTCCTCCGACGATCCCGAGCCCCTCTCGCCGGAGCCCCTCGCTCGCGTGCCACGCGCCCGGCGTCTCCGACTGCCGGTAGAGCCCGCCGTGCCAGAGGATCGAGCGGATGCCGAGCTCCTCCAGCTCCTCCCGGTCGCCGGGGAGCCAGGCGCCGCAGTCGAGCCGGTTGAACCGTTCGGTGAAGGCGAAGACCTCCTCCGGCGCGAGCGCGTACCCGGTCGGCCGCTCCCGCGGCGCCTGCTGGGTGTAGTACTGGTACACGCTCCCGAACTGGCCCGTGCCGCGCTGGAAGATCGGGAGCTCGAGCACGCGACCCGGGCCCGAGGCCGCGAGGGCGGCGTACGCAGTGTTGTCCGGGTCGGCCGCGCTCCCGCGCAGCGGGAAGACGAGCAGGTCGGCGGCGACGAGCGCGAGCAGCGCTGCGGCCACGGCCGTGCGGCGACGCCCCTGGAAGCGCGCGACTGCCCCCGCCACCGCGACCGCCGCCAGCGCCGCGAGCGCCAGGTTCGCCAGCGGGAGGAAGCGGCCCGGCACCCGCGGGTAGCGCAGCGGCGGGAAGACGTCGCGAAGCGTCTCGTAGAGAGGCAGGTTCGTTCCCAGTGCCAACAGGGCGGGCACGAGCGCAGCGAGGCCGAGCAGGATCGCCAGCCCGCGGCGGCGTCGCGCGAGCAGCACGAGGCCGACCACGGCGAGGACAGGGAGCAGCCAGCCGAGGTACACGAAGCGCTCGGGCCCGTGGAGGCGCCAGCGGCTGAGGACGTCGAGCGGGCTCGCCGAGTAGTAGGCGACCTCGGCGAGGCTCCTCCCCTCCGACTCCGTCGTGCCGGCGATGACGACTGCCTCCGCGACCAGCCCCGCGACGGCGGCGGCCGCCGCTCCTCCCCAGGCCCAGAGCGCGGCCGGCCGCGCGAAGCGGAGCGCCGCGTAGGCGGCGACGAACGGGAGCACGCCGAGGGCGAGATGGAGCTGGCCCGAGAGCGGGATCGAGACGATGGCCGCCGCCGTGAGCGCACCCCACAGATGTGACGAGCGGCGGGACGGAGCCCGGCGCGAGCGCTCGTAGGCCCAGAGCGCGAGCGGGAGGAGCACGGCGATCCAGCCGAGCAGGTGCCCGCCGCTCTGGAGCAGCCGGTACGGCGCGAGCTCGAACGCCAGGCCGCCGAGCGCGGCGGCCGCCGGAGGAAGATCGAGCTCCCGCAGCCAGAGGTAGGCGAAGAGGCCCGCGGCGAAGGTGACCGCGAGCAGAAGCAGGTTCCACGCGACGACCGGGCCGAAGAGGGCGTCGAGCGGCCAGAACGGGAGCCCGTAGGGCCAGCCGCCGAGGACGGTCTGCGGCTCGACGAGCGGCTGGAAGCTGTACGGGTCGACCCACGGGGCTGCTCCGCGCTCGAGCTGATGGCCGACGAGCCAGAAGCGGTAGGTCGTCTGCAGATGGTCGCCGGAGGCGGCCTCGCCGTAGCCGGGGGCGCCGTCCGCCATGAACTCGGAGCGGAGCCCGCCGACCGCCGGGAGCGTGGCGACAACCGCCGCGACTGCGAAGAGCGCCACGAGGCCCCAGCGGGCCCTGCCAGCCGTCATGCTGACGGACTATGCCGAAAGCGGGAGAGGGCGCAGCCGGCGAAGGGCGGCGCGCCACGATCGCCGTCGCAGCCGGGGCCGCGGCGCTGGCGGCGGCGGCAGCGCTCCCGGGCGCGATCGACCTGCCGTTCTGGCAGGACGAGGTCGCTTCCGCGCGGGTGCTCCTCGAAGGAACGCCGGCCGGCGTGGTCGAGCACGTCTCCCGCACCGAGTCGACGCCGCCGGGCTGGTACCTGCTCGCCTGGGCAGTGCGCGAGACCGGCATCCCGGTGGAGGACCTTCGCTTTCTCTCCGTCGCGCTCGCTGCGGCGCTCGCGGGCCTGACGGTCGTCTACGCGCGTGGGTTCCTCCCGCTCTGGGCGGCCGGGCTCGCGGGCGCACTCACCGCGCTCGCGTGGCAGACGGTCATCCACGGGAGCGAGCTGCGGGCGTACTCGCTCCTCGCAGTTCTCACCCTGGTCTTTGCGCTCCTCCTGGAGCGGGCCGCCGCACGGGCTTCCCTCGGACGGCTGGCGGCGGTTGCAGCCTGCGCCGCGGCGGGGGCCTACACGCACTACTTCTTCCTGCTCGCGGCCGCGGGGGCGCTCGTCTGGCTGGCCGTCGAGCGGGAGCTCCGGCCCGTGGCCGTGCGCCTCGGGGCCGCGGTCCTCCTGGGCACGGCCACGCTGCTCGCCTGGCTCCCTGGCCTCCTGGACCAGGTACGCGCCGAGCGCTTCGGTTGGATCGACGCCTTCGACCCCGTCAAGTTCCTCGCGCTTCCGTCCGCGCTCTTCTGGAACCCGGGGACGATGTACGCGGAGCTCGGCAGCGACCCGAGCGCCGGCGAGGCGCTCGCACGCGTCGTGATCCTGGCCCTCGTCCTCGGCGGCTGCTGGGTGCTGGCCCGACTCGGCTCCTCCGCCCGGCTGTGCGCGCTCCTGGTCGTCGTCCCGGTCGGCGTCTCGGGAATCGCCTGGCTGGCCGGCCTGCGCATCGTCACGGGGAGGAACCTGATCGGCGTCACCGCGTTCGCCGCCGTCGCGCTCGCCGCCGTCCTGCTGCCGCTCCCGCGCCGTGCGGCGCTCGCGGCGGGCGCCGGCGTCCTTGCACTGGCCGTCTTCGGCTACGTGCGCAGCCCGATGGACGAGCGCGTCGACTTCGACCGCGTGGCGGAGGCGCTCGCGGACGCCGGCTGGGAGCCGGGCGACCCGATCCTCGTCGTCGGCTCGCTCCCGAACTTCCGCTCGCCGCTCGAGTGGTACCTCCCGGGCGACCTCACGCTCCCGGAGGCCGTGCCGAAGGCCCCCTGCGCCGACCTGTGGGTCGTCACGGATGTGCCCGCGGGCCGAGCGGTCATCGACCTGGCCCAGCCTGCGGAGAGCATGGAGGTCGGAACGGTCGAGGTCGCGCGGGTCGGCTGGAGCAGGACGCTCGCCGCCGAGGCCGAAGCCGCCGGGGGCCGCTACCTGGACTCAGCGGACGGCTCCGGCTGTCTCGCAGCGGTCGAGGCTCGCGTCACCTAGTCCCGCGAGCGTCTGGCAGACGGTGTGCAGGCTGCGCTCGACGTAGAAGCGGAGCTCCTGGTAGCGGTCGACCTCGACCGCGTCGAGCGCGGCATCGAGCACCGCTGCCGTCGCGGCAAGCGCCTCGGCGGGCTCCGCGAACGGCCCCTCGGCCCGCACCAGCAGCCAGCCGGGGAAGACCCGCACGTCGTAGCCGTCGCCGAGGGCGCTCTCCAGCCCGGCGGCGTCCACGGCGGCCTCGCCGGTGGGGATCGCCACGACGATGGCGCCAGCGTCATCGTCGAGCCGCTCGACCGCGCTCTCCAGCAGCGTCGTCTGCGAGTAGGGCAGCGTCACCGCCTCGCCGGTCGCGGGCAGCCCGGCCAGGAAGACGGCGGAGAACGGGAAAAGCAGGTCGTCTTCGGCCACCGTCTCGCGGAGCCAGTCCGCGGGCGCAGCCAGTTGCTCGCGGCCGCCCGTCGGAGCGGCGAGCGGCCCGCCGCCGAGGACGACGTTGTCGCGGTCGCGCGGATCCTCCATCCCGCCCGCCGGGGAGAACACCGCAAGCAGGCCGACCGCCGCGACGGCCCCGATCGCCGCGAGCGCCGGGAGCTCGCGCGTGAGCCGGGCTACGGCCGCGCCGATCGCCGCAGCCCAGAGCGGCAGCGCGAAGACGAGGTGGCGCGGCGAGAGCCCCATGACGCTGCCGGTGCGCAGGAGCATGAAGAGGAGCGGCGGCGCCAGCAGCACCAGCAGGCCGAACACCGCGAACGCCGTGTGCGTTCGCAGCAGGATCACCGCGCCGGCGAGCCCGAGGACGAGGAAGACGGCGAAGGTCCAGCCGCCTCCGCCCGCGAACGACTCCAGCGCCCGGCCGAGCTGGGCCCAGGCGTCGCCGGGCCCCGCCAGGGACTCCTCCCCCTCCACGCCCACGGTGAAGCGGTCGGCGAGGCGCAGGTCGGCGACGGCGAACGGGACGAGGAGGACGCCGACTGCGAGCACGGGGAGGGCGGGCCGCAGCGGGCGGCCGCGCCAGAGGGCGAAGGCCACCGCGGCCTCGATGGCGACGACGATGGCGCCGTAGGGGTGCACAGCCGGCAGGAGCACGGCGGCCAGCGCGGCCACGAATGCGGCGCGGCCCGTCCTCAGCTGGAGCGCGCGGGCGAAGAGATCCACTGAGAGCGCACTGACGAAGGCGAGCAGCGCGTACATCCGCCCGACCGTTCCGTAGAGCGCGAGCACGGTCGACGCCCCGGCGACGAGCGCGGCGGTGGCCCCGGCCACCGGCCCGGCCAGTCGCCGCGCCAGGTCGTAGCAGAGCGGGATCGTGGCGACGGCGAAGACGACGGACAGCCAGCGCAACGCCTCCGGCGAGGAATCGAAGGCGAGCGCGACCTGCGCGAGGACGAAGTGCAGCGGAGCGCCGCCGCGGTCCCAGAGGACGGTGACGAGAAGCTCGCCGAGCGGCCGGGAGCCGATCAGCCCGGCAACGGCCTCGTCCTCGAAGAGCGGCTTGCCGCGGACGTCGGGAACGAGCCGCCAGAGCAGGACGGCGGTGGCGGCCCCCAGCGCGCAGGCGACGAGGAGGCCGGGAAGCTCAGCCGGTAACCGGCGCGAACCCTCCGGCCCGGTAGACCTGGCCGGGGAGCTCCCGTCCGAGGACGCCTTCGAGCCAGGCGGAGACGCCGATGAGCGCGTCGAGGTCGACACCCGTGTCCACCCCCTCTCCGTGCAGGAGGTAGACGAGGTCCTCGGTGGCGACGTTGCCGGTGGCCCGCGGCGCGAACGGGCAGCCGCCGAGCCCGCCTACCGAGGCCTCGAATACGGTCGCCCCCGCCTCGAGCGCCGCGTAGGCGGCCGCGAACCCCGTGTTGCGGGTGTTGTGGAGGTGGACGCCGACTCGCCGGGCCCGAGTCGCGGCCTCGGCGACGAGCTCCTTCACCTGCCGCGGCACCGCCACCCCGATCGTGTCCGCCAGGACGACCTCGGCGGCCCCGAGCTCGGTCGAGCGCGCCGCGATCTCGAGCACGCGATCGGGGTCGACGGCGCCCTCGAAGGGGCATCCGAACGCCACGCTGATCGACACGCTCACTGGCCGGTCGGTCTCGATCGCCGCGAGCGTCGCCAACGCCTCCTCGGGCGTCGCATTCTGGTTCTCCCGGCCGAAGCTCTCGGTCGCGGCGAGGTTGAAGTGCAGCTCGTCGAGGCCGGTGGCCGCGAAGCGCTCGGCGCCCTTCGCGTTCAGCACGAGCCCGGAGTAGACGACGTCCTCGCGGCGCTCGATCGCGGCGACGACCTCCTCCGCCCCGGCCATCTGCGGCACGAGCCCCGGATGGACGAAGCTGACCGCCTCGATCGCGGGGAGGCCGGTCGCGGCGAGCCGGTCGACGAGCTCGGCGCGCACGGCCGGCTCGAGCACCGCCCGCTCGTTCTGGAGGCCGTCACGGGGCCCGACGTCGCAGACGGTGACCTTCACGAGTCCCTAGGATACGCGCGCCGCGATGAGCATCCCCGTCTTTGCCGCCGGTCACGTCTACGCCGCCGTCGACCCCGCGGACGCAGTCGAGGCCGTGCGAGAGGCCTTCGTCGCGCACGCGCGCGGCGAGTGGCTCATGCCCTCGAAGGTCTACGTGCCGGCGCCGCCCGACGGCGACTTCCGCGCGATGCCCGCACGCGGCGGCGGCTACGCCGCGCTCAAGTGGGTGACCTCGTTCCCCGGGAACCCGGAGCGAGGCCTGCCGACCGTGAGCGGGATCGTCCTCCTCTCCGACGCCGCCGACGGGCGACTGCTCGCCCAGCTCGACGCGGGCGCGGTCACGGCGCTCCGCACCGGCGCTGCCGCGGTGCTGGCCGCGGAGACGCTCGCGGCGGGCGAGGGTCCAGCCGGCTGTCGTCGGCTGCGGCGTCAACGGGCGCGCCGTTGCGCGGACGTTCCTGGCGCGCGGGCGCGAGGTCCTGCTCTGGGACCGGGATGCGGCCCGCTCGGCCGCGGTGGCCGAGGAGCTCGGCGCCGGCACGGCCGGCTCGCGGGAGGAGGCGCTCGGCGCAGACGTCGTCGCCACCGTCACCCCGGGGCGGGAGATCCTCTTCGGGCCGGGGAGCCTCCGCCCAGGCCAGCACGTCAGCCTCATGGGCGCCGACGGCCCGGGCAAGGCGGAGATCGCCGTCGAGGAGCTCGCGCGAGCCCGGGTCGTCGTCGACGAGTGGGAGCAGGCCAGCCACAACGGCGACATCTCCCGCGCCGTCGAGGCGGAAACGCTCGGGCCGGAGGACGTGACCGAGCTGGGCCGCATCCTCCTCGGGGAGGCTGGCGGCCGCGCGCAGGCCGACGAGATCACCGTCTTCGACTCCACCGGCCTCGCGGTCCAGGACCTGGCCGTGGCGGCGCTCGTGTACGAGCGGTACCGCGCCGACGCGGGCGCCGACGCGTTCGCCGGCGTCGTCGAGGTCGAGCTCGCCTAGCGATCAAGACGGGAGGCTGAACGAGCCGAGCTAGCCGGTCTCGCCGGGGAGGCCCCGGCCGCACCAGTCGCTCCAGGAGCCCGGGTAGAGCTTCGCGTCAGGGCGGCCCGCCTGCGCCAGCCGCAGGAGCGTGACCGCGGCGGTGACGCCAGAGCCGCAGTAGGCCACGATCTCCCCCGCGTCGGCGAGATCGTCGGGGAGCGGCTCGGTGTACGGCGCGTTGCGGGCGCCCGGAATCCGCCCCGCGACCGGGTCGATCGGTTCCACCTCACCGCGGTAGCGTTCGGGCAGACGGGCGTCCACGACCGTGAGCCCGGGCTCGCCGAGCCGCGCCGCGAGCTCCTCGGCCTCGATCGTGTCGCCCGAGCGTGGAGCCGGCGTGAAGACGGCGGGCTCGATCTCCTCGTCACCGGCCTCGAGCGGTCCGAGCCAGGCGCCGATCCCGCCGTCGAGCACGGCCACGTCGTCGTGCCCGAAGTGGCGCAGGAGCCACCAGAGCCGCGCTGCGCCGCCGTTCATCCCCTGGTCGTACGCGACCACGAAGACGCCGGGCCCGATTCCGGCGGCGCCGGCCGCGCGGGCGAAATCGCCCTCCGCGGGCAGCGGGTGGCGGCCTCCCGGCGTGGAGGGCGGCGCCGACAGCTCGCGCTCCACGTCGAGGAACGATGCGCCGGGGACATGCCCCTCGAGGTAGAGCTCACGGCCGCGGCCGGGGTTGCCGAGCTCCCAGCGGCAGTCGACGAACCGATAGCTCACGAAGGGACGAGCTGGTAGACCTCGCCGCCCTGGTGCGTGAGGTAGAGCTCGCCGCCGACGCCCTCGCCGAAGGACGTGATGTTCAGGTTGGTGTCGAGGATGAGCGTGCGGCCGCGGACGAGCCGGCCGTTCATGTACTTCAGCCGCCAGATGCGGCCGGAGCAGTAGTCGGCGAAGTGGTACCAGCCCCGGATCCCGAACATCCGCCGGCCGCGGTAGGCGAAGCCGCCCGTGATGGAGCAGCCGAGCGAGTGGCTGTAGCTCGAGATCGGCCTGACGTGCCCGCTCGGTCCGCGGAGCCCGCCGGTCCCGCAGGTGCTCCGGTACCGCCCCTCGAAGGCGTCCCACCCGAAGTTCTCCGGCACGCCGCCGAGCCGCGACGGGGCGAGCGTGTCGACCTCCTCCCAGCGGTTCTGACCGACGTCGCCGATGTACAGGCGCCCGTTGGCGCGGTCGAAGGAGTACCCCCACGGGTTCCGCAGACCGTACGCGTCGATCCGCCAGCCGGCGCCGATGTTGCGGGGATTCAGGCTGAGGAGCTTCCCGTGGCGGCTGCGCAGGTTCTGCGCGCGCCCGCCGGGGTCGCAGCTTCCGCCCCCGTCGCCCTGGCCCGTGTACAGCCTGCCGTTCGGGCCGAACTGGAGCCGGCCGCCGTTGTGGTTCGACGCGGGCTGGGCGAGGGCGAACAGCAGCCGCCGGGTGCTGAGAAGGACGCCCGTGTGCGAGGCGTTCGCCCGGTAGCGCGCGACGCGCGTGTCGCCGCGCACGTTCGTGTAGTTGACGTAGAGGAGGTCGTTCGTCGCGAACTGGGGGTCGAACGCGATCCCGAGCAGCCCCCGTTCCCCGCAGCAGGAGACGAGCGAGCGGATGTCCAGGAAGAGCGTGCGCGTGCCGCCCTGGAGCTTGTAGACCTGCCCCTCCTGCTCGACGACGTACAGGGTCCCGGAGGGGTCGCCGCTCCTCGGCGCCGTCACCTGCGTGAGCTGGTCGAAGCTGCCCGCGACCAGCTGGAGCCGCACCGCCGAGGCGGTGGCCGGGATCCCGAGTGCAAGAACGAGCGCGGCGACCAGGGCCGGGAGGTAACGGCGGCGCATCAGCTGACACCGTAGCCAATCAGGCGGCGGCCGCCTCCGCCTTCTTCTCCCAGTACCGGCGAAGCCCCGCGTAGGACTGCCAGAACGGCCCGGCCTGCTCGAAGAGCTCCGCAGTCGCGCGGTCGGCCGCGGCCCGCACGTCCGCCTCCGCCGCCGTGACGAACTCCTCCTCCGAGCCCTCACGCGCCCGCTCCGCCCAGGTGCGCAGCGCGGCCCGGAGCTCGACGAGGTGGAACTCGGGATCCTCGGCGACACCGAAGTGCGCCAGCAGGAGCCGCTCCGGCCGGCGCTCCGCGATGGCGTCGAGCGTCCGCTCCCACGCTTCCACGTCGATGTCCGGCGGCGGCGCCACCGGCGCGACGTACCTCCCCGGCGGGATCCGGACGCCGGCGGCATCGCCCGTGTAGCAGGACCCGTCCGCGTTCAGGTACGAGACGTGGTGCGAGGCATGGCCCGGAGTCGGGAAGACCTCCAGGTCGAGCACGCGGTCGCCGACGACGCGGATGCTTTCCTCCGGCACCGGCACGAGCGGCCCCCAGAGCCGGTCGAAGTCGTCCCCGTACAGCCGCCTCGCGCTCCGCTCGAGGCGGCTCGGGTCGACCAGGTGCGGCGCCCCGACCTCGCTGACGTGGACGAGCAGACCGGGATTCTCCCGGACGAGCGATCCCGCCGCGCCGGCATGGTCGAGGTGGATGTGCGTGAGCAGGAGGTGCCGCAGCTCCCCGACCTCGAGCCCGTGCCCGGCCAGCCCTGCCCGAAGCGCGTCCAGGCAGCTCGCCGGACCGCAGTCGACGAGCGCGGGCTCGTCGCCCGCGAGCAGGTAGGAGCCGATCACGCGCTCCCGGCCGAGGTGCTCGAGGTCGAGGAGCTGCACGGGCTATTCGACCGTGAGCGTGCCCTCCATGCCGCCTTCGCGATGGCCGGGAATGGCGCAGTAGAACTCGTACTCGCCGGGCTCGAGCGTCAAGGTCAGGTCGGTCGATCCCTCGCTGATCGTGTCGCTCACCTCCTCGACTCCGTTGCCTTCGACCTCGACGTTGTGGGGGACGCCGGAGTCGTTGACGAGCTCGATGGTCACCTCGCCCGCCGCGGCGGTCAGCTCGGTCTGGTCGAAGGAGAGCGCCCCGCCGGGATCGGCGGTGAGGGTCAGGTGCGTGCCACCCTCCATCGTCGTCTCGTCATGGGTCGTGGTGTCCTCGGCGGCCGCTCCGTCGCCGGAGTCGTCGTCGTCGCCTCCGCAGGCTGCCACTCCCACGGCAAGGGCGAGAACGGCGAGGAGAAGTAGGAACAAACGTCGCGTCATGGGACTCCTTCCTCGTGTGGCCTTCCGAATCTACCTACGCGACCGCTCGCAAAGTGGATGAGGAGCGCCGCCACCAGGATCGCGGCCCAGGCCCAGGACGCCTTGGGGACGGTCATGGTGGGGAGCTCGAGGCCGGTCGTGCCGCGCTTGACGAGCTGCTCGAGCCAGAAGTCCTGCAGGGCGTTGGCCAGTCCGTACACGAGCATGAGCGCGACGTAGAAGCCGAGCGCGAGCCGGAGCAGCCGCGGGCGAACGTCCGGCACGACTCGCGAGAGTAGGAGGGCCGTGAGCGCGAGCAGGGTCCCGTCCAACCCGTGATGGTGGCCCAGGTGGACCGCACGGAGGAATGGGTGTCCCGGCTCGGGCAGGATCTCATCGCTCATGAAGACGGCGCCGAGGCCGGGAATTCGCCCGACGTAGACACCCACGTCGGCGAGGAACCACGGGATCGAGGCGAGGACGAGGAGGACCGCGAATGCGACCCGGGCCACGTCCCAGCCGCCGCCGAACGGACGGGACCGGCCCAGCCCGCCCCGCACCAGCGCGACGACCGTGAGGATGGCGGTCAAGAGGACGCCCAGGGCCGGTAGCGCATTGATGGGCTTCGCATCGAGATCCGACTGCTCGACCACGCCCGGCCAGAAGACGACCGCGCAGAGCAGGGCAGCCAGGACTGCCACAGGAACGAGCCCGCCCCTCAGGCGGTCCGCCAGGATCGCGAGCAGCGCAATCGCCACGAGGGCAAGCGGGTAGTTCAGATAGACGAGCACTCTGCTCGCGCCGCCGGCGAAGCCCTCCCGGCTCACGTTGTAGAACTCGTCGACAGGGAGCCGGGCGTAGGTGATCCAGACCAGGACCGCCACGACGCCGTAGAGCGCCCAGACTGCGACAACCTCCGCGAGGCCGGGCCGACGCGCGATGCCTGCGCTCACGCGCCCTAGACTACTCCCGCCATGTCCGAATGCGCCTCCTGCGGCTTCGACAACCGAGCGGGAGCGCTCTTCTGCGGCAGCTGTGGCGAGCAGCTCGGCCGCGCCTGCCCGGAGTGCGCCGAGGTGGTCGCGCTCGAGCTCGCCTACTGCACCCGCTGCGGCTCCGCCATGGCGCCCGGCGAGGCCGAGGCGGTCATCCGCGAGGAGCGGAAGGTCGTGAGTGTCCTGTTCGCCGACCTCGTCGGCTTCACCGGGCGCGCGGAAAAGCTCGACCCAGAGGACGTGCGGCGGATGCTCTCGCCCTACCACGCCCGGGTGAAGGCCGAGCTGGAGCGCTTCGGCGGCACCGTCGAGAAGTTCATCGGCGACGCGGTCGTCGCGCTCTTCGGCGCCCCGCTCGCCCATGAGGACGATCCCGAGCGCGCGGTCCGGGCGGCGCTCGCCGCCCGCGATGCGCTCGGCGAGCTCAACGCCGCCGACCCGAGCCTCGGCCTCCACGTCCGCATCGGCGTGACCACGGGCGAAGCGATGATCGCGCTCTCGGCTCGGCCGAATGAGGGCGAGGGCATGGCCACGGGCGACGTGGTGAACACGTGCTCCCGGCTCCAGTCGGCCGCCCCCGTGGACGGGATCCTCGTGGACGAGCCCACGTACCGCGCCACCTCGGCCGTGATCGAGTATCGCGACGCCGAGCCCGTGCACGCGAAGGGCAAGTCCGAGCCGGTGCTGGTCTGGGAGGTGGTCGCGCCGAGGACGCGGCTCGGCATCGACATCGCCTTCAAGGGCGGCGCGGAGCTGGTCGGCCGGGCCGACGAGCTCCAGCTTCTCCGTGACGCTGTCTCGCGCGCGGAGCGAGAGCGGTCGCCGCAGCTCGTGACGCTCGTCGGCTCGCCGGGGATCGGGAAGAGCCGCCTGCTCTTCGAGCTCTGGTCGACGCTCGACAATGACTCGACCGCGATTCGCTACTGGCGCCAGGGACGCTCGCTCCCCTACGGGGAGGGGGTCAGCTTCTGGGCGCTCGGCGAGATGGTGAAGGCACAGGCGGGCATCCTCGAGTCGGACGCGTCCGACGCCGCGGCCGAGAAGCTCCGCACCGCCGTGGCCGCGGTCGTCGACGACGAGGCGGAGGCCTGGTGGGTCCTGGAGCACCTCCGGCCGCTGGTCGGGCTCGGCGGGCCGCCCCAGGACGCGGGCGACCATCGCCGCGAGGCCTTCGGGGCCTGGCGCCGGTTCTTCGAGTCGCTGGCCGAGCAGTACCCGCTCGTGCTCGTCTTCGAGGACTTGCACTGGGCCGACGACGGCCTGCTCGACTTCGTCGACCACCTCGTCGACTGGTCGTCCGGCGTCCCGATCCTGGTCGTGTGCACGTCCCGGCCGGAGCTCCTCGAGCGCCGTCCGGGCTGGGGCGGCGGAAAGCGGAGCGCACTGACCGTCTCGCTCTCGCCGCTCTCGGACGCGGAGACCGAGCAGCTGCTGGCCGCCCTCCTCGCGGAGAAGACCGTCCAGAACGGCCGCGCGGCGAGGCTCCTCGCCCACGCGGGCGGCAACCCGCTCTACGCCGAGGAGTACGTCCGCATGCTCGCCGAGCCGTTCGCCGGGCCGGAGCTCCCGCTGCCCGAGACCGTTCAGGGAATCATCGCCGCGCGCCTCGACACGCTGGCGGCGGAGGAGAAGGCGCTCCTGCAGGGCGCGGCGGTTGTCGGGAAGATCTTCTGGGTCGGGTCGCTGACGGCGGTGAGCGGCCGCCCGCGCGACGAGGTCGAGGAGGGTCTCCTCCGGCTGGAGCGCAAGGAGTTCGTTCGCCGGGAACGCCGGTCGTCGGTAGCCGGCGAGACTGCATTCGTCTTCCGGCACATCCTCGTCCGCGACATCGCCTACTCGCAGATCCCTCGTACTCGGAGAGCCGACGTGCACCGGCTCGCCGCCGAGTGGCTCGAGGGCCTGGCCGGCGATCGCGCCGAGGATCTCGCCGACCTGATCGCCCACCACTACCTGAGCGCGCTCCAGTTCGCCCGGGCGGCCGGGCGCGATCTCGACGCGCTGCGCGGACGCGCGCGGAACGCGCTGGCCGAGGCCGGCGACCGCGCCCTCGGCCTCTCGGCCTACGCAGCCGCGGTCCGCTTCTACCGCGAGGCATTGGCCTCCTGGCCGGAGAACGACGCCGAGCGCCCGCGGCTGCTGCTCCGCTACGGGCAGGCGCTCTTTCGCGGCGAGGGAGGCGGGGCCGACGTGCTGGCGGAGGCTGCCGTCGAGCTGCTCGACGCGGGCGAGCTCGAGCTCGCGGCCGAGGCCGAGGTGCTGCTCGGCGAGTTGCTCATGATCTCCCACGGCCGACGCGAGGAGGCGGTCTCGCACTTCGCGCATGCCGACGCCCTCCTGGCCGAGAGGCCGCCCTCGCGGTCGAAGGTGCGGGTGCTGGCGAGCCGGGCGAGCCTCCACCTGGCCATGGACGAGGCCGGGCCGGCGATGGACGCGGCCGGTGAGGCCCTGCGGATGGCCGACGAGCTCGGGCTCGCCGGGCTGCGCGCCCACGCGCTTTCGACGCGCGGCTTCTCCCGGGTGATGACCGGCGACCTCGAAGGGCTGCGCGACCTGCGCGAGAGCGTCGAGGTGGCGGCCGGCGCCAACTCGCCGCAGGCCGCGCGCGGCTTCAACAACCTCGCCTCCATCACCGCCGACCTCGGCGACCTGCCGAGGGCCTTCGAGCTCTACGCGGAGGGCAGGCGCGTCGCAGAGCGCTTCGGCGACGCGATCGCGCTCGGCTGGTTCGACGTCGAGCGAGCCTACGAGCTGTACTGGTGCGGCGAGTGGGACGCGGCGCTCGCGCTCTGCGACGGCCTCCTCGCCGGCGAAGAGGAGGGCGGGGCCTCGCTGCAGGAAGTGGACGCGCGGCTCGTGCGGGCGAAGATCGCCGCCGCGCGCGAGGGCGCCGAGGCCTCGCTCGCCGACCTCGAGCGCGCGCTCGAGCTTGCCCGCGCCGTCGGCGCCCCGCAGACGCTCCTCCCCGTCCTCGCCTTCGACGCACACGCCCAGGCGGCGGCAGGCCACGTCGCGGAGGCGGGCGCGGCCGCCGACGACCTGGTGCGGCTCTGGCTCGACGAGGGCCGCGGGCTCTCGCTGGCCTCGTTCTGGCTTGCCGACCTCGCCTTCGCCCTGGCGTCCCTCGACCGCGCCGGAGAGCTCGGTGCCACCGCGGGCCGCACCCCGACCCGCACGCGCTGGCTGGACGCGGCCGAGTCGGCCGGCGAAGGCGACTGGCCGCGCACGGCGGCGATCTTTGCCCGCATCGGCTCCCTGCCGGACGAGGCCCTGGCGCGAACGAGAGCCGCCGCGGACCTCGCCGCCGCCGGCCGCACCGGAGAGGCCGAGGCCGAGCTTGCGCACGCGACCGCGTTCTACCGCGCGGCCGGAGCCCCGGCCCCCGCGCTCGCCCCGGCCAAGTAACAGTCTGTTACTTGGCCGGGCTCACCGTCGCGCCAGCGGTGCTTCGGCTAGTCGTCCTCCCCGAACGCCTCGAGCTCGAAGAGCTTGTCGCGGCCGCCGACGGCCTTGTAGACCTCGCCCTCACGGCCGGGGTCTTCGATGTCCACGAGGGCGCACCAGGTGTTGTTCTTCGTCCGGCCGACGAAGATCACCTCGCCTCCGTGCTCGCGCGCCGCCTTGCGCACGGCCTTCGCCCGCTCCTTCGGGCCCGGGTTGTCGGGATCGATCTTCCACCAGTGATGCGGCACGGCATCTTCCTCCCTCTCTACCGCTTCTTCGGCTTCTTCTCCGCCTCCGCCGGGCTCTTCAGAATGACGCCCGCCTCGCCGGCGACGACCTTCAGCGCTGCCCGCAGCTTCTTCGGGTCCTTCACCTTGGTCATGTTGACGAGGACGAAGTACTTGCCCTTCTCGTCGACGCCGATGAACAGCACCTTCCCGCCGTGGGCCTTGACTGTCTTCCTGATCCTCGCGTCGTTCGCCCGCGCGCCCGACGCGCCCGGCGCGACGCGGAACCAGTGATGGGGCATCCGGAGATCTCCTCCTCGTCTCGAGCACGGGCATCCTTGCACACCGAAAGGGGTGCAGTGGGAGCGCTTTCGGAATGACGCCTCGCTGCCTGGCAGCAGGGGCTTCTTTCCGAGACGGGCTCGTAATCCCCCTTTCGAGTGAGGGAGCGGCACACGAACCCCGGTTGTATTCGTTTGGGCTTCCGTCGGGGGAGCCGCAACTAGGAGGTATCTGCGGCCGCGTGGAACTCAGAGAGGTGAACAGCCTGGTTCCCGGGGCCGTCGATGCGACGCCCGCCCCGTCCACTCCCGTGCACGCTGACGGGCTCGTCGATTCGTACCGGCGGCTCGCCGACGTGTTCCACGAGGTCTTGTCCGAGCAGACCCACTCGACCGTGCTGGAGCGCATCGCCGACTCGCTCGCGGACGTCATCCCGTACGACGCCTTCACGATCTACCAGGCCGACGAGGCCCGCCGGCTGCTCATCCCCGTGATGGCGCGCGACCACTGGGCGGACGCGATCATGAGCGACCGGCCGGTCCTCGGCGAGGGAATCACGGGCTGGGCAATCGACCATTGCGAGCCGCAGCTCGTGAACGACGCCCACCTCGACCCGCGCGTGAAGACCGTCCCGGGCACGCCGGACGAGCCCGAGGCCCTCATCTCCGTCCCGCTCGTGGCCCGCGGCGCCGTCAAGGGCGCGCTCAACGTGTACCGCCTCGGCTCCGGCGCGCGCTTCTCCACCGAGGAGTTCGAGCTGGCGAAGCGCTTCGGCGACGCGGCGGCGCTCGCGCTCGACAACGCGCAGGTGCGCGCCGCGCTCGAGCTGCAGGCCCAGACGGACTCCCTGACCGGCCTCTACAACCACCGCTACTTCCACGACCGGCTCCGCTCCGAGCTGAACCGCGCGAGCCGGACGCACGACTCGATCGCCGTGCTCATGCTCGACCTCGACGACTTCAAGCGCGTGAACGACATCCACGGCCACGGCTTCGGCGACCTCGTGCTCGTCGAGCTGTCCGACCTCCTTCAGGGCATCGTCCGCTCCTCGGACGTCGTGTGCCGCCTGGGCGGCGAGGAGTTCGGCGTGATCATGGCCTCGTGCGACGCCGGCGACGCGCTCGGCCTCGCGCGGCGCATCGTCGACGACCTCGCCGACACCGAGTTCGACCCGGCGGGCAGGCTGAGCGTCTCGATCGGCATCGCCCAGGGGCCCGAGCACGCCATGAACCCGCGTGAGCTGGTCGCCTGCGCCGAGATTGCGATGATGACCGCGAAGGCGCGCGGCAAGAGCCAGGCAGTCCTCTTCGAGGAGCAGGAAGGCGAGCGTCCCGCTCCGGTGGGCGCGGGCCGCGACGTCCGCTCGATCGCCCACCTGAAGATGCTCCAGAGCCTCGCCGGCAAGCTGAACCGGCTGAACGACGTGCGCGCGATCGGCGACGCGATCGTGAACGAGCTCCGGATGCTCGTCGACTACCACTCCTGCCGCGTCTACGTCGTCGACGGCGAGCGGCTCGTCCCGGTCGCCTGGCGGGGCGACGTCGATCCCTACTCGGAGGAGAGCGTCGAGGCGCTCACGTGCACGATCGGCGAGGGGATCACCGGTCGGGCCGCGGAGACCGGCAAGTCGATCCTCGTGGACAACGCCATGGAGTGCGACTACGCGGTCACGATCCCCGGGACCGACGACGTGGACGAGACGATCATCGCCGCCCCTCTGCACTATGGGACGCGCGTCACCGGCGCGGTCGTCGTCTCCAAGCTCGGCGTCGGCGCCTTCGACGAAGACGACGTGCGCCTGCTCGAGGTGCTCGGCGGCCACGCATCGGTCGCGCTCGAGAACGCGCGTCTCTACCAGGCCGAGCGCCTCGAGGCGAAGCGCGCGCGGGCCTCGCTCGAGATCTCGAACGCGCTCCTCGACTTCAGCCGCCGCCTCGCCCTCGCCGAGTCGCTCGACGAGGTGCTGCAGCGGGCCGTCGACCTGGCCGCCCGGCTCCTGGAGAAGCCGCGCTCGTCAGTCTGGTTGCAGGACCGCGCCGGCGAGGATCTCGCGGCCCGCGCGCTCCATGGCTTCAAACCGCGTGACGCGGCCGTCCTGAAGAGCATCGTCGTCCCGGACGAGCAGGCGCGCGCCACGCTCGAGGCGGACGAGCCGTTCGAGCTCCAGGCGGCGCAGTTCCCCACCGGCCTGAGCCCGGAGCTCGGCCGCGGCCGCATCGCCGTCGCGCCGCTCCGACTGGACGGCGAGCGCCTGGGCTGCATCGTCGTCCGCGACGGCCGCGACGAGAGCGGGTTCGACGAGCGCAGCATGCGCCTCCTCGCCGGCGTCGCGCACCAGGTCACGCTCGCCGTCGCCAACGCGCAGAGCTTCGAGAGCCTCGAGCGTACGTTCCTCTCCACGGTGGAGGCGCTCGCGAACGCGCTCGAGGCGAACGACGAGTACACCTCCTCCCACGCGCGCTGGATCACCGACATGGCCCTCCACGTCGGCGGCGAGCTCGGAATGGACGCCAAGGCGCTCAAGCGCCTCGAGCTCGGCGCCCTCTTCCACGACATCGGCAAGATCGGCATCCCCGAGGCGATCCTCTCCAAGCCGGGCCCGCTTTCGGACGAGGAGTGGAAGGTCGTCCGCCTGCATCCGGAGCTGGGCGCGCGCATCCTCGCGCCGATCGAGCGCCTGGAGCAGGTCTGCGACATCGTCCGCCACTGTCACGAGCACTGGGACGGCAGCGGCTATCCGAACGGCTTCGCCGGCGAGGAGATCCCGCTCGAGTCGCGCGTGATCCTCGTCTGCGACGCCTACCACGCCATGACGACCGACCGGCCCTACCGGTCGCGGCTGCCGGTCGACGAGGCCTGCCGGCGGCTCCGCGAGGCCGCAGGCACGCAGTTCGACCCGCAGGTCGTCGAGGTCTTCCTCGCCCAGGACGCCCCGTGCGCTAGCCGGCCGCGCCGCCTAGCTAGGGAACCTCTCCCGGAACGAAGCCCTGTGCCGCCGGGCCGCGCTGACCGGCGCGATTCTGCGTCCTCGGTTGCGCCCGTAGCCTCCGGCTACGAACGCAGGACGGGTGGGGATGGCATCAGAAGGACGAGCTCCGCGGGAGCTCGTCCTTGCCTCTCACTCGCCCAGCACACCCCGGCGACGAGGCGTCATTCCGGAAGAGGTTCTAGAACCAGCTCGACCCGCTCGATCACGACGGCCTCGCGCGGCCGGTCGCTCGAGTCGCGGTCGACCTCCGAGATGGCGTCGACGACGTCCATCCCGTCGGTGACCCTGCCGAAGACGGTGTGCTTGCCGTCCAGCCAGGGAGCGGCCTCGGTCGTGACGATGAAGAACTGGCTGCCGTTCGTGTTCGGGCCGCGGTTGGCCATGGCGAGCGCGCCGCGGACGACGCGGTGGTCGTTCGCCTCGTCTTCGAACTCGTAGCCGGGCCCGCCGGTGCCGGTTCCCTCCGGGCAGCCGCCCTGGATCATGAAGTCCGGGATGACGCGGTGGAAGGTGATGCCGTCGTAGAAGCCGTCGCCGGCGAGCTTCGTGAAGTTCTCGACCGTCTTGGGCGCGTCCCCGTCGAAGAGCTCGACGGCGACGTCGCCGTGTGTAGTGTGGAGCGTCGCGTTGGTCATGGCGGCACCGTATCGAAATCCCTGGCGGCGGCTCTGGTACGCGATCTCGCTCCCGGAGCGCAGCCTCCGCGCCCTCATTGGCACGCTCGGAGGCGCCGTCCACGAGAGCGTGCAGGTCCTGCTCCCCCGCTTCGTCCGCCGCTCGCGACTCTACGAGGCGACCGCGAAGAACGCGCTCAGGATCGCGATCGAGGCCGTCGGGCGCGTCGAACCGCAGGAGCCGCCCGAGGTCTCCGCGCAGGAGATCACGAAGCGCAAGGCGGCCGGGAACGTCGTCGAGCTGGGCTCGATCGCGGCGTTCGGCTTCTCGCCGCTCTGGCTCCTCGCGGCCGCTTCGGACGCGGTCCACGGCTCGCGGGTCTACCTGGCCGCCTTCGTGGACGAGCTCAAGCGCGCGGGCGTCCTGGCCGAGGAGCGCGAGATCGGCTCCGTGGACGAGCTGCTCGAGACCCTCGAGAACGCGTCGGGCCGGACTGCGCGGCTGATCGACATCCCGCCGCTGGAGCTGGAGGAGCTGCGCTCGACGCTCGGCGAGTTCCGCGAGGACGCCTCGGGCCTGCCCGGCCCGCAGGAGCTCGCGTCCCTCTATCGCGGCCTCCGCGCGGAGGCGGCGCGGGAGCGGGGATCGCTCCTGGAGGTCTCCGTCGGGATGGGCATGGCGTTCCTGCTCTCGGCGAAGACGGTGACCAACACGCACCTAGCCATCCCGTACCGGGAGGACTGGGCGCCGCTCAGGAGCGAAGGCTTCGCGGCGTATGCGCGCCGGGTCGGCGCCCCGTACGCTCGGGCGGTCGCCGGCCACTTCGACCCCGAGCGGCCGTCCTGGACGGAGCGACTGCTGGTGAAGCTGGCCGGGGTCCGGTGACCGAGGTCCGCCCGCTCGCCGGCGCGGACGACGTCGCCGCCTGGGTCGATGTCCACAACCAGGTCGCCCCCGTCCCGATCACGTCGGCGGAGCTCGAGGCATACCGTGACGCGCTCCCCGGGAACGAGCTCCACCTCGTCGCCCTCGCGGACGGGGCGGTCGTCGGCGTCGGCTTCGTCACGGTCGAGGGCGACGAGTCGGAGGCCTGGATCGGCGTCCTGCCCGCGAGCCGACGGCGCGGGATCGGTCGGGCGCTCTACGAGGGCCTGTCCGATTGGGCACGGGCGGCCGGGCTCGAGCAGCTCGAGGGTCGCGTGGACGCCGCCGAGTCGGACGGACTCGCCTGGGCCGCGCGGCGCGGCTTCGAGGAGGTCGGCCGAGAGACGCGGCTCGCCCTCGATCTCGCCGACATCCCCGACGGACCGCCGCACGCCCGCGGAGGTCGAGATCGTCACCTGGGCGGAGCGGCCCGAGCTGGCGCCCCGGATCTACGCGGTCGCGAGCGAGGCCTATCCTGACGTGCCCGGGTACGAGGAGCATCCGATCGGGCCGTTCGAGGAGTGGCTCGCATTCGACATGAGCGGCCCCAACGATCGACCCGAAGCAGTCTTCGTCGCGCTCGTCGACGGCGAGGTCGTCGGCTACTCGAAGCTCCACCTCTCCGACGCCCGTCCGACCGTCGCCACCAACGACATGACCGGGGTGCGGCGCGCCTGGCGCGGGCGCGGGATCGCCGGAGCGCTCAAGCGCGCGCAGCTTGCGTGGGCGAAGGCCAACGGCTACGAGCGCCTCGAGACGGCCAACGAGACACGGAACGTCCCCATCCAGCGGCTGAACGAGCGCCTGGGCTACCAGCCGTTCGCGGAGCGCGTCCGGCTCCGCGGCCCGCTGGCTTAGCAGGGCTTGGCGAAACGAGGCTGTGCCGGCGGGCCCCCCTGGAAATCTCCCGAAAAGTTCCTACAGTCACAGTAGGGGACCGCGCTGTTGCGGCCGGTGAGGGAGGGGCGCGTTGCGGAGCTGGGAGATCACGACCTGGATCGTCGTCGGCGTGTCAGCGCTGGCGGGACTGCTGCTCGCCGCCTCCGCCCTGCTCCTGGTCCGTCTCCGTCGCGGAGGTGACGCGGCGACCCGGGCCGAGGACCGCACAGCGGACGCGTGGGAGGAAGTCAGGCGGGAGCGCGCGGCCTCGACGCGCGCACACAGCGAGCTCCACTGGCTGCGGCGCCTCGCCGAGGCCGGCGCGGCCGATTCGCTCGAGGGCTCGTTGCGACGGGTGCTCGAAGCCGCCGCGGGGCTGGGCGAGTCCGCCGCCGCCATGCTCGTGCTCTCGCAGCCCGACGGCGAGCCGCTCGTGGCCACGTACGGGCTCTCCGCCGCGGAGTCCTCGCGCGAGCTCACCGGGCTCCCGCCGGGCGGCGGTGACGCGCGGGCGGTCACTCTCGCCTACCGGTACACCGCGGAAGAGGAGGCTCGCGACGAGTTCCGACTGCGCGGCGGGCTGGCGCTTCCCGTGCTCGACGACGACGGCCGGCTGGGCACGCTCGCGGTGTTCTGGCGCCGCCTCGAGCGCGAGGTGACCGAGGAGGAGCTCGAGCGGCTCGAGGGACTCGCGGCCGCTCTCGTCCCCTCGCTCCGCAACTTCTTCGCCGTCGAGGAGCTCCGCCGCGCGGCCGACCGGGACGCGACCGGCCTTCCCGGCCTGCGGACCCTGCGGGAGACGCTCGCAGTCGAGTGTGAGCGGGCGCGCCGGTACACGCATCCGCTCAGCCTCCTGCTCCTGCGGGCCGCGGGCGGGCCGGAGACCGTGCAGGCCGCCGCGGGCCGGCTCCCCGCCGACACGCGCGCGCCCGACCTCGTGCACCATCTCGGCGACGGACGCTTCGCCGTGGTGCTGCCGGAGTCGTCCCTGGTGGACGCCGAGCGAGTCGCGCGGCGGCTCCGGCTGGCGCTGGGCGAGGGGCGAATGCCCGTCGCCGTCGTCGAGCTCCGCTTCGAAGACGACGCCGTCTCGTTCCTCGAGCGCGCCGAAGCGGCGCTTGCGGGCGTCGAGCTGGTCACCGGAACTGGTGAATCCTGGCAGAAGACTGTTGAACCCGGGGGCTGAGGGGGTTAGGTTTGCGGCGGCGTACTGTGGCAACCATTCTCGAGCTTGCGGACTATGCGGAAGTCTCCGCCGAGAACGTCCTGCGCGTGGTTCACGGAGAGGCCGTCAGCGAGGACGTCGAGCGGCGCGTCCACGAGGCGATCGACGCGATCGGCGCCCCGCCCTACCCGCGCCGCGTCGAGGTCCTCCCGGCGATCCCGCCCGGCGTCGGCACCGACGAGCTCCTCGACCGATTGCGGGCCACGGCGGCGGAGCTGGAGGCTTCGCTGCCCGAGGGAGTCGGCTCGGTCGTGTCCGAGGCGCTCCGGGTCGAGGTCAGGCCGGTCGCGCAGCACGTCGCCGAGCTCGGCGCGCTCTTCGAGCGCCTGCTCGCCAGGGTCGAGCAGGTCTCCACGAGCGTCGAGGACGAGCGCCGCGACCGGCTCGAGGACGTCGCGCTCCTGACCGAGCTCGTGACGTCGGGCTGGCGGTCGGTCGACCGTCGCCTCGCCCGGCTCGAGCAGGTCGTCGCCCGCATCGAGACCGGCCGGAACAGCCGCCGCGAGGCGCGGCTCTACCGCCTCGACGACGCCGCCGGCACCGCCCCGAGCGAGTAACCACCTACG
>CAWHOA010000009.1:0-7072 GCA_963830885.1 uncultured Actinomycetes bacterium | reverse complement strand
GGCAAGGCAGGCGCGCAGGCCCTCGCGCCAGAGCCGCTCCGCGACCGCGCGCCCGATGATGTAGACCGCTGGCGCTAGCGCTCGGCGCCGACGCGAGAGCGGAACCGCGCGGCGACCTTCACGCTGTCCCCCGGGCGCACGGTGATCGCGGCCGGATCGCCATCGGAGACGAACCGCTGCTCGGGATGGTCGGCAAGGTGCCGCATCCAGTACGCGAACGTGTAGTCCTCGGCGGACGCCCACGGCATGTGTGAGCTCCGAATCCGCGGGATCGCAGTCGGATCGAAGTCCCGCGAGTAGGGCGACGGGGCCGGATTGGCCCCGACAAGGAAGACGGCGTACGGCCCATACGCGAGGCCACCGGAGCGGCCGCGGACGGCGAGCTCCGCCCGCCGCGGCACGGAGCCGAGCGGCAGCGCGAGCGTCTTGATCCGGTAGCCGGGAACGGCGTCCAGGATGACCCTGGCGCCGGCGGCGAGCTGCTGCTGCACCTCGGTGTCGGAGATCGTCGCGAGCGGCGTGTGGTCGTGCGAGTGATTGCCGAGCTCGAACCCGTGCCGGGCGAGCCAGCGCACGTGCTCGGCCGAGCGGGTCGTCCCACCGAACGGCTCGCGGAGGAGGAAGAACGTCGCCTTCGCGGGGAATTCGGGATGAATTCGGGCGAACTCCTGGAGGATGGCGACGGCGGTGCCGCGTTTCGGCTGCCCCGCCGAGGTCAGCTCGAGCTGGAAGACAGTCGAGTCGTCGAAGGTGAGGACGACGGGGCTCTTCCCAGCGGCAAGGTCGATCCTGCCGTCGGCGAGCTCGGACGCGTAGACGGGCACATAGCCCTGGCGCCAGAGGAGCTCCAGCTCGGCGCGCAGCTCCGACGGCGTCTGGTCGTAGGCGCCGACGCGGTCGGGCCGGACTTCGTGGTGCATCACGACCGGCACGACGCCGAGCTCGTTCGGCGGCAGCCCGCTCACCGGGCCGACGGCGTGCTGCTCGTCCGACGGAGCCGCCGCCGGCGTCGGGTCCGGCAGGCGCCTCGGCCCGGGCAGGCCTTCGGGCGGCGTCGTCCGCAGGTCGAGCGCGGGGCGCTTCGCCGTCGGCTCAAGCGCGTCGGAGGTGTACGTGACCACCGGGTCCCAGAGGATGAATTCGTCCATGCCGGCGTCCCGTGCGGCCCGGACCTGCGCGGCTACCTCGGCCGGGCCGTAGTCCACGCCGAGCGAGAAGTCCTGGAGCCACGGGACGACCCTCGCGCCGCTGAACCTCGTCTTGCGCGCGAAGTCCGCGAGCGACCGGCGCGTGATCGCGTAGGGCTCGCCGTTCGGGTTCGCGACGTCGTACTCTCCCGGGCCCCAGTGGGAGGGGTAGACCATCGGGGCGATGTAGTCGACGGTCCGGGCCATAGCCGGGATGTCCTGGGCCACCTCCTCAGGACGGGTCGCTGCGACGCCGAAGACGGAGGCGCCGAGGAGCGCGTCGGTGCCGGCGAGCGCCTCCCGTGACTGCTCGAGGAACGCAACGATCGCCTGCTCCGGGCTTCCCGTGACGCCGGGGAAGCGCATGGAGGAAAGCGGGCCGTCCGGCCGGCGGACATAGTCGTAGAGGATCTCGTCGACTCCGAGCTTCGCGGCGGCCACGGCGACGTCGACGTTGTACTTCCGCACCTCCGAGTTGGCGAAGTTCGTGAAGCCGCCGTAGCCGGAGTAGGCCTGGCCGCCCGGCGTCTGGATCACCTCGTCGCGCCGGCCCGCCCGCCAGGCCGCCTGGGCGTGGACCGGGTCCCGGAAGCACACGAGCCGGCCGATCACCCGAACTCCCTTGGCGTGCAGGTCGTCCACCGCCCGCCTGAGGTCATACACGTCCTCAACGGCGCCGATGCGCCTCCCGTACGGCACGGCCGCGTCCCAGCCGACGAGCCCCGACTCGTCCTTGAGATCGAGCTCGATCGCGTTGATCTTGTTCTCGTCGACGAGCTTGAGCACGCCTCGCCGGATGCTCGCGTCGGCCCAGCCGTAGGAGGTCACGTGCACCGCACGGACCGGTTGCACCGGCTGGCGGGGGATGACGGAGACCGGCACCTGCCAGCGGCTCCTGTTGCCGGCCGGGTCTTCGGCCTCCAGCACGAAGACGCCGCGTGGGGGCCGGCGGGCGAGCTCGAACCGGAACGCACCGTTCTCGTCGAGCGGCACCTCGTGGCCGGCGCGGGTGAGGCGGGCGGCCGCCTCCACTCGGCCGGCGACGCGTATCGGCTCGGCCACTCGATGGGCCACCGGCGCGTCGAGACGGACGAGCGGCGCCGTCGTGTCGACGCGGAAGTCGACCTTCCGCCGCGTCGTTGTGAAGAGCGGCCCGCCGACGCTGACCTCGAGCACGTGCTCGCCGTCGCGGAGCTTCCCCGGCCGGATGACCAAGCGGCCGCCCTGGCGCCGCGGGACGACCTTCCGGCCGTCGAGGCGCCACTCGGCCCTCGCGTCGCCCTCGCCGCGGGCCCAGAAGGCGAGCTGCGCGAGCGCCGTCGGGCCCACGACGGCCCCGTCGTCGACCCCACCGACCCGGAGGTCCGGCCGCACGGCGGCCATGGCGAGCGCCGTCAGGACGGCCGCGCCGAGGAGCGCGCCGCCGAGGACGCCGGCGAGCCGCCAGGGAAACGACTTCCGCGTGCGGCGCGTGCGGCGCGGTGGCCGCGGCGTTGGCGTCGCGCCCGCGGACGGCGGCTGGTCGGACGGCTCGGGCAGCTCCAGCCGGGCGAGTCGCCGGGCGAGCTCCTCGTTCTCCTCGACCAGCATGGCCAGCGCCCGACCGGCGGCTCGCACCTCTGCGACCTCCGACCGTTCGAGCGCCTCCGCCCAGCGGCGAATCTCGGTACGCCGCTCCGCGTCCATTGCGCGCAGGAGAGTAGCCTCGATCGGGCGCGGGCGGCTCGGTTACAAGCGTAGGCGGGCGAGGCAGGCCGCGAGCCCGTCCCGCCAGTGCGGTAGCTGCGGCGCACCCTTTTCGCTCCGCAGCACCGAGTAGGCCGGCCGAGGGGCCGGGAGCCCGTACGCGGCCGCCGTGATCCGGTTCACGCGGCAGGCCAGCCCAGCCTCCTCGAAGATCGCCTCGGCGAAGTCGGCCCACGTGCAGTCGCCCTCCGCCGCCAGGTGGTACACGCCGTACGGCCGATCGAGCAGTCCCCGCGTCGCCTCCGCGAGGTGCCCGACGTAGGTCGGCGAGCCGCGCTGGTCGTCCACCACCGACACCTCGTCGCGCTCAGCGCCGAGCCGCAGCATCGTTCGCACGAAGTTGTGGCCCGTCCAGCCGAAGAGCCACGAGGAGCGGACGATCCACCCCTCGCGGACCTCCTGCTCCCCCTCGAGCTTCGTCCGCGCGTACGCGCCCAGCGGATTCGTTCCGTCGCTCTCGACGTACGGCTCTCCCTTGCGGCCGTCGAAGACGTAGTCGGTCGAGAAGTAGACAACGGGCGCCCCGAGCTCGACCACGTTTCGCGTCCCCTCGACGTTCACGCTGCCGCGCGCCGTCCGGCTCCACCTCCGCATCGTCGACTTTCGTCCATGCCGCCGCGTGCAGGACGAGCTCCGGCCGTTCGTCGAGCGGGTACGGCTCGGCCACGTCCCACTCCGCCCGTGACAGAGCGCGCGCACTGGGAAAGGCTTCCGCCAGCGCCGCGCCGAGCTGCCCGCCGGCGCCGGTGATCAAGATCACGGCTTGTTGGCGCCGTTCGTGCGGACGAAGTCGTTGACCGCGTAGTACGCCTCGATCGACTCGCCCGCGTCGCCCCAGAACCCTTCGAGGACGTCGTACTCCATCGTCCCGCGGTCGATGAACCAGTTGTTTACGTCCGTGATCTCGAGCTCGCCGCGGCCGGACGGCTCCAGCTCCGGGATGATCTCGAAGACCGCCGACTCGTAGAAGTAGATGCCGGTGACGGCGAACTTGCTCGGCGGGTTCTCCGGCTTCTCGTGGATGTGGACGACGCGATCGCCGTCGAGCTCGGGGACACCCAGGTGGCGCAGGTGCTCCGGGTCCTCCTCCCGAGCGAGGAGGATCCGCGCGCCGGATCCTTGCTCGAGGAAGTTGTCGACCGCGTGCTTGATCGACCTCTCCACGACGTTGTCGGCGAGCATGACGACGATCGGGTCACCGCCCGCGAACCGCTCCGCGAGACCCAGCGCCTCCGCGATCCCGCCGGCGCGCTCCTGGTACGCGTAGGACAACCGGTCGATCCCCCACTCGTGGCCGTTCCCGAGCAGGCGCAGGAACTCGCCGGCGTGGGTCCCTCCGGTCACGACCATCAGCTCCCGCACCTCCGCCGAGACGAGCGCCTCGATCGCGTAGGTGACCATCGGGCGGTCGTAGATCGGCAGCAGGTGCTTGTTCGTGATCCGCGTCAGCGGATGGAGGCGCGTTCCGCTGCCGCCGGCGAGGATGACGCCCTTCATCGGTCGCCGATGCTAAGGGTTGGGCTGCCGCGAACGAGCGACAACGAGCGCGAGCACATCGTCGATCCGGAGGCCGAAGTGACGAGGGCGAGGACGAGGTGCCCCGCCAGCCGGCGCCGCCGCTCGACCCCTACACGCCCGAGGCGGGACCCGGGCCGGGTGAACAGCGGGCGTTGAGCGTCATGCGCTGGGCTTGGGTGCCGCTCGCGATCGCCGCGCTGCTGATCCTGATCGCGCTCCTCCGCCGGCGCCGGCGGTCTCGGCCTGGGTTGCCGAGGAACCGCCTCCGCCCACCGACACGTCGCGGTACCGGGCATCGACCAGGCAGTAGAGGCCGTAGCAGATCAGGCCGATCGCAGTGAGGCCCAGGAGGTAGGGGCCGTAAGGCGTGTCGACCAACTTTTGCAGCGCACCGTCGAGCCCGATCGCGTCGTTCGGGTCGTAATCGATCGCTGCCTTCGTGAGGAAGACGCCGATCAGTCCGAAAACGACTCCGCGCGCGACGTGGCCGGCGAGGCCCGCTCGCCCACCCCACCGGCGTTCGGCTTCACTCATCTGCCCGGTTCGCCAGCGCTTCTCGAACTTCCGCGTCAGCCCGCGGTAGAGATTCCAGGCACCGGCGCCGATGACCGCCAGGCCAGTCAGGCCGACCAGCCAGCGGCCAGCCGGCCAATCCAGCACTGTGGCCGTGCTCTCCCTTGCCTGCTCGTTCTGCGATTGACCGGCGCTCGACCCCGTCAGCAGCTTGATCGTGGTGAACGTCAGCCCTGCGTAGATCAATCCGCGACCGATGTAACCCGCGCGCTTGCCCCACAACTTGGCTTCGCCCTTCGCGCCGTCCTCGTCCTCGCGCTCCGCAAACGCCTGCACGAACCGCCAGGTTGCATACGCCGCGAAGCCGAGGGCGAGCACGACCAGGAGCACCTTGCCCAGCGACTCGTCGGCGATCGTCGCCAGCGCACCCTGGCGGCTCGTGGCCTTGCCGCCGTTGCCGAGCGCAAGCTGGAGGGCGAGTACACCGACGATGCCGTACGACACGCCCTTGGCGACGAGCCCGATTCGTGCGAGCCACGCGTACCAGCCACGCCCGCGCTCGGCATTCTCCCGCGCGTTCCGCGCCGGGTGCCGAAGCTCATCTTTTCCGCGGTCAATCGTGTCGCTCGGCGCACTCATCCGCTGCTCGCCTGCTCGCTGTCGGCCGGGTCCTGGGCCTCCTCGTCTTTCTCCTCCGTCCGGCTTCCGGCGGCGTAGTACGCGCTGATCTGTTCTCGGTACGCCGGATCGCCGGAACGATCGGCGTCGTACTCGGGGGCCGCCTCGATCTCGTCCCTTGCCCTGGTCAGGTGGACCGTCTCGTCGTCACGATCCACACGCTCGACGAGGCCCGCCGGGATGAAGACCTTCTTCCCGAAGATCCAACGGCCGGTGTCGACCACGAGATAGGCGGCCTCTGCTTCGAGGCGGGTTTCGTCCACGGTGCCGATGTCTCCATCGAGGGCCTCGACGTCGAAGCCGGTCACGTCCAGGCGTCCGACGCTCTCCGGATATGTCCAAAGGTCACCGTTCATTGCTCGAGCCGCACCTCGAGCAGGCGGCCGAAGAAGGACCGGTATCGCTGCAGAGCTACGCGCAAATCCTCGGTCGTGACCTCGTCGCCGCTATCCCACTGCGCCTCGAGCCGCGCTCGCTCCTCCGAGAAGCTCGAGACGAGACGCTGCATCAGCTCGTCCACGAGAGTGTTGGCCTCCTCAACCGAGCCACGCGGTTCATCGACGAACCGCGCCTGCACGTCGTTCCATCTGCGCTCCAGCTGGTCCCGCTCGTCGGGGGCGAAAAGCTCGCCCTGCTCTTCGGCGTCCTCCGATTCCGGGTCGCGAGTCACGTTGTCGCCCTGCTGTTCTTGCGAAGCCTCCACGTCAGGTCACCTCCTCCTTTTCGCGTTCGTCGAGCAGCTCTTCGAAGAGCGCCCGATAGTGCACGACCGCCTGCCGAAGGTCTTCCGTCGATGTCTCGTCGTTCTCGCTGGCGAGCTGGATCGCGTGGGCTTCCCGGTAGTGCTCGACGACCTGAGGGTGGTCGACCGAGATGTCGGCGACTCTCTGGTCGAACTCGTCCATCGGATATCCCCGCTCGCGCATCACGTCGGTGACGAGCCGATCTGCTTCCGTCAGCGCCCGCGTCGGCTCGTCGACGAAGCCGGTCTGCACCTCGCGCCACGAGCCGAGATACCGCTCGCGTGACTCAGACGAGAGAGGCACGATGTCGAGGCGCTCCCGCTTTTCCTCGCGTCGCTGGAGCTCGGTCTCCGCGTCGCGGCGGCCTCCGTGCTCCGAAACGGTTCGTTCATATTCCGGTCCGAAGCGTTCACGGAGGTGTTCGCTTCGTCGGCGCGCGAGGACCGCCCAGGCGATCAGCCCGATAACCACCAGCACCGCCACAACAATGAGAATCCAGAGCCATTCCGACATCGTCAGTCCCTCCTTCGGCCGTAACGTGTGACCTCGTTCCCAGGCCGCGGCGCGGGCAAACCGACGCGAAGGAAAGAGGCGAGCCTAGGTGGACGTAGGCCGCCCGACGAAAACGTCGGACGGATCGGGCAGTTCGGCTACTTGCCGGCGGGACGGAGTACGGGGGCCGGCGCG
>CAWHOA010000008.1:0-113955 GCA_963830885.1 uncultured Actinomycetes bacterium | reverse complement strand
CGACCTCTAAGCAGGCTTCGCGGTAGCTTCCAGCGCCGCGTGGGCCGCCGCGACCTTCTCCCGGCGGGCTTTCGTCAGCTCCTGCACGAAGATCTGGATGACCGCCGCGAGCGGAACTGCGGTGAGTGCGCCGAGAACCCCCAGCAGCGCACCGAACAGGGTGACGGCGACGATGATGAAGAACGCCGAGAGGTTGACGGCGACGCCCTGGACTTTCGGCGTCACCACGTTGTTCTCGATCTGCTGGTAGACGAGCAGCACGACGAGCATGATGATCGCCGCGGTGATGCCTTCCTCGGCCCAGAGCACCGGCACGAGGATGAACCCGGCGAGGATGGCGCCGATGTTCGGGATCATGTCGAGCAGCCCTGCGATGACGGCCAGCCCGAGGGCATAGCTCGACCCGAGCAGCCACGCCGTGAGCCCCTGCACGGTCCCGGCGATCACGGCGATCACGACGACGCCGATCGCCCAGCGCGAGATCACGGTCGTCACGCGTTCCCAGACGCCCAGCCAACGCTCGTCCTCACCCGGCATGAGCACGCTCCCCAACGCCCGCTTCAGGTTCGCGATGTCGCTGAGCAGGAACATGCAGATGAAGATGATCGTGAAGGTAACGAGGAAGCCGGAGAAGAAGTCGCCCGCGATGCCGATGACGCCTGCGATCGCATCCGGCACGGACGCCGAGATCTTCTCCGCGCCCGACTGCGCGTTCTCGGCGGCTCCGCTGTCGCCCAGCCCCGAGAGCTCGTCGGAAGCGCGCAGCTTTTCGACCAGCACCGGAAGATCCTGGAGGAAGTCCCGAACCGAGCCGACGAGCGGCACCAGGAACAGCAGCCCGATCAGCAAGATCAACGCGAACGTGCCGAGCACCAACACCGCCGCCGCGGCGCCGCGCGACATCTTCGTCTTCGACATCAGGTACCGCAGGGGGAACTCGAAGACGAGCGCCAGGAAGATCCCGATGAACACGATCAGGAAGGTGTCGCCGATCGCCCAGAACGCCGCCAGCACTCCTAGCGTCGCAGCGACCAGCAGCACCGTTCGCATCGGTAGAAGCAACTCGACGCGTCGCGATACCCCAGTATTCATGGCGTCAGGAACAATGGGCGCGGATGCGGCGTCCTTCGTCATACCGATTGGATGAATTCGCTGCTCACGGGTCGAGTTCCTCTAGCGCTTCCTCGACGTCGTAGCCGAGCGCGAGCGCGATCTTCGGGGCCGACGCGACGACGCGCGAGGTGCCCGTCACCGGGGTCACGGCCTCGAGGGTGGCGACGATCTCGTCCCTCGTCGCCCCGGCTGCGAGGGCGAGGGCGACCGCGTGCTGGAACGAGGCGGTCGCCGCATCCAGGGCAATGGACGCGGCGATGCGCACGAGAGCCACTGTCCTCTCGTCGAGGGCCGACGCCGTCGGCGTCTCCTCCGCCGTCAGCGACACGACGAGCGCACTGTCATGTACCGCGAGCCTTCGGAGGTGCTCTTTGTACTCCATCCCCACCGGTTCACATCGGACCCGGTGCGGACTCCCTGCGCATCACCCTTCCTGGGTGAGATTTGCCGGCGGCGGGTAGATCGAGCCGTCCAGGAGCCCCACTTCGACCGCGCGTTCGATCGCCTGACTGCGCGATGAGGCATCGAGCTTGCGGTAGATCGAGACCGCCTCGGTCTTGACGGTGTTGCGCGAGATGAACAGCCGGGTCGCGATCTCCGGAACCGTGAGATGGGTGGCGAGGTAGGGAAGCAGCCGGAGCTCGGCGCCCGTCAGGCTCATCGCCCAGGCACCGGCCGACCCGGAGGTCGCCGCCAGGCGGTCGCGAAGCTCTCGCGCGTCCTCGACGAGCGAGCCCATGTCAGGGCGGAGCTCGAGCACGTCCTCGGTTTCTCTGAGCGTCGTGCGGGCGGCGGCTGCCTCGCCGAGTCCGAGATGGACGCGCGTGAGCTCGAGCCCGACTTCGACGGTCACCCAGGGGATGCCGTGGTCGAGCAGCGGCCGCAGGCGGTGGACGCGTGCGAGCGCCGCGCGGGCCTCCTGCGGCCTCGCCTCGTGGAGCCCGACCCGCGCCGTTGCGACGTGGACGAGCGCGCTCGACGAGTAGTCGCCGAGGCCCGTCTCTTCGACGACCGCTTCTGCCGCCCGTGCGCGTCGCCCCGCCTCGCCCCAGGCTCCTTCCTTGGCCGCCAGGAGCGCGAGCTGCGCCTGCGCCAGGTAGACCTCTTCGAAGCTGCCGGCGGCCAGCCCCCGCTCGATGGTTGCAGAAAGCTCCACGACGGCACGATCGGCCGCGCCGAGCAGGGCGTGCGCAACTCCTCGGCCGAGGAGTGCGGTAGGGATCCAGAAACTGTCCGGCGAGAGCTGATCCAGCGCCAGATCGGCGTCGGCGAGCGCCTGCTCGACACCGTTCGGCATCATGTGCGCGCGCAGCGTGGCCACCCACGGCTCGATCGTGGCGCTGCCGTCCGAGAGCGGGATCTTCGAGGTCGCCCCGTCGGCGAGGGCGAGCCAGCGCTCGGCCTCCTCGGCTCGCCCCGTCAGCGCGCGCCACCAGGCTCCAAAGACGGCGAGTGCGGGGTACTGCACAAGCTCGTCGTCGCCGAACCACCCGAGCCACTCCTCCACGGTCTGCAAGCGGCCGTCGTAGTAGAGCGGCGGACTAAGGGCGTCGACCAAGCCGGCGACGGCCTCCGTCTCGCCCGCTGCTTGCCCGTAGCCGATCGCCTCCTCGGGCAGGTCGTTGGCGACGCACCAGGCCATCGCACGAGCGTTGAGCGCAGGCACCATCTCGGGCTCGGACCGCTCGAGCTCGTTCCTGAGGAGCTGGCCGAAGAGGTGGTGGTAGCGGTACCACTCGCCCGTCCGGTCGAGAGGCACCACGAAGCCGTTTGCGCGCTCGAGCGTCTCGAGCGTGTGCGCCGACCCCGTCGTCTCGAGCACGGCATCGCAGAGACCGCCGCACATCCGTTCCAGGATCGAGGTGTGCTTGAGGAATTGCGCTTCCGCCTCCGGTAGCCGGGAGAGGAGCTCGAGGCGGAAATACTCGGATACGAACCGGTCGCCGCCGGTAAAGCCCTCGGGACTCAGCGAGCTTGCCGCCCCGGCCCGCATCGACAGCGCCGCCAGGTACAAGCCGGCAGGCCATCCTTCCGTTCGCTTGGTCAACTCGGCGACCTCGCCGTCGTCGAGCTCGACGCCCGCCTCTGCAAGCAGCATCCCGGCTTCCTGCTCGTCCAGCCGGAGGTCTCCAACGCCGATCTCGTCCACGGAGCCCTGCGCCCGCCAGCGGCCGAGGGGCAGGGCCGGCTCTTCCCTACTTGCGACCGCGATCTGGGAGCCGGCTGGGACGTACCGGGAAAGCTCGGCGAGCACGTCCAGACAGGCCGGATTGGCGACAGCGTGCAGATCGTCGAGCGCGAGCACCAGCGGGCGCTCACGGGCGGCGATCGCGCCGCCGACACGGGGGACCCGTGTCGACCAGGTGGATCCGCCTGGCCCGGACAACGCATCGAAGACGTCGGACGAGACGGGCTCGAGCCGGTGCATCGCGGCCGCGATGTACCGCAGGAACACGACCGCGTCGTCGTCTCGCCCATCCAGCGCGACCCACGCGAACGGACGAGGGTCGGCCTCGGCCCAGCGGGCGAGCAGGGTCGTCTTGCCGTAGCCGGCGGGCGCGACCACGGTCGCGAAAGGCGTATTCGCAGTGCACAGCCGGGCGATGACGTCCGCCTTCGCCACGGTGCCGGGCCGTGGCAGCGGGGCAGCGAGCTTGGCCTCTGCGAGGTCGAAAGGAACGTCGGCCAAACCCACGGGAGGGCAATCCTAGGCCAGCCGGTAGGGTGCCGGAGCGTGGATCGCCTTCCGGAGGACGCCTATTTCATGCGATCCGTATGAGGAAGCGGGGCGGGGCCGCCCACATACTGGGCGCGAAATCACAGGAGAGTCTGATCCATCTCGGCTCGACGTCGCGCGCCGAGGCACCAGGAGGTGACGGATGACCATTGCCAACGAGACGCTTAGCTCCATCGGGGCACCCGAGCAGCTCGAGACTCGGCTAGGGACGCTCGAGTTCGTCGACGGCGTACCGGGCGACAAGACCGTCGGAGCGCGTGTACGACCATCTCGACTTCGTGCACGCGCTCAACGTCTATCTCGACGGGTTCGCCGGAGCGTCGACGTACGCGATCCGGAAGGGCTTCCACGAGATCGGCGTGGAGGACAACTCGATCCTCATCTTCTCCGAGCTGATGGGGTCGGAGTCCGTGTTCCTGACCGCCAACGCGGACACGGTCTACTTCCTCGGCATCGTCGATCTCACTTCGGGTCCGATGGTCGTCGAGACGCCCCCACAGGCACTGGCGGTGTTCGACGACATGTGGTGGCACTGGATCATCGACTTTGGCCTTTCCGGCCCGGATCGCGGCGAGGGCGGCCGCTTCCTGCTCGTCCCGCCCGGCTTCGACGGCTCGCTGCCCGACAGCGGCTACCACCTCGGGCACTCGCGCACGTCGCGGGCGCTTCTCTCGGCCGCTCGTTCCTGACGGACGACGACCCGGCCCCGACCGTCGAGACGATCAAGAGCACGCTGAGAATCTACCCCTACGCCCAAGGGGGCCACGGAACCAGCGTCGCGACGCTGCTCGAAGGCGGCGCGCCACCCGCTCCACCGGCCAAGGTTCCCGAGACGGTATTCGTCGAGGGCAGCGGGAAGGCGTTCAACACGGTGCCGCCGAGCGATTTCGGGTTCTTCGAGTTGATGAACGAGGTGGTGCAGGACGAGCCCGCCGGCAGCACGGACGCCGAGCTCATGGGGCATCTCGCCGCGATCGGGATTGTCAAGGGCGAGCCGTTCGAGCCGGACGAGCGGCTGCGGCGCACCCTCGAGGACGCCGCCGCCGTCGGCAACGCGACTTCGCGAGCACTGTACTTCCATCCGCGAGCGGCGGAAGGGTTCACGTACTACGACGGCTCGGGGTGGTTCAACCCGCTGTGGGTCGGCGGGTACACGTTCGAGACGCCGCCGCCGCTCGTCACCGTCGGAGGGCATCAAACCCTTCCCCGCGACCGGCGTCCGGAAGCAACACTCGAGGACACCCAACCGACCCGCCCGTCCCCTGGAACAAACGTCGAATGAAAGGAGAGCACCATGGCTGATCCGACCACCGACACGCCGGTCCTCGACCTGCTCGCGAGCATGACCGCGGACTCGGTCGAGGCGTCGAGTCTCGATCCGGAGGCACTGATGCTCGTCCGCATCGCTGCGCTCGTCGCGGTCGATGCCCCGCCTGCCTCGTACCTGCTCAACCTCGGAGCGGCACGCGAGATGGGCATCGACCCCGACCGGATTCGCGGCGTCCTCGCCGCGGTTGCGCCGATCGTCGGCACTGCACGCGTCGCGTCCGCCACGGGCGCGATCGCCGCGGCGCTCGAGGTCGCGATCGAGGTCGCCGAGCTCGAGGACCAGGACGACCTGGACGCCCAGTAACCGAGCCGTGTCGCCGGCGAGCCGCCCTCCCTCGGGTGGGCGGCTCGCCCGGCCCCTCGCGGCAGCCAAGGAGGCAGACAGTGAGATCGAACCGCATCATGACCCGCCGCTTCGCAGCAGCCCTCGTTGTTGCCGTCGTCGTCCTGGTCTCGGCCCTCGGCTGCGCCTCCGACGACGACGACAGCGGAACGACCGAGGCCGCGACGGGCGCTACGGGCAACACCGACACGGGGACACGCACGCTCGGCGAGGGGATCGAGAACCTTCAGGATGCCCAGGCGGAGCTCTGTCCCGAGCTCGCGAACCTCTCGGCGGACCTGACGGAGATCTCCACCAGCGGGACCGAGCCCGGCCAGGACGCCCTTGCCGCCATCGGATCCACCGCGACAGCTCTCGCCGACAGCGCAACAGCGTTGACCGCGGCCGGGGCCGACGATGCTGCCTCCGCCGCCGAAGACCTCGCATCCAGCCTTGAGTCGCTGGCCGCCTCCGGCGGCGAGGACGCCCAGGCACGCGCAGGCGAGGCGGCCGACGGCGTCGAGCAGCTGACGGATGCCCTCCAGTGTCCGTGACCGACCCACCAAGACCCACCAAATCGGAGGCATAGATGTACTGGCTTTGGACCATCTTGTTCGTGGTCGTCTGGGTAGCCATCGCGTTCTGGCCGGCCCGCGTTGCCGCCCGCAAGGGGCACAGCTTCTTCCTCTACTTCCTCTTCAGCCTGGTCTTCTTCCCGCTGGCGCTTCTCGTTGCGTACCTGGTCGAGGATCGAAGCTACGCCGTGGCCTGACTGGAGCCTGGAGGGCGAGACGATGAGCGACGTCGACGATCGACAGCTCGACCCGGCCGACGGCGGCAAGGCACCCGATGCCGGCCGCAGCGAGGGAACGCGCGCCAAGCTCAGCGCCGCGGTGGAGAGCGCCAAGGGGGCAAGTGAACGACACGTGGCCCTCGCAGTTCCGATCCGGGCGGTGGAACGAAACCGGCGTGTCGCGGCGAGCGTCCTCGCCGGGGGACTCGCGTACAGGCTCTTCCTGTGGCTGCTGCCGTTCGGCTTGATCGTCGGAGGCGCTCTCGGCCTCAGCAACGCGAACGACACCGAGGACGCGGTCGAGGGGGGCGGCGTCCCGGCGGCGATCTCCAACGCGATCGGCGATGCCTCGCGCGCCGCTGACTCCAACTCGTGGTGGCTCCTCGCGGTCGGCGTGCCCCTTCTCTTCTGGACGGGTTTCACGGGTGCCAAGGCGGTCGTGCTCGTTCATTCGCTCGTCTGGGACGAACCTCCCCCGAAGCCCAAGCCGGTCGGGTCGCTTGTGTTCACGGGCATGGTGTGTGCGGCCATCATCACCGTCGCGCTCAGCTCGTGGTTCGCCGACGTGGCGTGGCACGGCCTCCTGGCGGCCGCGATCACCATCGCCCCGCTCACCGGGCTGTGGCTTTGGGTCTCACTTCACCTTCCGCACAGGGACGCTCCCTGGCGGGCGCTGCTGCCCGGCGCACTCCTCATCGGGATCGGAGTCCCAGTCCTCAGCGGACTGGTCGACGCCTTCCTCATGGATGAGCTCGCGAAGTCGACGTCGCTGTACGGTGGTCTCGGCGCCGCGACGACGCTTATCTTCTTCGTCTACCTCCTCGGGATTCTCATCGTCAGCTCACCGGTGCTGAACAGCTCGCTCTACGAGGAGCTCCTCAGGAAGGGCGAGCAGGCCGAGGGCGAGGCGACGGGCTCGCCGGGGGCTTCACCCGCATGAAACCGGAGGACTGAGAACGATGAACGAGAACCCCGCCGACACGCTGAAGGAGACGAGGCTCGAACGGCGGCTCGAGCGTTGGGTGGCCCGCGCCGTGACGCCGCGGGGCGCCGCCGTCGTGATCGCCTCCGCGACGATCGCGATCACCGTCGCCGCCGGGACCCTGATGACGGTCCTCGACCGCGAGAACTACCCGACGATCGGCTCCGGGCTCTGGTGGGCCGTTCAGACGACCACGACGGTCGGGTACGGCGACAACGTTCCGACGACCTACGCCGGACGGCTCCTCGCCGCGTTCGTCATGCTGGTCGGGATCGGCTTCCTGACGGTCATCACCGCCGCGATCACGAGCACGTTCGTGTCGCGCTCGCGCCTCGAGCCGGCCGACTCGGACGCCGAGACCTCGCTTGCCGAGCAGCTCCGTCAGATCAACGCGCGGCTCGAGCGAATCGAGACGCGCCAGAGCGAGCGCTCGTAGCGCTCGGCGCCTACGCGCTCCGGTCTTTCATCGCGACCGCTCCTGCTCGCGGTCACCGACCTCTGGGGCCGCCGGATCGAGGGAGCCCGGACAGCAGCCCCCTCGATCCGGTCCGACGTCCTCGATCAGGCCGTGGACTGCTTGAAGCCCTGCCAGCGCGCCGTCAGCGCGTAGAGCACGAGGATGTTGAGCGTGACGATCAGGATGTTCCAGAGGGGATACGCCTGGGGGTAGTTCGCCAGAAACGCGATCTGCTCGATCGCGTTGACGGCCACGGCGATGATGGCGAGCCAGCGTGCCCAGCCTGCCCCGCCGAGCAAGGCGAGCCCGGCGAGGATCAGGAGGCCTCCCCACAGGAGCGTCAGCCAGCCCCACGCGGTCACGTCGACGATTGCGAGGCCCTTGGCCGTCGCCACGACGTACTCGTCCTCGAGGATCCCAACGAAGCCCTGGAGCACGTCCATCGCGCCGACGATGATGATCACGAATCCGGCGAAGACGATCCACCCGCTCCACGAGTCCTGCGATGCCATTGCACTAGCTCCTTTCCAACGGAACGACTTGTCGTGACCTGGACGCTGGCACGTCAGAGCCGCCGGGACGTCGTCCAGTCCGGGTGAATTCGGGAGCTAGCCCGCATGTCCTGCCGGTTCCTCGGTGGCCCGCGCCTCCACCACGGCGGCCCCGCCGGCCTGGAGCCCGCGTCGCCAGCCCAGGAGAATGCCGTGGACGCTGGCGGCGCCGAGGATGGGGCCAGGCGGCAGCTCGAGGTGCGCCGGGTGGAGGATGAACGGTCGCGTCTGCAACCCGCCGATGCCTCCGTGGAACGAGATCAGCTCCTCGAAGGCGCAGCCCTCCTCGAGCTCGGGGTCGTAGAAGCTGCCCACCATGATGTCGGCGACGTGCTCGAAGCCGTCGGTGCGCAGCAGGTGCCGGGGCGCGGTGGGCGAGAACGGCGCGAGCGGGTCCTCGCCCTCGACGCGGCCCTCCGCGAGGTAGTTGACGCCGTCGGCGCCGAGCGCGACCGCCCCGTGCTCGGACGAGCGGACGAGCAGCCAGCCGACGTGGGGATGCGCGCGGAGGGCGGGCAGGAGCTCCGGGTGCCGCTCGTCGATCTCCTCGAGCGTCAGCCGGCGCGCTCCTCCATCAGATAGATGAGACCGAGGTTGCCCGATCCGAGCACGACGACGTCCCGGTCGGAGACGTCGTTCCTCGGCCGCTTCGCCTTCTTCCCCGTCGCCTCGCCGACGGCGAGACCGACCATGGCGCTCTGCTCGTCTCCGCCGGCGATCCCCGATACGTCGCCCCCGGCCAGCGAGCGCTCGACCAGCTCGTCGAGGCCGTACCCGTTGCGCTGCTTGAAGGTCGCGCCCTGCGTCTGCCCGTGGTCGGAGAGGACGACGATCTCGTACGGCCGCGGCGCGTAGCGGCACGCTCGCTCGATCTGCGCGAAGTGGTCGTCGAGCTTGCGCAGCGCCTCGAGCGTGTCGGCGCGCTCGAGGCCTGAGTGGTGCGCCACCTCGTCGTAGCTCGAGAAGGTCGCGTACACGGCAGGACGCCCGCGCATCATGTCGGTGAGGACGCCCGAGACGATCAGATCGCGCACGAAGACGCAGAGCGCCGCTCTCATCAGCGGGTAGATGCCGCCGCGATGCCCGCGCGGCCGCACGTCCCGGCGGATCGCGCGCAGGGCCGCCGTCCACTCGAGCGCGACTTCCCACCCGAAGAGGACGAGCGTGCGCGTCACGTTGTCACCGTTGGAGAGAAAGGCCCGATAGCCGGGATTGGACTTCTTCTCCTCCTCCATCCGGCTGACCGTCAGGATCACGTCCTCCGCCTCGCCGGAGAGGAGATTTCCGCGGCTGGCGCCGCCGTCGGTGAGCAGGCCGATGCCGGTCGCGTGCCGCCGCTCGATCTCCGCGCAGTCGGGCGGCGCCGAGCACGTCATCAGCGTCGCGGTCTCCTTCTCCACCCAGCGGAAGGCCGAGATGTCCTCGTTCGATCCCAGCAGGATCCCGGCCTGGCTCGCCCCGGTCTGCGAGGAGAGATCGGTCTCCCATTCCGCGAGCCGGTGCGTGTCGTCGGCCAGCCAGCGGGCCATGGTCGAGGCGTTCCCGTCGCGCATCGCGCGGCGCAGGACGGGGAGTGCAAGCCCGTCGATCTCCAGGAACACGATCCCGGGGACGTCGGTGCTGGCGATGATGCCCTGCCGCCGTGCGATCCGTTGCGCGATGCGGATCTCGGACATGTCGTCCGAGCCGAAGATGACGGCGAGGACGACGCTCACGGCGGCGACCACGAGCGAAGCGAGGAGCGCCCAGCCGAAGTTGTCGACGCTGAACACTCCGTCGGTCACGTTCAGGTCGGCGGTCACGAGGAGGATGACGGCGTCCGCGATCAGCACGAGCAGGAACCCGAGAACGAGCGTGAGCGGCAGCCGTAGCGCGGCGAGCACGGGCGGGATGACCGCGTTGAACGCCGCGACGATGGCTGCGATGAGCAGCGCGCCCCAGAAGCTCTCGATGTCGACCCCCGGCAGGATCGCGGCGGCGACCATCAGGGCGACGCCCGTGGCGAACCACGAGACGAGCAGGGGGAACAGCCGCAAGCGGGGACGCTCGGGCTGCCAGGCTGCAGACTGGCCGTAGGTCGGCTCGGGGCCGCTAGTCATCTCGTTCTCCTCCGCGTTGGGGTGCCGATGAGACGCGTCCTGTGCGGCCCATGGTGTCGGATCGTCCTCGTCGCCGCTCGGGCCCGCATCATCCAATTCGTGTGAATCCAGACCGATGCTCGCGGCGCGAGCGACCCGCCGCCCGGTCAGTGGAGTCCGCGAACCTCGTAGGCGGCGACCGGGCGGGCGAAGCCTTTGAGCTCGAGGTTGCCGGCCGGCGCCGTCTCGACCTTCTCCTCCACGGCTGCGAACAGGCGCTGGCCGATCAGGATCTGGCCCGCGGCCGCCTGGGTGCTGAGCCGCGAGGCGAGGTTCGTCACCGGTCCGAGGGCGCCGTAGTCGTAGCGCCCTTCGAACCCGATGCGCCCGATCGTTGCGTAGCCGGCTTCGATCCCGATACCGAGCCCGAGCTCGGTTCCGCGCTTCCGCCAGACCTCATCAAGCTCGTGCGAACCGATCCTGGGCGGCGACTGCGAACCGAACGGCCTGGAGCTCGTGGTGCGCGACGGCGAGGGGATCGTTGAAGAACACCATCACCCCGTCCCCCGCGAAGTGCTCCAACGTCCCTTCGTACGTCGGGATCAGCTCGCCGAGCGCGGCGTGGTATTCGCGCAGGACGTCGAAGAGATCCTCCGGGGCCGCCGTCTCGGCGAAGGCGGTGAAGCCGCGCAGATCCGAGAAGAGACACGAGATGTAGGCGCGGTGCCCGGCCAGGAGCTGCTCGCCTTCCCTGCTGGAGAGAAGCTCTGCGACCTGCGGGGAAACGAACCGCGCGAGCTCCGTCCGCTGCCGCTCGACCGCCTCGATCAGGCGCGCATTCGCAACCGCGATCGCCGCTTGGTCGGCGAAGGTCTGCACGAGCGCGATGTGCTCGTCGCTGAACGGCTGCGGTTCGCTGCGGACGAGCACGACGACTCCGATGAGGTCGTCCTCGACCATGATCGGGACGCCGATCAGCGATCGGTAGTACTCCGACGGACCGCCGTAGGAGTATTCCGGGTCGTCACGGATGTCCGGAATGTGGACCGGCTCACGTGTCACCGCCACCCGGCCGGCGGCCGTCGTTCGGTCGAGAGCGTGTGGATGCTGTCTGTCCCACTCAGCACTCCCGGCATCGGTGTGGTGCGCCATCACGTGCAGGAACCCGTTCTCGAGAAGGTACAGAGAGGTGTAATCGGCCCTGCAGAGCCGCTCGCAGGCTTCGAGCACCTCGTCGAGAACGGGCTGGATCCCCGCGTTGTGGGCGACGGCGCGGAGGACACCGCTGATCGCGCGCTGCTGTTGGCGCATGTCCTCGAGCTGGCGAGCGCGCTCGGCGTCGTCGGAGGCCACGCCGGCCATCTGCCCAGCTTAGAGACGGGCGGTGCGCGGTGTCACCGCGTGGGGCGCTGACCAAGGGCGCCGGACCCGAGCGCAGCCGCCGCCTCAGTGACCGAGGGCCGCTTCCCGAACAGAGCGATGAGCTTTCGAGGGATTCGATGTCCTAGCTTGAGACCCCGTTCTTCGCGCACTCCCTCTACGGGATGGAAAGCCGGGAAGGTGACGCAGATGAAACTCTCCACGCAGACCCTCGCCTCCGTCAGCGCACGGAATCCGTGGCGCACGATCGGCGCCTGGATCGTGGTCACCTTCCTTGCCCTCGTGGCCATCGCGGTGCTGCTCGGCGGCAGCCTGACCACCGAGGACGAGCCGACGAACAACCCTGAGTCGACGCGAGCGCTCGACGCTCAGGAGCGCGCGTTTCCATCGGACCCGCGGACGAAGGTCACCGACGTCGTCGTGGTGCGCTCTGACCGATACACGGTCGACGCGCCGCAGTTCGAGAGCTTCGTCCAGGGGCTCGTAGATGGCAGCAACACGAGAGCGCTCGCACGCGCGCGCACGTATCTCACGGACACGAGCTCGTCGCTCGTCTCCGCCGACCGGCACGCGACGATCGTTCCGATCGCCATCCTCGACGAGGACGAGGCCGAGTCGGTGGTGGAGGAGGTCGAGAGCGCCGACACGGACGCGGCGTTCGCGGTCGCGGTGACGGGCGAAGAGACGCTCGACCACGACTTCAACCTCCTCTCCCAGGAAGATCTCGAATCCGGTGAGCTCAAGTTCGGGCTTCCGGCGGCGCTCATCATCCTCCTGCTCGTCTTCGGAGCAGTCGTGGCGGGCCTGATTCCGCTCTTGATGGCGATCGTCTCGATCATCGTGGCCCTTGGCCTCGTTTCCCTGCTCGCCCAGCCGTTCGAGCTCTCGGTCTTCCTGATCAACATGCTGACCGGGATGGGTCTGGCGCTGGGGATCGACTACTCCCTCTTCGTCGTCTCCCGCTACCGGGAGGAGCGTGCTCGGGGTCGTGCGAAGTTCGATGCGATTGGCGTCTCGGGGCTGACCGCGAGCCGAGCCGTCGTCTTCAGCGGCACAGCCTTTGTGGTCGCCATGTTCGGGATGCTGCTCGTGCCCAGCTCGATCATGCGGAGTCTTGCGGTAGGGGCGATCGTCGTTGGCGTGGTCTCGGTCGTCGCCGCCACGACGCTCTTGCCGGCCCTGCTCGGGTTGATCGGAGACCGCGTTGATTCGCTGCGGATTCCATTCGTCGGTAAGAGAGTGCTCGAATCCGCCGGCTCCGAGAGCCGCTTCTGGGGCGCGATCGTGCGGCGCGTTCTACGCCGGCCCGGGCTCAGCCTGGCGTTGTCCACGAGCCTGCTCTTGCTACTGGCGGCCCCCGTCGTCGGACTGAACGTGGGTACGAGCGGCGTCTCGGCTATGCCCGACCGATTCGCCTCGAAGCAGGGTTTCCTCGCGCTCGAGCGCGACTTCCCGGGAACGACCACAGACCCGGTGGAGATTGTCGTCACAAACGCCTCCAACCCGGCAACGGAACAAGCGCTTGCGGCGCTAGGGACGAGGTTGGCCGGCGATCCACGCTTCGGGGAAGGGGAGATCCGGCGCTCTGCCGACGGCACCATGGCCGTTCTCTCCGTGCCGGTTCAAGGGGATCCCTCGGACGAGAACGCCGTCGCCGCGGTGAAGGAGCTTCGCTCGGACGTCGTCCCGGAGGCCTTCGGAGCCACGGGCGCAGAGGTCCTCGTAGGCGGCACGACTTCGGAGAACATCGACTACTTCAGCTCCGTCATCGATCCCGCGCCGTACGTGATCGGGCTGGTGCTGCTGCTGACGTTCGTGCTCCTCACCGTCGTCTTTCGGTCGGTGGTCGTCGGAGCGACCGCGGTGATCTTGAACCTGCTGTCCGTCGGGGCCGCGTATGGCTTGCTGGTGACGGTTTTCCAGTATGGAATCGGAGCGGAACTGCTCGGCTTCCAGCAAGCGGACACGATCGAAGCGTGGGTGCCGCTGTTCCTCTTCTCGGTGCTCTTCGGCCTCTCGATGGACTACCAGGTGTTCCTGCTCAGCCGGATCAGGGAGCGCTACGACCAGTGCGGCGACACGACCGAAGCGGTGACGTTCGGTGTCGGGTCGACGGCCCGGATCATCACCGGTGCGGCCCTGATCATCGTGGCGGTCTTCGCCGGCTTCGCCCGCGGCGACCTGATCATGTTCCAGCAGATGGGCTTCGGCGTCGCCGTCGCGCTGCTACTCGACGCCACCATCATTCGGTCCGTGGTTCTGCCGAGCGCGATGCGCCTGCTCGGCGACTGGAACTGGTACCTGCCCCGGTGGCTCTCCTGGCTCCCCAGGCTGCAGGTCGAGGGTGGATCGACAGACGTGGACTCGGCACCCCTCCCGCCCTCGGTGGCGACGGGTAGGGCGACGACGGGAGAGCGAAGTCGCCGGGACGCCGAACCACAGACGGAGGTGAGAAGTGGCACAGGAAATCGATAGGTCGCTCGCCGATCGGGTGACTGCCCTGCAGGACGAGGACAAGACCGCCTTGGGGACACCGCCGCCCGATCCGGAACTGAAACGACTCGAGCCGTTGCTCGGAGTGTGGGAGGCGGAGGACCGCACGCTCGACACCGTCTTCGGCCCGGGTGTGCCGGTCAGGAGCGCCGAGCGGTTCCGCTGGCTCGACGGCGGCTACTTCCTGGTCCAGCACTACGAGACGAGCTTCGGCGAGGAGCCGATCCAGACGGGCGTCAACTACTGGTACTACGACTCCGAAGGCGGGACGTTTCGGATCATCTTCTTCAGCAACAACGGGCCCTTCTCCGAGGGCGGCAATCGCTATGAGGGCCGCGTCGCCGATGGGACGCTCAGGTTCGACGGCCCGGCGCGGTTTCAGTACGCGCTGGATGAGGACGGCACGATCAGGGTCAACCCCGACGGCACGATCTCGGTTTCCTGGTGGCTTCTAGGCGAGGACGGCGTGTGGCAGCCCTGGATGAAGAACACGTTCACGAAGGCTGAGGACGAGCAAGGGAAATGGCAGCCGGTGGAGGTGACGCTGACCAAGGATGCGAACTGAGGTGGGGTGCGGTCAGAAGGCGACCTGCGTCGCCGGCCGATGACTTCCGGATGGCTCGCCGGTCGCAGCACTAACCATGCGTAGCCGTATGAGGAGATCGAACGCGTGAGCGCGGGCGACGTGCCCAGGGCAGGGCGCCGCGAGTGGGTCGGGCTCGCAGTGATCGCCCTCCCCTGCCTCCTTTACTCGATGGATCTGACCGTGCTCTACCTGGCGGTGCCCTCGCTGACCGCCGATCTCGAGCCCTCGAGCACGGAGCTTCTGTGGATCACGGATATCTACGGCTTCTTCCTGGCCGGCTTCCTGATCACGATGGGCACGCTCGGCGACCGCATCGGGCGCCGCCGCCTGCTTCTCATCGGCGCCGCGGCGTTCGGCGTCACCTCGATGCTCGCGGCCTTCTCGACGAGCGTCGAGATGCTGATCGTGTCGCGGGCTCTCCTTGGCGTAGCGGCGGCGACCTTGGCCCCGTCGACACTGTCGCTGATCCGGAACATGTTCCTCGACCCGGAGCAACGGACGTTCGCAATCGGCATCTGGGCGACGAGCTTCTCCGTCGGCGCCGCGGTCGGCCCACTACTCGGTGGCCTGTTGCTCGAGTTCTTCTGGTGGGGCTCCGTCTTTCTCCTCGCGGTGCCGGTGATGCTGTTGCTGCTTGCCATCGGCCCCAGGCTGCTGCCGGAGTACCGCGACCCGGACGCGGGCCGGATCGATCTCCTCAGCGCCGGCCTCTCCGTGGTCGCGGTGCTCGCGGTGGTCTACGGGCTGAAGGAGATCGCCGCGAGGGGCATCGAGGGCACGCCGCTGCTCTCGATTCTGGGCGGCCTCGTGGTTGGTCTTGTCTTCGTCCGCCGGCAACAGACGCTCCGCGACCCTCTGATCGACCTGGGGCTGTTCCGCAGCCGGACCTTCAGCGCCGCTCTCGCCGCGAACACGCTGAGCCTTGCAATCGCGTTCGGGATCTTCCTTCTGATCGCCCAGTACCTGCAGCTCGTGCTCGGCTACTCGCCGCTGGAGGCAGGGCTGTGGACCGTCCCGTCCTCGGGTGGGTTCATCGCCGGGTCGTTGCTCGCTCCGATGCTCGTGCGCCGCGTCCGACCGGCGTACATCGTCGCCGGGGGCCTCGCGCTCACGGCGGCCGGGCTCATGCTCTTGGCACAGGTTGAACCGGAGTCGAGCGTCGCACTCGTCGTCGTTGGCTCCGTCGTCGTTGCCCTGGGCGTGTCGCCTCCTGTCACGCTGGGAACCGACCTCGTCGTGAGCTGCGTGCGGCCCGAGCGGGCGGGCGTCGCGTCAGGCATCTCGGAGACCGGTGCGGAACTCGGTGGAGCACTCGGCATCGCCGTGCTGGGAAGCATCAGCGTCGCTGTCTACAGGAACGAGTTGGCAGACGCAGTCCCGGTCGGGGTCGGCCCCGAAGCATCCGAGGCATCGAAGGACACCCTCGGCGGAGCCGTCGAAGCCGTCCAGACTCTCCCCGATGCTCTCGGGGCAGACCTGCTCGGAGCCGCTCAGGAGGCCTTCACCCAAGGGATGCAGGTCGCTGCCCTCACGAGCGCTGTTGTCGCCCTGGGTGCGGCCGCTGTGGTTGGAGTGCTGCTCCGGCGGTCGGGAGTGAGCACCGAACGGAAGGAGGGCAGCGAGGCCGTGGCCGACGAAGCTTCCGAAATGGCCCAGCTCTGAAGCGCGCCTATGATCGGCTCCCTTCAAGCGCGGTTGCGATCGGCTGCCTGCGCCGAGCGGCGTTGCGCACCCGGTTCAGATCGCGGCCGCGGCGTCTGGCGAGCCAGGCCAAGGGGGCGAGCGCGAGGCGTTGGACCCAGCGTGGCGGAAATGCAGCCTGTACCTCCTGCTCGAACTCGCGGGTGAAGAGGGCGAGCTCGAGTGGCCTGGGGATGCCCCCGAGCATCGTCCGCCCCTCGTCGGCGAGCGCGACCGCGGTTTCGAACAGCTGCTCCATCTTGAGCGCGGGTCGGATCTCGACGCGAACGAGCGCCACCCGGTCGCCCTGATTGGCGAAGTCGTGCGGTACGCCGGGCGGGACGACGACAACCTCGCCGGTGTCGGCCACGACTCGATCGCGGTTGAGCCGGAATCGCATCCTCCCCTCGACTACCTCGAAGCGCTCCTCCTGCAGCGGGTGGAGGTGGAGGCCGCCTGGGACCCGTCCACCCGGCGGGAGCTCGAGGTCGATTGCCACCAGCTCGCCGTCCGACTCGGCGGCGGTCGTTCGGAAGGTGATCCGTTCCCCGCTGGCCGGGTTCACGAGTGTCTGTCCTACTGTTGCCATCTCTCTCATCTCCTAGGTTGCTGTTCGTCCAGTCTTGCTGCTGGAGATGAGACTGTCTATGGCTAAATGGCCGCAATTCATGACTGTTCGTCCACGACCATTGGACGAGCGCAATTGTGTTTGTGCAATACTCCCGGCATGGAGTCTTTCGATCCCTGGGCCCCAGCCGACCGGCTGGGCGAGGCGCTTCATTTCCTGCGGATGAGCGGTGCCTTCTACTGCCGTTCGGAGTTGAGCGCACCGTGGGGGTTGACGCTGCCGCCGATGCCCGGGTACATGTGGTTCCACGCCCCGACATCGGGCCAGGCCATGCTCGAGAGTCGGAACGGTGACGAACAGCTGCTCCGACCCGGGGACTTCGCGCTCGTGCCCCATGGTGAGGGACACGCTCTGCGAAGCGAGGCTGGCGCTTCCGCACCGGGCATCCTCGAGCTCGACCGCGAGCAGGTCAGTGACCGCTACGAGATCCTCCGGCACGGCGGAGGCGGGACGCAGTCGACCCTGATCTGCGGAGCGGTGCGCTTCGACCACCCGGCGGCGCAAAACCTGCTCGAGATCCTGCCGCCGGCGATCCACCTCGAGGCTGCCGGCTCGGCTCAGCCGGAGTGGATGCAGGCCACCCTGAGGCTGATCGCCATCGAGGCTAGGGAGCTCAGGCCCGGGGGCGAGGCCGTGATCACGCGCCTGGCCGACATTCTCGTCGTACAGACAATCCGCTCCTGGCTCGACACCGATCCCGCCGCGCAGACCGGGTGGCTCGGCGCGCTTCATGACCGGCAGATCGGCCGCGCCATCGCCCTCATCCACCGGGAGCCGGCACGACCGTGGACGGTGGCCTCACTCGCCCATGAGCTGGCGATGTCTCGCTCCGCCTTCGCTGCCCGCTTCACCGAGCTCGTCGGCGAGCCGGTGATGCACTACGTGGCGCGCTGGCGCATGCAGGTAGCGCTCGGCTCGCTGCGAGACGAAGGCGCCACCGTCGCGGAGCTCGCCAATCAGCTCGGCTACCGCTCGGAGGCCGCCTTCGCGCGGGCGTTCAAGCGCGTGATGGGTGTCCCACCAGGGTCCGTCCGACGGCGTCCCTCGGGCGATGCGCCGACCTTGACACCCCAGGCAAGCGTTCTCTCCGGCACACGCCCCTAGCGGCGTAGACCGCGCCCTTGGGCGTTCGGCAATCTCTATATCAGTCGCCTCAATGAGCGTGAGCACGAGCTCCGAAAGCTCGAGGCCGGGGCCGCGCAGCAAGACCCGCCGTCTCGGTGAGAACGCATCAACTACCGCGGCGGAGGGCTTGAAAGGTTCGAATCGACCGCACCGTCTGGCGGCGGACGTAGCCATGGGGCCAAGAGGCGCTGGACGCCGGGGAGCAGTAGGAAGACCATCAACGGCACCACCACGACCGTGATTGCGAGCGTGCGCACCGGCAAGGGCCATCCTTGGATCCTGGGCCCAGCCAGCCACAGGACGAGGGTAATGGAGGGGTAGATGGCCAGCCAGACCACGACTGCCGTCTTCCAGCGCGGTGGCATGGCCGGCAGTGTAGATCGCCCTCGACTCCGGGTCACTGCCTCGCGTACTCGTCGTGCCGGCGGATCCAGAGTTGCCAGTCGTCGCCTTCGTCGCGGCCTTTGGGTGCGTGGTCGAGGATGGGGTAGTAGCCCATGACGAACTCCAGTCCGCGCCAGGTCGTGGAGTACGTGTGGTAGACGGTGCTGTCGTCCTTGACGAAGGTGCTGAAGCCGGGGCTTTCGGTGAGGTAGCCGACGGCGTCGGTGCCGGAGGAGCGGGCGTTTTGCTCGACGATCGGCGGTAGCCCGTTCCCCGTTCCGGGGCTGGTCGCGAGCCCGGTCGGCCGCATCTGCGCCACGGCCTCGCGGGCCTGTTCCTCGGTGAAGGAGAAGCCGAGGTCGAAGTTGAACTCGCTGGGCGCGGCCGAGACCCAGGGGAAGCTCCAGCCCATCCGCTGCTTGTAGGCCTGCAGCTTCTCCAGCGGCGCCTGGGAGACGAACAGCATGGTCACGTCGCGCGCGTTCAGGTGCGGGATCGACGCCGTTGACGGAGTCGGCGATCGACGAGTTGACCGGGCAGCCGGCCTGGTAGCTGGGCCCGAACATGAAGTGGTAGACGAGCAGCTGCGAACGCCCCTCGAACAGCTCGACCAGCGTCTTCTCGCCCTCGTCGCTGTCGAAGCGGTAGTCCTTCTCCACCAACACCCAGGGCAGCTCGCGCCGCTGCCGGGCGAGCTCGTCGCCCAGCCGGGTGTGCTCCTTCTCACGGACGAGCAGCTGCTCGCGGGCGGCATCCCATTCCTCACGGGTTGCGATCTGGTGATCCGTCATGTCCAGTTGGTTGACGACGGTTCTCATGAGGTCTCCCTTCCAGTCGACTCGCTAAATGCCGTCCGCTCATGGGGCGACGGCGCGCAAGATCCGGGCAACTTCGTGGGGGGTTTCCAGTGCGGTGAAGTGACCGGTGTCGCGCAGCAGGATGTAACGCGCGCCGGGAACCGACTCGATGTTCGCCTGCCGATCCGAGGGCCGCGACCAATCGTGGTCGCCATAGACCAGAGTCACGGGGACGTCGATGCGCGCATACCGTTCGCGGGCCGCGATCAGGCTGTTCAGGTTGCGGTAGATGGCCCGGGCCACCGCTGGGTATCCGGGGCGCCGGCCGACCCGACGGAGCTCATCGAGGTAATGATCGGGGAGACGACGCGGGTCCCGCAGTCCGCCTCGCATCACACCCTTGAGGATTTGCCTGTTCTCGAGGCGCGCCACGATCGGGCCTATCACCGGCGCCTCGATGCTTCCCACCACAACGCGCGCGAACAGACTGGCCCGTTTGAGGCCGTCGGCGAAGTCGTAGGTGTTGATGGCGACGATCCGGCGCACGCGCTCGCCGAGGTCGATCGACGCGGTCAGCGCGATGGTCGCGCCAATGGACTCACCCGCCAGCGTGAGGTCGGAGAGGTCGAGCTGTTCGACGACCCGGACGATCGCAGCTCGCAGCGCCGGTTCCTCGTAGCTGGCGCCGGGGACGATGTCCGACCATCCCATGCCCGGGAAGTCGACCGCGTAGACGGTGAACACGTCGGTGATCTGCGGGATGACGAGCTGGAAGTGGTCGAGCTGGGTGCGCACCGTGTGCATCAGGAGCAACGGTGGGCCGCTGCCCACTCGCAGGTAGCGGACGCGAGCGCCGCCGCTCAGCACGATGTGGCCAATCTCCCCGCCCCTGCACCACGTCTCCGTGTACTCGTGGGCTGCCTTCTCGTCTCGCATGCCGCCCAGTCCACTGAGTTCGTCTGTCGTGGTCATGTGATCCTTCCCGGCCAGGTGTTCATGGCAGCTTCTGGAGCCCGGCGGCGGAGAGCGTCCAGATGCCTGGGCCATGCCCGGCTCGGCGGTCGGGTCACCCGCGCTGCCGGAGGCTCGAACGGACTGCCTGGCGACTCCACGAACGGTCGGGCATCACGACGGTGAAACGGAGCGCGACGATGCGAGAGCGCGACCCCGATTGCGGCAAGGACTGCGATGCCTGTGCCTGCGCCGCGTTCATCTCGCCCTAGAGAGTGAACTCGGACGGGAGTGCCTCGCGTCGTGGCCGACCCCAAACGCGCCCCTAAACTGTAAGTTCGAAGGTTCTACGGATTGGTCGTGATGGCGTCGGCGAGTGTTCTTCCCACGGGCGGAACGACGATCTCGCTCCTGGAGCGCGAAGCCCAGGTCGCGGCGCTGGAGGCACTGGCGGATGCGGCGCGGAGCGGCGGTGGGCGCTTGGCCGTGATCGAGGGAAGTGCCGGCATGGGCAAGACCCGTCTGCTCGCCGAGGCGCGCGCGATCGCCGGCACGGCGGGGATGCGCGTGCTCGCCGCCCGCGGCGGCGAGTTCGAGGGCGGGTTTGCGCACGGGATCGTCCGACAGCTGTTCGAGCCGCTGCTCGCGTCCGCCTCCCCGGATCTCCGCGCGGAGCTGCTCTCGGGGCCTGCCGCGCTCGTGGAGCCGCTCTTCGGAGCCTCGCGGCTCGCCAGCCCTCGGAACGTGCCCGCAGAGGGCTCGTTCGCGCTCCTGCACGGCCTCTACTGGCTCGCCGCCAACCTGGCCTTCGAGCAGCCGACGCTGCTTGCGATCGACGACCTGCACTGGGCGGACACTCCTTCCCTGCGCTGGCTTCTCTACCTGACGCGAAGGCTGGAGGGAGTGCCGCTCCTCGTCGCCGTGGGCACGCGGCCGCCCGAGGGCGAGAGCCACGATCCGACGCTTGTCGCAGAGCTCATTGCTGATCCCGAGGCCGCCGCGATTCGCCTCGAACCGCTCGGGTGCGCTTCGATCGCTGTGCTCGCGCGCGAGCTGTACGGTCTGGAGCCCGACGAAGCCTTCTGCGCCGCCCTCAAGACGGCGACCGGCGGAAATCCGCTCTTCGTCGGCGCGGTGCTCGACGCGGTCGCCCGGGAAGGAACCAGCCCGACCGCCGAGCAGGCGCCCCGTCTCCTTGAGATCGGGGCGCAGGGCGTTTCTCGCGCCGTCGGGGTTCGCCTCGCGCGCCTGCCGGCAGAGGCGCTTGCCCTCCTGCGCGCGGCCTCCATCCTCGGCGACGGGACCGAGCTGCGCCACGCGGCCGCGCTCGCCGGCGTAAGAGCAAGCGAGCTAGGTCCGGCAGCCGGCACGCTGGTTCGGCTGGACCTTCTGCGGCGCGAGGATCCGCTCGAGTTCTTCCACCCGGTCGTCCGCAGCGCCGTCTACGAGACGCTCGATGTGGTCGAACGCGACGCCGGCCACCGCTCGGCGGCTGAGCTGCTCCTCGAGGCCGGCGCCCCGCCGGAGAGTGCTGCGGGGCACCTCCTCCGCGTCGCCCCACAGGCCGACCCGTTTGTGGTCTCGACGCTCCGCGAGGCGGCCGAGTGCTCACTCGCCCAGGGCGCAGCGGAGACCGCCGTCGGGTATCTCACCCGCGCGCTCGAGGAGCAGGTTGATCCGGCTGTGCGGGCAGAGGTGCTCGTCGAGCTCGGCTTGGCGGAGCGGCGGACGAACGGCCCGGCAGCGGCCGACCACCTGCGCGCCGGTCTCGAGCTCCTCACCGACCGGTCGCGACGCTGCGCCGTCGCGCTCGAGCTGGGCCGCGCGCTCTGGTTTACGGACCGGATCGCTGATTCCCTTGCAGTCTTCCAACAGGCGCTTGACGAGATGAATCGGGAGCGCGATCCGGACCTCTACGAGCTGCTCCAGGCGGAGCTGATCAGCTCGGCGTGGTGGAACGCGCAGACCTATCCCATCGCCGAGGCAGCAATCGGCGAGCTCGACCTGGATGCGCTCCACGGCGGCCGCGGCAGCGAGATCCTGCTCGCGACGATGGCGCACTACGAGTACCGCCTGGGGCTGCACCGCGAGCTCGCAGTCGAGCTTGCCCGGCGAGCGCTCGCGCCGGGCAACCTGCTGGCGAGCGGCTCGGTCGCGTTCCTTTACGCAGTGAACGTGCTACCCCGGTCGGGGCTGCTGGACGAAGCGGTGTCCGTTTTCAACCAGGCGGTCGCTCAGGCTCGTCGGCGCGGTGACATCTTCAACGTCGCGTTCATGTTGATGTGGCGCGGCAAGTGTCAGACGGATCGCGGCGATCTTCGAGCCGCGGTCGCGGATCTGCGCGAGGCGCTCGATCTCTGCGTCGCGCACGGCATGCTGGTCGCTTGGCCGTACAACATCGGGTTCCTGGCCAATGCGCTCCTGGAGCAGGGGGACGCGGAAGAGGCGGCGCGAGTCATCGACGAGGGTGACTTTCCAGAGCAGCTCCCGCTCGACGAGGTCCACCTCGTCTGGTTTCGGCTCAACCGCGGCCGTCTGCGCATCGAGACCGGAAGCCCCGAGCGCGGAGTCGAGGAGCTGCTCCAGGTCGGCGAGACCGTTCGGCTCGTCCCCTTCGATAATCCAAGCAGCATCCCCTGGCGCAGCTGGGCGGCCGAAGGCCTTCGACTGCTCGACCGAAACGACGAAGCGCGGGCGCTCGCCGAGGAAGAGCTCGCGATCGCTCGACGCTGGGGTGCTCCGCATACCATCGGCGCCTCCCTGCGCGCGCTCGGCCTCGTCGAGGGCGGCGAGGCAGGAATCGGGCGGCTCCGGGAGGCGGTCGAGGTGCTCGCGGGCTCGGAAGCCCGGCTCGAGCACGCGCGCGCCCTCGTCGACCTCGGCGCAGCCCTCCGCCGCGCCAACCAGCGAACCGAAGCACGCGAGCGGCTCGGGGAGGGCGTCGACCTCGCGCGCAAGGTCGGCGCACTCGGGCTCGCCGAACGCGCGAACGAAGAGATCGCCGCCACCGGCGCAAGGCCGCGAAAGGTCCTCCAGACCGGGCTCGACGCCCTCACCGCAAGCGAACGGCGCGTCGCGCAGCTCGCCGCCGAGGGCATGAGCAACAAGGAGATCGCACAAACACTCTTCATCACGATCAAGACCGTCGAGGTGCACCTGAGCCACGCCTACCGCAAGCTCGAGATCAACTCCCGCACGCAGCTCGACAAGGCCCTCCAGACTCCCGCACCGAGCCCGACGCCCGCCTCCGCCTAGTCGCCAACCGCCTCGGGGCGCAGCGGCGGCGGCGGTCAGGAGCGGCCGGCCGAGCGATCATTGCTGCACCCGCCAGCCAGCGTATAGCGACCCCTGAGTCGTACAGACGGGTGTCCCACCCTCCTCACTGCCGCCGTTCCACGGCCCGACGACACGGCCTCAGCCGAACACTCGCTCCGGGTCGTACTTCTCCTTCACGCGCCGCACGCGCTCGAGGTTGGCGCCCCAGTAGGCGCGGTGCTCGTCGGGTAGGTCCGTATCGGGGAAGTTCGCGTACACGCCGCCCGAGCCGGAGGGGTGCGTGAGCTCCCACGAGTCCGACAGCCAGGCGCGCGCGGCCTCGGTCGCGGCGGCGTCGAAGCCCGCCGGGACGACGACCGAGTGCTCGAGCAGGAACAGCTCCTTGCGGTGTGGGAAGGCGGTGGCGTTCGCAGGCACGCGGTTGTAGGCGCCGCCCCAGGGCATGAAGTCGAGCTTCCGCGCCTCCCCCGGCCGGCGTCCCCGGACGAAGAGATCCACCAGCGCCTCGACCGCGCCGGCCGGCAGCGGCTCGCGGAAGAACTCCGACTTCATGTACGGGCGGCCGTCCTCGTCCTCCTGGTCGCCCGGGCCTCGCTCCGCGAGGTAGTTCTTCAGCGAGCCGTAGCGCATGTGCGCGCGCTCCGAGGAGGCGGCGTCCGCGCCGGCGACCGACACGAACTCGTCGAGCAGCGCCGCGGTCTCGGTCTCGCTGCCGATCATCGAGCCGAACAGGTGGATCACAGGGTCGGCGCCGGCCTCCCCGCCGACGGTGACGAGCAGGCTCGCCGCGAGTTCGTCCGGCCCCGTCGGCGACCACTCCTGCCAGGCGGCGATCAGCGCCGATGCGAGCTCGTAGGGCCACTTGAGGTGGAACGAGGTGGCGGCGGGCTCGGGCACCGTGCGGAGCGTGAGGCGCGTGACCACGCCGAGGCCCTGGGCGCCCGCGCCGCGCAGCGCCCAGAACAGGTCCTCGTGGCGCTGCTCGTCGCACTCCACCACCCGCCCGTCGGCCAGCACCACTTCTGCCGCGACTAGCTGGTCCGACGTGAGCCCCCGGCTGCGGCCCAGCAGGCCAAGCCCGCCGCCGAGCGCCTGGCCGCCGATCCCGACCGTGGCGCCGCAGCCGCCCGGGATCGTGACTTCGTACTGGGCCAGGGCGGCGTAGAGGTCGCCGAGCCGGAAGCCGGGCCCCACGATGGCCAGGCCGTCCGAGATCTCCAGAGAATGCATCGGCGTGAGGTCCAGCACCATCCCGGGGCCAGACGAGCGCCCAGCGAAGTCGTGCCCTCCGCTCCGCACTGCGACCTCCATACCCGAGCGACGCGCGAACGCGATCGCCTCGACCACGTCCTCGGGCGTCCTGCACAGCACCACGGCCTGCGGACGCACGTCGTGGAAGCGCGGGATCTGCGGCCTGCGAACCTCGTCGTATCGCGGGGAGCCGGGGAGGACGACCTCGCCCTCCAGAGCCGCCCTCAGGTCCCGCCAAGCGGTCTCGATGGTGGCCATGTCACGCCCCCTGCGAAGCGATCACGAGCTGGCTCACCGTGGACGCCGCGCCTCCGGGGTCGAGTGGGGCCGCAGTGACCCAGCACGGGAGCCTCTCTCCGGTCTGCGTCCTCGCCTCGGGGACGGGCACGCCCGGTTCATAGCCGTCGCGCTCGCTCATTTCTTCTCCTCTCTGTCCTCTAGAGGGTCTGACCGACCGGCACCGCCAGACTAATCGTCCGCGACGGCGGTCGTGCTCCGGGTCGCGCGGGTCTCGAGACGTGCAGATGCCCGCTCCGGACGAGCACCCGGCCGTCTTGAGGGACCGGTCGGGGCCTCAACGGACATCCCTAGTAGGGCCTCGCCCTTCACCATCTCTTCACCACTCGTTCACAGCCTTTCTTCCCACTCCGCGGGGTGCCCCGGCGACACTCGCCTCGATGCACCAACGCGAAAGGAGAACCGTGGGAATTCGTCCTGTTCCGAGGCTGGTCCTCCTCCTGCTGGCGCTCGCGGCGCTGACGCTAGGCGCCGCCGGGTGCGGACGGGATGACGACGACGAGGCCGACGCGCCGACGACCACCGAGGAGGCTGCCGGCGAGTACGACCGAAGAGGCGGCCGCAGAGCTTTCGGGCGACATCGAGATCGACGGCTCGAGCACGGTCGGCCCGCTGACGACGGCCGCAGCGGAGGCCTACCGCGAACGAGCAGCCGAACGTCAACGTCGACCGTCGGGATCTCCGGCACCGGCGGCGGCTTCGAGCGCTTCTGCGCCGGCGAGACCGACATCTCGAACGCCTCGCGCCCGATCGACGACGAGGAAGAAGTCGCCGCTCTGCGCAGAAGCCGGCGTCGACTACGCCGAGTTCCAGGTCGGTGTGGACGCGCTGACCGTCGTCGTCAACCCCGAGAACGACTGGGCCACCTGCCTGACCGTCGATCAGCTGAAGAAGATCTGGGAGCCGGCGGCCGAGGGCAAGATCACGAACTGGAACCAGGTCGACCCGAGCTTCCCGGACCAGGCGCTCGCCCTCGCGGGCCCGGGCACCGACTCGGGCACCTTCGACTACTTCACCGACGAGATCAACGGCGAGGAGGGCGCGAGCCGCGCCGACTACACCGCCAGCGAGGACGACAACGTCATCGTGCAGGCGGTCGCCGGCGAGCCCGGTGGCCTCGGCTACCTCGGGCTACACGTACTACGAGGAGAACACGGATACGCTGAAGGCCGTCGAGGTCGACGGCGGCGAGGGCTGCGTCGCGCCGAGTGTCGAGACCGCCCGGGACGGCACCTATGCGCCGCTCTCCCGCCCGCTCTTCATCTACGTGAAGGACGAGTCGCTCGCGCGGCCCGAGGTGTCCGGCTTCGTCGAGTACTTCCTGACGAACTCGATCGCAGCTGGCGGAGGATGCGCTCTTCATCCCCGTCCCCGACGACCAGGTGGCGACCAACCTCTCGACGCTCGAGTCGGCAGGAACGTAAAGGAGAGAGTGGCAACTCAGGACACCACCGTAGGCGCGCAGCCGGCACCGATCCGGCTGCGCGCCGAAGGCAGGCGCTGGGGCGAGGACGTCGTCAAGGTCGTCCTCGCCCTCTGCGCCCTGGTCTCAGTCCTGACGACCGTCGGCATCGTCATCGCGCTGGTCGTGCCGTCGATCGAGTTCTTCCGCGAGGTCTCGATCGTCGACTTCTTCACCGACGATCGCTGGGCGCCCCTTTTCGAGCCGGCGTCGTACGGCGTCCGGCCGCTCCTGGCCGGCACGTTCACGGTCACGTTCTGGGCCGCTTCTGGTCGCCTTGCCGTTCGGGCTGGGTGCGGCCGTCTATCTCAGCGAGTACGCGAAGCCCCGAGTCCGCAACATCCTCAAGCCGGCGCTCGAGGTGCTCGCCGGCATCCCCACTGTCGTGTTCGGCTTCTTCGCCCTCACGTTCTTCACGCCCCTCCTCCAGGATCTCGGGCTCGACGTCGGGACGTTCAACGTCCTCTCGGCGGGCATCGTCATCGGCGTGCTCCTCATCCCGACGGTCGCCTCCATCTCGGAGGACGCGATGGCCGCGGTGCCGCACGAGCTCCGCGACGGCGCCTACGCCCTTGGCGCGTCGAGGCTCCAGGTCTCGACGCGGATCGTGATCCCCGCCGCGGTCTCCGGAATCTTCGCGAGCTTCGTGCTCGCGATCTCTCGCGCCATCGGCGAGACCATGGTCGTGCTCCTCGCAGCCGGAGGAATCGCACAGCTGACGGCCGACCCACGTGAGCCGTCGCAGACGATGACGGCCTTCATCGGCGCGACGGGCATCGGCGACGTGCCGACGGGCTCCATCGAGTACAAGACCATCTTCGCGGTAGGGCTGACGCTCTTCGTCATCACGTTGTTCATGAACATGATCTCGATCCACCTGGTGCGGAAATACCGGGAGATCTACGAATGAGCGTCCCGGCAGAAGCCATGGGCCGCCGGCCGCGAGGCGACAAGGTTCGCGGCACGCTCTTCTACATCCTCCTGCTCATCTCGGTGGCCGTCGGCTTCATCCTCCTCTTCACGCTGCTCGCCGACGTGCTGCAGAAGGGGGTCGGGTACCTCGACGAGACGTTCTTCACGCAACCGAGCTCGTCCAACCCCCAGAACGCAGGCGCACGCCCGGCGATCCTCGGAACGATCTACCTGATGATCCTGCTCCTCGTCATGGTCGTCCCGATCGGGGTCGGGACCGCGATCTACCTCGAGGAGTACGCGAACCGCGAGCGCTGGTACAACCGGTTCCTCGAGCTGAACATTCAGAACCTCGCCGCCGTGCCTTCGATCGTGTACGGCATCCTCGGACTCGCCTTCCTCGTACGCGGCATCGGCCTCGGACGGGTGCTCCTGGCGGGCGCGCTGATCCTCACGCTGCTCGTCCTCCCCACCGTGATCGTGGCGTCGAGAGAAGCGATCCGGGCAGTCCCGGACTCGATCCGACAGGGCGCCTTCGCGCTCGGAGCGACGCAGTGGCAGGTCGTCTCACGCCAGGTGCTCCCAGCCGCGATCCCCGGCATCGCGACGGGCTCGATCCTCGCGCTCGCCCGGGCGATCGGCGAGACCGCCCCGCTCCTGCTCGTCGGAGCCCTCACGTACGTCGCGGTCAATCCGACGCTGATGGGCTCGTTCACCGCGCTCCCGATCCAGATCTACCAGTGGATCGCGCGCCCCCAGGACGAGTTCCGCTTGCTCGCCGCAGCTGGCATCATCGTCCTGCTCGTGATCCTGCTCACGATGAACGCGTTCGCAATCTGGCTCCGCAACCGCTACCAGAGAAGATGGTGATGGACGAGATGGAAAGCGCGAGTGCCGCACCTGCGAAGATTCCCGGCGTGGACGAGAAGCTGCTGGCCGAGCGCGCGCGCGAGGCCGAGTCCGGACGCCGGGACACGCTGTTCGACGTCAGCGACCTGACCGTGACGTACTCGGGCATCCCGGCCCTGCGCGGCGTGTCGCTCGAGATCTTCAAGAACCACGTCACGGCTTTCATCGGCCCGTCCGGCTGCGGCAAGAGCACGTTCATTCGCTGCTTCAACCGCATGAACGACCTCATTCCCGACCGCCTCGGTCGAGGGCCAGATCCTCTACCACGGCGTCGACCTCTACGGCCCCGAGCGTCGACTCGGTCGAGGTGCGCAAGCGCATCGGCATGGTCTTCCAGAAGCCGAACCCGTTCCCGAAGTCGATCTACGACAACGTCGCCTTCGGCCCGCGCGTGCTCGGCTGGAAGAAGGACCTCGACGAGCGGGTCGAGCGCGCGCTCCGGCACGCGGCGCTCTGGGACGAGGTCAAGAACCGGCTGAAGGCGAGCGCCTACAGCCTCTCCGGCGGCCAGCAGCAGCGGCTGTGCATCGCGCGCTGCCTCGCCGTCGAGCCGGACGTGCTCCTGATGGACGAGCCCGCCTCGGCCCTCGACCCGATCTCGACGACCGCGATCGAGGACCTCATGCACCAGCTCAAGACCGAGTACACGATCGTGATCGTCACGCACAACATGCAGCAGGCCGCGCGGGTCGCGGACATGACGGCGTTCTTCAGCGTCGACGTGGACGAGGAGCAGGACCGGCGGACCGGGATCCTGGTCGAGTACGACCAGACGCCCACGATCTTCACCAACCCGTCCGACAAGCGGACGGAGGACTACGTCACGGGGAGATTCGGATGAGGGTCACGCTCCAGGAAGAGCTCGACCAGCTCGAGGCGGCGCTCCAGGAAGAGGGCGCCCACGTCCTCCGCGCGCTGCGCGGCGCGCTGAACGCGCTCCTGCAGTCCGACATCGAGCTGGCCGACGAGGTGATCGCCTACGACGACGAGATCGACGCGGCCTACCTCTCGATCGAGGAGGGGATCCAGTCGCTTCTCGCGCGCCAGACGCCGGTCGCGGTCGATCTCCGGCTCGTGCTCGCGATCCTGCACAACAACCTCCATCTCGAGCGGATGGCGGACTACTGCGTGACCATCGCCAAGCTGACGAAGCTCGTGAAGGACGTCCCGCACGACGAGACGATCCTCGAAGGCTTCGAGGAGATGGGACAGCGGGCCGAGGAGATGATCCGCGTCGCACTCGACTCCTTCCGCGATCGCAATGCCGCCCGAGCCGAGTCGCTCGTCGACCTCGACGAGCTGATCGACCGCGCGAACCGGCGAGTCGTCGGCCACGTCCTCTCGCTCGGCGGCGATCCCGATCTCCGCGAGTGGGGCCTGCGCATGATCATCGTCTCGCGCTGCCTCGAGCGGATCGGCGACCACGCGGTGGACATCGGCGAGCAGACGGCCTTCCTCGTGAGCGGCGAGTTCCGCGAGTTCACCGACGCGTCGCACCACGACGGCACGACTCCGCGGGACCTCCGGTAACGGCTACGCGGCGGCCTTCGGCGACGCGCGACCGCGGCGGCGTCTGCCAGCGAGCGGGCGCCGAAGGCGACGGTCGCGATCACGGCCGCGAGCCCGAAGACGAGCGCGTCTCCGGCCGGCAGCCGCGTCAGCACCTCCATCGCCGGCGCCGACCAGCGCGGCGGCCGGCAGGGTCATGCACCCACGCGACGAGGATGTTGCCGGCGACGCCCCAGCGCACGGCGTTGAGCCGCCGCGTCGCGCCGGCGCCGAGCACGGAGCCCGAGATCGTGTGCGTCGTCGAGACCGGGAAGCCGTAGTGCGCGGTCGCGAAGAGGATCCCGGCCGTCGTGGTCTGCGCGGCGAAGCCTCTGCGGCGGGTCGAGCTTGGCGATCCGCGTCCCGAGCGTCTTGATGATCCGCCAGCCGCCGGCGTAGGTGCCGAGTCCCATCGCGAGCGCCGCGCTGACGATCACCCACGAGCGGAGGCCGGTCGAAGTCGGCGCTCAGGTGCCCGGAGGCGACGAGCGCGAGCGCGATGATGCCCATCGTCTTCTGGGCGTCGTTCGTCCCGTGGGTGAAGGCGACGAAGCCGCCCGAGACGAGCTGGAGCCGGCGGAAGACGCGGTTGACGAGCCCGGGAGCGCGCCGGCGGACGATCCACATGCAGCGCGACCATGAGCGCCGCCGCGCCGACGATCCCGAGGAGCGGCGCGAGCGAGCGACGGGATCAGCGACCTTCTCCACGAGGCCCGTCCCACTCGACGACGCTCGAACCCGCTCGCCGCGATCGCGGAGCCGACCATGCCGCCGATGAGCGCGTGGCTCGAGCTCGAGGGCAGGCCCAGGTACCACGTGATCAGGTTCCAGGTGATCGCGCCGACGAGGCCGGCGAGCACCACGTCGAGGGTGACCACCTCGGGATCGACGATCCCGGTGGCGACCGTCGCCGCCACCTTGAAGGAGACGAACGCGCCGAGCGACGTTGAGGATCGGCCGCGCTGAGGACGGCGAGCCGCGGCGAGAGCGCCCGCGTCGAGACGCTCGTGGCGATCGAGTTCGCGGTGTCGTGGAACCCGTTCGTGAAGTCGAAGAAGAGCGCGGTCGCGACGACGGCGACGAGGGTGAGGTCCTCCACGACCCGGCGCTACACGTTCTTGACGACGATGTTCCCGATCACGTTCGCCGCGCCCTCGCAGGCGTCGAGGGCGTCCTCGAGCGCCTCGAAGATGTCCTTCCAGCGGATGACGATGAGCGGGTCGATCCGCGGGTCGCGGAAGAGGTCGGCGATGGCGTCCTGGACGACGCGGTCGCCCTCGTCCTCGAGCTGCTTCAGCGCGACGAGCTCCTTCTGGACGCCGTGCAGCCCCTTCAGCTCGGCCGAGCGCGGTGGCCAGGTGCTCGGCGGCGCCGACGAGGATGCGGCACTGCTCCATCGCCTGCCGCGATCGGCGACTCGACGCCGTAGAGGTCGAGCAGGTCGGACGCCTCGTCCATGTGGTCGACGACGTCGTCGACGCTCGTGGCGAGCTGGTAGATGTCCTCGCGGTCGAACGGGGTGATGTACTGGGTGTTCAGGAGCTGGATGAGGTCGCGCGTGATCGGGTCGCCCTCGTCCTCGGCCTCCTTCACGTGCGCGTGCGTCACCGACGAGGTCGGGTACTCTCGGAAGCGCTGCTCGACCCGCCGCGCCGCCTCGAGCGCGTTCGCGCCGGCCCGCGTGAAGAGGTCGTAGAACTCCGACGTCCGTGGAACCAGGGAGAGCTTCAAGCCGGCAGGATGGTACAGGTTCACCATCCGGCGACCGTTCATTCACATTCTGGCCGTCGAGCGGTTCGTCGCCGCACGCCCGGCCGACGCGCTCGTCACCCTCGGCGACAACGACTACACCGAGCGGCCGGCCGCGTTCAGGGCGAACTGGCTCGGCGCCTTCGCATGGTCCGCTGCGATGCCCGCGCGGCGCACGGCTGGCTGTATCTCCGCGCCGAGGAGGGGTCGTTGCGCGTGCGCGCGATCAGCCGCTGGGGCGGCGTGCACGACGACTTCCGGCTCTACCCCTAGGGGGTATAATCGGAGCGATGGCCACCGTTCAGCTCGAGCTCGAGGGCATGACCTGCGCGGCCTGCGCGGCGCGGATCGACAAGGCCTTGAACAAGCTGGACGGCGTCGAGGCGAGCGTCAACTACGCCACCGAGAAGGCGGCCGTTCGCTACGACGACCGCGTTGTCGCCGTCGCCGACCTCGTTCGGGCCGTTGAGGGCGCGGGTTACCACGCGTCGCTCACGCGGAGCGAGGGGCACGACGCCGCGCGCCTGGGGCTGCGCCTGGCGGTCGCCGCGACGCTCACCGTCCCCCTCGCGCTGATGGCGATGGTGCCTCCGCTCGGGTTCGAGGGCTGGGAGTGGGTCGCGCTCGCCCTGGCGACGCCCGTCTGGGCGTGGGCCGGCTGGCCGTTCCACCGCGCCGCGCTCAAGAGCGCCAGGCACGGCGGCGCGACCATGGACACGCTCATCTCGCTGGGGACGACCGCGGCCTACGTCTGGTCGCTCGTCGCGCTGCTCGCCCTCGACGACGCCGAGGTCTACTTCGAGGTGACGGCCGTCGTCACGACGCTCATCCTGCTCGGGCGCTGGCTCGAGGCGCGCGCCCGCCGCCGCTCGGGCGCCGCGCTGCGCGCGCTGCTCGAGCTCGGCGCGAAGGAGGCGCGCGTCCTCCGCGACGGCACCGAGGTTGCGATCGCACCCGAGGAGCTCGCCGTCGGCGACCTGTTCGTCGTTCGTCCGGGCGAGAAGCTCGCCACCGACGGCGTGGTGGTCGAGGGGCGTTCGGCCGTCGACCAGTCGATGCTGACCGGCGAGCCCGTTCCGGTGGACGTTGGGCCGGGAGACGAGGTCGCCGGCGCCACGGTGAACGCGTCCGGCCGGCTGGTCGTCCGCGCCACCCGCGTCGGCTCCGACACCGCCCTCGCGCAGATCGCCCGGCTGGTCGCCGACGCGCAGGCTGGGAAGGCACCCATCCAGCGCCTGGCCGACCGCGTCTCGGCCGTCTTCGTGCCGATCGTGATCGCGCTCTCGCTGGCGACGCTTGCGGGCTGGCTCCTCCTCGGCGGCAGCGTCACGGAGGCCTTCACCGCCGCGGTCGCTGTCCTCATCATCGCCTGCCCCTGCGCGCTGGGCCTCGCAACGCCGACGGCGCTGATGGTCGGCACCGGCCGCGGCGCCCAGCTCGGGATCGTCATCAAGGGCCCCGAGGTGCTCGAGGAGACGAAGCGCGTCTCCACCATCGTCCTCGACAAGACCGGCACCGTGACCGAGGGGCGCATGGAGCTCGTCGACGTCGTCCCGATGAACGGCGCGACGCGCGTCGACGTCCTCCGGCTCGCGGGCGCCGTCGAGGACGCGAGCGAGCACCCGATCGCGCAGGCGATCGCCGCGGCGGCGCGGGCCGAGGTCGGCGCAGCTCCCGCCGGTCGAGGACTTCGAGAGCCGGCCCGGGATCGGGGTCGTCGGGCGGGTCGACGGACGCGCAGTCGAGATCGGGCGCGGCGCCGAGGGAATCACCGTCTCCTGGGACGGCGAGCCGCGCGCGACGCTCGTCGTCGCCGACACCGTCAAGTCGACGAGCGCCGACGCGGTCGCGGAGCTCCGCGAGCTCGGGCTCACGCCGGTGCTCCTGACCGGCGACCGCGAGGAGACGGCACTGGCCGTCGCCGCCGAGGTCGGTATCGACCGCGTCCTCGCCGAGGTCTTCCCCGGCGACAAGGCCGCGGAGGTGCGCCGCCTGCAGGCCGAGGGTGAGGTCGTCGCGATGGTCGGCGACGGCGTCAACGACGCCCCTGCGCTCGCCCAGGCCGACCTCGGCATCGCCATCGGCACCGGGACGGACGTGGCCATCGAGGCCAGCGACCTGACGCTCGTCTCCGGCGACCTGCGCGCGGCCGCGGACGCGATCCGCCTCTCGCGCCGGGTGCTCGGGACGATCAAGGGCAACCTCTTCTGGGCCTTCGCCTACAACGTGGCCGCGATCCCGCTCGCGGTCGCCGGCCTGCTCAACCCGATGGTGGCGGCAGCCGCGATGGCCGGCTCGAGCCTCTTCGTGGTCTCGAACTCCCTCCGGCTCCGGCGCTTCCGGAGCCCACGCGAATCGGGCTAACCCTCCTCGAGCGGGTGATGCCGCCCGTGGTAGGAGATCAGGGTGCAGAGGAGGCCGGTCAGCGCGACGCCCGGGCCGACCTCGAGGAGGAGGCGCGCCTCGTCCGAGCGCTCGACGCCCGTGACCAGGCCGCCGACGGCGATCCACACGGCGGCGAGGATCGCCGGGAGCAGGAGCAGGATCACCGTCCAGTCGTGCCAGGGCCGGTTCCGCCGCTCCCAGAGCACGTAGTCGCCGGCCGCCAGCGCGAGGATCAGCACCGCGGGCAGGATTCCGGTCCAGACCTCTCCGGAGGCCGCCGCCACCCAGAGCGCGAGGGCGACCGCGCCGATCGTCAGGTAGCGCGGCGCGGCGTGAGCTCCTCTTCGTGCCCCTCGACGTGGACGTCGGGGAGCCAGGCGAGCCAGGACGGCAGGTACCAGTTCCAGCGGCCGAGGAGCTTCATGGTCGCCGGCACGACCACGGAGCGGATGATGGTCGCGTCGATGAGGAGCGCAACCGCGACCCCGAAGCCCATCTGCTGGAACATCACCAGGTCGCCGCGGGCGAAGCCGGCGAACACCGCGATGATGATCAGCGCGGCCCCGGTGATCAGCCGCGCGGTCGAGCCGACGCCGAAGGAGATTGCGTCGTCTGTGTCGCCCGTCTGCGAATAGCGCTCGCGGATCCGCGAGAGCAGGAACACCTGGTAGTCCATCGAGAGGCCGAAGAGGACGGCGAAGAGGAAGAGCGGCACCCACGCCTCGATGGTGTCCACCTGCTGGAAGCCGAACAGCTCGTTCCCCACGCCCTTGACGAACACCAGCACGAGCAGGCCGTAGGCGGCGCCGACCGCGAGGAGGTTCATGGCGATCGCCGTGGCCGGGACGACGATCGAGCGGAACGCGATCGTGAGCAGGACGAAGCTGAGCCCGAGGACGAAGACGAACACGATCGGGAGCCAGGAGTCCATGACGTCGTATTCGTCGACGCCCTCGGCGGTGGCGCCGCCCACGAACGCCTCGGCGCCTGACCCCGCGAACACCGCGGGGATGACGTCGTCGCGCAGCTCGCGCACGGCAGCCACGGCCTCGGAGGAGACAGCGTCGCCGGCGACCGGCATCGTCAGCACGACGAGCATCCCGTCCGCGCTCGTCTCCGTCGTCGCCTCGCCGAAGATCTCTCGGCTGCCGAGCTCCGCCTGGAGCCCCTCCACGGCCTCGCGCACGTCGGGCGACGTCGTGTCCCCGTCCACGACGATCCGCACCGGGCTCGGTCGTCTGCCCCGGGAACTCGCGGTTCAGGAGCAGGAAGCCCTGCTTCGACTCGAAGCGGTCGGGAAGCGTGCTGATGCCCGCGGAGCCGCTGTCCATCGAGAGGGCGGGCACGGCGGCCGCGAGCAGGAGGCCGACCGCGGCGGCGAGGCTGACGACCGGCCGCCGCATGACCGCGGCGACGATCCTCCCCCAGAACCGGCTCTCGGGCCGCATCGCACGCCGGCCGAAGAACGGGATCCGCAGCCGCTCGATCCCGTCGCCCAGGAGGCTGAGCACGGCCGGCAGGAGCGTCAGCGCCGCGATCACGGAGACGATGCCGACGAGGATCGCGCCCGTCGCCAGGCTGCGCATGATCGTGTGCGGCACGAGCTCGAGGCCGATCATGGCCAGAACGAACGCGGCGCCGCTGAAGAGCACCGCACGGCTCGCCGTGGCCCCCGCCGTCTCGATCGCGTCGAGCTTCTCGCGCCCCTGGGAGCGCTCCTCGCGGAAGCGGCTGAGGATGAAGAGCGAGTAGTCGATACCCAGCGCGAGTCCCATCCCGAAGATCATGTTCGTGACGAAGACAGAGAGATCGAACACCTGGCCGAGCAGCGCCGTCAGCGCCAGCGCCACGACGATGGAGAGAACCGCCAGCACGAGTGGGATCACGCCGGCGACCACGGTTCCGAAGACGAGCAGGAGGATGATCAGGGCGGCCGGCGCGCCGAAGAAGAGCTCGCCCTCCTGCAGGTCCTGCTCCGAGAGCTTGGAGAAGTCCTCGTCGAGGGTCAGCTCGCCCGTCATCGCCGCCTCGACGCCTGGCTCGTCGTCGAGGCGCTGCACCGCCTCGACCACGTCCGGGAGGCTGTCCTCGTTGCGCCCGAAGCCGACGAGCACGACGGTCGCGCTCCCGTCCGCCGAGTCGAGCCGCTCCCGGCCCTCGTCGGCGGAGGTGACGACCGTGGCGGCGCCGGCCTCCCGCAGCTCCGCGGCAAGAGCACCGACGCGCTCCTCGTCCACCGCACCGCCGTCGAAGCTGACGACGACGACCTCGCTCGTCCCCTCTCCTGCCGTCTCGGGCGAGGGCGGGAAGTGCTCGAAGAGGAGCTCCTCGGCACGCTTCGAGTCCGTGGCCGAGGTCACCTCGCCCTCGGTGGTGAGCGTGTCGCCGAGCAGCACCGCCACGATCCCCATTGAGACCACGACCGCGAGCAGCCACAGGCCGACCGTACGCCACGGATGGCGGGCGCAGGCGCGGGCGACGGATTCGGTCGAGATGCTCACCCCGGCGAGGAAGTTAGCAATCACTTCACAAGAGAGTCAAGGCGCGCACCCGGTGTTAAGGTGCCGCCGTGCTCGCCATCACTGCCGGCAGGTTCCGCTTCGTCGCGCGGCTCGAGGAGGACGCCGCGCCGAGGACGATCGCGGCGCTGCGAACCCTCCTGCCGCTCCGCAGCCAGCTCGTCCAGGCCCGCTGGAGCGGGGAGTCGGCGTGGGTGCCGATGGGCTTCGACCTCGAGCTCGGGCTCGGCCCCGAGAACGCAAACAGCTACCCGGCCGCCGGCGAGCTGCTTCTGTACCCCGGCGGGCTCTCGGAGGTCGAGATCCTCTTCCCCTACGGCGCGACCTGCTTCGCGAGCAAGATGGGTCAGCTTGCCGGAAACCACTTCGGTACGATCGTGGAGGGTAACGACCAGCTCTCCGAGCTCGGCCGCATCGTCCTATGGGAAGGCGCCCAGCCAATTGTCTTCGAAGAGGCTCACTAGCTCTTCACCGGATCTTCCCCGCGCCGACACGGCGCTCTCGCGCACCATCACGGGGATGAGGCTCTTCGTCGTCGCGTGGCGCGAGGCGCCCGTCGGGCTCGCCTTCACCGCCGCCGGTGGGAGGATGGGACTCGAGACCGTCGTCGCGACGCCTTCCGAGACTGCGCGACGGGCCGTCTGCGGCGACCTCGTTCTCTCCTACCTCGACGTCAAGCAGACGCTCGACGGCGTCGAGCCCGGAGTGGCCAAGCTGCGCGGGCTCCGTGCGCGTGGCATCGCCGTGCTCAACGGGCCCGAGGCGATCCTCGCCTGCCACGACAAGCTCGTGACCGCACTCCGCCTGAGCCGGGCGGAGCTGCCGCACCCGACGACCGCCTACCTGAGCGCGGCGTCCACGCGGCGCGACGTCTCGCGGCTCCGCTTCCCGCTCGTCGTCAAGCCCCGCTTCGGAAGCCGCGGCGAGGAGGTCTACAGCTGCGACGACCCGGACGCGCTCGGCTTGCTGTTGAAGCAGCTGCGGAAGCGCGGCTGGTTCCGTCGCCAGGGCGCGTTGATCCAGGAGCTCGTGCCGCCGGCCGGATACGACCTGAGGCTCCTCGTCGCCGGCGGGCGCGTGGTCGGCGCCGTGCGCCGCGTCGCACCGCCGGGTGAGTGGCGCACGAACGTCGCGCTCGGCGCCGTCCGCCATCCCTTCTTGCCGCAGCCTGCAGAATGCGAGCTCGCTGTTGCTGCCGCGGCGGCCGCCGGGGCCGACCTCGCCGGGATCGACCTGATCCCGCGCCCGGACGGGAGCTTCGCCGTCCTCGAGGTGAACGGCGCACCCGAGTTCACCGCCGCCTACTCCCTCGACGGCCGGGACGTCTTCGAGGCCGTGCTGATCGGGCTCCTGCTCCCGGAGCCGGCGGCGGGCACCGCCCTCGCCACGCTGGGTTAGGAGGTTTTGGCGAACGGCGACTGCGCCGCGAGCTTCGCCAAACCCTAAAGCGCGATCGTGCCTTCGAGCAGCGCCCGGCCGACGACGGCGCCTTCCAGACCGATCGCGGCGAGCGCGTCGATGTCTTCCTCCGAGCGGATGCCCCCGGCGGCGAGGACCGGCAGCCCGGAGCGGTCGCGGACGCGCTCCAGCAGCCCGAGATCCGGGCCCGCCATCGTCCCGTCGCGGTCGATCGCGGTGCAGAGGAGCCGGCGCACGCCTGCTTCGGCGCAGCGCTCGGCGAATTCGTCGGGCGAGAGCTCCGTCATCCGGCTCCAGCCGGCGACAGCGACCCGCCCGTCGCGGGCGTCGACGGCGACGACAAGGCGCTCCTCGAAAGCCGCGGCGAGCTCGGCGAGGGCGGCCGGAGTGCCCAGGGCCGCCGTGCCCGCCACGACGCGGGCCGCGCCGGCGTCGAGCAGCGCTTGCGCGTCGGCGAGCGAGCGGATGCCGCCCGAGGCCTGTACGGGAGTCGGCGCCGCCGCCGCCGCGAGGCTGCCGACCAGCTCGGGCCGGATCCTGCCGGTGCGCGCGCCGTCGAGGTCGACGACGTGCACGAGCGGCGGGCGCGCAGCGGCGAAGCGCGCGACCAGCGCGACCGGGTCGCCCGCTCGCGCGATGACCTCGTCGAACTCGCCCCGCCGCAGCCGGACGGCCTCGACACCGGCGACATCGACCGCCGGGATCAGCTGGAAAGACTCGCGCTCTTTCATTGCGCTGCCATGTTAACATGCTAATATGACGGCACCGAATGGCGGATCGATCACACCCATGGCGGACCGAGGAGATGGAGGACCTCTTCGAGGCGATCAGGAGCCTCGACGGGACGGACGAGGTGGAGCGCTTCCTGCGGGACTTGTGCACCCTGAGCGAGCTCGAGGCGATGGCGCACCGCTGGGAGGTCGTGAAGCTGCTCGACCAGGGCCTCCCCTACCAGGAGATCGCCAGGCGGACGGGCGCCTCGACGACAACGGTGACGCGCGTGGCGCACTGGCTGCGCCACGGCGAGGGCGGCTACCGGACGGCGCTGGACCGGCGGCTGCAGCTCTCCCCGACAGCCTGAAGATCGCGGTTCCCGCCAAGGGCCGCCTCCGCGAGCCGGCGATCGCGCTGCTCGACGACGCCGGCCTCGGCCCCGAGGAGCCCGGCGAGCGCGCGCTCGCCTTCCCCTGCCGGAACGCGCCCGTCGAAGTGCTGCTCGTCCGCGCCGCCGACATCCCGGAGTACGTCCAGGACGGCGTCGTCGACTGCGGCATCACCGGCGCCGACCTCGTCGCGGAGCGCGGAGCGCGCGTGACCGAGCTGCTCAGCCTCGGGTTCGGGAGCTGCACGCTCGAGGCCGCGGTGCCGCAGGAATCGCCCGTCGAGTCGCTCGGTGAGCTGGCGGGGCTGCGAGTCGCGACCGTCTACCCGCACCTGACCTCCCGCCTCCTCGCCGAGCGGGACGTCGCCGTCGAGCTCGTGGACGTCACCGGCTCCGTCGAGGTGGCCCCGCGGCTGGGCCTGGCGGACGCGATCGTCGACCTCGTCTCCAGCGGGAACACGCTCCGCACGAACGGGCTCCGCTCGCTGGGGGCGCTCTTCGCCTCGGAGGCGGTGCTGATCGCCGCCGAGGAGCCCGACGACGTTTCGCTCCGGCTCCGGCCGATCCTCGCAAGCGTCGTCCAGGCGCGCGAGGCGCGCTACCTGATGCTGAACGCCCCGGAGAGCTCGCTCCGGGAGATCTGCGACCTGGTTCCAGGGTCGGGCGCGCCGAGCGTCATCCCGCTGGCCGAGCCCGGGATGGTCGCGGTCCATGCGCTCGTCCCCGCCGCCGACGTCTGGCGCCTCCTGCCGCGACTCGAAGCGGCGGGCGCAAGCTCGATCCTGCTCGTCCCCGTGGAGCGGATGCTCGCATGAGCAGCGTCGAGACCGTCGTCGCCGACGTCCGCGAGCGCGGCGACGCTGCCGTGGCCGACTGGGCCGAGCGCTTCGACGGCGTCGAGCCCGCCAAGGCCGAGCCGGCCGGCGAGATTCCCGAGGAGGCGGTACTCGCGCTCGCGGACGCTGTGCGCCGCTGGCACGAGCTCCAGCGCCCCGCCGACCTGGCGGAGGAGATCCTGCCCGGCGTCGTGCTGGAGCGCCGCTGGCTGCCGCTCGCCTCCGTCGGCATCTACGTCCCGCGCCGGCTCGTCTCCACCCTGGTCATGTGTGCAGTGCCGGCGCAGGTCGCCGGAGTCGAGCGCATCGTTGTCGTCACGCCACCGGAGGGCGCCGGGATCGTCGCCCGTGCTGCCGAGCTGCTCGGCCTCGACGAGGTCTGGGCAGTCGGCGGGCCGCAGGCGATCGCCGCACTCGCCTACGGCGCCGGGCCGATCGGGCCGGTGGACAAGATCGTCGGGCCGGGGAACGCGTTCGTGAACGAGGCGAAGCTGCTCGTCGCCCACGACGTCGCGGTCGACCTGCCCGCCGGGCCGTCCGAGGTGGTCGTCCTCGCCTCCGAGGGCGCCGACCTCAGCGTGGCGGAGCTCGAGCTCGCCGCGCAGCGCGAGCACGGCCGCGACGCCGTCTGCCTGCTCGTGGAGGCCGAGGGCGACCTCGAGGACGCGCTCGCGCGCGTCGAGGAGCTGGCGCCGGAGCACCTCGTCCTGCTGGGCGAGGAGGCAGAGGCGCTCGCACCGCGCGTGCGCAACGCCGGCGCGGTCTTCGTCGGCAGCTGGTCGCCGGTGGCCGCCGGCGACTACGCGACCGGCGGCAACCATGTCCTCCCCACGGGCGGCCGGGCGCGGGCCGTCGGCGGCCTCGGGCTTGAAGCCTTCTTGAAGCCGGTGACCGTGCAACGCCTCACTCGCGAAGGGTTGGACGGCGTTCGCCCGGTCGTCGAGGCGCTGGCGACGCTCGAAGGCATGCCCGCGCACGCCGAAGCGGTGCGGCGATGAGGACGCTGCCGCAGGAGTTCTCCGCCTACGCCTGGGCGCCGTCGACGCGCGAGCTCGCGGCCCGCCTCGGCCTGGACACGAACGAGATCGTCCGCTTCGACGGCAACGTCCCGGCCTGGCCGGTCCCCTCGTCGCGGCCGGGGGCGCTCGCGGCTGCCCTCGCCGACGTCCAGAACTACCCGCACGGCGGCTACACGGAGCTGACGGCGGCGGTCGCCCGCTACGCGGGTGTCGAGCTGGAGAACCTCGTTCTCGGCGCGGGAGCGGACGACCTCATCCTCCTTTGCGCCAGGGCGTTCGCGGGCCCCGGCGACCGGGTCGCGATCGCGGACGACCCGACCTACCCCCTCTTCCGGATCGCGGCGAACCTCGCCGGCGCGGAGATCGCCGACGACGACCCCGCCGTCACGTTCTGCTGCCGGCCGAACAACCCGACCGGCGCGCTCGACGATCTCCCAGCCGCCAGGCCGCTCATCGTCGACGAGGCCTACTACGAGTACGCGGGCGAGACCGCCGCCGGCCTGATCGACGAAGGCGTGGTCGTCCTCCGCACCTTCTCCAAGGCGTTCGGCCTGGCCGGCGGGCGTGTCGGCTACGCGCTCGCGGACGCCGACACCGCCGCCGAGCTCAACCGGCGCCAGTCGCCCGCGGCGATCTCGACACTCTCTGCGGCGCTGGCAGTCGCCGCCCTGGCCGACCCACCCGACGTCTCGGCGCAGGTGGAGGAACGGGAGCGCCTCGCGCGTGGCCTGCGCGCGCTCGGGCTCGACCCGCTGCCCTCGCGGACGAACTTCCTCTTCGTGCCCGTGGAGGATCCGGCGGAGCTGGGTGCGACCCTCCTGCGCTCCGGGCTCGTCGTGCGGATCTTCCCGGACGGGATCCGCGCGTCCGTGCTGGACGAGCACGACGACGACCTCCTGCTGGAGGGGCTGGCGCGTGCGCTCGACCGCCCGGCACCGGTGGCCGCGGCCGGGGGCCGGTCCGCCCGCCACGTGCGCGCGACCGCCGAGACGCGTGTGCGCGTCCGTCTCGCCCTCGACGGCGCCGGCCGGGTTCGCGTGGCCACCGGAGCGGGCATCTACGACCACTTCCTGGAGCAGCTCGCCTTCCACGCCGGCTTCGACCTGATCCTCGAGGCGGCCGGCGATCTCGAGACCGGCGAGCACCACACCGCCGAGGACGCTGCCATCGCGCTGGGCCAGGCGCTCGACCGGGCGCTGGGCGACCGGCGCGGGATCGCGCGCTTCGGCGACGCGGTCGTGCCGATGGACGACGCGCTCGCCCGCGCGGCCGTCGACCTGGGCGGGCGGCCGGCGGCCGAGCTGAGCCTCGAGCTCGACCCGGGCCTCGCCGACCACGTGCTGCGTAGCTTCGCCCAGGCGGGCCGACTCGGCCTCCACGTCGAGTCGACGGGCCGTGACGCGCACCACGTCGCCGAGGCCGCGTTCAAGGCGGTCGGTCGAGCGCTGCGCTCCGCGGTGCGAGCCGAGGGGACGGGCGTCCCGTCCACGAAGGGATTGCTGTGAAGGTCGCCGTCTGCGAGTACGGCGCCGGCAACGTGCGCTCGGTCGTTCTGGCCTTCGAGCGCCTCGGTGTCGATGCCGCCGCGACGAGCGACCCGGAGCTGGTGGTGCGCGCCGATCTCGCCGTTCTCCCCGGTGTGGGCTCGGCGCGCACCGCCATGCAAGGTCTCGCCGCCCGCGCGCTCGACGGCGCTCTGCGTGAGCGGGTCGCCGGGGGAAAACCGACTCTCGGGATCTGCCTGGGCCTCCAGCTGGCTCTCGAGTCGTCGGACGAGGATGGTGGTGTCCGCGGACTTGCCCTCCTGCCAGGACGCGCCGTTCGGCTCCGGAAGGGGCGCGTTCCCCGCATCGGGTGGGCGCCCGTCGACCCGGGCGGCGAGGAGTTCTACTTCGCGCATTCCTACGCGGCGGAGACGCCCGCGGCGACGGCGACCTCGGAGGGGATCGCGGCCGTGGCCGAGGCCGGCGCGTTCGTCGGCGTGCAGTTCCACCCGGAGAAGAGCGGCCGCGCGGGAGCGCGCTTCCTCGAGCGATGCCTCTCCCGCGGCTGATCCCCTGCCTCGACGTCGCCGGCGGACGCGTCGTCAAGGGCGTGCGCTTCCAGGGCCTGCGCGACGTCGGAGACCCCGTCGAGCTCGGCGAGGCGTACTCGGACGCGGGCGCCGACGAGCTCGTCTTCCTCGACGTGGCCGCGACGGTGGAGGGGCGCGACACGCTCGTCGGGCTGGTGCGCCGCGTGGCCGAGCGGCTGGCGATCCCGTTCACGGTCGGCGGCGGCATCCGCACCGTCGGCGACGCGGAAGCGCTGCTCGAGGCCGGCGCGGACAAGGTCTCCGTCAACTCGGCGGCGCTGGCCCGGCCGGAGCTCCTGACGGCGCTCGCCGAGCGGCTCGGCTCGCAGGCCGTCGTGCTGGCCGTCGACGCGACCGGCGGCGACGTGCGCTCGCACGCAGGCGGCGTCGAGACCGGCAGGCGCGCGGCCGAGTGGGCCCGCGAGGGCGAGGAGCGCGGCGCCGGCGAGATCCTCCTCACCTCCATCGATACCGACGGCACCCGCGACGGCTACGACCTGGCGTTGACCGGGGAGGTCGCCGGCGCCGTGTCGGTGCCGGTGATCGCCTCGGGCGGCGCCGGCTCGGCCGGCCACGTCGCCGCCGCGCTCGAGGTCGCCCAGGCGGCGCTGCTCGCGTCGATCCTCCACGAGAATCCGGCCCGCCTGGTCACCCTGCGGGACGAGCTCCACGGCCTGGGAGTGCCGCTCCGGAATGCCGCCTGAGGGCGAGCTGCGGGCGGCGATCGTCCAGGACGCGGACTCCGGTCGCGTGCTCATGCTCGCCTGGATGGACGGCGAGGCGCTGCGGCTGACCCGCGAGACCGGCGAGGCGCACTTCTACAGCCGCTCCCGCGACCGGCTCTGGCGCAAAGGGGAAACGTCCGGGAACACGCTGGCGGTCGAGGAGCTCCGCGACGACTGCGACGGCGACGCGTACGTCCTCCGCGTCCGGGCGAACGGCCCCGCCTGCCACACCGGCTCGGTCTCCTGCTTCGCTCCGTGGCTCTGGCGCACGGTGCGCGAGCGCGCGGACACGCGCCCGGAGGGCTCCTACGTGGCGGCGCTCCTCGACGGCGGGCCCGGCGCGGTCGCGCAGAAGCTCGGCGAGGAGGGCGTCGAGGCGGCACTGGCCGTGGCCTCGGAGAGCGACGAGCGCGTGGTCTCCGAGCTCGCCGACCTGTGGTTCGCGAGCTACGTGGCCCTCGCCGCGCGCGGCCTCGATCCCGCGACGGTCGAAGACGAGCTGCTCAAGCGGCGTCGGTAGCCGCGTCGCCCTCGCCGGTGCCCTCGTAGGCGCTCTGGAGGGCGGCGACGTTCGCCTTCGGGCGGACGTGCCAGAACTCGGAGGCCGCCTCTTCCCAGCGGTCGAGCAGCTCCTGCGCGCGGGTCGAGCCCGTGTGCCGGACGTGGCGGTCGAGGAGGTCGCGAAGCGGGTCGGTGTCCCGCAGCTCGATCCGCGAGGCGGCGACGAGCTGCTCGTTGAGACGCAGCGGGAGGCGCTCCTCCGGGTCGTGGACGTAGACCTCGCCGCCGCTCATCCCCGCGCCGAGGTTGACCCCGTGGCGACCCAGGATCACGACCGTGCCGCTGGTCATGTACTCGCACGCGTGGTCGCCGGCGCCCTCGACCACGGCGACGGCGCCCGAGTTCCGCACGGCGAGCCGCTCCCCGGCGCTGCCGGCGCAGAAGAGCTCGCCGCCGGTGGCGCCGTAGAGCACGGTGTTCCCCAGAAGGCACGGGTCGCCCGCGTCGTCGGCCGGCGGGCGAACGACGATGCGGCCGCCGCTCATGCCCTTGCCGACGTAGTCGTTGGCCTCACCGGTCAGGTCGAGCTCGACGCCGGCGGCGAGGAACGCGCCGAAGCTCTGTCCGGCGACGCCCTCGAAGCGCGCCCGCACGCGGCCGGGAGGCGCGCCCAGACCGAACTCCTTGCCGATGCGTCCGCCGAGCCGGGCGCCCACGGTGCGATCGCCGTTGGCGATCGGGTACGAGAGCTCGACGAGGCTGGAGTCCTCGAGCGCGGCGGAGGCGTCCTCGGCCAGCCGCTGGCCCAGCTCCCAGCCGCCCGCCGGCGTTCCGTGCTCGTCCGCGTAGCGTGCGGTACCGTCGCCCGCGCGACCGAGGAGCGGCGCGAGGTCGAGCGCGTCCGCCCGCGGGTCGCCGGTCGTCCGCTGCCGCAGGAGCTCGACTCTGCCGACCGCCTCTTCCAGCGAGCGTAGCCCCAGCGAGGCGAGCAGCCGCCGCGTCTCCTCGGCCACGAGCAGCAGGTAGGTCTCCACCATCTCCGATGTCGCGTCGAACTTCGCGCGTAGCTCCGGCCGCTGGGTGGCGATCCCTACCGGGACAGGTGTCCATGTGGCATGTGCGCACCAGCAGGCAGCCCTCGGCGATCAGGAGCGCCGTGCCGAAGCTGACCTCGTCCGCGCCGAGCAGCGTCGCAACGACGACGTCACGTCCCGTCTTGAAGCCGCCGTCGACGCGCACGCGCACCCGTCCGCGCAGCCCGCTGGCGACGAGCGCCTGCTGCGTCTCGGCGAGCCCCAGCTCCCAGGGCGCGCCGGCGTTCTTGATCGACGTCAGCGGGCTCGCGCCCGTGCCGCCGTCGGAGCCGGCCACGTGGACGACGTCGGCGAGCGCCTTGACGACGCCGGCCGCGATGATCCCGACGCCCGCCTCCGCGACGAGCTTGACGGAGACGTCGGCCGCCGGGTTCACCTGGCGCAGGTCGAAGATGAGCTGCGCCAGGTCCTCGATCGAGTAGATGTCGTGGTGCGGCGGCGGCGAGATGAGCGCGACGCCGGGCCGCGTGTGGCGCATGCGCGCGATGTCCGCGGTGACCTTGTGGCCGGGAAGCTGGCCGCCCTCGCCGGGCTTGGAGCCCTGCGCGATCTTGATCTGGAGCTCCTGCGCGAACGCCGCGTACTCGGGCGTGACGCCGAAGCGGCCGGACGCGATCTGCTTGATCGGCGTGTTCGACTCCGAGCGGAAGCGCTCGCGCTCCTCCCCACCCTCGCCCGTGTTCGCCTTCGCGCCGATGCGGTTGAGCGCGAGCCCGATCAGCTCGTGCGCCTCCGGGGAGAGCGCGCCCAGGGACATGGCGCCGCCCGAGAAGCGGCGCACGACGTCCGCGACCGGCTCGACCTGGTCGAGCGGGACGGGCGGCCCGGCCGGGACGAGCTCGAGCAGGTCGCGCGGCTCGAGCGGCGAGCGCCCGTTCACGAGCGCGGCGAAGCGCTCGTAGAGGTCCCAGCCGCCGTTCGTCACGGCCTTTCGCAGATGGTGCGCCGCCCGGACCTCGTGGATGGCGGAGACCACGTCCGGGGTGATCGCGTGCGGCTCGCCGCCCTTGCGGAACTTGACGTAGCCGGGGTTCTCCAGCTTCGGGCGCGCCTCGCCGGCTGCCTCCAGGCGCCCGAGCCCTTCCGCCTCGAGCTCGGCGAAGCCGATGCCGCCGAGCTGCGACGGCGTGCCGGTGAAAGCGAGGTCGACGATCTCCGGGGCGAGGCCGATGGCGTCGAAGATCTGCGCGCCCCGGTAGCTGGCCACGTCCGAGATGCCCATCTTGGACATGACCTTGAGGATCCCGTCCTCCATGGCCTCGCGGAAGCGGCGCTGGGCCTCGTCGGGCGAGGGATGGTCGCCGCCGACCTTGTCGGCCGCCGCGAGCGCGGCCATCGTCTCGAGCACGAGCACCGGGCAGATCGCGTCGGCGCCGTAGCCGAGCAGCGTGGCGAAGTGGTGCGTCTCGCGCGGCTCGTCGCTCTCGACGACGAGCGACGCGCGCGTGCGCAGCCCTTCGGCGACCAGACGCTGGTGGACGGCACCGACCGCGAGGAGGCACGGGACCGGCGCGCGGCCGTCGTCGCGGCGGCCGTCGCTGAGCCGCAGCAGCTCGGCCCCTCCCGAGACGGCGGCGACGGCCTCGGCGCCCAGGCGCTCGCAGGCCGCGCGCAGGCCCTCGGCCGCGGCGAACGTCGCGTCGAGCGTCGTTGCGTCCAGCTCCGCGAGGGCCGACGGGTAGAGGAAGAAGCTCTCCAGCTCGAGCAGCCGAGCCGCCTCGGGGCCCTCCGAGAGCAGCGGCGCGCGCGCACCGAGCAGCGTCCGCAACGACATGACCAGCCGCTCCCGCAGGTGGTCGATGGCCGGGTTCGTCACCTGTGCGAAGCCCTGCCGGAAGTAGCTCGCCAGCGGGCGCGCGCGGCCGGCGAGCGGCGGCAGCGCCGTGTCGTCGCCCATGGACGAGACCGGGTCGTGGCCGCTGGTGCCGATCGGGCGGAGGATCAGCGACATCTCCTCGCGCGTGTATCCCGCCGTCACCTGGCGCGCGGTCAGGTCCTCCTCGGGCGGCGCGACGGGCTCGCCGGGGCCGACGTGCCTGATGCCCTCGGCCAACCACTGCCCGTACGGGCGCCGGCGCGCGAACTCGAGCTTGAGGCCCGGGCTCGCCACCACGCCGCGGGCCGGGTCGACGGTCAGCATCTGGTTCGGCCCGAGCTTCCCGCGCGTCACCGGCCCGGCGTCCGTGAGTGGGACGACGCCCGCCTCGGAGGCGCAGGCGACCAGTCCGCCCTCGACGATCGCGTACCGGAGCGGCCGCAGCCCGTTGCGGTCGAGCGTCGCGCCGACGACTCGCCCGTCCGTGAAGACGATCCCGGCGGGCCCGTCCCACGGCTCCACGAGGCCCGCGTGGTAGCGGTAGAAGTCCCGGATCTCCTCCGGCATGACCGGGTTCAGCTCCCAGGACTCGGGGACGAGCATCGTGATCGCATGGCGCACGTCACGCCCGCCGCGCACGACCGCCTCGAGCGCGTTGTCGAGGATGGCGGAGTCCGAGCCGGACTCGTCCAGTGGGAACTCGTCCAGAAGCGGGTCGCCGAAGCCGAGGTGGCCGGCGCGCGCCTTCATCCAGTTCACGTTCCCGCGCACGGCGTTGATCTCGCCGTTGTGGCAGAGGAGCCGGAAGGGCTGCGCGCGCTCCCAGGTCGGGCCGGTGTTGGTCGAGAACCGCTGGTGGAAGATCCCGAACGGCGCCGCGAGCGCCGGGTCGCGCAGGTCGGCGTAGAAGTCGGCGAGATGGTCGGCCGTGCAGAGCGCCTTGTACGTGACGGTGCGGAAGGAGAGCGAGGCCACGTACGCGCCCGCCACGGCCTCGGTACGCCTGCGAGCGCGGTAGGCGCGGAGCTCGAGCGCGTCGTCGTCGAGCCCGTCCGGCCGCAGGAGGACCAGCTGCTCGACCGCCGGCCGGGACAACCGAGCCTCGTCGCCGAGTGCCTCCGGTGAGACGGGCACCTCCCGCCAGCCGCCCAGATCGAAGCCCTCCGCCCGGCAGGCGCTCTCGATCGCCTCACGCGCGCCCTCGTCCCGCAGGAAGACCATCGCCAGCCCGCAGCCCGGCTCCGGCCGTAACGCCTCCGGAAGCGGCAGGAGGACGCCGGCGCCGTCGCCCGTCAGCCGGTCGGCGGCTGTGGCGCCGCGGTGGCGGACGTTCCCGAGCCCGGCGAGGAGCAGGTCGACGACCTCGCGCGACGCGCGCCCCGCCGGGTCCGCGACGAAGCCGATTCCGCAGGAATCGCGCTCGACGTGCGGGTCGTACAGGAGCTCAGCTGGGCGCAATCGGTCTCCAAGGTGTCGTGGACAACCCCCGCCTCTGCTTGTCAGCTAGTCGGCGGAGGCGGGAGGAGCGGGAGGCCGACTAGCTCGAGCTGGCGCGCACGCGAATCGGGAGGAGGTTCCGCGGAAATCCGATGTTCGCGAGAGGCGCCATGAACTGCGAAGAGTACGCAGTCGGAGGTTGCGACGTCAAGGCTTCCATCGGTAAAGTGATCGCGTCGAGCGGGCCCACCGCTCCACATCGAGAGAGGCTGAGGGAACCGGCCCTGTGAAGCCTCGGCAACCTGCCCCAGCGGCAAGGTGCCAAGCCCGGCGGGCTTCGGCCCGAAGGATGTCGAGCGAAGTCAAGAGGAGGCTCCAGTGCCCGCCACCGCACTCCGTTGTCGCAACTGTGAAACCGAGCTCGGGCTCGAGGGAATCGGCGCGTGCCCGCGCTGCTTCGCCCCGCTCGAGCCCGTCTACGATCCCGAGGAGCTGGCCCGCACGGCCACGCGCGAGCGCATCGCCGCCGGCCCGCCCTCGCTCTGGCGCTACGCGCCGCTCCTGCCCGTAGCGCCGCCGGCGGAGGCGCGCCTCGCGCCCGGGCTGACGCCGCTCGTCCGCGCGCCGCGCCTCGCCGAGGCCGTCGGCGTCCGCGAGCTCTGGCTCAAGCTGGACACGGCCAACCCGACCCATTCGTTCAAGGACCGCGTCGTCGCCGTCGCCTGCGCGAAGGCGCAGGAGCTGGGGCTGACCACGCTCGCCTGCTCCTCCACCGGCAACCTGGCGAACGCGGTCGCCGCGCGCGCGGCCGCGGAGGGCCTCGAGGCGGCGGTGTTCTGCCCCGCCGACCTGGAGCCCGAGAAGCTCGTCGCTACGGCCGTCTACGGCGCGACCCTCTACGCCGTGGACGGGAGCTACGACGACTGCTCCCGGCTCACCGTCGAGCTCTCGTTCGAGCTCCCTTCGTGGGCGTTCGTCAACGTCGGCCTGCGCACGTACTACGCCGAGGGCTCGAAGACGCTCGCGTACGAGATCGCCGAGCAGCTCGGATGGCGCACACCGGAGGCGGTGGTCGTCCCGATCGCCTCCGGCGCGCTCTTCTCCCGGGTGCACCGCGGGTTCGGCGAGCTCCTGGACCTCGGCCTCGCCGAGGGCCGGCGCCCGCGGCTCTACGGCGGCCAGGCGGAAGGCTGCTCGCCCGTGGCGACGGCCTTCGCCGCCGAGCAGCGCGTCGTCCCGGTGCGGCCCGCGACCGCCGCCCGCTCGCTCGCCATCGGCAGCCCGGCCGACGGCGACGCGGCCGTCGCTTCGGCGAGGGAGTCCCGCGGGGCCGTCTACGCCGTTCCGGAAGCCGACGTCGGCGAGAACATGACCCTGCTGGCCGAGCGCGCCGGGATCTTCGGCGAGACCGCGGCCGGCGTCACGCTCGGCGCGCTGCTCGAGGCGGTGCGCCGAGGCGAGCTGGGCGCCGACGACGAGGTCGTGCTCCTCGTCACCGGCGACGGGCTCAAAACGCCCGAGCCGGTATCGGGACGGCTGCAGCCGGTCGAGATCGAGGCGGACGCGGACGCGCTGCTCGAGCGGCTCGGCGCGGCGGCATGAGCTAGAGCCGCTCGCCGGCCGCGAGCCGGTCCGGCGGAATCGGCTCTCGGATGACGCGGTACGTGCCGTTCTCGCGCAGCGCTTCGGCGCACAGCGGCCGCGCGTTGTAGGCCGACGCCATCACGCGACCGTACGCGCCCGCCTGGCCGATCGCCACGAGGTCTCCGGGCTCGGGGAGCGGAAGCTCGAGGTCGAGCGCGAAGAAGTCGCCCGTCTCGCAGACCGGTCCGACGACGTCGACTCGGCCGCTCGGGCGACCGGACGCACCGAGGATCGAGATCGGGTGCCGGGCCCCGTACAGCGCCGGGCGGATCAGGTCGTTCATGCCGCCGTCGCACACCGCAATCCGACGGCCCGGCGCGTCCTTCACGTAGAGGACGCGCGTCACGAAGGTCCCCACGGGACCGACGAGCCAGCGGCCGGGCTCCAGGACGAGCTCGGCGCCGAGCTCGGCTGCGACCTCGGTCAGGGCTGCCGCGTACGGCTCGACCGCGGCGTCCTCCTCCCCGCCGTAGCCGATCCCAAGGCCGCCGCCCACGTCGAGGTCGCGAAGCGGGAGGTCGAGCTCACGCCAGAGCTCGGCGGCCTTCGCGGCGGCGGCGTGCACAGGCTCGGGATCGAGGAGCTGCGAGCCGACGTGGAACGACAGTCCCACCGGCTCCAGCGAGGGGTCGGCAGCGGCGCGTTCGTAGGCGGCGCGCGCGTCCGCGGCCCCGAGGCCGAACTTGCTCCGCGCCGAGCCGGTCGCCACGTACGCGTGCGTGTCGGCCTCCACGTCCGGGTTCAGCCGCACGGAGACCGGCGCGACCGCGCCGAGCGCGGCCGCCTCCTCGGCGACCACGTCGAGCTCGCCGAGGGACTCGACGTTCAGCGAGCGGACGCCGGCCTCGAGGGCCGCCCGGATCTCCTCCCGCCGCTTGCCGACGCCGGAGAAGACGATGCGCTCCGCCGGCACACCCGCCCGCAAGGCCTTCTCCAGCTCGCCGCCGGAGACGATGTCCGCTCCGAGCCCCTCCTCCGCTGCGATCCTGACCACGGCGAGGGCGTCGTTGGCCTTCAGCGCGTAGCAGAGGAGGTGCGGCGCGTCTCCGAGCGCCGCCCGGAAGCGCCGGATCCGTTCCCGGAAGAGGTCGCCGTCGTACGCGTAGAACGGCGTGCCGACGGCGGCGGCGACGTCCTCGAAGGTGTGCACGACTAGATCGATGCCAGACGCGCCCGGGCGGCGGCAAGTGCGCCGTCCACGCCGCCGGGCCCGGGAGCGCCGCGCACCGCGATGCTCTCGTCGGCGCCGGCGTCCGCTCCCAGCTCACCCGACCGCACCGCCACGGCCACACGCTCGTAGGCCTCTCGGAAGGGAACGCCCTCGCGGACGAGTACCTCGGCGGCGTCGGTGGCCAGGAGCGCAGGATCCGACCCGGCCTCGGCCGCGCGCTCGTGGTCGACCTCGAGCCCGCCCACGAGCAGGGTCAATGCCCCGAGGGCACCGCGGACATCGCGGCGCGCGGCGAACACGGGCTGCTTGTCCTCCTGCAGATCGCGGTTGTACGAGAGGGGCAGTCCCTTCACGACCGCGAGGAGCCCGGTGAGCCGGCCGATCGCCGTGCCCGCCTTGCCGCGAACCAGCTCTGCCACGTCCGGGTTCAGCTTCTGGGGCATCGCCGACGAGCCGGTCGCCGCGTCCTCCGGCAGCTGGACGAAGCGGAACTCCGAGGAGCACCAGAGCACGAGCTCCTCCCCGATCCGGGAGAGGTGGCCGAGCAACATGGCGCACGCGTACAGGTAGTCGAGCGCGAAGTCCCGGTCGGCTACGGCGTCGAGCGAGTTCCGCGCCTGCGGGCCGGGCGGCGCCGGGAGCGGCAGGGTCGAGCCCGCCAGCGCTCCGGCGCCGAGAGGGCTCGGCCCCGCCTGCTCCGCGGCGTGGGCGAAGCGGACGACGTCGCGCTCGAGCATCTCCACCCAGGCGAGGAGATGGTGGCCGAGCGTGACCGGTTGTGCCCGCTGGAGGTGCGTGTAGCCCGGGAAGAGCGTGTGCGCTTCGCGTTCGGCGAGATCGAGGGTAGTCTCGGCGAGCTCGGCGACCCCCTCCCGGGCTTCCGCACAAGCGTCGGCGACGTAGAGGCGCAGCGCCGCCGCGACCTGGTCGTTCCGCGAGCGCCCCGCGTGGATCTTCCGGCCCACGGGGCCGAGCAGGCGCTCGAGCGTCGAGTGGATGTCCTCGTCGGTGGCGACGAAGGCGTAGCCCTCCTCCCGGATCGCGCTCAGCCGCGCCTCCACCTCGCGCAGCTCCGAGTCGGTGAGTAGCCCGGCCGCGTGCAGGCGCCGGCCGTGGACGATCGTCGCCTCGCAGTCGTACGGGAGCAGCTCGCCGTCGTCGGCGCGCAGGAACCCGGCGACCTCGGGGGCCAGGTCGGTCTCGACGCGGGCCGCCCAGAGCGTCACACCGCTGCCCCCCTGCGCTCGCGCGCAGCGGCAAGCTCGGCCTCGAGCGCGGCGATCTGGACGAACCCTTCCGCGGCCTCGTGCGGGAAGATCTCCCCCGCCCCGTAGGACGCGAGCCGCTCTGCGTAGAGCGCCTGCGGCGAGCGCCGGCCCACGACCGCGGCGGCGGCAGGACGCAGCTCGAGGCGAACGTCCCCCTCGACGAGCTCCTGCGTGGCGTCCACGAAGGCGTCGATCGCCGTCCGCAGCGGGCTGAACCAGTGCCCCTCGTAGACGAGCGTGGCCCAGCGGTCCTCCAGGCGCCGCTTCTCCTGCAACTCGGCACGAGTGAGGATCAGGTCCTCGAGCGCGCGGTGGGCCTCGATGAGGACGAGCGCGGCCGGCGCCTCGTACACCTCCCGGCTCTTGATGCCGACGGCGCGGTTCTCGATCATGTCGATGCGCCCGATCCCGTAAGCCCCGGCGCGTTCGTTCAGCTCGGCGACGAGGTCGACGAGATCGAGCTCTTCACCGTCGAGTGCGACCGGCAGGCCGTCGGCGAAGCCGATCACGACCTCGGAAGGCGCCGGGGCGTCGTCGGGGTGCGCGGTGAGCTCGAAAGGATCCTCGGGCGGCGCGATCCACGGGTCCTCGAGGATCCCCGCCTCGATCGAGCGGCCCAGCAGATTCGCGTCGATCGAGTACGGCGAGGCGACCGTCTGCGAGACCGGGATGCCGCGCTCGAGCGCGTAGGCGATCTCCTCCTCGCGCGTCCAGATGCGGTCGCGGAGCGGCGCGATCACGCGCACGCCCGGGTAGCTGGCGCGCAGCGCGATCTCGAAGCGGAGCTGGTCGTTGCCCTTGCCCGTGCAGCCGTGGACGACGGCGTCGGCGTTCAGCTCGAGAGCCACAGAGGCCACCGCCTCGGCGATCACCGGCCGCGACAGCGCGGAGACGAGCGGGTACTTGCCCTCGTAGAGCGCGTTCGTCTTCAGCGCCTGGGCGACCTGGACGGCGGCGAACTCCTCACGGAGGTCGACGACGATGACGTCGTCGGCTCCGGCGGCGCGGCCGCGCGCGACCGCCGGTGAGATCTCGACCTGCTGGCCGACGTCCACCAGAACGGCCACGACCTCGTCGAAGCCGTAGTCCTCCTTGAGCCAGGCGATGGCGCAGCTCGTGTCGAGCCCGCCCGAATACGCGAGGACTGCCGTCGTCACGCGGCGCCTTGCATGAGGTACTCCTGGAGCCCGTCGCGCAGCTCGGCGCCGGAGACGCCTTCGCGCGCCACCACCATCACCGTGTTCTCGCCGGCGAGCGTGCCGAGGATGTGCGGGTGGCCGGAGTCGTCCAGCGCGTAGGCGAGCGGGGCGGCGTAGCCACGGGGCGTCGTGACCACGACGAGATTGCCGCTCGACTCGACCGTGAGCGCCCAGCGCTGCAGTGCGGGGCCGAGGCCGCGCAGGCGGTCGGAGTCAGGGGCGTCCGCAGGCGCGTACACCAGGCTCCCGTCCGGCATCCGCACCTTCGTCAGGCCGAGCTCGTGGACGTCGCGGGAGACGGTCGTCTGGACGACGTCGTGGCCGGCGGCACCGAGTGCGCTGACCAGCTCCTCCTGAGTCGAGATCCTGCGTTCGCGGACGAGCCGCAGGATGGCGCCCTGGCGGCGGGTCTTGTCGTTCATGCAAGCACCTCCCGGAGGATGTCGAGGGCCTCGTCGATGTCCGCGCGCTCGATCGTGAGCGGCGGCGTCAGACGCAGTACACGCTCGCCGGCGGACGTCACCAGGAGCCCGTGCTCGAGGCACTCCAGCACCACCACCCCTGCCGGTCGGTCGAGCTCGGCGCCGATGAGGAGGCCGCGGCCGCGCGACTCCCTGACGGCGCCGAGCCGACCGAGCCCGGCCCGCAGCTCCTCGCCGTACCCCCCAACGCGGGCAAGGAGGTCTTCGTCGATCGCGTCGCAGACGGCGCACGCCGCCGCGCAGGCGACCGGGTTCCCACCGAACGTCGAGGCGTGATCGCCCGGCTCGAACCCGCCCGCCGCCTCGTCGGCGACGAGCAGACAGCCGAGCGGGAGGCCGTTGGCGAGACCCTTGGCGAGCGTGACGAGGTCGGGCCGCACGCCCGCCTGCTCCCAGGCGAAGAACGTCCCCGTCCTCCCCACGCCGGTCTGGATCTCGTCGAAGGCCAGCAGCGCGCCGTGCTCCGCCGCGAGCACGGCCGCCGCTTCCAGGAACGCGGGCTCGAGCGGGACGACGCCGCCCTCGCCGAGCACCGGCTCCAGGATGACGAGCCCCGTCTCCGGCCCGATCGCGGCCGCGAGCGAGGCGTCGTCGTTCGGGCGCGCGAAGGAGACCGGGCCGGCCAACGGCTCGAACGCCTGTCGCTTCGCCGGCTGCCCGGTGACCGCGAGGGCGCCGAGGGTACGCCCGTGGAAGGAGCCCTCGAGCGCGGCCACGGCGTGCCTGCCAGTCGCCTTGCGCGCGTATTTGAGAGCTGCCTCCACCGCCTCGGCGCCGGAGTTGCAGAAGAAGGCCTGCGCCCCGCCGAACCGCGCGGAGAGCCGGTCCGCAAGATCGGCCATGGGCTCGGTCCAGTAGAGGTTGGAGACGTGCCAGAGCCGGTCGAGCTGAAGGTGCGCCGCCGCGACGACGTCGGGGTGCCCGTGCCCGAGGCCGACGACCGCGATGCCACCGGCAAAGTCGAGGTACGTCGAGCCGTCGTCTGCCGTGAGCCGCGCGCCGTCGCCCTCCACGAAGGTGACGCCGAAGCGCGCGTAGGTCGGGAGGACCGGTGAGGCGACCGCCCAATTCACGGCAGCACCACCGTCTCGCCGATCTCCGCGTGGACGCCCGAGCGCACGGCCCGCACGGCCGCGCGCAGCTTGGGGACGATGCCACCCTGGAACGAGCCGTCGTCGAGCAGTCGGTCGGCCTCGTCGGCCTCGATCGAGGGGAGGAGGGCTCCCTCGACGAGAACGCCGGGGACGTCGGTGAGAAACAGGAGCCGCCTGGCGCCGAGCCCCACGGCCAGCGCCCAGGCCGCTTCGTCGGCGTTCACGTTCAGCGGCCCCCGCGCCAGTGGCGCGATCACCGGGATCCGCCCCGAAGCGAGCGCTGCAGACACAGCTGGGGGGCTGCTCGGTAGCGGCTCACCGACGAGGCCGAGCTTGGAGATCCGTCGCGCTTCGATGCCGATCTCGTCGCCCATGAAGCCGACGGCGTCCGGCCCGAGCGCCTCGCAGAGCCGGGCGTTGACGCCCGCGAGCGACTCGCGCACGACGGCGAGGGCGGCTGCCTCGGTCACGCGCCGGCCGTGGATGAAGCGGACGGCCAGCCCGAGCCGTTCCATCTCGGCCGAGATCTGCGGACCGGCGCCGTGGACGACGCACACCTGGTTTCCCTCGTCCACGAGCCCGCGCACGCCCGCCGCGGCCACGGCCGCGACGGCGCCGCCGCACTTGACGACGACGAGGCTCACGACGTGTACTCCGCGTTGATGCGGACGTAGTCGTACGTGAGGTCGGACGCGAGGTACGAGGCCTCACCCGCGCCGAGCCCGAGGTCGAGGTCGACGGCGAGCAGCGGCTCGTCGAGCGACGGCTCCTCGCCGCGCGGCGCTCCGCCCGCAAACACGACCGTCCCGTTGAAGGCCAGCGTCACCCTGCCGGCCTCGAGCTGGGCGAAGCCGCCGTTGAACGGCGCAGACCCGGCCGCCGCGAGCACGCGGCCCCAGTTCGGGTCGCGCCCGAACGCCGCCGTCTTGACGAGCGGCGAGGTCGCGACCCGCCTGGCGACGGCCGCCGCTTCGCGCTCGTCGGCGGCCCCGGTGACCCGCACCTCGATCAGCACGGTCTTACCCTCGCCGTCGTCGACCACCTGGCGGGAGAGGCTGGCGCAGACCTCGTGGAGCGCGCCGGCAAACGCCTCGTCGTCGCGCGCAGCGTGCGAGGCGCCGTTGGCGAGGAGCACGACCGCGTCGTTCGTCGAGCACTCGCCGTCCACCGAGATGCGGTTGAAGGTCGCCTCGACCGCGGGCCGCAGAAACGCGTTCGCCTCGCCCGGAGCGAGCGGGTAGTCGGTCGTGACGACCGCGAGCATGGTCGCGAGCGCGGGATGGATCATCCCCGAGCCCTTCGCCATTCCGCCGACGACGAACCCGCCTGCGCCGGCGACGGCCTCCTTGGGGCGCGTGTCGGTGGTGAGGATCGCTGCGGCCGCGTCGGCCCCACCCTCGGAGGAGAGCGCGCAGGCGGCGTCTTCGAGCCCGGCGCGCACGCGGTCGAGCGGCAGGTGCACGCCGATCACGCCGGTGGAGAGGACGACGACCTCCTCCACCCGCAGGTCGAGGAGAAGCGCGGCGTCGGCCGCCGTCGCGAGCGCGTCGAGCTCCCCCCGCTCGCCCGTGGCAGCGTTGGCGACGCCGGCGTTCACGACCACGGCCTGCGGCTCTGCGACTGCGAGGTGCGCCTTGGAGACGCGGACCGGCGCCGCCTGCACGCGGTTCGTCGTGAACATTCCCGCCCCGACCGCCGGCGAAAGCGAACGCACGACCGCGAGGTCGCGCCCCGCCTTGCGGATCCCGCACTCGACGCCGCTCGCGACGAATACCTCTGGCGGCGGTGACGCTCACACGAGCACCCCCGGCAGCCTCAGGCCGTCGTCGACGGGCAGGCCGAGCACGAGGTTCGCGTTCTGGATCGCCTGGCCCGCGGCGCCCTTGCCCAGGTTGTCGAGCGCGCAGATCACGATCGCGCGCCCGGTCGAGCGGTCCTCGAAGAGGGCGATCTCGGCCGCGTCGGTCCCCTGCACACGCGCGAGCTGTGGCGCGACGCCCTCCGGGAGAACGACGACGACGTGGCTGCCGGCGTAGGCCGCCTCGAGCCGCTCACGGAGGTCACGTGCGAGCGGGCGCGCGTAGCAGCTGGCGACCAGGCCGCGCTTGACGGGCAGGAGGTGCGGGACGAAGCACACCGGGAAGCCCAACGCCTGCTCGATCTCGGCGGCGTGCTGATGGCGCCCGACCTTGTACGGGGTCAGGTTGTCGAGGACGTGGCCCGCATGCGACTCGGGCTTCAGCCCGCGCCCGGCTCCGGAGACGCCGGACTTGGCGTCGACGACGACGCTGTCCGGGTCGATCGCCTCGGCGAGCGGCAGGAGCGCGAGCAGGACCGCGGTCGCATAGCAGCCTGGGCTCGCCACAAGCCTGCCGGTGGGCGCCAGCAGCTCGGGCAACGCGTAGCTCCAGTCGACGAGCCCGCCGGGATCGGGATGCGCGAAGCCGTACCACTCCTCGTAGGCGGCGGCGCTCGCCAGCCGGTGACCGCCGGAGAGGTCGACGACGACGCCCTCGGCCGGCGGCTCGATCCGCGCCGCCTCCTCGTGGCCGAGGCAAAGGAAGACGGCGTCCGCGCCGGCCGCGAGCGCCTCGTCGTTCGTGACGAAGGCGGGGGCCGCCGAGGCGCCGTTGCGGGCGAGGCGAGGATCGAGCACGGCGGCAGGCTGCCCTGCGAGCGAGTCGGACCCGAGCGCGGCCGGCTCGAGCCCGGGGTGGGCGAGCACGCGGTCGAGCGTCTCCTGGCCTGAGTACCCGGCCGTCCCGAGGATTGCAGCGCGCATGGTCTGCGTATTATGCAGATCGCTGCGTAAGATGCAATGAAGACCGGCGCGCTCGCGCGAAGCGGGGCACAATCACGGCATGGCGCCCGCAACCCTCGCCCCCGCCGAGGTCGAGCTCGAGCAGCCGGCCGAGACGGACGTGCCGGAGCACGAACGGCCGTGGATCGTGATCGTCTGGAACGACCCGATCAACCTCATGTCCTACGTGACCTTCGTCCTCCAGAAGCTGTTCGGCTACAACCGCGAGAAGGCGACCAAGCTCATGCTGCAGGTGCACAACGAGGGCAAGGCGGTCGTCTCGGGTGGCCCGCGCGAGAAGGCCGAGCACGACGTCGCCCGCCTCCACGCACACGGGCTCTGGGCGACGATGCGTCAGGACTGACGCAGGAAGGCGAGCACGGCGAGGACGCGGCGGTGGTCATCCGGCGCTGCCGGCAGGCCGAGCTTCACGAAGATGGCGTGCACGTGGGTCTCCACGGTCTTCGGGCTGAGGAACAGCTTGCGGCAGATGCCGGCGTTGGACAACCCCTCCGCCATCAGGCCGAGCACCTCGCGCTCGCGCGGCGTCAGCTCCGACAGAGCATCCGGAGCACGCCGGCGGCCGAAGAGCTGCGCGACCACCTCGGGGTCGATCGCCGTCCCGCCCGCGGCAACGCGGCGCACCGATGCGATGAAGTCGTCGATCTCGAGGACGCGGTCCTTCAACAGGTAGCCGAACCCCTCGGGCCGTTCGCTGAAGAGCTCGAGCGCGTGCTTTGCCTCGACGATCTGCGAGAGCAGGAGAATCCCGATCTCCGGGTACTTGGCGCCGATCTCCCGGGCGGCGCGGGCGCCCTCGTCGGTCTGGCTCGGCGGCATGCGCACGTCGACCACGGCCACGTCGGGCCGCTCGCGATGCACCGCGTGGTGAAGCGCGTCGGCGTCCCCGACCTGGGCGGCGACCTCCATGCCGGCTTCCGCGAGCACCCGCGCGAGGCCCTCGCGGAGAAGCACCGAGTCCTCGGCGATCACGACGCGCACGGAATCTCCCCCACGACCCGGGTCCCGGCCCCGGCCGGGCTCTCGACGACCAGCCTGCCGCCCAGCGCCTCGACCCGGTCGGCCAGCCCGCTCAGCCCCGATCCGTTCGCGGCGCGCGCACCACCGACGCCGTCGTCCTCGATCTCGACGACGAGCAGGCCGTTCCGGCGCCGAGCGCTCACGGCCGCCCGGGAGGCGTGGGCGTGCTTGACGACGTTCGCCAGCGCCTCGCACGCGACGAAGTACGCCGTCGCCTCGATCTGCGGCGGCAGCCGGCCGTCCGTGACGTCCAGCTCGACGGGCAGCGGCGTCCGGCCGGCGAGTGACTCGAGCGCGGCGCCGAGCCCGTCCTCGGTGAGGATCGCCGGGTGGACGCCGCGCGCGAGCTCCCGGAGCTCCTCGACGGCGACCTGGAGCTCGCCGACGGCCTCCGCGAGGAGCCGGTCGATCTCGGGGTCGGAGCGGTTGCCGAGCTGCCGTTGCGCGCTCCGGAGCTGGAGCGCCAGCGCGACGAGGCGTTGCTGCGCGCCGTCGTGGATGTCGCGCTCGATGCGGCGGCGCTCGTCGTCGGCGGCCGCGACGATGCGGACGCGCGACTCCTGCACCTGCACCAGCTGGGCCCGCATCTCGGCGTGGAGGCGCGCGTTCTCGAGCGCGAGGCCGGCGGCGGCGCCCGAGGCCCGGAGGAGCTCGGGCTCGTCCACCAGGGAGGCGTCGTGGACGATGGCGGCCACCGGCTCGTCGTCGTCGTGGTGGTCGAGCAGCGTGACCGCGCGGTCGGCGCCGGGGGCTGGGAGCTCCACCCTGCGTCCGTGCGTGTCGACATACTCCCCGCGCTCCGGCAGCCAGAAGAGGACCTCGAGGTCGGGGTCCCCCAAACTGCGCGCCAGCGCGGCCGGGAGGTCCTCCGGCGGCGTCCGCTCCAGCTCGAGCACGAGGTCGCCGACGTTCGCCCGGGCCAGCCGTGCCCTGAGCATTCCCGCGAGGAGCGCGATCGGCAGGGCGATGAAGCCCACGATCTGCCACCAGAGCAGGTAGTCGTAGGCAATCCCGGACGGGCTCTCGACGAACGTGAAGACGCCCTCCCACACGGCGCGCAGTGCGAACACCACAGCTGCGAGGACGAGCGGCGCCAGCAGCCGGCGCGCCCGCGGCGTAGCCCGGACCAGCCTGCGCACGATCAGCGCGATAAAGAGGCTGGCGAGGATCCCCCAGACGAAGACGACGAACGCTTTCTGCAGGGCGACCGCGAGCTCGCCGTTCTCCCAGACCACCAGCAGGCTCTCGGGCGTCGCGCCCATGTACCGAAGCTGCTCGCTGCCGTCGTAGACGAGGAGGATCGCGAGCGGAAAGAGGAGCGTCGCGGCGTAGCCGACGCGTACGAGGGACCGCTCCGCTCGGCCCACGACCTCGCCCGACGGGTAGGCGAGGACGGAGTGCGCGGCGAGCGCGTAGGAGACCTCGCTCAGCAGAAAGAAGACCGTGAAGACCAGCTCGTCATGGCTGTAGCGGAGCTGGCGCAGCAGCAGGAAGATGCCCGCGGTGGCCAGGAGCGGGCCGAGCCGGTTCCCGGGCCGGCGGGACCAGGCGATCAGCCCGGCGACCAGGAACGACCAGGCGACGGCGACGATGGCCGCGGCGCGCGCCGGGGTCGTCGATTCGCCGAGGTTGTCGACCTGGACGCGGTAGGCGACGACCCCGAGCACGAGCCCGGCCGCCGCGAGGAGGAGGCGAACAGCCCTCATGCCGCCTCGAGGAGCGCGAGGATCGCCTCGCCCGAGAGGTCTTCCTTCGAGATGAACCCGAGCGCGCCGCTCTCGCGGACGCGCTTGCCGAGATCAGCATGCCCCCGGCTCGAGATGAGGACGACCCGCGTCTCGCCGGCGAGCTGCTCGGCCACCTCGAAGCCGCTGCGGTCCGGGAGCCCGATGTCGAGCAGCGCAACGGCAGGCCGGAGCGTTCGGGTCAGCCGGAGTGCCGACTCCGCATCCCCGGCCTCGCCGACGACACGGAAGCCGTCCAGCTCCAGCAGGCGCCGGGCCGAGGCTCGGAATGCAGGATGGTCGTCGACGACCAGCACCGTCCAGGCCATGTACGAATCGTCACACATCGGCGCCGCGGTGGCTACCACGCCAGCCCTGAAATCCGCCGCCGGCAACGCTCGGGGAAAACCCTGACGCGAGCCCCTGGCCTGCTCGGTTCCGGCAGGGACCGCGGCTTCTACGCTCGGGCCGATGGACGCTCGTGCACGCATCCGCCGCTGGCACTCGCCGGCGCTCTTCGGCCTCATCGGCCTCTGCTTCCTGCTTCCCTTCGCGACCGTCTCCTGCGGCGGAGCCGAGACGACCTTCACCGGGGCTCAGCTCGTGACCTGGAGCGTCCCGGAGGGCGGAGCGATCGACGGCGTCGACATCAGCGCTCAGGTCGAGGAAGAGGCCTCCGGCTTCGCCGTGGCCACCCTGGCCGCCGCCGCGCTCGGGCTCTTGCTCGGAATCGCCGGGCTGCGAGGTGGCGGCTGGTGCGCCGCCATCGGGCTCGCCACCACGATTCTCATGGCGCGCAACGCCCTCACCTTGTTCGGGCCCGACGTCTCGTTCCACGAGGGCTACACGCTCACGCTCCTCCTCTTCCTGTGGGCCGGGGTGCTGCACGCAGCGCGAGCATGGAGGAGGCGACGACGACGGGCAACCGTCCCTCGGCCGAGACACGATCCCGCTCCCGTGGAAGGCTCGAGCTCCCACAGGAGGAGCGACCCGTACTGGACAGCCCAGCTCGCACAGCGGAGGTCGGCACAGCCGAGATCCGGGGCGAGCCGCTGACATGGCCTCGCGCTGTAGGTGACAATCGGCGTGTGTTCACCCATCGACCCATCGAGCGCACGCGCGAGGGCGACTTCCGCCTGCGGCTCTCGGACGCCGAGCGCCAGCTCTTGCGGGAGCTTCCGGCGCAGCTGCTGGCGCTGCTCACCGCCGACCCGGAGGATCCATCGCTCCGCCGGCTTCGCCCCACCGCCTACGAGGACGACGCAGAGGCCGAGGACGAGTTCCGCCGGCTGATGGACGGCGAGCTGCTCGAGAGCCGCCGCGAGGCCCTGATGGTGCTCGTCGACACCGCCGCCCGCGACCGTCTGACGGCGGAGGAGCTCGATGGATGGCTCCGGGCGCTCACCGACCTCCGCCTGGCCGTCGGCACCAAGCTCGACGTCACGGAAGACACCTACGCGCGCGAGATCGACCCGCGCGACCCGCAGGCCTACGAGCTCTCGGTCTTCGCGTACCTGAGCTGGCTCCAGGATGCCGCCGTCGAGGCGGCCATGGAGGGCTAGGCGGCGACCGCCTCGTAGCCCGCGTCGGCAATCGCAGCCCGGACTGCAGCATCGTCGATCGCCTCACCGCGGACGCGGACGGACTTCGCGTCGAGGTCGACGTCCACGGCAGCGACTCCGGCCACCTTCGCCAGCTCGGTCGAGATCGCATGCTCGCAGTGCGAGCAGCTCATCCCCGGGACCCTGAAGCGAAGCTCCTCCATCTACCCGGTGGGGGTATACCATGACGGGATGGCGGATACCACCCCCACGCGCGGCTACAGCGCCTCCAAGGAGCAGCTCGTCACCCGGCTCAAGCGCATCGAGGGCCAGGTTCGCGGCGTCCAGCGCATGGTCGAGGACGACCGCTACTGCATCGACGTGATCACCCAGATCAGCGCGATCGAGGCTGCCCTCGAGAAGGTCGCGCTCGGGCTGCTCGACGGCCACACGCGCCACTGCGTGCTCGGCCCAGGCTCGGAGGAGCTCCGCGAGGAGCGCACCGAGGAGCTCGTCGCCGCCATCGGCCGCCTCGTGGGCCGCAGCTAAGGAGGGCTCAGCGGAGCCGCGGCGGTGCCGTCGGGCCGCGCTGTTCGCCCCGAAGACTGCGTCCTCAGTCGCGCCCGTAGCCTCCGGCTACGAACGCTCCCTGCGTTCTTGTTTCGGAACGACCATCGCACCCCGACAGCGAGCGAGGTTCCGCCAATCCCTCCTGGCCCGCCTAGCCCTCCTGGGGGGTTGACCGCGACGCAGACTCGCACCACGCTGCGACCATAGATCTGCGGCCCCGACCGCCTACGTGCGGTCTTCGCATCCGGGGAACGGATGCGAGCGACAACTGAGGAAGTGATGGCGTGACGGATATCGGCGTACCCGATGCGCTCGAGCCCGAGATCGACGTGATCCCGATGGTCGAGCCCCTGCCCGGCCCGGTCGAGGTGCCGGAGCCGGCCCAGGTGCCCGAGCGGCAACCCGAGCTCTTGCCCGCATGAGCAGCCGCGACGAGCCTGTCCTGGCCTGGCGCAGCTGGCGCCTGCGCATCGACCCCGAGACCGAGGCCATAGAGCCCGTGCTCGAGTCCTGCGTCTACGGCGACCCCTGGCCCGAGCGCGAGGCGTTCACGTCCTACTGCCCCGAGCACTCCCGGCCCGAGCCCGACTGCGGTTGCGGGATCTACGCGGTCAAGACGCGTGTGGCCGCGCTCGAGTGGGCCGACTGGGCCCAGTCGGCCCTCCCGAACCCGATCGCGCTCGGCCGTGTGCAGCTCTGGGGCCGCGTCCTCCCCCACTCCGCAGGCTACCGCGCGGAGATCGCCTACCCGTACGAGCTCGGCGTGCTCGTCAGCGAGACCCTCGGCGTCGCGGATGCGCGGCGCCTCGAGCGGCTGCTCCAGGCGGCCTACCTCGTGGATATCGCCGAGCGCGCGGCGTAGACGACCGCCGCGCGCTCGGCCTCCTCTCCTCGACTACTTGAACGCCTTCTCGAGCTGGTCGGCCACCGGCTTGGCCAGCTTGTCGGGCTTGATGCCCTTCAATTCAGGACGCATGACGGCGTACCGGTCTTTCCGGCCTTCCTGCCCTGAGTGCCGCAGCAACTTCGGACCACACATCGGTGGCGGCTCGCCTTCAGTTGCTTGCAGTCGCGTTCTACTCCAGCTTCGGGGAGAGTCAACGCGGTTGCCGGCGTCGTACTCTGGGGCTTCAGAGATGATCACCGTCGAGGACGTTCGCGAACTCGCGCTGAGCCTGCCCCGGACGACCGAGGCGTACGTCCACGGGCGCGTCAAGTTCCGCGTCGGGCAGATCGTGTGGCTCGCCTTCTCCCCCGACGAGACCGTGCTGGGGTTCGCCTTTCCGAAGGAGTGGCGCGAAGCGCTCGTCGCGACCGAGCCCGACAAGTTCCAGCTCCCGGGTGAGTCCGACCTGCGCTTCAACTGGGCCGAGGTGCGGCTGGACGCGATCGAGTGGGAGGAGCTGCGCGACCTCGTCATCGACGCGTGGTCGATGGTCGTGCCCAAGTACGTTTCGGCTCCGTATGCCGAACGCGATTCGTAGGCTGGCCCTGCTGGCGGCCCTCCTGGCCGCAGGCTGCGCCGGAGGAGAGGACTCGGGTGAGACAGAGACCACGCCCCCGGCAGGGTCACAGCAGCTCCCCAACCCGGCCGGCTACGTCGCGCTCACGTTCGACGACGGCCCGGATCCCGAGCTCACGCCGCAGCTCCTCGACGTCCTGCAGGTCTACAACACGCCGGCGACGTTCTTCGTCGAGGGCGCCAACGTCCACGCCTACCCGGAGATCGTCGAGCGCGAGGCCGACGAGGAGCACGGCGTCGGCAACCACTCCTACGACCACGCGAACCTGCTCAGCCTGAGCGACCAGCAGGTCTGGCGCCAGATCCGGGGGACGACCGAGGAGCTCGAGCAGATCGGCATCGAGCCGGTGCTGTTCCGCCCGCCGTACGGTGCCCACGACACCCGCATCGACGCCATCGTCGAGGAGGAGGGCCTGACGCTGACCCTGTGGAGCTACAGCGCCGACCCGCGCGACTGGGACACGCCCGACGGCGAGGGCAAGCCGGCAGCAGAAGTCTGCGAGACGGTCGTCGAAAAGGCCCGCATCGGCGACCTGATCCTGCTCCACGACCGACTGGCCGGGACGGTGGAGGCGGTGCCGTGCCTCATCCGCGGGCTCCGGGAGCGGGGGCTGGAGCCGGGACGGGTGGTGCGATCGGGGAAGCCGTCGGAACAGAACGACGGGAGTCTGGTCACGGTGGTTCCATAGAGGAGCTCGACCACCTACTGCCGTCGCATAGAGACGCTCAAATTGGCATCTCCCACCCTCCGCTATCGGTGCCGGGCTTTCTTCTACCCCGGCGGGGTTGTGTCAAACCGCACCACGACGGCCGGGCCAGAAGAAGGCTGCACAGAGAAGGCTGCGGCGGCCGGAGATCCCCATTCGTGCCGCCGTTCCCTCGGGAAGATGACGGCCAATCACACTCGAGGCGGCGCAGACCCTCTGACTACCGGTGCAAGGCTGAACCCGTGCGAGCATTTGCGAGCACGGCCCTCGCTGCTGAGATAGGTTGCACGCCTCCGAGCGTAGGCCCACATGGAACTCTGGCTTGCCGCATTGATCATCGTGGGAGCCGCTGCGCTGAGCGCGGCCGGGATGCTCCTCGTCCGTCGACGCGCGCCCGCGGGAACGTTCTTCAAGGATCCGATTCCGGCGGGTGCCGTGTACACGGTGGCGGGCACCGCCTACATGGTGATCGTCGCATTCGTCTTCTTCATCGCATTCGAGAGCTACGGCGGCGCCAAGGCCGACGCCGAGGAGGAGGCGACCGCCACGCTTGCGATGTTCCACGCCGCCGGGCCCTTCGGCACGGCGACCCGCGCGGAGCTGCAGGGGCAGATGATCTGCTATGCGCGCGAGGTCATCTCGGACGGGTGGCCCGCGATGCGGGAAGGCGAAGCGAGTTCGGTGGTGGACGCGAGGGTCTCGGCTATGGAGGAGTCCGCCGAACAGATCTCAGTCACCGACGCCAAGCAGGCCGCCGCCTATGAACATTGGTTCGCCTTGAACGAGGAGCGGCGACAGGGACGGCAGGGCCGGATAGGCAAAGCAGAAGGGTTGGTGCCCCCGGTTATTTGGTTGATCCTGATCATCGGCGCGGTGGTGGTGATCGCCTCGGTCGCCCTCTTCGCAGATCGTGACGAGTCCGCAGTTACGCAGGCAGCAATGATCGCCGCGGTCGCGATCATCGTCGTCTCGGGGCTGGTCCTGGTGCGATTTCTCGACAAGCCGTACGAGGACAAGAGCGGCAGCATCCGACCAACCGCGATGGAGAGGACGCTGGCGCAGATGGAACGGGAGCATCGGGAGCGTGGTCAAGCCGTCATCCGGTGCACCGACTTCGCCGGTTGAGGGACCCAGCTGGGCCTACCCGCTCTACGCCCTGCCGGCACGTCTCGGCAGGGCGCAGCAGCGTGATCCGGACGGATGCGGCCCGGGGTCGGTGCGCTAACCCGCCGGGCGGATGATGCCGACGAGGCCATGCGTTTCTTCATCGGGACCGGCACTGAACCAGACCGCATTGGTCCCTCCACTCGTGGCAGTTCCGGGCAGTAGCGCCCAGAGGCCGTCGATCGAGAGGACGCCGTTGTTGCGGTCGCGCAGGAAGCCGAGGAAGTCCCCGTTGTCGGCGTACGCTCCGATCACGACGACGGCGCCGTCTGCCACACGTACTCGACGACCTGGCGCGGATTGGAGTTCCTCATGGGCTACTACCCGATCCTCGACCACGCACCGAAGGGCCGCGACGAAGGGGAAGACTGGCAGCTCTGGCTCCGCCGGCACAACGAGTACGAGAGCGACTGAGCGGCTGCACATCTCGTTGATCCGGCGTTCGCCCAGGAAGAATTCGCCGTCACGGTGGACTCTTGAGCTGATCTGCGATGTCGCGCAATGTCGCCAACCAGGTTGTGTTCTCGACCCCCCAGTCGCTACCGAGGCGAACGATCACCGCGTCCGCGTCGGGAGCCACGTAGATGTACTGTCCGTACTTGCCGAGGGCGTAGAAGCGCTCCGGCTGCTCCACGTCGATCCACCAGAAGTATCGGTACTGGTGGTAGGAGGCCGGGTCGGCGGCCGGGCCGGCGCGGGTCGCGGCACGCACCCAATCCTCCGAGACGATCCGTCTGCCGTTCCACTCTCCGTTGTGGAGGAAGAGCTGGCCGAAACGAGCGTAGTCGACCGCCCTCGCGTTGAAGCCACTCTCCATCTTCTCGAACCCGGAGCCTTCGGAGTCGAGGTTCCACGAAGCATCGGCTTCGGCTCCAAGCGGCTTCCAGACCCTCGTGGCCATGAAGTCGGAAACGGACGTTTCGGTTGTGCGTTCGAGCACCAGCCCGAGCAGCAGTGGGTGGTAGTTGTTGTAGTGCCACGCTAATCCAGGTGGCTGCTCGATTTGGGTCCGGTTCAGCGCGACGTCCCGCAAATCAACTCCGTAGTACGTGTAAGTGTCGTCGCCGAGGCGCGGAAAGCCGCCCTCCCGGTACCGGATGCCGGACGACATGGTGAGCAGGTGGCGCAGCGTAATCTCTCGGAAGTCGGGATCCCGCACCGCCAGCTCGGGCAGGTAGTCGGTCACCGGATCCTCGACGCTTCCGATCCGCCCCTCGTCGATGGCGATCCCGACGAGCGTCGACACGAACGACTTCGCGGCGGAGAACGAGGTCAGCAGGCTCTCGCGTGAAGAGCCGCCGAAGTAGCTCTCGTACACGATACGGTCGTCGTGGACGGCGACAAACGCGAGGGTCTCGGTCTCGCGCAAGAAATCGTCGAGCGTCGTCCCCTCCCTGCTGAGAGTGAGATCCGCCTCGGTGCCCGAAGGAAGAGGACTCGGGTCACCACCTGCCGGTATGCGCCGGGCCGGAAATCTCTGCTGGTCGCCCACGTCCGACTCGCGCCAGATCAAGGCCCGAGCGATCGTGGAGTCGTCGGTCGACCGCCACGCCCAGACGTAGACGCCGAGCACCGCCGCAATGAGCAGGGCGAGGAGGCCGCCCGCGACCATGAACCATCGACGCACCCGCCAAGCCTTCGGTTTCACAAGCTCGGATTACGACAGGGCCGGTGAACCGAATGGTGAGGGCCGGTCACGAGGGGTCTCACGCTCGCTCCTCCGCGACTTCCTGTGGGACCGAGTAGCGCAACACCGTCGTCTGCCCCTCGTTTCGTGAGGAAACCGGCGCGAGCTGCACCGGCGCCCCGTCGGTGCGCTCGAAGAGGCGGATCCCGTTCCCGAGGAGGACGGGGGCAACGTGGACGATGATCTCATCGAGGAGTCCCGCCTCGAGACACTGCCTGGCGACGTTCGCTCCCAGGACGACCACGTCGCTGCCCTCGGCAGCCTCTTTGGCGACCGTCACCGCCTCCCCTATATCGATGTCGAGGAAACGGCCGGTGACCCCCTTCACGGCCGGAGGCTCCGAGGGCGGATCGTGTCGCAGCACAAAGAAGGGTCCGCGAAAGGCGCCACCGTAGAACCCGGGTTGCAGCCGGTCCTCGACATCCTGTGTCCGCCGACCGACCAGCAGAGCTCCGGTCGATCGCACGACCTCGTCCACCGTCTCGCCTGCGCCGTCGTCGAAACCAAAGACCCATTGCATGTCGTCGTTCGGTCCCGCGATGAAGCCGTCAAGGCTCATCGTCGTGTGCCAACGCACTTTGCCCATCGTCACCCCCGCCTTCTGGATGGTGTATGTCCTTGTGACCAGGCGTGCGATCGGAACTCATCGGTTCAACCGCGCGCGAGACGTCACCGGCTCTGCGTGCCGGAGGGGCGGATTCGCATCGGAGGTGACCCCAGCCTCGTCCCCTGATGTTCTTCCGCGCCCCGACGTCGGGGCGGGCGGGCGACTAGGTGGAGGCGGGCGTCGGGCTCGGTCCGGGGGTCAGGAGGGCTTTGTCGAGCTGCGTGCGGGAGTTGATCTCGAGCTTTCGGTAGGCGTGGCTGAGGTGCACCTCGACGGTCTTGATCGTGATGAAGAGTGTTTGCGCGATCTCCTTGTTGCTCATGCCCTCGGCGGCGAGCTGTGCGACGCGGCGTTCGCTTGCGGTGAGGGCGTCGAGCCCGGTCTGGAGGATCCTTCGCGGTCTCGCGCCGGTGGCGGCGATCTCTTCGTTCGCGCGTTCGGCGAGCCCGAACGCGCCGACCTTGCGCGCGAGGTCGACGCCCTCCCCGAGCCGCTCGCGTGCTTCGGTTCGCTGGTTGGCGCGGCGGAGGGCTGCGCCCAGGTCGACGAGGGCGCGTGCGTGTTCCAGCCGAGCTTCCGAGCCTGCGAGCACCTCGACCGCCTCCCGGAGCCGCCCGAGCCCTGCCTCGCCGCCCTCAACGAGGGCGAGCACGCGCACGGAGGCACCGATCGCGCACGGGTCACCCCACCGTCGAGCGAGCGCCAGCTCCTCGTCGGCGAGCGCCCGCGCTTCGTCGTTTCGGTCGAGCAGCCGAAGGCCTTCAGCGGCCCAGCTGCGCCACGGCACGCTGCTTGGATTGTCGAACGCGACCAGCCGAGCGGTCTCGCCAACCTGGAGCAGCTCCTCGACTCCCCGCTCGGGGCTTCCCGTCTCGATGCGAACACGGCCGCGGATGAGCCGAAACCAGACGAGGTGGAGCTGATCGAGCGGGAGCTGCTCTGGAAAGTCACCCTGGTCGATGACTCGGGCTGCTTCGTCTGCGTTGCCCTGCTCCAGGAGCGCATGCGCCAGGAACCCAATGTTGTGCGGCCAGGCGATGAGAACGCCGTGCGCGACGCTGAGATCGATCGCCTCCCTCAGATCTGCGACCGCCGCTCGAAGATCGCCGCGTCGGGTCTGACAGTAGCCGCGCCACATCAACATGAACCCGAGGTTGAAGATGTCACCGCGCCTGCGGGCCTGCGCGACCTCCTGGTCGAGGATGGGAACCGCTTCGTCCAGCAACCCGGCCCGGAATAACGTCACGACCGCGTAAAAGAACGCGATCGAGCCGCTCGCCAGCAGGTTGCCGGGCGCGAGCGCGCGCCGGGCGAGCTCGATCCCGTGCTCGCGGTGCAGCGCCCGCCGGGACTCGTGTTGCGCCATCGTGGCGAGCAGGATCTCGCTGCCGAGGCCGCCGTGGAGCGCATCCGGGTCGACCTTGGCGATCCGCGCCTCGGCGATCGGATAGGTCTCCGGGTGCCACCACGCCGAGCTGATCAGCTCCGCCAGAAGCTGCTCGTGGAGGTCCGGATCTCTGGCCCGGTCGACCTCGTCGAGCGCCCGCTCGAAGACCGCAACAGCATCTCCGATCCGGTTCGTGAAGTAGAGCGCGCGGCCGAGCTCGAGCGCGACCTCGCCGCGGCGTGCCGGGTCGGTGAGGAGCTCGAGACCGGCGCGCAGGTGGTCGGCCGCTGCCGGGCCGTTCGTCCGCCGCTCCGCCAAGCCGAGCTCGACGAGCAGCTCTGCCCGCGCAGCCGGATCAACCTGCTCGTCGAGCGCGCGGCTGAGGTACCCGACTGCGGCCTCGGCCGCGCCCTCAGCGAGCGCACGCTCGGCCGCTTGGCGGAGCGTCGAGACCACGATCGGGTCGGCCTGTGGGGCGACGCGGAGGAGGTGCCCCGCCGCACTCTCCGGCGGCACGTCAGCCTGGAGAAGCAGCTCAGCCGCCGAGCGGTGGGCGGCGTCCCGTTCGACCACATCGAGCGTCTCGTAGACGGCGCTGCGAACGACCGGGTGGAAGAACTCGAGCGGATCCTCGCGCCGAAGCAGGTCGAGCCGAACGAGCGCAGCCGCGGCCGCACCAAGCTCGCCTACCTCCACGCCGGCGAGCTCGGCCGCCTGGCGCAGCTCGGCCCCGTCACCGAGGACCGAGGCCGCGCGCAGGAGGGCAAGCGCCTCCGGCGACAGGCGCGCGAGGCGAAGCCCGACGGCGCGAGAAACGCCCTGCGCCCCGATCTCCAGCAGACGAGAAACGTGCTCCGCGGTCGGGCTCGTTCCCTCCGTCGCGACCGCGTCCAGCACCGCGCCGACGAAGAGCGGATTGCCGCCGGTCACCGTTTCGAGCGCGGCGCAGAAAGCCTCGTCGGGCTCCAAACCGTGCAACTCGCGCGCCAAAACCACGATCGAAGCACGCCCAAGCGGCTCGGGGCGAACCGCGGCGACCTCCGGATCGGCGATCAGCTCCGCAACAAGATTCTGATCGTGCCCCTCCCCCTCCGGCGGCCGGGTGCCGACAGCGACGAGGAGCGGAACTCCCTCCAGCCTTCGCATCAGGTAGACGAGCCACTGCAAGGAGGCGGTGTCCGCCCAGTGCAGGTCATCGATCGCAAGGAGCGTCGGCTGCTCAAAGGCGGCGTTGGCCGCAAGCCAGTAGAGGCCGTGAAGGATCGCGAACGATCCCTCCGCGGGCACGCCCTGTGGAGCGTCAAGCTCTGAGGCGAAGAGCGGCACCACGAGAGCGGCAGGCCCCGAGAGCAACTCCGCGCGGAGATCCCGGGAGGCGGACACGAGCAGCGGCTCGAACAGCTGCCGGACGATCCCATACGCAAACTCGCCCTCGAACTCGCCGCCGCGGGCCACCAGCACGCGCATCCCCGCTGCGCCGGCGATCGCGCGCGCCTCGGCGAGCAGACGGGTCTTGCCCATGCCCGCACTCCCCTCGATCACGGCCAAGCGCCCACCGCCGCTCCGCGCCGCATCCGCCAATGCCTCGAGCGCCGCAACCTGGGCCTCGCGCTCCAGGAGCGAGACGGTGGTTCCGCCCGAAGGAACGACACTCGCCGGCGGCATCACGACCAATCCGTAGAAGCTTCGAACCTACAGTTTAGGGGCGCGTTTGGGGTTGGCCGCGACGCGAGGCGCCCGCCTCCGAGTCCAGTCTCTACGACGAGATGAACGCTGGTCGCTTGCTCCGAGGACCTCCTGGCGGCAAACGACGGTGCCAACCCGCTCGTCGTGCTGAACGAGGCCTTCCAGTCCGCCTTCCTGGCCCTCGTCGTGCCGGCCGGGATCGGCCTGGCGCTTCTGTTCCACGGCCGCCCGCGGAGAAGCGCCGCAGCAGCGGATCGAGGCCGTCCCGGCTCCCGTCCCGAACGACCGGAGGAGGATCACCATGGGAAAGATCGTGATCAGCGACAACGTCACGCTCGACGGAGTCGTCCAGGACCCGGCCGGTGACGAAGGCTTCAGGGTCGGCGGCTGGGTCGGCCTGATCAAGGACCGCCCAGAACTCGGCAAGCTCGCGCTCGACGAGGCCCTGGGTGCAGAGGCTCTGCTGCTGGGTCGGCGAAGCTACGAGTGGCTCGCCGCGCGGTGGCCATCCCGGAGTGGCGAGTTGGCGGACAGGTTGAACAGCCTGCCCAAGTACGTCGTGTCCTCGACCCTCGAGGATCCCGACTGGAACAACTCGACGGTGCTCGAGGGAGACGCGGTCGACGCGGTCTCGAAGCTGAAGCAGGAGCTAGACGGGGAGATCGTCGTCCCCGCCAGCTTCCAGCTCGTACGCACGCTGATGGAGCACGACCTGGTCGAGGAGCTGCGGCTGAAAATCTTCCCGGTCGTTCTCGGCGCCGGCAAGCTTCTCTTCGGCGAGACCAGCGACAAGAAACCGATGCGCCTCGTCGACACCCAGACCGTCGAGGGCGACGTCGTCCTCCTCACCTACGAGGTTGTCCATACGGCCTAATCGGCCTCGGACAGCGCCGGCGTTCCAAAAGCCCGGCTGGCGGCCGCCGGTGTTGGTCGAGGGCCGCCGTCGACGGTGCGGGTACCGTGGGGCAGGTGCGAATCGCGACCTGGAACGTCAACTCGGTCAAGCAGCGCGTGCCGCGGCTGCTGCCTTGGCTGGATGAGCGGCGGCCGGACGTGGTGTGCTTGCAGGAGACCAAGCTCGCGGACGATGCGTTCCTCGAGCTGCTCGGCGACGAGCTCCGAGACCGCGGGTACGCCGTCGCAGTTCACGGCGAGGCGACGTGGAATGGCGTCGCGATCCTCTCGCGTGTGGGTCTGGATGACGTGGTGGTGGGACTCGCAGGCGCGCCTGGCTTCCCGCGTCCAGAGGCGCGCGCGGTCTCTGCTACGTGCGGCGGGATCCGGGTGGTCTCGGTGTACGTACCGAACGGGCGCGTGCCGGACTCGGAGCACTACCAGTACAAGCTCGCCTGGCTGGCTTCGCTGCGGGAGATGGTTGCCGCCGGCCCGGAGGCGACGGTCGTATGTGGCGACATGAACATCGCACCGACCGACGACGATGTGTTCGATCCCGAGGCCTACGTCGGACAGACCCACGTCACCCCCCTCGAGCGGGCGGCCCTGGCGGAGCTCCAGACGCTCGGCTTGCGTGACGTCGTGCGCGATCGTTGGCCGAACGAGCGGGTGTTCACGTACTGGGACTACCGGGCGGGGATGTTCCACCAGGACCTCGGGATGCGGATCGATCTGGTATTGGCCAGCGAGACGGTCGCCGGCCGTGTCCGGGCGGCATGGGTGGACCGGCAGGCCCGCAAGGGAAGCGGGCCTAGCGACCACGCGCCCGTGATCGTCGACGTGGACGAGGCGCCGGACGGGAACATCGGGCCAGTCGTGCCACCGCCCTCCGCGCCGGTGACGACGCGCGGCTCGTCAAAGCTGCCGCAGTCGCGGTAAGGCCCACGCGGGCGTTACCGTGGGCGGTCACGATCGCGCGATGGTTGAACGCGCTTTGGTTCTCCCGGCATCTTCGGATAGTCGGGTGGGTAAGGCATGTCCCCCCGCCCCTCGGCGGCGTCGTTCTCGTACATGTCCAGCAGCGGCTGCAGCGAGTGGACGGCTTCGTCGATCGTCGCGTGGCGATCCCCCACCTCGGCGAAGCGCGCGGACATGGTCGCAACCGTGAAGTCCTCAGGCACGACTTCGGCGAGCTCGTCCCAGGTGACCGGTGCGGAGACCGGCGCGCCCGCCTTCGGCCGGACGCTGTAGGCCGAGGCAATCGTGCGATCACGGGCGTTCTGGTTGTAGTCGATGAAGATGCGCTCGCCGCGCTCCTCCTTCCACCAGTTGGTCGTGACCTGACCTGGTAGACGCCGCTCGAGCTCACGCCCGAAGGCGATCGCGGCGTGGCGAACGTCCGTGAACGTCCAGCGGCGCGCGATCCGGACATAGATGTGGACACCTCGGCCTCCCGAGGTCTTTGGGAAACCTGCATAACCAAGCTCGTCCAAGAGCACGCGTGCCTCAGCGGCGACTCGCACGGCGTCGGCGAAGTCCCTGCCTGGCTGCGGATCCAGGTCGATGCGCAGCTCGTCTGGATGGTCGACGTCGTCGCTGCGAACCGGCCACGGATGAAACGTGATCGTGCCCATCTGGGCCGCCCAGGCGACGACGGCCACCTCCGTGGGACAGATCTCATCCGCGTGTCGACCCGACGGGAACTGGATCCGCGCGGTCTGCACGTAGTCCGGAGCTCCTTTTGGAATGCGCTTCTGAAAGAAGGCGTCGCCGCCGCCCTTCTCGCGCGTCGAGACGACGATGCCCGGATGCACGCCCTTGGGCCAACGCTCGAGCGTCGTCGGCCGCCGCTCGAGCGCGCGCATGATGCCATCGCCAACGGCGAGGTAGTACTTGACGATGTCGAGCTTGGTGACCGCGCTCGAGCGCTCGGTCATCGGGAAGATCACGCGATCGGGGCTAGACACGCGCAGATCGCGCCCACCGGCGTCGACGATCGTGGCCTCCGATGTGGCCATGTCCGGAGTTCTACGTCAGCGACGCCGAGCGCGTCCGCTAGGAGGGAATGGCGGAACGCCTGGACAAGCGCGTCAAGCGCCCCGATTCCGCTCGGCGACGGATCCAGATGGCAAGGAGCGGCACGATCAGTCGGCCGCCGAGCGGCATCCCGACGCGGAGGCTCCCCTGCCGTTGAGGGGGCGGGCGGGACCAATCAGCCCGCCCGCCCAACTTTCGATTCAGCTCAGCGCAGGCACCGCGACTTCGCAGAAGTCGTCCGTGCGGCCTGTCGATTCCTTGACTTGCTCGAAGGAGATCTCCGTGTCGTCGGAGGGATCGCTCGGCGTGCCGCCGTGATCGACCACCAACTCGAAGCGAACCTGCCCCGGATTCCTGCCTATCGCCTTGCCGTCCGAGTTGTAGACCACGGCGTTGCCGGTCGAGAGGATGAGGATCGTGAGCGTACCGTCGCCGTTGTCCGTCACCCTCAGATCCTTGTCGATCAAGTTGACCGTGCTCACGACGAACTTGCCGTTGTCCACGTTCGTGAACGTTTCCGTGATCGAGAGCCGGTTGGCGAAGTAGATGAGCCCATCGCGCCCGCGCGGCATGATCGTGGTGGTCCCGTCCACGACCAAGTGGCTCTCTACCACCATGTCCGTCTCACAGAAGGCTTCGATCTCGTTGAAGAACTCCTCGTGGAAGGTCTCCTTGACCACGCGCCCTGGCTCGGCCAGCGCGGGCACGGCAAGTACGAGCGCCGCCAACAAAGCTGTTGCAAACAGAAGTCGCCGCATCTCTACTACCTCCTCCCCCGCAACGGTTACAAAAAAAGGCCGCCCCTTCATCGCGGGGATCGGCCACCAGGCAAGAAGATTCTGTCATCCCTCGATCCGTAGTTCAAGCGCGGGGCCGGCGGCGAGCGGGCTGAGCGGGCCTCGGAATCCCAGGGACACGCTTGCGCGCGGCTGGCGGAACCTCGGCGTAGCGGCGGTGCACGTCCTCCACCCGGGGGGCTACTTCCGCGCCTGGAACGACGTCACCATCGTCGTCGCCGAGTTCGGGCGGCGCACCTCCTAGCTAGCCTTCCTCCTCCACGCGAGGGCAAGGCCGCCTGCGATCAGCGCGAGTCCGAGCCCGCCGACGAGCCAAGCCGGGGCGCCCGTGAGGGGCAGCTCGCCGGTGGGCTGGCTGCGCGACGAGTCGGCGACACCGCCGCGCCCACCGGAACCGCCGGGTCCAACGCCACCGCCGGAAACGTTACTTGCGTCGTTCGTGATCGTCACCTCGACCGTCTCATCCGCAATGATCTGGACAATTGCGGGGCTCGGCGAATAGGTGACCTCCAAGTCGGGTGGTAGCGAGCCGATCTGCTCCTCGACGAGGCAGTAGGCATCGGCGGTGATGCCTTCTACGGTCGCCGACCCGCCGGCCGGCACGGTGACCAGGACGTCGGTGCCGTCGTCGCAGGTCACGTGGACGACGAAGCTGTCGGGCAAGTCGACACCGGGCGGAGGAGGAATCAGCACCTTGTTGACCTGGAGGCTGCCCGTCTGCACCTCCACGTTCGAGAAGTCGTTGACGACGCCGACGACGACGCCGGCTCCTTCGCCGATCACCACACCGTCGGTTGGTGCTCCCGCCGGTACGTAGGTCACGACCGTGCCGTCCGGGAACGTGGCGGTGTCCTGTTCCTCGACCGTGCACGTCGATCCCACCGGGATGCCGGTGACGGTAACGGGGCCGCCCAATCGGACGCCGCCCCCGACGCCGAAGGTCAACGTTTCCTCTTCCACGATTTCCCCGTCCAGGGTGCAGGTCACGACGACCGTGAACTCGGTGGGCAGCGGCTCGACGGGCGGGCCCGACGGGGGGACGACCTCCTTGAGAACGAGGAGGCTCCCCACTTCGGGCTCTATCTCCTCGAAGGAGTAGCAGACGAACCAGTGGCTGATATCGGCGATCGGGCCGCCAGTCCCGGTCCTCGGCGAGATGTAGTTCTGCGGCGGCGCCAGGCCCGGCGGCACGTACGGAGCCTCGTACACGTTGTACCCGTCGCTCCCCTTCACGACCACGGCGTCGATCACCACGCCGGCCGCAGTACCTGCCGGCGTGATCTCGACCTGAAGACTTTCGGGGTCACTCCCGGTTACGGTTCCCTCGACGAAGGCATCGGCCGCGTCATTGTTGCCGAGTGCCCCTACCCGAACATCGCCGGGGTAGCCGACGCCCGCGCACAGGACCACGTTCCCCTCGAAGAACGTCGCCCGGGGGTCAGAGGGCGCCGCTCTTATCTGATCGGTGAACGTCGTCCTCGCCAGCACGGTGTTCCCCGCCCCCAACACACGAACGCGGTAGAGCCCTTCGATGCCGTTGAGGACGTAGTCGTAGGCAAGCCTGCCGCGAGCCGTGGTGCGGACCTCGTCGATGCCCGGCTCGAAGCTGCCGTCGCCCTTGACGATCGAGCCGTCGGGTCGAGTGACCTCGACCTTGACGAGGCAGGACCGTCCGTAGCCCGCTCCGGTCATGTGCACCGTCGCGCCGGGCGCGTAGTCGGCCTTGTCGGTGGCGATGCTCTCCGAGCCCCGCCTTCCGCAGCTGGGCGGGCCCGGGCCCTCGACTGCGAACGCCGTGGCGGCGAACGCTTCGCCGGAGGTGCTGAGCACGCGCACCTTGTAGCGGCCGGTCAGGTCGCCAGGGGCATAGTCATACTCGAACGCCCCGGTCGCGGAGGTGTCGTCCTCCGCTTCGACCGCAGGCGCCGAGCGCGCGGCATCCGGCTCCTCGACCGCGGGAGCAACCCGCACTTCAGCGGTATCGACGGAGCCGTTCGGGCGGGTCACTTCCACCTGCAGAGCGCAGGAGGTCGCATAACCGTCGCCGGTGATGTGCACCGTCGCTCTGGGGGCGTAGCTCGACTTGTCCGTCACGACACTCTCCGTCCCCTGCAAAGCGCACTCGTCGGGGCTCGGCTCCGCGGCGGTCACGGCGAACGTCGTAGACGCGAGGATCTCGTCGTCGACGCCGAGCACGCTCACCTCGTAGGTGCCGGCGTCGCCGTCGACCAGGTAGTCGGCGGCAAGCCGCCCCTCAGAGGAGGTCTCGACCTCGATGACGGCAGGGGCCAAGCCGCCATCGGCGGCCGTGATCTCGATGCTTGCCTCACACGAGGCGGAAAAGTCGGTGCCCGCGATGTGCGCTGTCGATCCGGGCCCGTACTCCGACTGGTCCGTCACGATGCTCTCGGTCCGCTGCAAGGCACAGGCAGTCGGTTCCTGCCCCTCGACCGGTGCCGGCTCCGGTTCCTGCTCCTCGTCCGGCTCCGGCTCGGGTTCCTGCTCGTCGGCCGGAGCTGGGTCTGGGTCTGGGTCGGGCGCAGGCGTCTCGCCCTGGTCCGAAGCGGGCTCGGCGGGCTCCGAGTCCGGCGTAGGCTCGCCTTCCTGTGTCGGCGCGTTCTGGGCCGGCGCAGCGGGTTCCTCCTGCCCCGCCGCGGCGGCGGGAACCAGAACCACCACTACCGCGAGCAAGAGCAGCACCCGGCGCATCTGCGAGCCAACTGGTGCATGCAAGATGGACAGTTGTCTGCTCATGCGCTTCCCTCCAGGACGGCAGCGTTGCTGCGGGTGAGCTTGTACGAAGGCCCGTCGCGGGGCTTCACCTGGACGAGCCGGGCATAGACGACCCAACGTTGCTCGGCGCTGTACAGGGGATGGCAGGCGGAGAGGACGAGGGTGTCGAAGCCGCGGTCGCGGATGATGCTCCAGTCGTCGGACTCCACGATCTCGTGCTTGAAGACGCGATAGCGGAAGGTCCCGTGCGGGAGCCGAAGCTCGACGAGATTCCCCCGCTCGAGGTCGTCTATGCGGCGGAACCAGGCGCCGAAGGTCGTCCGGTGCGCAGCGATCGCGGCGGTCTTCCCCAGACCGGGCAACTCGGTCTCCTTGTAGTGACCTGGTCCGCGCGAGAGATCCTGGGCCCAACGCGTCCCGTGGACGAAGACCGCTTCGACGTCCAGCTTGGGAATGGTGATGCGGCCCAACGGCTGCCCGAGGCGAAGCCGCTTCTGGAGTCGGCGCGCGTCGGCCGCGACTGCGGCTTCCAGGTCCTCGGCGGAGGGTGTCTCCCGCGTCGCCTCCAACGCAACGGGGTCAGGTAGGGCCGTTGGCGCGTCGACGGCGAGCGCCTGGAACTCGACGAACTCCTTCCCCAGGGCATCGTCGAGGCGCTGCTGCTGCCACCGCGCGTAGAGATCTGTGGCCGGGTCGCGCCACAGAACCACTGCCGCCGCGTACGCGACCAGCAGTGAGCCGACAACGATGAGCGTGACGGCGAGTCGCCTGCGCATGACCCCCCTCGTCGAACTGTGCGCGATGGTACAGAAGGGTATTCGCGGGCGCCACTCGTTCCCCCGCGTTGCGCGCCTGCCGAGGAGCGCCGAGCAGAGCTTGACGAGCCCGAGGTCGCCGACGAGGCCATGCTCGTAGCGCCCCAAACCCGTAGAGGCAGACGACGCCCGCCGACCAGGGCCCCAGCCTCGATCGAGGGACGGGCCCCGGCGGCGGTTTTGCACTGGATCATGTCCTCGGTTCTGGAAACGAAAAGGCCCCGTTTCCGGGGTCTTTTCCGATGGGCGGTACTGGGCTCGAAGCAGCCTGCAAACAGAAGGGTTTTCCCGGCCGGGGGTATCACCGGGGTCTGCACGCCGCGAGCGCGTCCGAGCGAGTTTCTACGGCTTTCGATCTCTTGCGTCGGCCGCCGCGCAGTGGGCGCAGGTCGGCAGAACCGACAGCTCACTGGGCCGGGCACGCCGGAACTTCGCGCCGTGCGGCGGATGCGAGCAGTCCGTCCGATGCAGCATCAGCGGCCGCTTCGTTTCGGCGAGGACGTAGATCGCGCCCATCGTTCTCCTGTTCATGCTTTCCGTCCTTTCGTTTAGCCGCCCGCCAGCATGTGGGCGTAGTCGAGCTCCGTTTCATCGGTCAGGACGTGCGTGTACGTGTTCGCTGTCACGGCGAGGTTGCGCTGGCCGACCTGCTCGCCGATCCTCGCCCACGGCACCCCTCGCAGATGCAGGAGGCTGGTCCTGCGGTGACGCAGGTCGTGCGGGCTGAACAGCGGCACGCCGGCCGCCTTGCAGGCTTTCGCGCCTAGCTGTGTCGCCAGTTCAGGCGACGGAACGGGACGTTGTCAGGGGGAAAACTCCCGGAGAGAGGCCCTGTCAGCTGCGAGGCGACACCTAAAAATCGACCGCCGCGTTGTCCACTTCATTAGTGGACAATCGTTCGGCGGGCGACGGTTTCTTGTGGCAGTGAGGGCACTCGGAATCGTGCTGCCCCGCCAAGTCGCTGGTCTCGTGCCAGCCCGGCGGCAGCTTGCTCACCTGCACCGCGCCGTGCTGTGTGTGGATGCAGCCGCAACGACACACGTACTGGGCTACGACCTGAGGAAACACATACGAGCAGCCGTAATACATCGGCATGGCATCTGGATTATGCCTGGATACGGCACGAACGCCGACTAGGCATCGAGGCATCCGTCCCGGGCGAGCTCAAGCGTCTCATCTCCGAGGGGAGTGCGGGCTATCTCCAGGTCGGCGATCAATCCTTGCGGGTCGTTCGTGTCGAGCTGGATCGCCTTGCCGACGGTGCGTTTCAAGTCGTGGTCGCGGTTCACGCGGACGCGGCTGGCCCGACGTTCGGCCCCGCGGAAGGCGCCGGCGCTGATTACCTCGGTGACCATCCGCCCGTGCGCCGGAACTCGCCGGCCGCTGTCGCCCAGCTGCGGTGGATCAGCTGCGGGCCGTGGTCGCCCTGGACGCTGTCCGTCGCCATCGCCAGCCCGAGCTCGTCGCACACAGGCCCGATGACAGTCCTCATGGCTTCCCCTTCCCGTACCACTGGCGCACCTTGTCGAGGTTCGGCGTTGGCCCCGACGGCCGCGGCTTCGGCTGGGGCCGCGACAGCAGCCAGCCGGGCTGCTCGGGCGGCTCCAGCTTTCCCTCGCCGGGAGCTAGCTCGCCTACCTCGGCCGCGTCGCGCTCCAGGCGTTCGGTCTCCTCGGCCATCCAGTCGGCCTTCTCGATGTGAAGCGGCTCCGGCGCCGGCGGCGGCGGCGGGTCTGTGAACGATCGGGGCGGCGGCGGCTCGTCGCGCCCTTCGCGTTGCATCAGGTCGGCGAGGGCGTCGTTCGGGGCACGGCGAAAAGAGGTCATGCCGCATTGTTGCCTCTGCGGACGACGGAGGGAAGGACGGGGGTTCAATCGAACATGGCGGCGGCCTTGTGCCCGGCGTCGGTCAGGGCGTAGACGAGGAGGGTCAATCCCGGTCTCATTGGTCGGCATCCTGAACCGACCCGGCGTGGTCACCGTCCGTCGGCCTCTGGCGTAACTCGCTGTATGCAGAGAAGCCGACTAGGAAGACCCCGACACACCAGCCGATCCAGATCGCTACATCGATGACTTGCTGCTTGGTCTCCTCCAGGATCGCGTCCGCGCCGGCGACAACGCCTTCGAGCTCCGGATTGACCACAGGCTGTGTGGAACGGGTGAGGTATATCGCCGCGGCCGTCAACAATGCCACGGCGACCGTTCCGATGAGGAGGATCACAAAGGCCCGCCTGTGAGGCATCACGAGACTCCTTTTGGCTCGCGTTCCGCTCCTGTAGTGGAGCTGGGTGAATGCTCCATCGCTCCGGTACGCACCGCATCGGGGCGAGCTTCCAACTCGTGTCAGGGGCAGCCCTGACGCTCTCAGAGGCTTCCACGGTCGGGGGCGTGGCCGTTCAGCTCGGCGCGGGCGACATCCACGACCAGGCGCTCGAGGAGGTCGCGGATAGGGGCGCGGGTCTCGGCTTCGGCGAGGAGGATCAGCTGGGCGAGCGTGGCCGGCCCGGCCACGCCGCCAGTCTTCCAGGAATCACCGGGGTCTGCACGCGACGGCCCCTGGCGGCATCCATGACAGCCATGTTTCGCATGGTTGAGCGAAACCCGTGTAGCCATGCGGCCCGGAATGGGCGGTACTGGGCTCGAACCAGTGACCCCCAGCTTGTCGAGCTGGTGCTCTCCCAACTGAGCTAACCGCCCTTGCGGGTGCTCAGTGTAGCGGCTCAGCCGCCGATTTCATCACGCACGATGCCCGCGCCGGTGACCATCGCCTCGAGCTTCCGGAAGGCAAGATCGCGCGGCAGATACTTCATCCCGCAGTCCGGCGCGACGACGAGCCGCTCGGGCTCGACCGCCTCGAGCGCGCGGCGGATCCGCTCGGCGACGGCCTCCGGCGTCTCGGCCTCCGGCGAGCCCAAATCGAGAACGCCGAGGACGACGACCTTGCTCGGGAGCTCGCGGAGCGCCTCTGGGTCGAGGCCCGGCTGCGCCGCCTCGAGCGAGACGTGGGTCGCGCGGCACGCGTCAAGCTCGCGCAGGAACGGGTAGCCGGTGAGCCGCTGCTTGACGATGTGCGCGTACCCGAAGCAGGTGTGGAGCACCGTGTCGCCCTCGATGCCGTCGAGCGCGCGGTCGATCGCCTCGAGGGCGTACTCCCGCGCCGGTTCGGGCCGCGCCTGGAGGTACGGCTCGTCGATCTGCACGACGTCCGCGCCGGCCGCTTTCAGGTCCCGTAGCTCCTCGTTGACGGCCTCCGCGTAGGCGAGTGCGAGGCTCCGTCCGTCGCCGTAGTGGTCGTCCTGAGCCTGCTGGGTCATCGTGAACGGCCCGGGCACGGTGATCTTGATCCGGCGGTCGGTGAGCGCGCGCAGGAACTCGACGTCGCCTACCTCGATCGGCCTGGTGCGGCGGATCGGGCCGACGACCCTCGGTACGGGGTTCTCGTGGCCCGTGCGATCGAGCGCGACGCCGGGCTCGTCGAGGTCGACGCCGTCGAGCGCCGTGGCGAAGCGGTTGGAGTAGCTCTCGCGTCGCATCTCGCCGTCGGTGATCACGTCGACGCCGGCACGCTCCATGTCCTGGACGGCGAGGCGCGTCGCGTCGTCCTGGGCCTCCTCCAGGAACGCCGCGTCGACCCGCCAGAGCTCGAGCGCGCGCACCCGCGGCGGGAGGCGCGCCCCGAGCCGTTCCCGGTCGATCAGCCAGTCAGGTTGGGGATAGCTCCCAACGACGGTGGTCGTCAGGGTCACGCGGGCGCCTTGACCGACTCGACGTAGCCGCGCACGTCGGCCACCGGCTCCGTGTACGCGTCGCCGAGGGCCTCCTCCATCCGGCTCATGTACTCCTCCGTCCACGCGGGGAACTCGTAGTCGACCGCGCGGAGGAACTCGAGCGTGGCCGCAAGGCGCATGTCCGCGATCGACGGGCTGTCGCCGCCGATGAACGGCCGGTCGGCGAGGAAGAACACGCGGTAGACCTCGAGCGGCGCGGCGAGCGCCTCCTGCGCGTCCTTCTGCGCCTTGGCCTTCATCGCGTCGTCGGCCTCCGACGTGGCGACCTCGCCCGGGTACTGCCCGAAGCCGAGCGTCGGGTAGGTGGCCCGCGCGAGCAGTGGGTAGAAGGTGCCGATCAGGTAGAACATCGCACTGTCGACCATGGCCCGCTCGCCCGGATCGGTCGGATAGAACTGGTCGAGGCCGTGCTTGTTGCAGAGGTACTGCATGATCGCGCAGCTCTCCCAGAGCGCGCCTTTCGGCAGGCCCTCCTCCTCGAGGAGCGGCGTGAGGTCGGCCGGGTCCTTCGCCAGGAACTCCGGCGTCGACTTCTTGCCCCAGACGTCCAGCTCCTCGAACTCGAGGCCGGCGGCGCGGACGAAGATCCGGGCGGTCAGGTTGTTGACGCTCGGCTTCAGGATGCTCAGCGTGTTGGCGGGCATGTGATCCTCCTGTGTCTCTAGCGGTACGGGTCCTTCGGCGATCGGTCCTCCGAGAGAGACGCCCGCGATCGCAGGACGAGCGCCTCGATGGCGTCGGCCAGGTGCTCCTGGTCGATGTTGTAGTCGCCCCGCTCCACCCGGAGCTTGTGCGACTCGAGCAGCACGTCGGCGTGGGTGAAGCCGAACGGCGGCTCGAAGCGGTACGAGGCGAGCTCGATCAAGAGGCCGAGCGGGTCCTCGAAGTAGATCGAGTCCATGAAGCCGCGGTCCTTGGGGCCGCTGTGGCGGATCCCGCGCTCGTCCAGGCGCTCGACGATCTGCTTGAAGGTGGCCTGCGAGACCGCGAACGCGATGTGGTGGACGCAACCGATCTCCGTGGACGTCCGCGTCGGGTCGGGCGCGCGCTCCTCGTTCGTGAAGACGGTGATGAGCCGCCCGTCGCCCGGATCGAAGTAGAGGTGGCTCTCCGACTCGTTGTCGAGGTTCGGCTGCTCGAAGACGAAGGGCATGCCGAGGACGCCTTCCCAGAAGTCGATCGACGTCTGCCGGTTCGCCCCCACGATCGTGATGTGGTGGACGCCCTCGCTCTGGACCTTGCGCACGGCCTTCCCTACCGCTCCACGAGCGTCGACTTGTACTCGCTGCGCTGCAGGCTGCCCCACGGCACGAGCTCCACTTCGGTCTGCACGACGAGCACCGCGCGGATCCTTTCACCAATTGCTTGCGCGAGCAATGGATCATCGCCGGTTCCGCGCGCGAGCTCGACGGACACGGGCAGCGGCGGCTCCTGGTTTACGCCCGACGACGTCGGCCTGACGAGGACGTGGCCGCTGACGGCCGGGGCGAAACCGCTCACGACCTCGCGAACCGCCGAGGGGAAGACGTTCACGCCCCGCACGATGAGCATGTCGTCGGTGCGCCCGACGCAGCGCACACGGGGGCCTGTCCTCCCGCACCTGCACGGGCTCGCCCGCACCTCGACGTGGTCGCGCGTCCGGAAGCGCAAGAGCGGCGCCGCGCGATGCCGGAGATGTGTCAGCACGAGCTCGCCGCCGGCGCCGTCCTCGAGGTCGAGCGCTTCGCCCGTGCCTGGATCGATGAGCTCGGCGTGGACGAACCCGCGGGCGCCCAGGTGCATGCCGTCCTGCTCCTCGCACTCTCCCCAGAGCGACGGGCCGATGTCGCCGATGCCCATCGCCTCTGTGACCCGCGCTCCCCAGCCCTCCTCGAGCTTGGCGCGGAACGCCGGCTCGCCGCCGCCGGGCTCGCCCGCGACGAGCACGCGCTCGACGCTGGACTCGCGCAGGTCCAGCCCGCGCTCCTGGGCGGTCTCGACGAGGTGGGCGGCGTAGGACGGCGTCAGCACGGCAGCCTCGGGCCTGAGCAGCTCGATCGCGGTGAGGAGGCGCTCGGTGTTCCCCGTGCCGACCGGGACGTGGCAGAGGCCGATGCGCTCGAAGGCGGTGAGCGCCACCCCGGCGACGAACGGACCGGCATTGTAGGTCGAGACGATCCGCTGCCCCGCGACTACGCCTGAGGCCGCGTAGCTCCGCGCCGATCCGGTGACCCAGGTCTCGAGATCGCCCGCCGTCAGGGGAAGGTAGGTCGGGGTGCCGGTGGTGCCGCTCGTCGAGTAGACCCGGACGATCTCGGACGGGTCGGCGGCGAAGTGGGAGCCGAACGGGTTCTCGGCGCTGGCCGTCGCCTTGAGCTCGCTCTTGTCCGTGAGCGGGAGCTGCGCGATCTCGCCGAGCCCGCCCGCGGCGGCGGCGGAGGCGACGCCCGCGTCCGCAAGCTTCTCGCGGTAGAAGGGCGAGCGCTCGAACAGGTGCCCGACCTGTGCGTGGTAGCTCCGGTCGTCGAGCTCGAGCTGCTCGGCCCACGGGCGCGCCTCCACCTCCGGTGCGAGCATCAGCTCGCGGGAGGCGGCTCGTACGTGACCGCCTCCTCTGCCGCGCCCGCGAGGAGCAACCCGAGCGGTTGCTCTCGCTCCTCCGCCAGGTGGGCGAGCAGGCCTGCGGTCCGCGCCAGGATCGGGATCGCCTTCACGGCGTCGATCGAGAACCCGAGGTCCAGCATGACCGCGGCAATCGGCGTGGACACGTTCAGCGGCAGCGGCTTCCCCCACGTCTCGGCGACGGAATCGCGCAGGCACCGCGCGAGCAGGACGTGCGGCCCGCTGACGGCGCGGTCGTCCGCGAGCTCGAGGATCCGCTCGGCACGCGGGTCGACCGGCCGGTGCACGGGGTGGCCGAAGCCCGGCACCTTGCCGCCGGCGTCGTGGGTCGTCCGCGCGATCCGGTCGGCGACCGCGGCGGGCTCCTCGCCGGCGGCCACGTGTTCCTGCGCCTCCGCGAGGAGCCGCGCGCAGGACTCGGACGTGCCGAGGACGACCGGGCCGCAGCCGAGGATGCCTGCGGCCACTGCCCCATGCAGCGACTCGGGATCGGCGGCGAGCGTCATGCGGGCCGCGACGTTGCTCGGCATCAGCCCGTGCTCCGCGATGCTCACGAGAAGCAGGTCGAGGAAGAAGCGCTGGTCCTCGGTCGCCTCCTCGCCCGTGAGCAGGAGGTGGAAGTACTCCGTGAAGCTCACCCGGCCCATGAGGTCGCCGCAGAGATCTCTTCCCCGCACCTCGACCCGGTCGGGATAGGCCTGGCTGATGGAGCTGACGGGCCTCGGGCGCTCGCTCGGCACTCCGGCGACGCTACGTAATCGGACGCCCGAGCGTCAAGCCGTCAGCGTGCGCGCTCGTACCGAAGCTGGACGCCGTCCTCGCCCTCGGCCCGATCGACCTGGACGAGGCGGAAGCGGCGAAGAGGGAACTCGCCGTCGGCGAGCGCGGGACCGCGGCCGAGGAACGTCGGGGCGACGGTGACGATGAGCTCGTCGAGCCGGTCGGCCGCCAGGAACTGGCCGACGACGTTGCCGCCGCCGATGACCCAGACATGCTCCAGGCCGGCGCCCTCGAGCTCGGCGATCAGCTCACTTACGTCGCCGGAGAAGACGTGCATGTCGGCGCCCTCGACCGCCTGGATCTCGTCGCGGTGCGTGAGCACCCACACCGGCCGCTCGCCGTAGGCCCATGCGTAGTCCTTCATGAAATCCCACGAGCTCGCGCCGACGACGAGACCGTCGATCTCGGCGATGAACTCGTCGTAGCCGTAGCCGCCCGGGCCTTGGGCCAGCGTCTGCAGGAACGACAGGTCGTGCTCCGGGCCCGCGATGCGACCGTCGAGGCTCATGGCGACGTAGTAGGCAGTCCGCATCAGATCCCCCTGAAGGCGTTGTGGCCGAGGAGGTCGAGCGGGTCGATCAGCGTCCCGCGCCGCCAGGCCTGGAAATGGAGGTGTGTGCCCGAGCACGAGCCCGTGCACCCGGCACGGCCGATGATTTGCCGGGCGGTCACGATCTCGCCGCGCTTGACGAAGGCGCGCGAGAGATGTGCGTACATCGTCACGATCCCGCGCGCATGCCGGATCTTGACGACGAGGCCGTAGCCGGAGTAGTCGTCGAGCCAGCCCACGTGCATGACGCGGCCGGTCTGCGCCGCGCGAACACGGGTCTCGGCCCAGCCCTCGATGTCGATGCCCTCGTGCATGCGTCCCCAGCGCGGGCCGAACGGCGAGCCGAGCGGCCCGTCCATGGGCAGCAGCCAGCGCGTCTCCCGGTGGGAGTCGGCGGGGGCTTCCTCATAGCCGGCCAGCGCGGGCGATGCGAGGACGGAGCAACAAAAAAGGCCCAAGAGCAGGGCCTTACTGCGAAACACGACGCGGAACGGTAGCAGAAGTTCAATTCCGGGGCGGGTTCCTTAGAAGATCTCGGGGCACCAGGGCTTTCGGTCGGTGCGGAACAGCGCGTCCGCGCGTGCGATCGCGCCCTCCCTGACCTCCTCGACGCGGCCGGCACGCAGCAGGTCGGCGAACGAGAAGCCGCCGAGATAGGTCGACCCGAGCGCGTCCACGGAGAGCCGCAGGTCCGGGCCCGCGGTCGTCTTCGTTCCATCGAGCCGGTAGCGGCCGTCGTTCCAGGGGCAGAACGCGTCCTCGACCTCGAGCACGAGCTCCCCCTCCTCCGCGTACCCGCGGGCCGCCAGCGCTGCGCCGACGTCCACGAGCCGCACCCAGAGGCCGTCGCCGGTGCGGAACTTCATCCGGTTCTGCTCGAGCAAGAGGAGAAAGAGAGGGTGGTCGGCCGGCAGGAGCTCGGCCTCGATCCGGGACATCCAGTCGATGTCGAGCAGGTAGCGCCAGACCGCGGCGGTCGCGGCCGGGGTGGCGCCCATCGCCTCGACGACGTGGGTCTTGCCGGTGGGGACGCCGTCGTCGTAGGCGAAGTTGAGCCGGTAGATCGCGAACGCCTCGGGCCGGGCGTCGCGCTCGAGGACGGCGAACACCAGCTCGCCGCCGCCCGAGCGGCGCCACTCCGAGTCGGCGAGCGTGCGCTTCTCCCACCACTCGGGCGTGCGGCCGAGCATCCCGGGCGTCTCGGCGGCGACGCGGTCGTAGACCTGCGGGAACAGCCGCAGCGCCTCGTCGGCCACGACGAGCCGGGGCGAGCCGGGCCAGTCGACCGGCTGCGCGAAGCGCGTGTGGCCCTTCGGGATCTCCATGTCGCCGGTGACGGAAGCGAGGCCGTAGCCGAAGCGTCCGTAGATGCCGCCCTCCGAGGCCCAGAGAACCGCGACCGGCTCGCCGCGCGCATGGACATCCTCGAGCTGGGCGCGCATGAGCTCCCGCAGGACGCCGCGGCGGCGATGGGTCGGCAGGACTCCGACCACCGTCGGGCCGGCGGCACGGATCGGCCCGCCGGGAACGGTCAGGTCGAACTCGAACGCGCCGGCGCCGGCGACGATCTCCCCGCCGTCGACGGCGACGTGTATCCGGCCGTCCGGGATGAGCATGCGCTCGGCCTGCTCCTTCTCCGGGCCGGCAGGCCCGCCGAAGTAGTGCCAGATCGGGCGCAGGGCGCTGATCTTCTCGTCGGAGCCGGCGGTGCGGATCTCGACGCTCACAGGACCTTCTCCAGCGGTGCGTAGTCGAGCATGAGCCGACGCTCGGCACCGTCCTGCGCGAAGCGCACGGTGACGATGCCGTCGCCCTCGATGCGGACGACGACGCCCTCGCCGAGCGTCGAGTGGCGCACCGAGTCGCCGGTCGACAGGTCGGGCGCGGGGCCGGTCGGCAGCTGGGACGCGCGCGGCGCGTTGTAGCCCGTCCAGGAGGCCGGGCGAAGCCGCTCGCGCTGGATCTCGCCCTCGGGCAGCTCCTCGAGGAAGCGGCTCGGGCTGCGGTAGTCGCGCGAGCCCCAGAGCGAGCGCGTGGCCGCGTGCGTGAGCGCCAGCCGCTCCTGCGCCCGCGTGAGCCCGACGTAGGCGAGGCGGCGCTCCTCCTCGATCCCCTGCTCCTCGATCGAGCGCGCGTGCGGGAAGACGCCCTCCTCCATGCCGACCAGGAAGACCGCCCGGAACTCGAGGCCCTTCGCGTTGTGGAGCGTCATCAGCGTGACGCGGCTGCCCTCCTCGGCCAGCGCGTCCTGGTCGGAGAAGAGCGAGATCTGCTGCAGGAACTCGGAGAGCGTCGGATTCTCGGCGGCCGCCTGGTACTCGAGCGCGACGCCGCCGAGCTCGAGCAGGTTCTCGATGCGGCCCTGCGCCTCGATCGTGCGCTCGGCCTTCAGCGCCTCGAGGTAGCCGCTCTGCTCGAGCACGCGCTCCACCAGCTCGGGGACGGGCAGCTCGAGCGCGCCGGCCATCAGCGACTGGAGCAGGCCGTGCAGACGCTGGACGGCCTTGAGCGGCGCGGCGCCGACGCCCGCTTCCTCGGCGTGGTCGAGCGCCTCGAAGAGGGAGATGGCCTGGGCGTCGGCGTACACCTGGAGGCGGGCGATCGACGCGTCGCCGATGCCGCGGCGCGGCCGGTTGGCGATGCGCGCGAGCGAGACGCCGTCGAAGGGATTGTCGATGACCTGGAGGTAGGCGACCGCGTCCTTGATCTCGGCGCGTTCGTAGAAGCGCGGGCCGCCGATCACCTGGTACGGGATCTCCTGGCGGACGAGCACGTCCTCGAGCACGCGCGACTGCGCGTTCGTCCGGTAGAAGACCGCGACCTCGGCGCCGGCGTGGCCCTCCTCGAGCAGGCCGGCGATCTCGGAGGCGACGAAGCGCGCCTCGGCGTGCTCGTCCTCGACCTCGAGCACGCGGACCGGGTCGCCCTCGCCGAGCTCGCTGAAGAGGTTCTTGGGCTTGCGCTCGCGGTTGTTGGCGATCAGCGAGTTGGCGGCGCGGAGGATGGCGTTCGTCGAGCGGTAGTTCTGCTCGAGCGCGATCACCTGCGCGCCGCCGAAGTCGCGCTCGAACTCGAGGATGTTGCGGATGTCGGCGCCTCGGAAGGCGTAGATCGACTGGTCGGGGTCGCCGACCGCGAACACGTTCCCGTGCACGCCGGCGAGGAGCTGCAGGAGCCGGTACTGCGCGTGGTTCGTGTCCTGGTACTCGTCCACGAGGATGTAGCGGAAGGCCTTCTGCCACTTCTCGCGCGCGTCCGGGTGGTTCTCCAGCACCTCGACAGTGCGCATGATCAGGTCGTCGAAGTCCATCGCGTTCGAGGTGAGCAGGCGGCTCTGGTAGCGCTTGTAGACGGCGGCGACGGTCTGCTCGTAGAAGGAGCCGACGCGCTGCTCGTACTCCTCGGGGCCGACGAGCTGGTTCTTCGCGCTCGAGATCTGCGCGTGGATGCCGCGCGGGACGAAGCGCTTGGGGTCCCAACCCTCCTCCTCGACGATCGCCTTGACGACGCGGACCTGGTCGGCCTGGTCGTAGATCGTGAAGTTGGAGCGGTAGTTCAGGCGCGGCGCCTCCCGGCGGAGGATTCGGCCGCAGGCGGCATGGAAGGTCATCACCCACATGCGCTGAGCCACGTCGCCGAGACCGAGCTCGAGGCGGCGCTTCATCTCCCCGGCGGCCTTGTTCGTGAACGTGATCGCGAGGATCTCGTTCGGCTTCACGCCACAGGCCGTGACGAGGTGCGCGATGCGGTGGGTGAGGACGCGCGTCTTCCCCGAGCCCGCGCCCGCGACGACGAGCACGGGCCCCTCGGTGGCGAGGACTGCCTCGCGCTGCGCCGGGTTCAGGTCGGCGAGGTACTGCTCGGGAGAGGTGACCGCCATGGGGTCGATGGTATCCGCCGGGGTCGGCGTCCTCGCGCGCGTTACGGCCTCGTTACGAGTCGAGGCGAGCCTCCTCGCGTCATCTTGGCGTTCGTCTCGCGCCGCGGAGCGCTCCCGCCCTCCGGCGACGCGCACGGCCTCCGCGTCCGGATCAAGTAGCTGGACGTGTCACCGGCGAACATGCCCAAGTGCCTGGTACCTGGCCATGACCGCTCGGGCCGTGTCTGCGCTCCCGAACGCCGCGGAAACCCTGGCGTGGGACACGTCCAAGTGCCTGGCACCAGGGCGTGCCCGCTGGGGACGTGGCCTAGAAGAAGAACTGGCGCCAGGCGGTCCACCAGTCGTCCGCCCGGGAGGCGATCGTAACCGGATCGACGAGCTCGACGCCGTGGCGATGGCGGTAGCGGTCCGCGAGGTCCGGGGTGGCGAGGACGGCCACGACCTCGCACGGCTTGCCCGGGTCGTACGGCGGGATCCGGTCGCGCTTCTCGACCGCCTCCTTCGCGGCCGCCTCGATGAGGGCGCGGGCGCGGACCGGCGGGAGCTGGCGCGAGCTGAACCGGCCGAGGCCCTGCTTGACCGCGACGGTGACGAGCTCGGGCCCGAGCAGGTCGGTCGCCTCACGACAGGCAACGTCGTCTCCCGTGACGAGGACGACCGGACAGCCCCAGGCACCGCACAGCGCCGCGTTGATGCCCGTCTCGCCGACGGAGACGCCGTTGAAGCGGAGGTCGCGGTAGTCGCGGCCGGAGATGGTGTGGCTCATGACTCCGCGATCCGCGCCCGCCTTCGAGTGCATCGCGACGAACAGCGCGGCGTCACAGCCCTCCTCGAGGAACTCCGTGTACTCCGTCCACTCGTTCTGGACGACCCACTCGCAGTCCGGGTCGAGCAGCTCGGGGACGAGGGAGTTGAAGTCCCAGCCCTTTCCGGCGCCGTGACAATCCATGACGACGATCTCCGTCGCCCCGGCAGCCTTCGCCCCGCGGACGGCCGCGTTGATCTCCTCGGTGTAGAGCTTGCGCCCCTCCTCGTAGAGCGACTCGCCGCCGCTCACCTGCTCCCATTTCACGATCCCCGAGACACCCTCCATGTCGCTGACGATGAAGACCTTCACCTCACCCTCCAATCCGCTCGGCCAGCGCCGACTCGACCCAGGCGGCCGCTTCGCCCAGCGCGTCGGCGTCGGCGGACTTGAGCACGACCTCGACCTCCGGCCCCGTGTCCAGGAAGGACGGGTAGCTGCCGACCGTCACGGTCGGATGGCGGCGCGTCGCCTCCTCGAGGATGGCGACGATCTGACCCTCGCCGGTGGAGTAGCGGCGGCGCCACGCGCCGATCGGCTCGCCGCGGAACCGGTCGGCGAGGGTCTCGAACATCGCCTCCATCTCGCTCGGGAGCCCCGGCAGGACGTGGACGTTGCCGAGAATGAAGCCGGGCGCGCCGCCGAGCGGGTTCTCCAGCGGCACGGCTCCCTGTGGGATGCTTGCCCAGCGCGCGGCGTACTCACCGAGCCCCCTCGGGCCGAAGCGCGACCGCAGCGACTCCGCCAGCTCGGGGATCTCCTCGGTTCCGACCCCGAAGGCCTCAGCGACCGCCTCGCGGGTGATGTCGTCGGGAGTCCCGCCGAGGCCGCCGGTGACGAAGACGACGCCGGTGCGCTCCATCTCGGCGCGGAGGAACTCGGCGACCTCGTCCACGGAGTCCCGCACCGCCGCGAGCATGCGCACCTCCAGCCCGAGCTCGGCGAGCCGGCGCGCCAGCCAGGACGCGTTCGTGTTCTCGACGTCACCGAAGACGATCTCGTTCCCGACGGTGAGGACGACGGCGGTCGCCGCGGGCGTCATGCGGGCGAGTATAGGACGGCGTTGACCACGCGCACGACCGGCACTCCGCCCACCCAGTCGACGACGCTGAGCCCGCCGTAGGCCTGGTCGAGCCTGAAGACGGCGCCTTCGGCCAGGCCGAGCGCATCGGCGAGCACCACCCTGACCGCTCCGCCGTGCGCGACGACTGCCGCGGCCTCGCCGGCATGGCGCTCTCTGATCGCGCCGACAACTCGCAGAACGCGCCCGCGCAGGTCGGCGAAGGACTCGCCGCCGGGGAAGCGCACCGAAGTCGGCGTCTCCATCCAGGCCCGGAAGACTTCTGGCCGCTCCGCCTCGATCTCCTCGTAGGTGAGCCCCTCGAGCTCGCCGAAGTCGATCTCGCGAAGATCGTCGTCGACCGCCGGCTCGAGGCCGTGGGCCAGCGCGATCGGGCGCGCAGTGTCGAGCGCCCGCGAGAGCGGGCTCGAATAAACCGCGGCGAGCGAGAGCTCCCCGAGCGCGGCCGCGAGCTCCCCGGCCTGCCGCCGCCCTTCGGGCGAGAGGTCGACCTCCATGCGCCCGTAACAGCGCCCGCGCAGGGCCGGGTCGGTCTCGGCGTGGCGGACGAGCAGGAGCCGGGTCGCGTCGCCGTGCGGAGGCAGGCCGAGCATCAGCGCGTGGCGACGGCTACGACGAGCGCCAGGGTGGTCGTCAGCTCGATCGCGGCGCCCAGGATGTCGCCGGTGACGCCGCCGAGACGCCGCTGGGCGACCAGGCCGATGAGAGCAGCCACGACCATCGCGGCCGCCGCGAGCACGATTCCGCGCAGGCCGAGAGCGGCCACGGCCAGCCCGATCCCGAGACCGACTCCGAGGGCCCGGGAGACCTCGCCGGCGCCCCCCGTCAGCGCCGCGCCGCTCCCTCCCTCCGGGCGGGCGTACGGGAGCGCCCAGCCGAGGGCGAGCGGAGCGGTCCTCCCCAGCGCAAAGGCGGCCACCACGGCCAGCAGTGCATCCGGGCCGGCCGTGACCGCCGCGAGGGCGGCGATCTTGACGACGACGTCGAGCAGGAGCGCGGTCGCCCCGAAGGCGCCGATCGTCGGGTCGCGCATGATCTCCAGCGCCCGCTCGCGCGTCCCCGCGCCCAGCCCGTCCGCGGAGTCGGCCAGCGCGTCCAGGTGGATCCCGCCGGTGAGCACGGCTTCCAGCGCGACCGCGAGCCCGGCGGCGACGAGGACGGTCAGCCGCGCGTCCAGACCGACGGCGACCAGGCCGACGAGCGCTCCGATTCCCGCCCCGACGACGGGGAACAGCACCGCACCCCGGGCGACGTCCTCGCCGTCGAGCGCCACCCGCCGTCCCACGGGGACGCGCGTCAGGAAGGCGAGCGCGGCAGCCGTGGCGCGCAGCGCGGTCTCAGGCGCCTGCATCCGTCACGCCTGCGGACTCGAACGTGGCCATGTCGGCGAGGATCGCAAGCGCCGCGGCGAGGAGCGGCAGCGCCAACGCGGCGCCGCTCCCCTCCCCGAGCCGAAGGCCGAGGTCGAGGAGCGGCCGCAGCCCGAGGTCCGCGAGGACGAGCGCGTGGCCGGGCTCGGGCGAGAGGTGCGAGGCGACCATCCTCCCGGCCGCGGCCGGGGCCAGCCGTGCGGCGAGGAGCGCCGCCGCCCCGGTGACGAAGCCGTCGAGGAGGACCACCGCGCCCGACCCGGCGGCGCCGAGGCAGGCCCCGGCGAGAACGGCGAGCTCGTAGCCGCCGACCGCGGCGAGCACGCCGACCGGATCGGCGGCGTCCGGCCGGTTCACGGTCAGCGCCGAGTGAACCACCTCGACCTTGCGGCGCAGGCCGTCGTCGTCGACGCCCGTCCCGCGGCCGCAGACATGCTCCGGCGCCGCCGGGAGGAGCGCGGCGCAGACGGCGGCCGCCGCCGTCGTGTTGCCGATGCCCATGTCGCCGGTGGCGACGATCCCGTAGCCCTCGCCGGCGAGCTCCTCCGCGATAGCCGCGCCGGCGAGGAGGCCGGCGACGGCGTCCTCTCTGCTCATGGCCGGGCCCTGCGTCGCGTCGGCGGTGCCGGCGCCGAGCCGCACCGGCCTGATCTCCGGGTGCGCCACCGGCTCGGCGACGCCCGCGTCCACGACGACCACCCGAAGGCCCGTCTCCCGGGCGAGCACGTCGATCGCCGCCCCGCCCGAGGCGAAGGCGGCGAGCATCTGCGCGGTCACCTCCTGCGGGTAGGCGCTCACGCCGCGCTGCGCGTAGCCATGGTCTCCTGCGGCGAGGACGAGGGCGGCGCGCAGGCGGCCGGGCGAGGCCGTGCCGCGGATCGCGGCGATGCGGCAGGCGAGCGCCTCGAGCTCGCCGAGGCTGCCGCGCGGCTTCGTCTTCGCGTCGAGCGCGGCCTGAGCGGCGCGACCGGCTTCGACGTCGGCCGGCCGGACCCGCGCGACCAGCGCCTCGAGCGTCACGTCAGCTCGAGGGCGCGGCCCGCGACCACCAGGCAAGCGCGCTCGGCGCGCGCGGCGAACTCGGTGTTCACGCGCCCGAGGAGGTCGCGGAAGGAGCGGCCGAGCGGCGTGGCCGGTACGACTCCCATGCCGATCTCGTTGCTGACGACGACGGTAGGCGAGGCGCGCCCGGCCGCCGATACCGCGGCGTCCACGGCAGCCTGCTCGACGTCCTCGTCGCTCCAGCCGGCCTCGATCGCGTTGGCCACCCAGAGCGTCAGGCAGTCCACGAGGACGAACGCCTGGTCGGGCGCGCGGCCGAGCTCCCCGATCAGGTCGAGGGGCTCCTCGACCGTCTGCCAGCCGGCCGGGCGCTCCAGCCGGTGGCGGGCGATCCGCGCGGCCATTTCCGAGTCGTCCCGGGCCTCGGCGGTCGCGATCACGACGACCGGCCCCTCCCACTCCGCAGCCAGCCGGACGCCGAGCGCCGACTTCCCGCTCCGCGCTCCGCCAAGGAGGAAGGTGAGCGGCATCAGGTGACGGGGTTCTCGGACTCCACCGCCGGCCGCAGCGGGAGCACGGCGATGCCGGCGTCCTCGTCGGCCACGATGCGCACCGAGGCGCCGAAATGGCGGGCGATGAGCTGCTCGGTCAGCACCTCGGCGGGCGGTCCGCTCGCCTGCTCGCGGCCGCCGTCCAGGAGCATGAGCCGGTCGGCGTACTGGCCCGCGTGCGTGAGGTCGTGCATCGAGCTCACGACGGTGAGGCTGCCTCCCGCCCGCAGGGAGGCCACCAGCTCGAGCACCTGCTGCTGCGCCCCGACGTCGAGGGCGCTGGTCGGCTCGTCCAGAAGGAGGAGGGACGCATCCTGCGCGACCGCGCGCGCGAGCACCGCGCGCTGCCGCTCGCCGCCGCTCAGCGAGCCGAGTCGCCGGTCGATCAGGTGCGCCCCGTCGAGGCGGGCCAGCGCCGAGCGCGCGGCCGCGATGTCCCGCGGCCCCGGGCTGCCGGCATAGCCGAGGTGCGGCGTCCGACCGAGGACGACGTACTCGAGCACGGTCGTGTCCGGTGGAATGACGGGGATCTGCGGCACGACCGCCACGCGGCGGGCGATCGCGCGCCGGCCGAGCCCGGAGACCTCGTCCCCCTCGAGGCGGATCGAGCCCGAGTAGGGGACGAGGCCGGCGATCGCCTTCAGGAGTGTCGTCTTCCCCGCGCCGTTGGGGCCGATCAGGCCCAGCCAGTCCCCGTCCTCGACAGCGAGGTCGACGCCGTCGACCACGCGCGAGCCGTCGAGGGCGACCGCGACCTGCTCCGCGCGGAGCATCACGGGCCCACCGTCCTCGTCGTTCGGAGGACGAACGCGAAGAAGGGCGCGCCCAGGAAGGCGGTGATGACACCGATCGGGAGCTGCCCCGGGGCGATCACCGTGCGTGCGACCAGGTCCATGAGCACGAGGAAGCCGGCGCCGAACGCGAGCGAGAGCGGCAGCACGACGCGGTAGCTCGTCCCGGCCAGCAGTCGCACGGCATGCGGCACGATGATCCCGACGAAGGCGATCAGGCCGCTGAAGGCGACCGCAGCGGCCGTCCCCAGCGTCGCCGCTGCGACCACGAGCAGCCGCACCCGCGCGACCGGCACCCCCAGGCTCGCGGCCTCGTCGTCGCCGACGGCGAGGACGTCGAGCAGGCGCCGGTGCCACAGGAGGACGGCCGTGCTGAGGGCGACGTACGGGAGCAGGATGAGGACGTCGGTCCAGCCCGAGGTCTCGAGCTGGCCCAGGATCCAGCTGTAGACCTCCTGCACCGTCTCCGCGCTGCGCTGCTGGACGTAGGTCTGCACCGCCGTCAGGAACGCGGCCACCGTGACGCCCGCGAGGATGAGCGTCGTCGTCCCGCGCCCGCCCACGGAGCGGCCGAGAAGGTAGGCAATGCCGACGCCGAGCGTCGCGCCGGCGAACGCGGCGACCGGGCGCAGGTCGAGCCCGCCGTCGCCGCCGACGTCGTAGGCGATCACGATCGTGGCGCCCAGCCCGGCGCCGGCCGCGGCCCCAAGCAGGTACGGGTCGGCGAGCGGGTTCCGAAAGACGCCCTGGTAGGCCGCGCCGGCCGAGGCGAGCATGGCGCCGACGAGGAGCCCGAGCGCGACCCGGGGGGCCCGCAGCTCCCAGAGGATCGCGTCCTGGGTCGGCGTGAACGTCGACTCCACGCCGAGGAAGGGGACATGGCTGAGCACTTCGCGGGCGACCGCGACGACGCCGAGGTCGACGGGCCCGAGCGCGAGGCCGAGCAGGGTGGCGAGCACGACGAAGACCGCAGCGGTCAGCGCCCAGCGCGCCGAGACCCCCTGGAGCGCCCGGTCCTGCCTGGTCGCGAATACCGCGCGGAGCCCGCCGGCGCTCGCCACTACGGCCCTCCGATCCCCTGAAGGGCCTGCGCCATCAGCTCGACGAAGACCACCGTGCGTGGCCCCCAGCGGGACGCGATGTCGTCGTCGGCCTCGACGATGTCGCCGTTGGCGACCGCCTCGATCTGGTCCCAGCCAGGCCGGGCGGCGACCGTCTCGGCCGTCTGCTCGCAGCACTTCGTGTCCGCGAGAACGACGACGTCGGGGCTCTCCGAGACGATGTACTCGCCGCTGATCTGCGGGTAGCCGCCGGCGTCGGCGTCGGCGGCAGCATCGGCGATGTTCACGAGCCCGAAGAGCTCGTAGACGCTGCCGATGAAGGTGTCCGAGGTGGCCGTGAAGAAGTCGGGGCCGAGCTCGTGGTAGACGGTCGCTCCGGCCGCGCCCGGCGCAGAGGCGGCGAGCTCGGCGATCTCGATGCGCATCGACTCGACGACGGTCTCGGCGCCCTCGGCGTTCCCGGTCGCCTCGCCCAGCGCCTCGATCTGCTCGTAGGCGGCGTCGAGATCGGGCGCTGCGTCCTGGAGCAGGACGGGGATGTCGAGCGTCTCCAGCCCCTCGACGAGCCCGCCCGGATCGTAGGCGGCGATGACGAGGTCCGGCTCGTAGCCCGCGATCGCCTCGACATTGGGTTGGAAGCCGGAGAGATCGGTCACCGGAGCCCCGGCCGGGTAGTTCGACTGGTCGTCGACGGCGATCACCTGGTCGCCGGCGCCGATGGCGAAGAGCGACTCCGTGGCGGTCGCCGAGAGCGAAACGATGGCGTCGGGCTGCTCCTCCAGCGTCACGGAGCCATTGTCGGCCTCGACCGTGACCGGGAAGTCCGGTGGAGCGGGCGTCGTCTCGACCGCGGCCGACGTGGACGGCGCAGGCGGCGGCGGGGCGGCGGCGTCGTCGTCTCCGCCGCACGAGGCGAGGACGAGGGCGACCAGGACAGCCGCGAGGGCTGCGAGGGGACGATGAAGCACGTTTCCTCCTTCCGCGAGGGGAACGATCCGGGCGAGCGTCAGGTCTTCTGACTCGGGGCTCCCCCCTCCGCCGCCTTCCCGGCCGTCAGGCCAGTGGCGTCTCGGCGAAGGAGCGTCTCCCCTCACAGCGGCGGGACCGTGCCGGACTCGCACCGGCTTCCCTTGGCCGCTCACCTCTTGTCGGGCGGGAGCATACCGCTTGGCTACCCTGGCGGTCTGTTGGTCGCGGCCCGGCTCAATCTGTGGCTTCCCGTCGTCCTCTGGGCGGCGCTGATCTTCACCTTCTCCTCGATCCCGGGGCTCGGGACGGGGCTCGGAACGTGGGATCTGGTGCTGCGGAAGCTCGCCCACGCTGCGGAGTTCGGTGTGCTCGGCGCGCTCTTCTACCGGGCGCTGCGGCGGGAGCCGCTCGCGATCCTGCTCGGCTCGGCCTACGCCGCCACCGACGAGGTGCACCAGGCGTTCGTGTCCGGACGGCAGGGATCGCCGGTCGACTGGCTCATCGACACGGTCGGCGTCACGGCCGGCGTCCTCCTGTACTCGCGCTGGGTCGCGTCGCGGGCGTGAAGGCCGTCGCCGTCGACCTCGACGCCCTCGGCGATACGCACCTGCTCTGGCGGGACTTCCTCACGGACGCGGCGCGGCGGTTCGCCGCCATCTCGCCGCTCGACCCGGACGCGCTCCCGGATGACCGCGCCGCCGCCGCGGTCGAGCTCGACCGCTGGGCCGAGGCGGGCGTCGGCGACTGGCGCGGCGCCCTCGAGCGCTTCGCCGAGGATCACGCTCCCGTGTACCTCCGCCCGAGCGCCGAGGCGAGCGCGGCGCTGCGGGCCCTTGCCGCAGGCGGCGTCCGAATCGGCGTCTACACCGACGCTCCGGAGCCGCTGGCGCGGATCGCGCTGGCCCACCTGGGAGCCGAGCGGCGGGTGGAGGCGGTGGCGACCGGGGCGGGTGCCAGGGACTCCCTGATCGCAGAGCTGGGCGGCGAGGCGGAGGTCGCCGGAGCGACGCCTCGCCGAGCTGATTACGATCAGCTCCGATGCCGACCTGACCGCCAGCACCTCGACGACCGGCAGCTCGACGCGATTCTCGAGCGGCTCGACCGGCTCTGCGACGAGGTGCATGCCCTCAACCGCCGGCTCGACACGAACGACCAGCTCCAACGGATCGTCGCAGAGCTCGGGAGCCTCAACGAGTCGCTGCAGGCGCTCGCCTACGCCGCGCTCGGCTCCCAGGGGCCGCAGGTGCGGCGCCGCCGCTCGGCCTAGGACGCGAAGACCACGGCCCAGGAGGGGTCGGCGAGGTAGCGCCGGTGCCGCCGGGACGCGCCGGCGACGAGGGAAACCTCGCCAATCCCTCCTAGCCGTGGATCGAGGCGATGATCGGGATGATCAGGATGGCGACGATATTGGCGATCTTGATCATCGGGTTGATCGCCGGGCCGGCGGTGTCCTTGTAGGGATCGCCGACGGTGTCGCCCGTGACGGCCGCGGCGTGGGCCTGGGAGCCCTTGCCGCCGTAGGCGCCGTCCTCGATCAGCTTCTTCGCGTTGTCCCAGGCGCCGCCGCCGGAGGTCATGGCGATGGCGAGGAAGATGCCGGTCACGATCGTGCCGATCAGAAGGCCGCCGAGGGCCTCCGGGCTGATGATCCCGATGACGATCGGGATGACGACGGGGATGAGCGCAGGCAGGAGCATCTTCTTGATCGCCGAGTTGGTGACGATGTCGACGGCGCGGGTGTAGTCCGGCCGTCCCGTGCCCTCGAGGATCCCGGGGATCTCGCGGAACTGGCGCCGCACCTCATCGACGACGAGCCCGCCCACGCGCCCGACCGCCTGCATGGCCAGCGAGGCGAACAGGAACGGCATCAGGCCGCCGATGAAGAGGCCGGCGATCACCCACGGGTCGTTGAGCGCGAAGACGCTCGTCACGTCCTCCTCGGACAGGCCGCGGGCGTACTCGTCGAAGAGGATCAGCGCCGCGAGGCCGGCCGAGCCGATCGCGTAGCCCTTCGTCACGGCCTTCGTCGTGTTGCCGACCGCGTCGAGCGGGTCGGTGATGCCGCGCACGGACTCGTCCAGGTCGGCCATCTCGGCGATGCCGCCCGCGTTGTCGGTGACGGGGCCGTAGGCGTCGAGCGCGACGATCAGGCCGGTCATGGAGAGCTGCGCCATGACGGCGACGCCGATGCCGTAGAGACTGTCAGTGACCTCATAGGCAGCGACGATGCCAATTGCGATCACGATCACCGGGAGCGCCGTCGCCTGCATCCCGACGGCAAGGCCCTCGATGATGTTCGTCGCGTGGCCGGTCTGCGACGAGCGGGCGATCGACTTCACAGGCCCCCAGCGCGTCCCCGTGTAGTACTCGGTGATCGCGACGAGCGCGAAGGTGATGATCAGGCCGATGATCGAGGCGACGTACAGCTCGCCGAAGGTGAAGGCGCCGTCGTCGAAGGCGAGCGTCACCGGGATGAAGCCGATGGCGGACAGGATCGTCGCGACCGCGACCGACTTGTAGAGCGCGTTCATGATCGAGCCGCCGCGGCCGACGCGCGCGAACCAGATCCCGATCACCGAGGCGATGATGGAGACGCCGCCGATGGCGAGCGGGAAGAGCGGCAGCCCGCCGGCCGGGAAGGCCGTTCCGAGGAGCATGACCGCGACGGCGGTGACCGCGTAGGTCTCGAACAGGTCCGCCGCCATGCCGGCGCAGTCGCCGACGTTGTCGCCCACGTTGTCGGCGATGACTGCCGGGTTGCGCGGGTCGTCCTCGGGGATGCCGGCCTCGATCTTGCCGACGAGGTCGGCGCCGACGTCGGCGGCCTTCGTGTAGATGCCGCCGCCGAGCCGGGCGAAGACCGAGATCAGCGAGCCGCCGAAGGCAAGACCGATCAGGTCGTCGATGGCGTCGTCCTGCGAGATGTCGAACCAGCTCGTGAGCACGCCGTAGTAGCCGGCGACGCCGAAGAGGCCGAGGCCGACGACGAGCAGGCCCGTGACGGAGCCCGCACGGAACGCGACGTTGAGCGCCGGCGTGAGGCCCCGCTTCGCCGCTTCCGCGGTTCGCACGTTCGCGCGCACGGCCACGTTCATGCCGATGAAGCCGGCCGCGGCCGAGAAGACCGCGCCGACGAGGAAGCCGAAAGCCGTGCCCCAGCCGAGCTGGTTGTAGAAGCCGATGAGGAAGAACGGGACGATCGCGACGAGGCCGATCGTCATGTACTGGCGGCGCAGGTAGGCCGCCGCTCCCTCCTGAACCGCGCTTCGCGATCTCGCGCATGCGCTCGGACCCCGCGGGCTGCTTGAGGATCCACCAGGTCAGGTAGAGCCCGACGGCGATCCCGAAGAGCGCGCACAGGAGCGCGAACAGGACGGTGTGGTTCTGGAAGAAGTCGGTCACGGCTGCAACGAAAGAGGCCGCTGCGCTGGGCCGGCTTCTGCGTTCCCCCGGCCCGGCCCGAAACGGCCGGGCCGATTTTTATCACACCGGCCGGTAGAGCCGCAGCCGACGCCGTCGGGACGCGCTCATCGGCTCCGCGGGGAGAGGGAGCGGCTGTCGCATGCCGCCCCCTCCGCCGTTGCCGACCGTCATTGCACGGGGCAACCCGGGTTCGGCTCGTCGATGCGCCGCAGGCTCGCGTCCGGAAGCACGTAGACGGAGTAGATGACCGCCGGCTCGGCCCCCTCGTTCCGCACGAGCACCGAATGGTCACCATGCTCGACGAACGTCTCCCCCGCGCCGAACGACTCGGCCCGGCAGTCGTCGCCGTAGCGGGTCAGCTCGCCCGACTTGACCGCGATCAGAACGAGGCCGCTGTGTGAGTGCCACCCCGAGGTGCCGCCGGGCTGAAACGTGCCCGTCTGGAAGAACACGTCCACCGGGCCCCTCGTCCTCAGCTTGACGCCATCCGCCTTCGCGTGGATCCCGTGTGTCGTCCGTCCCTGCACGAAGCTGACGACGTCGGTGATGCCGCCGCCGGGCGTCGCGAGCGCGCCGCCGGCGACCGCGACCGCCGCGAGCATCGCGGCAACGATTGCGATCCTTCTCATGTCCGCCTCCTTCGGTCGATTGCCTCGACGCTATGCCGCCGCCGGAGGCGCGGAAATGTGGAAATCCCCAGAGTTTGCGAGGCGTTTCCGGAACCGGCCTGCGAGCTCGGCACGGGAGCGCGCCGGCCCAGACAATGCCTGCGACGGCGCTAGAAGCGGGCGCCGCGGAGCGCCGTCGCGCAGAGATGCTCCTCCGGCTGGGGCGGGATCCTCGGGATCACGGCGAAGAGGAGCTCCCGCAGGCGCTCGTTGTTCTCGTTGAAGACGGTGACGACCTGCTCGTGGGAGACCGGCGGCGCGCCCTCGACGCCGACGTCGTGGTCGGTGACCATCGAGATGTTGGCGTAGCAGAGCTCGAGCTCGCGCGCGAGATAGCCCTCGGGGTAAGCGGTCATGTTGATCGTGTCCCAGCCGGCGTCCTGGAACCACCTGGACTCGGCGCGGGTGGAGAAGCGCGGGCCCTGGATGACGACCACGGTCCCGCCGTCGCGCGCCTTGATGCCGAGCTCGACCGCCGTCTCGACCAGGAGCGTCCGCAGGTCGGGGCAGTACGGGTCGGCGGCGGAGACGTGGGTCGTCTCGGGCCCGTCGTAGAACGTGTCCGCGCGGCCGCTCGTCCGGTCGACGAACTGGTCGCAGATGACGAACTCGCCCAGCTCGAGCTCGGCCCTGAGCGCGCCGGAGGCGTTCGGGCCGATGATCCTCCGTACGCCCAGCTCGCGCATCGCCCAGACGTTCGCGCGGTACGGGATCGCGTGCGGCGGCAGCTCGTGCTTCAGGCCGTGGCGCGGCAGGAACGCGACCCTGCGGCCCCCTACCTCGCCGATCGTGAAGGGCGCCGACGGCTTCCCGTAGGGAGTGTCGACCTCGACCTCCTCGACGTCCTCCAGGAACGAATAGAACCCGGAGCCGCCGAACACGCCGACCTCAGCCATCGGCACCCGTCTCCTTCGCCGCCTTGGCGTAGGCGAGCTGGAGGTTGGCGACCTGCTCCTCGAAGCTGGCGACGAGCTCCCGCGGGAGGAAGTCCTCCAGCACGGGGATGAGCGCCCGCAACGTCTCGATGGCGAGCGCGGTCTGCGGAAGATCGCGCTCGGCCGCCGAGTCCTCCGTAAGGCCGAGCCGCCGGTAGCCGATCGAGGAGACGTGGACGAGCGTGTTCACGAGCACGTCCTCGACGCGGAGCTTGCGCAGCTCCTCGGCCAGCTCGCGGGCGACCGCCTCCTGCTCCAGCTTCTCCTCGGGACCGAGCTCAGACATGCACGGGAGCCAAGGCTTCCTGTGCGTAGATCTCGGCGAGGGTCTCCCCGGCCTCGTAGCGGGCCATCTGGCGCTCGGAGACGCTCAGGGCGGGGACGTTCAGGAAGGACGCGGCCCCGAGCTCCTCGGCCACGGGCAGCGTCCACTCGATCAGCCGTTCGAGCTCGGCTCGCGCGGGGCGCACGTCGCCGGTGTCGAGGTCGATCAGCTCACCCGAGAGCCCGTGGCGGATTGCGCGCCACAGGTTCTCCTCCAGGAGCCGGTGCGGATGCTCCGGGAGCGGCTCGCCCTCGTCGACGGCACGCAGGATGCGCGCGGCGAGCGCGTACATCAACGCGGCGAGCGCCTGGGCCTCCCCGAGCTCGGGCTGGCCGTCGCAGATCCGGATCTCGACGGTGGGGAACGCGAGGTGCGGGCGCGCGCTCCACCAGATCTGGGTGTGCTCCGTGATCGAGCCTGTGCCGTAGAGGAAGCGGACGTAGTCCTCGTAGGCATGCCAGCTTCCGAACGCATCCGGAATCCCGCAGCGCGGGAACATCCGCGTGAAGATCTCCGTGCGCGCCGAGTGGAGGTAGGTGTTGACGCCCTCGACGAACGGAGAGCTGCCGGAGTAGGCGAGCAGGTGCGGCAGGTACGTGCGCAGCCCGTCGACGACGCGCACCGCGCGGTCGGCGGTGCGAACACCCATGTGGACGTGCAGCCCGAAGCTGTTGTTGCGCCAGACGACGTAGCGGAGGATCTCGTCGTTGCGGCGGTAGTGCGGCGTGTCGATGATGCGCTGGTCCTGCCAGCGGCTCCACGGATGCGTCCCCGTCGCACCGAGCAGGACGTCGAAGCGCCCGGCGAGCTCGAGGAGCTGGCGCCGCCGTTCGGCCATCGCGGCGGCTGCTTCGGCGAACGTCTCGCACTTGCCGGTGCGGATCTCGATCTCGGACGCAATCAACTCGCCCACGAGGTGCTCGGCGAGCGGCGTTCCCTCGGCGCCGGCTTGCAGCTCCTCGAAGCGGTTCACGAGCTCGAGCGAAGACGAATCGAGGATCGCGAACTCCTCCTCGACCGCCACCGTGAAGTCGCGGCCGGAGTCGAAGCTCTCGCGTGCGCTCGTGATCTGCTCCTCGGGAGTCAGCTTCTGGGCGTCGCCCACGGGCGCGAAGGTATCAAAGCGGAAGCGAACGATTGGCCGCCGGGCAGCCGCGCCGGATGAGAACCTTCAGCGGGATGGAACCCGACGCCGCTCTCGTCCGCCGCGCCCAGCAGGGCGAGCGGTATGCGTTCGAGCAGCTCGTGCGGGCGCACGAGGCGCGCATGTACACGCTCGCCGCGCGCGTGCTGGGCTCCCGCGAGGACGCCGCCGACGCGGTGCAGGACGCCCTCGTCCGCGCCTGGCTCGCGCTGCCGAAGTTCCGCGGCGACGCACGCTTCTCCACGTGGCTCTACCGCATCGTGGTCAATGCGGCGCACGACGTCCGCACAAAACGGCGCGACCGGCTCGTCGAGGAGCCGCCCGACCCCGTCGACCCGCGCGACCGCTTCGCCGAGCAGGAGCTCTCGGGTGAGCTCCAACGCGCGCTGAACGGGCTCGACGAGAGCTATCGCGTCGCCGTCGTCCTCTACGACGTCCTCGGCTGCTCCTACGCCGAGATCGCCGAGATGACCGGGGTGCCCGAGGGTACGGTGAAGTCGCGCATCTTCCGCGGGCGCAGCGAGCTGGCGGAGCGGCTGGGAACACACGCAGAGGGAGCGGAGTCGAACGAATGATGGCCGAGAAGCATCCCAACCAGCTCGAGCTGCTCTCCTTCGTCGAGGAGGACCTCGGCGCCGGCGCCCGCCGCGACGTCGCCGAGCACCTGGTCGCCTGCCGAACGTGCACGGAGCAGGTCCGGAGGCTCGAGGCGGGCAGGGAGGCCCTCCGCTCGGCTCCGTCGCTCGAGCTCGCTGAGGAGCGGCGCGACGAGATCTTCGCCGCCCTGCCGGAGCGGCTGGATCCATGGCGGCGCTTCCGGCCCGTGAAGCGGGCCTTCGTGGTCGCGGTGCCGGTCGCAGCGGCGGCGGCGCTGGCCGTCGTCTTCGTCGTCAGCGGAACGCCGCAGCTCGGCGGCGGGGACGACAGCGACAGCGCCTCCCCGGCGGCCGCCGAGGAAACCGCCCGAGACGAAGGCGGGCTCGAAGCAACGACCGGGCGGCATCGGAGGCTGCGCCGATGGTGACGCCTCCGGAGGGGACGACCTTCGTCCAGTTCGCCCAGGGCCCGCCGGCCGAGCTCGTCCGCCTCCTCGCGGGCGAGGGCATCCAGGCCGAGGTGGAGCCGGGCGGCGGCGTGATCGCGCAGGCCCGGGCCGGCGAGGTGAGGGCCGCCCTCGCGAGCCGCGCGACCGGCGACGTCCCCGTCTACGTCAGGTAGATCTAGCCGACGTATGAACCGTGTACGCCCCTCTCCGCCCGCTCCGCTCCAGGAGCGGGTTTGCGCCCATCGAGGTGAACGCTGTACCCCTGGTTCCCGGGGGTTTCGGCGGCTCCTGGTAGACGGGTGGTAGACCGCGCTAGACGGCGATGACGCCCCGGACGTCGTACACCGAGCCCGGCGCTTCGATCGTGGCGCCCTGAACGGCGAGCGCCAGCGCGACGGCCGCGTCGATCGGCCGTGTGCGGTCGGGCCGGGCGGTTAGCTGAACCCGATCGGCTGCACCCCTGCCCGACCCGACCGAGCCGGAGTAGACGACCGGGCGCCCTTTGGCGGTGGCTTAGGGAGCAGGACGCCCAGAGAGCGCAAGTGATACTTGCCCTTGCGTCTTAATCAGAACTTCATCAAGCGGTCGGGCCGGTAGCCGATGGAACTTGTGGAGAGGTTCCTACAAGACCGCAGGCGCCCAGGCGGGTGCCGCGAAAAGAGAAAGAGAGATGAGCCGCAGAAAGAAGATTGTCGTCGCGGTGCTCGCGACAACCGTGATCGGGATCGCCGCCGTCGGTTGCGGCGGCTCCGGCGCGAGCAGCGCCGAGGACACCGAGGCCGAGCTGCAAGGCCTCATGGTCGAGTACGTGGAGGACATGATCGACGGCGAGAACGGCCGAGCGTGTGCGATGACGACCGCGCCGGAGGACTGCGTGGGCGCGATGGTGCTCGCGCAGGGGTTCCTGGGCGAAGGCGGGCTGGAGGCGCTGCTCCCGAAGGACTGGCGCGACCGGATCGAGGACACGCCGGTCAAGGTCATCGACGCCGACACGGCCGAGCTGGCCGCCGGCGACTTCGGTGAGGACGAGGAAGGTGAGCCGACGAGCTTCGTCCGCGAGGACGGCGACTGCTCATGGTCTACGAGGCGGACGAAGGCCTCTGAGACGCGCAGCGGCGACCCGCTGCGCGCTCGGCTGCGAGTGCCCACCGCCGCCGTCGGGTGGTGGGCTTCTCGGGGCTGTCGCCTGCGGGAAGCCCGCCTTGCGGCGGCGGGCTTCCCGGAGCCGAACGGTTCCACGGCGCCGTCACCGTGTCACGTAGGAAAAGGGACAAAACATGAGCAAGCGCACGAAGATCGCTGCCGGCGAGGAGGTGGAGGAGTAGATGCTGAACGCGCTCTACGCCATCCTCTTCTGGGGGCCAGTTCTTCTTCTCCTCTGGGTATGGCTTAGCTCTTGGTGGGAGGTCGCCCCAAGAAAACAAACGGCGCAATCCAGACAGTCCCTACGAAGAGGGCAACTACTACGAGAGTGGTGACTAATGGGCCTCCACAATAAGAATCCGTCGTACTTCTACAAGCCCGGCAATCCGTTAACACGTACCTCAGCTACACGGAGAGGCCAGAGGCTCCAGCCAGTTCTCCGAAACCGAAACCTCGAACGAGGCCGAAGCCGTCCCCTGCTACAGCCAGTTCTCCGAAACCGAAACCTCGAACGAGGCCGAAGCCGTCCCCTGCTCTCCACCCAGGCTGCGGCGTGAGCCAACCGCGAGAGAACGGGCGGCTCGCCGGCTTGGCAAATTCACGAGGACCACATCGGCGACGACGAAGCCTTCCGGCTCTTCATGTTGATGGCTGCCGATTGTGGTGTTGTGCTCGACTTAGCTCCGGGAGTTCCAGCGTGGCGGAGGGTCACCGGGTTCGCGTCATACCACCTCACCGAGGACAGAACCCTTCGCTTCCTCCACGAGCTCGAACAGCGGCGACTGGATGGTCGGCCGTTGATTCGGCCTGAGAACCTCACTCGACACTAGCGAGCCCCCTTTGGTTGATTGGACGCCGGGGCGCGGGACCGCAAGTGTCCTTGACTACCCTGACCCACGCCCCGGCAAAGGTCAGCCTACGACCTGGCGGCGCGGCTGCCTAGATGGCCGAAACGGCCACGGCCTCGCTGGCCGAGCTCGTCCATCGGGCGTGGGCTCGAGCGGCGAGCGAGGTGGGTTGGTGGTGGGCCGCTCTGGGCCCTTAGCTCTCGCAGCTCAGAATCGTCTCGCCGTCGAGGCACATATCGAGTCCGTTTCCTCCGTCGAGGAGGTCGATGCCTGAGCGCCCATTGAGGTGATCGTCTCCGCCCCGTCCCTCGATGTGGTCGTCGCCCTCGTCGCCGAGGAGGAGGTTCCTACCGTCGTCCCCGATCAAAATGGCACTCTCGACTCCGAAATACGCAGCGTTCTCGAATCCGGTCCCCTCTCCAACCATGGTGACGAGGCCGAGGCTCAGGTCGATCGTGATCTCAAGAGTGAGGTTCCACGCTCGGAACCAATCCGTGCCCGCACCGCCCGTGTAGACGTTCTCTCCGACGGCAGACACGTTGATGGTGTCCGGGCCTGGACCCCCGTGGAGCTCGTCGTCGGTTAGCGCGTCGTCAAAGAGAGTGTCCGCTCCCTGCCGCCGAAGCCTCGATCATCTCCGGCGGAAGTCTCGATGTCGTCGCCTCCCGGCCCACCGTAAAGGACATCGTTCCCGATCCATCCTCGATCAGATCGAATCCTCGCTCACCGAAGAGGACGTCGTCGCCATTACGACCAAGGATGAAGTCGCCGCCCGAACCAGCTCGAACAACGTCGGCGCCGGCGCCTCCGCAGATCAAGTCGCCCCCCGCTTTTCCGAGAATCACGTCGTTGCCCCCTGCGCCCTGAATTACATCGGCGCGAGGAGTCCCGACAATCCGGTCGCTGCCTGGTGTTCCGACGATCATCGCGGGGCTACCCAAGCAAGAACTAGTACGCTGTAGGCCCGGGCTGCCGGTCCCAGGCGATCGCGAGCACGAGCAAGGTCAGAGCGGTTCGCACCATCAGCTCTCGCAGTTCAGGATCGTCTCGCCATCGAGCGCATCCATCGAGTCCGTCGCCGCCGTCGAGCAGGTCGGCGCCCTCACCGCACCGCTGAGGACGTCGTCTCCGCCGCGACCCTCGATGTGGTCGTCGCCACTGCCGCCGTTTAGGAAGGTTCGGTGCGTCGCTTCCGATCAGGGTGGCGCCGACGTCCACGAAAGACGCGTCCACCACGTCTTCGAACCCGAGCGCGACAATGCTTGCGCCGTCGAGGGTGACGGTGCCAAGGCCCAGGTCGATCGACCACGTCGGTAAACGGCGTACCACCTCAAGCAGGATCCCTTCCGGCTCCGCCCACGAAGACGTTCGTCCCCGAGGACCGCTGCGCAACGACCCGATCTGGCCCGGTACCTCCATAGAACGTGTTGCTCATCCTCCCTGTGCTGGAGGTCAGGGGGCTGTGGGGTTAAGTGCCACCGAAGAGTCGGTTGTGCCCCTGCTGGGCCCCAGAGGGTATCGCCTCCGCTTCCGCCGAAAGTCACGTCGTTGCTCGCCACCACCGTGTCGTGTCGTAACCGATCCCGCCGGAGAGAACGTCGGTTCACATTCCACCGGCAAGAGTGTCGTGGCCCTGGACCCCCCCGAAGCTATGTCGGCGCCCGAATTCCCACAGATCGTGTCGTTCTCCTCCTCCCCCGATTATCACTACGTCCTTGCCCGGCTCCTGCCTGGATCCCAGTCGTCGCCTGCGAGTGCCGACAATCCAGTCGTCGCCGTCGGTCCCGACGATCATCACGCTGCTCTGCCCCCCCAACAGGTTCGAGGCACTGCGTAGCTTGGCGCGGCCGATCCCAGCGCCATTGCGAGCACGAGCAGTGTCAGAGCCGTTCGCAAGATGTCTTCCTCGTTTCAAGTCACACTTGCACACTCGCCAGGGACGATCAACCTGAGTTCCGAGAGGCCTCGCAGCCGAGGCGCGGGCCGCAAGGTGACCCTAGGACGACCTGCCACGCCCCGCGAAGCTGAGCCTAGGACTTGGCGGCGAGCTTGCCTAGATGGCTCTTCCGGCCAGGGAGTCCCGTTGCTTTGGCCGCGGGAACGTTCTAAAGTCGTCAACTTCGTGAGACGTGGAACTTTCTTCGCTTTGGTCGCGAGCTGCTTCCTGTTTGCCGCAGACGTAGCACTCGGAGGAACGGCCAGCGTCACAGCGACGGATGTCCTCTATGTCGCCGCGCCAGGAGAAGCTAATGACGTCACCGTGACGATGACGGACTTCGGCCCGCCGCGGATCTACGAGATCACGGATGCGGGCGTTGCGGTCACCGCGGGGGCGGGCTGCGTCGCCGTCGATGCGGACACCGTCACATGCACGGGACCCCCGACTGAATTCGACACCATCATCCTGAGGGCGGGCGACCTAGATGATGAGGTGTCTCTCGCGTCGCTCTGCCCATCGTGCGAGCCCGGTATGGGTTTTGGTTTCGAGGAGTTCGCGGTCTTCGGCGATTCCGGCAATGACACGCTTACGAGCACGTCTGCGAACTTCTTTGTGACGACGCTCTCGGGGGGGCGCAGGCGACGACGTGCTCTTGGGGGCAGTGGAGAGCGACGACCTAATCGGCGGATCTGGCGCCGACCTGATCGACGGCGGTCCGACGGCGGGTCCGAATGACGACTTCGGCGGGCTGGATCGCGCGATCTACACCGATCACGCGACGGCTGTGACAGTCCACCTGGACGGCATCGCAAACGACGGATCGGTCGACGAGGGTGACAACGTCCTTCGGAACATCGACGTAGTGATCGGGGGAGCTGGCAACGACCGGCTCGTCGGCAACCTGCGCGCAAACGAGTTGGATGGTCGTGGCGGTCAGGACACCCTGATCGGGTCCGGCGGCGCCGATCGGCTTTCGGGTGGTCGAGGCAACGACACGATCTGGGCTGGGCGCGGGAACGACACGGTGGAAGGGGAGGTCGGCGACGATTGGATCGCGGCCGGCCCCGGTGGCGATGACATCTTGGGGGTGACCTCGACGGGAGCGACGGCATCCACGAAGGTCTCAGTCCTGACACACACGGCGACGACACCATCTCTGGCGGAGACGGGGCGGACTTCGTGCTGGGCCAGGGAGGAAACGATCGCATCTTCGGCCGTGCCGGGAAAGATTTGCTCATGGGCTCGCGTGGCCGGGATCTCCTCGTTTCCTTCCACGATGGAGCGCCTGACCTAGTTCGCGGCGGACCGGCGTTCGACGAAGCCTTCGTCGACGGGCTCGACACGGTGAGCGCCGTCGAGCTCATCCACTGACCTGAGCCCGCACGGTGGACGAGATCGGCGAGGGCGCTCCCCGCGGTTTCGGCTCACCATCGCCTGCTCGTCTTCCTCGCACGATAGGTCGCCGATCTCCGGTTACGGACCGGTGGGAAGCGCCCAAGTAGCTGCTTCGATCCGGCGCATGATCGAGATCCACGGGGCCCCGGCCGCGATCGGCTCCCCGCAGCGGGCGTACGTCATGAGGCCCGCGGCGACAAGCGGAGCCAACTGGCGCCGCCGCGCCTGATGAACAGCCCCATAGCCACGCTGAGACGTACTAAGCCGAGAAGAACCCAACAAAAACCCTCCGAGTTGCCATGTGGCGGTGTTTCGCGGCTCGCCTGGGCCAGCGTTCAGGAATGTCGTCCGAGGGCTAGGGCGATAGTCGTGGCGCTCTACGGAGACTTGTTGCTGAGCCCCACCCGGCAGGGGTAGTCTCGGGCCCAAGTCCCCGAACCGGAGAGGAGGTCATCCGGACCGCCCCACCAACCACGGAGGTCGTCATGAGCACCACCGCCCAGACCGCTACCGACATCCGTCCCTTCCACGTCGACATTCCCGAAGAGAAGCTCGCCGAGCTGCGCCGCCGGATCGCCGCGACGCGCTTGCCCTCCAGGGAGCTGGTCGCAGATCGGTCGCAGGGCGTGCAGTTGGCGACGATTCAGGAGCTCGCGCGCTACTGGGAGACCGACTACGACTGGCGCAAGGCCGAGGCGAAGCTCAACGCGCTGCCGCAGTTCACGACCGAGATCGACGGCGTGGACATCCACTTCATCCACGTCAAGTCGTCGCACGAGAACGCGCTACCGCTGATCATGACCCACGGCTGGCCCGGCTCCATCATGGAGATGATCGACTCCGTCGGCCCGCTGACGGACCCGACCGCGCACGGCGGCAGCGCCGAGGATGCCTTCCACCTCGTGCTGCCCTCCCTGCCCGGGTACGGCTTCTCGGGCGAGCCGGTCGAGGTCGGCTGGGACCTGGGCCGGACCGCACGGGCCTGGGCCGAGCTCATGCGCCGCCTCGGCTACACCCGCTACGTGGCCCAGGGCGGCGACGTGGGCGCCGGCGTCACCGACGCGATGGGCCGCCAGGCACCCGAGGGGCTGATCGGCATCCACACGAACCTGCTCGTGCCGGCGCTGAGCGGCACCATGCCGACGGACACCGACGAGGAACGCGCCGCGGCCGCGCAGATCGCCACGTTCGGGCAGTCCGGAAACGGCTACTTCATCGAGATGGCCACCCGCCCGCAGACGATCGGCTACGCCCTGCTCGACTCCCCCGTCGCCCTGGCCGCCTGGATGATCGACCACGACACGGACACCTACTACAAGATCGCCCGCGCCTTCGTCGACGGGCAGCCCTCGGGCAACCTCACCCGGGACAACATCCTGGACAACATCACGGCATACTGGCTGACCGGCACCGGCGCCTCCGCGGCCCGGTCGTACTGGGAGGCCTACGGGCCGGACGCGCCGGCCGCGGGCCGCCAGCCGCTGCCGCCGCCGCCGATCCCGGTCGGCTTCACGACGTTCCCCGGCGAGATCTGGCGGACTCCGCGCAGCTGGGTCGAGAAGTCCTACCCCAACGTCATCTACTTCAACGAAGTCGACCGGGGCGGCCACTTCGCCGCGTGGGAAGAGCCGGAGCTCTTCTCAACCGAGATCCGGGCGGCTTTCAGGTCACTGCGTTGATCGGCGCGGCGAGCGGCGCGCACGAAACGGTGCGCGCCGCTCGCGGCCTGTTTGCGGAGTCTTACGCTCTCTCGCCAACCGCTGCTTGCGGGCCGTCTACACCGCAACCGCTCGACTGGGCGAGCGTTCGGAATGTCCTCCCGAGACCCGGGTGCGTGTTAGAGCGGCGACACTTGCTTTTGCTTATCCAGCCCGACAGGCGTAGGCTCGCGCCGAGTCCCCGCCCAAGGAGGTCCTCATGCCCGCGACGAGTCTGCTCCCTGACGTCGGGATCGAGCTTGGGGAGGGCGACGCCAAGGTCGGCGATATCTGAGTTTGCATTACGTAGAGGCCGGCGATGGTGATGCCCCGCTGATCGTTCTGCTGCACGGCTTCCCGGAGTTCTGGTTCGGCTGGCGGCTCCAGATCGCCCCGCTCGCCGCGGCAGGTTTTCGGGTCGTCGCGCCCGACACGCGTGGCTACAACCTGTCATCGAAGCCCGAGGACTTCGAGGCCTACGGCGTCGACCTGCTCGCCGCCGACATCCGCGCTCTCATCGGAGAACTGGGACCGAGTCCGCGCAGTTGGTCGGTCACGACTGGGGCGGAAGCATCGCCTGGACCACCGCGATGAACCACCCCGAGGTGGTAGTCGACCGACTCGCCATCCTCAACGCCGCTCACCCGCGGCGGCTCTGGCCGGGACTTGCACCACCCCAACCAGCTCCGGAAGTCCTGGTACTTCTTCTTCTTTGCGCTCCCGGGCCTACCCGAGGAAGTGGTGCACCTAAGAGACTGGCACTTCTATCGGCACTTCCTGGAAGACGCGAACCCGCCTTACACCGACCAGGAAATCGAACGCTACGTCGAGGCGTGGTCGCAGCCCCGGGCATCGGCCGCGATGATCAACTACTACC
>CAWHOA010000007.1:0-35428 GCA_963830885.1 uncultured Actinomycetes bacterium | reverse complement strand
CCGCGACGGCCTCGTCGTCGAGGTCTGAGTGCCCCTCCAGGCAATGCACGCCGCACTCTTGCCCCAGCATCACCTGAAGGGGCACTAGTGTCGGAGGCGCCGTACGCCGCGCTCTCGGCGCTCTTCTGGGCCGGGCTTCTCACCGCCGCGCGGGTGCGTCGCGGGCCGCTCGCCGAGCCGACGTCGACCGGCGACCTGCTCGCGCTCGGGCTCGCGGCCGCCAAGCTCGGCGAGATCGTGGCCGAGGACCGGATCACCGTCTTCCTGCGCCGGCCGTTCGCGGACGGGCCCGCCGCCGTGCAGCCCGCTGGGGAGGGAATGCGCCGCGCGGTGGGCGAGCTGGTCACCTGCCCGCACTGCGTCTCGCTCTGGGCCGCCGGGGCCCTCGCGGTCGCCCAACTCGCGCGCCCGCGCGAGACGAGGCTCGTCGCCAGGGTCTTCGCCGCGCTCGCCGTCGCGGATGCAATCCGGTCGCGACGTGGATAAATACCCGCAATTTGGGGGAAACTGGCCAGAAGTGTAGTTGCGAGAACTGTCCAAAGAGGGCAACATTGCGAAGGACGTCCCTGTGGGGATCTGTGAAGGGGCACGACGGAAGGTGACGCAGTGAAGAGATTCACGCCACCCGAAGTGGTGGACTACGGGTCGATCAGCACGCACACTTTTTCCCGTGCGCAGCTTCCGTCGTCCTTCTGCACCCCCGACCCCAACCCGCACCAGAACAAGCAGGGCGACTGGCGCATCTGCCAGCTCGACAAGTTCTGCGAGTACTCCTGCCCTTCCTAGAGGGCTCCCTCCTGACCTGAGCGCTCCCGCCGTCGTAGAGGCGCGCGGAGTCTCCAGACGCTTCGGCGAGCGCGTCGCGCTCGACGGCGTCTCGCTGGCGGTCGACGGCGGCAGGATCGAGGCGCTGCTCGGCCCGAACGGCGCGGGCAAGACCACGCTCGTCCGCGTTCTCACCGGGCTCGTGAAGCCGGACGAAGGCGAGGCGCTGGTGCTCGGGGTCGACACGTGGGAGTGCCCACGGGAGCTCCGGGCGCGGATGGGCCTCGTGCCCTCCGGCGACCGCTCGCTCTACCTGCGGATCTCAGGCTTCGAGAACCTCCTCTTCTTCGGCCGTCTGCACGGGATGTCGAAGCGCGAGGCCGGCGTCCGCGCATGGGAGCTCCTCGAGCTGGTCGGCCTCGCCGACTCCGGCAACCTGCGCGCGGCCTTCTACTCGCACGGGATGCAGAAGCGGCTCTCGATCGCGCGCGCGCTCCTGACCGACCCGAGCGTGCTCCTGATCGACGAGGCGACGCACGACCTCGACCCCGAGGCGGCCGCCCGCATGCGGGAGCTCGTGCGCAGGCTCGCCGACGAAGGAGCCGCGGTCGTGTGGGCGACCCAGCGCATCGAGGAGATCCGCGGGTTCGCCGACGGGGTGACGCTCCTGCGCGAGGGCAGCGCCGCTTTCCAGGGAACCGTGTCCCAGCTGATCGCCGTCGCCACGCCCAGGCGTTACGTCCTCCGCCTGCGGAACGGCCGGGCGACGGGAGCGGAGCTCGTGCCGATCCTGCGGCCGGCGGTCGCCGGCGCCGGGACGATCGCGGCCGCGGACGACGGCGACCCCGAGGATTTCGTGCTGCACCTGACCCAGAGCGCCGTGCTCGGCCAGGTCCTCGCCGCGGTGACTGCGGAGGGCGTCGACGTCGTCGGCTGCCGCGAGGAGGTCTCCGAGATCGAGAACGCCTATCTCAACCTGGCGGGCGCGGAATGAGCGCGCTCGCCGGCGAGCTCCGCAAGCTGCCGGCGTTCGTCCGGCGCGACTTCCTCGTCGCGTGGAGCTACCGCCTGCCGTTCGTCGGCGACTGGATCGGGCTCGGGCTCCAGGCCTTCATGTTCTACTTCCTCGGCCTCATGGTCGACCCGTCGAAGCTGCCGAGCTACGGCGGGCAGCCGACGTCCTACATGGAGTTCGTCGCAGTCGGCATCGCCATCTCGGCCTTCATCACGCTCGCGCTCGCGCGCGTCGCGGTCGGGATGCAGCAAGAGCAGCTCGCAGGGACGCTCGAGTCGCTGCTGATGACACCGACCAGCCCGGCGACCGTGCAGCTCGGCGCCGTCGTCTACGACCTGATCTACATCCCGATCCGCACGGCGGTGTTCCTGGTCGTGATCGCGCTCGCCTTCGGGCTCGACTTCTACGCGAGCGGCCTCGTGCCGTCGCTCGTCGTCCTGGTGGTCTTCATCCCGTTCGTCTGGGGCCTCGGCGTCGCAAGCGCGGGCGCGACGCTGACCTTCCGCCGTGGCTCCGGGATCGTGGGTCTGGGCACGACCTTGCTCGTTCTCTTCTCCGGCGCGTACTACCCGCTGGACGTCCTGCCCGACTGGGTCGCCTCGCTCGCCGAGCTGAACCCGATCACGATCGCGGTCGAGGGCATGCGCGAGCCCCTCCTCGGCGGCACCGGCTGGGAGGGCGTCGGCCGCGCCGTCGCGATCCTCTTGCCGCTCTCCGTCCTCTCGCTCGCGCTCGGCGCCACCGCGTTCCGCGCCGCCTTGCGGCGCGAGCGCCGCCAGGGCACGCTGGGGCTCTACTAATGCCCCTCCAGGCAATGCACGCCAGCACTTCTGCCCCGCGATCACACGGCGCCGGGGGCCATCCGCGGGAATCCGCAGGTCGTGCGTTTCCTGGCCGACCTGCGCGAGCGCGACCTGATCGCCCCCTGACGCCGGCCGTGGGCTCGCTCGCAGCCGTCCACTCCGCCGCCGGGCCCGCAGGGAGCGCCGCGGTCGAGCGCGCGCTCAGGGCGGCGCCGCACCGTGGGAGCGAGGTCGAGGTGCTCGTCTCGGGCGCGGTTGCGCTCGGCGTCTCCAACGATCCCGCCTTCCGGGACGCATGGGCGGCGGCCGGCGGTGGCAGGGCGGCGGTCGTGACGGGCTCGCTCGACAACCTCGGCGAGGTCGAGGCGGCGCTGGGCCTGTCGGAGCCGGACGGGCCGGCCGCGACGCTCCTGGCCGCGATCGAGGCCTGGGGCGCCGCGGCCCCGGCGCGCTTCCGCGGCGTCTTCGCCGGCGCCTGGACCGACGGGGACGACCTCGTCGTCTTCCGGGACCACCTTGGGCTGGCGCCGCTCTTCCACCGCGAGAGCGCCGACGGCTTCGTCGCCGCGACCGAGGGCAAGCAGGTGGCGGCCGGGGCCGCCATCGCCCGCGAGCCCGACGTGGAAGCGGTCGAGGCGATGTTCTTCGGACGCTTCGACGCCCGCGGCACGATGCTCCGCGGCATCTCCCGCTTCCCGCGAGCCTCGACGGCGACGGTCGGGCCGGACGGGCGCGTCGCGTTCAAACGCTACTGGGATCCGGAGCCGCTCCTGGAGACGGCGAGCATCACCCTTCCGGAAGCGCAGGAGCACCTGGCGACACTCCTCGACCGCGCCGTTGCCCGCAGCCTCACGGGCGAGGACGCGATCTCCCTGAGCGGCGGCGTCGACTCGCCCACGATCGCCGCCTTCGCCGCCCCGCACACCGTGGAACTGACCGGTGAGCCGCTCCTCGCCGTCTCCTCCGTCTACCCGGAGGACCCCGGCGTCGACGAGTCGCGCTGGATCGAGCTCGTGGCCGAGCGGCTCGGCCTCCGCCTGCACGCGTACACGCCGACCTCCCGGCCGCTCGACGACGCCGAACGCTGGGTCGACGTCCTCGACGGGCCGGTTGACACGATGTCGATCCCGGAGCTGGCCGAGAACTACACGGTGGCGCGCGGGCTCGGCGCTCGGAGCGTCCTCACCGGCGAGATGGCGGAGTGGGTCTTCACGTTCGGGCAGCACCTCATCGGCCACCTCGTCCTCCACGGCCGGGTGCGCGCCTCGGGGGCCTGGGTGCGCGACCAGCGGGCCCGCGGCGTCTCCTGGTCGCGGGTCGCGAGGCGCGCCGGCCCCTCCCTCCTCTCGCCGCGGCTCGCGCTCGGCTATCGACGGTTGCGGGGACGGGAGGATTTCCGCCAGCTTCCGAGCTGGGTCGACCCGGAGGTCGCCGGCTCGCCCGGCCCGCGTCCCGACCTCGCCCGCCCCGCGCGACGCCGGTGGCTCGAGCACCAGCTCGACCCGCTCGTCGGCGTCGGCGCGTACTCGTTCGACGCGGACGCCCTCTGCGCCGCGATCTGCGGCGTGCATGTCCGCCGGCCGCTCGTGGACGTCGACCTGTGGGAGTTCGTCCTTAGCCTTCCAGCCGAGGTGAAGTTCCCCGACGCCGTCCCCAAGAGCCTCCTGCGCGAGAGCGTCCGCGGCCGGCTCCCCGACGAGCTGCTCGACCGGGCCGACAAGACGTTTTTCAACGACTTCGCGCTGCGGACGGCCGACTACGAGGGCATCCGCCGCCTGGCGCTCACGTCCGAGCTGCGGATCGAGGGCGTGGACTACGGGCTCCTCGCCGAGCGCGTGGAGGCGCGCGACCTCGACGTCGTCGAGCTCCTCTGGGCATACGATCTCGCGCGGGTGCACGCGTTCCTGGAGCTCGGGTCGTGACCGCGCAGGGCGCCTGCTACGGCTTCGGAGTGCGCTCGGAGCTCCAGCTCGCCTACCTGCGCGAGGGCGGCGGCGATCAGCTCGAGGTGGCCGCGGCCGACCTCGAGGGCCCCGCGCCCGGCGACCGTCCCCTGCTCGAGTGGAGGGCGACCCCGGAGCTTCCGCTCGACGCCGAGCTCCACTCGGACGGGCAGGGCTTCCGCCTGCGGATCGCCGACGCCGGCTGGTTCTCGGTCGAGCCGGCGGCGGGCCGGGTTGAGGTGCCGGCGGACGGCGGCCTCCGCACCGAGGAACGCCTCTGGGGCATTCCGGCGCTCCTCTGCTTCCGCGCCCGCGGCGACCTCCCGCTCCACGCGGCCGCGGTCGAGACGGAGCGGGGCGCGGTGCTCGTCGCGGCGCCGCGAACGTACGGTAAGACGACGATGGCGGCTGCCTTCCACCGCGCCGGGTGCCGGGTCCTGGCCGAGGACACCTCGTGCGTCCGGCTGGACGGCGCCGCCGCGATCGTCCCCGGCCCGGCAATGCTGCGCGTCCGCGTCGACGTGGCCGAGCGGCTCGACCTCCCCCGCGCCCGCCTGCTCGGCGAGGACGCCGAGCGCGCCCACTACGCGCTGGACGCGCCCGGGGACTGCGAGCCGGTGCCGCTGCGGGCGGTCGTCTTCCTCGACGAGTCCGAGGAGGCAGCGGCGCTCGAGCCGGTCGAGCTGCCCGAGGCGATCCGAGACCTCTGGGCGCTCAGCTTCCGCCTGCCGACCGAGGACGACGTGGGCAGGTCCTTTGCCGGCGTGACCGACCTCGCCACCGCCGTCCCGGTCTTCCGGCTGCGCCGTCCGCTCGACCTCGACCGGCTCGACGACCACGTCTCCCTGGTGCTTGCAGATGTCTGAGACGCCGCTCCCGCTCCGGGCGAAGGCGGCCCTCGCCCTCAGGATCTGGGCGCTCTACCCGCGCGTCCTCGCCGGCCTGCGCCGCGAGCAGCTCCCGGCGTTCGTCGCCCGCTTCGGCCGGACGGGCCGCTCCCGCGCGGCGCACTCCCCCGCGCGGCTCTCGCACGCGGTCGACCGGAGCCTCCGCCTGGGCACGCGCAGGCCGCGCTGCCTCGTGAGCTCGCTCGTCCTCTACCGCCTCCTGCGCGAGCAGGGGGACGACGCGGAGCTCGTGATCGGCCTCCCGCAGACCCCGGCCGACAAGGACGCCCACGCCTGGGTGGAGCTCGCCGGCCGCGACGTCGGCCCCCCACCGGGCCGCGGCCCCCACGAAGAGCTGGCCCGCTTCAAGTAGCGAACTGCTACTTGACTTCGCGGTCGTGCTCGGAGCGGCGCACGAACGCGTTTCGGATCGCGCGGCTGGAGCGGCTCACCTTGCTCCCCCAGGTCTCGCCCGGCTCCGGGGTGACGTCCTCGCGGAGCTCGTCGAACGTCGCCCGCGCGGCGAGCCCCGGCGGGAGGGCGTCCCACCAGCAGCGCCAGCGCGCCGTGTGCTGCTCGAGGACCGTGCGCTCGCGGGCCTCGGCCAGATTCCTCGCCCAGCCGCGCAGCGCGCGCGGCTCGGGCTCGTCCAGGAAGAGCGCGTCCGCGATGGCCGCCGTCGTCCGCCAGAGCCGCCCGAGCCCCCAGGCTCCTGCCAGGCGGCCGGCCTCCGCCCGGTCGGCCTCGGTCCCGAGGAGGGCAACGTCGAGCAGATCGCGCAGACGCTGGACAGGCCCGTGCATCCAGGCGTGCGCGGCGACGACGAGCAGGTGCTTCTCCGGCACAGGAGCGAGGACGCCGTCCACGCCGGACGCGGAGGGAACCGCGCCGTCCAGGAGCTCGGAGGCCGGCGGAGCCTCGAGCCACGGCGGCCAGTTGGGACGGGCATGCACCTCGACCTCGACCGGCAGGCCGGGCCACGCGAGCGGAAGCTCGTGCGCCGCGCGGCCGTACAGCTCCGGGTCGCCCGCCTCGACGAAACCGGCGGCGAGAAGGGCTGCCTGCGCAGCGACCGGGTCGGGCACGACGAGGTCGAGGTCGCGCGCGATCCGGAGCGACGGCTCCGGGTAGAGCGCAGCCAGCTCCGGCCCCTTGACGACGAGGAGCGGGCCGTCGACCGCCGCCCGCGCCCGCGTCAGGTGCGCGCTCGCCGCGAGCGCGAAGGCCGCGCCGAGCCGCCCGACCTCCGGCGACCGGGCGAACGGCTCCAGCCGGTGGAAGACGAGTGCCTGCTCGTCGGCGCGCTCGAGCAGCCGGCCGACGGCGGCCCAGACGGTCTCGCGATGTCCTCGGCTGGTCATGGTCGCGGTTGACACTCCTATAAGAGTGCCCTAGAAGTGTGCAGAAGGGTGAGCGACATCTCTACAGCACACGAGGGCCCGGCGGCGGCCGGCTGGTCGGCGGCGGGGGCGCTCACGGCGCTGCGGCGCGTCGCCGCGCTCCTCACCGGTCTCCTCTTCCTTGTCGGCGCCCTCCAGCTCATGAAGACGGGCGCAGCCTCGCTGGACGTGCTCCAGGACGGAAGCATCCTCGTCGAGAACGCCCTCTCCACGCTCGGCCTCGGCTGGCTCGGGGCACTGCTCGTCCTCTCCGGCTCGCCGGTCGCGGCCACCTCGCTCGCGCTTGTCGCAGCGGGCGAGGAGACGGGCGCGGCCCGCGGCGTCACGGAGCTCGAGGGCTTCACCATGCTCACCGGCTCACGCCTCGGCGCCGCCTTCGTCGTCCTCCTGGTCGCCGTCGTGTACGCGCTCCGCTCGGGTGAGGGCAAGCGGCGGGCGCCGCTCTCCACCGCCGTGCTGGCGCTGACCGCGACCGCAGTCGTATACGTCCCGGCGGCCTTCCTCGGCACTGCGCTCCTCTCCTGGGGCCCGTTCGCGTCGCTCGAGCTCGGCTTCCCCGGACAGCTCGTCGACCTGATCGACGTCGTCTACGGCCGCGCCGTCGAGGAGGCCGACCGGAGCCTGCCGCCGTTCCTCGTCTTCGTGGCCGGCGTCGGAGCGCTCCTGCTCGCGTTCAAGCTCATCGACGCCGCGCTCCCCGACCTCGACGACGCATCGGTCTCGAGCCGGCCGGACTGGCTGCGGCGGAAGTGGCCGATGTTCGGGCTTGGCTGCGCCGTGGCGCTCGTGACGATGTCGGTGTCGGTCGCGCTCACCATCCTCGTCCCGCTCGTCGCGAAGAACGTCGTCCGGCGCGAGCATGTCCTCCCGTACATCATGGGCGCGAACATCACGACGCTCGGCGACACCATGTTCGTCGCCTTTGCGCTCGACTCACCAGCGGCCGTGCGGATCGTGCTCGCTGAGGTGATCGCGGCGGGGACGATCAGCGTCCTCCTGCTGGCGTTCGCCTACCCCCTGCTCTGGACGGCGCTGTGGGAGACGCAGGCCTGGGTGACGCGGACGCGCCGACGCCTGGCGCTCTTCACCCTCGCAGTCCTGCTCGTCCCGGTCTTGACGATCGCCCTGGGGGCGCTTGTAAGCTGACGCGAGGGGGTTTCGCGTTTCCCTAGTCGAAAGTCCAGCGTCCGGGAACGAAACGCAAGGTTAGGCCGTCCATTCGTTCATTGCTGGCGTGAGTGCATGGATGTAGTTTCGGAGGAGTCCTGCGTTCGTCCGGGAGAAGCGGGCGTCGGGCTACGACCCGGAACTCTCTAGGGGAGTGGTGAATGCGGCAAGTACGGCCAGTGGTACGAGGCCGAGGGGGTGTACCACGTCGATGAACACGGTCGAGCCCTACGTCGACCCGACAGCAGCATCTGAAGTCCCTGCGTCCCTCGATCCACGGACGCTGCAGATCCTCGAGCGGCGGCGGACGAGCGCCGTCAGGATTCGCCGCGGCTGGCTCGTCCGGCGCATGCTCGTGCTGGCCGACCTCGTCGGGCTGACGCTCGCGTTCCTCGCGGCGACGTTCCTCTTCGAGATGGACGGCCGCTCCGACGCGGTCAGCTCGCAGGTCGAGCTGCTCGTCTTCCTCGTCAGCCTGCCGGCCTGGGTGATCGTGGCCAAGCTCTACGGCCTCTACGACTACGACGAGGAGCGCACCGACCACTCAACGGCCGACGACCTCGTCGGCGTCCTCCATCTCGTCACGGTCGGCAGCTGGCTGCTCTTCGCCTTCGCCGCGGTCACGCACCGTGCCGACCCGGGCTTCGCGCGCCTGCTCGGCTTCTGGCTGCTCGCCATCGTCTGCATCACGGCGGGCCGCGCGATCGCGCGCGGGATCGCGCGGAAGCACCTCGCCTACGTCCAGAACACGATCATCGTCGGCGCGGGCGACGTGGGCCAGCTCGTCGCGAAGAAGCTCCGCCAGCATCCCGAGTACGGCCTCAACCTCGTCGGCTTCGTGGACGGCAACCCCAAGGAGCGGACGGAGAACCTCACTGACATCGCACTGCTCGGCGGTCTCGAGCAGCTCCCGCAGATGGTGCAGATCCTCGACGTCGAGCGCGTCATCGTCGCCTTCTCGAACGACTCGCACGAGGCGATGCTCGATCTGATCCGCTCGCTCAAGGACCTCGACATCCAGATCGACCTCGTCCCCCGGTTCTTCGAGGTGATCGGGACGAACGTCGGGATCCACACCGCCGAAGGCCTGCCCCTGATCGGGCTCCCGGCACTGCGCCTGTCGCGCTCCTCGCTCGTCATGAAGCGGACGATGGACCTGGTGCTCTCGATCACGGGCCTCATCCTGCTGTCGCCGCTCTTCCTCGCGGTCGCCGTGTGGATCAAGCTCGACTCGCGCGGCCCGGTGTTCTTCCGGCAGCTCCGAATGGGGTCGGGCGACCAGACCTTCGAGATCCTCAAGTTCCGCACGATGTCGGCCGACGCCGACGAGCGGAAGGGCGAGTACGCCGCGCTCAACAAGCACGTGGACGGCGACCCGCGGATGTTCAAGATCCCGAAGGACCCGCGCGTCACCCGCCTCGGGAAGATCCTTCGGCGGTTCTCCGTCGACGAGCTGCCTCAGCTCATCAACGTCGTCCGCGGCGAGATGAGCCTCGTCGGGCCCCGCCCGCTCATCCTCGAAGAGGATCTCCACGTCGTCGACTGGCGCCGGCAGCGGCTCAACCTGAAGCCCGGGATCACGGGGCTCTGGCAGGTGCTCGGCCGCGACGACATCGGCTTCGAGGAGATGGTCCGGCTCGACTACGTGTACGTGACCACCTGGTCGCTCCTCAACGACCTCAAGCTGATCCTGCGCACGATCCCCGCCCTCTACCGGGCGAGGGAGTGCTAAACCCCCGTTTCTGAGCCACACTTAGCTTGGGTACCTGATCGAATGAGCACGGTCGTCTTCGCAGTCGGAGCCAGGCCCAACTTCGTCAAGATGGCTCCGGTCATCGAGGCGGTCGGGCGGCGAGGGCTCTTCCGGCAGCTGGTGGTACACACCGGCCAGCATTACGACGAGCGCATGTCCGCGGAGATCCTCGACGATCTCGCCTTCCCGAAGCCGGACCGCTTCCTCGGGATCGGCTCCGGCTCCCACGCGGAGCAGACCGGATTCACGCTGATCGCCTTCGAGCGCGTGCTCCTGGAGGAGCGGCCGGACCTCGTCGTCGTCAGCGGCGATGTCAACGCGACGCTCGCGTGCTCGCTCGCCGCGTCGAAGCTGGGCGTCCCGGTCGCGCACGTCGAGTCGGGCCTCCGCTCCAACGACTGGTCGATGCCAGAGGAGCAGAATCGGGTGCTCACCGACCGGCTCTCCGAGCTCCTCTTCACCCACAGCCCCGAGGCGAACGAGAACCTGGTCGCGGAGGGCATCGCCGAGGAGAAGATCCACTACGTCGGCAACACCATGATCGACACGCTGCGCCGGCTCGAGCGCGACGCCCGCGCGCGGCGGGGCTGGGAACGCCTCGGCGCCGAGGAGAACGACTACGCGCTCGTGACGCTCCACCGTCCCTCCAACGTCGACCAGGAGGAGCGGCTGCGGGCGGTCGTGGCCGCTCTCGCCGAGCTCGGCCGGCATACGAAGGTCCTCTTCCCCATCCACCCGCGGACGCGTGCGCGGCTGGCCGGCGGGGACGGGCTCGAGCGCCTCGAGCGCGCCGGTGTCGTCTGCCTCGAGCCGCTGGGCTACCTCGACTTCCTCTCGCTCGAGAGCGGCGCCGGGATGATCGTCACCGACTCCGGCGGCCTCCAGGAGGAAGCAGCCGCACTCGGAGTGCCGTGCTATACCCTCCGCCCGAACACCGAGCGCCCGATCACCATCGTCCAGGGCACCAACACCTTGATCGGCGACGACCCGGCAGCCATCGCGTCCCTCCGCCCGTCGGGAGAGCCCCCGGCGCCGTGCGCCATCCCCCTCTGGGACGGGCATGCGGCCGAGCGCGTGGCAGACGTGATCGCCCAGGCGGTCGGCCCGGTCGGGGCGATCGCGACGTCGGCGTGAGCAGCACGGGCGAGCTCCATCTCTCCGTGATGCCGCTCCCGGCTCACGACCGGGCCAGGATCCTCGGCGTCGAGATCGACCGCCTCGACATGGACGCGACCGTGCGCCGCTGCGCCGAGATCATCGAGTCCGGCGGCCCGGCCCAGCACGTCGCGGTCAACGTCGCCAAGATCGTCGCCGTCCGCGACGACGACCGCCTGCGCGCGATCGTCGAGGGCTGCGACCTGGTCAGCGTCGACGGAATGCCTGTCGTCTGGGCCTCGCGGATCCTCGGCGATCCGCTGCCGGAGCGCGTCACGGGCATCGACCTGATGTTCCGCCTGCTCGCGCTCGCGGAGGAGCGCGGGTACCGCGTCTTCGTCCTCGGGGCGAAGCAGGAGGTGCTCGAGACGGCCGTCGCGAAGCTCGCCGAGCGCTACCCGCGCCTGACGGTCGCGGGCTTCCACCACGGCTACTTCGACGACGCCGACAGCGCCGCGGTCTGCGACGTCGTCCGCGCCGCCGAGCCGCATATCCTCCTCGTCGCTATGAGCTCGCCGCGCAAGGAGTACTGGCTCGCCGATCACGCAGCCGACCTCGGCGTCCCCTTCTCGATGGGCGTCGGCGGCTCGATCGACGTGGTCGCGGGCCTGACGAAGCGGGCGCCCGGCTTCATGCAGCGGCACGGCCTCGAGTGGTTCTACCGCTTCGTCCAGGAGCCGCGCCGCCTCGGCCCGCGTTACCTCCGCACGAACGCCCGGTTCGCCGGCCTGCTCGTGAGCGAGCTCTTCGGCCGCCGAACGGGGTAACGGCCGTGCCGGCGGATCTCCTGCGACGCACGATCGCGTTGCCCACGCTGGCCGTGGGCGACACCGTCCGGGGCGCCTTCAGCCCCCCGCGCGGGGGTGAGGGGGTGCCCGACGGGGCACTGCAGGCGGCGATCGACTGGCTGTGCCTGACGCACGACGTCACCGGGCGCCGGGGCTCCTCTCTCGGCTACCACCTCCTGCGGGGCTGGCTGCCGGCCTTCCCCGAGACCACCGGGTACGTCATCGGGACGCTTCTCGACCACGCCGAGCGCGGTGGGGACGTCTCCCTCGTCGAGCGCGCGCGCGAGATGGGCGAATGGGAGGTCGAGGTCCAGAACCCCGACGGCGGCGTCATGCAGGGTGCGCTGCGCTCGCCGCCGGGCCGCTCCATCGCGTTCAACACCGGCATGGTCGTCTTCGGCTGGCTCGACCTCTACGAGCAGCTCGGCGCCGAGCTCTTCCTGGACGCCGCCGTCCGCGCGGGCAGCTGGCTCGAGCAGACTCAGACCGCGGAGGGGACGTGGCAGGGGGAGCACGAGCACCACGGCATCCCGCACGCCTACGACGCCCGCGTGGCGTGGGCGCTCGTCCGCCTCGCGCAGGTCACCGGGGACGAGCGCTTCCGCGAGACGGCGGTGCGCCACCTCGACTGGGTGCTCTCGGTGCAGCAGCCGAACGGCTGGTTCGAGTGGTGTGTCTTCAGGCCCGGGACGCTGCCGAACAGCCACGGCCTCGCCTACACGACCCGCGGCCTCCTGGAGAGTGGGGCCCTCCTCGGCGACGAGCGCTACACGGAAGCCGCGCTCAGGACGGCGTCCGTCCTCTCCGGCATCCACCGCAAGCTGGGACGCCTCCCTGCGACCTACGACCGCGACTGGACGCCGCGTGCCCGCTACGTGTGCGTGACCGGGCTCGCGCAGAACGGCGGCGTCTGGCTGCGCCTCTACCAGGAGACCGGAGACGCGGGGCTGCTCCAGGCCGGCCTGAGCGCGGTCGAGCAGGCTGCGGGCCTGCAGTCGCGCGGCCGCTGGCGCGCGACGGACGGGGCGGTGCCGGGCTCGTTCCCGCTCTACGGCCGCTACGCGCCGCTCCAGTACCCGAACTGGGCGACCAAGTTCCTCGCCGACTCGCTCGCCCTGCGCCTCCGCGTCATCGGCAATGGCCGCTGACCTCGACGTCAGCGTGGTCATCCCCGCGTTCAACGCCGAGCGGACCGTCGGTCGGGTCGTCGAGGCGCTCCGGGCGCAGGATCCCGCGCCCGCGGAGATCGTGGTCGTCGACGACGGCTCCGGTGACCGGACCGGCGAGATCGCGGCCGCGGCCGGCGCGCGGATCGTCCGCAACGACCCGCCGCGGCACGCCGGCGGCGCGCGCAACGCCGGCTGGGAGGCCGCGACGCGGCCCGTGGTCGTCTTCCTGGACGCCGACGCGATCCCGGCGCCCGGCTGGGGCGCGGGGCTCGCGCGGGCGCTCGAGGAGTTCCCGCACTCGTTGATCGGCTGCGCGCGCACCTTCGACAGCCGCACGGCGTGGGGCTGGGTCGCCCACCTCCAGGGCGAGACGCCGTACCTCCCGCTCGGCGAGCCGCGGCGCGTGACCTTCCTGTCGTCCTACTGCGTGGCCGTGCCGCGCGACGTGCCCTTCCGCTGGGACGAGAGCTACGGGGGCGAGGACGGCGTCTTCTGCGCCGACGCGACGGCCGCCGGGTACGCGCTCGTCTTCGACCCGCGCTTCCACGCCCACCACGACCACGACCGCGAGACCTGGTCGGACCTCCGCCGCCAGCAGCGGCGCACCGCCTACGGGATCGTCCGCACGCGGCGCGTCGTCGACGAGGGCCGCCTGCGCGGGTTCTTCGCGCGCTTCCCCATCCACCACTTCCTGCTGCTGCGACTGCCGGTCATCTACCGGCGGCTCGAGACCCAGCCCGAGCTGAGGGAGCACTTCGTCCACAATCTCCCCCGCCTGGTCGTGGCCGAGTGGACGCTCGGCGCGAGCGCAACTCGCTACGCGCTCTTCCCGCCCCCGGCGCAGGGCCAGGGGACGGGCTTCCGGTGAGCCGGATCGGCGGCTCCGACGTGCCTCGCCTCGGGCTCGGCACGATGGCCCTGACCGGACGGGGCACCTGGGGGGACCCGCCCGACCCCGCGGCCGCCCGTGCGCTTCTCCGCCGCGCCGCGGAGCTCGGTGTGGCGCTCTTCGACACCGCCGACTCCTACGGCCCCGAGACGGCCGAGCGGCTCCTGCGCGAGGCGCTCCATCCTTACGACGGGCTCCTGATCGCGACGAAGGGGGGCTTCCGCCGGCACGGTCCCCACGAATGGGAGGCCGACTGCCGCCCGGAGTCGCTCCGCGCCGCCTGCGAGGGGAGCCTGCGCCGGCTCGGCCTGGAGCGCATCGACCTCTACCAGCTCCACCTCGTCGATGAGGGCGTCCCCGTGGAGGAGTCGATCGGAGCCCTCCGCGACCTCCAGCGGCAGGGCAAGATCCGCGACATCGGGGTCTGCAACGTCGGCGAGGGCGAGCTCGCGCGGGCCCGTGCGACGGCGGAGATCGTCAGCGTGCAGAACCGCTTCAGCCTCGTCGAGCAGCGCTCGCGGCCGGTCCTGGAGCGCTGCGAGCGCGACGGGCTCGCCTTCATCGCCTGGGCGCCGCTCGGAAAGGGCTTTCTCGCCTCCTCGACGGGCGCGCTCGCGTCGGTGGCCGCGCGGCACGGCGCCACGCCGGGGCAGGTGGCCCTCGCCTGGGTACACCGCTCGCCGGCCGCCTTCGCCATCCCGGGGACCGCCTCGGTCGCCCACCTCGAGGAGAACGTCGGCGCGGGGCGGCTCGAGCTCACCGACCAGGACGTCGCCGAGCTCGGGCGCGACGGCTTCCACGGCTACCGGGTGCGCCGCCTGGCGCGCAGGGCGCGGGCGCGAGCCGGCCGGGCGAAGGCCAGGCTCAGAGGCGGCCGGTGAGCGGCCCGGACATCCGGGTCGCCCGGACGCCCGACGAAGTCGAGGCGATGCGCAGCGCCTGGGACACGTCGCCGGTCGACAACCCGGCCGCCGACCCCGACCATCTGCTCACGCTGGTCCGCCACTCCCCCACACCCTTGCGCCCGCACGTCCTCCTGCTCGAGGAGGACGGCCGTCCGCCGTCGTTCGCGGTCGGCAGGGTCGGCCAGGTACGCCTCGAGGCGAGGTTCGGCTACAAGACGGTGCTCCAGCCGCGACTCGAGGCGCTCACGATCGCCCAGGGCGGTCTCGTCGCTGCCGACGAAGCGCGCGTGAAGCTCCTGCTCGGTGCGATCTTCGACACGCTCAGGCAGGAGCCGGTCGATGTCGCCCGCCTGCATCTCCGCGTCGGCTCGCCCGCGCACGCGCTCGTCACGACGCGGCCCGGCGCGCTCGTCCGCGGGCACGGCACCGCCGCCGTCCGGTGGCGCGCGCGGCTCCCTGCGACCTTCCAGGAGTACCTGCAGGCGCGCTCCGCGAAGACCCGCGGGAACATCCAGCGCTACGCACGCCGGCTGGAGGACCGCTACGGCGACGAGCTCGAGCTCCGCCTCTTCCGGTCGACGGTGGAGCTTCCGCGCCTCGTTCGGGACACGCGCGCGGTCCACGAGAAGACCTACCACCGCGGGCTCGAGACGGGCTTCTCCGACACCGAGCTCGAACCGGCCCTTCGGCGGCTTGCGGCCGAGCGGGGCTGGCTGCGCGCCTGGGTCCTCTACCTGGAGGGCGTTCCTGCCGCCTTCTGGCACGGGACCCTGTACGACCGCACCTTCTACACGGGTCCGACAGGATACGACCCGAAGCACCGGGACCTGCGGCTGGGAACCTACGTGCTGGCGAAGATGGCCGAACACCTCTGCGGCGAGGTGGACTGGATGGACTTCGGGCTGGGCAACGCAGAGTACAAGCGCCACTTCGGAGACGAAAGCTGGGCAGAGGAGGACGTCCTCCTCTTCGCTCGGCGGCCGCGTCCGGTCGTCGTCAACCTCGCCCGCACAGGCGTGCTCGGCGCCTCGCGGGCCGGGAAGACCGCGCTCGAGCGCAGCGGCCAGCTCGCGACCGCCCGCAGGTTGTGGCGCGACCGGCTCGCCGAGCGAGGCGACCGGTGAGCTCGGTCGAGGTCGCCCGCAGCATCGAGGAGGTCCTGGCCCTCAGATCGGTCTGGCAGACGCTGCAGTCGCCCTTCGTCACGAGCGACCACGAGTTCGTCCTCGCGTACGTCGAGAACACCCCCGACTCGATCCGGCCCCACGCGGTCGTCCTCCGCGACGAGCGCGGGCCGATCGCGCTCGTCGCCGGACGCGTGGAGGACGTGCGCCTTCCCGCGAGGCTCGGACCAAAGACCGTGCTCAACCCCGAGGTCCGCTCCCTCACGATCACCTACGGAGGCTTCATGGGGCGGGTGGACGAGGCGACCGTCCCGTCGATCCTCGCGGCCGTCAAGGAGTCGGTCGAGCCCGGCGAGGTCGACGTCATCCGCCTGCGGATGCTCACGGTCGGCTCGACGGTGCACACCGTCGCCACGCGCAGCTCGCCGCTGCTCCGGCGCGAGCACTTCTCCACGCAGATGGCACACTGGCAGGCAGAGATCCCGAGCTCGCTCGACGAGTTCCTGGCGCGCCGCTCGCGCCGCCGGCGCGAGTCGGTGCGACGCTACTCCAAGCGGCTCGAGAAAACCTACGGCGACGAGGCGCAGGTCGAGATCTTCCGCAGCCGCGACCAGATCGACCGCCTTTTCGCGGACTCGGCCCTCATCCACCGCGAGACCTACCAGAGCGTCCTCGGAGTGGGCTTCTCCGAGGAGCCTGTCCAGCGCGCCTTGACCGAGCTCGCCATGGATCGCGGCTGGTTCCGCGGCTACGTCCTCTACCTGAACGGCACCCCCGCAGCCTTCTGGCACGGCAACGCCTACAAGGGCGTGTTCGGGGTCGGGGCGACCGGCTTCGACCCCGCCTTCGCCGACGCGCGGCCCGGAACGTACCTGCTCATGCGCGTCGTCGAGGACCTCGCCGCGGAGGGCTCGGTGCACACGCTCGACTACGGCTTCGGCGACGCCGAGTACAAGCGAAACTTCGGGGACGAGCGCCGCCTCGAGGAGGACGTCGTCCTCGTCGAGCCCCGCCTCCGTCCGGTCGCGCTGAACCTGGCCCGGTCGACGGTCCTGGGGATGACCAGAGTCGCGCGCCGCGCGGCCGAGCGGGCGGGGGCGGTCAGCCAGTTGCGGCGGCGGCGACGCGAGCGGCTGGCCGAGAAGGCCAAGCAGTGACCGGCAGGCGGGTGATATGGCCAGGCGCCTGCGGCTCGCCCTGATAGCGCTCGGCGGCCTCGTACTGCTGGCCCTGCTCGCGCTCGGAGTGAGCGCGGCGCTCGACCGGCCGGCCCGGGTCGTGACCGTGAGCACCACCGTGGACGGCCCCAAGCGGGACGTCTGGGCGACGCTCACGGACTTCGACTCGTACGCGGAGTGGAACCCTGTCCTGACCGAGGCGTCCGGGGAGGCACGTGAGGGCGAGGGGCTCGACCTGGTCCTGGCCCTGCCGGGGCACGACCCCGAGTCGCTCGACGCCGAGGTGCTGATCGTGCGCAGCGGGCGCAAGCTCCGGTGGCAGGACCGGCTCGTCCTGCCGGGCGTGCGGGACTGGGAGTACGAGTTCGTCCTGGAGCCGCTGGAGAACGGTCGGATCCGCCTCGACCAGGTCATGCACATCGAGGGGCTCCTCGCCCCGTTCGCGGACATCGCCGCCGCGCGCGAGGCGCTCGAGCTCCAGGGCGCGGCCCTCGCCGAGCGACTCGCTCAGAGGTAGCCGAAGCGCTCGAGCCCCGGGTGGGCGGTCTCGGTGATCTCGTCGATCACCTTGCGCCGACGGAGCTGCCAGCGGCCCAGGCTGTCCGGCGGGCGCACCTCGGCCGCCGCCGCCTCGGCGTCGCCCTCGAGCCCGAAGAAGCCGAGGATCGCGCCGATCGTGGCCGCCGGCTCCGCGCAGAGATCCTCGAAGCGGACGCGCAGATAGCGCGGCCCGAGCTCGCGCTCGCCGAAGTCCGCCGCGGCCAGGTTCACCCGGTTCCACAGCGCGATCGAGCGCGTGTGCGTCTTCGCCTTGCGCAGGTCGTCGCCCAGCACGGCGGCGCCGTGCTTCGTGAGCTGGTTCTGGTTCTCCGAGAAGGCCATGTCGCGGCCGTCGCGGAGGAAGTGGAGGAAGCGCACGTCAGGCATCGTCTCGCTCCAGAAGCGGAGCAGGTAGATCGAGCGCGGCTCCTTCCAGCCCCAGGCGACGGCTCCGTCGGTCACGGTCGAGAGGTGGTCGGCCAGCACGCCGCGCAGGTCGGCCCCCATCTCCGCGTGCGTTCCGGCGCCGACGTCGCCCCCGGCCTCCACGTAGCGGTCGATCCAGCGGTCGGAGTAGAAGCCGAGCTCGACCGCGTCCTCGTACGGGTTCAGCTTCTCGCCCGTGTAGAGGCCCGCCGTGCGGACGATGCGGGCGACCACCCGCGTGCCGGAGCCTCCGGTCGCTCCCGTGATGCTCGGCCCGGGGAGCGTGAGGCCCTCGGGAAGCACGGCGCTGTTCGTCGTCTCGGTCATCGGGGGTCTCGGCTCCATTCTGTCGGTTTGGCAGTGGACGGCGGGTCAGGCGGTCGCCGGGCGCCTGAGCCTGCGCGTCCTGGCCGCCTTTGCCGCAAGGTCCGGGTCAGACGCCGCGGGCGGCCGTCCGCTCGACGGTGCTACCCCCCTCGACGTCGAACGGGTACGGCGTCCCCTCAGGAAGCCGTGTGAAGACGATGCGCCGCCGGAACGGCCGGAATCGCTGGTTGACGAGCAGGTAGGGCACAAACCCCACGCGCTTGCATCCCTTGAGCGCGGCAACATTCCCGGTGGAGACGAACGTGAGGAGCCAGCGGGCTCCCTCCTGCCTCGCCTTCTCCGCCAGCTGGTTCATGACGAAGGGCATGAGCCTCAGACCGCGGTACTCCTCGAGCGTGAACGCCGCTTCGAGAAGCGCTTCGTCCTCCCGAAGCCGTGGAAAGATGCCCTCGAAGAACCTCTCCACCTTGTCGTTCTCGCCCGAGAAGATGAGGTACTGCATGTAGCACGGAACGCCCTCGTCGGTTAGGGCCACGTAGCACGTTCGGATTTCGGAGCCGAGGAGGCGCGCCGAGGCCGAACGGTGTCGGATCGACTCGCGGTCGTGTCTCGAGCGATCGACTTCGGTGAACGCCGGGACATCGGACGGCTGGATCGGCCGCACGGTCACCGAAATCGTGGGCTCCGGGACCTCGAGCGACACTGTCAGGTCGCGCCGGAGCCCATAGGCGTAGGAATCGCTATAGAGCCACTTCCGGAGCGCTCTCAGAACGGTTCGCCATTCGCCGGCCCGGAGGAGCGCGATCGCCTTCCTGAGCCGGCGCCGCGCTCGCGCCCAAGGAATCCGCTGTGCCGCCCTTTCGGAACTCATCCGTTCGCTTCCCGGCCTGACCGCCCGGTGGAGGGACAAGTGTAGGGCTAGTTCGAGTCGGCCGCGGGGTTCGCAGACGCCGTGGTACGCTGGGCGTCTGCGGCGGCGCGTAACCGACGTTGCGTCCAGTTCTGTGTCGTCCATCGTCACTGTGGTCACTGAGCCTCATTTCGCCGGGCGGAGGCTGGGTCAGAGACCCCTGGCCGGTGCCAAGCGCCAGGGCGTTCGCCTTGGCGCGATCGCGAGCCTCGGTACGCACGATCTGATGCGCCGGCGGCCCGCTCGGCCACCGTAGGCGGGGGCTCTCGGGGGCGACCCATGACGAGGCAGGGACCAGAAGTCGCGACGCGGCGCGGCACGCGCGTTCGAGTGGCGCGTAGCCTGGACGAGCTCGCGCCGTTCCGCGAGGCATGGGCGCGCCTCCAGGGCCGGCAGTTCGCCACCGACCCGGACGTCTTCCCTCTCATCCTCGCCTGGCAGCCGCAGACGCTGCGTCCCCACGTGGTCGCGCTCGAGCGCGGGGGCGAAATCACGGCGCTCGTGCTCGGGCGGATCGAGGATATTCGGCTCCAGACACGCGTCGGCTACAGGACCGTCTACGCGCCGCGCGTCCGCTCGCTCACCGTCCTCTACGGCGGTGTCCTTGGCGACCTCGGCGACGAGGGCGCCGAGGTCGTGCTCACCGCGCTGCGCCGCTCCCTCGCGTGCGGCGAAGTCGACGTCCTGCGCCTCCGCAACGTCGACACCGGCTCCCCGCTCCGTCGGGCGGTCGGCGCCACGCCGAGCATCCTGCACGAGCACGGCGCCCCGGCCACTGTCCATCGGGAGCTTGCGGTCCCGAGCTCGTACGACGCGTTCCTGGGCTCGCTCTCGCCCAGTACGCTCAAGAGCGCGACGCGCTACCTTCGACGGCTCGAGAAGCGCTTCGGCGACCGGCTTTCGCTCCGGATCTTCCGAGGCGCTTCGGAGGCTGACCGCGTCTTCACCGATCTCGGCATCGTCGCGGGGAAGACGTATCAACACGCGCTTGGGGTGGCCTTCGCCCAGCGCCAGCTCGAACGGCGAATCGTGACGCTCCTCATGGAGCGGGGCTGGTTTCGCGCTTACGTCCTCTACCTCGACGGCGAGCCGATCTCGTTCTGGCACGGGCACGCCTACCGGGGGGCGTTCGTTACCGGGGTGCCCGGCTACGACCCCGCGTACACCGATCTCCGGGTCGGGAACTACGTCCTCTTCCGGCTCATCGAGGACCTCTGCGCCGACGACGCCGTCGATACCTTGGATCTCGGCTGGAGCGACGCGGAATACAAGCGCCGCCTGTCGACGCGGAGCCGACTCGAGCAGGACGTGCACCTGTTCGCCCCCACGGCCAAGGGCTGCCTGACGAACGTCGCGCGCAGCTCGCTGCTCACGACGGCCACCGGAGTGCGGAGCCTCCTCGCCCGCGCCGAGATGATCGATCCGATCAAGCGCCGGTGGCGCGACCGCGTGACCTCCAACGGCTCCTCGGTCGTGCGCTCCTGACCGACGTCGAGCCCAGTCAGGCGGTCGCCGGGCGCCTCAGCTTGCGCAGGACGGGACGGGCGAGACTGCGCGCGCGCGGCTCGAGCGCGAAGAGCACGCCGCCCGCGGCGAGGCAGGAGGCGGTGCCCGCGAGGACGAGCGCGGCGAACGCCGGCAGCTCGTCGAGCAGCCCCGTCAGGCCGAGCAGGAAGACGACCACGATCGCCGCAGCGGCCGAGAGGAGCGGCGAGGGCAGCCAGGGCAGGAACGAGCGCGGCCGGAGGCCGGTGATCCAGCAGACGACGGCGATGTTCACTGGGATCACGATCGCCAGGAAGAACGCCGCGCGCGAGGCGGCCATGCCCAGCGCCTGCTCCCGCGCCGAGTCGCCGGTGAGGAGCCAGCCGACGAGCAGCACCGTCCCCGCGGAGACGGCGGCGAGCGCCCAGAGCATGACGGCCCGGAGGTGCGGCCGCGCCACGGCGAAGAGGAGCGGGCCCGTGAAGAAGACGATCGCCTTCCCGATCCCCACGAGCGCGAGCAGCTTCAGGACGTCCGCGGCCGGCTCCCACTCAGGGCCCATGAGCGCCATCAGGTAGTCGCTGCACGAGGCCATCACCGCCATGGCCGGGACGGTGAGGATGAGCACCGTCCTGATCGACGAGGCGACCGCGACGCGGAGCGCAGGCCGGTCGTTCTGGAGGCGCGAGAAGAACGGCAGCGACACGTGCCCGACCGGCCGCATGGTCAGCTCGAGGACGTTGTCCGAGAAGCGGTCGGCGAGGCGGTAGAGCCCGACGGCGGTCGGCCCGAAGAAGATGCCCATGAGGAGCGCGTCGGCGCGACGGTTGACGAAGCCTCCCAGGTTGGCGAGGAAGACCCCGCTCGAGAAGCCGACGAGGTCGCGCGCATGCGAGCGCGAGAAGCGGAAGCGCGGCCGCCAGGTGCTCATCGCCCACAGGAGCACGAGCTGCGTGCCGGCGTGGCCGAGCTGCTGCGCGACGAGCGCCCAGACTCCGGCGCCGCGGAGGGCGAGCACGAGCCCGAGCACGCCGCCGACGAGCACGGCCAGCGTCTCCCGGAGCGCGAGCGCTCGGAAGCGCATCTCCCGCTGGAAGAGCCCCAGCTGGACGATGGTGAGCCCGTAGATCACGAGCAGCACCGAGAGCACCTGCACCACCTCCTTCAGCTCCGGCACGCCGTTCAGACGTGCCCACCAGCCGGCAAGGAGGAAGCTCCCGGCGGCGAGCAGCAGGCACCAGCCGAGGTTGACCCAGAACGCCGAGTCGAGGTGGTCGTCCTCGAGGCCCTCGCGCTGGACGACGGCGGTTTGGATGCCGCCCTCGAGCAGGAGCTGGACGACCGCGATGTAGATGAGCGCCAGCGCGACGATCCCGAAGTCCCGCGGGCCGAGGATGGCCGCCAGCAGGAAGGTGAAGAGCACCGCGAAGGCCCGGTCGGCCCACGTCATGTAGAAGGCCCACTTCAGGGAGCCGAAGAACGAGTGCTGCTGGTCGTTCATCCCGCCCGGCCGGCGCTACCGAGCGGCGCCGATCTCCCTGGAGGCGGAGGGAGGCGTCGCCGGCGCCGTCTCCGGATAGCCGGCCAGCCAGTCGGAGCGGCTCCGCCAGACCTGCGTCCAGGGCGACGGCTGCGCGCCGCGGCCACGGGAGAGGAGCGAGCGCAGGCCGAGCCCCGCCGCGAGCAAGCCGAGGCCGAGCCGCAAGCGCAGCCCGCGCCAGTGCTTGCGCAGAAGCGTCGTCTTCCCGCGGAAGAGGAGCATCAGCTTGTCCTCGCGCGCAGCCGACGAGACGCCGATCTCGTGCGTCACGACGGCGTCGGGGGTGATCGCCGGCCGGTAGCCGAGCGCGGCCGCGCGCAGCGAGAGGTCAGCGTCCTCGCCGTACATGAAGAAGCGGGTGTCGAAGCCGCCGAGCTGCTCCCAGAGGGCGCGAGGAGCGAGCAGGAGGCAGCCCGTGACGATGTCCACCTCGCGCACCGTGTCGCGCTTCCAGCCGCCGAGGGACTCGGGGTCGAAGAGGCGCGTACGCTTGAAAGCCGAGGTGAGCAGGGTCGCGAAGCAGAACAGGCTCCAGAGCGTCGGCGCGCCCCAGCAGGAGCCGGGGTTGACGGAGCCGTCCGGGTCGAGCGTCCTCCCGCCGTAGAGGCCGTGCTCCGGGTGGGCCCGCGCGAAGGCGAGCAGGTTGGCGACCGCCCCCTCGTGGACGACCGTGTCCGGGTTGAGCAGGAGCAGGAACTCGCCGCGTGCCTCCGCGGCCGCCCGGTTGCAGCCGAGCGCGAAGCCGAGGTTCTCGTCGGACGTGATCAGCCGGACGTCGGGGAACTCCGAGCGCACCATCTCGACGGTGCCGTCGCCGGAGGCGTTGTCGAGGACGACGATCTCGTAGGCCCCGTCGCCCTTCCCCCGCAGCGAGTCGAGGCACGCCCGCGCCGCGTCGCGACACCGGTAGGTGACGATGAGGATCGAGACGTCCGGGCTCACGCGTGCGTCGTCACGGGATCGGGATCGCTCTCCGGCTCCGTGCTCGGAGCGGCGTCCGCGTAATCCTCGCGGCGGCGGACGATCCGCGCCGGGTTCCCGACGGCGACCGAACCCGGCGGGAGCGACTTCGTCACCACCGAGCCGGCGCTGACGACGGAGCCGTCGCCGATGGTGACGCCGGCGCCCACAAAGACGCGCGCGCCCAGCCACACGTCGTTCCCGATGACGATGTCGCGCTCGTTGCGCTCCTGCTCGGCGATCTTCGCCTCGGGCGAGAGCCCGTAGTCCGAGGCGGTCACGAACACCTCGGGCCCGAAGCGGCAGTCCTCGCCGATCGTGATGCTGCTGCCGGAGTCCCCCGCCCAGAGGTAGGCGCGCTCGCCGATCTTCGACCCGCGGCCGATCGAGATGCGCTCCCCGTTCCGCAGCGAGACGTTGGGAGCGATCGTCGCTCCCTCGCCGAGGGTCAGCTTGCGCCGCGGGCGGACGTGCGTGTAGCTGTAGAAATGGAGCAGCCGGACGACCTGGAAGTACGTCATCGGGTCCGCGAACGATCGCAGCGCCTCGCTCCAGCTCCGGCTCTTCATTACCGCATCCTCCCTCTACAGGTCCTAGGCGATTCCAGGCGCGCTGCCAAGTCCAGGGTAACGGTCCAGACCTTCGGCGGAGGCGTCGGCGCTACACTCGGACCACACTCTCCCAGAAGTGCCATGGCCCGCCCCCGCACGGATGACGTCACCCTCAAGATCCCTCGCCCGCTCTACGAGCGGCTGCGCCAGGTGATCGAGGGCACGGGCTTCCACTCGGTCACGGAGTTCAGCGTCTACGTCCTCCGTGACCTCGTCTCGAGCCAGGCGCCACCGTCGGCCGCGGGCGAGGACGGCCTGACGCACGAGGAGGTCGTCGCCATCCGCCGGCGCCTCCAGTCGCTCGGGTACCTGGACGACTGATGACGCGACTACCCGCCGCACCGCTCCGGGTCCTCTACAGCTTCCCGGACACGATCGGCGCGGCCGGGATCGGGACGACGGCCTGGAACCAGGCGACCGGTCTCGCGGGCCTCGGCCACGAGGTGCACGTCTACGCGACGGCCGCCGCCCGCGACGTTCCCGGCGCGGCCGAGGTCGTCACGACCCTTACCGTGGCCGGACGCCGGATCCCCCACCGGGCGGTCGGCAGGGCACGCGCCTACCGGCGCCACGACGGGCTGGTCGCGCGGGCGCTCCGCCGCGGCCCCGGGGGCTTCGACGTCGTCCATTGCTGGCCGCGCGCGACCGTCGAGACCGCAGCCGCGGCCCGGGAGACCGGGGTCGTCAGCGTGCGCGAGGCGCCCAACACCCACACGGGCTACGCCTACGAGCGCGTGGCGGAGGAGACCGCCCGGCTCGGCCTGCCGCAGCCCGAGGGCCACTCGCACACGGACGACGCCGAGGCGCTCGCGCTCGAGGAGCGCGAGTACGCGGCCACGGACCTCGTCGCCGTTCCTTCGGAGTTCTCGCTGCGGACGTTCGTCGAGCGGGGCGTTCCCGCCGAGCGGCTGGGGCTCCACCAGTACGGCTTCGATCCGGCCCGCTTTCCGCCGCCCGCCCAGGGCGCGAACGGCCGGCACCCGGCGCTGCGCGCGCTCTTCGTCGGCCGCTGCGAGCCGCGCAAGGGCCTTCACTACGCACTCGTGGCCTGGGTCGACTCGGGGGCGGCCGAGCACGGCACGCTCACGATCTGCGGCGACTTCTATCCGGGCTACGAGGAGCTCCTCGCCGACCGGCTGGCCCACCCGAGCGTGACGGTCAAGGGGTTCGTCCCCGACGTAGCGGCGGTCATGCGCGAGAGCGACGTGCTGCTGCTGCCGACGGTCGAGGAAGGGAGCGCGCTGGTGACCTACGAGGCGCAGGCCTCGGGCTGCGTCCCCGTCGTCTCGGACGCTGCCGGGGCACGCTGCACGCACCTCGAGGACGCGCTCGTCCACGAGGCGGGCGACGTCGCCGCGCTCACCGAGCACCTGCGCCTCGTCGCAGGCGACTCCGACCTCCTCGCACGCCTGCGCGCCCGCACGCTCGCCCGGCGCGACGAGCTCACCTGGGAGCAGGGAGCTCGAGATCTCGAAGGCCTCTACCGGGAGCTCCTGGCGCGTTGAGCAAGGTGATGATCGTCGGGCTCGACTGCGCCGAGCCGTCGCTGCTCTTCGACCGCTGGCGCAGTGAGCTGCCGGTCCTCTCGGGCCTGATGGAGAAGGGCGCCTACGGCCGACTGACCTCGGTGATCCCGCCGATCACGGTGCCGGCCTGGTCCTGCATGATGGCCAGCCGCACGCCGGGAGACCTGGGGGTCTACGGCTTCCGCAACCGCTCCGACCACTCCTACGACGGCCTCTTCATCGCCAACTCGACGGCGATCAAGGAGCCGCGCCTGTGGGACTACGCCACGCGCGCCGGGAAGCCGTCGATCGTCCTCGGCGTCCCCGGCACCTATCCCCCGCGCCCGCTCAACGGGGTCATGGTCAGCTGCTTCCTCACGCCGGGGATCGAGAGCCCGTACACCTTCCCGCCCATGCTCAAGCGCGAGATCGAGCAGACCGTCGGCGAGTACCACTTCGACGTGCGCGACTTCCGCACCGAGGACAAGGACTACCTGCTTCGCCAGGTCTACGAGATGACCGACCGCCGCTTCCAGCTCGCCGAGCACTTGCTCTCGACGAAGCCGTGGGAGCTCTTCGCCATGGTCGAGATGGGCGTCGACCGGATGTACCACGGCTTCTGGAAGCTGATGGACCCTGAGCACAGGAAGCACGTGCCCGGGAATCCGCACGAGCACGCGATCCTCGAGTACCACAAGCACGTGGACGAGCTGATGGGCGGGGTCCTCGCGCACGCCGGCGACGACACGGCCGTCCTCGTCGTCTCCGACCACGGCGGCAAGCGCATGGACGGCGGCATCCGCGTCAACGAGTGGCTACGTCGCGAGGGCTTCCTGACGACGGTCGCCGACCCCGACACGCCGGTCCCCCTCCGCGAGGCCGGGATCGACTGGTCGAAGACCGCCGCCTGGGGCGAGGGCGGCTACTACTCCCGCATCTTCCTCAACGTCGCCGGCCGCGAGCCCGAGGGCACGGTCGCGCCCGAGGACTACGAGCGCGTCCGCCGCGAGCTCGCCGAGCGCCTGGCGGCCATCCCGGACGAGAACGGCGAGCCGCTCGGCACGCGGGTGCACGTCCCGGAGGACACCTACGAGCAGGTCAACGGCGTCGCCCCCGACCTGATCGTCCACTTCGGCGACCTCCTCTGGCGGTCGGTCGGCACGGTCGGCGGCGACGAGGGAATTCACACGTTCGAGAACGACACCGGCCCCGACGACGCGAACCACGCCCAGGATGGCCTCTTCGTGCTCGCCGGGCCCGGCGTGGCTCCGGGCGAGCGCGAGGGCGCCCACCTCCTCGACGTCGCCCCCACCGCGCTGGAGTTGCTCGGCCTCGACGTCCCCGCCTCGATGCGGGGGACGTCGCTGCTCCGCTAGGAGTCCGTCGGCCGCGGCCCGAGGCGCCGGGCCTGGAGGCCCACGGCCGCGATCGCGAAGAAGAGGATCGTCGACTGGACGAACGCGAACGCGTCGAAGACGAGCATGCTGACGCCGAAGGCTGCGATAGCGGCCGCGCACGCTGCCGCCAGGTCGCTCCTCGGGCCGCGCACTCTGCGTGCGAACCTGCCCAACACCGCGAGGCTGCCGAAGATGAACCAGGCCATCCCGAGCACGCCGAGGACGCCGAGCGAGACGAGCGTGTTCAGCCACTCGTTGTCGAAGAAGATGATTGCGCCCTCGGCGCCCTCCGCGGTCTGCGCGGCGCCCGACTCCCCGGTCGTGACCTGCGTCCCCACGCCGCTTCCGTAGAGCGGCGACTCGCTCCAGACCCGCAGGCCGGGTCCGACGTCGGCGAGGCGACCGGAGCCGGTCTCGCCCGAGCGGGTCGTCAGGTCGCTCGTCAGCCCTTCCTGCGGGTCGAACGCCTTGTAGATCCCGCCGAGCGCCCCGGGGACGGCGAAGTGGATGGCGACCGGCAGGATCAGCAGGAGCGGCCAGAAGCGGAGCACTTGCGAGCCGCGGACCCAGAGGCCGACGGCCAAGATCGCGACCGCCATGATCACCGTCGTGCGCGAGATCGTCGCCACCGCGCCCATCGCGCAGACCGCGGCGGCCACGCCCCAGAGCTGCGCGCGCAGCCGCGTCGTCGCACGGCCGATCAGGTAGAGCGCGAGCGGGAAGACCATGAAGAGTGCCGCCGACAGCGCGATCGGGTGCTGGGCCGAGGCGTACACGCGGAGGTTCCCGCCGCGGTCGCTGAACACGGCTCGCTCCTCACGGATGAGCGCCGGGATCCACTCCGCCAGATGGTCGAACGCGTTGTAGCCCGAGCGGGACTCGTAGATGGCCGAGAGGGCGACGATCGTCGCGCCGATCACGAGCCCGCGGACGACCGTGTCCAGGGCGGCCTGCGTCTTGATCGTCGAGGCAACGAGCACGAAGACGGACAGGAAGCCGAGGTAGAGGGAGAGCGACTTGAACGCGCCCGGGTCGCCCACGGCCGCGTTGCCGATGTCCTGGTAGTTGAGGATGGCCGAGAGCGTCGCTGTCCCGGCCAGGATCGCGAGGGGGATGCCGAAGCCGAGGAACTCGAGCTTTGCCCGCTTCCTGACGACGGCGACGAGCAAGGCCAGCAGGAGCGCTCCGAGCACGATCCGGTACAGCTCCAGGTTGAACGGCAGCGAAACCGGCAGGCGGTAGCCGCGCGCCGGGATCAGCCAGATGAGGAGCGCGAAACCGGCGACCGCGTTCGGCCATGTGACCGTCGGCGTCGACATCTCCCGCACGGCCAGGAGCGCCGCGACGATGAACACGGCAGCACCGGCCACCGCCTCGTTCGGGCCCAGAAGCGTGCCGATCAGGAGCGAGAAGCCGCCGAAGGCGGCGAGCGCGACCGCCGCGGGGCGGCGAACGGGCTGGGGCTCGACGTGGGCCACCGAGGCCCTCGCTAGGCGGTCTTCTTGACCTTGACCGGCTCGAGCGGCTCGACGTCCGAGCTTGCCGGCCGCGCCTGCTGCTGCTGCTGCTGCTGCGGCACGAGCCGGTCGAGGAGGATTGCGAGGACGCAGAACGCCGCGAACACGGCGACGAAGACCAGGAGGGGCAGGGTGGTGGACGGCCCGGCGGAGGCGACGGCTCCGCGCGGCACGGTGAGCTGCTCCGCCGTGATCCGGTCCGTCCGCGGAATCTCATTCTCGACCTGGAAGTCGTTGAGCCAGCCGATGAACGCCTTGCCGGTCTTGTCCGCAAGCTCGACGGCCTCCTCGGGCGTACCGGCGACCGCGATCAGGCGGATCACGGGGATCTCGGACAGCTCGACACGGTTCGCGGTGACGACCGAGGTGGCGCCGAGCGCCGTGACGCTCCCGTTGAGCTCGCCGAACTCACGCGCGCGATAGTCGGCCACCTTGTCGGACTCGATGATGTACGGGAAGGTGTTCGCGTTCCTGACGATCGTGTTCAGATCGGGCGGCGTCGAGAACGGAACGGTGTCCTCCGCGCCCTGACCGCCGCCGTCGCTCTCGCTCCCGGCGATGCCCTCGTCGGTCGTCTCGTCCGCCGCCTGCGGATTGGGGACCTGGACGGTCTCCTTGCTGCGGAAGTGCGGGTTGTCCGCGCTCGTCACGAGCAGGCTGGTCTGGGCCGTGTAGCTGACCTTCTCCTTCTCGTCGAGGCCTGGCGGGAAGACGCTGATCGTGAAGCGGGCGGACAGCGCGGCAAGGAGCGCGAACAGCGCCCCGATCGCGAGCACCCACCAGAAGCGCCGGAGAGCCTGCGCGTAGCCGGCGACGCTGGCCGTCGCGCCGGCCGCCGTGGTCGTCGCGCGGCGCGGGCGGTCCTCGCCCGGGAACGCGCCCCGGCGAGGATCGGTCGGTTGACCGCAACTCGCACAGAAGCGGTCGTCGTCGCGCGTGGCTTGGCCGCAGTTAGGACAGGTTTTCACTGACATCGAGTGGGAACCCACCCTCGCGGCTCCTCCGGCCGCATTCCCACAAAGCGTGTTTCAGTAGGGTGGTCCCTTACTTGTAGCGGTCGCATTCGCGGGTGTCCAGTCCAGACCTGACCGTCATCGGCCTCGACTCGGCGACGTTCGACGTCGTCGACCCGATGCTGGCCGCCGGAGAGCTTCCCAATCTGAAGCGGCTGTGCGACGCGGGCGCGCGCGGCGTCCTGCGCTCGACGACGCATCCGCTGACGCCGCACGCGTGGGCGACGATCGTGTCCGGCGTCAATGCCGGCCGGCATGGGATCTGGGACTTCACCGAGCGCGACGAGACCGGCTACCAGCTGCGCCTCGTCAACGGCAGCTTCCGCCGCGCCCCCGCGGTCTGGGACCGGCTCCGCCGCTCGGGCCGCCGCACGGGGGTCGTCAACGTGCCTTTCACCTGGCCCGCGCCGGAGGTCGACGGGTTCGCGATCGCCGGCTTCGACGCCGCTGCGCGCGAGCAGGGGCTGACGTACCCGGACGAGCTGCGCGCCGAGCTCCGGCAGCGCTTCGGCTCGCTCGAGCTCGACAACAAGTTCCCGCTCACGGACGGCAAGCTCGACCTCGACCTCGTGCGCCGCGCGGCGGCCCAGAAGGTCGAGATCGTCAGGTGGCTCGTCGACCGCTACGACCCCGAGCTTCTCTTCGTCGTCTTCATGGCGGCCGACCACATCCACCACCTCTGCTGGACGGACTGGGAGGCCGACGGCCTGGCGAGCCCCGTCGCCGAGGTCTACCGGATCCTCGACGAGGCCACCGGCGCGCTCGCCGCGCTCGCGGGCGAGGAGGGCAACGTGCTCGTCATCTCCGACCATGGCGCCGGCCCGCTCCACGGAGTCGTCAACCTCAACGCCTGGCTCGCCTCCGAGGGCTTCCTCACGTACGCGACCGGAGGCGGCGTGGCCGGGCGCAAGCTCCTGGGCGATGCGCTCGAGCTCCGCCGCTACCTGCCGGAGCGGCTGCGCAACGCGGCCAAGCAGCGCTTGCCGGCACTGCGTGAGCGGGCGATCGAGCGCGGCGACTACACCGTGCTCGACTGGGAGCGGACGCAGGCCTTCTCGTACGGGACCTTCGGCAACATCGTCCTCAACGTGCGCGGCCGCGAGGAGCACGGGATCGTGGAGCCCGGCGAGGAGTACGAGCGCGTCCGCGACGAGATCGCGGCGCGCCTGCTCGAGCTGCGCGGCCCCGGCGGCGAGCGCATCGTCGCCCAGGCGCACCGGCGCGAGGACCTGTTCCACGGGCCCGAGCTCGCCAAGGTCCCCGACCTGCTCGTCGAGTTCGACCACTACGCCTGGCTCGGCAAGGGCAACCTGAAGGCGCGCTCCGACTCGCTCTGGGACTCGATCGAGATCGAGGGCGGCGGCGAGCAGTCCTACGTCGGCAGCCACCGCCACGAGGGCGTCGTCGTCCTCGCCGGCCCGGCGGTCGCACCGGGAGCCCCCGTCGGCGGCGAGCTGGTCGACGTCGCGCCGACCATGCTCTACCTGCTCGGCGAGCCGATTCCCTCCGATCTGGAGGGCCGCATCCTGATGGAGGCGCTCCGGCCCGAGCTGCTCGACGAGCGCCCGCCCGCCTACGACGACGAGGCTCCCGCCGAGTTCGCGCCGAGGCGTGCCGAGCTCGAGGAGGAGGGCGCCGCCGAGGTCGAGCGCCGCCTGCGCGGGCTCGGCTACCTCGAATAGCCGCAGGAAGTCTCGGGAAATCCTCAACAGCCAGATTTTTCCGCTGCATGTGCCCCTGTTGTGTGCAGGCGCGACCGACGTTCGGAGGCCGTTGCGGCTGACTGGGGCTCCGGATCCGCTGGTAGGCTCGCCCACCGTGGCCGTCGCCCAGCATCTCTCAGCATTCCTCGTCGTCACCGTCCTCGCCGTCGTCGCCGCCTCCCAGGCGACCGCCGCCCCGACCGAATTCGGCTCCGCAGCGACCGGCACGACTTCGGCCGCCGCGATCTTCCCGACGCTCACGCGCGAGCAGGTGGAAGCCCAGGTCGCCGACGCGACGATGGAGCGGTGGAACCGGGGCTTCACCTGCAAGCGCCCGCTGGACGAGATCGCCCGCGACCTGGGCGGCACCCTCCCGCTCCTCGTTCGGATCCGGTTCACCAACTACCGGGCCATCGATCCCGGCGTGATCCAGATCCGGCGCGGCTGCCGCGGCGACGGAGACCCGAATACGATCGACCTGATCCTCGGCGTCAGCGGGAACGGGCGCACGGTGGGCGGCACGGGCGACGCGATCAAGATCCGCGAGGATCCCCACGACATCCAGATCACCGGCTACGCCAACTGCGGCCCGCAGGGCGTCGGCCGGGACCGTCGCCCCGACACGAGGGACGACCCCCACCAGGACGGCGCGCAGATCCAAGGGGGCCGGAACATTCACTTCATCGACTTCACGTGGGGCAAATGGGCCAAGCGGCGGTCGACGTGCCAGGGCGCCGCCGGCACCTTCGTCCCCGGGAGCGTGAACGGCTGGCCCGTCGTGAACATGGCCTGCATCCGCTGCCGGAGCGTGTCGTGCAACCACGGCATGCTCATCAGCCGCTCGAGAGGAACGGTCGTCCGGGACTCCGCCTGGCGCTCGGGCAACCCGAAGGAGCGGCGGGGTCGTCTCGCCAATGGCCAGACCGGACTCTGCAACTTCGGCTCGCCGCCGTGCCTGATCCCTCCGGGAGAGTCGAGCGGAAACGACATCTCCGGCCAGTTCTGCGACCGCTGGCCGTTCAGCGGCAGCCCCAGACCGCACTAGCGGGGCTTCCGTCCCCGATTCGGGGGATCCTGACCGGAAAGGCTGGCCCTCCAGCCCCCGCGTGAGGGATCCGGCGGTCGACGGCGCCGGGGCGCCGGCCGATGCGGGCAGGCATGGGCCGCCGCACTCTCTCCGCCGCCGCATACCCGCACCGCCGCCCCGCACTCTTCCTCGCCGCCCTTTTCGGCGTCTCGGCGTTCTTCCTTCCTCTCGCCGGCCCCGCCTCGGCCCACCACCTGAACCGCCCGCACGCGCCCCAGCCGGTGCGTGTCCTCACCATGACGACGAGCACGGTCACAATCGCGTGGCGGCGGACGGCCCCCCGCTCCGTGCTGACCAGGAGCTACAACAGGGTCGGGGTCACCCGCCACACCCGCTGGGTCTTCCGGAACCTCGAGTGCGACCGCACGTACCGCCTCGCCGTGCGCGCGCTGGACCGCCGCGGCCGCCGCTCACCCGCCACCGTCAGGTTCGTCCGCACGCTCCCGTGCGACGCGCCCCCGGTTCCCAGCCCCCCCGTGTCCCTGACGGCTCCTCAGATGACCGGCGTCGCGCGCGCCGGCCGCGTCCTCCACGCGAGCCAGGGCACATGGAACGGCACCCTCCCGATGAGCTTCGCCTTCCAGTGGCAGCGGTGCGACGGCACCGGGTCGGGGTGCGTCGACGTCCTGGGCGCCACCGGCGCGAACCACCTCCTCGGCGAGGACGACGTCGGCTCGACGCTCCGCGCGCAGGTCACGGCGACCAACGTCGACGACTCGGCCTCGGCCGTCTCCTCGCCGACGGTGCTCGTAAGCGCCGCGGGGGACTCGGGCTCCTGCTCGCGCGCCAACGCGACCGGCTGCGCCGCCGTCGCCCGCTCGCGGATCAGCCTCCTGAACCAGCGCTTCTCCTGCGACCGGCCGCTCGCCGAGATCGCCGCGGCCAACCCGATCGGGGACGGCCCGGGCAGCCTGCCGCTCCTGGTCGAGGTCGGCTTCACGACCTACGTCGACGCTCGATCCCGGCCGTGATCGAGCTCAAGGACGGCTGTGCCGGCGACGGCGACGACGAGACGATCGACCTCGTGCTGAAGGTCGAGGGCGACGGCCGCACGATCGGCGGCGGCGCCGACGCCATCAAGGTTCGGCTCACGGCCCGGGACGTCCAGCTCACCGGCTACGCCAACTGCGGGCCGCGCGGGCTCGGCCAGGACGGCCGGCCGGGCACGGGCGACGACGCCCACCAGGACGGCGCCCAGATCCAGGGCGGCAACACCGTCGAGTTCATCGACTTCGAGTGGGGCGACTGGGAGACGAGCACCGCCACGTGCCAGGGCGCCGCGGGGATGTTCGTCCCGGGGAGCGTGAACGGCAACCCCGTCACGAACATGGCCTGCATCCGCTGCAAGAGCGTGTCGTGCAACCACGGCATGCATCTCGCGATCAGCGTCGGCTCGCTCGTCGTCGACTCGATGTGGCGGACCGGCAACCCTGCCGACCGGACGGTCCCGCTCGCCAACGGCCAGGTCGGCCTCTGCCAGTTCGGCGGCCCGGCATGCACGATGGGCGACGGCGAGCCGACCGCCTACACCATCCTCCGGAACTACTGCGACCGCTGGCCGTACGGCGACGGCGAGTGACCTGGTCAATAACCGCGCATCGCCCGCCCTGCGCGGGCGGTGCGCGACACTGCCCGAGGTCGTAGGCCAGGCCGGCTTCCGGGACCCGTGTGCGATGCCGCTACTGCGACCCCGGGGCGTACGAGGACGAGCTGCCCTAACCGCTCGTCCAGTCTTCTGCGGCGGTGTGCGCCCGCTCCGAATATCCATGCTAAGAAGAGCCAATGGCCGGGTTCGTCTACGCACGCACGCGCCGGTGGGCGCACACGAGCGACCGCGTGCGCCGCTGGCGCGAGGACCGCTACCAGCGGTTCCTCGAGCTCTGCCGGGTGAGCCCGGGCGAGCGGATCCTCGACGTCGGCGCGGGCGCGGGCGCCGCGCTCGAGCGCTTCAACACGACCAACGAGATCGTCGCCGTCGACCTCAACCCGCTCGAGAGCGAGTGGCTGAAGCAATCGAACGTCACGGTGGCGGTGGCCGACGCGACGAAGCTCCCGTACGAGGACCGTGAGTTCCCGCTCGCGTTCTCGAGCTCCGTGATCGAGCACATCCCCAAGGAGCTGCAGGAGGCCTTCGCGAGCGAGATCCGGCGCGTGTCCCAGCGCTACTACGTGCAGACGCCGAATCGCTGGTTCCCGATCGAGCCGCACTACCAGTTCCCGTTCTTCCAGTTCTTCCCCGAGCGGCTCCAGCGCTGGCTCAACTCCAGGTTCACGCTCGGCTGGCGCGAGAAGGGCTCCTGGGAAGAGGCGAACCTCCTGACGGCGGGCGACCTGCGCCGCCTCTTCCCGGACGGGGAGATCCACCGCGAGAAGCTTCTCGGGCTCACGAAGAGCCTGATGATCGTTCGCCGCTGACCTCCGTCACTCCGGTACCGTTTCCCGCTCGGCGACCGGGGACGTCGCCTCGGGTCGATCCTCGATGAAGAAGGCACTCGCAGCCCTCGCCCTCCTGGTCGTCGGCGCCGCCGTCGGCGTCGGCGCGACCTACCTGGTGCTCGACGACGACGGTGACGACGGCGGCGGCGGAGGCACGGGCAGCGCGGCCTCGACGGCTCCCGACGACGACGGCACCGACGACGGCGAGGGAGGCGCCTGCGGCTACGAGGACGCCAGGGGCTGCGAGGCCGGCGCCGAGCTCGTGCTCGACAACGGCGAGTGGACGTGCGACCAGCCGCTCGCGCGGTACGCGGAGTCGCTCGGCGGCGAGCTCCCGCTCAAGGTGACCGCACGCTTCACCCGACCCGTCGAGACCGTGGCCGGCATCGTCGACCTGACGAGCGGCTGCACGGGCGACGGCAGCGACGCAATCGACCTCATCCTCGACATCCAGGGCGATGGGCGCACGGTCGGCGGCACCGGCGACGCGCTGGCGGTGAAGGTCGAGGCGACCGACATCGACATCACCGGCTCGATCGACTGCGGGCCGCGCGGCCCGGGCGCGCACCAGGACGGGATCCAGGCGCTCGGCGCCAACGACATCGCGTTCGTCGACCTCGAGGTCGGCGACTGGGACGAGCAGCGCGCGACCTGCACCGGCGCCTCGGCGGGGATCGACATCTCCCTCGGCGGCGCCGCCGGGCTCGTCCCGACGGACTACCAGTGCATCCGCTGCACGGTTGTCGCCTGCCGGCGGGCGATCAACGTCGGCGAGTCCGTGAACACGCGGGTCACGAACGGGCGCTTCCGGTCCGGGAACCCCGCCGAGCGGGACGAGGAGCTCGCCAACGGCGAGGTCGGCCTCTGCGACTTCGGCGTCTCGACCTGCAACGTCGACCCGACTGCCCAGAACGTCGTGTTCGAGGACAACCTGTGCGAGAAGTACCCGTACGGCTCCGGACGCCGCTGACGCAGCGCCCTCTGGAGAAGGTCAGACCTCCGCGGGGTCCTTGAGGCTCTTGCGGCGCAC
>CAWHOA010000006.1:0-31874 GCA_963830885.1 uncultured Actinomycetes bacterium | reverse complement strand
GCCGCTGCTCGTGCTCGCCTCGATCGGCCTCGTCTACGGCTCTCTGCTCGCCTTCCGCGCGCCCGACGTCCGCGGTGTGATCGCCTACTCGAGCCTGGCGCAGATGAACCTGATCCTGATCGGGATCTTCGCCGTGAACGCCTCCGGCTACACCGGCGCGCTCCTGCAGATGGTCAACCACGGGCTCATCTCGGCGGCGCTCTTCCTGCTCGCGGGCGCGATCGAAAGGCGGACGAGCACCGGCGAGCTGAGCCTGCTCGGCGGCATGGCCCGCGGCCGTCCCGTGCTGGCGACGATCCTGATCACGACCGGAGTGATCGCGCTCGCCGTCCCCGGGTCGACCGCCTTCGCGGCTGAGTTCCTCGTCCTCAACGGCATCTTCGACATCGGCTGGGGCTGGGCCGTCGTCGGGGCGATCGCGATCGTGCTCGCCGCCATGTACATGCTGCGGCTCATCTCGGCCGTCCTCCACCAGGAGCCCGGGAGCGCCGTGCCCGCCGAGGCGCTCGACCTGCGCCCGGCCGAGGTCGGCGTGATCGCGCCGCTCGTCGCCGCCCTGCTCGTCCTCTCCTTCTGGCCGGCAGCGATCACCGAGCGCGTCTTCGGAGGCATCTTCTAGGTGGAAACCTTCACGGCGCCCACGATCGACTGGACCGCGCTCTCGCCGATCCTCATCACCCTCGCCGGCGCGGTCGTCGTCCTGCTCGTGAGCCTCTTCCTGCCCCTCGGCGTGCGCCGGCCATTCGCCGCCGCGGTCGCGGGGGTCTGCTTCGTCGCGGCCGGCGCCGCCGCGATCGCCCTCTTCGCCGCCGACGACACCGGCCGTGGGATCGTCGAGGACGCAATCCGCCGCGACCGCCTCGCCGAGTTCGCCCAGGTGCTCGTCATGGGGGCAGGGCTCCTCAGCGTGCTCGTCTCCTACCGGGAGCGGGACAAGGAGGACCGCGCCGGCGAGTACTACGCGCTCCTCCTGACGGCCACGAGCGGCATGGCCTTCTTCGTCGCAGCGAACAACCTGATGACGCTCTTCCTCGGGCTGGAGTGGTTCTCGATCTGCCTCTACATCCTCACGGCCATCGCGGCCGAGCGGCTGAGCGGGCTGGAGGCGAGCCTCAAGTACCTCATCGTCGGCAGCTTCGGCTCCGCGATCCTGCTCTTCGGGAGCGCGTTCGTCTTCGGCGCCACCGGCGCGCTCGACTTCGCGGGAATCGCAGCGGGCACGGACGACGCCGAGCGTCTGTTCGTTGTCGCCGGTCTGGCGATGATCATCGTCGGCCTGGCGTTCAAGGCCTCCGCTGCGCCGTTCCACATGTGGACGCCCGACGTCTACGAAGGCGCGCCGACCCCGGTGACCGGCTTCATGGCCGCCGCGACCAAAGTGGCGGCCGTCATCGTCACCATGCGCCTGCTCGTCACCGCCTTCCCGGGCGAAGAGGAGCTCTGGACCGTCGCGCTCGCCGTGATCGTCTGCATCTCGCTCGCCTGGGGGAACCTCGCCGCGATCGTCCAGACGAACCTGAAGCGGCTGCTTGCGTACTCGAGCATCTCGCACGCCGGCTTCCTGCTCATGCCGGTCGCCGCGGGGAACGCGCTCGGCGGCCGCGCGCTTCTCTACTACCTGATCCCGTACGCGGCCATGAGCCTCGGCGCCTTCGCCGTCGTGGCGATCCGCGAGCGCGAGCTGGGCGCGTCGGTGACCCTCCAGAACATGGCCGGCTTCGGCTGGGAGCGGCCGTTCCTCGGCGCCTCGATGGCGCTCTTCATGTTCGGCTTCATCGGCTTCCCGCCGACCGGCATCTTCCTGGGAAAGTTCTACGTCTTTTCGGCGGTGATCGACCGCGGCTGGGCGTGGCTCGCCATCGTCGGCGTCGTCGCCACGGCGATCTCGGTCTACTACTACGCCAACGTGATCCGAGCGATGTACATGCAGCCGCGCGAGCTCGCGGTCGTCGCCGCGGGCGGCTCGCCGCCGTCGGACCGGCTTCTCGTCACCGCGGTCGCGGCGACGGTCGTGGTCGCGATCGGCAGCTTCGTCTTCGCCGACCCGCTCCTCGACATCGCCGCCGACGCGGTCGCCTCCCTGCAGTTCCCCGTTGCCTAAGCGCGTCGTCGTCCTGGGCGCGGGGGCCACGGGCGAGGCGTTCGTCGCCGCGCTCCGGAAGCTCGACGCCGAGGCCGAGATCACGATCGTCGAGCACGAGCTCGTCGGCGGCGAATGTTCCTATTGGGCCTGCATCCCCTCGAAGGTCCTGCTGCGGCCGCTCGAGGCCATCGCGCACGCCCGCCTCGCTCCGGGGGCAGCCGAGGCCGTCGGCGCCGTCGACCCGGCACGCGTCTTCTGGTGGCGCGACCAGATCGCCGAGAAGGACGACGCGAGCCAGGCGGAGTGGGTGGCGAAGCAGGGCGCCGGGCTCGTCCGCGGAACGGGCGTCGTGGCGGAGCCGGGGCTCGTCACCGTGGGCGCTCGGGAGCTCCCGTACGACGCGCTGCTCGTCGCCACCGGCTCCGTTCCCTTGACGCCGCCGATCGAGGGGCTGGCGGAGGTGCCGCATTGGGGCAGTCGCGAGGGGACGAGCGCGAGCGCCGTGCCGAAGACCCTCGCGGTCGTCGGCGGCGGCCCGGTCGGCTGCGAGCTGGCACAGGCCTATGCGCGGCTCGGCGCCCGCGTGACGCTCGTGCAGGGCGGCGGACGCCTGCTGCCGCGCCTGGACGCCGAGGCGGCGGAGCTCCTCGCCGGCGCCTTCGCCGAAGAGGGGATCGAGCTCCGCTTCGACGCGCTGGCGACTCGCGTCGAGGGAGGCGGCGGCCGGCCCTTCCGGCTGGAGCTGGAGGGCCAGGACCCGGTCGTAGCGGAGAAGCTGCTATGCGCCACGGGCCGCAAGCCGAATGTCGAGGGCTTCGGCCTCGAGCGCCTGGGCCTCACGATCGAGGGGCGCGGGATCGCCGTCGACGAAGGCCTGGCCGCAGGCGAGGGCGTCTGGGCGGCCGGGGACGTGACCGGAGTCGCGCCCTTCACCCACGTCGGCAAGTACCAGGGCAGGATCGCCGCGCAGAACGTCGCCGGGGGAGAGGCGAAGGCCGACTATCGCGCCATCCCCGCGTCCATCTTCACCGATCCCCAGGTCGCCGCCGCAGGCGACACGAGCGGCGAGGGCGCCGTCACGTCCACGTGGCGGCTGGAGTCCGTCTCCCGCACCGGCACGTTCCAGCGGCCGAAGCAGCCTGGGCTCGTGAAGCTCTACGCCGACCCCGCCCGGCGGGTGCTCGTCGGCGCGACCGCGGTCGGGCCCGAGGCGGGCGAGTGGATCGGGCAGCTCACCCTGGCCATCCGCGCGGAGGTCCCGGTCGACGTCCTGCGCGACACCATCCAGCCCTTCCCGACGTTCTCCGAAGCCGTGTACTTCGCGGCGCGCGACCTGGCGTTGTAGCCTCGTACCGTCATGACCGACGCCCGTGACGAACTCGTCCGCAGCCTCGCCGGCCTGGCGCTCTTCGCCGACCTTCGCGACCCCGATCTCTGGGCGATCGCCGACCCGGAGAAGGAGCGCCTCTTCGGTGAGGGCGAGCGCGTCCTCCGGCGTAGTCTGTCCGGCGGCGGGGTCTTCGTCATCCTCGACGGCGAGGCGGCGGTCGAGATCCCGAACGGCGAGCCGCGCCGCCTCCGGCGCGGGGACTTCTTCGGCGAGGTCTCGACCCTGCTCGAGTGCAAGCCGACCGCCGATGTCGTCGCCCACACGGCGCTGCATACCCTGGAGATTCCAGGACCGCAGCTCGAAGAGCTCCTCCTGCAGTACCCGCAGGTCACCTACCGGATGCTGCAGACCATGGCCCGCCGGATCCGAGACCTCCTCGAGTAGTGGCGGCCAGCGAGCGGCCCTTTCCGCCCGGGGACTACCCCGTCGTCGTCGTCGGAAGCGGGCCCGGTGGCTTGCAGGCGAGCCACTGCCTCGCGCGCCTCGGGATCGAGCACGCGGTCCTTTCTCAGGACGACTCTCCCGGCGGAATGTTCCGCCGCTGCCCGATCTACGAGCGGCTGCTCTCCTGGTCCAAGCCCGACGCTCCCGCCGAGCCGGGCACGCGCGCCTACGAGTGGTACGACCACAACAGCCTCGTTTCGGACGACCAGCGACACCAGGCGCTCGTGCCCACGTTCATGGACCGGGCGTACATGGTGCCGTCGCGGGAGGAGATGGAGCGCGGGCTCGCCACGTTCGCACGACAGGTACCGGTCCCGGTGCGCTACGGCTGCCGCTGGGAGGGAACACGGCGCGAGGACGACGGTCGGCTCGTGCTCGCCACCTCCGACGGTGAGTACCGCGCGCAGGCGGCGGTCTTCGCGATCGGCGTGACGACGCCCTGGTTCTCCCCGATTCCCGGCATCGAGACGGTGCCGCACTACGTCGACACCCGCGCCCCGTCGGACTACCGCGGCCGGCGCGTCTTCGTGATCGGCAAGCGCAACTCCGGCTTCGAGATCGCGGACGGACTCCTCCCCTGGGCCCGCCAGGTGATCCTCGGCTCGCCGCGGCCGGTGCAGACCGCGGTGATCGCGCAGGCCTCGGTCCGTGTCCGCTATCTGCAGCCGTTCGAGGACGCGACCCTCGGTGGGGGCACGCTCGCACTCGACCTGGCCGTCGAGCGGATCGAGCGCCTCGAGCGCGGGTGGCGCGTCGTCGGCAACGGCACGACGCAGCCTGGGCCCGTCGACCTCGAGGTAGACGAGGTGATCGCCGCGACCGGCTTCTCGACGCCGCTCCTCGATCTCGGCGACCTCGGCGTCCGCACCGTCGCCCAGGGACGAATCCCCGCGCTGACGCCCTTCTGGGAGAGCGAGGCCGGCTCCGGGATCTACTTCGCCGGGAATGCCACGCAAGGCGCTCCGGGCCTGCGCAAGCAGGGCGTCGGCTCGGCGTCGCCGGCGGTGCACGGCTTCCGCTACAACGCCCGCGTGATGACCCGGCACCTGGCGAGGGCGAAGTTGGGCATCGACGTTCCCGCCGAGCGGGTGGAAGGCGACCCGGTCCCGTACCTCCTGGAGGAGCTGACGACGGCGCCCGAGCTCTGGACGCAGAAGTCCTACCTCGCGCGAGCGGTGAGCGCCGACGGGGAGAGCGAGATCGTGCCGCTGGCGCATTTCCTCGACGCGGCCGGGCCCGACGCCGTCGCGGTCGCGGTCGAGATGGACGCCGCCGGGGCCACGTATCCCGCCGTCTACGTCCGCCGCGGCGGCGACGTCCGCGAGCGGCTCCTGCCGCCCCACCTGCTGAACGACTTCCGCGGCCCCGAGCACGAGCGGGAGCTGCGCGCGGCCCTCTGATGCGAGCCCGACTCGGAATGACGCCTCGCCGCCGGGGGGCGCTGGACGAGTGCGAGGCAAGGACGAGCTCCCGCGGAGCTCGTCCTTCTGATGCCATCCCCACCCGTCCCGCGTTCGTAGCCGGAGGCTACGGGCGCAACCGAGGACGCCGCATCGTGCCGGCCAGCGCGGCCCGGCGGCACAGGGCTTCGTTTTGAGTCGGGCTCTTGGCCGGGCGGCGTTCACGGCCCTGCTGCTCGCCGTCCCGCTCGCCGGGTTGTTCCTCCTCCTGGGCGTGCCCGACCTGGACGTCGCCTGGGAGCATCAGCCGTCGCACTTCTGGCTCGTCCTCGTCGCCGCGCTCCTCAGCTTCCTGCTCGGCTTCCTCATGGCCGAGGCGGCCGCCCGCCGCGGCGACGCGCGCGTGCTGCTCGTTGCGCTCGCTTTCCTGGCCGGCTCCGGGTTCCTGGCGCTGCACGCCCTCGCCACGCCGGGGGTGCTGCTCGCCGGGAAGAACGCCGGCTTCCAGATCGCCTCGCCGATCGGGCTCCTGATCGCCTCCGGGTTCGCGGGCGCGTCCGCACTGCCGCTCGGTGACGACTGGGCCCGTGCGGTCCTGCGCGAGCGGCGGCTCCTCCTCCTCTCGGTCGGCGTCGCGCTCGCCGTCTGGGCCGTGCTTGCCCTGGGGACGCTGCCGCCGCTCGACGAGGCCATCACCCCGGAGGCCGCCCGCGGGCCGCTCCTCGCCCTCTGGGCGGTCGGGATGGTGCTCTACGGGTACGCCGCCTTCCGCTACGCGCGCCTCTACGCCAGGCGCCGGGCGCCTGTCGCGCTGGCGGTCGCCTCCGCCTGGGTGCTCCTCGCGGAGGCCATGCTCGCCATCGCGATCTCCCGGAACTGGCACGTCAGCTGGTGGGAGTGGCACCTGCTCATGCTGCTCGCGTTCGCCCTCGTCGCGCGCAGCGTCTGGGCCGAGTGGAAGCGGGAGGGCTCGAGCGCGGAGGTCTTCGCCGACCTCTACGAGGAGCGCACACTCGGCCGCGAGGAGGAGCTCAGCGTCCTCTTCGCCGACCTGCAGGGCTTCACGAGCTTCGCGGAGCGAACGCCGCCGGACAAGGTGCGGGCGATGCTCGACGCCTACTTCTCGGCCGCGGCGCCGGTCATCCAGGACGAGGCGGGCGAGCTTGTGCAGACCGTCGGCGACGCGCTCCTGGCCGTCTTCCGGGGCGACGGGCACGAGACGAGGGCGGCGCGAGCGGCGCTCCGGTTCCAGGAGATCTGCGCCACCCTTCCCGACCGGCAGCCGGACTGGCCGCGGTTCCGAGTCGGAGTCAACTCGGGTGAGGCGCTAGTCGGGCTGGTGCAGGCGCCGGGGGCGCGCTCCTTCACGCCGACCGGCGACGTCGTCAACACGGGCGCACGGCTCGAGCAGCAGGCGCGCGCCGGCGAGGTGGTCGTCTCCGGCCGCACGCGCGCCGCGCTCGGCGAGGAGGCGGTCGTCGAGGACCTCGGCGAGCTTCCTGTGAAGGGGAAGGAGCTGCCGGTGCGCGCGTTCGTCCTACGCGCGCTGCCGACGCGCGGGAACGAGCGCGACGAGCGCCTGCAGGATCAGGATCGCGAAGGAGACGGCTAGCACACCGCTCGCAGTCCCCGGCACGGTGCCCTCCGGCAGGACCGGACCCCGGATGGCCGCACCGACGACGATCGTGAGGACGAGCCCGGTTGCCAGCGAGGCCTGAAGGCGTCCGAGCGCGTCGCCGTGCCCCTCGGTGGAGGCGTCCACCACCCGCGCGAAGCAGATCAGGCCGGCCGCTGCCGTCACGGGCACGCCGAGCACGAGGAGGTAGAACGATGCGGAGACGTGCCCGAGCGCGTCGGCCACGGCGACGGCGAGAAGAAGCGCCCCTGCAAGCTCGACGGCCATTGCTCCGGCGCCGCTGCGCGTCTGCCACATGCCGCTCCGTTCGGCGCCACACGCGGTTTTCCTCCGTTACCCTGGCCACGTGCCGGACACCGCGGTCACCTGGCTCGGCCACGCCGCCTTCCGGATCGACACGCCCGGCGGCCGGCGGGTCTACGTCGACCCCTGGCTGGAGAGCCCGACGTGCCCGGACGGCGAGCGGGAGCCCGAGCGCGTCGACCTGATCGCGCTCACGCACGGACACGACGACCACGTCGGCCAGACCGTCGAGCTCGCACAGCGCTTCGAGTGCCCGGTGATCGGGCTGGTCGAGCTGCGCGGCTGGCTCTCGACGCAGGGCCTCCCCGCGGACTCGACGCTCGCGGGGAACAAGGGCGGGACGATCGAGCGGGACGGCATCAGGGTCACCTTCACCGACGCCAAGCACTCGAGCTCCGCCTTCCAGGACGGGACCTACGTCTACCTGGGCGAGCCCGCCGGCCTCGTGATCGAGGTCGAGAACGGGACGAAGCTCTACTTCGCCGGCGACACCTGCGTCTTCGGCGACATGGCGCTGATCGGGCGGATCTACCAGCCCGACGTGGCGATCCTCCCCATCGGCGGCCACTACACCATGGACCCACGCGAGGCCGCCGTCGCGCTGGAGCTCCTCGGCGTCGGCCGCTGCATCCCCTGCCACTACGGCACGTTCCCGCTCCTCACAGGGACGCCGGACGAGTGCCGGCGGCTCCTGACGACGGGCTGCGAGATCGTCGCGCCCGAGCCGGGCGAGACGGTGACTGTCTAGTGCCCCTCCCGGCAATACGTGCGAGGCAGCATTACCGGAAGGGGCACTAGTGCGCGAGCGCTGGTTCGGCGCCACGGGGCGGCGGGTCCCGGAGATCGCGGTCGAGGGCGAGCTCGACCTCGAGCGACGCGCTCGTCCTCGACGGCATCGGCGACGAGGAGCGCCTGCGCGAGGCGCACGACGCCGGCCGCCCGGTCGTCGTGCGCGCCGCCGACCCGGAGGCGATCACGCGCGCGCTGGCGCGCCCCGAGGTAGCGTGCGTCCTCGTTCCACCCGACCGCCCGGACCTGCTCGACCTCGACTTCCGCCGGATCACGTACGGCCCGTAGGCGCAACGAGCAGGTCAGCGGTCGCCGGGAAGGCGCACGCCCCCGGCCCGCTCCCTGAACGCCGGCACCGGGTCCGCCTCGGGGCGCGCTACGAGCAGCACAGCGCCGAGGCCGTCGCCGGCCAGGGCATCCACGAAGAGCTGCAGGCCCACGGCGAGCGCGAAGGCCTTGTGCGCCTGCTCGCCGCCGAAGGGGACGAGGTCCTCGGGCGGGGCCCTGCCGATGAGGACGTCGCCGTGCGTGGCCTTGGCCATGGAGACGTCGGCGACGACCGGGTCGCCGCCCGAGCTCGGGACCGCGATCGCGAGCGGGCTCGTCCCGGTGAGCGGCGGACCGCCGTCCGGATGGCCGAGGCGCGGTGGAGAGGTGGCGGTCAGCGCGGCGACGAGCCCGCCCTCCGCCAGCTTCCGGGCCCAGTAGCCGAGAACGCCGGTCGGGGCCGAGTCCCGCGCGACGACGATCCGGGCGCGAGTGGGAGGCGAGGCGAGCTGCGCCTCGACGATGGCCGCCAGCACGAGGTAGCCGAGCGCGCCGCGGCTCTCCCAGCGCTCGTAGCCCTCCTCGGCGAGGACACGCTCCGGGCGGGCCGCGGGGTCGAGCCCGGGAAGCGTGGCGAGCCAGTCGATCCGCGACGCTCCGTGTCCCGGCTTGCCGCGCGCGTCGGCGTCGAGGAAGTGGTCGGCGAGAATCCCGGCCTCGCGGTCGGCGAAGCCGAGCGCGCGCAGGCGGCCGGCGACGTCCTCCGCGCTCACTCGCGAGCTAGCTCGCGACGAGCGGGAGCGGCTTGACGATGCCGACGCCCTGCTCGCGGCGCGTGGCCGCGATCGCGCCGGCCAGCTCGACGATCGCCTGCGAGACGGCGGCCTCGGGCTCCGCGAGCACGATGGGCTCGCCCTCGTCGGCGAGCGCGCCCAGGCGCGGGTCGAAGGGGATCCGCGCCAGGAGCGGCGCCTCCACCTCGACGGCGAGCGCCTCGCCCCCGCCCGAGCCGAAGAGCTCCTCGCGGGAACCGTCCTCCCGCGTCAGGTACGCCATGTTCTCGACGACGCCGAGGAGGCGCATGTTGGTCTTGCGCGCCATCTGCGCGGCGCGCACCGCCACCTGCTGCGAGGCGCGGTGCGGTGTCGTGACGACGACGGCCTCCGCACGCGGCAGGAGCTGGCCGAGCGAGATGGCGACGTCCCCGGTTCCCGGAGGCATGTCCACGACGAGCGTGTCCAGCTCGCCCCAGTGCACGTCGGAGAGGAATTGCTCGAGGGCCCGGTGCAGCATGGGGCCGCGCCACATGACCGGAGTGTTCTCGTCCAGGAAGAAGCCGATCGACATCACCTTGAGATCGCCGCGCACGGGCGGAACGATCATCGCGCGCTCGCCTCCGTCGACCGCGACCGGCCGCTGGTGGATGCCGAGCATGTGCGGGATCGAGTAGCCGTAGACGTCGGCGTCGAGGACGCCCGTCCGGTGCCCGAGGCCCGAGAACGCGGCCGCGAGGTTGGCCGCGAGCGACGACTTGCCGACGCCGCCCTTGCCGCTCGCCACGGCCAGCACGCGCGTGCCCGAGTCGACCGAGATGCCCGGCGTCCGCTCGCTGACGTCGCCGCGCAGCCGCGTTGTCAGCGCCGCCTTCTCCTCGGGCGTCATCACGTCGAAACCGAGCTCGACCTCTTCGACGCCGTCGAGAGGGAGGAGTGCCTGCTCGACCTGCTCCTGGAAGCTCGCGCGGAGCGGGCAGCCGGGCACGGTGAGCGCGATCACGACGCGGACGCGACCGCCGTCCACGGCCACGTCGCGCACCATGTCCAGCTCGACCACGGAGCGCCCGAGCTCGGGGTCGTAGACCCCCTCGAGGGCGCTCAGGATCTGCTCGTGCGAGGCCACGACCCTAGGCTAGCAGCGGCGCCGTGCAAGATTGTGGTCGTGGACGCGCGCATCCTGCTCGTCGAGGACGACGCCTCCATCCGGGAGACGACGTCGCTCGGGCTCGAGCGCGCGGGCCTCGACGTGACGACGGCCTCCGACGGGGACGAGGCGCTCGACCGCTTCCGGCGGGAGCCGTTCGACCTGCTCGTCCTCGACCTGATGCTGCCCGGTCGCGACGGCTACGACGTCTGCCGGGAGATCCGCCGGACGAGCCGCGTGCCGATCGTGATGCTCTCCGCCCGGAGCGACACCGTCGACGTCGTCGTGGGTCTCGAGCTGGGCGCCGACGACTACGTCACCAAGCCGTTCGAGCTTCCCGAGCTGATCGCGCGCGTGCGTGCCGCGCTCCGGCGAGCCTCGGCGGGCGACGCGGAGGAGCGCATCGTCGCCGGCGACCTCGAGCTCGACCCCGCCGGGTTCCGGGCGCGCAAGGCCGGGGAGGAGCTCGACCTGACCGCGACCGAGTTCCGCCTCCTGCTCGTGCTGGCACAGAACCCCGGCCGAGTGTTCACGCGCGAGCTCCTGCTGGAGCGCGTCTGGAACTACGAGTACCTGGGCGACTCGCGGCTCGTGGACGTCGCCGTTCAGCGACTGCGCGCGAAGGTGGAGTCCGACCCGTCCCACCCGCAGCTGATCACGACGGTTCGCGGCGTCGGCTACCGCTTCGACCGACCGTGAGCGCGCGCCCTCGCGCGATCCGCCCGGGGCGCCTGCGACGGCGTCTGACCCTTGCGTTCGCGCTCACGGCGGGGATCGCCGCCGCCGCGCTCGCCGCCGGGTCGTTCCTGCTCGTGCGCGAGGCACGCCTGGACGAATCGCGCGACCGGGCGGTCGAGCAGACGCGCTTCAACCTCGTGCTCGCAGCCGAGGTCCTCCCGGCGGACGGGCCCGAGGCGCTGCTCGACGCCTATGCGCGCCGCGGGAGCTTCGAGACCGTCCTGCAGGTCGAGGGGGAGAGCTACCCGTCGAGCCTCTCGCTGAGCATCGAGCAGGTTCCGCCGGACCTGAGGGAGCTGGTCGCGCGGGGACAGCTCGCCTACGAGCGCACCGACGTGGCCGAGACCCCGTACATCGTCACCGGCGGGAGCGTGGCCGGAACCGAGGCAGACGAGGCCTACTTCTTCTTCTCGGAGGAGGAGCTCCACGACGACCTCGCCGACCTGCGCAACATCCTGCTCGCCGGGCTCGGCATCGTCGTCCTCGTGGGCGCGCTGGCCGGTGCGCTCGTCGCCCGGCGAACGCTGGCCCCCGTCGCGCGGGCGAGCGCGGCGGCGCACTCCCTGGCCGAGGGGCTCCTCGACACCCGCCTGCCGGTCGAGCGCACCGACGAGCTCGGCCTCTGGGCGCTTTCCTTCAACCAGATGGCCGACGCGCTCGAGGCGAAGATCACGGCACTCTCCGAGGCGCAGGCGCGGGAGCGGCGCTTCACCGCCGACGTGGCGCACGAGCTGCGCACCCCGCTGACGGCCATCGTCAACGAGGCCTCGCTCCTGGCCGAGCACCTCGAGCGCATGCCCGCGGAGGCACGCCGGCCGGCCGAGCTGCTCGTGGAGGACGTCAAGCGTCTGCGCGACCTCGTCGAGGACCTGATGGAGATCTCACGCCTGGACGCGGGAACGCAGCCGGTGCGGCCGGAGCGCTTCGACCTCGGCTCCCTCGTCGGCGCGGCGATCCGCGCCCGCGGCTGGCAGGACCGGGTCGAGCTCCGAGCGGACGAGGTCGTGCTCGAGACGGACCCCCGCAGGGTCGAGCGCATCGTCGCCAACCTGGCCGGGAACGCCCTCGAGCACGGCGGACGCGACGTCTCCGTCCACGTCGGCAGGGACGGCCTGGGGGCGTTCGTCGAGGTCGCCGACCGCGGCTCCGGCGTCGCTCCGGAGGATCTGCCGCACCTCTTCGAGCGTTTCTACAAGGCCGACCCGGCCCGGACGGGGCACGGGACCGGCCTCGGCCTGGCCATCGCGCTCGAGAACGCCCACCTCCTGGGCGGCGACATCGAGGTCTGGAGCGAGATCGGCGCCGGCTCGCGCTTCACGCTCCGGCTGCCTGTTGCAGAACCGTTACGCGGCGGTGAGGGCGGCGTTGCGGGCGACCGGCACGCTTAGGCCTCGAACCGTCTCAAGGAGGCAGTGATGAAGATCCTGATCGCAGTCGCCGCAGCCATCCTCGCCCTCGCGGTCGGGTTCCTCGTCGCGGGCCTGGCCGCCGACCAGGACGCCGCCACCTCCGTCGGGCCGGTGCCGTCCGGGAGCACGAGCGACGAGGGCACCACGGAGGTCGCTCCGACGACGACCGAGGAGGAGTCGCCGACCGGGACGGACACCGAGCCCGTAAACGAGACCGTCACCTACCAGGTCTGGTTCGCGAACGACGAGGGCCTCTTCGTCACCTACCGCACCGAGCCGGCCACGCAGCGGGTCGGCACGGCGGCGCTCGAGGCGCTCCTCGAGGGGCCCGACGCCTTCGAGGACGGCTACGGCCTCAGCACCGCCATCCCGGAGGGCACGCAGCTCCTGGGGCTCACGATCGACAGCGGGATCGCCCGCGTCGACCTGACCTCCGAGTTCGAGTCGGGCGGCGGAAGCGCCTCGATGCAGACGCGCCTCGCGCAGGTCGTCTACACGCTCACGCAGTTTCCGACCGTGGACGGCGTCGTCTTCAGCCTCGACGGCGAGCCGATCGACGTCCTCGGCGGCGAGGGGGTCATCATCGACCACCCGCTCGCCCGCAACGACTACACCGACCTCCTGCCCGCGATCCTCGTCACCGGCCCGGCGCTGAACCAGGTCGTGGACAGCCCGATTCTCATCCGCGGCAGCGCCAACGTGTTCGAGGCGAACGTGGGCATCCAGATCCTCGACGCCGACGGGAACGTCCTCGTCGAGACGTTCACGACGGCCACCTGCGGCACCGGCTGCCGCGGCACCTTCCGCACGAGGGTCGCCTACGACGTCGACGAGGAGCAGACCGGCACGATCGTCGTCCACGACGACGACGCGGCCGGCACCGGCACCTTCCCGCACGAGGTCCGGATCCCCGTCCGGTTGATGCCGTGATGGGGAAAGGGCAGCGGCGAACGGCGTCGAAGCACCAACTCCTCCGCTCCGATGCCCATAATTGGCCTCTGAGCAGGGACAACCGACCATGAGCAGCCGTCGATACCGCCTCACCCGCCAGGGAGCGCGAGCAGCGACCCTCGTCGCAGTCGTCTCCATGGCGCTGGTCGGCATCGAGGCGGCCGCCCGCACGCAGCAGGCAGGCGGAGGGCTCGACCGGCCGGATCCGGACCAGGTGATCCCAGCCGGAGTGACCGTGTCCGGCCTCGCCGTCGGAGGCCTGACCGTTGCCGAGGCCGAGCGCACGGTCGCCGCCTATGCGTCGCGGCCGGTGACCGTCTCCTTCCGCAACGAGTCCTGGCGCTACGCCCCGCAGACGCTCGGCGCCGAGGCCCAGGTGGACACCGCCGTCCAGGCCGCCCTGGGCGCGCCCGAGGGCGCCTCGCTGCCACTCCGCGTCGAGGTTGACCAGACGACGCTCTCCGCCTGGAAGCGATCCTTCGCGGCCGCCTTCGACCAGAAGCGCAGAGACGCGAAGCTCGTCCTCCGCAAGCTGCGCCCCGAGGTGAGATCGGCGCGCGCCGGCCGCAAGCTCTCGAGCCTCGCCACCGGAGTCGTCCTCACGAAGGCCCTCGAGGAGCACGACCGCACCGCGATCCAGCTCCCCGCCCGCATCGTCAAGCCGAAGGTCACGGCCGCGGACTTCAAGGCCGCCATCGTCATCAAGCGCGCCTCGAACAGGCTCATCCTCTACGCGCCGGGCAGCCGGAAGGGGATGCGCGTGGTCAGGAAGTTCGGCGTCGCCACCGGTCAGCCGTCGTTCCCGACCCCGCTCGGCAACTTCGAGATCGTCCGCAAGCAGGAGAACCCCTGGTGGCTCCCGCCCGACTCGGACTGGGCCGAGGACTCCGAGCCGATTCCGCCCGGGCCGGGCAACCCGCTCGGCACACGCTGGATGGGGCTCTCGACGCCGGCCGTCGGCATCCACGGGACGCCCGACGCCGCCTCGATCGGCTACTCCGCCTCCCACGGGTGCATCCGGATGCTCGTCCCCGAGGCCGAGTGGCTCTTCGAGCGCGTCGAAGAAGGCACGCCCGTCTACATCCTGGACGCGTAGTGCCCTGGGAGGGCGCCGCGACGCGGCTCGAGGGCCGGCTCGTCGTCGTCGAGCCGCTGGGACTCGAGCACGAGGACGATCTCTGGGAAGCCGCGCAGGATCCGGCGGTCTGGCGCTGGCTCCCGATCTACGCCGCCGCCGACCGGGAGAGCTTCCACGCGTGGCTCGAGGACGCCCTCGAGCGGCGCGACGCCGGCCTCGACGTGCCCTTCGCGGTCGTCGACCGACCGACAGGGAAGGCGATCGGGAGCACGCGCTACCTCACCCTGCGGCCGGAGCACCGCGGCCTCGAGATCGGCTGGACCTGGAACGCGAGCAGCTCCTGGGGCACCGGCGCCAACGCGGAGGCGAAGCTGCTCCTTCTCCGCCACGCGTTCGAGACCCTGGGGTGCATGCGCGTCGAGTTCAAGACGGACGCGCTCAACGAGCGCTCCCGCGCCGCCCTGGAGGCGCTCCCGGCGCGCTTCGAGGGGATCTTCGTCAAGCACATGCTCGTCCGCGACGGCGCCCTGCGCGACTCCGCGTACTACGCGATCACGGACGACGAGTGGCCCGAAGTCCGCGCGAACCTCGAGCGGCGGCTGCAGGGCAAGTAACTGCAGCGTTACCGGGGAGCGCCGAGGCGGGCTGCGAGCTCGGCGCAGATCTCCGGTGTCGCAGCCGCGGCCACCCGGGAGCGGCCGACGAGGTCGAGCGGGGCCGCGCCGAAGGGCGGGTCGTCGGGCAGGTCGATCGCCAGGCCGCGCTCGCGGACGAGGAGCTGCGCGGCGGCGATGTCCACGCTCCTCGCCGGCTTCAGCGAGACGACCGCGTCGACGCGGCCGGCCGCGAGGTGGCAGAGGGAGAGCGCGAGCGATCCCATCACCCGCGTGCGAACGGCGAAGCCGACCATCGCAGCGACGTGCTCGGCGACGAGGTCGGTGCGCGTCGCCTCCAGCGAGAGGATCTCGATGCGCTCCTTCGGCGGCGGAACGTCCAGCAGGCGCCCGTTCAGGAACGCGCCCTCGCCGCGGCGGGCCACCCACTCCTCGCCGGTTCCGAAGTCGTGCACGAAGCCGAGCTCGACGTCCTCCATGGCCGGCCCGGAGGCGACCGCCAGCGAGAGCGAGAAGAACGGGATGCCGCGCTTGGCGTTCAGGCTTCCGTCGATGGGATCGCAGACGACCGTCACGCCGTCGCCACCGTCCCCGAAGACGCGCCGGCCCAGCTCTTCCGAGACGAGGGTGAAGCCCGCCGGAACCCGTTCGAGCCGGGCGACGACCGCCGCCTCGGCCGCGGCGTCCACCGCGGTCGTCTCGTCGCCGCCCTCGCCGTCGCCCACGCGGGGCTCGCGCTCCAGGCGGGTCGGCAGCTCGTCGAGCACCACGCTGACGGCCGCTGCCGCGTCTCGGCAGACCTCGAGCCAGTCGGCGCCGGTCACTCGTCGAAGGGAGAGAGGAGGAGCCCGCTGGTGAGCTTGGGGAAGAAGTACGTGCTCTTCTGCGGCATGCGGACGCCCGCACGCGCGAACTCCTCCACCTGCTGCACGGTCGGCGGGCGCACCAGGAACGCCGCCGCCGCCTGACCGGTCGCGACGGCACGCTCGGCCCCGTCCGCGCTGGGCGTGAACTCGACGCCCTCCAGTGGAAGCGAGTCCACGAGCGCCGTGTCGAGCGCGTGGTCGCCGCCCTCCACGAGCAGGGCGCCGTCCGGGCTGAGCAGGACGAACGCCGGCCGGTCGCGGCCGACCTCCGCCAACGCCGCCGCCGCCTCACCCGGGCCGGCGAGCGGGGTCTGCGTGAGCCCGCCGTTCAGCCGGGGGAGCGGGCCGGAGGTCAGCCGGTGCGTCGGAAAGATCTCCAGGCCCTCGTCGTCGAGGGCGACGAGCACGGCGAGCACGTGGGCGGTCTCCTCGGTGCCGTCCTCCTCGTGGAAGCGCCGCGCGCTCTCGTAGCGGTGGTGGCCGTCCGCGATCAGGAGCGGCCCCTCGACCCCGGCGAGAACGCGCTCGGCCTCGGCCGGGTCGTCGATGCGCCAGAGCCGGCTGACGACACCGTCGAGCTCGGCCTGGAGCGCCGGCTCACCCGTCGGCGGAGGAGCCGTTCCGTGGTGGAGCATGAAAATGGGCGACGGCTTCGTGCGCGTCGCGCGCAGGAGCCGCAGCCGCGCTTCCTTCGGGCCCGAGAACGTCCGCTCGTGGGGAAGAACAGCTCCGCTCCCGTAGGGATCGAGCCGGACGCGCGCGACGATCCCGCGACGCCGGCGCGGGACGCCGTCCGGCCCCGTGAAGTCCTCCTCGAGAAGCCACACCGCCGGCCGCTCGTCGCGGACGAGCACGCCCTCGTCCTGCCACTCGCCGAGCAGGCGGGCGGCCTTCTCGGGGTCGTCGGGACGGACGAGCCGCACGGCGTTCCACGGGCTGCGAGCCAGCAGCCGGTCGAGGTCCTCCGGATCGATCACGTCGTAGGGAGGGGCGACCAGATCGTCGAGCGGCCCCGCCGCCCCCTCGTCGTAGCGGAGGGCGCGAAACGGCTTGAGCAGGGGCACTGCGGGCCAGCTTACCATCCGTTCCGGGACCTAGAATCGCAGGGTGTCGATCGCGGAGCTGGCCGAAGACCGGGTCGTCGAAGGCCTGTACGCGGTGGCCCGCAAGCAGCGGCTCCGCACGCGGTCCGGGAGCCCCTACCTCGCGCTCGAGCTGGTCGACCGCACCGGGCGGATCGAGGCGCGCGTCTGGAACGACGTCGAGCTCCTCGACAAGCGCTTCGGCGAGGGCGACGCCGTCCGCGTGCTCGGGCGCGTGGAGCGCTTCCGTGACCGACTCCAGCTGGAGGTGCGCTCGCTCGAGCCGGCCGATGACGACCCGGCCGAGCTCGTGCCGGAACCGCGCCGCGACGTCGACGAGCTGGACGGCTTCTTCGAGTTCCTGGCCGCCGAGGTCGCCCACCCGGGCCTGCGGGGGCTCGTCGCGCGCTTTGCCGGCGACGCCGACTTCCGCGCACGGCTGCGCATCCTCCCGGCGACCCAGGAGGCCCACCACGCCTGGGCCGGCGGCCTCCTGGAGCACACGGTCGGCGTCGCCTCGCTCTGCCGCGAAGCCGCCCAGCTCCACCCGCGGCTCCGGACCGACATCCTGCTCGCGTCCGCCCTCCTGCACGACGCCGGGCGCGTGCGCGAGCTCGACCGCGGGCCGCTCTTCCTGCCCACCGCCGAGGGGAGGCTGCTCGGCCACGTCCACCTGGGCCTGCGGATGATCGAGGAGCAGGCCGGCGGGCTCGAGCCGGAGGTGCTCGCCGAGGTGCTGCACGCGGTCGGCTCGCACCACGACGCGCGCGCGGCGCGCACCGCCGAGGCGTCAGTCCTCTACCACGCCAACCAGCTCGATGCCGCCGCGGCCGTGCGCCCCGTGACGACCGAGTCCTGATGGAGCGCGACAGCTGGCAGCGCTGGTCGCCGCTCGCGGGCGTCGTGTTCGCGATCCTGGTCCTCGCCGCGCTCGGCGTCAGCGGGATGGGCCCTGGCGACACGCCGGAGGAGGTGGCCGACTGGTACGCGGACGAGGGCAACCGCGGTGCAGCGTTCTTCGTCTTCTTCCTGCTTGCCGCGGCTGCGCTCTCGTTTCTCTGGTTCCTGGGCGTGCTCAGGAGCGTCCTCGTCAGGGCCGAGGGCGACCCGGCGCGCTGGACGGCGGTCGGCTATGCCGCGGGCGTTGCGAGCGCCACGCTTCTCCTCGCTTCTGCGTCGCTCTTCGTCGCTCCGGCCGCCACCGCCGGCGACGACGACTTCCCGTTCGACCCGAGCACCGCGGAGACGTTCGCCAACGCCGGCTTCGCGCTGCTCGTCAGCTCGACGATGGCGGGCGCGCTGCTCGTCCTGGCGACCTCGATCGTCGCGCACAAGACCGGATTCCTCCCCGCCTGGCTGGCGCTCGGCGGCTTCGTCGTCGCCGCCGCGCTTCTCTTTGCCATCTTCTACCTGCCGCTCTTCGTCTGGCTGGCCTGGGTGCTCGCGGTGAGCGTCGTGCTGGTCGTGCGAACCGCGCGCGTCGCGGACTGGCGCCGCGGCGTGGGCTAGCCGGCCTCGAAGCGCACCTCGTCGCCGACCGCGATCGTCCCGTCCGTCAGCGCCCTGCAGTCCAGGGCGATGCGGGCGTCGAGATCGTGGACGATGTGGTCGAGGACGGCGTGGTCCTGCGCCAGCGTGTCCGGGTCGAAGGTGGTCATGACGCAGCGAGAGCGCGGCTTGACGACCTCGATCACGACCTCCCCGACGTGCAGGCGCCCGCCCGGGAACGAGCGCTCGGCGAGCCCGTCCACGCCGCCGACGATGACGTTCGGCCGAAGCCGCCGGCGGTCGTAGCCGAACTCCCGGAGCGCCCCGTCGGTGACGACCGTGAGGGGGAGGACGTCGAAGCGCTGCGGCCCCTGGCCGTCGTAGAGGACGACCTCGAACGCATCCGAGCCGAGCGCATCGCGAACCGCCTCTCGCGCCTCGGCGCTGTCCCAGAGATGACCGTCGATCAGCGTGTTGCCCTCGACGTCGATCGTCCCGGCGTGGCCGAGGAGCCGCGGGTGCGTTCGCGCCGTGACCACCCTGCCCGCGCGCGGCCCCGACGTCCAGACGACCTGGACGAGCCGGTCGCCGACGACCTCGCCGCCGCGAATCTCCGCCTCCGGAACCGACACGCCGCGCATGGACTTGACCGGATAGCGCCAGAGCTCGAGCACGTGCATGCAGGAACAGTGCGCATCCGCCGCCGCCGACGCCATTCGAGTTCGAGATGGAAACGATCGCTACCGCGGTGGGCTGAACCTGATGTTGAGCACGTCGCCGTCCTCGACGACGTAGCTCTTGCCTTCCAGGCGCTGGAGGCCGCGGCGCGCTGCCTCGGCGTGGGAACCGCACTCGACCAGGTCGTCCCAGCGGATCACCTCGGCCCGGATGAAGCCGTTGGCGATGTCGGTGTGAACCGCAGCCGCCGCGTCGAGCGCCGTCAGGCCGTGGCGAAGCGTCCACGCCCGCGTCTCCTTGTCGCCGGCCGTGAGAAAGCTGACGAGGTCGAGCGCGGCGAAGAGACGGCGGACGACATCCTCGAGCGCCGAGGCGCCCTCGCGGAAGGCCGAGGCCTCCTCGTCCGGGAGGTCGGCCAGCTCGGCCTCGAGCTTCAGGTCGACGCCCTCGGCCCCGTTCACGATCTCGAGCAGCGGCTTGGTCGTCAGCGGCTCGAGCTGCGCGGGGATCGGCTCGGGGAAGCTCGCCACCGTCTCGCCGGCGTCGAGGTGGGCGGACAGGCGTTCCAGCACGGCCGCTTCCTCGCGCAGCGCTGGATCCCCGGATTTCGCCAGCTTCGTCACGCGCTCGAGCCGACGCTCGACGTGCTCACGGTCCGCGAGCAGGAGCTCCAGGCCCAGTGTGACGCGGTCGTCGTCGGTGCTCCGAGTCCCCGACCAGCCGTCCAGGACGAGCAGGAGCGCGTCCACCTGGCGCAGGTTCCCGAAAAGCGCCGCCCCGCTCCCCGGGACATCGACGACGCGGATCGCAGCCGGCGTCACCTTCTTCGCCGAGACGACTGCAGCCACCTGCGCGAGGCGCTCGTCCGCCACCGGCGCCATGCCGACGTTCTCCTTCCCCGAGACCGTCGCGTCGGCGCCCGTGAGCGCGTTGAAGAGCGTCGTCTTCCCCGCGTTGGGGAGGCCGACGATCCCGACCTCGAGGCTCACGCTCTAGGCCGTGGCGGCAAAGCCGATCTGCGTCTCGCGCTCGGCGCGGCGCACGTAGACGACCTTGCCGAGCGAGAGGACGTAGGTGCCGTCCTCCGTCTTCAGCTCGAAGACCGGCTCCGAGGCGGCGAGGGCCGCCGCGAGGGCGTCCGCGACCTCCTGGGAGACGTTCGCACCGACCGACTGGCCGCCTTCGAACGCGACCTGGATTCGCACAGACTCATCAGACACCGACTACCTCCGCGAGAACGCCGTGCAGCGAATGGGGATGGACGAATGAGACCAAGTGACCGCCGAGGCCTGGACGCGGCTCCGCGTCGATGACCTCGGCGCCGTTGGCGGCAAGCTCCTCGACGGCCGCCGTGACGTCGCCGACGCCGATGCCGACGTGGTGCATGCCCGGGCCGCGGGTGGCGAGGAAGCGGCCGACGTGCGTGTCGTCGGCGAGCGGAGCGACCAGCTCGACCCGGCCCGAGCCGAGCCTGAGATAGACCGCCTCGACGCCCTGGGCCTCCAGCCGTCCGCGTACCTCGACCTCGGCGCCGAAGAGCGACCGGTAGGTCTCCACGGCCGCGTCGAGATCCTCGACGGCGAAGGCGACGTGGTGCACGGAACGCACGTCCACGCGACCGATCCTAGCGGCTGGCCCTCAGTCGGCGGCCGAGACGGCGCGGGGAGTGCCGACCCGGTCGGAGGCATTCGACTCGGGCGCCACGCCGCCGAGGAGCGCCTCGAGCTCGGCGCGGTTGAGCGTCTCCTTCTCGAGCAGCTCGGCGGTGACGCGGTCGAGCGTCCCGCGGTGCTTGGCGATGAGCCGCACGGTCTCGGCGTACGCCTGGTCGGTCAGGCGCGCCTGCTCGTCGTCGCGGAGGCGCTTCGTCTCCTCGGAGAGCGCGTAGTTGTCCGCACGGAGCGTGCGCGAGGAGACCTCGTCGCCCATGCCGTACTCGAAGATCATCGCCCGCGCGATCGCCGTCACCCGCTCGAGGTCGTTGGAGGCGCCGTTCGTGACCGCGCCGAAGACGATCTGCTCGGCCGCGCGCCCTCCGAGGAGCACCTTCATGCGGTCGATCAGCTCCTCCTTGGTCGAGAGGAAGCGATCCTCCTGCGGCGTGTGCAGCGTGTAGCCGAGCGCGATGCCGCGCGAGACGATCGTCACCTTCTGGACCGGCTGCGGCTCCCCGACGAGATGGGACATGAGCGCGTGCCCGGCCTCGTGGTAGGCGATGACGCGCTTCTCCTTCTCGGTCATGGTCTTGCGTTGCCGGAGGCCGGCGACGACGCGCTCGAACGCGTCCTCGAAGTCCTCGGCGCGGATCTGCTGCTGCCCGGCGCGACCGGCGAAGATGGCGGCCTCGTTGCAGAGGTTGGCCAGGTCGGCGCCGGTGAGCCCGGCGGTCTGCCGAGCCATCGCGGCGAGGTCGACGTCGTCGGCCAGCGGCTTCCCGCGCGTGTGCACGCCGAGGATCGCCTCGCGGCCGGCCAGATCGGGCTCGCCGACGAGGATCTGCCGGTCGAAGCGTCCCGGTCGGAGGAGGGCGGGGTCGAGATCCTCGAGGCGGTTGGACGCGGCGATGATCACGACCTGCGCGCTGTAGTTGAAGCCGTCGAGCTCCACGAGAAGCTGGTTCAGGGTCTGGTCGTGCTCGCGGTTGAAGCTCGAGCCGCTGCGCTTCATGCCGACCGCGTCGAGCTCGTCGATGAAGACGATCGCGGGAGCGTGCTTGCGGGCGCGGTCGAAGAGCTTGCGGATGCGGGCGGCGCCGAGGCCCGCGAACATCTCCACGAAGGCCGAGGCGCTCTGCGAGTAGAACGTCGAGCCGGAGGCGTGCGCCACCGCCTTCGCCAGCAGCGTCTTGCCCGTGCCCGGCGGGCCGTAGAGGAGAATGCCCTTCGGCACGCGCGCGCCCAGCTTCGAGAAGCGATGCGGGTCGCGCAGGAAGTCGACGACCTCCTGCAGCTCAGCTGCGGCGTCGTCGACGCCGGCGATGTCAGCCCAGGTGACCGAGGACTTCGAGGACGGCTCCACCTCGGTCGGCCGCACGCGCGGCATCAGCGAGAGCGACTTCCAGATCAGGTAGACGATCAGCCCGAGAAAGATCAGGGGCAGCCACGTGAGCGCGATCCCCGGGAGGTCGTTGATGAAGTCCGCGAGCCTGTCCACCCGCCAGTCCCATCGGCAGGCCGCGCGTAAACCTGAAGGGCCGCGCTACTCGACGAGCTCGAGCCGCGGGCTCGGGCGGTAGCTGCGCCCGACCTTCGCCGACGGGAGGCCGTCGGTGAGGACGATGTCGGCGGTGAAGTCGTTGTCGCCGCGGATGAGGGACGAGCCGACCCCGTAGGAGTCGACCGGGACGTTGCGCTCCTCGAACTCGCGGATCCGGTCGACGGTGAAGCCGCCCGAGACGACGATCTTCACGCGCTCGAAGCCGTTCTCGTCGAGCGCGTCGCGCACCTTGCGGACGAGGCGCTCGTTGACGCCGCGCGGGTCGTAGTCGCCCATCTCCCCCCACAGGGAGCGGTCGACCAGCGTGCGGGAGGTGTCGAGGCGGACGCCCCACAGCCGCTCGCCCATCGCTCGCGCCACCTCGAGCGACGTGCGCACCGAGTCGTTCTCGAAGTCGACGAGGACGACGACGTTCACGTCCGGCGAGGCCGACTCCGCGAACTTCGTCGCCGCGAGCACGGTGTTCCCGCCGTAGGCGGCGATGAGCGCGTGCGGGACGGTGCCGACCCCGCGGCCGCCCCACCAGGATGCCTGCGCGTCCGTGGAGACGCCGATAGCGCCGGCGACGTGCGCGGCGTAGCCGTCGCCGGTCTGCACGCGGTGGTGGTCGTGCCGGGCCGGAAAGAAGAGAATCGGCTTCCCTCGCGCCGCGTCGACGACGCGGCGGACGTTGGTCGAGACGAGCGTCCGGCGGGCGAGCACGCCCAGGTAGACGGTCTCCAGGTGGGCGAAGAGCGTGTAGTCGCCCTCGATCGTCATCACCGTCTCCCACGGAGCGATCTCGTCGCCGTCGTAGAGCGCGTGCACGGTCAGCTCGTCCCAGTCGTCGGAGCAGAGCTTGAGGATCGCGATCGCCTCGTCCATGCCGCCGAGGACTGCCCGCTGCTTCTGGAAGACCTGCATGACCACACGCGGATGACGGCCGTCGCGGAGCAACGTCTCGCGGGCGTGGTTGAAGTAGACGTCGGTGTAGTAACCCTCCCGCATCTTCTCGAGCGGGAGGTCGAAGATCTCAGGCGGGAGGCGCTTCCGGCTGGTCTCGACGGCCATGGGGCCCGGATTCTAGGCGGAGGCACTCGGCCAGAGCCGCGTTCGCCACCTCGAGCTGCTCCGCCGAGGGCTCGGCGGTGACGAGACGCTGCTGGAGCTCGTGGCCGGGTCGAGCGAGCGCGCGGGCAAGGGGATGGCGCTCGTTGGCAACCATCCAGGAGAAGACCTCGGTCGCTGCGGCGACGGCGCCGACCCCGGCGGCGAGGCGCGCTGCCGGGCGCAGGCGCTTCGGCGCGCGGGCGGAGAGGGCGCTGCCGACGACGGTCGTCGCGAGCAACGGGCCGATCATGTGGGAGCCGCAGCGCTCGTGCTCCCGCGTGCGCGGCGAACCGTGCTCGTAGCTGCCGATCGAGATGTGCTCGGCGCCGTGGTACTCGGCGAGCGCGGTCCCGCGGAGGGCGACGATCGCGGGGCCGAGCGCGAGGACGGCGGCGGCCGACTCCTGCGCCAGCGGCGAGAGCCGCGTCCGCCGGACGGCCTGGATCGCGACCATGCTTCCCGCCATCGCCCCGACCACGCCGGGCCGCTGGAACGGGAGCTTCGCCTCGGGCAGCCTTCGCCGCACCTCCGGGAGGAGCGCGAAGATCTCGGCCACCCGGGCGGGGCCGCGCGCGAGCCGGTTGCGTACGTCCACGGAGCGCAGCGGCTTGAGACCGCCGGCGACCTTCAGCTCGCCGTCCTCGGTGCGCACGGCGCACGACCAATGCCGCGGCCCGTGCACGAGGACGCCGTTCGCGAGGGCCATGCCCCCGAGCCTGATCGACTGCTCTTCGCTCACCGTCCCAGAGTAGCGGCCACGTGCCGGAGGAACCTCACCCCAAGCTCGAGATCCTCGACCGCGATGCGCTCGTCCGCCGAATGGATGAGCTTCGCCGCCACTTCCGGATCCATCGTGCGCATGGGGAAGAAGCCGTACGCAACCGTGCCGAAGGCCTGGCGCAGGAAGTGGCTGTCGGTGAACCCGGGCGAGACGACCGGGACGACACCGGCGCCAGGGTCGTCCTCGGCGACGAAGGCCTCGATCGCGTCCCAGAGCGGCGTGGCCAGCGGCGAGCGAGTGCCACCGACGGCCTCGACCCACTCGAGGTCGTACGAGTCCTCGCCCAGCGCCTCTCGCAACGCGGGCTCGACGTCGGCGGGCGTGTCGCCGGGGAGCAGGCGGCAGTCGCAGGTGACCTCGCAGAGGCCCGGGATGACGTTCGTGACCGTCGAGGCGGAGATCATCGTCGGCGAGACCGCCGCGCCGAGCATCGGCTCCACCATCTGGCGGATCTCCTGCGGGAGCTCCGCGACGACCCGGTCGAGCTCCCCCGGGTCCGGAACCTCGCCGAGCAGCGCGAGCAGGGCCTCGGTCTCCGGCATCAGCCGCGGCGCCTGCCGGAACGCTGCGGCGCGCTCGATGAGGCGGGCAGCGCGCACGAGGGCGTTGTCCGCGATCCCCGGCATCGAGCCGTGGCCGCTGCGCCCGTGCACCTTCAGCCGGAACGGCGAGTTCATCTTCTCGGCGGTCGTGCACAGGTAGACCGGCCGCCCGGCGACGTGCACGCGCTCGCCGCCGCCCTCGTTCACGCAGTAGTCCGTGCGAACCGCGTCGGGATGCGCCCTGCAGAGCCAGGAGAGGCCGACGTCGACTCCGACCTCCTCGTCCGCGGTCGCGGCGAAGACGAGGTCGCCGGCGGGCTCGAAGCCCTCCCGCGCGAGCGTGGCGATCGCGGTGGCGGCGGCCGCCACATGGCCCTTCATGTCGAGCGCGCCACGGCCCCACACGCACCCGTCCTCGATGGCGCCCGACCAGGGGTCCACCGACCACTCGTCGGGGTCGGCGACGACCGTGTCCGTGTGGCAGACGAGGAGCAGGCTCGGCCCCTCGCCGCGGCCGGGAATGCGAGCGACCAGGTTGTCCCGCCCGGGCTCGCGCGCGTAGAGCTGGCAGGGAAGCCCGGAATCGCCGAGGTAGTCGCGCAGCAGCTCGGCCGCGATCGACTCGTTGCCGGGAGGGTTGACGGTGTTCAGGCGCAGGAGCTCCTGCAGGAGCCCGACCGCCTCGTTCCGGAGCGTCGTGGTAGCCATGACCGGCTGCGAGCATACTGGCGGCGTGAGCGACCTCTTCTCCGACGCAGCCGAGGAGCGCGCCGCCGCAACGGCTCCGCTGGCCGCACGCCTGCGCCCGGAACGGCTGCAGGACTTCGTCGGCCAGGCCGAGATCGTCGGCGCAGGCTCGGCGCTCGCCCGGGCGATCGCCGAGGACCGGGTCGGGTCAGCCGTCTTCTACGGGCCGCCGGGGAGCGGGAAGACGACCCTGGCACGGATCATCGCGGGAGCGACCGGCGCAGCGTTCGAGGAGCTCTCCGCCGTCTCCGCCTCCGTCGCCGACGTCCGGGCGGTACTGGCGCGCGCGAAGGAGCGGCTGGGCGCCGAGGGACGGCGGACGATCCTCTTCCTCGACGAGATCCACCGCTTCAACAAGGCGCAGCAGGACGCCCTCCTGCCCGCGGTCGAGTCCGGGCTCCTGACCCTGATCGGCGCGACGACCGAGAACCCGTACTTCGAGGTCAACTCGGCCCTTCTCTCCCGGACGCAGGTCTACGAGCTGCAACCGCTGGCGCGCGACGAGGTCGCGGTCATCATCCGGCGCGGCGCGGAGAGCCTCGGGGCGGACGTGCCCGACGAGCTCGTCGAGCTGATCTCCGTGAAGGCGGGCGGCGACGCGCGTTCGGCGCTGAACGTCCTCGAGCTGGCCTGGTCGACGGCGCAGTCGGAGGAAGCGACTCTGGAGGCGCGGCACGTCGAGGACGCCGCACGGCGTCGGCCGGTGGTCTACGACAAGGGCGGGGACGCGCACTACGACTTCACCTCGGCGTTCATCAAGTCGATCCGCGGCTCCGACCCCGACGCGGCGCTCTACTACCTCGCGGCCATGCTGGAAGGGGGCGAGGATCCCCGCTTCATCGCACGGCGGCTGATCGTCCACGCCTCGGAGGACGTCGGCATGGCCGACTCGCGCGCGCTCCTCGTGGCGACCGCTGCGGCGCATGCCGTGGAGCACGTGGGGCTGCCGGAGGCGCAGCTCAACCTGGCGCACGCGACCATCTACCTGGCGACCGCGCCGAAGTCGAACGCCGTGGTGAAGGCGATCGGCGCCGCACGGCGCGACGTGCGCGAGCAGGGAGCCGTCCGCCCGCCGAAGTCGCTCCGGGACACCAGCTACCGCGGCGCGACGAAGCTCGGCCACGGCGAGGGCTACGTCTACCCGCCGGACGACCCTGAGGGCTACGACGTCGACTACCTCCCGGAGGAGCTGAAGGGCCGGCGCTACTACGAGCCCCCGGCCGAGTAGTCCACGGCATCCAGACCTGTCCCCGGCGAGGACGCGTCCGCGGGCTGGTTGCGCGCAGGGGCAGGCAAAGGACATCGCCGGATGAGGTGGGGAGCATGTGGATAGGCTCCCCGCCGTGAAGATCGTCGTCCTCGTCAAGCAGGTGCCGAGCCCCCAGCACGTCAGGCTCGACCCGGAGACGAAGCGGCTCGTGCGCGAGGGCGTGCCGCTCGAGCTGAACGAGTTCGACGTCTACGCCGTCACGGAGGCGATCAGGCTCCGCGACGCGCACGGTGGCGAGGTCGTGACGATGACGATGGGGCCGCCGCAGGCCGAGGACGCGCTCCGGATGACCCTTGCCATGGGCGCCGACCGCGCGATTCATCTGAACGACAAGGTCTTCGCGGTCGCGGACACGATCGGCACCTCGCGAACGCTTGCCCTCGCCGTGGCGAAGGAGGGCGCCGACCTCGTCCTCTGCGGCCGCAAGACGGTGGACTCGGAGACCTGGCAGGTGCCGGCCGAGGTCGCGGCGTTCCTCGGCTGGGCGCAGCTCACCAACGTCGACCGGCTGGAGGCGACGGAGGGCGGCCTGCGCGGCCGCCGGGAGACGGACGAGGGCTTCGACACGTACGAGCTCGAGCTGCCCGCGGTCGTCTCGGTCACCGAGGGGATCAACGAGGGCACTCTGGCCCGCGAAGCGCGACGTCGAGGCGACCGACACGGAAGGCCGCGTCGAGACGTGGACGGCCGGCGACCTCGTCGGCGACGTCGCGGAGGACGACCCGCGCTTCGGCCAGACCGGCTCGCCGACACGCGTTCTCGCCGTCAAGGACGCGACCCCGGAGCGCCGCGGCGAGCGGGCCGACGGCCCCGAGGAGGCCGCCGCGCGCATCCTGGAGCTCCTGGCCGAAGCCGGAGACCCGTCCGCCGCTCCCTGGGACAAGCCCGAGCGCCTCGGCGAGGAGCCCGGCAAGAGCTACGACTGCTGGACCGTCGTCGAGCTGGTGGGAGGCGCGCCGCGACAGGTCTCGCTGGAGCTCCTGGGCAAGGGCCGCGAGCTCGCCGGCAAGCTCGGCGGCGCCAACTGCGCCGTGCTCCTCGGCGACCCAGGCGGCGAACACGACCTCGCGCGCTGGGGCGCCGAGCGGGTCGTCGTTCTACCCGTCCCCGGCGAGTACTACCCCGATGTCTACGCACGGGCCCTGAGAAAGTTCGTCGTGAGCGAGCGGCCGCACGTGCTGCTGATCCCGTCCACGACGTCCGGCCGCGACTACGGCCCTCGAGTCGCCGGCGAGCTCGAGCTCGGCATGACCGGCGACTGCGTCGACCTGGGCATCGACAAGGGCGGGCGGCTGATCCAGTACAAGCCGGCCTACGGCGGCAACATCATCTCGGTGATCATGGGCGCGACCACGCCGCAGCTCGCCACCGTCAGGCCCGGGATGTTCGCGCCGGTCGAGCCGCGCGATGACGCGCAGGCAGAGGTGACCGGCTTCGGGGTCGAGCGCGACTCGTCGCTCCGCCTCGTCGAGCAGGAGCACACGCGGGAGACGGCCGCGTACGAGCTGGACTCCGCCGACGTCTGCCTCTGCGCGGGCAAGGGCGTGGGCGGGCCCGAGGCGCTCGTCGAGCTGGAGAGCCTCGCGGAGCGCCTGGGAGGAGCGCTCGGAGCGAGCCGCGACGTCACCGACGCCGGCTGGCTCCCGAAGAGCCGCCAGGTCGGCCTGACCGGACGCGCGATCGCGCCGCGGCTGCTCGTCGAGGTGGGAGTCCGCGGCTCCTTCGAGCACCTGGTCGGCTCCGTGCGCGCCGGCGTGATCGTCGCGCTGAATACCAACGAGCGAGCCCCGATCTTCGAGCACGCCGACCTCGGGCTCGTCGGCGACTGGCGCGAGACGCTGCCGCCGCTGGTCGCGGCGCTGGAAGGGAAGCTGCCGTGAAGCTCCACGAGCACGCGTGGGGACCGGAGGACTCCCCGCAGGTCATCTGCGCCCACGGCGTCACCGGCCACGGCCTGCGCTTCCGCCGCCTCGGCGAGGAGCTCTCAGCCCGCTTCCGGGTCCGCTCGCTCGACCTCCGCGGGCACGGGCGCTCCGGCTGGGACGAGCCGTGGACGATCGAGGCGCACGTGGACGATCTCGCCGAGACCGCCGGCGACCCCGCGGACTGGATCGGCCATAGCTTCGGAGGCCGGCTCGTCGTGGAGCTGACCGCGCGCCGGCCCGAGCTCGTTCGGCGCGCCGTCCTCCTCGACCCAGCGCTCTGGGTTCCGCCGGACTTCGCCGCAGCCCGCGCGCAGGAGCAGCTCGCCGGGCAGTCCTTCGGGAGCCCGGAGGAGGCGGTGGAAGCCCGCGCGGCGGGCGCCGGGCTCGGCTGGCTCGCCCACACGCCGCGCGCGGCGCTGGAGGAGGAGATCCAGGAGCACCTGGTCGAGTCGCCGGACGGCCGCTACCGCTACCGCTTTTCCCCGGAGGCCGTCGCGGCGGTGTGGAACGGGCTGGCGACCGAGCCGCCCGCCTTCGACCGCGTGCGCGTTCCGACCCTGCTCGTCCTCGGACGCTGGTCGAAGCTCGTCAGCGGCGGCGAGCTCGAGGCCTACCGCGACGCTCTGGGCGACCTGCTCCAGGTCGTGGTCGTCCCCGGTGGGCACATTCTCCTCTGGGACGCCTACGACGAGACGGCCCGAGCCGTCGGCGACTTCCTCAGCTAGAGGATCCGCGCCCCGAACGCGCTCGCGGCCAGCTCGACGGCCAGCGCGGCGGTCTCGTTCCCGCGGTCGAGGATCGGGTTCACCTCGACGATCTCGAAGGAGCTCATCAGGCCAGACTCGGCCACGAGCTCGAGCGCGAGGTGGGCCTCCCGGTAGGAGAGACCTCCGCGCACCGGCGTGCCGACGCCGGGCGTCATGTCCGGGTCGACGACGTCCATGTCGAGGGAGACGTGGACGAAGGGAGCGCCCTCGACGCGCTCGAGGGCCTCGCGCATGGCAGGCTCGATGCCGCGGCGGTCGAGCTCGCTCATGGTGTGGATGCCGATCCCGCTCTCACGTACGAAGGCGCGCTCGCCCTCGTCGAGGGAGCGAACGCCGATGAGGACGACCCGCTCGGAATCGACCGCGGGGAGCGGCCAGGCGTCGCTGGCGAAGGCCCCAGGGTCGCGGCCGAGCGCAGCCGCGAGCGGCATGCCGTGGACGTTCCCGGTCGGCGAGGTCGCCGGCGTGTTCAGGTCGCCGTGTGCGTCCAGCCAGAGGACGCCGCCCGGCCCGCGCACGGAGGCGAGGCCGCCGAGCGTCCCCAGCGCGATCGAGTGGTCGCCGCCGAGCACGATCGGCGTCCGCCCCTCCTCCACGGCCCGCGCCACGGCCCGCGCGATGCGCTCGCACGTCTCCTTGATCTGGGCGAGGAAACGCGCCTGCGGGCTCCCGCTCGCGGTCGCCTCGGCGACCACCGTGTCGACGTTGCCCCAGTCCTCGCACGCGATCCCGAGCTCCTGCAGCCGATCCTCGAGCCCGGCATAGCGGATCGCCGAAGGGCCCATGTCGACCCCGCGCCGCCCGGCGCCGAGATCGAGCGCGGCGCCGATGATGGCCGCCTTCCTCTCCTGTCCATCCGCCACGGCCCGTGAGGCTACACTTCGGTGCCGCGGCGAGGTAGCTCAGTTGGTAGAGCACACGGCTGAAAACCGTGGTGTCGCCGGTTCGATTCCGGCCCTCGCCACTCGGAGTGTCCGATAACAACCCGAAGAATCGGGTGAAGGGCACCGAAAGTGGCGAACCCGGAGCCGGCGGCCGAAGAGTCGCCGGTCCCGCGGCCCACTTCCCGGCTAGGACGAATCGGCGTCTTGATTGGTGAGACGGTCTCCGTCGTCGGCCGGCGTGAAAGCGCGCATCCGCAGGTACTGCGTGACCCCGGCGATCCGGCGCTCGACGAAGCGGACGTGAGGCGGCGCGGGGCGGAGCTCGGGATCGGTGACCAACTCCGGCTCGAGGAGCTCAACGACCCGACCGCGCGTCTCGATCGAGCAGGACCCGGTGGCGAGGACGTTCTTCACCCACTGCACGTCCGACCCGTAGGTGAGGAAGAAGAAGTAGTCGTTGCCGCGCTGGAAGACGTTGATCGGCGTTTGGTATGTGCGTCCGGACTTGCGCCCACGGTGCGTCAAGATGGCGAAGGTGGGGAGCTTCTTGGCGACGGGCCGCGTGATCGGATTGACGTAGCGGTTCACGAAGCGCCGGAAACGCCACGCGCGCGTCCGGCCATACGTGCCGTTCGCGTTCTGGCTCACATTCAGACGATACCCCGGGGTACGACCTAGACTTGCGGCGTTGATCGAGAACGTCACCGATTTGCCGCCAGGAACGCTCGGCTTTCGCGCCTCCGGGAAGATCACCAGCCACGAGTACCGGACGATGATGGAGCCGATCTACGCGGCACTCGAGCGCGGCGAGAAGCTGAACATCTATTTCGAGCTCGCGGACGACTTCCAAGGGCTCGATTTGGGCGCGCTTTGGCAGGACGTGCAGGCGGCCGGCTCGGTCGGCTTGAAGCACCGCTCCTCTTGGGAGCGGATGGCGCTCGTCACGGACAAGGACTGGATCAGGCACGGCGCGAGCGCGGTCGGCTGGCTGGCTCCCGGCGAACTGCGCCTGTTCGAGCCGTCCGAGCAGGACAACGCCCGCGCCTGGCTAGTCGAGACCTCGTCCAGCTAGAAGGCGGCTCGGGCCTTCCGGCGTCCACAGCCACCGCTTTCGTTCTCCGTTACACGAGGAGGTTTGACGTGCCAGAGGTGACCCCGCACATCGTCGTCCGCGACGCCGGGCGCGCAGCGGAGTGGTACGAACGCGCGCTCGGCGCCGAGATCGGCGACGTCATTCCCGTCCCGGATGGCCGGTTCATGCAGATCGAGCTCCGTTTCGGAGGTTCCCGGGTGCTGATCGCCGATGAGTTCCCCGAGTTTGGAGCTGTCTCTCCGCTCACGGTCGGCGGAACGTACGGGGCGCTCACGATCACGACCGACGGGGTCGACGAACTGTGGCAGCGGGCGCTGGCCGAAGGCGCTCAGGTGCACTCACCCCTGCAGGACGCTTTTTGGGGCGAGCGCCACGGGCAGATCGTCGATCCGTTCGGACACAGGTGGGGTCTGGCCCAGCACCT
>CAWHOA010000005.1:0-6747 GCA_963830885.1 uncultured Actinomycetes bacterium | reverse complement strand
GCGCGACCATACAGCGCCCGCGGCAATCGTTCAACTCAGTTGCACTTTTGCAGGTCAACCCGCAAATCAGGTCCGCCGAGCCGCTCGGACGAACCTCGTCGCCGGCTCACGTCACCCGTGTCCGCGCCGCGTCGACGAGCAGGTGCTCGGCGCGCTCGACGACCGCCTGCAGCCGCTCGACCGCCCTTTGCACGTCCGCGAAGCTCGTGTAGAGCGGCGGGAAGCCGAAGCGGATCGTGTCCGGGTCCCGGAAGTCTGGGACGACCCCCGCGCGCTCGATGAGCGCGCGGCAGAGCCGCCAGGCCTCGGGATGGCGGAAAGAGACGTGCGCGCCCCGGCGGGCGGGGTCGCGCGGCGTGCCGAGCTCGAAGCCCAGCGGGGCGAGGTGGGCGTCGTGGAGCTGGACTCCGTACGCGGTGAGCACGCGTCCCTTGGCGGCGATCGCCTCGATGCCGGCCTCGGCTACGAGCTCGGCGCCCGCCCGCACGGCCACCAGACCGAGCACCTGCGGGCTGCCGGCGAGGAAGCGCGCGATTCCCTCGGCCGGCTCGTACGGGCGCTCCATGGCGAACTGGTCGCGCTGCCCGAACCAGCCCTGGATGGGGGTGCGGAGCTCCTCCTGGAGCGCCGAGCGGACGTACAGAAACGCGGGTGCGCCCGGGCCGGCGTTCAGGTACTTGTAGGTGCAGCCGACTGCGAGGTCGACCCCGTGCTCTTCGAGCCCGACGGGGACCGCGCCGGCCGAATGGCTCAGGTCCCAGAGGACGAGCGCCCCCGCCGCGTGCGCCGCCTCCGTGATCGCCGCCAGGTCGGCGAGTGCCCCGGACCGGTAGGCGACGTGCGAGAGCGCCACCAAAGCAACGTCGCCGGGTGCGCATGCCGCCTCGACGTCCGCGGCGGTCGGGCCCCCGATCGGGTCGCCGGCGACGAGGCGGAGCTCCGGCGCGAGGCCCTCGAGAACGTAGCGGTCGGTCGGGAAGTTGTCCACGTCCGTGACGACGACCCTCGTCCTGTCGCGCGCGGCGAGGGCCGCGCCGGCGAGCTTGTAGAGGTTCACGGTCACGGAGTCGGTGACGATCACCTCGCCGGAGCGAGCCCCGAGGACGTGCTCGGCGAGCAGGTCTCCCACGCCTTCGGGCAGCTCGATCCACTCGTGCCAGCCGCGGACGAGCGCCGTCGCCCACTGCTCGACCGTGTCCGCAAGCGCCTTCCGTGTCCGTACAGGCATGCGGCCGAGCGAGTTTCCGTCAACGTAGATCGGCCCGCCCTCCTCCTGGACGAACTCGTCCCGGAAGCGGGCGAGGGGGTCGTCGCGGTCGAGAGCCGTCGCCTCTATGGTTCGATCATAGTGAACGCCCTCCCGCCGTACTCCGCGGCTCGGGCCGATGTCCTGCGGCTTCCGGGCGGGTTGACGGAGCGGGACGAGCTGGCCGTCGAGGAGCCGCTCGAGATCCGCGTCGACGGCGAGGCCGTCGCCGTGACGATGCGTACCCCCGGGCACGACGAGGAGCTCTCCATTGGATTCCTCCGCTCCGAGGGAATCCGAGCTGTGGCGGCGCAGCCGACCGCCGACCTGGCGGCGAACACGATCGACGTGCAGGTCGAGGACGGCTTCGATCCAGGGCGGCTGCGGCGGAACTTCTACACGACCTCCTCCTGCGGGGTCTGCGGCAAAGGAGCGCTCGAGGCGGTCGCGGTCGAGGCGCCCCGCGTGGAGAGCGCGCTGCGCGTGTCGGCGGAGGTCGTCGGGGCGCTGCCCGACAGCCTGCGGGCGGCCCAACCCGCCTTCGCCGCCACCGGCGGCCTGCATGCCACCGGTCTCTTCGATGCGGACGGCGAGCTGATCGTCGTCCGCGAGGACGTCGGTCGGCACAACGCCTTCGACAAGGTCATCGGCCGGTCGTTCCTCGACGGGCTCCTCCCGCTCGCCGACAAGCTCGTCTGCGTGAGCGGCCGGCTCTCGTTCGAGCTCGTCCAGAAGGCGGCGGTGGCCGGGGCACCGATCCTCGTCGCGGTGGGCGCGCCCTCGACGCTGGCGGTCGAGCTGGCCGGGGATCGCGGCATCACGCTCTGCGGCTTCGTCCGCGACGGCCGTGTCAACGTCTACTCGGAGCCGTGGCGGGTGGTCGCGTGACCTTCTCCGTGCCGGCGGACGCCTACGACCGCTTCGTCGGGCGGTACAGCTACGGGCTCACCGACGCCTTGGCGAGCGCTGCGGGGATCGGGGCGGACTCGTCGGTGCTCGACGTCGGCGCCGGGACCGGCGTCGGCATGCGGCGGCTCGTCGAGCTGGTCGGGCCTGCAGCAGTGACCGCGGTCGATCCGTCGGAGCCGTTCGTCGAGGCCCTCCGCGCCCGCTTCCCGGGGATCGACGTCCGGCTCGCCTCGGCCGAGTCGCTACCGTTCGACGACGGAGCCTTCGACGCGACGCTCGCCCAGCTGGTCGTCAACTTCATGAAGGACCCCGCGGCCGGTGTCGCCGAGATGCGACGCGTCACCCGGCCCGGCGGCACCGTGGCAGGGTGCGTCTGGGACTATCCCGGTCAGATGACGCTGTTGCGGACGTTCTGGGACGCGGCGGCCGCGCTCGACGTGGAGGGCGCCGGGGCTGTGGATGAGGGCGCGCGCATGCCGTTCGGCCGGCGGGGCGAGCTGGCGGAGCTCTGGCGCCGGGCGGGGCTTCGCGAGGTCGAGGACGGAGAGCTCGTGGTCGCCGCGGCGTACGACGGATTCGACGACCTCTGGGCGCCGTTCACCGCCGGTGTAGGGCCGGCCGGCGCGTACGCGGCCGCGCTGGACGACGAGCGGCGCGAGGCTCTGAGGCGCGAGTACCGTCTGCGGCTCTCGGTTCCGGACGGCCCCTTCGAGCTGGAGGCGCGCGCGTGGTTCACGGTCGGCAAGGCGTAGCGGGCGCCCTCCTCGTCGGCGGGGCGAGCACCCGCTTCGGCTCGCCGAAAGCGCTCGCGCGGTACGAAGGGGAGACCCTGGCCGAGCGCGGCCACCGCATCCTCGCCGAGGCCTTCGAGCATGTGATCGTGGTCGGCAAGGCGGCCGACGGGCTCGAGCTGCCCTTCCCCGTGCTGGACGACGGCAGCGAGACCCGCGCCGCCATCGTCGGCGTCGCCGCGGCGCTCCGGCTCGCGAATGCCGATCGCGTCGTCGTACTCCCCACCGACATGCCGCATGTGACGGCGGACCTCCTGCGCGCACTGGCGGACGCCTTGGAGGGCGCCGAGGCGGCGGTCCCGCATTCGGGCCCGCTCCCGGGCGCGTACTGCCGCTCGGCGCTGCCGGTCCTGGAGCAGCACATCGCCTCGGGGCACCTCGCCCTCTACCGTGCGTGCATCGATCTGGAGCCGCGGACGCTCCAGTGGGACGAGGGCGCACTCGTGAACGTGAACACGCCCGCCGACCTGGACGCGCCGTAGGGGAGGGCGGGCGGCGGGTCGCCCCGCCGCCCGCTCTCACCGATCAGGGCTTGAAGATGTAGAGGCCGAAGTCCCGATCACTGGCGAGCACGTACTGCTCCCCACGGATCTTGTGGACCTCGACGCCCCAGAAGTTGTTGCCGCCCTCGTCGATGAACGCTCCGACCTCGCGGAGCCCGAGGGGGCCGTACTTGAGGACGCGGAAGCCGCCTGCGTAGTAGCTGACGTACGCCAGCTTCTTCCGCGGGTTGGGATCGAGCGCGACCTCGTGCACAGACAGGTCGCCGAAGCCCTCCGCGTAGGCGGGATCCTGCGACTCGGGGATCGCGAACGTGTCGAGGGACGCGATCGAGCCCGCGGCTCCGACCTTGCCCGGGACCGAGGTCTCGAACAGGCGGACGAAGCCCCAGCCGTCGAAGATCGCCTCGATGGCCACGGACGAGGCCGGTGACCCGATCGGCGGCGACGCCTGCGTGCAGACATCCGCCGACAGGGTCTGGCCCAGGATCTGCAGGCCGGTCGACCTCGTGACGAAGACGAACGGGATGTCGCCCGCCGCCAGCATGAACACGAGGCTCTCGCAGTCGGGCCGGACGGTGTTGAACACGATCCCGGCGTCGTATCCCGCAGCCTTGACAACGTCGAGCTTCTCCTGGAAGGAGCACACGCCGCGCTCGATCAGCGCGATGCCGTCGCCCGGAGGCGGCGGGCTCGCCGCGCAGGCGAGGCCGACGAAGGTCGGCGTGCCGGTGATGCTCGTGTCCGCGTCGACCGGCGGGACGCCCGACCCGGACAGCGCCGTGAACTCCGTCCCGGTGTGCGAGCCCGAGGTGATCTCGGCGACGACGCGGTACGCGTTGAAGTCCTCGTCGGTGGCGACGAGGAAGCGGTTGTCCGGCGAAAGCTCCGACTGGTGTCCGTTGCCCTCGGGCGAGATCTCGTGCCCGCGGGCCAGGCGCTCCTCGTCGAGCTCCGGATAGTCGGACTCCGCGATGAGCGTCACGTTGCCCGGCGTCGGGTCGGTGACGTCGAGGAACACGTAGCCGCCGTCCCAGTAGCTCACGTTCATGACCAGGCGCTGGCCGACGCGCTTCACGTACATGTCGTGCGAGAAGATCGACGTCAGATTCGGCGGCGACTCCTGATCGACCCCGAACAGCTCGACCAGGTCGAGCGTGTCGTTCACCATGAACGGGTTCCTCGGATCGGTGATGTCCAGGATGTCGAGGTCGGTGAATTCCTCGTCGTCGACGAGAACAGCGTAGGTCCGGCCGTCGAACGGGCTGGTCCACGCGAAGACGCTGTGGGTCTGGTTCGGCTGGTCGTCGAACCCGCCGTCGAGGTCGCCCGCGTGCTTGACGAGCAGCTCCGGGTGCTCCGGGTCGCTGATGTCCCAGATGTTGATCCCGCCGCGGGTTCTCGGCGCGGTCGGCGCCGGCGCTCCCGGGCAGGTCTCGTTCTGGTGGATGAAGAGCACGCCGTCGAAGTACTGGTTCTTGAGACGGAGCGTGTCGGAGCCCTCGCCCGCGTAGTTGAACGGCGTGGTTTCCATGAACGCGCTCGTCACCTCGAACGGATTCTTCGGATCGGACATGTTGATGACGTGCGCCCCGGTACGCTCGCAGGTCGGATCGCGGAACGCGGTCAGGAACGCGTACTTGCCATACGCCGAGACGTCGGCGACCCGGCCGTCGTTCCCGGTGCCGGCCGGGTTCGTCACCTCGGCCTTCCCCACGAGCTTGACGCCGTAGCTCACCGGCGGCAGGTGCCCTGTCGTCATGCCGTGCTGCATCGGCTCTGCGATGCCCTCGCCCGGGAACATCTCTGTGCCCCCGAAGCGATCCGGTCTCGCGGCCGCCGCCTGCACGGTCGTGAACAGCACGACCGCAGCGATGACCGCAATCGAAAACGTCCTGTACAACGTGCCCCACCTCCCCAATGGATGGAGCCGGGTTATATCGCACCAGGACGCCGTTGCAAAGCCCCAGAATCCCAGCAACCATGCGGGTTTAGCCGGGCTAAAGCAGCTGTGTCGTGGAGCTGCCCTACCGGTACGAGATCAGCTCGAGCAGCGAACCGTCCGGGTCCCGGAAGTAGACGCTGAGCCCTCGCCCTCGCGCGCCCTCGCGCTCAACGGGGCCTGCCTCGATCGCGACGTTGCGGGAGCGGAGGTGCGCCACGGCCTCAGCGATCGGCCCCGGCCATTCGAGGCAAAGGTCGCCGTTCCCGGGCCGGACGCGCTCACGGGCGACGAGGGAGCCGACGTCCGTGCCCGGGCCGTGGACGTTGAGCCGCTGGCCGCCGATCGCGTAAGCGAAGCGCCCGGCGCCGAGCGGTACTACCTCGGCGCCGAGCACGTTCGCGTAGAAGGCGTTCGACCGCTCCCAGTCGGAGACGGCGATCACCACGTGGTCGAGGCGCAGCCCGTTCGAGGCTAGGCCCCTGCGCCCACGCGAATGAACGCGATCACGCTCGACTTGTTGCGGTTCCGGCGCATCACCTCGCCGCCGTTCGAATCGTTCCCCGTGGCCGTGTTTCCCTCGATCGCCGTGAAGTTCCCCGACTTGTCCGTGAAGCGCTCGAACAGGCCGATGTGATCCGCGTTGGCGTCCTGGTCGAACTGGTAGAGGACGATGTCCCCCCGCTTCGGGTCGTCTGTGATCGAGAGGTGGTTCTCGCCCGCCCTGGCGCTCTCGAGGACGGACGGGCAGTAAGCCCACTTCAGACCCTTCCTGAAAGACTTCGACGCCCCGGCCTCGGCGTAGCAGTAGGACACGAACATCGCGCACCAGGGCCCCTGTACGCCGTACCACTTGGAAAAGAGCACCTTGTTCGAGTCCTTCGGCGCTTCCTGGACTCCCAGGTGCTTCTTGGCCTCCGCGAAAGCCTGCTCGCGCATGGGCTTCTGCTTGTCCGCACTAAGCCGCGCAGTTCTCCGCTTGGCATTGGCCGCTGGCAGCGCCTTCTCGCCCGCGAGGAGCGCCTCGAGCTTGTTTCCGAAGATCGGATCGAGTCCCGCGTCGGTGTACCCGAGCCAATACTTCGCCCGTTTGCACGCGCGCGCGGTCTCCAGGTCGAAGACACCGTTGATCTTCCCCTTGTAGAACTTGCCGTACTTGTTCTTCGCCAAGAGCTCCTGGGCATGGCGAACGGTGTCCCCTTCGGTGAACGGAGTGGTGATCGACAGGGTTTCCATGCTTCCTCCTTTGGCGAGGCTCGCGCCTCCGTACTCGTGACGCCCAGCTGGCGCTCGCAAGAATAGGGCGTGGTAGCGACCGTTACAACCTCGACTTTTTCGACCAGCCGCAGGCTCAGGGCT
>CAWHOA010000004.1:0-14593 GCA_963830885.1 uncultured Actinomycetes bacterium | reverse complement strand
GCGGGACCGCGAGCGCGAATGACCTCCGGGGGCGACCCCGGGCCTACGGTCTCAGTCGTCGTCCCGACGCTCGACCGGCCCGTGAAGGCGGCGGCCGTCGTGCGGGCCGTTCTCGACGGGACGGCGGTCCCGCTCGAGATCGTGGTCGTCGACCAGAGCCGGGGCGATGCGACGGCGGCCGCCCTCGCCGGGCTCGGCGACGAGCGCGTCCGCCTTCTCCGCCACGAGCCGCCCTCGTGCTCGGGCGCCCGCAACGCCGGCGCGCGGGCAGTCGAGGGCGACTACGTCGCCTTCCTCGACGACGACGTCGAGATCACGCCCACCTGGCTCGAATCCGTCCTCGCGCAGACCCGCGACCTCGGCCACCCCGACGCGCTCTTCGGGGAGGTTCACGCGCCCGACGGCTTCGCCCCGGACCGGGATCACCTGCCGGTAAGCGTCTTCCACGTCGAGCGACCGCGGGTCTGGAAGGGCGTCGTCCACCCGAACCGGGTCGGCTACGCGGCCAACTTCGTCTGCCGCCGCGACGTGCTCCTCGCGCTGGGCGGCTTCGACCCGCGTCTGGGCCCCGGCTCCGAGTTCCCCGGCGCGGAGGACATGGACCTCGGCTACCGGCTCCTGAAGGCGGGCTATCGGGTTGCCTCCACGCCCGGGTTCGAGATCGTGCACCAGCAGTGGCGGGACCCCGACGACTTGCCGCGGCTCTTCTTCGGCTACAACCTCGGCGGCGCCGCCTTCTGCGCGAAGCACATCCGAGCCGGCGACCTGCGGCCGCTGCGCTTTCTCGCCGAGCAGGTCGCCGGCGATGCGCGCATGGCGGCCAGCTCGCTGCGCCGCGGCTCGATGGTGCGCGCCCGCGTCGCCGCGGCCCGGTCCGCCGGGACGTGGACCGGCTTCGTCCGCGGTTTCAGGACCCTCGGCGGCGTGTCCGAGCGAGGCCGCGGTACTTCCCCAGGATCCCCGCCGCCCGGCGGTAGTTGAGCCGGTGGAAGACCGCCGAATGCCGATCGTCCGGAGCAGTCCACCACTCGTCGAGCGCGTCGCCGAGCCGGTAGGGCGGCAGTGGGGCGAACTCGGCCAGGCCGCGCGTCTCCATCCGCTTGCGGCGGTACTGGAAGAGCGCGCCGCCGTCCCATTGGTGCGAGAGGTCGACCCAGAGCTCGGGGTCGTACGCGATCACCCAGCCGGCCGTGGTCACGCGCAGCGCCCACTCGCGGTCCTCGGAGCTCGACAGCGACGCGTCGAACGGGTGCTCCCGCCAGACCTCGGCGCGCCACGAAGAGGCGTGGTTGGAGAAGCCCCAGAGCAGGTGCGCGCGCACGTGGTCGGCGTCCTGGAAGAAGACGTACTCCACCGGCCGCCCGTCCGGGAAGGACTGGATCCCGTTCGTGGCGGCCACGTCCTCGCGGGCGTAGTGGCGGAGCGAGCGCTCGACCCAGTCGTCCCCCTCGGGCGCGCAGTGCGCGGAGAGGGAGAAGCAGAACGGCGCGGAGGCGGCCTCGGCGCCGAGGTTCGCGCTGTAGCCATACGTGAAGTTCTCCGCCGGGATCTCGATCAGGCGGTCGCACCAGTGCTTGGCGATCTCGACGGTGCCGTCGGTGGAGCCGGAGTCGACGACGACGATCTCCACGGGGACCGTCTGCCGGCGCAGCGCCTTGAACGTGCGCTCGATGGCCCGCGCCTCGTCCTTCGCGCGGACGACCACACTTGCCCTCGGCCCGTTCATCTCCTCGCGGCAGCATAGTGAGAGTGATCCTCCGAGCAACACATGCCGCCCTCTGCCCCGCGATTACGCGGCAGCGTCACTTGAAGGATCACTGATGGAGGAAAAAGCCATCCGCGGCATCCCCTGGACGTTCCTGACGCTCGCCGGGAGCCGGCTCGTCCAGATCGGGGCGATGGTCGTGCTCGCCCGGTTGCTCGTGCCGTCGGACTTCGGACTCGTCGCGATTGCGCTGACGATCTCCATCTTCCTGGGGCTCGTCGCCAGCCTCGGCCTCGGCGGGGTCTTCGTGGTCGAGCAGGACCTGGACGACCGCGCGAAGGGCACGTACCTGACGCTCTTCCTCGCCATGGGCGCCGGCTTCGCCGTGGCGATGGCCGCCACGGCGCCTGCCCTCGCCAGCATCTTCGACGACCCTCGCCTCGACGACGTCATCCTCGCCATGTCCGTCATGGTCTTCTTCAGCGGCGGCCTCAACTGGTTCTACGAGGCGCTGATGCAGCGGGAGCTCGAGTTCCGCAAACGCTTCGTCGCACAGATGGTGCAGGCGGTCACCTACAGCGCGACCGGCATCGTGCTGGCCGCGCTCGGGGCCGGCGTGTGGAGCCTCGTCACGGGCCAGATCGTGGGCGCGGCGGCGTACGCGGCCGCGCTCCTCACGCTGGCGCCGTACCGCGTCCGGCCGGCCTTCGACCGGGTTGCGGCCGCGCGCGGGATCCAGGAGGGCCGCGGCTTCCTCGTCCAGACGGTGACCGGCTTCGCCGCGCAGAACGTCGACATCGTCATCGTCGGCAGGGTGCTCGGCGCCGCCCGCCTCGGCTTCTACTCGATGGCCGTCCGGCTCTCCGAGCTGCCGAACTGGATCATCGCGGAGTCGGTCGCCAAGGTCACGTTCCCGGGCTTCGCCCGCATGCGCCACCGAGGGGAGGAGGTGACCCCGGCGTTCCTCTCCGCCCTCAAGCTGGTCGCCTTCGCCACCTGCCCACTGGGGATCGTGCTCTCGGGCGCGGCCGAGCCGGTCGTGCTCGTCGTCTTCGGCGAGCGCTGGGCAGGGATGATCGGGCCGCTGGCGGTGCTCGGGCTGTGGGGCGCGGTGAAGCCGATCCGGAACACGATCGCCTGGCTCCTCAACTCGGTCGGGCACCAGGCGGTGCTCGGGCGCCTCTCGCTCGTCATGCTCGTCGTCCTCGTCCCGCTCGTCCACGTCGCGGCGAGCCGGGGCGGGATCACCGAGGTCGCCTGGGTGGTCCTCGCCGAGTCGGTGGCGGCGACCCTTCTCCTGGCGTGGTTCGCGCGCTCGCGCGCGGGAGTTCCGCTCGCACGCCAGTGGTCGGCGGTCGCCGTGGTCGCGGTCGCTTGCCCAGCGGCGTGGGTCGCGGCCCGCGTCGTCGCGAACGCGACCGCTGATCTCGTCGGCGTGCTCGCGCTCGGGCTCCCGCTCGCTGCCGGGCTCGGCGCCTACCTCGCGGTGATCCTGCTCCTCGACCGGCAGCTCCCCGGCCATGCGCTCGGCCAGGCGCGGCGCATGGTGGGGCGGACGGCGGCGGTGCCCGCCTCGTGACCGACGTCAGCGTCATCGTCGTCGCGCACGACGTCCGCGACGAGGTGCTGGCCTGCCTCGCCTCGGTGGAGGAGCACGCAGCGCCGGCCTCCTGTGAGCTTCTGCTCGTTGACAACGGCTCGACGGACGGCACCGCGGAGGCCGTGGCCGAGGCGTTCCCGCTCGCCGAGGTCGTCCGCCTGCCCCGCAACATCGGCGTCGCGGCCCGGAACGAGGGACTACGCCGCGCGAGCGGGCGGACGCGCATGTTCCTGGACAGCGATGCCCGCCTCACCCCGGGTGCGCTGGCCGAGCTCGTCCGCTACCTCGACGCCAACCCGGGCGTCGGGCTGGTCGGGCCGCGCCTGGTCTACGAGGACGGGACGCTCCAGCTCTCGGCGCGCCGGTACCCGCCGGTGCTCGTCCCGCTGCTCTCCCGCCCGCCGCTGGGCCGCTTCTTCGCCGACTCGGCGACGGTGCGCCACCATCTGATGGCCGACGAGCGCCACGACGTCACCCGCGAGGTCGAGTACGTCATCGGCGCCTGCCAACTCTTCACCGCCGAGGCGCAGGAGGCGGCCGGAGAGATCGACTCGCGCATCTTCTTCGGGCCCGACGACGCCGACTGGTGCTTCCGCATCCGCCGCGCCGGGCTCGCGGTCGTCTACCACCCCGCCGCCACGGTCGTCCACGCCTACCGGCGCACCTCGGCCGCGAGCCCGCTCTCGCGCATCGCGCTCGAGCACCTCCGCGCCTTCGGCCGCTTCCAGTGGAAGTGGCGCAGGGAGCGCGCCGAGCTGATCCGTGATGGCCGCGAGATGGATGCCCGCATGGGGGGTGGGCAATCCGAAATGCCCGACTAAACTGCGAGAGGCGGCGTCTCCCCCTGTGTCTGCGGATCAGCTCCTCATCACGCTCTGGCGACGGAAGTGGATCGTCCTTCTGACGGTCCTCGTCGCGACCGTGGCGACCTATGTCGTCAGCCGACAGCTGCCCAAGGTCTACGAGGCCGAGGCGACGCTGTTCGTCGGCAACCGCACGTCTACCGGGAACGACTTCGAGGCGATCCAGTCGGCCCAGGTCCTGGCTCGGACGTACGCCGAGCTGATCCAGAGCGAGAACGTCGCCGCCCAGGTGGCGGAGGCGCTTCCCGGCGACGAGACGGCAGCCGAGATCCTCGAGCGGACGTCGTTCCGGCCCATCTCCGATACGCAGCTCCTGGTGGTCGAGGCGGAGGGGGACACGCCCGATGAGGCCGCGGAGCTCGCCAACGTCTACGCGGACACGTTCGTCGACTACGCGGACGAGGAGCTGGCCTCGGAGACGAACGGCGAGGTCACCGTCGCCGATCAGGCGCAACCTCCGAGCGGCGCGGTCCGGCCGCGGCCGACCCTCTACGCGGCAGTCATGTTCGTCTTCGCGCTCTTCCTCGGCGCCGGCCTGGCGCTCCTGCGCGACCGGCTCGACACCCGCCTCGGCAGCGAGGACGACCTCGCCCGGGAGCTGGGCGTCCCCGTGCTTGCGCGCGTGCCGAGCATTGCGCGCCGCCGGCTCTCGAAGAGCCGTGAGCAGCGCTTCCTGGAGGCCTTCCGCGTCCTGCGGACCAACCTGGCGTTCCTCTCCCCGGAGGAGCCGCTGTCGCGCGTGCTGCTCGCCAGCGCCTCGCCCTCCGAGGGCAAATCGACCAGCTCGATCGCCCTGGCGCGCGTCATGGCGGAGCAGGGCCGGCGCGTGCTCGTGATCGAGGGCGACCTGCGCCGCCCCGCCCTCGCCAAGATGTACGAGCTCGACGCGCCCAGCCTCAAGGGGCTGACGCACTACCTCGCGCTCGGCTGGCGCTTCGAGGAGGTCGTCCACGAGACGCCCGTGCCGAACGTCTACGTGATGCCGGCCGGCGCGATCCCACCGAACCCCTCGACGCTGTTGCGGCCCGAGTCGCTCGAGCACCTCCTCGCCGACGCCTCGGAATGGGCCGACTTCGTCATCGTCGACAGCCCGCCGCTCTCGGCCGGCGCCGACGCGACCATCCTCGCCCACGCCGTCGGCACCGTCATCTTCGTCGTCAACCACCGCCGCGGCTCCCGGACGAAGGTGACGGCGGCGATTCGCCAGCTCCGGCAGACCGAGGCGACCGTGGCCGGCCTCATCGTCAACGAGATGGGCGGCTCGGAGAACTACGACCGCTACTACGGCGAAGCCGCACCCGACGCGCTTCCCGACCCGCTGGCCTCACGGCCGGGTGACTGAGGTGCACGCCGAGGGCTGGGCCCGCCCGGCCGCGCCGCAGTGGTCGGTGGCCGGCGTGCTCGGTGCGCTGGCGATCGCCGCCGCAGCGGTCGCCGGCGCCGTCTACGCGGTCGGCTCGTACCGACTGGACGACCCGACGATCCTCCCGATCGCGGCCGCCGGCATCATCGCGGTCGCGCTCGGGCTCTGGCGGCTCGAGTACGGGCTCGCGCTCCTGATCGTGCTGACGCCGCTCGCGGAGAACGCGCCCATCGCCGAGCCGGGGAGCGCCAGGCTGCGCGTCGCGCTCGGGGCGTGGGCGATGGTGCTCGTCCTCATCCAGGCCGTGCGCTCGGTGCTCTCCGGGAAGAAGCTGGTTGCGCCCCCGGTCTTCGTCGGGGCACTCGCCTTCGTCGGCGCGGCGCTCGCGTCGGTGCCCTTCGCCGCGTCGGGCGAGGCGGCCGCGGCCAAGTTCCTCCTCCTGACCGGCTCGGTGTTCATCTACCTGCTGATCGCGCTCTTCCTGGACGACTGGCACGCGCTGCGGCCGATCTTCGCGGCGCTCCTCCTGGTCGGCCTCCTCGTCAGCGGGCACGCCCTCTGGCAATACGGGACCGGAGAGCTCTCGCGCGTCGGGTTCGTCAGCGACACCGGAGCGGTCGAGTACCGCGTCTCGTCCTTCTTCCCGCACCCGAACCAGCTCGCCGGGTTCGTCGTCATCTTCGTCCCGCTGGCGGTCGGCCTCTATGCGGTCTTCGAGAGCCGGCTGGCCAGGGCGGCGTGCGTGCTGTTGGCCCTGCTCGCGCTCCCGGCCGCGATCGTCACCTACTCGCGCGGCGTACTGGTGGCGCTGGTGGCCCTCGTGCTCGTGCTCGCGCGGAGTAAACGCGCCTGGCCCGCAATCGCGGCTGCCGCCGTCCTCGTCGTCCTGCTCGCGCCGGCGGCCTGGCAGGACCGGGTCGCGGATGCCGGGCGACTCGACCGCCCCGAGATCGCCACGCGCCTCGACTTCTGGGACGCAGCGGTCACCATGTTCCAGGCGCATCCGGTGCTCGGCGTCGGCCTCAACAGCTTCGATGTCGCCTACGTCGAGCTGGGCACCACGGGACGGAGCTTCCTGCCCGGAACCGGCCTCGCGCCGCCCGAGTCCGCCCACAGCCTCTACCTGAACACGCTCGCGGAGCAAGGCCTCGTCGGCATCGCCGCGCTGCTCCTCCTCATCCTGGCCGCGGGGCGCATGGTGCTCACTCTGCGCCGCTCGGCCGACGCGCGGGTCCGCGGCTTCGGGCTCGGCCTGCTCGGAGCCGGGATCCTGCTGCTCGTCTCGAACCTCTTCGACGTGACCTTCGTCGACCCGAAGACCTCGATGCTTGCCTGGACGCTCCTCGGCGTCGGCGCGGCGCTCCAGCGCATCGACGCGCGCGAGCGGACGTCCGGCGCGTGAAGGGCGACATCCTCTTCTACTCGGACTTCCCCTACCCGTTCCACAACACGGAGGCGGAGGAGAAGATGGCGCGCTTCGCTGCGCGCGGGTGGCGGGTCGTCTACGTCGCGCAGCTCGGGATCAGGAACCCACGGCCGAGCCACGTCGTGCAGGCGCTCCGCCGCGGCAAGAGCCCTGCGCGGGAGCCCCCGTTCGAGGTCGTCCGGCCGAAGCTCGTTCCGCCGCGGCGCGTGCCGGGCGTCGACGCCGTCAACCGCCGCTGGCTCGCGCGGCAGCTGCTCGGCCACGTCCGTGATCCGAGCGGCACCGTCCTCTGGATCCGCTTCCCGACGCCGGAGCTCGTCCCCCTGCTGGCCGCCGCGCCTTGGCGGGCCGTCGTCTACGAGGTGGTGGACGACCACGCGGCCGGCCCCGGCATGACCGACCGCCTGCGCGCCGTGTTCCGCCGCGCCGAGGACGCCATCCTCGTCCGCGCCGACGTCGTCTTCGCCTGGTCGGAGCCGCTACGGAAGCTGCTCGCCGAGCGCCATCCGAACGTCAGGCTCGCCACCGCTGCCGTGGACATGTCGGAGCTGGCGCCGGTCGCCATGACCGAGGGCGCCGAGCGGACGGCGGTGTTCACGGGGGCGCTCGGGTTCCGCTTCGACGAGGAGCTCGCGGCCGCCGTTGCGCGGGAGCTCCCCGACTGGACGCTCCTCTTCGCGGGGCCGGCCGAGCCCGCAGCGGAGGAGGCGCTCGCGCCGCTTCCGAACGCGGTGCTCACCGGCGCGTTCGCGCACGCGGAGCTGCCGCGACTGCTCGCGCTCGGCCGGGTGTGCCTCGTGCCCTACCGGGTGAACGCCTTCAACGACAACCTCGTGCCGGTGAAGCTCGTCGAGTACCTCGCGGCCGGAAGGCCCGTGGTCTCGACGCCCATGAAGGCCGCCGACGGGTTCGCTGACACCGTCGCCTTCGTGGGCGACGCAAAGGCCTTCGCCGAGGCTGTTCGCACAGCGGCGAGCGGGGACACACCGACGGAACGCCGCCGCCGCGTCGAGCGCGCGGGAGCCTTCTCCTGGGAGCGGCGGATCGACGAGCTGGAGGGCGCGGTGGAGGAGATCCGTGGCTGAGAAGGTCGCGGTCGTCGTCCCGGTGCTCGACGAGGCCGAGACGCTTCCCGCGCTTCTGGCCGACCTGGCCGCACAGGAGCCGCGGGTGGGGGAGATCGTCGTCGTGGACGCCGGCTCGGCGGACGGGACGCTCGAGCTGCTGCGTGCCCACGGCTCCCTGCGGCTCGTGGAGGCGCCCGGAGCCACGCCCGGCCGCGGGCGGAACGAGGGCGTCCGCGCAGCCAGCTGCCCGCATCGTCGTCACGCTGGACGCCGGCAGCCGGGTCGGCCCGGACTTTGTCGCCGCGCTCGGCCGCGCGGCGGCCGAGGGGCCGGTCGCGGTCGGCGTCAGCGAGCCGGACGCGCGCACCACCTTCGAGCGCGCCGCGGGCTGGTTCACGCTCAGGGCGTTCAAGCCGGCGGAGCGCTCGGGCCCGATCGCCGGGCAGCACCTGCCGGCCGGGCGCAACGGAGTCTGCTTCACGCGCGAGACGTGGGAGGCCGCGGGCGGCTATCCCTCCGACCTTCCCTGGGGCGAGGACAAGGTCTTCCTACGCGCTCTCCGTGCTGCGGGCCGCGAGATCGTCGTCGTGCCGGAGGCCGTCGTCCGTTGGCGCCCCCGCGGCTCGCTGCGGGAGGTCTACCGCCAGTACCGCAACTACGGGCGCGGTGACGCCCTCGCCCGGGTCGACCGCCAGAACGAGCTCGTCACCTTCGCGGTCTACGGGGCCGGCGTGGCGCTGGCGGTGTTCTTCGCGCTCGGCTCGCGCACCGCAGGCGCTTTCCTTCTCGCAGGCGCGGCCGGCTACCTGGCGCTCTTCACGCTCGCCGCCCGTCGCTCGCTCGGCTGGGACGCCGCGCTCGCCTGGGTCCCGCCGCTCCGGCTCGTCGTCGACGTGGCCAAGATGCAGGGCTTTCTCGAGGGACTGTTCTTCGGAGGGCGTTTCCGCCGGTAATCAAGGTATTCGCCCTTCCGGCCGATCTTTCCGGAGATCGTGGGCTTCGGGACTCAACGGGCAGGACGTGCCGCCGCGCTGCTCGCCACCGCGGTTGCCGCGCTCGCGCTCGCGCTCCCTGCGCAGGCCGCTGAGGTGGGCGTCGTCGCCGACGTCACCTGGGGCGAGCCGCGCGCCGACGTCGACCGCGAGATCGAGCTCCTGCAGCAGGCGGGCGTCCGCTGGATCCGAGCCAGTGTCAACTGGGCCGGGCTCGAGCCGGACGGCAAGGGCGACGTGAACGAGTGGCTCCTGGCCGAGTACGACTACGCAATCGAGCGGGCGCACGCGGCGGGGCTCCAGGTGCTGATGCCGATCGCCGACGGGGTTCCCTACTGGGCCTCGGCCGACCCCGAGAAGCACGTCGACTCCGGCGGCGAGCGGCGCTGGGAGGTCACCTATCGGCCCACGCGCGCCTCGGACTACGGTGACGCCGTCCGCCTCGTGGTCGAGCATTTCAGCGCGCTCGGCGTCCACACGTACCAGCTCTGGAACGAGCCGAACCACCCGCGCTTCTGGCCGTCCGGCCCGAGCGCCGCGGCGTACCTCCCGCTCCTGCGCGAGGGCTTCGAGGCGGCGAAGGGGACCGACCCCGGCTCGACCGTGCTTCTCGGCGGGCTCTCGAAGTCGGACTTCTACTACCTCGAGGATCTCTACCGCCTCGGCGGCGGAGAGTACTTCGACGCCGTTGCTGTGCAGCCGTACACCTACGGGGTCGACCCGACGGCCGCCTGGAACGGCGTGCACGCCTGGGAGGACCCCGACCGCATCTCCGTCAACGCGTTCCCAGCGATCCAGGAGATCCGCGCCTCGATGGTCGCCTTCGGCGACGCGGACAAGGACGTCTGGCTCACCGAGTTCGGCTACTCGACGACGTCGCAGGACGGCGGCGTTTCGGCCGCGACCCAGGCCACGTTCCTCCGCAAGGCCTACCGCTACGTCGAGCGCTTTCCGTGGGTGAAGACGCTGTTCTGGTACGCGGCCCGCAACAGCCCGTTCTACGAGGACGCCGACACCTACGAGGGCCGGTTCGGGCTCGCCACGACGGACTGGCGGCTGAAGCCGAGCTACGGCGCCCTGCGCGCCTATGCGCTCGACCTTCCGGTCGGCAGGGTCGTCTTGCGCAAGAGCGCCCAGCAGCAACTGCCGGCCTGGGGGACGCCCGCGGCCCGGGTCACGCTTCGAGGCCGCGTCGCGCTCGGTGGCGACCCCGTCGCCGCGCGCGCCCTGCCGCAGGTCGTCGTCGTCCAGCGGCGCACGTCGCGCGGCTGGGTCCGTGTCGCCCGCCTGCGCGCCGGGGCGACCGGCGGCTTCCGAGTGAGCCTCGTCGCGCGCGGCGCCGTCGTCCGCTACCGCGCCGTCGCCGGCACCGGCGCCCAGCGAGCGGAGTCTCGCGTCCTGCGCATCCGGCTCGGCTGACTTGGAAGGGGCGCCCGCTCCTCAAACTAGACTCGCGCGGCCATGATGGATGACGCCAGCCCGCGGGCGATTCGGGTCGCGACCTTCCTCGTCGGCGCGCTCCCCCTGGGCGTCTTCCTGCTCTGGGCGGCGGTCGACGGCGGCTACCCCCCGACGCTCTGGCTGCCGGGAAGCCTCGCGCTCGTCGGCCTGCTCGTGCTCATTCTGGTCGCGGCGCCGCAGGTGCTGACCACGCTGCCGCGCACTGGCCTCGCGGCGCTCGCGCTGCTCGCCGGCTTCACCGTTTGGAGCGCGCTCTCCATCGCCTGGGCCGGCGACCGCGGGGAGGCGTGGGACGCGACGAACCGGACGCTCCTCTACCTGGCGGTCTACGGGATCTTCCTGCTCTGGCCGTGGCGGGCGCGCCACGGGGCCTTCCTGCTCGGCGCCTATGCCCTCGGCGTGACCGCGCTCGCGGCGGCGACCCTCGTCTCGCTCCTGCGCGCCGACGATCCGTACTCGTTCTTCATGGGCGGCCGCTACGCGGAGCCCGTCGGCTACCTGAACGCGAACTGCGCGCTCTTCCTGGCGGCGTTCTGGCCCGCCGCCTTCCTCGCGTCGCGGCGCGAGACGCCCTGGTGGTTGCGCGGGCTCTTCCTGGCCTCGGCCGGCTTCCTGCTCGAGCAGGCGATCCTGCCGCAGAGCCGCGGCTCGCTCTTCGTGTTCCCGGTCGTCCTGGTGCTGTACCTCGCCCTCGTCCCCGGGCGCGTCCGGTCGCTGCTCGTCCTCGCGCCGGCCTGCCTCGCGGCGTATCTCGCACGCGACGCGCTTCTGGACCTCTATCCGGCCTGGCGCGCGGAGACCCTCCCGGCGGCCCTCGACGCGCTCGCCGACCCGCTGATCGGGTCGGCTGCGGCGCTCTTCGCGCTGGGAACGATCTACGGGCTCGTCGACCACTACGCTCCCCTCCCCGCCGACGTGGCGCGCCTGGGCGCGTGGATCGTCGGCGTCCTCGGGGGAGTCGCGGCCGTCGTGGCCGCCCTCGTCCTGCTCGCGGCCTACGGGAATCCGGTGACGCAGGCGCGGGACGCCTGGGACGAGTTCTCGGCCGGGCAGCAGTTCGAGGAGAGCTCGTCGTACTTCGGCGCCAACCTCGGCAGCAACCGCTACGACTTCTGGCGGGTCGCGCTGGGGGAGCTCCGGGACTCGCCCGCCGCCGGCGCCGGCGCCGGAAACTTCGCGGACGCCTACCTGCGGGAACGTGAGAGCCCGGAGGAGCCCCTCTACCCGCACAGCCTGCCGTTGATGGTGGTGTCGGGGACGGGGATCGTCGGCGGGCTGCTCTTCCTCGGCTTCCTCGGCAGCGCGCTCGCCGCGGTCTGGGTCGGCCGCTCGCGGCGCTCGCAGCTCGGCAACGCGGTGGCCGGCGCCGCGGTCGTCGCCTTTTCCTACTGGGTGCTCCACGGCTCGATCGACTGGTTCTGGGAGTTTCCGGGCCTCGCCGCGCCCGCCTTTGCCTGGCTCGGGCTGGCGGCCGCGCTCGACCGCCCGATCCCGCTTCCGGCCGAACGCCCGGCCGGGTGGACACGGCGGCGGATGACAGCCGCCGCCCTCTATACGCTCATCGTCGTGGCTGCGGCCCTCTCACTGACCCTCCCCTGGCTCGCTGCGCGTGAGGTCGAGCGCGCGGCCGACGCGTGGCGCTCGAGCCCAGAGGACGCCTACGCGATCCTCGACCGCGCGCGCGGCCTGAACCCGCTGAGTGCCCGCGCCGACCTCGTAACCGGCGCGATCGCCATGCGGGGCGAGGACTACCCGCGCGCCGAAGCGGCGTTCGAACGCGCACTCGAACGCCACCCCGACAGCTGGTACGCCGAACTGGAGCTGGCGGTGATCGCGGCGCTGGAAGGCCGCCGCGACGAGGCCCTTGCGCGGCTCGACCGCGCAGAAGAGTTGAACCCGCTCGAGGAGACCGTCGGCGTCGTGCGCGAGGGGCTGCTCGCAGGCGAGCCCGTCGACCCGCACGTGCTCGACAGGATCTTCCTTCAGCGGGTCGAGGCACGAACGAGCTAGTAGCAACCAAGGCACAAAGTTGACACTCGCCAAAGAGCCCCGATACTGTGACGTGAGACCCTGCTGCGGCCCCTTTTACGGCCGGGTCTCGAGTAAATGCGGCACGAGACAGAAGGGCAATATTCTGCGGCCAACGGTAGTCCTCGTCCGAGCGCGTCGGCACCCCCGCCCGTGCGCTCGGCAATGAGGACGAGAAAAGGGAGGATGAAGTGAAGCGTCTTGCGGCAATCGCAAGCTCGGTGCTTGCGTACCTGGTCATGGCGTCCGTCGCGCTCGCGCAGGAGCCTGCGCAGAGCGGGTACGGCGGTACCGGAGGCAACATCCAAGGCGACGTCGAAGGCGGCGGTTCTCTGCCGTTCACCGGCCTCGACCTGCTGCTCCTCGTCGGAGCGGGCGTCCTGCTGCTTGCGGCCGGACTCACGCTCAGGCGAGTCGGTCGGGCCCGAACCTAGCGGCGGGCACCTCCGGTGCTCCGAAGCACTCGCGTGGAGGGCCGCGCCCTCCCCGCAGCGGCACGGCGTGCCGCAGCGCGCACGCGCAGGCTGAGCGCGTGGACCAAGGCGTGCCTGGCCGTCGACGCGCTCATGCTCTTCGCCGCCGTGGTCGTCGCCGACCTCGGCGCGCAGCGGGCGGGCGTCCCGACGACGCCGACGATCTGGCTCGTCGCCTTCCCCCTGCTCACGTTCGCCCTCATGGCGGCGCGGGGCCTGTACCGGCCGCGCGTCTTCCTCCGCGTCCTCGACGACCTCAGGGTCGTCGTCACGGCGACCGCGCTCGCGGCGATGATCGTCCTCTCGCTGCGCATCGTCGTCGCCGACGACCCCTGGGTCGCCGCGCAGACTGCCCGGATCTGGGCGTTCGCCAGCGTGTACCTGCTGGCGGGACGCGTCGTCCTCTCCTGGGGCGAGCTGCAGGCGCGACGCCGCGGCGAGTCGGTGCGCCCGACACTCGTCGTCGGCGCCGGGCACGTGGGCCGGCTGACGGCGAATCGCCTCCTGGAGCACCCCGAGCTGGGACTGCGCCCGATCGGCTTCCTGGACAAGGAGCCGCGCGATGCCGGCAACGAGGACGCCGACCTGCCCGTGCTCGGCGCGAGCTGGGATCTCGACCGCGTCATCGCGGACCACGGCGTCAGGCACGTCGTCATGACCTTCTCGACCGCGCCCGGGCCCGTACTTCTCCGCGTGCTCAGGCGCTGCCAGGAGCTCGGTGTCGAGGTGTCGATGGTGCCGCGCTTCTACGAGAAGGTCGTCGGGCACATCGGCATCGAGTACCTCGGCGGCCTCCCGCTTCTCACTGCGCAGCCGACCAACCCGCGCAGCTGGCAGTTCGCCGTGAAGTACGCCGCCGACCGTCTGGTGGCCGCGCTCCTGCTCGTGCTCGTCTCGCCCGTGCTGCTGATCGCCGGCGCGGCCGTGTGGATCACGATGGGGCGACCGGTCTTCTTCCGGCAGACCCGTGCCGGCCGGGACGGCCGCACCTTCGAGATCCTCAAGTTCCGGTCGATGCGCCTGTCGGGAGAGAAGGCCGGCTCGGCCGAGCTTCGGCCCGGTACGGCGCCGGGAGGCGTCGAGGGCGTGGATCGGCGCACTCGGGTCGGCGCGTTCCTGCGGCGAACGTCCGTCGACGAGCTGCCGCAGCTCTGGAACGTTCTCAAGGGCGAGATGAGCCTCGTCGGACCGCGCCCGGAGCGGCCCGAGTACGTCGACCTGTTCACCGGCCAAATCGACCGCTACGGGGAGCGCCATCGCGTCAAGGCCGGCATCTCCGGCTGGGCGCAGGTGCACGGCCTCCGCGGCCAGACCTCGCTCGCTGACCGCGTGGAGTGGGACAACTACTACATCGAGAACTGGTCGCTCTGGCTCGACGTCAAGATCCTCCTGCTGACGGTGCTCGCCATCGTCCGTCCGGCCCAGGCCGAGTGAGAGCTCGAAGCGGCATGAAGCCTTGAGCCGTCGCGCCGCCCTGGGCGGCGCGCTGCGGCGTCCTCGGTTGCGCCCGTAGCCTCCGGCTACGAGCGCGCCCTGCGTCCTTGCATCGCACTCACCCAGGACGCCGCGGCGGCGAAGCGTCATACCGCTTCGAGCTCAGACCTCGCGAGCTAGC
>CAWHOA010000003.1:0-288117 GCA_963830885.1 uncultured Actinomycetes bacterium | reverse complement strand
CTTCTACGAGGGATGCGACCTCATCGACGACGCGCCCGACTTTCCCACGCTTCGCGTGGACATTCGCGACGTCACGACCGACCTACTCGAGGGATATGACGGCATCGTCCATCTGGCGGCGCTATCCAACGATCCGCTCGGCGAGCTCGATGAGGAGTTGACGCGAGAGATCAACTTCCGCGGAACGGTGGAGCTTGCTCGGAAGGCCAGGGAGGCCGGCGTTCGGCGGTTCGTCTTCGCCTCGTCCTGCAGCATGTACGGCGCCTCGGGAACCGACGAGCTCATGACCGAGGAGGCGCCGCTGCGGCCGCTGACCGCGTACGCAGAGTCGAAGGTCAGAGCGGAGGAGGGCTTGGCCGAGCTCGCGGACAGCGATTTCGCACCGATCTACCTAAGAAACGCGACCGCCTACGGCGCTTCGCCCCGCGTGCGTCTCGATGTCGTGCTCAACAACCTTGCCGCCTGGGCGTTCACGACCGGCAAGATCATGATCATGAGCGACGGGACGCCGTGGCGGCCGCTCGTGCACGTTCGAGACATCGGAGCCGCCGCGGCGGCGACTCTGGTCGCTCCGGTCGCAGTTGTCAGGAACGAGGCGTTCAATGTCGGCGCGAACGACGAGAACTACCGCGTCCGCGAGCTGGCCGAGATCGTGCGCGAGACGTTTGTAGGCTGCGAGATCGAATACGCGGAAGGAGCGGGCCCCGATCCGCGGAGCTACCGCGTCGACTTTCGGAAGCTGACGGAGACATTGCCGGACGCCCGGTCGAGGTGGACGGCTCGGGACGGGGCCCGGGAGTTGCTTGACGCCTTTCGCTCGGCTCAGCTCGCGTCAGCTGGGTTCGACCTGTACACGCGACTCTCGCGCCTCAAGTCCCTGATCGCCCAGCGAGCGCTGGACGACGACCTTCGCTGGTCGTACACGCACGAGCGCGCATAGGTCGCCTCCGCCTCTACCTCGATGCCGGCGTGGCCAGCGCGCGACGGTGGCTAAGGCCGAGCAGGCAACCTTCCACGAACGCCTCCGCAGCCGGGTCGATGCCGAACTTCGGAAGCGTCGCCCTGCTGCGGTCGGCCGCCTCCCTCCAATGCGAGGGTGTCCAGTCCACAACCGAGCCCATCGCCGCCGCGAGCGCCTCGTAAGATCCGGCGGGGACGACGTAGCCGTTTACACCGGAGGCGATGAGATCATCCGCCGCCGCGACTTGATCCGTCGCGATTACGGGCAACCCGTGTGCGAGCCCCTCGTGTACGACGAGACCCCATGGTTCGAAGAGAGACGGCACCACGAGGATGTCCGCCTGCCGGTACAGATCGGGCAGCGACTCCTCGTTTGCGTAGCCCAGCACGCGAATGCGGGAATCTCCTTTTGCCTCGCCCTCCAGGTAGGAACGGAGCGGGCCGTCACCCGCCAGCCAGAGCTCTCCGCGATCGACTCGACGGAACGCGGCGAGCAACACGTCGATTCCCTTACGCTCGATGAAGCGTCCAACGAAGAGATAACGCGGTTGACCCGGCACGACGAACCCCGCACGTTCCACTGGAGGGTTCGGGCCCAACGCCGTGAGTGGTGCGATGACCGTGCGGTTCGGGTCTGCGCCAAGTCGGACGACGTCACGGGCATGTCTCGAGCCGCCCGCGAGCCAAGCGTCGGCGGACCTGAAGAAGTACCGAACCCACGGTTCCGCGATGCGCCTGGGCACGCTGCGTCTCTCGCGGGTGAACGTGTTCCACCACGGCACGACCGCCCAGCCGTAACGGCGCCTGGCGGCGAGAGCGGCGATGTTTGCAGGAGAGGACCACACCCCGCCGCCGGCAGCCACGACGACATGCGGGGAAAAACGGCGCAGAGGGGCAAGCGGGCGCTTCGACACGTACATGTAGCTGTCGAAGCGCATCTTGAACCCGGAGCCCACGGACATCCACGCCAGATCCAGGGTCCAGGAATCGAGCTGGACGTGTTCCACGGGCAGGTCGGTCTCGACCTGCCATCTGCGGTCCCGCTCCATGGGGGTCTCGGTCACGAGGAGGAGTTCGATGTCCGAACGCTCGGCGAGCTTGCTCCAGAGCGGACGCATGTAGGGAGTCACCGCGTTGATGACGACTGCGATACGCGTGAGCCTCGGCGGAGATCCCTCTGGCGGCTTGATCACGCTTTTACAACCAGCGCCTCAGCGCGGCGGCGTCCATTCGCTGACGCCTCTTGGCGGCGCGCCGCTTCCTCAACGTCTCGGGCAGGATCCGAATCGTCATCGGAATGGCCTTGAGGGACCGGGGGAAAAGACGAGGCTGTGTCCGAGTACCGTCAACTCCCGCGCGATGATGAACGGGGCGTCTCGGACGAAGTTGTACGCGTCCTCGTTCTTCAGCAGCAGCAACCACTGATTCTTCATGGCATGCCTGCGCACCGCATCGCTTTTCTCGGCCTGCTGTCGGTGAAACTCACCGATCGCTTCCAGATATCCCGTCGACCCAAGCCCCCGCGTCGTGCGCCCGTGATAGGCCACCGCCTCTGGCACGTACCAACACTCCCAGCCGGCTAGTCGAACGCGCCAGGAAAGATCGTGGTCTTCCTTGTGCGCGACGAAGTTCTCATCGAGATACTCGCCGTCGACCATGATGTCGTCGAGTGCGGCTCGGCGTACCACCACCGCCGCCCCGTCGAGACCGAAAACCTCGAGTTCGGTGTCGAACTGTCCGGCGTCGACCTCGCCCTCGCCTCGCGCCTTGAGGCGCCGCTGGCGCGTCAGTATGAGGCCGGCGGAGTCGACGACGTTCGTGACCTCGCTGCGCTCCAGGTTGTACCGCATCAACTTGCCGCTCGCGGCTCCCGCCTGGCGACGGCGGTTGAAGAACTCCTGGAGCGTCGACAGGTACGTCGGACTCGGAAAGAGATCGGCGTTGCAGAGCATCACGAGCTCTCCACTCGCGCGTTCGATTCCGCGATTGATGGCCCGAGGAAAGTCGCCCTCGAAACCCATCTCCACGATCGTCGTCCGGCGGTCGGAGGCGTATTCGCCGATCGAGCCTCGAACGTCCTGATTCGGGTCGTTGTTGACGATGATCACCTCGACGTCCGCAGCAGGATCGTCAAGCAGCGTCGGCAGTGATCTCCGGAGCAGGTCGACGTCACCGTGCGTAGGAATCAGCACGCTGATTCGGGACATGACGGAGCCGCCGACATCGGAGTCGTCGCTCGGTCGAGCGAGGTCAGCACTGCGGGTCTGTGCGCGTTCCAAGTGTTTGCTTTGGGCCGCTGAGGAACGCCGGGCCCTCGGAGTCTAGCCGACTACTCGCGGCGATTTCGAGTGCAGGAGGGCTGGGTTGGTCCATTCCTAGCCGATCAGTTAGACGAAGCCCGGCATCTTGCGAGGAGGATGACACGCAGAGGTCCCTCATTAGGCTGTGGGGGTGGGATCGGGGAGCGTTCGAGCGGCGGGCGACAGCGTTGGCTGCCGATTCTGCGGTGCGGCGCTTGACCTGACGGTCGTCGACCTCGGAATGTCGCCGCTCTGCGAGAGCTTCGTTCCGGCCGACCGGCTCGAGGAAATGGAGCCGTTCTACCCGCTTCACGTCCGGGCCTGCACGCGCTGCTGGCTCGTGCAGCTGCCCTCGTTCGTCCCGCCGGAGGAGATCTTCACGGAGTACGCGTACTTCTCCGCCTACTCGACCGCGTGGGTCGAGCATGCGCGCGCGTACGTCGAGATGATCCGCGCGCGCCTTGATCTCAGGCAGACGACCTCGTCGTCGAGCTCGCGTCGAACGACGGCTACCTGCTCCAGCACTTCATCGGGACGCGGAATGCCGATCCTCGGGATCGATCCGGCCGCGAACGTAGCGGAGGCAGCCGAGGAGCGCGGCGTCCCGACGCTGGTCGAGTTCTTCGGACGCGAATCCGCGGAGCGGCTCGTCGCCGAGGGCCGCCGGGCGAGCCTCGTCCTGGGCAACAACGTTCTCGCCCAGGTGCCCGACCTGAACGACTTCGTCGCAGGAGTGAAGATCATCCTGCGCGACGACGGCACGGCGACGTTCGAGTTCCCGCACCTGCTGCGACTGCTCGACGGCCTCCAGTACGACACGATCTACCACGAGCACTTCTCGTACTTCTCCTTCGGGACGGTCGCGCGAGATCTTCGCGGGCGCACGGGCTCGACATGTACGACGTCGAGGAGCTCTGGACGCACGGAGGCTCGTTGCGGGTCTACGCGCAGCACGCCGGCGGACCGCACCCGATGAGCGACGCGGTTCGCCGCCTGCTGGCGCGCGAGGAGGAACGCGAGGGCTTCGGACGCCGGAGCGCTACCGCCGCTTCGCCGAGGACGTGATGGAGTCGAAGCACGCGCTCCTCGACCTCCTGATCGGCCTGCGCCGGGAGGGAAGCAGGTCGTCGGCTACGGGGCTCCCGGCAAGGGGAACACGCTCCTCAACTACTGCGGCATCCGAACTGATCTCCTCGACTACACGGTCGACCGGAACCCCTACAAGCACGGCCTCTTCACCCCCGGGACGCACATCCCGATCCACGCGGCGGAGCGGATCGCCGAGACGCGTCCGGACTACGTGCTGGTGCTGCCCGTGGAACCTCATCGACGAGATCTCGTCCCAGCTCGCGTATGTCGGCGAATGGGGCGGGAAGCTGATCGTCCCGATCCCGCTGGCTGCGGTCATCGAGCCGGGTGACGGCGCACGCGAGCGCTTGGTTGCCACGGGGAGTGCGGCATGAAGGTCGTGATCTTCTGCGGCGGGCTCGGCGTCCGCATGGGCGAGGCGACGCAGCGTATTCCGAAGCCGATGATCCCGTCGGGACGCAGCCGATCCTCTGGCACATCATGAAGTGGTACGCGTCCTGGGGCCACACCGACTTCATCCTTTGCCTCGGGCATCGCGCGGAAGTCGTCAAGGACTACTTCCTCAAGTACAACGAGGCACTGGCGAACGACTTCGTGCTTTCGAACGGCGGGCGCGACGTCGAGCTCCTCGGGTCGCGATATCTCCGACTGGCGGATCACCTTCGTCGACACGGGCGTCCAGTCCTCGATCGGCGAACGCCTGCGGCGTGTCGGCCCCACCTGGGAGACGACGAGTACTTCCTCGCGACGTACGGCGACGGCGTCACCGACGCGCCGCTCGACGAGATGATCGCGACGCTCGCGGGGAGCGGGAAGACGGGACTGTTCATCTCGGTGAAGCCACGACTGGAGTACCACCTCGTGCGGTCGAACGACGACGGTGTCGTGACCGGAATCGAGCTGCTCGCACAGGCGGATGTCCGGATCAATGGTGGGTACTTCGTGTTCCGCCGGGACATCCTCGACGCGATCGAGCCCGGCGAGGAGCTCGTCGAGCGAGCCATTCGCCCGCCTCATCCAGCGAGGGGAGCTTCTCGCATATCCGCACGACGGCTTCTGGGAGCCGATGGACACGATCAAGGACAAGCAACGGCTCGAGGCTCTCGTTCGAGAGCGGCAGCCCGCCCTGGAAACGAGACGCCGACCTCCGAAAGCTGATGCTCGGCTTCGCTCTGGAGGCGCTCGCTCGCCCGATCGAGCGGGTTCTCGCGATCGGCTGCCACGCGGACGACATCGAGATCGGCTGCGGAGGAACGCTGATCGCGCTTGACCCGCGCCCACCCTGGTCTGGCAATCACGTGGGTGGTACTCGCCGCGCCCGGGGAGCGTGCTGACGAGGCACGCGCGAGCGCGGAGGCGTTTCTCGCGGGCGCCGCTGAGTCGGAGGTTCAGGTTCACGAATTTCGCGACGGCTTCCTCCCGTACCTCGGCGGTGAGGTCAAGGACGTCTTCGAGGGGCTGAAGGAGGTCGAGCCCGACCTCGTCTTCACCCACACGCGCCACGACCTCCACCAGGACCACCGCCTCGCCTGCGAGCTCACCTGGAACACGTTTCGCAACCACCTCATCCTCGAGTACGAGATCCCCAAGTACGACGGCGATCTCGGATCGCCAAACGTCTTCGTCCCGCTCGACGAGTCCCTGGTCGAGGAGAAGCTCCGCGTTCTTCGCGACCATTACGCGAGCCAGAGCGGCAAGCACTGGTTCGACGACGAGCTCTTTCGCGGAATCATGCGACTGCGCGGGATGGAGTCGGCGACCCGCTACGCCGAGGCTTTCACGTGCCGCAAGCTCACGCTGGTCCCATGACCTTCCGTGAGACCGCGATCGAGGGCGTCTGGGTCGTCGAGCCGGAGCGATACGAGGACGAGCGCGGCTTCTTCGCTCGCACGTGGGACTTCGAGGAGTTTGCCGCGCGCGGCCTCAACAGCCGCCTCGTCCAGTGCAGCATCTCCTTCAATCGGCGACGCGGTACGTTGCGAGGGATGCACTATCAGGCGGCGCCGCACGAGGAGGCGAAGCTCGTCCGCTGCACGTCTGGGTCGATCTTCGACGTCGCGGTCGATCTCCGAACGGAGTCCGCCACGTTTCGACAGTGGGTTGGCTACCGAGCTCTCGGCCGAGAACCGGCTCGCCATGTACGTGCCCGAGGGTTGCGCCCACGGCTTCCTCACTCTCACGGACGACTCCGAGGTCGCGTACCAGATCTCCGAGCTCTACGCGCCCGACGCTGCCCGAGGGGTACGTTGGAACGACCCCGCGATCGGTATCGACTGGCCCGGTGAGGCCTTGGTCATCAACGAGCGCGATCGCTCGTATCCGGACATCGAGGCCGAGGCCGCGTCATGACGTCCACGGCTGCTCCAACCGCGGGCGCGGGGGCACGCATGCACGCACTTGCCTCCCGGCTCTTCCCCGTGTGTCGCAGCATCACCGGGGACGGAGTCCGTGAGACGCTGAGAGAGGTGGCCGGCCGGATTCCGCTCGAGATCCACGAGGTGCCCAGCGGTACGCAGGTCCTCGACTGGACGGTGCCGGACGAGTGGAACATCCGTGACGCGTACATCGCGAATCCAGACGGCCGGCGGCTCGTCGACTTCGCCGAGTCGAACCTCCATGTCGTCAGCTACAGCGAGCACGTGCGGGAGGAGATGACGCTCGACGACCTGCGGCCGCACCTCCACGTCCACGCCGAGCATCCGGACTGGATCCCGTATCGGACGTCGTACTACAACCGGACCTGGGGGTTCTGCCTGTCTCGGAACCAGCTCGAAGCGCTCGAGGATGGGACGTACGAGGTCGTCATCGACAGCACTTTGGCTCCGGGTTCGCTGACGTACGGGGAGTGCTTCCTGCCTGGTCAGAGCGAGGACGAGATCCTGCTGACAACGCACGTCTGCCACCCCTCCCTCGCGAACGACAACCTGTCCGGAATCGTCTTGCTGGCGGAGGTGGGAGCGGCTCTCGCTGAGCTCCCGCGGCGCCATTCGTACAGGCTCCTGTTCATCCCGGGGACGATCGGCTCCGTCACATGGCTCGCGCGCAACGAGCACCGACTCTCGCACGTCGTCGGGGGCCTGGTGGTCGCCTGCGTCGGCGACTCCGGGCCGTTGAGCTACAAGAGAAGTCGGCGCGGAGACGCGCATGTCGATCGGGCCGGGGCCCACGTTGTCGGGACAAGCGGAGGCCGGATTCTCGATTTCGTGCCCTGGGGCTGGGACGAGCGCCAGTTCAACTCGCCCGGCTTCGACATCCCGGTCGGCTGCCTCACTCGATCGCTCGAGGGCGAGTTCCCCGAGTACCACTCCTCGGCCGACGACCTCGACCTGATCAGCGGCGATCAGCTGGAGACGGCCCTGCAAGCCGCCCTCGGAATCCTCGACGTCCTCGATCAGGACGGTGCATATCGGAACCTCTCGCCGAAGGGAGAGCCACAGCTGGGAAAGCGCGGCCTCTACCGGGGGCTCGGCGGCCCGGACCCGGGACCGGAACAGCTGGCGATCCTCTGGGTCTTGAACCAGTCCGACGGCTCGAACACGCTGCTCGACATCGCCGAGCGTTCCGGCCTCGCATTCTCGGACGTTCGCCGCGCGTCCGCTGCGCTCCTCGAAGCGGGCTTGCTCGCCGAGGCTCCATGAGTCGCGCATTGGTCACCGGTGCTTCCGGATTCATCGGAGGACGCCTCTGCCAGCGTCTGCTCACCGAGGGAGCGGAGGTTCACGCGATCTCGCGGCGCCCGCAGGAAGACGAAGCTCTGAACTGGTGGCAGTGTGATCTCGGCGATGCCGGCGACGTCGAAAGGGCCTTGGGACGAATTCGGCCGGACGTCGTCTATCACCTGGCCGGGTACGTCTCGGGATCGCGAGAGATCGAGGCCGTCCTGCCGTCGCTTCGCGACAACCTGGTCTCGGCCGTGAACGTCTTGGTCGCTGCTACTGGAGTTGGGTGCTCGGTCGTCCTCGCAGGGTCGCAGGAGGAGCCCGAGCCCGCAGCAGAGGATCCGGTTCCCGCTTCGCCGTATGCGGCGGCCAAGCTCGCCGTCAGCTCATTCGCGCGCATGCTTCACGCACTGCACGGACTCCGGGTCGTGAATCTCCGCATCTTCATGGTCTACGGCCCCGGGCAGCACGATCGCACGAAGCTCGTGCCCTACGTCATCACCTCGCTCCTGCAGGCGCAGCCTCCGAGGCTTTCGAGTGGTACCCGGCCGGTCGACTGGATCTACGTCGACGACGTGGTCGACGCGTTCATCGCCGCATCCTCCAGGGACGATCTCGCCGGCGCGACCCTGGATATCGGCACGGGCGAGCTCGTCACGATCAGGGTGATCGTCGAACGCATCGTCGAGGCTGTCGGGACGGGCGTCGAGCCTGACTTCGGAGCGCTCCCCGACCGCCCACTCGAGATCGTCCGGGCCGCCGACGTCGAACGGACCAGGAACCTCCTCGGCTGGCAGCCTCGAACGACGCTCGCCGACGGGGTACGCTCGACGGTCGACTGGTACCGCGCCCAGCTCGAGCGCGACGAACGATCCGTCCCAGGCAGGGGCTAGCGTCTGTTGAGGAATCACTCTCTTACAGTTGAATTCACGGCCGCGAGGAGGCCGCGCGAGCGCGGCCTCCTCGCAATCCGTCCCTAGTTCACGGGCTGGAAGTAGTTCTTTCGTAGGTGACGGGCGAGCTTTGCGAAGAGCGACGTCGACATCTGCAGGCTTCGTTCGCGCGGCGCCAGCGTAACCGGTGCCGCCGAGCCGGCCGGTCAGACGGGCCGCCGCACCGTAACTGCGGCCGGCCGCCGGCGCGCGCTCATACCCGATTCATGCCGAACTCCGACCGTCCTCCCCAGCGAGAGGTCGATGAAACGAGCCAGTGCTCGAAAAACCCTTGAAAGGAGAACGTCTGATGCGCAACGCCACCACTGGCCGGCGTGGACGCAAGATCTTCGTCGTCACTGCGGCGGCCATCCTCGTGGTGGCGGTCGGCGTGGCCTACGCGGCCTGGACCGCAGGCGGCAGCGGCAGCGGCTACGCGAAGGCGACGACGGCGCAGGCCCTCACCACGGTCGACGTTTCAGCCGCCACCTCGGCGACGCTGTACCCCGGCGCGACCGGCGACCTCGAGCTCAGGATCGACAACCCCAACCCGTACCCCGTTCGTGTCACGAGCGTCAGCGGGTCGGGCGCGATCGCGTCCGACAAGGGGGCCGCTTGCGACGCCTCGACGGGAGTCGTCTTCACGGATCAGACCGGCCTCACCCTCGACGTGCCCGCTTCGAGCGCGGTCACTGTCACGCTCACCGGCGCGGTCTCCATGAGCAACGCCTCGGACAACAGCTGCCAGGGCGCGGTCTTCACCGTCCCGGTCTCGCTGTCCGGCGCGAGCAACGCCTAACGAGGAACGAAGCAGGGGCGGGCCTCGCGCCCGCCCCTCTCGACCGACAACGGCCATGCGGCGGACAGCAATTGACAAGGCGGGGGCGATCGGTCTTCCGCTCGTCGGGGTCGCGCTGACAGTCCTCTTCATCGCAACGGCCCAGACGAAGGGCGACGACTCGAGCCAGGCGGTGCTGATCTCGAGGAGCGGCTCCTTCGCGATCACGGGTAATGCGCGCGCCCTCTACCCCGGCCGCAGGACGCACTTCGCCGTGACCGTCTCCAACCGCAACGGCTTTGCCATCAGGGTCACGTCGATCCGCGTCAACGTCGGGAACGCCGCAGGATGTGCGCGGACGAACCTCGTCGTCGGCAATTTCCGAGGCAGGCTGCGGGTCGGCGCCAAGCGGAAGCGCCGGGTCTGGCTTCCGATCGCCATGCGCCGGAGCGCACCAGACGCATGCATGGCAGCAAGGTTCAAGCTCACCTACTCAGGCAGGGCCGTGAGGTGATGAGGCGACCCCTCGTCCTCGCCGCGATCGTGCTCGCGGCCTGCTCGGCGCTGGCGCCGGGAACCGCCCAGGCCGGCTGGAGCTCGAGCGGGTCCGGCTCCGGGTACGCCAAAGCGCAGGTCGTGCCCACTGGGAGCACCCCCGTCGTGAGCGTCTCGAACCGCGACGTGACCGTGACCTGGTCGGCCAGCACCCTCCCCGGCGGCGCCGGCGTCGGCGGATACGTGGTCAAGCGCTACAACGCCTCGACCGACGCGCTGCAGACCATCGGCGCAGGCTGCACGGGGACGATCGCGGCGCTCGCCTGTACGGAGACGGCAGTGGCGCCGGGAAGCTGGCGCTACACCGTCACCCCGCTCATCCAGGGCTGGGTCGGCGGAGAAAGCGCCAAGAGCTCGACCGCCGCGGTGAGCTCGCCGTCCCTGACCTTCACGTCCTCGACCACGATCACCTCGCTGCCGACCACGCTCAACGGCACCGTGGCGAGCTTCGCGGCGGGAGAGACCCTCGCCTTCCGGCTCGACGACCCCGACAGCGGCACACTCCTCTCGGGAAGCACCTCGCCGACCGCGATTCCCGGCGGCGGAAGCGCAAGCGTCAGCGTGGTCATTCCGGTTGGCGTGGTCAACGGCACGCACACCGTCTACGCGGTCGGGAGCGGCGGCTCGGCCGCGGGAGCGGGGATCACCGTGGCCGTCGACACGCAGGCCCCCACGATCGTTGGCGCGGCGATCGCGAAGACCCAAGGCGGAACTTCCGCCTACATCAAACAGGGCGGGACCTACTACGTCTACGCGAACGTGACCGACGGCGGCGCGGCCGCAAGCGGCGTCGCCACCGTGACGGCCAACGTGAGCTCGATCACCAGCGGCCAAACCGCGGTTGCCCTGTCCTCCGGCTCCTTCATGGTCGAAGGGACCTCGTACAACTACCGGAGCTCACCGCTCACCGCGGGCAACCCGCTGGCGGCCGGGTCCTACTCCTTCGCGATCACCTCGGCGGACAACGCCGGCAACAGCGGGACGCAGAGCGGCTTCACCGTCACAGTCGACAACACCGCGCCGGCCGCCTCCGACATCCAGACGACGAACGTCTCGGGCGGGACGACCGGAAAGGCCGAGACCGGCGACACGATCGCGTTCACCTTCAGCGAGACCATCGACGCAAACTCGGTCCTCGCCGGCTGGACCGGCACCGCGACGACGGTCACCCTCCGCCTCGTCGACGGAGGCGCCGGAAGCGACAGCGTCCAGATCTGGAACGCGGCGAACACCTCGCAGCTGCCCCTCGGCACCGTCAACCTCGGCGACACCGCCTACACGAGCGCGACGGTCACCTTCACGGGCTCGACCATGACTCAGAGCGGCGCCGGCATCACGGTCGCGCTCGGGACGACCGCCGGCACCACGACCCGGGCGGGCCCGGCGAAGCTGGCCTGGACGCCCTCTGCGACCGCGACAGATCGCGCCGCCAACGCCTGCTCGACGACGTTGGTCAACGAGTCCGGCGGCAACGACAGGGACTTCTAGGCTCACGCCCAAGAACAAATGACGGGCGGACGATCGGGCCCGCGTGCACACTGCCGGCGTGGACACGCCCGGTTACCTCGCGTGTGCCGTAGTGCTGGTCGAAGGAACGAGTGACCAGCGCGCGCTCGAGGCGCTTGCCAGGCGCCGCGGCCGATCGCTCGAAACCGAGGGCGTCTCCGTCGTCCCGATCGGGGGCGCGCAGGCCATCGGCAGGTTCCTGGAGCAGTTCGGGCCCCGCGGGCTCGACGCGCGGCTGGCCGGCCTCTGTGACGCCGGCGAAGAGGACGACTTCCGGCGCGGCCTCGAGCGCGCCGGGCTCGGCGACGGCCTCACTCGAGCCGAGATGGAGCGGCTGGGCTTCTTCGTGTGCGTTGCCGACCTGGAGGACGAGCTGATCCGGGCGCTCGGCGTCTCGGTCGTGGAGCAGATCGTCGCCGGACGGGGCGAGCTTCGCTCCTTCCGCACGTTGCAGAAGCAGCCCGAGTGGCGAGGACGAGCCCCCGAGGAGCAGCTTCGGCGCTTCCTGGGGAGCGGCGGCAGACGCAAGATCGAGTATGCGCCCTTGCTCGTCGACGCGCTCGACCTCGACCGGGTCCCCCGGCCGCTGGATCGGGTGCTCGCCCACATTTGGGCCTGAGTTCGATGAGTTCGCGGCCGGTCGTCGGTCCACATGGCAAGAACGAGTCGAAAGGAGCGACGGTGGCCATGCAGACGTTCATCAACCTGCCCGTGAAGGACCTCGCGGAGGCGACGAGGTTCTTCTCGGCAATCGGCTTCGAGTTCGACCCGCAGTTCACCGACGAGAACGCGAGCCGCATGATCATCGGCGACGAGACATCAGTGATGCTCGCCGTCGAGCCGTTCTTCGCAGGGTTCGTCGCGCCGCAGTCCGTTGCCGACACGTCCACGGCACGAGAGGTGGTCGTGGGTCTGTCGGCCGAGAGCCGTGAACAGGTGGACGAGCTGACCGAGAAGGCGGTGGCAGCCGGCGCGCAGTCGCTGGGCGAGCCGGACGATCAGGGCTTCATGTACATGCGCGGCTTCCGCGACCTCGACGGCCACCAGTGGTCGTTCATCCACATGGACCTGTCAGAGCTGCCGCCCGGTTAGCAGGATGGATACCGTTTCCGGCACGGTGGCAGACGACGAGCTGCTCGACGTCGCCGGGCGCACCGTCGCGGTGACGAGCCCGGACAAGGTGTTCTTCGCGGAGCACGGGGAGACGAAACTCGACCTCGTGCGCTACTACCTGGCGGTCGCCGAGCCGTTCCTCCGCGCCTCGGGCGGGCGGCCGACCCTCATGCAGCGCTTCCCCGGCGGCGCGGAGGGCAAGTCGTTCTTCCAGAAGCGCGTGCCCGAGAGCGCGCCCGAGTGGCTGGAGACCACGATCGTCTCGACGCCGAACGGGACGACCTCGCGCGCGCTCGTGCTCGCCGACATGGCCCACGTGGCCTGGGCGGTGAACCTCGCTTGCCTCGGGTTCCACGTCTGGCCGTATCTCAGCGACCGTCCGGAAGCCACCGACGAGCTGCGACTCGACCTCGACCCGCAGCCCGGCGTGGGCTTCGAGGAGGTGCGCGCGGCGGCGGCGGAGGTGCGCGGGCTCCTCGACGAGCTCGGGATCGCCGGCTACCCGAAGACGACGGGGAACCGCGGGCTGCACGTCTACGTCAGGCTCGAGCCGCGCTGGGACTCCTACGACGTGCGGCGTGCCGCGGTCGCGGCCGCCCGCGAGCTCGAGCGCCGCCGCCCCGAGCTCATCACCGCGGCCTGGTGGAAGGAGGAGCGTGGCGCCCGCGTCTTCGTCGACTACAACCAGAACGCGCCCCACAAGACCGTCTTCGGCGCCTGGTCGGTCCGCGCCCGCCCCGGCGCCCAGGTGTCGGCACCGGTGGCGTGGGAGGAGATCGAGGCGATCCACCCCGACGAGCTGACGATCACGAGCGTGCCCGAGCGGGTCGAGGCCCAGGGGGACCCGTGGCAGGGGATCAACGACGAGCCGCAGTCGCTCGAGCCGCTGCTCGCCCTCTGGGAGCGCGACAGGGCCGCGGGCCTCATGGACGCGCCCTGGCCGCCCGTCTACCCGAAGCAGCCCGACGAGCCTCCTCGCGTCGCCCCGAGCCGGGCACGCAAGGACGATCGGTAGCCCGCCCCGCGCGTAGCGCTAACGGCTCTCGACGACCTGCTTCAGGCCGGACAGCATCTGCTCCCAGTTGGCCCGGGAGTGCTCGGCCGCCTCCTCGGTGGGGTTCTTGTCCTGGCTCAGCGAAACGCGCGTCTTTGCGCCGTGCTCCTCGAGCTCGTACACGAGCGTGTGGTAGTTCTCGGGAACGTCCTCCTGGCCGCTCAGGGGGCTGAAGTGCGTCACCTTCAGACGGCGTTCGGGCTCGAACTCGACGATCTCGCCCTTGTCCTCGTACTGTTTGCCCTCGTACTCGCCTTTCCAGACGATCGGGCTTCCCGGCCGCCAGTCCGTTTCGACCTGGGAGCCGAACATGTACTTCTTGATCTGCTCGGGATCGGTGAGTGCAGCCCAGACCTGGCTGGGAGGCGCATCGATCTCGGACTCGGCGGTGGCCACGTGGTCGGCCATGATGTCCTCCTTCGTCGGCTTCCCTGCCTCCTACCCGCCCGGGCTCTGCGCACAACCTCGTCCCCTGTCTGAAGCGAACCGGCGCGCCCGCTCGGCGCTTGGAGCCGCGACCCGTTAGGCTCTCGGCCGAGCTGTCGTTGTCAAAGGCGCGGCGCCGGGACCAAATCAGGGCGCCTTGAGTGAAGGGGGTGTTCCCGTTGCAGGGAGCAGTCAGGCGATCCACCAGGATGTCCATTACGACCGTGCTTGCGCTCGTGATCGCGGCGATCGCGTTCGCCGCGCCGGCGGGGGCCCAGTCAGGCCCGCCGTGGGACGGGAACCCGGTCTCACACGGGCTGGGCCCGACGTACGGGGAGGAGTGGTGCGCCCCTGCGACCGGTGAGAACGTCCCGCAGTCGGCACCGCTCGCGCTGATCCCGAACGGGGCGATCGGCTGCACGCTCGACCAGTTCGAGGCCGAGGCGGCTGCAGCCGGCGTCCCGGACCGGCTGGACCTACTCCGTCATCGGACAGTCCGTCCTCGGCCGCGACATCTTCGGAGTCGTCGTCAACGCGCTCGAGACCCCCGAGCAGCAAGCCGCGACTACGCCCGCTGGCAGCAGCTTCGAGGGCTCATGCTGCACCGACCCGGCCCGAGCCCAGGCCCTGCTGGCGTTCTGGGAGGAGAACGTCAAGCTGCCCGTGTTCGTCGAGGCCAACATCCACGGCGGGCGAGCGCGAAGGCACCGACGCGATGATGCAGGCGATCCGCGATCTTGTCACGCTCCCGCTACGGGACGAACGACACGGTCGACGAGCTCCTCGACCATGCGATCGTCGTCGTCATCCCGACCACGAACCCCGACGGTCGAGTGGCAGGACGGCGGCAGAACGAGAACCGCTTCGACATGAACCGAGACCTGCTCGTCCAGTCCCAGCCGGAGATCCGCGCCAACACCGCGTTCCAGCTCGAATGGCTCGCCCCGGTCGGGCTGTTCATGCACGGGTACTACAACCCCACCCTCGTCGACGGGCTGACGAAGCCGCACAATCCAGGGCTGGAGTACGACAAGTTCCTCTACTGGAACCAGCGCCGGCTGGACGCCAACCAGGCGGCCGATCGAGGCGATCGGCCGAACCATCCAGCGGCCGGTCAACCAGTGGGACCAGCGCGGCGTCAGCGGTAGCAAGAACGGAGGCCCGGAGGTCGCCGAGGGCTGGGACGACTGGGGCCCGTTCTACAGCCAGACCTACGGCGCGTTCTTCGGCGTCGACGGGTCCACCGTCGAGATGTGCAACAACGCGGCCTGCGGCGGCGCGCTCGGGTCGAAGCGCGAGCAGTACCTCATCTTCTACTCCTCGGCCGACTTCTGGATCGAGAACCGGGCCGCCATCCTGGCCGACCAGCTGGAGATCTTCCGGCGCGGCGTGGCCGGCGCGGCCCGGGTGAACTGCTGCGACGACCCGCTTGGTCGCCGGCCGGGGCTTCACGGAGGCCCAGCACAACTGGATGGTCGAGTACCCGAAGGCGTTCCTCATCCCCTTCGTCGGAGGCTCGGCCGACCAGGTCTCCCCCAACCGCGGCGTCCAGCGGAGCGACGCCGAGGCGAACCGGCTCGTCGACTGGCTGCTCGACAACGGCGTCGAGGTCGGCCGAACCGGGGCCGACATCGTGTGGTCCGGGACGACGTTCCCCGCCGGGTCCTACGTCGTCTCGATGAGGCAGGCCTTCCGCGGCTTCGCGTACACCGCCCTCGCGGCCGGGCAGGACATCTCCGAGCGGATCAGCCAGCTGTACGCGCCGCCGGGCGCCTGGAGCCACGGGTCGCTCTGGGGCGCGGACGTCATCGAGATCCCGGCGGGCGACGCGTCCTTCAACCCGGCGACGACTCCGGTCGCCGACGTCAACGAGCTCCTGGGCGGCGTGCGCACCGGCGGCCCGGCGGACTGGTACGCCCTGACGATCAGGGGAACCGCGGAGCTCCGGGCCGTCCTGGACGTGCTCCGAGGCGGGGCCGACGGCGAGGTCGCGGAGGCGGCGTTCACGAGCGCCTCCGCCGGCGCAATGCCGGCCGGCTCGGTGATCTTCCCCGGCGACGCGGCGACCGCGGTCGCTCTCGACGCGGCCGGGAAGGCGGCCGGTGTCTTCTTCGAGCGAGGCCTCGGCATGACGCCGGCGGGGACGCAGCTCGACGAGGCGCCGCGGATCGCCATGCTCGTCGACAGCGGGAACCCCGTCGAATCCGACACGTCGTGGTCGCTGCGCCAGATCTTCGGCCCCGACGTGGGCTTCGTCTCGACCACGAGCGGGTCGAACTCGCTGCAGAACGCGGCCACCGACCCGCTGGAGAGCTTCGACGTCATCTACAACGTCGGCCAGACCTATCCGCAAGGCAACACCGCGCGGGACCGCCTGCGTGCGTTCTTCGAGCGCGGCGGCGGCTACATCGCGACGAGCCAGTCCGCCTCCAACTTCGCCTTCCTCGACCGGAGCGCATCCCGGCGCTGATCAAGGGCAACCTGACGCAGGGCAGCGACGGCGCGGGCGGCGGGATCGCCCTCTGGGACAACGTCGGCGCGAGCAGCCCGCTCACGGGCGCCTACCCGGCGCGACCGACAACCTCTACCTGCCGTCGAACGTGACGTGGTTCGCGTCCCTGCCGACCGGCGCCACGGTGGACGGCCGGTATCTGCCGAGCGTCGATTCGACGTTCGTCGCCGGACTCTGGCAGGACCGCGATCGGAAGGCGGAGAGCGCGCCGATCATCGTTCACGGCACGACCCTCGTGGGGAGCCGGTACCTGGGCCTCGCCACGAATCCCTTCTCGCGAGGGGACGCAGAGCGCGAGTGGCCGCTCATCGGCCAGGCCGCCCTGTGGTCGAACCTCACGGACGACTAGGACGGAGCAGTAAGCAAGAGGTGAGGGGCGGGCTTCCCGCCCCTCACCTGCGTCACGACCTCGTGCCACGCGGCGCATCCGACCCGCATCAGGGGCAGGCCTCTGGTTGGCGGAGCGCTGATCGAGTCAGCTCGCCCAGGTCGCCATGCCGGCATCTCGAGCCTCCTCCGTCGGTTCCGAACAGCTGGAGCCCACCGTAGGAAGCCGAGATGAAGCGCCCGTGAGAGTGGCCTACACTGGCCGGGTGCCGCCTGCGCCGCTCCCCGCCGAGCTGGTCGAGTTCCTGAAGGAGCCGCACGCTGCCGTCGTGGCCACGGTCCGCTCGGACGGCGCCCCCTATTCGGCCGCGACCTGGTACGACTGGGACGACGGCCGCATCCTCGTGAACATGGACTTCGAGCGGCTGCGCCTCAAGCACCTGCAGCGCGACCCGCGTGTCGCGATCACCGTCCTCGACCTCGGCGACTGGTACCGGGCCGTGACCGTCCTCGGCAGGGTGGTCGAGCTGCGGGACGACGAGGGCCTCGTCGACATCGACCGGCTCTCGCAGCGCTACCGCGGCGCGCCGTACTGGAACCGGGGTCGCAAGCGCGTCACCGCGCTGATCGAGCCCGAGCGCTGGCACGAGCACTCCTAGTTCCGATGAGTCAGCGCGAGGTCTCGCAGCCGACGCCGTCGCCGTTCGGGTCGAGGTCGTACTCGTCGTAGCCGACCACGCGGACGCGGCCGGTGAAGGCGGGCCCGTTCCCGCTGCCGCCGGCGCAGTCGTAGTCCGAGACGGAGGGGTCGAGGCAGGCGCCTGCGTAGGACGGGTGGCAGTCGCCTCCCGCCGCCGCCTGCGGGGCCGGCGCTAGCTTCGGGTGGGTCTCGAAGGCGCCGGAGGGATCGAGGCGGGCGCGGCAGGCGCCCCAGGCGCCGCGCTTCTGCGCCTTCGCCGTGCGCGCGCCTGCGAGGAGCTCTCGCGCGAAGCGGCCGCGGTCGCCGTCGAAGAACCAGACGCTGGCCGCGCCGCTGCGGACAAGCGAGAGGTTGACGTTCGTCCGGCTCCTGAACACGTAGCGGAGGCGGCGGTCGTAGCGGTCGACGTCGTCGAGCGCGGGGTCGCGCTCGAGCCGGACGCGCGCGCCGACAGGGAGGAGCCGCCGGAGGACTGTGCCCGCCTCTTCCCCGTAGCACTCCCCGGAGCTCTCGGGCGCGTCAATCTGGACGAGCCGGACTCGGACCCCGCTCGCGAGCCTGATGGTGTCGCCGTCCAGCACCTCGGCGACCCGGGCAGTGCGCGACCGCGGCGCCGGCGGAGGGGTCGCGGACGAGTCCTCCTCGACCGTCACGCCCAGGGAAGGCACGGGCTCGGCCTCCTCGTCGGTCGCCGGCTCGTCCGCCTCGACCTCGCAGGCGACACCGGACAGCGCCAGCACCAGGATCACGACCGCAGTCCCCAGCCTCCCCATCCGCAGAGACCGAAGCGTATGACGCAAGGCAGCCGCGTTCAAGACGCCCGCGTCACCGGGGCGGACGGCGGCGGCCGGTAAGGCCGCGGGGAAGGCGCCTTGCGAGCGACCTCCCCGCGGCTTGCCCGGAACTAGAGGACTCCAGCGACGGCGTTGAGCGCGTCGCCGATGGCGCCGGACAGCGCCGCGAGGGCGACGACCACCGCCAGCGTGATGACGGCCAGCACGACGCCGTACTCGGCCATCGTCTGCCCGTCCTCGCGCCTGACGCGGCTAGCGCTGGACTCGAAAAAGGTCTTCATCTCGGAATTCACCCCCTAGGGCGGGTTGCGAGGGACGGCACGGCTTCGCTTCTAGAGCTCTGCCGCGATGACCGCTCGCCGTAGGGCTCTACCAGCCCTCGGAGCATCGGTCAGGAGAGGCCGGAGCGAATCCCCCGGCGCAGGGATTTGCACCAAAAACCCCTCCAAGCAGATTCCAGGCGTAAGTCAGCCGAAAACGGCCGCTGGGCGGCTCAAAAGGACGCCATCTGGCCGGCCGGCACCCGAAAGCCGGCCGCTTTCAACCCTGCTTCCCCGGCGCGAGGACTACGGCCCGTCGGGGAAACCGATACCGGCGATGCTTGCAAGCAGCAACGCGGCGGTGACGAGAACAATCTGGAGCGAGGCCCGGTTCACTATCCAGCTCACCTCCTTTCCTCGAAGCGCCATTTCGACCGACGTAACGAGCGCTACGGCCCGTCGGGGAACCCCTTGCCCGCGAAGCTCGCGGCGAGCAACGCGATGGTGACGAGAAGGACCTGGAACGACGCCCGGCTCACGTGGACGCACCTCCTTTCAGAAGCGGAAGTCCTGCAACGCCTGCACCGCTTGCTGGTACAGGTTGATCGCCGCATCGCGGTCCCCACGCTCGACCGCGAGCTCCGCCTGGGCCGTCCAGGCAGCGGCCTTGTGGCTGGCGGAGGAGAGCTGGTCGAAGCTCGTCTCGGCCGCCCCGAACTTCTCGGCCGCCTCCTCCAGCTTGCCCTGCTCGAGGAGCGAGCGTCCGAGCACGAGCTGCGCGTTCCCGATCTCGTCGATGAAGTCGACCCTGCCGGCGAGCAGCTCGAGCGCGTGCCTCGCTTGCTCCTCGGCCAGCTCGACCTGGCCGGTCCTGAGGTGGACCTGGGCGAGCGACGACACCGCCTGCGCGGCATCGGCGTCGCTCCCGACCTCGAGGGCAACGGCGAAGGCCTGCTTGAAGAACGGGATCGATTCGTCCGGCTTCCCCAAGAGGAAGGTCAGCCCGCCGAGGGTCGTGAGCAGCTTGCCCGTGTTGGCGCGGTCGTCGATCTGCTCGTAGAGCGTCTTCGCCTTCTCGGCGTACGAGCGCGCGGCCACCCACTGGCCCCGCCGCTCGGCGACGAGCGCGCCCAGGAAGTACGCATCGGCCGTCCCACGCGGGTCGTCCAGCGCCTCGGCCAGCTCGAGCGCGCGCTCGACGTCCTCGAGCGCGGCTTCCCAGTCGCGCTGCCTCCGGTAGCAGCGCGACCGCCAGCCGAAGATCCGCGACCGGAGCCGGTCGCACGGGATCCCCGACCGCTCCGCCAGCTCCAGCGCCTCCGTGAAGAGCGCCAGCGCCGTGGAGACCGACGTCAGCCGGTAGCGGCAACAGCCGAGGCGGAAGAGCACCTCGGCGCGGTCGACGTCCGAGAAGACCGGGTCCTCGACGATCTCCCGGGCCCGCGAGAGGAGCGGCAGCGCCCCGCGCATCTCGCCGATGTACATGCGCGCCCACGACTCGGCAAGCAGGGCGCGGAGCTCGAGGTCGGCGGCCGAGTCGCCCGGGAACGGGCCGTCGATCTCCCCCAGCAGCTCGATTGCCTCGGCGTAATCGTGCGCCTCGACCGCGGCCTCGGCCCTGACGACGACGCTCTCGACGCGCTCGCGCTGGCGGCCGTCGACACCCGTGGCCAGGTAGGACTGGTCGATCTGCAGGCGTTCGGCCAGCCACGCGAGCGTCTCGCCCGTCGGGCGGAGCTGGTCGCGCTCGAGCTGGCTCACGTACTGCTTCGAGAAGCGGTTGTCGGCGAGCTCCGACTGGGTCAGCCCACGGGCCACCCGCGCCTCGCGCAGCCGCTGCCCCAGCGTGGCCGGGACCTGGGCTTTCGTGGCGGTCTCTTGACTCGTCACCGTTGGGTCAAGGATAGAAGTTCATCGATCACTTGACAACCTCCCTTGACTTCTCCACGGATCTGGTTATAGTCGAAACGATCTCGCCTCTCGGGAAACCCGATCCCGAGTGATGCCTGGCATACCGCGAGAGCTGGCCCGGAGACTCAGGCTTGGGCCGCAGAAGCCGAGTCTCCGGGTCCGGCGTTTCCCGGGCGCCTGAATATCACGTCGCGCACGCCGAGACAAGTGGCCTTTGCGGCCCGGTAGTCTCCCTGGCGTCAGGCGACCAAGGAGCTCTCATGGCGTACGCCGTTCCACCTCTTCCGTACGAGTACGACGCGCTCGAGCCGCACATCGACGAGCAGACGATGCGGATTCATCACGACAAGCACCATCAGGCCTACGTGGACAAGGTCAACGCGGCGCTCGAGGGCACCGACTGGGCCGACCGGCCCATCGAGGAGGTCCTCACCAGCCTCGATCGGATCCCCGACGACAAGCGCACGGCCGTGCGGAACAACGGCGGTGGCCACCTCAACCACACGCTCTTCTGGGAGAGCATGGCTCCGGACGGCGGCGGCGCTCCGAGCGGCGACCTCGCCGCCGCGATCGACGAGGCGTTCGGTTCCTTCGCCGACTTCCAGGGCGAGCTGAAGGAGGCCGGCGTCAACAGGTTCGGCTCCGGCTGGGCCTGGCTCGTCCTCGACGGCGGCGCGCTCGCGGTCGTCTCGACCGCGAACCAGGACAACCCGATCTCGGACGGCAAGACGCCGCTCCTCGGCGTCGACGTCTGGGAGCACGCCTACTACCTCCTCTACCAGAACAGGCGCCCGGACTACCTCGACGCCTGGTGGAACACCGTCGACTGGGGCCGCGTCGCCGATCGCTACTCTTCGACCTAGATGCCCGCCCTCAAGATCATCTTCATCGCCATGAAGGCCCAGCAGGGCTGGAAGCGGATCCCGCCGGAGAGGCGCCGAGCCATCCTCGAGACCGCGCAGAGCTCGGCGAGGAAACACGGCCCGACGGTCGCGAGGGCGGTCAAGAACAACGGCCCGACGGTCGGGCGGGCGGTCAAGAACAACGGCTCGACGCTTGCGAGGGCGGTCAAGGACAACGGCCCGTCGGTCGCGAAGCAGCTTGGCCGGGCGCTCCGCTCTGCCAAGAAGCGCCCGTAACGGCCCGACCGGAGCCCGAGGGGAGGGCGATGGGATTCGAACCCACGACCACCGGGACCACAACCCGGGGCTCTACCAGCTGAGCTACGCCCTCCGCGCCTGAGAACGAGTCTAGCGGGTGCTACGGTGCGCCCGGGCGCCTGTAGCTCAGTGGACAGAGCGGCGGACTTCTAATCCGCGGGTCCCAGGTTCGAATCCTGGCAGGCGCGTCGGGAAGCCCCAGCTGAAACGCAGGTTTCGAACAGAGCGACGAAGGTGACGGCGAGGACTTTGTCCCCAGTTTGTCCCGAGCGAGCCGAGAAAGCCGAAGCCAGCACGCCGTGGATTCCCGAAACCATCGTCCCGCGAGGTTCGACTCCGATCCCTCGTAGTCGCGTCGCCACGGAGCGAGCCTTAGTGAAATGCTGTCACGGCTGCTGGACGCTCTCCATCCCCGATCCTATCCCCGGAGCTGAGAAGCGGCGCGCCCTCAGGTCGCAGCGCCGGCCGGCCGAGGACTCCCATGTCGTGGCCAACGAGGCGGATGAGATCGTAGAAGGTGATGTCGAGTTCGCCGAGCTGGGCGCTGAGGTACTCCGGTAGCCGCGGTCCTCGAGTTCGCGCCGAAGGTCCTCTACCGATGCCGGCGGTACCGCCCAGGCGACGTGATGAACCCCCGGTCGGGCGCCTGACAAGCGGGCCTCGATCCGCTCCGGAACCAGGCGGACTATCTCCATCAGCTCGAGCGGGCCGCCGCCGCGTAGGACGCCGCTTGATGGCGATTTCCGCCGGTCCACCCCATCCGGGATGTTTTCAGCGGCCGTCCTCACCGCGGAAGCACAGCCGGCTCCGAGCCGCTCGCCGAGGATAGGTCGCGGTCGATGATCTCGTCGATCGTACTGGCCGAGCCCTTCTGCGAAGAGCGTCGCCTCGTCGGTCAGCTCGTGACCCGTTTGACCGTGACCTCGGTAATCGCGCAGCGACGGCTCCGGATCACCGCAGATCGCCGCTGTCGGCTCGAGCGTGCCGGTCGGGTCGAACACGACTCCCGCGAGCGCCGCACGCGAGCGCAGATAGTCGCTGAGCCCATGCCCGCTCCGCGCATGGCTGTACGTCACGTGCGGGACGCCGGGGCTCGCGCCGGTGCAGCTCAGCGTCGAGTCGAACGCTTCGCTGATCGGCTCTACGCGTGTGCACGTATCCCTGATGCCGGCCGGAATGTGGTTGCCGAGCGCCACGTCGAACTCAGTCTGATCCCCCGGGGGCTCCAGGATCGTCTCGACCTCGGTGATCGTCTGTAACTCCGGAGGGCTGTCCGAGTCGCTCGCCAGCGCGGCGCCCAAGCCCGCCGCGGCACCGACCGCAAGCAGGCCGAGGAGGCCGAGCGGGATCAGCAGGCGACGGAAGGGCCTGCGCTGACCCTCCCGCTTCTTCTTCGGCTTCGGCGCCGCCGGTCGAGTCGCCCCAACCGGGGTCGACGACGCGACGCCGAGGCTGTCGGCGAGGCTGCTCAGGAACTCGCCGCAGGAGTCGTGGCGCTCATTTGGGTCCTTGGCGAGCGCTCGCACGACTACGTCGTCGGTCGCCCGCGGGAGATCCGCCCCGTGCTCGCTCGGCCGCGGTGGATCGTCCTGCATGTGTGCCCAGAGGACGGCGGGCTGCGTGTCGCGCCGAAACGGCGGGGACCCGGTCAGGCCCTCGTAGGCGACGCAACCCAGCGAGTAGAGATCGGCCCGCCCGTCGAGGGTTCCGTCATCGATCTGCTCCGGCGCCACGTAGTCGATCGTCCCGAGGAAGCTCCCGGCGACGGTCATCCCTGAGATCGAGCCGGCGTGTTTCGTCAAGCCGAAGTCGGCCAGATACGCGAGCTCGGGGCGCTCGGGCCCGCCGCCGTCGAGGAGGATGTTGGCCGGTTTGACGTCACGGTGGATCAGGTCCTTCGCGTGCGCGGCATCGAGCGCATCGGCTGCCTGGCCGAGGAGGGGAATGAGGCGGCCCGGGGGAAGCGCTCCTTCCGCCTCGAAGACCTGCTTGAGATCGGCAGAGACGTAGCGCATGGCGATGTAGAGGGAGCCATCCGCCTCGCCTGCGTCGTAGATGGTGATGATGTTCGGATGGTTGAGGGCAGCGGCAAGCCTCGATTCGGTGACGAAGCGCTCGCGGAAGGACTCGTCCTCGGCGAGCTCGGGCGCCAACACCTTGAGGGCCACCGTCGTTCCCAGACGCGGGTTCTCGGCGCGGTAGACAATGCTCATGCCTCCCCGGCCGAGAAGCGCGACGATGCGGTAGCCAGCAAACTCGGTTCCGATCCGAGGAACCATTGACCAACGTCTTGTAACAGATGACTCCCATGTCGACTAGGTCCGGGCCGAACGAGGGCGACCGCCTTGGCGGCTATCGGCTGGAGGAACGCCTCGGCGAGGGCGGCATGGGCGTCGTCTTCCGGGCGGTGCGCGAGGCCGACCGCGAGGTCGTCGCGGTCAAGGTCCTGCGCGAGGACCTCGGCGAGGACGAGGTCTACGTCCGGCGCTTCGAGCGCGAGGGCCGCTCGGGGAGCGGCGTCGACCATCCGCACCTCGTCTCGGTCCTCGACAGCGGCGTCGACGGCGGCCGGCGCTACCTCGTCACGCGCTTCGTCGAGGGCGCCTCGCTCGAGGAGGTGCTCGGCCAGGGCGTGTTCTCGGGCGGCGGCGTCGTCCGCCTGGCGTCAGGCATCGGCTCCGCCCTCGACGCGCTGCATCGGATCGGCTTCGTCCACCGGGACGTGAAGCCGTCCAACATCATGGTGGACACCAACGGGCGCAGCCTCCTCACGGACTTCGGCGTCGCCCGAGGCGAGGGTGACACGGCGCTGACCGCGGCTGGGCGCGTCGTGGGCACTGTCGACTACCTGGCGCCGGAGGTGATCCGCGGGGAGCCCGCGACGCCGGCGAGCGACGTCTACGCGCTCGGCTGCGTCGTCTACGAGTGTCTGGCCGGAGCCCCGCCGTTCGCGGAGCTCGACTTCAACGAGACCTGCCTCGCGCATCTGGAGGCCGAGCCCCAGGATCTCCGGGAGCGGCGCCCCGACGTTCCGGAGCCGCTCCTCTGGGCGGCGATGCGGGCACTCATCAAGGACCCGGCCGCCCGGCCGGGAACCGGTGCTGCGTACGCTCGACTGCTCCGCGCCGGGCTCTAGCCCGCGGGCTCTCGTCCGCGGCGGCCGTTGAGCCCGTCGATCGCGTCCAGAAGCTGACCGAGCTGCGACTCGATTCGCTCGAGCGCGTCCTCGATGCGGCCGGTCGTCTCGTCGTGCGCGAGAGGAGCAGCTACTGCACCCTCGCCGGCGACGAAGTACACGAGCGGCTTGCCGGTGGCCTGCGCCACCGCTCGAAGGGTGTCGAGGTCAGGAGTGGTCGCGCCTCGCTCCCACCGCGAGACCGTGATCGGCTCGACCCTGACCTCGGCCGCGAGGTGCTTCTGCTTCCAGCCTAGATCGGCGCGGGCAGCCCGGATGCGTTCACCGAGATCGGTGCGTGCCGCTGCCATGCCAAAAGTATACGTGAAGGGACTGGGCACCGACTAGACGATAGCTAGCGAGTAAGTAGACATGCTAGGACTCACCCGCGCCCGCGCGCTTGTGCTGTCATCACCACCTCTTCATGGCTGAGTGCGCGCTGCCCGATTCGGCTCCGTGCCATTCACATCGACTCCCGAGCGCCCGAAGCGCTACCGTCTCGATGTGATGCACGGGGGCTCGGAGTCCCGGCGGGGAGAATCACCGTGAGCCCGGTCGAGGTCCGCGACCTCAGCGAGCCCGAGGCGGTGGTGAGCCATCCGCTGGGTGCGAGCCACCAGGTGCGCCTGGCCGGAACGGTGGTCACCCGCCATGTCCTGCAGCCAGGCTGGAGCTGGGAGGAACACGCCCAGCCGGAGGTCGGCACCCCCTCGTGCGAGCTGTATCACCGCGGTGTGGTCCTCAGAGGACGGATGGGCATCCGGACCGACGAAGGCGAGGAGGTGGTCATCGGGCCCAACCACGTTTTCGATCTGCCACCCGGCCACGTCACCTGGGTGGAGGGCGACGAGGAGCTGGTGATGGTCGACTGGGCCGGGGGCGCCGGATTCGACATGCAGCCGGGCGAGGGCGTTCGCGTCATGGCCACCATCCTGTTCACCGACATCGTCGACTCCACGGTCCACGCGCGAACGGAGGGTGACGCGGCCTGGAAGCACACCGTGGCGATGCACGAAGACGTCGTCCGCACCGTGCTCCCCCGCTTCGGCGGTCGAGAGGTCGAGACCGCGGGGGATTCGTTTCTCATCGTGTTCGACGGCGCCGAGCGCGCGATCCGCTGCGGGCTCGAGCTCGTTGACGCCCTGGCGGCTATCCGGCTCTCCATCCGGGTCGGCATTCATAGCGGCGAGGTGACACTGTCCGGCGAACGTGTCGGGGGTGTGGCGGTCCACGTTGCCGCTCGTATCCTGGCGGAGGCGGGCTCGGGCGAGGTGCTCCTGTCGGGCACCACACGCGACCTGGCCGAGGGTGCAGGGCTGGCGTTCGAGTCGCGCGGGCGCTACCGCCTCAAGGGTCTGGAGCGGGAGCACGACTTGTTCGTCGCGGCATCGCCGTGACCGCCCGAGACCGCGCCTGGCACAACTCCTCAGTCGCTACCCAGGCTCCGTCGGCTACGACCGAGGGACCGGCCGTTGCTCGCGAACCGCCGAGCTTGGTCGCGAGGCGGATGCACTGGCCATCCGCGGGCTCCCAAGCTCCGCTAGTCATGGGTGATGTACGCCTCCGCGAACTCGCCCATCTCGTAGGGACTGCGCGAAACGTCGTTGTCCTCGACCTCCACGTGGGCCCAGTAATGCGAGACGATCCCGTAACCCTCGCGCATTCTGTCGGACGACTCGCGGTCAGGGAGAACCCCTCTGATGGAATTCTCACGGATGCCGCACATCGAATAGTCGCCGCAGTAGATGCCGATCCCGAGAACATCCTCCACCGTGTTCTCCTCCACCTCCACCATCGCCATCTCGGTCACGGTGATGCCGCGTAAGGTCGTTCGGCGAACGTGGTTATTCCGGGCCATCGCGTGGACGGAGTCCAGGAAGATGCCTTCCTGGCCACCCGTCAACACGCAGTCCTCGACGACGCTCGGCGCCAAGTCGGCAGTGAACGAGATGTCGATTCCCTGCCCGTATTCGTTTCCGAGCATCGAGATCGAGCAGTCGCGGATCGTGACCTGACCACGGCGGACGTTGATGCCGTCGAGCGTTGCCTCGCGGACCTTGACTCCTTCGAGGAGGACACGCTCGGCCGATTCGACCTGAATGCCGTGCTCCCCTCCGATGACGGTGACGTCCCGGATGGTGACGTCGTCGGCTGTGACGACGATTCCCCCGCGAACGACGGTGCCCGACTCCCCGACGAGCTGCTGTGAGTAGTCCAGGACGAGCGGCCCCTCGTGGACACCCGCAGCGAGATGGACGACGGGCGGTTGCGTGGCCCATGCGACCGTTCCCGCAGCGGCGAACACCACGAACGCGGTCGCGGCTACGCCAGCCCCGGCCCGGCCGAGCTCGCCCCCGTCCTCACCGTAAGAGAGGCGCAGGAGAGGGAAGAAAGCGTGCCCGAGGATCTGGGCGAGCAGCCAAGCCCCGCCGTAGAACGCCAACGCGGCCGCAAGCGTCGCACCGACGTTCAGCAGGCGCCCAAATGCCATGACCACTGCGAGCTCGACGAGACCGAGCGGAAGCGCAGCCCAGGCGGGCTGATAGGCGATGAGTCTGTGATAGAGCGTCAGGTCGAACACCAGTCCGACGCCGAGCATGAGGCCCGCGAGCTCGACCGGCCACCATGCTTTGAGCGCCAGCGCGACCGCGCACGCCCCGAGAAGGGGAGCCAGCGCGACCGCGAGCCTGGACTCCAACCGTCCTCTCAACGTGTACGCCATGCCTGGACCTTCCGCAGGAAGCGTCGGGCGGCGTACTTCGCGCCCATGAGGGTATCGGCAGCCGGGTACGACCACTGAGCCGGCGCGCCGGCCAGGGCCAGCGTTCGATCCGCATCCGTCAATGCGGGCACGGTCGAATCGGGCGTCAGCACGATCCAGTGATCTGCGGTCTCGAGACCATGGTCGCTGACCAGGCGCCTGAGCAACGCGTCACTGCCAAACCCGCGCTTGAACCCGGTGGCGCAGATGATCTGCGGAGCGCCGTCCAGCTGTGGGGCAACACGGAAACGCCCATCACGGCGCGCCCGATCGAGCGGCTCGTCCCACCTGCGCCCTGGAGGGTAGGACGGCGCCGAGTGGCAGCGCAGAAACCCTGTGCGCTCGTCGGGCGGTAGGCTGTGGTAGGCGGCCAGGCCGCGCCGCGTGAACAGCTCACGCGGAAGGTTGAGTGGCCGCCGCTCCGGTTCCCGGCGCCGGACGGAAACCACCGAGGCTCCCGCGGCAAGGGCGTTCAGCCACTCCGTCGCAGCGGCCATGCCCGCGCCGAGCACCTCGACCTCGTCTGCATAGTCGTGCGGGTCGTACGCGTGAACGGCACGGGGGTCGCTGACAAGCTCCTCCGGGACGGACAGGCCCGGATGACCCGGGGCGAGGAGGACGTGCGGAAAGGAACCGCGTTCGTCCAGCTCGAACCCGCCTTCCACAGCCTGGACCCGCCCTATGTGCGCGAGCTGGAAGCTCTCGTCCCAGCTCGTCTTCGCGCGAAGGTCCTCGACGTGTTCGAGGAACTCCTCGACCGTCGGGTGGAAGCGGTCGCAGATGCTCTCGGCAAGCGGAACGACGCTCCGGCGGCCCAGAGCCGCGCGAACGGCGAGGCCGGGAAACGAGGTCGGCGCGCAATGGCCGTCGCTCTCGGAGCGCATCCGCCGCTGGCGGATTGCGGCCGCGCGAACACGCCAGGCGGCGGCGGGATCCGGGTCGGTCCCGAACACGACGATTTCGGCCGGACCGAGACCCCCTTTTCGCAGGGTCGCGTAGGCAACGAACCCTGCCAACCCGCCTCCGACGATCGCGCACACTCTCGACATGGTTACTTGACAGAGCCCGCCAGCAGGCCCTGGACAAAGTAGCGCTGGAAGGCGAAGAAGACGGTGAGCGGGATCACCAGCGACACGAAGGTGGCCGGCGCGATGATCTCGATGTTGGCGCCGAACTGCGCTAACTGGCGGTAGATGGCAACCGTGATCGGCTGCGTCTCACGGCCGAAGACCAGCGCAACGAGGAGGTCGTTCCACGTCCAGAGGAACTGGAAGATGGCGAGCGCGGCAATGGCGGGCAAGCCGAGCGGCAGAATCAGCCGGAAAAAGATCCTGAACTCAGAAGCGCCGTCGATCCGGGCGGCCTCCAGCAGCTCCTTCGGGATCCCGATGAAGAAATTGCGCAAGAGGAAGATGGCGAAGGGCAGACCGAAGGCTGTGTGGAAGAGAACGAGGGCGAAAACTGTGTCGTTGATCCGAAACGTCTCGTAGAGCCTGAACATGGGGATGAGCGCCATCTGGAGCGGCACTACGAGGAGGGCGATGACCACGACGAAGAGCCAGTCGCGCCCAGGAAACTCGAGCCACGCAAACGCATAGCCGGCGAGGGCGCCGACGAAGACGGGGAGCAGGGTCCCTCCGACCGCGATCCAGATCGTGGTTACGAGCGACGAGGTGATCACCTCGTTGTCGAAGATCGCCGAGTAGTTCTCGAAGGTGAACTTGCTCGGCTCCGAGAAGACCTGCCACCAGCCGCCTTCGAGGTAGTCCTCCGCCGAGAGCAGCGACGTGAGGAAGAGACCTATGGTCGGAACGAGCCAAAGCACCCCGAGAACCACGAGCAGGACGTGCAGCGGCGAACGTCCCAGGCGGCGGAGGAAACGACCACGCGCGCGCTCGCGACGTATCTGCTGCTCCTGAACCGCCTCTGCTGTCGCCATTACGTCTCTCTCCGGAAGCGTCGGACATTGAGCAAGAGCACAGGGATGACGAGCAGGAAGATGAAGACGGCGATGGCCGACCCGACGCCGAGGTTGCTCGTACCGCCGAATGCCGTGCGCCACATCGCGAGCGCCAGGACGCTGGCGTCGTCCTGGACGGAGCCGGGGGCGACGGCGATCACGATGTCGAAGACCTTCAGGACGTTGATCAGCATCGTGATGAAGACGACCGTGAGAACCGGCGCAAGGAGGGGCACAGTCACCCGCCGGAAGACCTGCCACTCGGTCGCTCCGTCAGTGCGGGCGGCCGCCAGGACGTCCCGGGGAATCGCGGCGAGCCCGGCGGCGATAATGACCATGGAGAAGCCGGCCCAGATCCAGAGATAGGCAATGATGATCGACGGCGTGATGAGGCGCTCCCCGAGCCATGTGACGCCGTTGAAGGGCTGGGCAAACGTCTCCGCGCCGATGGCGACGTCGTACCTCCCCGGCTCGAGGTCCTCGAACGCGAAGGTGCCGTCAGCCGCGGTCGACGTCGAAGCCACCTGGACGCCGTCCTCAGTGCGGACCTCGACACTCACACCAGGGAGCCCCGCTTCCTCGCGTTCGACCTCGCCCGGAGTTCCACCGCCGGGCTTGAAGTCCCGCCAGACGACGCCCGTGATTCCACCGGACAGCGGCTCCGGAGCAACGGCCTGCACCGAGTCGTCCGGGACCTCGTCGGGGGAGAAACCTGTGAGCCCGAGCGGGACGACGGCACCGGGCTCGACCGGCTCCGCCAGAGTGATGTCTCCCTGAGGCGTGGCGACCACGTCGTCGGTCGACGGCGCGGCCTCCGAGAGCACCCCCGGCGGATCGACGGCGTCCTTGATCGCCGCAATGCCGGCGTTGATCGCTCCCTGATCCGGGTCCTGCTGGTACATGATTCGCCAGGTGACCCCGGCCGCAAAGGCGGAAATAGCCATCGGCATGAAGACCGCGGTCTTGAAGGCGACCGACCACGCGATCCGCTCCGTGAGGACCGCGAAGACGAGTCCTATCGCGGTCACGAGAGCGGGTACCACGAGGACCCAGATCGCATTGTTCTTGACAGCGGTGAGCAGGACGTCGCTGGTGAAGATCGTCTGGTAGTTGTCGAACCCGACGAACCGGTCGCCCGACCGATCGAAGAAGCTGCGGATGATCGTTCGGATCGTGGGGTAGACGATCCAGACCCCGAGAAAGAAGAGGGTCGGAGCGAGGAACGCGAAGGCGACCGCGTAGCTCCTCCAGTCGCGACCCCGGTGGGCAGGCGGCGGAGCGGCCCCGGAGGGCGGCTCCGCCGAGATGCTGGCGCCGCTCACAGCGGTCACCTTCCTTGACTTCCTAGTTGCCGTACGCCGCGGCGGCCGCCTCCTCCATCTGCTGCGCGATCCCGTCGACGTCGTCCGGGTTCGCGACGAAGTCCTGGAAGAGCTTCCACAGGCCCTGACCCTCCGTCGCACCGAACTCCGAGGGCTGCAGGTCGGAGAGGTCGAAGCGGAACTGCTCGGCCTCGGCGACCGCGCCCGCGGTCGTCGCCGTGATCGCGTCGGGGTAGACGCTCGGGTCGAGATTCTGGTTCGCCGACGAGAACCCGCCGCGGCCTGCCCAGATGGCCGCCGCTTCCGGTGAAGCGAGGTATTCGACGAACGCTTCCGCCGCGGGCGAGTCCTCGAACATGACGGCGAGGTCACCGGAAGCGACGACCGACGGCGCCGAGTCGTTGATGGACGGGAAGACGGAGACGTTGTAGCCGGTCTCCGGCTCGAGCGGCGACTCGACGACGCCCGGGACAAAGTCGCCCTCGATCACCATGGCCCCTTTCGGGTTTTCGGTGAACACGTTGCTCACCGATGTGGTGAAGTCGGACTGGAGGGCGCCCTCGGTCCCGCCGACGATGTTGTCGACGTCGCCGACGACCTTGGCCATCTCGGTCAGCGCGTCCTTGACGGACTGATCGGTCCACGGGATCTCGTGCCGCGAGAGCTGGTCGTACATGTCAGCACCGGCCGTCCGCAGATAGATGTTCTCGAACAGGTCCGTGAGCGTCCAGCCTTCGGCTCCGCCGATCGAGTAGGCGGGCAGGCCCGAGGCCTTGATGGTCTCCGAGTTGGCGAGGAAGTCGTCCCAGTTGTCAGACGGCTCGACCCCGGCGTCCTCGAAGGCCTGGACGTTGTACCAGTAGGTCGACTTGTTGGAAGCCTTGAAGAGCACCGCGTAGAGCTGGTCTTCGAACGTCCCCACTTGGACGACCGACTCGGCGAAGTTCTCGGCGACGGTGTCTTGCGCGAAGTCGAGTGGCTGCAGCGCACCTCGATCCACGTATTGCTGGACGAGCCCGGGCTGTGGCACAACCGCAACGTCGGGCGGGTTTCCACCCTCGACCGCGGTCGAGAGCACGGTCGGGAGCGCGTCACCCGCCGACTCGTACGAGACCTCGACGTTCGGATACTGCTCTGTGAAACCGTCGATGACGGCCTGGAAGGACTCCTGCTCCGGCCCGGACCACGTGCTCATGACCGAGACCTCGCCGGAAACGTCCTCTTGTGCGGCTCCGGTATCGGCGCCGCCCGTGGTTGCGCCGCCGGTGGCTGCGCCCTCGTCGTCATCGTCGCCGCCGCACCCGGCGGCCAGAACGGAGAAGGCGACCATGAGCGCAAGCGCAAGGAGATGAAGGCGATGCTTCCTCATCAGCTGGCTCCTTTCGTCCTTTCGTCGTCGTAGATCCCGGCTCCCGTCGCGGGATCGAAGAAGTGGAGCGCGCCCGTGTCGACGGCGAGCTCGGTGGTCTCGCCAGGACGCAGGTTCGACCGGGCGCCGATGCGGCCGACGAGCGTGACCTTGCCCTCGGCTGCGGCCTCGATCTCGATCTCCTCGCCGATGTCCTCGGCGAGCTCGCGGACGTCCTCGGTCAGCGCCTGCTTCGCGTCGATCGAGATGTGGGCGACGATCTCCGAGCCAAGCGCCTCTGTGAGCTCGACGGTTCCGCGCAGCCGCCGATCGGCGGGCGCGTCGCTGACGAGCGCAGCGTCCTCGAGGTGCTCGGGCCGAAGCCCGAGGATCAGATCCTTGCCTTCGTACGCCCGCAGGGCGGGGTGCGCCTCGAAGGTCCCGGCGTCGAGCGCGAGCCGCTGGTCGCCGAGCTCGACCGCCAGGCTCCCGTCGGCCGCCAGCCGAGCCTCGAGCATGTTCATTGCCGGACTGCCGATGAACCCGCCGACGAAGAGGTTGACGGGCCGGTCGTACAGATCCTGCGGCCGTCCGACCTGCTGGAGCTCACCCTTTCGCATGACGGCGATCCGATCGCCCATCGTCATCGCCTCGACCTGGTCGTGGGTGACATAGATCGTCGTGGTCCCCAGATCGTCCTGGAGACGGCTGATCTCGGCGCGCATCTGAACCCGAAGCTTTGCGTCCAGGTTCGAGAGCGGCTCGTCCATGAGGAAGGCGAGCGGCTCACGAACGATCGCGCGGCCCATTGCGACCCGCTGGCGCTGGCCACCGGAAAGCGCGCGCGGCTTGCGCTTCAGGAAGGGCTCGAGCCCAAGGATGTGGGCCGCCTCCTTGACGCGCCGGTCGATCTCGTCCTTCTTCTTGCGCTTGAGCCGAAGGCTGAAGGCGATGTTGTCGTAGACGCTGAGGTGCGGATAGAGCGCGTAGCTCTGGAAGACCATCGCGATGTCGCGATCCCGCGGGGGGACGTTGTTCACAACGCGCTCGCCTATCCGGACGACGCCCTCGGAGATGTCCTCGAGGCCGGCGACCATCTGCAAAGCGGTCGTCTTGCCGCAACCCGACGGCCCCACGAGAACCATGAACTCTCCGTCCCCGATCTCGATGTCTAGGTCGGAGACCGCCCTCGTTCCCTCCGGGAAGACCTTGCTGACGCGGTCGAAGCTGACTGTGGCCAGTGGGAAAGCCCTTTCTCCAGGCGTTCCTGGGATCCCCAGCTACACGAGTCCTTTGCCGGAAGCCCTCCGCTCTAAACCCATCCCGAGACTCAGACCCGCGATTGACGCGAACGATCGTGGCGTTCGAGGGGAGGACATCTCACGCCTGACATTGGCGCCCCGCCGCGGTCCTTACCGACCCGACGGACGGGTCGGGACGGCGAGCCCGAGCTTCACCGCGTCGAAGACAGGCAGCGTCTCGCAGCGCTCGATGTCGGGGTCGTCGTCGAAAAGGTGGGCAACGAGCTCACGGCAGTGCGGCATGTCGCGAGCGGTCAGGACGACGACGTAGTCCCAGCGGCCGGCCACGTCGTAGCACTGCTGCACCTCCGCGGCGTCCAGCAGGCGTCGGCGAAGAGCTGCCTGGACCTCGGCCGCTCCGGACTTGAGCTCAACCAGCACGAGCGCGAGGAGAACCTCGTCGAGAGCGCGCGGATCGAGTACCGCCGCCCGGCGGGCGATCAGCCCGCTCGAGAGATAGCGGCGGATGCGTCGCTGGACTGCGCTGGGCGAGAGCCGCACGGCCCGGCCGAGGTCGAGCAGGGTGCGGGATGCGTCCTCCTGGAGGAGCGCGAGCAGCTCGTGGTCGATCTCATCGAGAGGCGGGCGGGCCATGCTCGCAATATTCTTGCGCCTGAGCGGCAAGATTTTCAATCGGCTCCACCCAGAGCCCGGCTAGCGTTGCGGCCATGATCACCGGAGTCCACGCAATCGTGTTCAACAGCGACGCCGAGGCGACGCGCGCGTTCTTGCGAGACGCGCTCGGCCTCACCTACGTCGACGCCGGAGGCGGTTGGCTGATCTTCGCGCTCCCTCCCGCCGAGATCGCCGCCCACCCGGCGGACGAGGCGCCCCACTTCGAGCTCTACCTCATGTGCGACGACGTCGAGGAGGAGGCCCGGAGACTCGAGGCCAAGGGCGTCGAGCTCACTCGTCCGATCAGCAAGGAGAGCTTCGGGCTGGTAACGGCGATCGCCCTCCCCGGAGGATCGGAGCTAGGCCTCTACCAGCCGACTCATCCGAGCCCGCTGCTTCCCGCGGGCTAGCCGAATAGTCGTCGAGCCCGCGGGTCAGAGCTGCGCGAACAGCGTCAGCTCGGGCTCGCGCTCGCCTCGTAGCTCGTCCAGGTCGGCCTCGACGCAGCGGATCCCGCGCGCCTCGGCGAGCGTGACCGCCTGCGGCTTGAACTGCTGGGCGGCGAGGACGCCGGCGCAGGCCGACATCGCCGGGTCGAGGCGGATCCGCTCGAGGTAGCGGCAGAGCTGCTCCACGGCCTCGATGGTGGCGACTCGCTTGACCTCGACGGCTACCCACCCGTCGTCGCCGTCCCGGCACATGAGGTCGACCGGCCCGATGTCCGTCGGCCATTCGCGCCGCACCAGCCGGAGCCCCTCGCCGAGCGCCTCCGGCGCCGCCGCCAGCTCGGCTTGGAGCTGGCGCTCGACCCCGTCCTTCTCGAGCGCCGCAGCTTCGCCCATCTCGTGGCTGACGTCGCTCAGGAGCTCGTGGATGCGGATCTCCAGCCGGTCCTCGGACTTCCCGGCCCGCTTGCGGACGACGATCAGCTCGGGTGGCTCCCCTTCCACCTCGACCGTGGTCGGCGGCGTCATCCAGTTCAGCGGCTTGTACCCGCCCGCGTCCGCGTGCACGAGGACGGAGCCGTCCGACTTCAGGATCAGGAGCCGTGTCGACTCGGGGAGAAACGCGGTCAGCCGACCGGTGTAGAGCACTTCGCAGCGGGCGACGACGAGGCGCACGGCTCCGCACGGTACCGCCCCTTTCGGACAGGTCTGCTCCGTGTGGTCGCCGCGCTCCCGCTATGTCTCCATGACGGCCAAGACGTGCTCGGCCGGATCCTTGAACCAGGCGATCGCGCGCGGGCCCGTCGGGCCTCTGAAGATGCCGCGCTCGTCTGTCTTCAGGTCGGGCAGGTCGTAGTGCTCCATGGCGACGCCCTTCGCGGCGAGCTCGTCGACGGCCGCCTCGACGTCGTCCACCGGGAAGTTGAGCACCGTGTGCTTCGGCGGCGTGTAGCTCGGCGACGGATAGATGAACACCGTCGTGCCGCCGGTCAGGTGGAGCTCCAACCCTTCCGGCCTCTCCGCGACGTCCAGGCCAAGCGTCTCGCCGTAGAACTGCTTCGCCTTGTCCAGGTCGTCGACCGAGAAGCTGCTGAAGGCTCTGCTGTCTCTGAGCATGTGTCTCCGTTCGTCGCTTTCCCCGGTTGAGACCGCTTCAAGCCCAGGAACTCATCGCCGCCGGGCGCCGCCGTGCTGCCGATCGCGGCCCTGGTCGCGCTCGCCGCCGCTAGGACTCGTCGGGAAGCGCCACGTCGGCCCCGGGCACGACGATCGACTCCCGCCGCCAGCGGACGACCTCCCTGAAGATCGCCTGGACGATGCCCGCCACCGGGATCGCCGCCAGGGCGCCCAGGATGCCGACGAGCTCGGCGCCGATGAGGATGGCTATCAGCACCGTCAGCGGCGAGAGCTGCACCGTCCGGCCGTAGATGACCGGCTGCAGGACGTGGTTCTCGAGCTGCTGGTAGAGGACGAAGAAGACGATGACGATCAGCGCCCTCACCCAGCCGAGCTCGATCCAGACCACCGTGGAGACGATGATCGCCGCGAGGGTGGCACCGGCGAGAGGGATGAGGTCGAGGATGGCGACGACGACCGCCAGCGCGATCGCGTAGCTCGAGCCGACCGCCAGCAGGACGATCGCCGCGCCGATACCAGCGATCAGGCTGATGAGGAGGTTCCCGCCGACGTAGCCGCCGACCGTGCGGTAGATGTCGCGCGAGACCCGGTGCCACCGCGGCTTCATCGTCTCCGGGAGCGAGCCCTCGAACCGCTCGACGATCTTCGGGCCCTCGAGGAGCATGAAGATCGTCAGGAAGGCAATCGTGATGACACCGACGACGAAGGAGACGACGCCCCGCGCGATCGCAAGCCCGGCGTTGGTCACGCCGAGCACGCCGCCGGCGCCCTGGTTATCGATCGCCTCCTCGACCTTGTCGACGATCTGGTAGTCGTCCTGGAGGAAGCCGAGCGGGCCGCGCCCTCTGGTCAGGTCCTCGACGAAGCTCGGCACGGCGTCGATGAACTCGTCGATCTGGTCGACCAGCGGCGGGATCAGGAGCGCGCCGAGGCCGGCGAATGCCACCAGAGCAAGGAGGAAGACGAGGATCGACGCCATGCTCCGCCCGAGGCCGTGGCGCTCGAAGAACTCGACCGCCGGGTTGAGCGCGAGCGTGAGGAACACCGCGACGAGGATCCACGTGATGATGTGCCACGCGAGGAAGATGAGCGCGATGATCGCCGTCGCCGCCAGGATGATCCCGAGGACGACGAGGATCGCTCGCGGGCGGAAATAGACCACGCGCTCCTCGATCCGGCGCTCCTCCGGAACCATGGCTCCAAGCCTGCCCGCCCCGCCGGACGGAGTTAGGCGATTCTTAGACCCCGCTCAGCCGGCTCTTACACTGCCTCACGAGACTGCCGCCATGGCCGATCTCGAGATCCCCCTGACGAGGCGCCGCGCCCTGCAGCTGGCCGGCGGCCTCGGGCTCGCCGCCGTCATCCCCGCCTGCGCATCCGACGGCGGCTCGGCGAGCCGGGACACGACCGCCGCGACCACCACCGCGGAGGCCTCGACCGAGACGGCCGCCACGGCGGCGCCCGACTGCGTCCTCATGCCCGAGCTGACCGAGGGCCCCTACTACCTCGACCTCGATCTCGTTCGGAGCGACATCACCGAAGGGAAGTCAGGACTCCCCCTCGACCTTCGCGTGACCGTCGTGGACGCCGGCTCCTGCCGGCCGATCGAGGGCGCCGCCGTGGACGTCTGGCACTGCGATGCGGAGGGAGCCTACTCCGGCGTCCAGGGCGCGGAGGGCGAGACGTTCTGCCGCGGCGTGCAGATGACCGACGCGAACGGCACCGCCGAGTTCCGCACGGTCTTCCCCGGCTGGTACACGGGCCGCGCCGTCCACATCCACATCAAGGTGAGCGCCGACGGCGACCAGACCCACACAGGTCAGCTCTTCTTCGACCAGGAGACCCTGTCCGCCGTGTACGCGGCGGAGCCGTACGCGGCCCGCGGCGAGCCAGACCAGCCGAACGAGAGCGACGGCATCTACGCAGAGAGCGGCGGCGTCACCGTGGTCGCCGTGGCAGTGGACAGCGAGTCCGCGGCCGGGTCCGTCGCGCTCGGCATCGAGAGCGCATAGAGGTTTCCGCGAAGGGGCCTACGCCGAGGGCGGCGGGCGGTAGCGCTCAGCCCAGCTGAGAACTCCTCCCGGCGTCCGACCCCGGCGGGCCCCGGTGCTTTCGTCTCCAGAGCAGGACGCCGGCGATCGCGGCTGCGAGTACGAGCGCGAGGGTGAGCGCGATCCAGCCCCACGGCGTGTCGGCCTCGGACGACGCCGGCTCCGGCGCCACTGTCTCCAGGGGGCTCGTTTCCGGCGTCGTCGGCGCCGTCGTCGGCGCCGGGGCTTCACTCGTCGTGGTCGGAGTCTCGGGTTCCGCCAGCCCCAGCGCAACGGCGAGCGCGAGGACGATCCCGCGCCAGGAGGTGTCGTCCTCCGACGACCCACCGGAGGTGTCGGTGGGGACCGTGGTCGTCGCAGGCTCGGTCGGGGCCGTGTCGGTCGCCTCCGTCCCGACCTCCGTGGTCGTGGCCTCCGTGGTCGGTGCCGTGTCGGTCGTCACGCTCTCGGTCACGGTGGTGGTCGCGGGTTGCGTGGTCGTCGTGGGCTCGGTGACGGTCGTTGGAGACGTCGACGTAGTCGCGGGCGACGTTCCGGTCGGGCTCGGGAGCGTCGGCCGCGTCAGCGACCCTGTCGGCAGGGTCACGCCGGTCAGCGGCGGAAGCCCCGAGCCGTCGCCTCCGCAACCACCGAGGAGGTAGCCCGCAACCGCGGCGACGACGAGCAGCGGCCCGATGCGCAAAGCGCGGCCGCTCACGCGCGACGGTGGGAAGTCGTTAGAGCGTGCATCGTGCTCATCGTGGTCGCTGCGCTCGGCTCGGCAGTATCCCAATCCCGACGACGAGAAGCACGAGCGAAGGCTCGACTCTCCCCCTCGTCGTCAATCGGCGCGCCTCCCGGCGAGCGCCGAGGCGTCACCAGGTCGTGGGCTTGATCGGCGTGCGCACCCACACGTCGAAGAACGTGGTCAGGTCCTGGCCGGAGACCTCCTCGAAGACCGCTTCGAAGTCGTCGGTGGTGGCGGTCGAGTCGTCGTAGCGCGTGAGCCACTCCTGGCTGGCCGCGAAGAACGTCTCGTCGCCGACCTTGACCCGGAGGGCGTGCAGCGTCGCCGCGCCCCGGTCGTAGACCGCGCCAAGGAAGAGGCCGAACGGGCCCGGTTCCGCGATGGCCAGGTCCCAGAACGGGTCGTCAGCTGGGATCTCCATGACGGCGTCGAAGCTTGCCTGGGCCGAGTCGCCGCCCCTCTCCTCGCTCCACAACCACTCGACGTAGGTGGCCCAGCCCTCGTTGAGCCAGATGTCCGCCCACCGCTCCGGGCTCACGGCGTTGCCGAACCACTGGTGCGCGAGCTCGTGCGCGACGGTGCCCTCCCGTGCCACCCGCGAGTACACGGGCCGGGTCTGCGTCTCGAGCGCGTAGCCGACGGTGTCGTCATCGACGATCGCGCCGGCGGAGTTGAACGGGTACGGCACGAACGTCTCCTCGAGGAAGGCGATCATCTCCGCCTGCAGCTCGAGGCTCGCCTCGGTGGTGGCCGCGTTGGCGGGCGTGAGGTTGTCGTCGACCGCGTCGATGATCGGCAGCCCGCCGGCCGTCTCGGAGAAGCGCAGGTCGTAGTCACCGACCGAGGCGGTGGTGAGATAGCTGGCCTGCTGGTCGGGGGCGGCCCAGAACCAGGTCGTCCACCCGCCCTCGGTGACGGGGTCGTGTGCGGGCAGCCCGTTGGCGACCGCGACCTTGCCCTCGGGCACGGTGATCTCGAAGCCGTAGGTCGCCTTGTCCGTCTGGTGGTCGCTGACCGGGTACCAGGTCATCGAGCCCTCGGGCTCGTTCACCACCATGGCGCCGTCCCGCATGGTCACCCAGCCGTAGAGCACGCCCTCGATGTCGGTCGGCCGGGTGGTCGCGCCGCCGTAGGTGACGACGACACGCGCCGTCTGCCCCTGCTTGATCTTGGGGCGGGGCTGGATCGTAAGCTCCCAGATGCGGGCCGCGTCGTCCTGCACCTGCCAGTAGGCCGCGCCTTCGACCTCGGCCCCGGCGGCGGGCGGCGCCACCTCGCTGGCCGGCTTCCCGTTGACGGTGATCGCCTGCACGTCCAGGCCACGCAAATCGAGGTTGAATCGGTCCAGGCCCTGCGTGGCCACCAGGTCGATCGTCGCCACACCGCTCAGCTGGCCGACAAGCGGCGCCGGGGCGGGCGCCGGCGGCGTGTAGGTGAGGTCGAGGTCATAGTGCTGGACGTCGTACCCACCGTTGCCGGCGAACGGGAAGTATGGGTCGCCCGCACCAGAGGCCCCGGCCGTGTACGTCGGCCCCAGGGGACCGCTCTGGGCGGCCGTCGGACCGGCCGACACGGTGAGCACCCCCGTCGCCACCAGCACTGCTAACGCTGCGGACACCTGCCGGCGAACACGCACGACGATCTCCTCCCCTCGAGTCCGGGTAACTGTAGACGGCCAGCGTCGAGTGCGCCATCGCGCCCCCGACCTCGGCGAAGCGGGCGGAAAGCGACGTTAGGTTAGTGCAGAGCGGGCGAAGGGAATCGAACCCTCACCACCAGCTTGGAAGGCTGGGGCTCTACCATTGAGCTACGCCCGCGCTCGGAGCGAAGGGTAGCCGGTTCCCCGAATAGGGGATGGCGCGCTGGGCGGGCGCACGCATCATGTGACTCCTAGTCGTCAGTCGGGCGGAGCGGTCACGCCTAATGGGACACAGGGAGTCGCGTGACCATAGAACGGATCAACGAACTCAGCCCGCGCACCGCGATGATCGGGTACTGCGCGGTCATGACCCTCTGGATCGTGCTCTTCGCACGGACGGAGACGGCACTTCCGACACCGCTCGTGCTCCTGCTCTTGCTCGTGCCGCCGGTCGTCCACTTCGGGCTCGGCTACGTCGTGGCGGACTGGAAGGCGCTCTGGTTCCTCGCCCTGCCGATCGTGGTCAGCGCCGCCGCCGGCGGCCTGCCCTCGGCGCTCTGGGCGACGATCGTCCTCCTCACCGCCTTCCCGGGCGGTCCGCTGGTCGCCGGCGGCGTCTACGTGCGCGAGTGGCTCGCGCGCCGCGATCCGGCCTACGTCGACCCGACGCTGATCTAGCGCCCGGCCTCGGCGCCCCGACCGTATCCTTCGGGACGTCGTGGCGCCGTCGCCGTGGACCTGGCCGGCAGCCTGGGTCGAGCTCACGGCCGCCGTCGTGCTGATCGCCGTCTATGCGGCGGGGGCGCGACGCCACCCGCCCTCGAGCCGGCACGTGGCCTGCTTCGCCGGGGCGATCACGGTTTTCCTGCTCACCCTCGCAACGCCGCTCGCGACCTTGGCGTTCCACTACCACCTCTGGGCGCACCTCGTGCAGAACGTCGCGCTCGCCGAATGGATCCCGCTGCTCCTCGTCGCGGCGGTCCCGCCGGCCCTGGCCGAGGCGCTCGCACGCTACCGGCTCGTCCGCCTCCTGACGCGGCCCTTGGTCGCGCTTCCCCTCTGGCTCGGGAGCTACCTGCTCTGGCACGTCCCGGCTGCCTACGAAACGGCGCTCTCGCACCACTGGCTCCTGCAGCTCGAGCACCTGACGTACCTCGCAGCCGGCACCCTTCTCTGGTGGCCGGTGCTGCAGTCCCGGCCCTGGAGCCTGCCGAACGGCGCCAAAGCGGCCTACCTCTTCGCCGCGTTCGTCTTCGCGAGCCCGCTCGGCCTCCTGCTGGCCCTCCTCCCCAGCCCGCTCTACGACTTCTACACGCAGGCGCCGGACCTGTGGGGCCTGACGCCGCTCGCGGACCAGCAGCTCGCCGGGATCGCCATGGCCGTCAGCGAGTCGATCGTCTTCTTCGCCATGTTCACGGTCTACTTCGTCCGCTTCATGGCGGAGGAGGAAGTCGCGGAGGCGCGCTGATCAGCGCCCGGGAAACTTCCGCGCGGCCTCCCGCACCTGACTGACGTCGAGCGTCATCTCGAGCAGCCCGACCTGCTCGTCGTAGACGCCTGCGTCGACCTGCTCCTTGACGTCCTCTTCGAGGATGTGAACGACGGGGAGCCCCAACTGGACTCCTGCCAATGGACCCACGTAGGCCGGATCTCCCAGCGTGACCGTCTCGGCCGCGACCTCGAGGGATTCGAGATCTGCGGCTCCGAGAACGACCACGAGGCCGTCCGCGCCGTGCGTGTCGACCAGGCCCTTGATCCGGTCCTGGTTCTCCGGGTCCATGGCCCCGGCCGCCGTTCAGACGAAGCACTCCGTCTCGACGAAGACAACCTCGGCTCCCGCCGACTCGACGCACGCGGCGATCGCCGGGCCCGGCACGCCGTCCCGCTCGCCGAGCGCGATCACCTTCTTCCCGTCCAGCTTCATGCTCCCTCACCTCCTTCCGCGACGAGCGTGGCGAAGGCCCGCTCGATCTCGGTCTTGGACACCTCGCCGGAGAGGCGCTCGAGCTCCTCCCCGTCCCGCATGAGCACGTAGGTCGGGAGCCCGAAGACGCGCAGGTCCCGGCAGATCTCGCGGTTCTCGGCGGAGTTGACCTTGACGACGCGCACGGCGCCGCCGGCCTCCTCCTCGAGCTTGGCGATAGTGGGCATCATCGCGAGGCACGGCTGGCAGCGCGGACCCCAGAAGTCGACGAGGACGCTGCCCTCGCCTGTCAGGTCTCCGTACGTGTCGACGGTCGCTTCGACCGGCATTCGCTACTCCTTTCCCGGTTCGAGGAGGATGGACATTCCGTCGGCGAGCTCGGTCATGCGGCCCAGGAAAAGCGAGCCCTTCGCGAGCAGCATGGTCGAGCCGATCTCGCCGGAGCGCAGGGCGGCGAGCCCGTGCGGGAGCCACGGCACGGCCGAGGCGACGTGGCCCTGGGTGGGCGAGAAGCCCGGCAGGCCGTGGCTGCGCTCGAAGCCGTCGAGCTCCTCGCGCGCCAGCTCGCCGCGGCGGACGGCGAGCGCCCCGATCAGCTTGTAGTTGCGGCTGGGGACGTTGCCTGCCCCTGCCGGCTCGGTGATCTCGGGGTCGTGCAGCTCGGTGGCGTAGCGGTCGACGTCGAGGATGCCGCGTCCGAGGCGCTCGAGCGGCTCGACGACGAGATCCTCGAGCACGGCCTGCTGCGCGGAGCCCGAGCCGACCCGATGGCGGCCGACCGCGTCGAGGCGGAGCTCGGGCACGCCGTCGCCCGGCGGCGCGACGAGAACCGCGAAACCTGCGAGCACATCCTCGAGGACCGGGACGCCGTGCCGGAGCGCGCCGGAGAACTTCATCCCCAGCTTGGCCAGCGACCCGCCCGCGACGACGACTACGCACGGATACACGCCGGAGGCGACCAGCGACCCGGCGACGACGAGCGCGTGCACCGGCCCGCAGCAGAAGGCCTTCACGTCGCTCCCGGAGGCGTTCACGCAACCGGCCTGCTCGGCGATCGCCTTGGCGAGGTTGCCGCCGCCGCGCTGGTAGCGGTCGCCGACGGCCTCCTCCCCGCAGCCGATCACGTAGGGGACGTCCTCCGCGGCGAGCCCGCTCGCCCCCAGCAAGTGCTCCAGGGCGAGGGCGCCGGTCGCCTTGCACGCGAGGTTCTCCAGGAGCACCGAGGCGGAGAGGCTCTCGTCCAGCTCGTGCGCCCCGCTCATGGAGCCGGCCGCCCTTCCGTGCTCGTCGATCGTGAGCCCGCCGTTCGGCGCGGGGCTCCCGTCGAGCTTGAAGAGCCCGAAGCTGTCGGCCGCCTCCATGCGCCGGTACAGCTCGGACTGGTCGACCACGACTCCGAACGGGCCCTCGGGCCGTCCCTCGACCGGGTTGCTCCACCACGGGCGGGGAACCTCCCAGAGCTGTTCGGGCCGAAGGTTCCCGATCAGCGCCTGATGCGGCGCGTAGGTGAGAGCGTCGTCGTAGGAGCGGAGGCTCCGGGTGAGGGAGGCGAGGAGCCCGTCCGTGTCCACGGCCAGCTCCCGTGCAGGCTTCGAGCCGTGCCGGACGAGGTCGGGCGCATGGGCGAGGACGAGCGAGCAGGAGTGGATCGCGGCGCGACCGGTCATGTCGCAGCCTTTCGGCACGGAGCCGTGACACTTTCGGCCCGATGTGGCACACACCACTGCGCTCGCCGGCGATAGGCTGAAAGCGGGTGGTGGTCCGGGGTGGCCCCAAAATGGAGGCGCGTCACGCGGGGTCGACCTCCCACACCGTCGTCGGCTCGACCTCGGTCTGCAGCATCTCGAGCGCACGCTCCACGATCCGCCGCCGCTCGGGCTCGTCGAGACCGAACGGGTGCGTGATCGCCGGGCCACGCACGATGCGGTTCGCGCCGACCATCGTCGCGATCGTGGGCAGCGAGGTCACGAACACCGTCGGCACGCCCGCCCGTTCGATCTCCTTCGCCAGCACTGACCCGCAGCGCGTGCCCGTCCCTCAGGTGCCTGAGAGGAGGACGGCCTCGACGCCGGCCTCCTTCAGCTCGGCGGCGATCTCGCGCCCGAAGCGGGTCGAGGCCGCGACAGGAGTGCCGTTCCCGGTGGTCGTGTAGAAGACGTCGTGGACCCGCCCGATGCGGCCCTCGTCGACGAGGGCGCTCACGGTGTCGAGCGGGACGAGCCGGTTCGGGTCCTCGTTGGCGAGCGTGACGTCGAAGCCGCCGTGCACCGACTCGTACCGGCCCGACGCGAGCGTGTGCACGCCGCCCAGCTCGTAGCGGAGCCATCCTTGCGCGCGGATCGTCGGTAGCCGGTCGGGATTGCCCTGCGGCACGCAGCCGGCCTCGGTGACGAGGGCGAGGAGGGCGGTCGAGAGATCCGGAACCGCCGCCGGCGGCGACACCCGGTCGAAGCCTCCGGCCACCTCGCTCCGGGTCTCGCCGGCGAGCTTGTCCAGGAGCAGGTCGATGGCCCGCTCCGCGCCCGGCTTCTCGGCGAAGCGGTTCCGGCGGAAGCCGCGTGGGACGTAGCCCTCCTCGTCCGGCGGGCCGAGCTCCCGGCCCGAGACCAGGGCGGCGGCGAGCGAAGCCATCCGCGGCAGCGCCTCCCGCATGCCGGCGACGTTCACCCCGGTGGCGGCGACGATCACCTCGCCGGCGGCGGCGGCGCCCGGGTTCTCCTCGTGCATCGCGGCGAGCGCCGGAATACCCAGCCGCTCCGCGGCGATGCGCGAAAAGCGCGCACACGCATAGCCGTAGCGGCCGGAGCCGAACGCGGGCCCGGCGAGCAGCAGCTCGGGCTTCTCCGCCTCGAGCAGCTCGAGGAGCCGCGCCACGGCGTCGTCCTCGTGCTCCGCGAAGTAGTCGTCGCCGCAGGCGAGGGTGGCAACGATCTCGATCCCGTCGAGCGCCGCGGCGAGTCCCCGCCCGGGACCGACCGCGCCGTCGAGGCGGGTCGGCGGCGTCTCCGCCGCCTCCTCGGCACCGAGGCCGGCAAAGAACTGGTTGAGGTAGTGGACCGCCCTCACCATGTCGTCGCCGTGAGGGAGTACTGGCCCGTCTGGTTCGTGGCGCCGAGGTAGTTCCGCACCGGGATGGGCACTGCGTCGGCGGCCCGCGTCCCGTCGAGCAGCGTGTCACCGCCGAGAACGAGCTCGGGGATCCAGGCCGGCACCAGCTCCTCCGCGTTCCCGACCGACACGATCGAGTCCGCCTCGGGCACCCAGTCGGTCAACCCCGATGCCGTGGCGTCCGGGTCGGCCATCTCGGCGACGATGGCCGTCGTCCGGACGCCCGCCTCCTCGCACGCGCGAACCGTCAACATCGTGTCGGTGTGGGAGTTGCCGCCGGCGTCCGTAGTGACGACGGCACCGTCGGCGCCGAGCGCGACGGCCGCCTCGGCCGCAGCGGCCGCGGCGCGCTGCTTGTCGTCCGCCGTCTGCTCGTAGCCGCGCATGAGCACGAGCCCGGCGAAGCGCAGGCGCCGGCCGTGCTCCCGGTACAGCGCGCGCACGAGTGCGTTGCGCTGGAAGGCGATCGTCGGGTTGCGGAGCGCGGCCCAGTGATACTCGCCGCAGGTCACCGCGCCGTCCAGGAGCTCCGCCGGGTCGACCGCCCGCGGCAGTTCCGACCGCCCGACCGGGACGCCGTAGAGGTACTGGTAGTAGAGAGGCCCGAGGTCCGAGAGCTGAAGCAGGGCCGCGATGGACGGGAGGCTCGCGTCGGCGGGGCCGAGCTCGAAGCGCTCGACCTCCTCCGGCTCGGCGTCGAGCGTGGGCCGGGCCAGCTCCTCGGCGACAGAGAGCGTCGTGCGGCGGGCCCAGGCCTCGAGTTCCTCGTTCCCGAGCTCGCCGCGCGCCTCGAAGGTGAGGACGACGTTCGTGTCCGCTGCGAACGGCGAGAGCGCGGCGCCCGGGCCGGCGAGGTCGATCACCGATTCCTGCTCGTGGAGAGGCCGTTCCTCGGCCGGGAAGTCGAGGCAGGAGAGGACGACGACGCCGTCGAGGCGGTTCGTGCGACCCTCGCCCGCCTTGCCTTCGGTGGGGAACGCCGGGCGCCCGTCCGGACGGACTCGCGGCTCCACGGCGTCGAGCACGTGGGTGATCCGCACCGGGTCGCCTCCGCGGACGACGTCGACGCGGACGCCGTCGATCTCCGGGATCTCCCCTCGCAGCTCGGCCCGGAACGAGGCCAGCTCCCAGCCCATCAGGCAGCCCTCCGGAAGCCCAGCCGAGCCGAGACGTCGGCCGCCGCGGCGGCGCACAGCTCCCCCACGACGGGCAGCCGCGGTTGGGTGAGCCGGTAGGCCGGGCCGGAGACAGACACAGCGGCGACGCAGGAGCCGCCCGCGTCGAAGACCGGCGCCGCGACGGCGTGCAGGCCGAGCTCCAGCTCCTCGACCGCGACCGCGAACCCGGCGCTTCTCGTGCGCTCGAGCTCCGCCCGTAGCACACCGCGCTCGACGATCGTCCGGGGCGTGAGCCTCGCCAGGCGCGCGGGCGAGCGCCCGTCGCCGAAGGCCAGCAGCGCCTTCCCGTTCGCGCTCGCGTGGAGCGGCGCCGCGCGACCGGTCCAGTCGGTGACGCCGACGAAGTGCACGGCGTCCACCTGGAGGACGTTCAGCGCGCGGTCGCCCTCGCGGACGGCAAGGTTGACGGTCTCGCCCGTCCGCTCCGCCAGGAGCTCGAGGGGCGGCCGCGCCACCCCTGCGAGCGTCAGGCCGCGGACGGCGAGCACTCCCAGTCGGGCGAGCTCCGGCCCCAGGGCGAAGCGCTCGCCCTCGCGCCGAACGAGGCCGCGGCGCTCGAGCGCCGCGAGAAGCCGCGACACCGTGCTCTTGTGCATACCGAGCTCGGCGGCCAGCTCGGACACGCCCAGGTTGGGCCGGCCCTCGTCGAACGCGGCCAGGATCGCCAGTGCCTTGTCGGCCGACTGCATCGTTGCGTATTCTGCAACACCGCTGCTCTACGTGCAACTCGCTACCACGTAGACTCGCAGCAATGGCTGCGGCGTTCACGGCGCGAGGGCTCGTGAAGCGGTACGGGACGGTGACGGCGCTCGGTGGGGTCGACCTCGACGTCGAGGAAGGCGAGCTCGTCGGGCTGCTCGGGCCGAACGGCGCCGGGAAGTCGACGCTGGTGAAGATCGGGTGCGGTCTCGTGCGCGCGACCTCCGGCGAGGCGCATGTGTGCGGCGCCCGCGCCGGCTCACTCGCGGCCCGCGGCTCCATGGGGTATCTGGCGGAGCTCTTCCGCTTCCCGGGCTGGGCGACCGCGGACGAGCTCCTGCTCCTCCACCAGCGGCTCGCCGGCTCGCACGGCGGCGCGGGCGAGCGCACCGAGCTGCTCGACCTGGTCGGCCTCGCCGACGCCCGAACGCGGCGGGTCGAAGCGATGTCGAAGGGCATGCAGCAGCGGCTGGGGATCGCCCAGGCGCTCGTCGGGACGCCGCGCTTCCTCTTCCTCGACGAGCCGACGAGCGCGCTCGACCCGGGAGGCAGGAGGACCGTCCGCCGCCTGCTCGAAGAGCTGCGGCGCCGGGGCGTCGCCGTCCTGCTCAACTCCCACCTCCTCAGCGAGATCGAGCTCGTCTGTGATCGCGTGGCGATCCTCTCGCGCGGCAGCATCGTTGCGGAGGGCCGACCCTCCGACCTGGCGAGACCACGCGGCGTCGAGGTCGACCTCGACGGCGAGACGCGCATCTTCGAGGGCGCCGGGCGCGACGAGGTGCCCGGAATCGTCGCCGGGCTCGTCGCGGCCGGCGAGCAGGTGTACGGCGTCCGCGTCCTCGAGACGACGCTCGAGGAGATCTACCTCGAGGCGGTCGGGGACGAGGTCGGATGAGAGGCATCCCCGTCGTCATGGGCTACGCCTTCCGCGAGAGCCTGCGCCGGCGAGTCTTCCTCGTCGTGCTGGTGCTGACGGCTGCCTTCCTCGGCCTGTACGCCCTGGGCGTGAAGGAGGCATTCGACGTCGTCGAGGCCGAGCAAAGGGGCGAGGTCTTCGACGTCGACGAGCGCGAGCTGACCGGGGCGACCATGTTCGGGCTCTCGATGTTCGGGACGCTCTTTCTCGGCGCCGTCCTCGCCGCCTTCCTCACACTCGGGACCGTCCGCGGCGACGCCGAGCGGGGCCTGCTACAGCCGCTCGTGGTCCGGCCGATCGGCCGCTCGAGCCTCCTGGCCGGCCGCTTCGCGGCGGCCGCGCTCGTTTGCGCCGTCTACGTCGTCCTCGTCTACTCCGGCACGCTCCTCATCACCCGGGCCATCGGCGACTGGACGCCGGACCGGATCGTCGGACCGGCGCTGCAGCTGGCGGCCGCGACGGCGGTGATCGCGGCGCTCTCCCTCCTCGGCTCGGTGTTCCTCTCGGCGACGGCCAACGGGATCGCGGTCTTCATGGTCTTCGGCGCAGGCCTCGTGGCCGGCCTGCTCGGCCAGATCGGAGAGGCGCTCGCCTCGGAGACACTGATGGACGTCGCCCGCATGGCCTCCTGGGTGCTCCCCTTCGAGGCCCTCTATCAGGACGCCCTCGCGGCGATCACGGCCGAGTCAAGCGGGTTCACGGAGGCCGCGCTCACGCTCGGGCCGTTCGGCGGCGCCCAGGGGGCGGGTGCGCTCATGTGGCCGTGGACGGTGGCCTATCTCGCCCTCGTCGGCGCCGCGGCGCTCGCGGCCTTCGCGCGGAAGGATCTCTGAGCGGCGCCGCGAAGAGCGACGGTCCCATGAAGACCGAGCAGGATCAGACCCGCAGCCAGCTCGCCCTGATCGCGGCGCTGGCCAAGAACCGGGGCGAGCTCGACGCCGCGACGCTGGAGCGGCTGCTCCGCCTTGTCGGCGCGTTGAAGCCCGCTTCGCCCTAGTTCCGGGCCGAGCCGGCGATCGCGTCGATCTCTTGCGTCGAGGACGACCTCGCCGTCCGCGATGCGCCTGAGCGCGTTGGCGAACTCGGTCATGTCGGCAACGCGGTCCTTCAGGAGGTAGCCGACGCCTTCGTCGCTCGCCTCGAGGAGCTCGCGCGCGTATGCAGGCACGAGGTCCTGCGAGAGGAGCAGGACACCGGTGCCCGGATGGAGCCGGCGGATCGTCTTGGCGGCGCTCACGCCTTCGTCGGTGCCCGACGGAGGCATGCGGATGTCGACCACGGCGACGTCGGGCGCCTTGGCGGCGACGTGCTCGAGGAGCTCGTCAGGGCTCCCGGCCTGAGCAACGACCCGCATGCCGGCGTCCTCGAGCAGGCGTGCGATGCCGTCGCGGATGAGCATGGAGTCGTCGGCGAGGACGACGCTGAGGCGGTCGTTGTCGACCCGGCGCGCGAAGCGCGGGGGCGGAAAGTCCTGGGGAAGCCCTTCGGCGAGGAGCTGGAAGAGCCGCTGCGGCTCCGGCACGCCGCGGAGCTCGAAGCAGCCGAGCTCGCGCGCCTCGGCGCCGGCGAGCTCCGCCGTGCGCTCGGAGAGGAGCACCTGGCCGCCGTGACCGGCCGCGCTGAGCCGCGCGGCGAGATGGACGTCGAAGCCGACGAGCCCGTTGCCCGTGTCGACTGCGACGCCGGTGTGGAGGCCCATGCGGACGCGGACGGCGGTGTCCCGAGGCCACTCGACGGCAAGCAGCGCGCGCTGCGCCGAGGCCGCCGCCGCGACCGCGTCTGCCGCCGAGTCGAAGACGGAGAACGACTCGTCGGCGCGGCACTCGATCTCACTCCCGCGATGCTCGGCGAGGGCACGGCGAATGGCCTCGCGCGACGAGTCGAGGACCTCGCAATACTGCTCGTCGAGGCGGCGGACGTGTGCGGTCGACCGTTCGATGTCGGTCAGGAGGAAGGTGAACTCTTGGGCAGACACAACTCGAAAGCTTCAGGGATCGGCCTCACCCCGGCCATGAGGCCAGCCCCCGGTGAGGGTGCGGGTAGCCGTACCCTTTGCCGCGCCGGAGAGGCGTCATCCTCGCCTCCTACTAGGCACACCACCGGAGGAACTCGCCGAGTCGGAGTCCCGCGTCGACGGCGGCGACGCTTAGACGACCGCGAACCTCCCCCGCATCGTCGTCCGGTGAGGGTCGCACCGGTACCGATATGTTCCGACGCGCAGCGTGACCTCCCACCTGCGGCGACCGGTGAACGGGACGCCCGTCCTCCGGTCGACGCCAGGCCCGAAGAGATGGAAGTTGTGGATGCTCGAGCGGTCGCGGATGACGAAGACATGCCTGCCGTCCTGGACGCGGCGAACGATCGTCCCGTCCGCTCGCTTGAGCGTAATCGTGAAGCCCGGTCCGACCGTCCCGTAGAACGTCCTCGCGTTCGCCGAGGCCGGGGCCAGCAGCGCGAGGGCGGCGAGTACACCAACAACGACGAGGACGGCGTGCCTGTGCGACATCAGTCGCACCGGGATACGGACGCCGTCCTCGTCCGGATTTCTCCGACCGAGGCCTGGGCAGGCCAGGCCCAGGCGTCGTCGCGGCCCGCGCCCAATCCTTCCTTACCTCCGGAGCCAGGACGGGAGGCGTCGAGCCAGACGTAACATGGCTGTGCGGAGCCGGGCCAGCTTGGCCGAATGGCGCCGAGGCTGTTCTCCCCCTAAGGACGGCGCGGTGTCGGCCCGGCTCCGCTAATTCATCAGACGCGGAAGCCGAGCAAATCTTGCGCTGAGCGCAGACGGGCCGGATGGCCAATCTGTGTCGTGAGAGCCCGCCCACCGGATCAGCGCCGGGCTCGCCCGCTTGATTCCGGGTTTAGACGAGGGCGCGGCGTGGGATTCCCTTGTTGGGAACAATGGGCTGGCGGCCCAGCCCGGGCGCGTCTCTGAGAGGGGAGCCCCCAACGCTGGCGGGGGGCAGGGCGTTGGGGCTCCTCTCTTTTGAATCGGCGGGAGCCGCCGCAGTCGGCCTCCGCTCCCAAGCAGGTCTCAGGCAGCCATCGAGGCAGCAGCTCTCGTCGACTCGTAAGTCTTCAACCCTCACTTCTGGGCTCGAGCAGCGGCCCGCATCCTCGCCCACAGCTCCACCTAGACGAACCCCATCGGAGGTTCCGCACGCAGCCGGAGTTCAACTTTCGCCGTTGCGGTGCGGTGGGGCGACAAGGCCGGGAGGGCGGGCGAGCCTGGCGGGCTCCCCTCCCGGCCACCGCCGCACGCCGAGTTGCGGGGCGGGCCCGCGGAGTGACGGGCACCGACGGGGACTGCGGCAAGCCCGCCGGCTGCGGCCACCGGAAGGAGCTTCCCCCCGCCGGCGCCCGTCGAAATCGAGTGTCTCACACCGCGCAGCCGTTGGCACGGGATTCGGACGCCGCGCCGCATACGGCGCCCGCTAGCCCCGTGGACGGAAGGACCAGTGGCCCCCCATCACGGGGCCCTCCGCTATCTAGCAGTCTGCCCCGATAGCGGGTGCGCGAAACGACCTCGTTTCTTGGGTGGCAGACGCCCCGACTACGTCTCAGCGCGGCCATGGGGCTGTTCATCAGGCGCTGCGGCGTGTGTGGCGGCCCAGGTTGCGGCGGGGTTGTGTGCGTGCGCTCGGTGCGGTCGGATGATGCCCCAGGAGAACCTGGGACTTGGGGCATAACGACGATCGATCGGGATGGGCTGGCCTCGCGACCGCCCCCCCGCCTTGAGCCTCACGGGTGAGAGGGCACTCTCGGTCGGTTCATCGCCATCTCATCCGCGTGCCCTACGGTCACGCTCGACCTGCGAGAAGGAGGGGACACATGAAGAGACGACCGACTCTCATCGCGGCCGGCGTCGCCGCACTCGCCCTGGTCGCTGCGGCCGGCACGGCGCTCGGGCACGATCAGACGAGCGAGGCGGCGGGAAAGCCGATACGGCTCGACGCGGCCACGCTGATCATCGAGGTCAACGGCACCGACGGTGATGCGGGGCTGCAGTTCTTCCTCGACGGCGAGCCCTGGAACGCGATGACGATCTCCGACCCGACCGGACACGTGGTCGTCGACGTCGACGCCAAGGGCCGCTTGAAGGATTGGGGCCTGACCGAGCTCTTCTCCGAGAGCAACGAGCCGCCGTTCACCGAGGTGCCGCTGGCCGAGTTCAAGGCGCGCTTTCCCGAGGGCAAGTACACCTTCGTCGGGAAGACGATCGAGGGCGAGCAGCTCGTGGGCACGGCCAGGCTCTCACACGACATCCCCGACCCGCCCGTGATCACCTCGCCCGCCGACGATGCGACTGTAGGCCGCGTCGGTGTCGTGGCCAGGTGGCAGGCGCCCCCGGAACCTCCCGGCATCGACATCGTCGGCTACCGGGTAATCGCCACGCGGGAGGATCCGCTCCGCGTCTACCAGGTCGAGCTCCCGGCCTCGGCCAGGAAGGTTCCCATTCCTGCGGCCTTCCTCCAGTCGGACACCGAGTACGAGCTCGAGATACAGGCGATCGAACAGAGCGGAAACTGGACATTCGCGACGAGCTTCTTCTCTGTTAGATAACCCACCACGGCGCCCTTTAGCGCGGAGGCGGGCGCGAGCAAATTGACAGCGCCCGCCTCCGCGTTAGCCCAACGGATCACGCCCCCGAGGGCAAGCGAGCACGGCGCGCGTCTTCTCGAACACGAGATAGGCAGCTCCCGCAGTAGCGAAACGCGGCTCGCCTTCACCGCGGCAGGCTCCGCGAGCCGGGCGTGGGCAGGGCCGGGTGGCTGCCCCAAAGAAGGTGGCAGCTGATGCGCGCTCCACAATGCTTGCTCGCCGCCCGGTGGGCCGCCCGAACATCCGCGTCCGCTAAACGGAACGTACACTCGGCAGCGTGAGGGTCTGTCCCAACTGCGGGGAGGAGAACCCCGAGAAATTCCGTCTGTGCGGGTATTGTGGGGCGAAGCTCGTCCCGGACGAGGCCCCGCAGGCGGCGCGGAAACTCGTCACGATCGTCTTCTGCGACCTCGCCGGATCGACGAGCATGGGCGAGACGCTCGACTCGGAGTCGGTGCGCGCCCTGATGACGCGCTACTTCGAACAGATGCGAGCCGTGCTGGAAAGCCACGGCGGCCTCGTCGAGAAATTCATCGGTGATGCGGTGATGGCGGTCTTCGGGCTCCCGGTCGTGCGCGAGGACGATGCGATTCGCGCTGTAGCCGCGGCGGACGGGATGCGGGCGGCGCTCGAGCGCTTGAACGACGAGCTCGAGAACTTCTGGGGCGTCCGGCTGACCAGCCGCATTGGCGTGAACACCGGTGAGGTGGTGGCCGGGGATCCGACCGAAGGAGAACATCTCGTCGTCGGGGACGCGGTCAACGTCGCCGCCCGACTCGAGCAGGCGGCGGGCGGCATGGAGATCCTGATCGGGCCCTTGACCTACCGTCTCGCCCGCGAGGCGGTCGAGGTCGAGCCCGTCGAGCCGCTCGAGCTGAAGGGAAAGGCCGAGCGGTTCCCTGCATACCGCCTCCTGGGCCTCGCCCAGCCCGATGAGACCGCTCAACGAAGCGCCGCCCCGCTCGTGGGCAGGGAGCGTGAGCTGCGCCTTCTCCTCCGGGAGCACATGCTTGCCGCCGCCGAGGGGCACTGCCGGCTGGCGACGGTCCTCGGTGATGCGGGCGTCGGGAAGTCGCGCCTGCTCGCCGCGCTCAACGATTCGCTCGCCGGGTGCCTGCTGCTGCGCGGCCGCTGCCTCGCGTACGGGCGCGGTATCACGTTCTGGCCTCTTCGCGAGGCCGTGCGGCAGGCGGCTGCCATCTCCGACGACGATACGCCTCAGGCCGCTCTGGAGAAGCTCGGGCAGCTCGTCGGTCCCGAGGCTCGGGACGCGGGTGCCGTCGAGCGCGTGGCCTCGGCGATCGGGCTCTCCGGCGCCCAGTTCCCCGTGCACGAGGTCTTCTGGGGCGCCCGCAAGCTGGTCGAGGCGATCGCCGCGCGCGGGCCGCTCGTGCTCGCCTTCGAAGACGTTCACTGGGCGGAGACGAGCTTCCTCGAGTTTGTCGACCACCTCGCGCAGGAGGCCGAGGGGCCGTTGTTGCTCGTGTGCCTTGCGCGGCCCGAGTTCCTCGAGTTCAGGCAAGACTGGGGTGAGCAGACCCACGGGGTGCGAATTGCGCTCGAGCCGCTTGGTGAAGCCGAGGTCGGCAGGGTCATCGAAGAGCTGCTCGGCCAGGCGCGGGTCGATGAGGACGTGCGCGCACGGATCGCCACGGCCTCGGAGGGGAATCCGCTGTTCGTCGAGCAGCTGCTCGAGATGATGGTCGAGGAAGGTCTCCTCCGCCGTTCCGGTGAGGCCTGGGTCGCCGCTGGCGATCTCTCGACCGTCTCGATGCCGCCGACTATTCATGCGCTTCTTGCCGCGCGCCTGGAGAGCCTCAGCGCCGAGGAGCGGGAGGTCATCGAGGCGGCGAGCGTGATCGGGCAGCACTTCGTCCGGGACGCGTTGGAGGAGCTGGTGTCCGAGCGCGTCCGAGAGCGCGTCCCCGAGCTCGTCGAAGCGCTGATGCAGAAACGGCTCGTCAGGCTCGAGCGGGCTGACTTCGCCTCGGAGCGGAGGTATCGCTTCGGCCACATCCTGATCCGCGACGCGACCTACCGGGGGCTCCTCAAGGCCTCCCGCGCAATTCTCCACGAACGCTTCGTCGGCTGGGCCGACCGCGTGAACCAGGACCGCGACCGAGCCGTCGAGTACGAGGAGATCCTGGGCTATCACCTCGAGCAGGCCTACACGTCCCTGTCCGATCTCGGCCCTCTGGACGACCATGGACGCCAGCTCGGGGTCCGGGCGGCTGCTCGCCTCTCCTCGGCTGGCCAGCGCGCGTTTGCACGCGGCGACATGCCCGCGGCCGCAAACCTCCTTCGCCGCGCGATCGCGCTCCTGCCTGCAGACAGCCACGACCGGCTGACCCGCCTGCCCGACCTGGCGGAGGCGATGCTGGCGATCGGAGAGTTCGCCTGGGCGGAGACCTTCCTCGACGAGGCGATCGAGATGGCCGTGCAGGCCGGCGAGGAGGGACTCGGGGCTAGCGCCCGGCTCCTCCGCCTGCGTGTCCGCAGCCACTCGGGCGAGCCCGAGGACTGGACGGGGCGGATGGTCGGCGAAGCTGACCGCGGGCTGCCGCTTTTGGAGGCCGCCGGCGATCACGTAGAGCTTGCTCGAGCTCTACGCAATCTTGCGTGGGCGCACGGGACCGCTTGCCGCTACGGGCACGCAGCCGCAGCCGCGCAACTTGCGATGGAGCATGCGTCGCTAGGCGAGGACGAGCGACAGCGGCAGCATGCCGCATCGCAATACGCGATCGCCGCGCTGTACGGACCGACGCCGGTGCCGGAGGCGATCAAGCATTGCGAGTCGATCGTCGCCGAGGCGCTCGAGGACCGGAGGACGCAGGCACTTGTCATGAGCCTGCTCAGTGGCCTACGGGCTATGCAGGGTGACTTCGCCACCGCGCGCGACCTCTACACGCGCGCCCGCCTGATGCTCGAGGAGTTCGGTCGCAGCGTCGTCGCGGCCTCGACCTCACAACAATCGTGCCGCGTCGAGCTGCTCGCACGCGATCCGGCCGCTGCCGAACGTGAGCTCCGTCGCGACTTCGAGGTGCTCGAGGAGATGGGCGAGCGATATTTCCTCTCCACCGCGGCCGGCGAGCTCGCCCGCGCCGTCTACGCACAAGGTCGCTACGCCGAGGCGGAGGAGCTCACTCGGCTCGCGGAGGAGCTCTCGGGTGACGACGACCTCACATCGCAGGCCTTGTGGCGGTCGGTTCGTGCGAAGGCCCTCGCGCGGCGCAGTCTCGAGGCGGACGCGGAGGAACTCGCGCGCGAGGCGGTGGCGCTCCTGGAGGGTACGGACGCCCTCATTCTCCAGGCCGACGCCCTCGAGGACATGGCCGAGGTGCTCGAGCTGGCCGGCGGCGACGGTGCCCGCAAATGCCTCAATGAGGCGTTGAAGCGCCTCGAGCGCAAGGAAGACGTGGTTTCCGTCGTGCGCGTCCGAGCGTTGTTGCGAGACCTGGACGCAGCCCTCGCCGCGTCGGAGGGCTAGTGCATCTTCCCGTTGTGCGAGGAGATGAGAGTCGCGTCGAACCCGTTGCGCCCCAGGTCACGGAGGTTCCAGAGGCAGGGCCGCTCGCTTGCGGAAGGCGTCGCGGAGCTGCAGCGGTCGCTGATGATCTCGAGTTCGCACGTGTCGCAGGCGAGGTAGAAGAGCACGAAGTTCTTCTCCGTCTGCTTCGCCGGCACGAACTCGTCGGGCCAGTGCAGCAGGAACTGCAAGGCGTCGAAGGTGCCGGGAATCGTGGCGTTCACCCAGCCGCCGCCCCGGCAGATCTCGTCCTCCGGACAGACGAACGGCGGATCGTCCGTGATCGCGAGCCCAGCGGTCAGGTCGCCGTGCTGCGACGGAATCTTCGACTGCCCGCTCTGACCTTCGTCCGCGGCAAGCAACTGCGTGGCGATCCCCGCCGGCACGAAGGTGCTCGCCGTTGGGCCGCCGAAGGCGAGGGCCGTCACTGGCTCGGAGACGGTGATCGTGTCCGCCTGCGGGTCGCTGCCTGGTGCGTCACTCCCCCGCTCCTTGACGGAGACGGAGACCACGTTCCGGAACGCCCCGGCCTGGGTCGGCGCGCGGGAGACGAGGTCGACCGTCGCCACGCCGCCGCTCGATAGCTTCCCGATCAGACATCGCGCCGTTGCTCCGGCGATCGTGCAGTTGCCTGCACTCGCGACCGCCGAATAAAAGGAGGCACCCGGTGGAGGCGCGCCGCAATCGCTGCTGCTTCCGGATCCGCTCACCAGACACGCCGCCACCGCCGTCTGGGTGAGCTCGCTTGTGCCGACGTTTCGAAGGGTCACCGTGTACGAGACGAACGTCTGGCCGGCCGCAGTGGCCGCCGAAACATCGAGGGGCGTGTGCGTCACGCTCACGCAGAGCTGCCGACCGGACGGCGGCGGGCAGGGAGAGTCCTCCGCGGCGGCGGCGCCGGCTCCTCCGAGCCCGGCAAAGAGCAGTCCCCCGGCAACGAACGCTGCAGAGGTGGTACGTGCTAGACCCCGTCTAGTGATTGTCAGACCCCCTTCGACTACAGCGATGCTCGCAGAGAGCGGCGGACACGTCAACCAGCAACGTGCCGGGGCCTGGGCCAACCGAAGTCGATCACGCTGCGGATCCGTCCCCCGCCCGGGTAGCGCCCGTGCCGAGTGATGGCGTCACGGACCGCTGTCGAGCCTCGCCCATGGCCATCATCGGTTCTGTCTGAATCTCTGGCGGTGGGGATCTCTCTCTCACACCATCGCTGCGCCCAGTCGAACTGAGCCACTGGAGTAGGTATCGGGCCGTTTCACGAGAGCGAAGAACGGAGGGTTTCCATGGAAGCGTCACAGCAGCAACCTGCACCAAGCGCGCGCGTCGCCGTCTACGGCGCCTACGGTCACACGGCGAAGTTCGTCGCCGCCGAACTGGTCAAACGGGATCTACGACCTGTGCTCTCAGGACGCGACGCCAGCAAGGTCGAAGTGGCCGCGGCTGATGTCGGGGCTTCGGAGTTCCACGTGGCGGTCGTCGACGACCCGGGCTCGCTCGACCGGGCTATCGACGGTTGTCCAGTTGTGGTCAACTGCGCCGGGCCATTCGCCGAGTCGGCGCCGGCCCTAATCGACGCAGCCGCGCGCGCGCAGGTGCACTACATCGACGTGACCGGGGAGATCCTCGTCGCCTTGGAGACGTTCGAGCGGTTCGAGGAGCCCTTCCGTGGCGCGAGCCATGTCGTGCTCCCGGCCTTTGGCTTCTTCGGTGCGCTCGGCGACCTGGCGGCGACGACCTTGGCCGGCGCTTGGGACGCTGTCGAGGACGTGACATTGGCGGTTGCGCTCGACGGTTGGCAGCCGACGCGCGGGACGCGCTTGGCCGGCGAGCGTCGCGCCGGTCGGCGTATCGCCTTCGTCGACGGCAAACTGCACATTCGTGCCCCCGACGACCCGATCCCGACCGGGCATTGGGACTTCCCGCCGCCGTTCGGACGACAGGAAGTCGTCGGCGAGCTTACGACCGTCGACGTCATCACGATCGCGCGTCACCTAGCGAAGAACAACATCGACGCGTTCCTCAATCTGGCACCGGTTCGCGATCTGACGAACCCGGACACGCCGCCGCCACAGGCCGCCGACGCCGAGGGTCGATCAGCGCAGGTCTTCTGCCTCGACGTCGTCGTTCGCCGAGGCGACGAGACGCGTCGTCTTGCCGTTCACGGCAAGGACATCTACGCGGTGACTGCGCCAATCGTCGTCGAGGCCGTCGAGCGGCTACTCGAGGGCCGCTACCGACGTAACGGGCTCGGCACGGCCGGCGAGATCTTCGACGCCAGTGAGTTCCTTCACGCCATGAAAGACGACGGCTACGTCCGCGTCCAAGAGGCGTCTCGTTCGTGAGCTGCGAGTTCGCCGGGCTATCCGCGCGAGGAGTCGATACGGCCGGAGCTTTCGGCCGCCGCCGGTTCGACCGCGAGGCGATGCTCCCTCGGCTCAAGGAGTACCAAAGGGATCTCGAGCAGGAGCTCGACTTCCTCACCGACCCGGAGCGCCTCCGCCCGCACGACCTGACGTTCCTCGACGACGGAGGGAGAGAAGATCGGAACCCTTTTGCACGTCTGGTGAGGGGATGTCTGCGGGTCAGTCAACCGCGGTTGCCTCCAGCATGACTTGGAGCTGTGCTGGTAGTTGCGCGACGCCGAGCACCGTGGTCGCATAGCGCGAGTTCCCGAAGCGGTCCATAAGGCGTGCGTTGTGCTTGAACAGCTCGCCGATGTCGGTGGTGTACGCGTTGAGCCGGACGACGTTGGCGAGGGTCATGTCGGCGGCGGCCAGGACGGCCTCCAGGTTGTCGAGGGCTAGTTCGAGTTGCGCGGCCATGTCGCCCGGATGCTGGGGGTTACCGTCGGCGTCCACCGCGTCTTGTCCGCTGCAAACGAGAAGCCGCTGGTGCCCTTCGATGAGTTGCGCTTGATCGAAGCCGAGCTTCACCGACCACGACCAAGGGTTGACCGCTGTTCGTTCCATTACTGAGATCCCTCCTCACCCAGTTGGTTAGGTGACTATTGGTGCGTCGCTTCGTGGGTACGGCCACCGGTTCGCATAGACCTGACTTTGCGTGCCGGAGGAGCGGATTCGCATTGGAGGTGACCCCCACCTCGCCCCTGATGTTCTTCCGCGGCCCGACGCGGCGGCCGGATGGCGACTAGGTGGAGGCGGGCGTCGGGATTGGTGCGGGGGTCAGGAGGGCTTTGTCGAGCTGCGTGCGGGAGTTGATCTCGAGCTTGCGGTAGGCGTGGCTCAGGTGCACCTCGACGGTCTTGATCGTGATGAAGAGTGTTTGTGCGATCTCCTTGTTGCTCATGCCCTCGGCGGCGAGTTGCGCGACGCGCCGTTCGCTTGCGGTGAGGGCGTCGAGCCCGGTCTGGAGGACCTTTCGCGGTCTCGCGCCGGTGGCGGCGATCTCTTCGTTCGCCCGTTCGGCGAGCCCGAACGCGCCGACCTTGCGGGCGAGGTCGACGCCCTCTCGGAGCCGCTCGCGTGCTTCGGTTCGTTGGTTGGCGCGGCGGAGGGCTGCGCCGAGGTCGACGAGGGCGTGTGCGTGTTCGAGCCGGGCTTCCGAGCCGGCGAGCACCTCGACCGCCTCCTGGAGCCGCCCGAGCCCTTCCTTGCCGCCCTCGACGAGGCCGAGCACGCGCAGGGAGGCGCCGATGGTATGCGGGTCGCCCCAGCGTCGAGCGATCGCGAGCTCTTCCTCGGCGAGCGCGCGCGCTTCGTCGTTTCGGTCGAGCAGTCGAAGGCCTTCGGCCGCCCAGCTGCGCCACGGGACGCTGCTTGGATTATCCAGGGGGACGAGCCGAACGGTCTTGCCGACCTGGAGCAGCTCGGCGACTCCCCGCTCGGGGCTTCCGGTCTCGATGCGCAGACGGCCGCGGATGAGCCGAAACCAGACGAGGTCGACCGCGTCGACGGGGAGCTGCTCCGGGAAGTCACCCTGGTCGATGACACGCGTAGCCTCGTCCGCGTCGCCCTGCTCCAGGAGCGCATGCGCCAGGAACCCGATGTTGTGCGGCCAGGCGACGCGCATGCCGTGCGCGACGCCGAGGTCGAGCGCCTCCCTCAGATCCGCGACCGCCGCGCGAAGATCGCCGCGTCGGGTCTGACACTTGCCGCGCCACATCAGCATGTACGCGACGTTGAGGATGTCGCCGCGTCGGCGAGCCTGAGCGACGGCCTCGTTGAGGATGGAGACCGCTTCGTCCAGCGACCCGGCCCGGAATAACGTCACGACCGCGTAAAAGAACGCGATCGAGCCGCTCACGAGCAGGTTGCCGGGCGCGAGCGCGCGCCGGGCAAGCTCGATCCCGTGCTCGCGGCGCAGCCCCAGCCGGGACTCGTGGTGCGCGATCGTCGCCAGCAGGATCTCGCTGCCGCGGCCGCCGTGGAGCGCATCCAGGTCGAGCTCGCCGATTGCTGCCTCGGCGATCGGATAGGTCTGCGCGTTCCACCACGCCGAGCTGATCAGCTCCGCAACGAGCAGCTCGTAGAGGTCCGGATCTTCCTCCCGGTCGACCTCATCGAGCGCTACCTCGAAGACCGCAACGGCATCTCCGATCCGGTTCGTGAACCAGAGCGCGCGGCCGAGCTCGAGCGCGACGGCGCAGCGCCGCGTCGGGTCGGCGAGGAGCTCGAGACCGGCGCGCAGGTGGTCGGCCGCGGCCGGGCCGTTCGTCCGCCGCTCCGCCAAGCCGAGCTCGACCAGCACCTCCCCCCGCACAGCCGGATCCACCTGCTCCGCGAGCGCGCGGGTGAGATAACCGACCGCGGCCTCGGCCGCGCCCTGGGCAAGCGCACGCTCGGCCGCTTGGCGGAGCGTCGAGACCACAAACGACTCGGCCTGTGGGGCGACGCGGAGGAAGTGCCCCGCCGCACTCTCCGGCAGCGCGCCGGCCTGGAGCAGCAGCTCAGCGGCCGAGCGGTGCGCATTGTCTCGTTCGACCACATCGAGGGTCTCGTAGACGGCGGTGCGAACGACCGGGTGGAAGAACTCGAGCGGATCCTCCCGCCGCAGGAGGTCGAGCCGAACGAGCGCGGCGGCGGCCGCACCAAGCTCGCCTGCTTCCACGCCGGCGAGCTCGGCCGCCTGGCGCAGCTCCGTCCCGTCCCCGAGGATCGAGCCGGCGCGCAGGAGGGCGAGCGCCTCCGCCGGCAGGCGCGCGAGGCGAAGCCCGACCGCCCGAGAAACACCCTGCACACCGAGCTCGAGCAGACGGGGCACCTGCTCGCCAGTCGGGCTGGCTCCCTCCCGTGCGACCGCGTCGAGCACCGCGCCGACGAAAAGCGGATTCCCGCCGGTCGCCGTCTCGAGCGCGGCGCAGAAGGCCTCGTCCGGCTCCAGACCGTACAGCTCGCGCGCCAGCACCACGATCGAGGCACGCCCAAGCGGCTCGGGGCGAATCGCGACAACCTCCGAATCGGCGATCAACTCCGCAACAAGCGTCGGATCGTGCCCCTCCCCCTCCGGCCGCCGCGTCCCCGCAACGACGAGGAGCGGCACCCCCTCCAGCCTACGCGTCAAGTAGAGAAGCCAGCGCAGGGAAGGCGTGTCCGCCCAGTGCAGGTCGTCGATCGCAAACAGCGTCGGCTGCTCAAAGGCCACGTTGGCCGCCAGCCAGTAGAGGCCGTGCAGGATCGCGAACGAGCCCTCCGCGGGCACGTCCTGTGAAACGCGGAGCGGCGAGCCTCCAAAGAGCGGCTCCACGAGCGCCGCAGGCCCCGAGAGCAGCTCCGCGCGAAGATCCGGAGAAGCGGACGCAAGCAGCGACTCGAACAGCTGACGAACAATCCCGAAGGCAAACTCACCCTCGAACTCGCCGCCGCGGGCCACCAGCACGCGCATCCCCGCCGCACCGGCGATCGCCCGCCCCTCGGCGAGCAGACGGGTCTTGCCCATGCCCGCACTCCCCTCGATCACGGCCAAGCGCCCACCGCCACTCCGCGCCGCATCGGCCAGCGCCTGCAGAGCCGCGACCTGGGCCTCGCGCTCCAGGAGCGAGATAGTCGTTCCGCCCGTGGGAAGGACACTCGCCGGCGCCATCACGACCAATCCCGTAGAACCCTCAGCACCGACAGTCTAGAGGCGCTATGGGATTGGCCCCGATGCAAGCGGCAGGAACTCGACCACGAGGCCGGTCGCGCTCGAATCGCCCTCCCGGCGCCGAGCCCTCCGCCTGGACGCCAACCGGAGCGCGCGTGTTCCCCAGCGTGTTCCCCGGCCCACCCTCACGATCGGCCTCCTAAGGAGGAAAGCCCCGGTTTCCAGGGGCTTCCTCAGTCGGGACGGCCGGATTCGAACCGGCGGCCTCCTGCTCCCAAAGCAGGCGCGCTACCAGGCTGCGCCACGTCCCGCAGCTCGGTCTCAGTGTACGGCGGCCGGCGGCGGCCCGCCGTCGCCAGGACGACGCCGGCGATGATCACCGCCACGCCGGCGAGCTGGATCTCGGAAGGCGCCTCGTCCAGGATGATCACGCCGAAGACCACCGAGAGCGCCGGCTGGAGCGTCAGCGTGACCGACGTGAGCGCGGCGGGGAGGCGCGGGAGCGCGGCGGCGATCAGAAGCCAGCCGGCCACCTGGGAGGTCAGCGCGAGCAGCACGAGCCAGCCGTGCTCCGGCCACGTCGGCGTCAGCTCGAGCTCGTCGAGGGCCAGGCCCACGGGCAGGGTCGCGACGGCGGCCGAGAGCGTCGCCCAGAACAGCGGCCCAGCAGGACGGCGGAGATCGGTGCTGCCGGCGCGCAGGACGAGCAGGAACGCGCCGTACGTGATCGCCGTCAGCACACCGAAGAGGACGCCGAGCGCCGGGTTGGAGCCGTACGGATCGGCGCCGAGGACGCCCGAGATGAGCACGACACCTATAAGGACCACCGGCACGGCCGCGAGCGTGCGCGCTGCCGGCTTCTCCTTCAGGAAGGCCCAGGCGGCCAGCGCGACGACGACGACCTGGACGTTCCCGAGCACGGTGGCCAGTCCGGCGCCGACCGCGGCGATCGCGTGGTGCCAGAACACGAGGTCGGCCATGAAGAAGACGCCACCGACCAGCGCCAAATTGCGAGCTCGCTCCGCGAGCGGGCCGAAGCGACGACGCTCCCACCAGGCGAGCAGGAGGAGCGGCGGCAACGCGTAGGCGCAGCGGTAGAACGCGGCCGTCGAGGGAGGGACGTCGGCGAGGAGGACGAGGATCGCCGAGAACGCGATGCAGGTCGCGCCTCCCATAGCCATGAGAACCGGCCGAGAGCCCATGCGGCGGAACGCTACGCGGGACGGCCACCCCGACAGGGTCGATATCTTGCGCGCCCGTGGCCGACGCACCCTTCGCGCCGCCTGCTTTCGAGTCGAAGCGACCAGTTCCGCGTCCGGCTCTCGGCTACGCGCTCGTCTGGTCCGCGGTCATCCTCTGGTCGCTGAACGCGGTCATCGCCAAGGTCGTCCTCGACTCGGCGGGCCTCTCGGCGCTGCGGCTGGCCGAGGTGCGCGCGACCGGCGCGGCGCTCATCCTCGTGGCCGGGGTCGCGCTCCTCCGTCCCTCGACGCTCCGAACCACGCGTCGCGAGCTCGGCTTCCTGATCGTCTTCGGCGTCTTCGGGCTCGCCTTCGTGCAGCTCTTCTACTTCGTCGGGATCCAGCGGCTGGACATCGGGATCGCGCTGGTGATCCAGTACCTGGCCCCCGTCTTCGTCGCGCTGTGGGCGCGCTTCTACGTCCACGAGCCGGTGCGGCAGCGACTCTGGCTGGCGATCGCGCTGTGCCTGCTGGGGCTTTCGCTCGTCGTGGAGCTCTGGGGCGGTGGCTCGTCGCTCGACGGGCTCGGCGTCCTCGCCTGCCTCGTGACGGCCCTCGCCTATGCGGCCTACGTGCTCATGGCCGAGCGGTCGCTCGACTCCGGGCGCGACGTCTACTCCCTCCTGGCCTGGGGGTTCTCGATGGCGGCGGTCTTCTGGGCGGTCCTCCAGCCCTGGTGGAGCTTCCCGGTCGAGCAGGTCGAGGGGAGCGTCTCGCTGCTCGGGCGCTTCGACGACGTCACGGTGCCGGTCTGGCTCCTGCTCGCCTACATCGTCGTCCTCGGAACGGTCGTGCCCTTCGTCATGCTCGTCAGCGCGCTCCACCACGTCCCCGCGACGCGCGTGACCATCGTGGCCATGCTCGAGCCGGTCCTCGCGGCGATCGTCGCGTGGATCTGGCTGGGCGAGGAGCTGGCAGCGGTGCAGATCGCGGGTGGCCTGATCGTCCTCGCCGGAGTGATCCTGGCGCAGACCGCCCGCACCGAAGCTCGTGACGAACGGCACGAGAATCCCCGCAAAATGCGGGGAGATATGGCAATCTCCCAGCCTCGCGCGTGAGGGGGGCTCGTGAGATCGCCGTCTTCAGACAACGCTAACGCTTTCCCAACCGGATGCCGACATTGGTCCGGCAGGCTGCGCCGCATGCCGGGACACCTGAGAACACTCCTCGCCCTCTGCTGCTGCTGCGTCATCGTGGCGGCGGTGGCCGTCGGCCCCGCCCAGGCGGCGCCGACGACGATGGAGAAGCGCCTCGTCGCACGGATCAACGACGCGCGCTCCGCCCACGGGCTGCGGCAGCTCCGGATCCGGGAGGGGCTGAGCGACGGCGCACACTCCTGGTCGCGGTACCTCCTGCGACGTGACTCCTTCTATCACGCCAGCCTCAGCCCAGGCGTGGGCGAAATCATCGCGTGGGGAACCTGCTCGTGGTTCACGCCGGCGCAGTCCGTGCGGATGTGGCTGAACAGCTCGAGCCACCGCGCGCTCCTGCTGCGCCCAGGCTTCCGCTTCGTCGGGACGGGCTGGACTCGCGGCCCCTGGCGCAGCTACGGCTGCGTCGAGATGGCCGTCGCCCGCTTCCGCTAGGAACGCTCGGCGACAGGCCGCGTTGAGCGCTCCCGGTGGCACCCGGCGGAGCTACGCGCCCTCGAAGAGCTCGCGGAGCTGGGCGACCTTGTCGCTGCGCAGCTGCTCGCGCTCACCCCGCTCGACCGCGGCGAGCACCCGGCGCACGAGCGTGGCCAGCTCCACCGGGTTGAAGGGCTTCGTGATGTACTCGAGCCCGCCGAGGTCGATCCCGCGCGCGCGGTCGCGGACGTCGGCGCGGGCAGTGAGAAAGACGATCGGGATGTCCGACGTGATCGGGTCGTCGAGGAGCATCTCCGCCACGCGCCAGCCGTCGAGGCCGGGCATCATCACGTCGAGGAGGATGACGTCGGGCCGCCGGTCGCGGGCGAGGTCGAGCCCGCCGGGGCCGTCGCCGGCCTCGCTCACGTCCATCCCCTCCGCCTCGAGGTTGACGCGGCAGAGGAGGCGGATCGGCGCCTCGTCGTCGATGACGAGCACGCGGGTCACGAAGCGGCCGTCTCGAGCGGCGGGCTCGTCATGGGATCGCCGTCCGCAAGCGGGAGCTCGAACGTGAAGCGCGAGCCGAAACCCTCCTCGGACTCGACCCAGATGCGGCCGCCCATCGCCGCGACGAGGCCGCGGACAAGGAAGAGGCCGAGCCCGGCGCCCGGCGCTGCGGGGTCTCGCTCGGCCCGGAAGAACTTGGTGAAGACCCGCCGGCGATCGGCCTCGGCGATGCCGACGCCCTCGTCGGCGACCGTGATCTCGGCGGCTCCGCGGCGGCCGCGCGCGGCGATGCTGATGGTGCCGCCCTCGGGCGAGTACCTGACGGCGTTGTCGAGGAGGTTGTCGAGCACCTGGGCGAATTTCTCCCGATCGGCCCGGACGGCAAGGTCGGCGGGCTCGATCTGGAGCGAGAAGCTGCGGCTGCCGTTCGCGCGCCCGCTCGCCACCGCGACCGCCTCGCGCGCGACCCGGCCGACCTCCGTCGGCTCGAGCGCGACCTCGAGCGTGCCGGCCTCGAGCCGGGCGACGTCGAGGAGGTCGTCGACGATCCGGATCAGCCGCTCGGACTCGCTGGCGATGTAGCGCAGGAAGGTCTCGCGCTCGGCGTCGGAGAAGTCCACGTCGGCGCGTTTGAGGGTCTCGGCAAAGCCGTAGATCGAGGTCAGCGGCGTTCGCAGCTCGTGCGAGACGGTGGAGACGAAGTCGGAGCGCATCTGCTCGACGCCGCGCTCGCGGGAGACGTCTCGGAAGGCGAAGATCCTGCCGGCAACGGAGCCGGCCGCATCGTGCATCACGGCCTCGCTGAGCGCGAGCCAGACCTCCTCCCCGCCCCGCCGGATCGCCACGTGGCGCTCGCGCTCACCGCCGTCTCCGTCGGCGGCCAGCTCCCGCTGCAGCACCTCGGCGACGAGCCGCCCGCGCGCCTCCGAGGCCGGGACGCCGGTGATCTGTTCCGCCATCGCGTTCCAGAGGACGATCCGGCCTTCGCGGTCGACGGCGACGATGCCGTCGGCGATGTTGGCCAGGATCGCGCCGCTGCGCTCCTTCTCCTCCGCCACGCGCTGGTAGAGCTCGGCGTTGGCGACGGAGGCCGACGAGGCGGCGGCGAGGGCGGCGAGCGTCTGCACCTCGTCGTCGCGCCAGGCGCGCGGCGCGCTCGAGTAGACGGCGAGGACGCCGTAGAGCCCGCCTCCGTGTGCAACCAGGGGCACGGCCACGCAGGCGGCCGCCACCCCGGGCTCGAGCAGGAGGTCTCCGCGCGCGAGCCGCTGCTGCTGCTCGGCGTCCGTGAGCGTGACCGGGGCACGAGCCTGCGCGACGGCGCCCGAGATCCCCTGGGTCGAGGCGGCCGAGGTGCCGAGCAGGCGCTCCGTGCCGCGGCCCGAGGCGGCGCGCACGACGAGCTCGTCGCGGTCGAGCAAGCGGATCACCGCCGAGTCGGCGCCGAGCAGGCCGGGCGCCTCGCGCGCGACCTCCTCCAGCACCACTGCCGGATCGAGGCTCGTCGCCAATAGCGCCCCGACCCGGGCGAGCCGCTGCGAGAAGGTGCGCGCGCGGCGCTCGCCCTCGAAGAGCTCGCTGCGCTCCAGCGCCCCGCGGGCCGCGCCGCTCAGGTGCTGGGTCAGGAGCACGTCCTCGTCGGCGAACGTCCGCCCGCCCCGGAAGAGGACGACGACGGCGTAGGCCTGGTCGCCGGCGACCGGCGCGCAGAGGAGCGAGCCGTAGCCCTCGGCGACGAGCGGGTCCCGGAGCGAGCTCTCGAAGCGCTCGTCGGTCGCCAGCTCGGTCGAGGCGAGGATCCGCTCCTCCCCCGCGAACCCGGCGAGGCGCCCGGTGCCGCCGGCCAGCGCAGTCCGAATCGGGTCAGGCAGCTCGTGCGTCCCGGCGAGGGAGGCGGCTCCGCCCTGCAGCTCGAGCACGAGCGCGGCGTCGCCGCCGAGCGCGTCGCACGCGGCCTGGGCGAGAGCGTCGAGGGTCTCGGCGCGCGACAGCGTCGTCCCGAGCACCTGCGCGATCCGGTAGAAGCCGCGCTGGACCTGGGTCTGGCGCTCACGCTCCTCGAAGCTCTCGGCGTTGTGCAGCGCGAGCGAGGCAAAGCGCGCGAAGGCCTCGACGACCTCGATGTCGCCTTCGGCGAAGCGATCGGGCTCCCGCGAGCAGACGCCGAGCACGCCGCGCGCCTCACCGAGCCAGGTGATCGGGGTGGCGAGCACGTCGCTGAAGACGGCGTAGGGCGGGCTCGGCGGCGGCTCCTCGGACCCGCCGAAGCCGTGCGTGAGGACGGTGCTGCGCGTCTGGAGCGCGCGGCCGATCGTGCCCTCGGCCGGAATCTGGCGGCCGATGTTCCATTCGGGGACGCCGACGACGGCCCGGCAGCGGAGGAGGTCGCTGTCGGGCTCGAGGATCCAGCAGTCCGCGGCGTCGGCGCCGGTGAGCGCCAGCACCTCCTCGACCAGACGACGAATGACCGACTCGAACCGGAGGTCGCTGGTCAGGACCTGCGCCGCCTCGATCAGCGTCGCTTGCCGGCGCAGCCGCTGCTCGTTCTCGCCCAGGAGGCGGGCCGTGTGGATGGCGAGGCCGAGCTCCCGCGCCACCGCCTCGGCGAGCGCGATCTCCTCCGGGAGCCAACGCGTGGCCTCGCTCCGGTGGAGGCTGAACACGCCGATGACCCGGTCGAAGACGACGATCGGAGTGGCGAGCACGCTGCGGGTCCCGAGCTCGAGCAGCAGCTCGCGGCTGCCCAGGCTGGCGTCCTCGAACTCGGGCGCCGTCTCGACGTCTCCGACGGCGACCGTCCGCCGGTCGCGGGCGGCGAGGTTGAGGCCGGGGAGCCTGGGCGCCACGTCCCCGACCGGCCCGACGCCGGGCGCGTTCCACTCGGCCAGGATCGGCATCGGCTCACCGATCTCGCCGAGCCGGATGAAGGAGCGCGTGACGTCGCCGATCGCCCGGGCCGTCTCCTCGACGGCGACGCGCAGCGCGGTGTCGACGTCGAGCTCGGAGCGAACGCGCCGTCCGATCTCCGCAATCAGGCGCTCGCGCCCGAGTGCGGCCCGCAGCGCGTCGTTCGAGCGCGCACGGCCGAGCGCCAGGGCGGCCTCGCTGGCCAGGCCCTGCACGACGTCGAGCTCGGCGGCGGTGAAGCTCCGGTGGCTCGTCCTTGTGACGACGGCGAGGACGCCGACGACGTCGCCCTCCGAGAGCAGCGGTACGAAGGCGGCGCTCTTCGCCCCGACGGCGTCGGCGAGCGCACGGTTGACGCTCGTCGACGTGACCGCGTCGTAGACCGAGATGGGAACACGCTCGCGGACGACGGACACGATCGCGCCGCCGTCCGAGTCCAGTGCGAGCGCGACGCTCCGCCACCACGCCTCGTCGACGCCGCGCGCGACGAGCCCGACCGCGGTCCGCAGCTCCTCGTCGACCTGGGCGAGCAGGAGCGCGTCCGGCTCGAGCAGCGCGTGGACCTCGTCGAGAAGCGACCGGGCCGCCTCCTCGGCCGTCTGCGCCTGCGAGAGCGCGGACGAGAGCCGCGAGATCGCGTCGGCTTCGCGCCCGCGCTCGGTGGCGATCTCCTCGGCCTCGCGCACCCGGCGGCGCGCCGTGACGAGAAGCGTGCGGTCATGCCCGCGGACGAGGACGATGACACCGGGGACGGCAACTGCGACCGCGCTCAGGACGATGAGCCAGGAGGCCTCGCCCGCGAGGACGTCGCGACCGGCGAGCGCCAGACCTGCGAGCAGGGCCGAGATGGCGGCCACCACGGTGAAGAGGAGCCAGATCCCCAGCCCTGAGCCGGTGGCCTTGCGCTCGCGCAGGAGCGACACGCCGAGGAGGATCGAGACGAGCCCGTAGAGGCCCGCCAAGACCAGCAGCGGAACAGCGTGCAGGAGCATCGTCTGGCGGTCTGCGCTCACCGGGAGTCCCTCCGGTGATGATAGGTCGCGCGCGGAGCCGCTGGGGCTTCGTTCAAGAAAAAGGAAAGCCCGCCGCTCGGGGGGTAAGCGCGGCGGGCCTTCCCAGATTGCTCACCGCGGATTACATGGCCAGGGACACACCGCGGTTCGCATCGCCCAGTGACGCCACGCTAACGGCACGCGTTGCCAGTTCCAATAGGCCGACTGGCCCATCTTTGAAAGAGGTACGCGTATGCTTTACAAACTACATAGGCAGGGCGGGCGCCCGTCTAGGCCTTGCGCACGGCCAGCTCCGGGCCCTGCTCGATCGCGACCGCGAGCGTCTCCGCCCTGACCCAGTCGTGGAAGCGCGAAAGATCGTCGCCGTCGGGAAGCGTCAGGACGATCCGATCCGTGATCTCGAGCCCCTGCTCCTTGCGCATCGTGTTGACGGCGTGCACGAGGTCGAAGACGCGGCCCTCGAGCTCGAGCTCCGGGTCGAGGCGAACGTCCAGGGCGACCGAGAGCGGCCCGTCCTCGGCGAGGGCCCAGCCCTCGGGCGCTGCCCGCTCGACGAAGACCTCGTCGGGCCGGAGAACGTGGCCCTCGACCTCGAGCGTACCGTCGGCGCGCAGCTCGAACCGTCCCTCGGACAGCGCCGCCCGGAGCACCGGCAGCTGGGCGCCGAGCCTCGGCCCGAGCAGCTTCAAGTTCGGCTTCGCGCTGACCCCGGCTCCGGTGAATGGCTCGAAGGCGACCGCCTTCACCCGGAGCTCCTCGGCGATCTCGTCGGCGTGGCCGTGCGCGCGCTGCGCACCATCGACGACGAGCGACCGGAGAGGCTGGCGCAGCTTGAGGCCGGCCCCGTCGCGGGCGCGGTGGCCGAGGGCGACGATCGCTCGCACCTCGCCGATCTCGGCCAGCAACGCCTCGTCAGGTTCGCCCGCCTCCGGCCAGCCGGCGAGGAACACGCTCTCCGGCGCGCCCTCGCACGCTTCGGCTACGAGGCTCCGCCAGAGATGCTCGGCGAGGAACGGCATCACCGGCGCGATGCCGCGGATGCCCTGGACGAGCGCGTGCCAGAGCACCCGGAGCGCGGCCTCGTCCCCGTCCCAGAAGCGCCGGCGGGAGCGGCGGATGTACCAGTTTGAGACATCGTCGACGAAGGCCTCGAAGCTCTCGATCAGACGGTGTGTGAGCTGGTCCTCGAGCGCCTGCGTCGCCTCAGCGAGGTATGCCTGCGTCCGAGCGACGAGCCAGCGATCGAGCGGGCGCGACCCCTCCCCGAGCGGCGGCGCCGCCAGGTCGGCGTAGGCGGGCGCGAACCCCTCGATGTTCCCGTAGTCGGTCAGGAAGCGGACGGAGTTCCAGAGCGTGAGGAGCCTCCGCTTGATCTCCTTCGCGGGCCCGTAGCCGAAGAGGAGGTTTCGGTCGGGTGGCTGCGCGCAGAACTGCCAGCGCATCACGTCGGCACCCATGCGCGCGAAGGCGTCCTCGGCGTCGATCATGTTCCCCCACGAGCCGTGCATCGCCTGGCCGCGCTCGTCGAGCATCTTCTCGTAGCCGAGCACCGACCGGAACGGCGCCCGGCCCACCATCGCCACGGACATGAAGAGCTGCGAGTAGAACCAGAGCCGGATCTGCTCGCGCATCTCCGAGACCCAGTCCGCCGGGAACCACGTCTCCCAGTAGGCGTGGTCGGGGAGGTCGGCGCCGGAGAGGCCGGCGGAGGCGCCGGTCGCGTAGCCGTGCTCGACCCACTCGGGGTTCTCCCAGCCGAGCGTCGCGAGCGGGACGATGCCGGCGTCGAGCCAGACGTCGCCGACCTCGGGGATGCGGCGCACGTCCTCCTTGCCGCAGGCCCCGCAGCGGATGGTGACCTCGTCGATCCACGGCCGGTGCAGCTCCTCGAGCTGGTCGAGGCCCCCGGTCGCCAGCTCCTCCAGCTCGGCGCGCGAGCCGACGACCGTGAGGTGCCCGCACTCGCAGGGGTAGATCGGGAGCGGGAGGCCGAAGTAGCGCCGGCGGGAGATGTTCCAGTCCCCCATGTTCCGGAGCCAGTCCTCCATGCGCTTGCCGAAGTAGTCGGGTGTCCACTCGACGGTCGCGTTCGCCGCGATCAGCTTCGGGCGCAGCTCCTCGACCGCGATGAACCAGTCGTCCGCGATGCGGAAGATGAGCGGCGTGTGGCAGCGCCAGCAGTAGGGGAAACGGTGCTCGATCTCTCCGGCGGAGATGAGCTTCCCGCGCTCGCCCAGGTCGACGGCGATCTGCTCCGCGGCCTCGCCGGTGCTGAGGCCGTGCAGCCAGCCGTACTCGGTGGCGAAGCGGCCGGCCTCGTCCACGGGCATCAGCACGGGCAGGTCGTGCACGCGGGAGAGCTCGAAGTCCTCGGCGCCGCTCCCCGGGGCGATGTGGACGATGCCGGTGCCCTCCTCCATGGACACGTCGTCCCAGGGGATGACGCGGTGCTCGACCTCGGCGGCTGCGGGCAGATGGTCGAAGGGGCCCTCGTAGCGCAGGCCCACCAGGTCGGCGCCCGGGGCCCGCTCCACGAACTCCTCGCCGGGAGCCCGCGCGACCGCCCACCACTCCCCGTCGGCGCGGCGGCCGTACTCGGCGTCCGGGTTCACCGCGGCCGCCACGTTGGCGGGCAGCGTCCACGGCGTCGTCGTCCAGACCGCCAGCGACTGCCCCGGCCGGTCGAGGAGCGGGAGCCGGACGAAGAGCGACGGGTCGGTGCGGTCCTCGTAGCTCCCGACCAGCTCGTGCGCCGAGATCGACGTCCCGCAGCGCGGGCACCATTCCGTCGAGCGGTGGCCCTTGACGAGGTAGCCCTCGTCGTGCATCCGCCGCAGGAACCGCCAGATGTACTCGATGTTGGTGTCGGAGAACGTGAAGTAGCTGTTCTCCCAGTCCATCCACTGGCCGAGCCTCATCGATCCGCGGGTGAGCTCGTTCGCCGACCAGACGACCTTCTCGCGGCACTTGCGCGAGAACTCCGCCAGGCCGTACTCCTCGATCTCCCGCTTCGAGTTGAGCCCCAGCTCCCGCTCGACGCCGACCTCGATCCAGAGGCCCTGGCAGTCGAAGCCGTTCTGGTAGCGCTGGTCGAACCCGCGCAGGGCTTTGTAGCGCTGGAAGACATCCTTGAGGGTGCGGCCCCAAGTGGTGTGGATCGCGAGCGCCTTGTTGGCGGTCACCGGGCCGTCGAAGAAGCTCCAGATCGGCCCGCCGCGGTTCTGCTCCCGGAGCTTGTCGAAGGTGCCGTGCTCCTCCCACCAGTCGAGGGTCTCGAGCTCGATCGCCGGGTGGTCCGGGACGCGTGGCAGGGCGCGGAACATCTGCCGGTCAGTCTACGTTTGAAGGGTCATGCCAGAATCCATCACGACCTCCCAATTCGACGCCGAGGTGCTCGACAGCGAGACCCCGGTCATCGTCGACTTCTGGGCGGAGTGGTGCGGCCCCTGCCGTTCCGTCTCCCCCATCCTCGAGCAGATCGCCGAGGAGCGCGCGGGCGAGCTCCGCGTCGTCAAGGTGAACATCGACGAGGAGCCCGAGCTGCAGCAGCGCTACGGGATCCTGTCCATCCCCACGATCCTTCTCTTCCAGGGCGGAGAGCCGAAGGCAGCCGCGGTCGGCTCTCAGCCGAAGCGGATGCTCGAGCGGTCGCTGGGCCTCGCCGAAGAGGCGCAGGCCTCCTAGCTACTCGCGATCTTCGAGAAAGGTGTCGAACGCCGCGTGGTTGCGGAGGAACGCCTCGACGGCGTCGAGGCCCTCCGCGACCCAGGCGTCCACCCAGTCGTCCCGCAGGTGGTCTTCGATCGAGTGTGTCCCGTAGTCCATGTGGGCCGATTATCGGCTGGTGGGCGCGCGGGCTATATAGGCCGTTCGGCCTATCGTCACTGGCCGTCCGGGTGGTCCTACGCTACCCGGCGGTGATGAGGGCGACGCCGCCGAAGGCACTGATCACTCCCGCGGCCTGTCCGGCCGAGAGCCGCTCCCCGAGCACGAGGCGGGCGAGCAGCACGGTGACGACGGGGTACAGCTGCCCGAGGACCGCTGCAACGCTGAGCAGGCTCTCGGTCGTCGCCACCGCGAAGAGCGTGTTGCCGGCGGTGTCCAGCACCCCGATCAGGAGCAGGACGGGCAGGTCGCGCTCGCCCAGCGCGAAGCTCGGACGCAGGACGAGCGCCGCCAGTACGAGCAGCGAGAACGAGGCGCCTCGCATCGCAAGCGTGCCCCAGTAGGGGTCGCCGTCACTCGCCTCGCCGAGCAGGACGAGCAGGAGCCCGAACGCGACCGCGGCGATCACCGCGAGCCCGACTCCCCGCGCGCTGACGCGACCGGCGCCGCCGACGCCCGGCGCGCGGGACGCGAGCACGACGCCCGCGAGCGCGAGGACGATTCCCGCCGCCTGGAGCGAGCTCGGGCGCTCTCCCGCGACCAGGTCGAAGGCGACGGGGATGATCGCCGCTGTCGCAGAGATGGGTGCGACGATGCTCATCGGGCCGACGGCGAGCCCCCGGTACAGCGCGGCGAGGCCGATCGCACCGAAGAGCCCGGCGAGCGCGCCGTAGAGAAGGTGCCGGCCGTCGGGCGGGCCGACGCCGCGGACGGCGACGACGAGCGCGATGCTGGCGAGCCCGCCGGCCTGGGAGACGACGAGCACCGTGACGACCGGAAGGCGCCTGGTCCGATGGCCGGCGAGGAAGTCGCCGACGCCCCAACTCAGGCTCGCGGTCAGCGCGAGCAGCGGGCCCAAGGCTCTACGTGAAGCTGGCTCCGGCGCGCTCGAGGAGCTCGACGGTGTTGGCGAACGCGAACTGGTCGCGCGGGGGCAGCGCGCCGGCGGGGAACCAGGCGAGCTCGGCGACGTCGTCGGCGGGCTGGGGCTCACCCGGGCCGAGCCGGCCCGCCCAGTAGAAGTTCACCGTCCAGATGCCGTCCTCCCCGTAGCGCTCCGGGAGCCCGCCGAGGTAGTCGCCGGGCTCGACCTCGAGGCCGGTCTCTTCACGCAGCTCGCGGGCGAGCGCCTCGAGCGGCTCCTCACCCTCGTTCATGAAGCCTCCGAGCAGGTCCCAGAGGCCGGCGCCGGGGTCGTATGCGCGCCGCGCGAGGAGGATCCTTCCCGCTTCGTCGCGGATCACCGCGCTCGCCGTCGGGGCCGGGTTCGCGTACTCCTGGAGGCCGCAGGCCGGGCAGCGGACGAAGCGCTCGTCGTGCTCGAGCGACGTCGCGCAACGCGGGCATGTCTCCCACTCGGCGAGCTGCTCGGAGGTTGCCATAGGATCGCGCCACTATGGCAGTTCCCGAGCCGCTCGAGCCCAGGCAGGCGTGAGGCACGAAGCTGCCACGGTGCTCGAGCTCTCCCGCGTGGCGGAGCTCTCCGTCCTCCCCGGCGAGACCCTTACGAGGCTCGCGCGGGAGATGGAGCGCCACGAGCTCGCCCCCGGTGCGGAACTGGACGCCGGCGAGCTCTTCGCGGTCGTCCTCTCGGGACTCCTGAACGGCCCCGAGGGCGTGCTGCGCCCGGGCGACCGCGCGTCGGGCCGCCTCCGCGCGCTCACCCCGTCCGCGGTGGCGAGCTGCACCGCGGAGGCGTACGACCGCGCCCTCGCGGGCGGCTGACCTCTCCACAGGCATGGCCTTCGGAGCCACGTCAGGGGTCAGACCCCGGGCGTGGCCGCAAGGGACACATTGCCGCTCAACCATGCGTTTCGAAACGGCCGAAGGCTGTGGACGGGCTCAGCGGGCGGCCAGCTCGGACAGGATCGCGTCCGCGAGCGGCGGCCACGCGGCCAGGGCCCACTCGGCGAACTCCAGGTCGGTGAGGCAGGCGCACGCCGCGCGGGCGTCCGGGTCGACCCAGAGGAAGGTGCCGGCGCCGCCGAAGTGGCCGAACGTCGCCGGCGAGTTCGAGGCGCCCGTCCAGTGCGGACGCTTCGCGTCCTTGAGCTCGAAGCCGAGGCCCCAGTCGTTCGGCTCCTGGCGGCCGAGGCCAGGGAGGACGCCGACGAGGCCGGGGTAGGCGACCGCCGTCGCCTCGGCCAGGGTCTCCGGCGCGACCAGGCTCGGCGCGAGCAGCTCGCGCCCGAAGGCCGCGAGGTCGGCCAGCGACCCCCAGAGCCCCTCCGACGGCCGGCCCCGGAGATCGCAGCCGGCGAGGCCGAGCGGGTCGAGGACTGCCGCCTGGAGGTACTCGGCGAAGGGCATCTCTGCCCGCTCGGCCAGGCGCTCGCCGACCAGGTCGAAGCCGGTGTTGGAGTAGATCCGCCGCTCCCCGGGCTTCGCCAACGGCACCGCGCCCTCGAACGGAAGCCCGGAGGCGTGGGCCAGCAGATGGCGGACGGTCGATCCCGGCGGGCCGGCCGGCTCGTCCAGGTCGAGGACGCCCTCCTCGGCGGCGATCAGCGTCGCGTATGCCGTGAGGAGCTTCGTGACCGAGGCCCAGCGCAGGACGAGCTCGTCCGGCCCGCGCGCGGCGACGACCCCGCCCGCGTCCACGACCGCGACCGCGGCGGTCGGCGCCGGCCAGGAGTCGATCTGCTCCAACGCCCTCACGGTCGGCGATACTAGTGGCGAGGTGGAGCGCCAGACCGTTTCCTCAGGCTCCCCGTACGAGCCCGTCGTCGGCTACTCGCGTGCCGTTCGCGTCGGCGACCGGGTCTTCGTCGCCGGCTCGGCGCCGATCATGGCCGACGGCTCCGATCCCCCGGTCGACGCCTACAGCCAGGCCAAGCGCTGCCTCGAGATCGTCGGCGACGCCCTGCGCCAGGCGGGGGCATCCCTCGAAGACGTGGTGAGGACGCGCGTCTACCTGACCGACGCCGCCGCCTTCGACGGCTTCGCCAAGGCGCACGGGGAGGCGTTCTCGGAGGTGCGGCCCGCGAACACGACCGTCGTCGTGGCCGCGCTCCTCGATCCCCGCTGGCTGCTCGAGATCGAGGCCGAGGCCGTCGTCATGGCTGCAGAGTGAGCCGGTCGCCCACGGCGACTCCCCAGCTCGAGAACGCGCCCTGGTTGACCTCGAGCGCGCTCTGGTAGGAGACGCCCGGCTCGTAGATCTCGCACGGATCGGCCTCGCACGGCTCCATGTCGAGAATGGCCAGGATGGTCCCGTCCTCCCCGGCGAAGGCGATCGAGAGCGGAATCAGCGTGTTCTTCATCCAGAAGCCGCCGCTCGACGTCTCGTCGAAGAGGAAGATCATGCCCGCATCGGCCGGGAGCGACTCTCGGTTCATCAAGCCCACCGCCCGCTCCTCCTCGGTGTCGGCGACCTCGACCTGGACGACGACCTCCTCGCCGCCGGCCGTCTCGATCAGGACCGTCGGGCCGGACGGCTCCGGCTCGCTCGTCGTCGCCGGCGGCGCCTCCTCGGTTGACGTCGCCTCCACGGCGGGGATCGTGGTCGTCGGCGGGCTCGCGTCCTCCTCGCCGCCGCAGGCGGCCAGGAGGAGCAGGAGCGCGAGGACGGCGAGACGTCGCACCCCGCCATCCTCGCAAACCGCGGGCGGGCCCCGGAGGGCCCGCCGCGTCCCGACGGCCGTCAGGCGACCGCCGGGGTGTTCGCAGACCGCGCCAGGAGCGCGGCCCGAGCCGCGAGCAGCGCGGGCCTGAGGGCGCCGCCCGCGCCAACCGGCGCCTGCGTCGGATGGGCGCCGCCTCCGGCTCCGGCCGTCGTCGAGGCCGGGCCGGCCCGCGGCGTCCGGCGCCGGGAGCTCAGGACCGCCGCGGCGGAATCCGGCATGCGGAGAGGGGACGCGAGACCGAGCGCCAGCCGCGTGAGAAGGCGAGCTCGCCGTCGTCGTCGCATCCGTCCCTCCTTCCGACCCCGTTCGGCAGTCCTCCAACCAGACGACGGGGCGGCCTGTCTTCTTCCCGGGACCTCGGAGTAGAGTTCGTCCCTCGCATGAAGCAGATCTACCCCGCGACGATCACCGGCAAGGGCTTTGCGGAGGGTGGCAGCGTCCTCGACCACCGCTTCGGCTCCTCCGAGCCGTTCACGCTCGGCGTCGAGGAGGAGTACATGCTCCTCGACCCGCAGACGTACGACCTCGTGCAGCACGTCGACACGGTTCTGACGGTTGCGATGGACGGCGAGTTCGACGAGCACATCGGGCCCGAGCTCATGCAGTCCGTGCTCGAGATCTCGACGCCGGTGTGCAAGACCGCCGGGGCGATCGAGCACGAGCTCCGCAGGCTGCGCGCGCACGTGCGCCAGGCAGCCGCCAGCAGCGACCTCAGGGTCGGGTCGGCGGGGACGCACCCCTTCAGCCTCTTCGAGCGCCAGCGGATCACCGCCCGCGACCGCTACCGGAACCTCGTCGACCAGCTCCAGTACGTCGCCCGGCGCGAGCTGATCTTCGGCTGCCACATCCACGTGGCCGTGGACGACGCCGACAAGGCGGTCCACGTGATCAGCGCGCTGCTCGTCCACCTGAGCGAGCTGCTGGCGCTCTCGGCCAGCTCGCCCTTCTGGCGCGGCGAGCCCACCGGGCTTTCCTCCAGCCGGCAGATGGTCTTCGCCGCCTTCCCGCGCTCGGGCCCGCCGCCGCGCTTCCGCGACTACGAGGACTACGCGGAGGTGGTCGGTCAGCTGGAGAAGACGGGCTGCATCGCGGACTACACCCACATCTGGTGGGACGTCCGCCCGCATCCGCGCTTCGGCACGATCGAGGTGAGAGTGATGGACGCGATCACGCGCGTGGAGGAGACGGTCGCGATCACCGCGTACGTCCAGGGGCTCGTGAAGCACTACTCCGAGCTGTACGACGCCGGCAAGGAGCTCCCGAGCTACCACCGCATCCTCGTGACGGAGAACAAGTGGCTCGGGGCCCGCTACGGCCTCGAGGCGCCGGTGATGGACCTCGTCACCGGCCGGCGGAACCGGGTTCCCATCGCGCAGCTGATCCGGCGGACACTCCGCGACATCGAGCCCCATGCGCGCGAGCTCGGCTCGGACCGGGAGCTGGAGGGCATCCGCGAGATCCTCGGGCACGGCAACGGCTCCGACCGCCAGCTGCGCGTCTTCAACGCGAACCGCGACATCGTCGAGGTGACCCGCGAGATCGCCGACGCGACCGAGGCCGGGGCGGCGGTCGCGACATGATCGGCGTCGGAGACCCGATCCCGGACGTCCAGGTCTGGCGCTCGACCTCCGAGACCGTCGGCCTGCGCCAGCTCGCCGGCAAGTCGCCGTACCTGCTCCTCTCCTACCTCTTCGACTGGTCGAGCACGTGCACGAACGAGCTCTCGCAGCTCAACAGCCGCCGCGACGAGCTGCTCGCGACCGGCGTGACGCCGTACGGGATCTCGCGCGACAGCCCCTGGTCGCACGTCGCCTGGCAGCAGGCGCTGGACATCGAAGTGCCCCTCCTGTCGGACTGGACCGGTGAGGCGGTGCGCTCCCTCGAGATCGTCCAGGAGTTCCGCGGCCTGCCCGATGTCGCCCGCAGAGCCGCCTTCGTGGTGGACGGAGAGGGCATCATCCGCGGCGCATGGCGATACGGCGCCTCCGAGACCTCGGACTTCGACATGCTCGTCGAGTCCGCACGCTCGCTCTCGTAGCGCTCTACGGCGCTGCCGCGCTCGTCGCGACGCTGCCGGCGAGCCTCGACCTGGGCAGCGCGTTCATCGCGGAGGGCGCGGACGGCGACGGGGAGGCCGCGGCCGGCGACCACCTGCAGGCCGTCTACCGCTTCTGGCTGGTCGGCCACCGGCTGGCGCGCGGCGAAGCGCCCTGGGTCGACCCGTACAGCTTCCAGCCGCTCGTCGAGCCCCAGGTCGTCCTCGCCGGTTGGCCGTTCGGCCTCGCCTTCTGGCCGCTCGATGCCGCCTTCGGCCCGGTGGTCGCCTGGAACCTGCTGCTCCTGGGGACCATCTTCGCGGCGGGCCTCCTCACGTACGGGTGGCTTCGCGAGCTCGAGCTGCCGGCCGGCGCCGCCGCGGTCGGGGGCCTGGCCTTTGCGATCGCTCCCTACCGGCTGGCGCAGAGCGGGACGCACCTGCTCGGCTGGATCGCCGTGCTCCTCCCGCTCGCGCTGCTGGCCTACGAGCGCTCTCGGCGCGCCGGCCGGGGCCGCGACGCCCACCTCTGGGGAGCGCTCGCCGCTCTTGCGATCGCCTCGATCCCGCTCTCCGGGCAGCTCCATCTGGCGCTCGGCGCGATCCCCTTCCTGGCCGTCTATGTCGCCGTCCGCGCGGCGCCGGTGGCGGCCGCCTGGGCCGGGGGCGGACTGGCGGCGGCCGTGGGGATCGGGCTCGCCGTGCACCTGGGAATCGTGCGCGACTCGGCGGAGAGCGAGGGACGCTCGCTGCAGGAGGTCGGCGAGTACAGCGCCGGGATCTCCGACCTGCTCAGCCGGTGGCAGCCGCTGGAGGACGAGCGGTTCGTCTACCTCGGCTGGCTCCTCCCCGTGCTCGCCGTCGCGGGTGTCGTCGTCCTCTGGGGGTCGCGGCGGCGGGCGCTCGCCGGCGTCCTCGGGGGGGCCGCGCTCCTGCCGGTCCTGCTCGCGCTCGGGACGACGATTCCGCTCTACGAGTGGCTCTGGAACGTCTTCCCGCCGCTCCGCTTCCCGCGCGTGCCCGGCAGGCTGATGCCGATCGCGGACCTGGCGCTCGCGGCGCTCGCGGCAGTCGCCGTGGCGCGGATCGCGGCCGCGTCGGGCAGACGGGCCACCGCGGCGATCGGCGTCCTCCTCGCGCTGGTCGCGGCCGATCTGCTCGTCTTCCCTCTGGCCTCGTCGCGCGCGGACGCCGACAACGCCGCGTACGCTGCGCTGCGCTCGGAGCCTGAGGGGCGCATCCTCGAGCTTCCGCTCTTCGAGCCCGGGATCCACTACGGGAGCGTGTACGACTACTACCAGCTCCAGGCTCCGCGCGAGCGTCCGGGCGGCTACTCCACGCTCGTGCCGCGCCCGGCCTTCGACTTCTACTTCCTGCGCAACCGCCTCTCCTGCGGCGTGTGGCTCCCCGGGGACGAGGAGACGCTCGCCGAGATCGACGTCCGGCACGTGGCCTTTCACGCGGGGATGTACGAACAGGGCGCGGTGCCGGGGGCGTGGTTCGGATGGCAGGGGCTCCTGGAGCACGGCTTCTCGCCGGCGGCGCGGGGCGGACAGGTCACCCTCTTCTCCCGCGACGGCGGCCGCGATCTCGAAGTGCCCGTCCCGGAGCCGCCCCGAGACGAGCCCGTCTTCTGCGAGGGCTGGAACCGGAACGTGATGGACGAGCGCCAGGGCCCGCTCTGGGTCTACGGCTCGGGGCCGATCAGGCTGACCGTGAGCGCCGTTGCGGAGACGCCGGCCACGTTCTGGGTCGACGGCGAGCAGGTCGATTCGCAGAGGGTCTCGGGCCCGACCGTGTTCGCAGGGGAGCTGGGAGACGAGGGCTGGCACGCGCTCGTCCTCGAGGTGCCGCAGCTCCTCAGCACCGCGCCTCCACGGGGCCTCGAGCTAGAGACCGTCGCCTTCGCCCGGTGAGACGAACGGGTTGGGGACGGTGAACCAGAGGATGACCGCCTCGTTCTCCGTCGACGGGTTCCGCCAGGTGTGGGGGTCGCGCGGGGAGTAGGTGAGGGTGTCACCGGCCTCGACCCGGTGGACGGTTCCGCCCACGTCCAGCTCGAGCTCGCCCGCGAGCACGTAGACGATCTCCGCCTCGGCGGGGAACGTGTACAGCTCCGCCCCCGCCCCGGCTCCCGGCGGGATCCGCGACTCCATCAAGTGGAAGCGGCGCTCGTCGCGCGAGCTGAGCAGCAGGTCCTCGTGCGCGCCGATCCCGCGCCACGCGGCGGTGTCCCGGCGGCGGATGACCTCACCCACCGGGGCCTCGTCGAGGACGTCGCCGAAGCGGACGCCGAGGACGGCGCAGATGCGCGCGAGGGACGAGAGCGACACGGACGTCAAATCCCGCTCGAGCTGGCTGAGAAACCCGCTGGTCAGGCCGGTCGCCTGCGCCAGCTGGGCCATGGTCATCCCGCGCTCTCGGCGGAGCGCCCGCAGGCGCTCGCCCACGCGTGCCTCGCCGGTCCGGTTTGCGGTCAAGTAGGGATCGTAATCCCTGTTGACCGATGAGGACTAGGAGGGCTGGGCTTCCACGGCCGCTGGATGATAGTTACGGCGCGGCCGGCTTGCAGCCGGCCGCGCCGTCGCTCACGGATCGATGATTCTGAGCACGTCAGTTGCTCGGTTCGAGCAGCGGACGCTCTCGAAGTAGAGGCTCACGCCCTGCGAGTGCTCGAGCGCGAAGGTGTGGAACGAGTCGCGGCCGGTGCCGAGCGACGTGAGCACGGTCTCGGGGCCGCCGAGCAGCCAGCGCGCGTCGAAGCCCGGCACGCGCACGCACCCATGGGAGGCGCGCCACACCGGCACGACACGCGATCCTCGCTCCTGCCCCGCCTCGGGGCAACCCCCGAGCCCGCCTGGATGCCGGCCCTGGAGAAACGCCCTAGGCGATCTGCCAGGTGTCGCCCGCGTGGAGCAGGGCGTCGAGGTCGCCCTCGCCCTTCGCCGCCTTGGCCTCCTCGAGCTGGGCGGCCATCAGCTCGTCGTAGACCGGGCGCTCGACGTCCCTGAACACGCCGATGGGGAGCGGCCCCGGGACGGGATAGCCGAGCCGACCCAGGGCGAACGCCGTGGCGACGCCCTCGCCCTGCGCGTCGTGGACGAGCAGCGCCTGCTCTCCCACCTCGGCGACCTCCACGATCTCGACGTCGCCGTCGGAGCCGAGGCGCACACCGCGCTCGCCCTCGGCGCCGAAGCGGATCGGCGCCCCGTGCTCGAGGACGATGCGGTTCGCCTTCTCGTCCCGCACGTGGTCGAAGGCGCCGTCGTTGTAGACGTTGCAGTTCTGGAGGATCTCGACGAACGCGGCGCCCTTGTGGCTGCTCGCGGCCCGGAGCGTCTCGGTCAGGTGCGCTCGGTCCGTGTCGATCGAGCGGGCGACGAACGTCGCCTCCGCGCCGAGCGCGACGGAAACCGGGTTCAGGGGCCAGTCGATGGAGCCCATCGGGGTCGGCCCGGTGACCTGGCCGAGCGGGCTCGTCGGCGAGTACTGGCCCTTCGTCAGCCCGTAGACCTGGTTGTTGAAGAGCAGGATCGTGATGTTCACGTTGCGCCGGAGCGCGTGGAGGAAGTGGTTGCCGCCGATCGAGAGCGCGTCGCCGTCGCCGGAGACGACCCACACGGACAGGTCGGGGCGGGAGGCGGCGAGCCCCGTGGCGATCGCGGCCGCGCGGCCGTGGATGGAGTGCAGGCCGTACGCGTTCACGTAGTACGGGAAGCGCGCGGCGCAGCCGATCCCGGAGATGAAGACGTGCCGCTCGCGCGGGATGCCCAGCTCCGGCAGGAAGCTCTGCATCGCGGCGAGGATCGCGTAGTCGCCGCAGCCCGGGCACCAACGGACCTCCTGGTCCGACTTGAAGTCCTTTGCTGTCAGCACAGGAAGCTCGGTCATGCCATGTGCTCGATCGCGTCGGCGAGCTCGGTCGAGGTGAACGGCACGCCCCGCACCCGGTGGAAGCCGACCGCGTCCACGAGGTACTCGGCGCGGATCAGCTTGAGCAGCTGGCCGAGGTTCATCTCCGGGACGAGCACGCGGTCGTAGGAGCGGAGGATGTCGCCCAGGTTCCGCGGGAACGGGTTGAGATAGGTCAGATGCGCGTGCGCCACCTTCGAGCCCTGCTCGCGTGCACGGCGGACGCCCGCGGCGATCGGCCCGTGCGTCCCTCCCCACCCGAGCACGAGCAGGTTCGCGCCCTCCTGGTGGTCGACGGTGAGCTCGGGAATGTCGGCGGCGATGCCCGCGACCTTCAGCGCACGCAGCCGGACCATCAGGTCGTGGTTGTCGGGGTCGTAGGAGATGTTGCCGGTGCGGTCCTCCTTCTCGAGCCCGCCGATCCGGTGCTCGAGGCCCGGCGTGCCCGGCACGGCCCACTCGCGTGCGAGCGTCCGCTGGTCGCGGACGTAGGGGAGGTAGCGGTCGCCGTCGTTCGGCTCGGTGGCGAACACCGGCGCGATGTCCGGCAGGTCGGCGGCGTTCGGGACGAGCCACGGCTCGGAGCCGTTCGCCAGGTACGCGTCCGAGAGCAGGTAGACCGGCGTTCGGTACTTGAGGGCGATCCGCGCCGCCTCGATCGCCGCCTCGAAGCAGTGGCCCGGCGTCGAGGCGGCCAGCACGGGCACCGGCGACTCCGCGTTCCGCCCGAACAGGACCATGAGGAGGTCGGACTGCTCGGGCTTCGTCGGCATCCCGGTCGAGGGCCCTGCCCGCTGGATGTCGAGGATGACGAGCGGGAGCTCGAGCGTCACCGCGAGCCCGACGGTCTCCGACTTGAGCACGACGCCGGGGCCGCTCGAGGTCGAGACGCCGAGCGAGCCGCCGAAGGAGGCGCCGAGGGCGGCGCCGACGGCGGCGATCTCGTCCTCGGCCTGGAAGGTCCGGACGCCGAAGCGCTTGTGGCGCGCGAGCTCCTCCAGGATCCCGGAGGCCGGCGTGATCGGGTAGGCGCCGAGGAAGAGCGGCAGCCGGCTCTGCACGCTTGCGGCCACGAGGCCCATCGCCAGCGCCTGGTTCCCGGTGACGTTGCGGTACGTGCCGGGCGCAAGCTTCGCCGGCCGCACCTCGTACTGGACCGCGAACTCCTCGGTGGTCTCGCCGAAGGCGTAGCCGGCGCGGAAGGCCTTGACGTTGGCCTGCGCGATCTCGGGCTTCTTGGCGAACTTCTTCTCGAGGAACTCGATCGTCCCCTCGGTCGGGCGGCTGTAGAGCCAGGACATGAGCCCGAGCGCGAACATGTTCTTCGAGCGCTCGGCCTCGCGCTTGGAGACGTCGAACTCCTTGAGCGCCTCGATCGTCAGGGAGGTGAGCGGCACCGGCTGGACGCGGTACTCGCCGAGCGAGCCGTCCTCCAGGGGGCTCGCCTCGTAGCCGGCCTTCTGGAGGTTCCGGTCGTTGAAGGCGTCGGTGTTGACGATGATCGTCGCGCCCTTGGCCAGGCTGCGGACGTTTGCCTTCAATGCCGCCGGGTTCATGGCCACGAGCACGTCCGGCGCGTCGCCGGGCGTGAGGATGTCGTGGTCGGAGAAGTGGATCTGGAAGCCGGAGACGCCGGGCAGGGAGCCTGCCGGGGCTCGGATCTCCGCCGGGAAGTCCGGGAGCGTGGACAGGTCGTTGCCGAGGAGCGCCGTCTCGCTGGCGAAGCGCCCGCCGGTGAGCTGCATCCCGTCCCCCGAATCGCCCGCGAAGCGGATGACGACCCGGTGGCGCTGCTCGACTGGCTTGGCCATCTGTGTAGATCAGGTATACCGCACTGGACCAGACGCCGCGCCATGACCTGGACACCCGCCGACGACCGCTACGACCGCATGCTCTACCGCCGCTCCGGGCGGAGCGGGCTCGACCTGCCGGCGGTATCGCTCGGGCTCTGGTGGAACTTCGGCGGCGACCGCCCGCTGGAGACGAGCCGGGCGATCGTGCGACGGGCGTTCGACCTCGGCATCACCCACTTCGACCTGGCCAACAACTACGGCCCGCCCTACGGCTCGGCCGAGGAGAACTTCGGCCGCCTCCTGGCCGGCGACCTGGCTCCCTACCGGGACGAGCTCGTCGTCTCGACCAAGGCCGGCTACGACATGTGGCCGGGGCCGTACGGGCAGTGGGGCTCTCGCAAGTACCTGCTCGCAAGCCTCGATCAGAGCCTCGGCCGGATGGGGCTCGACTACGTCGACATCTTCTACTCGCACCGTTTCGACCCCGACACGCCGCTCGAGGAGACGATGGGCGCGCTCGCGAGCGCGGTGCAGCAGGGCAAGGCGCTCTACGTCGGCATCTCGTCCTACTCGGCGGCGAGGACGGGCGAGGCGGCGGCGATCCTGCGCGATCTCGGGGTCCGGCTCCTGATCCACCAGCCGTCCTACTCGATGCTCAACCGCTGGATCGAGGCGGAGCTCCTGGACGTGCTCGGCGAGGAGGGCGTCGGCTGCATCACCTTCTCCCCGCTCGCGCAGGGAATGCTGACGGACAAGTACCTCGATGGGATCCCGGAGGGCTCGCGGGCGACACGCGAGGTCGGGTCGCTCTCTCCGGATCTCCTCACGGACGAGGCGCTCGACCGGATCCGCGCGCTGAACGAGATCGCGGCGCAGCGCGGCCAGACGCTGGCGCAGATGGCGCTCGCCTGGACGCTGCGGGACGACCGCGTCACCTCGACGCTGATCGGCGCCTCGAGCGTCACCCAGCTCGAGGAGAACGTGGCCGCGCTCGACCGGCTCGACTTCACCGAGGACGAGCTCGCCGAGATCGACCGCTACGCCACGGACGCCGGAATCAACATCTGGGCCAGCTCGAGCGCGGACTAGACGGGCACGAGCTCGACGACCTCGTCCATCCGGTCGAGCCCCTCGGGTCGGTGGGTGACGAGGAGGACGGCCTTGTCGGCCGCCGCGGCGAGGACGTCGTCCATGAGCGCCCGCGCGGTCGGCGGGTCGAGGTGCGCCGTCGGCTCGTCGAGCAGGAGGACGGGCGCGCCGGCGAGGAGGGCGCGCGCAAGCACCAGCCGCTGGCGCTGGCCGCCCGAGAGCGTGGTCGCCTCCTCCCCCACCTGCGTGTCCAGTCCCGCAGGAAGCGAGGCGACCCAGTCGGCGAGCCGTGCCCGCTGGAGCACGGCCCAGAGCTCGGCGTCCTCGGCCCCGGGGCGCGCGAGGCGCAGGTTCTCCCGGATCGTGGAGTCGAAGAGGTGGGCATCCTGGCCGGCCAGGGCGAAGGTGGCGCGCACGTCCTCCTGGCGGTACTCGCGCAGGTCGTGCCCTCCGATGGTGACCCGGCCCTCCGCGGGATCGAGGAAGCGCAGCAGCAGGTTCAGCACGGTGGTCTTCCCGGCGCCGCTCGGGCCGACCAGGGCGACGCGCCGACCGGGCTCCAGGCGCAGGTCGAAGCGGTGCAGGACCGGCTCCTCGGCGCCGTAGCGCGCGGTGACTCCTTCGAGGGCGACGGGCGCCCGGGCGGGCGGCCCGGGGCGCGGCTCCGCCGGGTCGCGCACCAGGGGCTCGCGCTCCACGGTCTCGAGCACGCGCCGACCGGAGGAGAGCAGGCCCGAAAGCTCCCGTGCGGCGCTGGGGAGCGGGACGACGGCGTCGAAGGACGCGAGCGCGAGCAGGGCGAGCGTCGCGACGAGGACGCGATCCAGGGCGCCGACCGCCTGGGCGTCCACCGCCACGGCCAGCACCCCGGCGACGGTCACCCCGGCGACGAGGATCAGGAGCGCGTCCGCAGCCCCTGTTGCGAGGGCGTCGCGCCGGCCGAGCCGCACGAGCTCGGCGTCAGCCGCGCGGACGCGCGCGACCGCGTCGTCCTCGCGGCCGTAGGCGACGAGCTCGGGGGCGCCGCGCAGGAGCTCGACCAGCTCGGCGGTCAGCTCCCCGCGGGCGACGGCCTGCCGGCGGCCGGACGAGCGGGCCAGCGTCCAGGCCAGGAGCGGCACGGCTACGCCGCCGACGAGCAGTCCAGCCGCCAGGATCAACGCGGCGGCCGGGAGCACCGTTGCCGCGGCGACGACCGCAGCTCCGGCGGCGACGGCGGCGACCAGCGGCGGGCCGACGCCGCGCGGGTAGAGACCTTGGAGCACGTCCACGTCCCCCACCATGCGGTTGAGCAGCTCGCCGCGGCGGTAGCCCTCGAGCTGGGCCGGGGCGAGCGGCTCGATCCGCTCGTAGAAGCGCGTGCGGATGCGGACCAGCGAGCGGAGGGCGACGTCGTGCGAGGAGATGCGCTCGAGGTAGCGCGCCAGCGGCCGGGCCAGCCCGAAGAAGCGCACGACGACGATCGTCACGGTCAGCGCGAGGATCGGCGGCTGCTCGGCGGCGCGGGAGATGAGGTAGCCGGCCGCGGTCATCAGCCCGATGCCGAAGCAGACCGCGAGCGCCCCGAGCAGGATCGCGAGCGCGACCCGCCGCGCCGGAACGCCGGCGAAGGCCGAGAGCTGCCGCACGGTGCTCAGACCGGCACCTCCTCGGCGCCGAGCCGCACGACGCGGTCGGCCCGCGCCTCGAGCTCCGGACGGTGGGTGACGAGCAGGACGGTCCGACCGCCGAGCAGTCGCACCACGGCCTCGCCCACCGCCTCGGCGCTCGCCGGGTCGAGGTCGGCGGTCGGCTCGTCCAGGACGACGAGCGGGGCGTCGCGGAGGAACGCTCGCGCGAGGGCGATCCGCCGGACCTGCCCCGCGGAGAGCGGCCGGCCGCCGTCGCCGACGACCGTCTCGTAGCCGCCGGGCAGCTCACGCACGAAGCCGTCGGCGCCCGCCTGCGCGGCGGCCTCGCGCACGGCCGCGTCCGGGGCCGCGGCATCGCCCAGGCGGATGTTGTCGGCGACCGTCCCGCGGAAGAGGGTCGGCCGCTGGGGCACCCACGCGACCTGGGCCCGCCAGGCGACCGGGTCGCAGTCGGCAAGGTCGAGGCCGCCGGCGGTCACACGCCCGGCGGTGGGGTCGGCCAGGAGCAGGAGCAGCGCGGCGATCGTGCTCTTCCCCGCTCCGCTCGGGCCCGTGAGCGCGACCGTCTCGCCCGGCTCGAGCTCGAGGTCGAGCCCGGTGAGCACCGGCGCGGGCCGCGCGGGGTACGTGAAGGAGACGCCTTCGAGCCGCACGGAGGCGTCGCGCGGGCTCGGCGGCCTCGCCCCACCCCGGGGACGCTCGGGCTCCTCGGCGAGGTCGAGCAGCCGCTCGCCGACCGCCAGGCCGTCCGCGCTCGCGTGGTACTGGGCCGCCAGATTCCGGAGCGGCAGGTACAGCTCGGGCGCGAGCACCAGTACGGTCAGGCCCGCCTCGAGGCCGAGCCCGCCTTCGGCGAGGCGGACGCCGACCGTCACGGCCACGAGGGCGATCCCGAGCGTGGCTGCGAGCTCGAGCACGGTCCCGGAGAGAAACGCGACCCGGAGCGTGCCCATCGTCGCGCGCCGGTACTCGTCGCTGACCTGCTCGATCCGCTCGGCCTGCGCCCGCCCGCGGTTGAACGCCCGCAGGGTCGGCAGTCCGCGGACGACGTCCAGGAAGTGCGTCGCGAGCAGCCGGAGCGCCTCGCGCCGCTGCGCCGTGCGCCGTTCCGTGTAACGGCCGACCAGCCACATGAACACGGGCACGAGCGGGAGCGTGAGCAGCATGATCCCGGCCGAGAGGAGGTCGATCGAGGCGACGAGGGCGAGCACGGCGACCGGGACGACGGTCGCCAGCACGAGCTGCGGGAGGTAGCGGGCGAAGGCGGTCTCGAGCGCGTCGACGCCGCCGACGGCGAGCGTCGCCACCTCCGCGCTCTCGGTGCCGTCGAGGGCGGCCGGTCGGTCGCGGAGCCGGCGCTCGACCACGTCCAGACGCAGGTCGGAAAGCGCGCTCGCCGCCGCCCGCCGCCCTGCCACCTCGAAACCCCAGGCGGACGCTCCGCGGCACGCCGCCACGACGACGAGGAGGACGAGCGGGGTCAGTAGCTCCGCGAGCGAGGCGCCGTCGAAGCCCCGAGCCGCCACGCGCGCGAGCAGCACCGCCTGGGCGAGGACGAGCAGCGCGGCGACGACGCCCAGGACAGCGTCGATCCCGAGCATGACGCGCACCGCCCGGGCGCGGCGAACCAGGCGCGGGTCGAGCGGCCCCACGGCGGCCTAACCTTCGGTCTTCCGAGCGAGCAGGTCGACCGGGCTTCCCGGCGGCTCCTCGAGGCCGAGCCGCCCGCGGAAGACGTGGTACGACCAGGCCTGGTAGAGGACGACGATCGGCGCGACGACCAGGGCGACCACGGACATCACCGTGAGCGCGTAGTGCGAGGAGGCGGTGCCCTCGACGGTGAGGCTGTTCGCGAACTCCGGCTGCGAGACCATGACGCGCGGGTAGAGGCTCGTGAAGAGCGTCGCCACGAGCAGCACCGCGCCGGCGCCGGTCATCGTGAACGCCCAGCCGCTGCGGCCGGAGAACGCGAACGCGACGGCGAGGACGAGGACGACGATCCCTGCGACGGCCGGGAGCACGGGCGGGAAGACGTCCTTCTCGTTCCGGTCGACCGCCACCCAGACCGTCCAGATGAGGAAGGCGCCGGCGACCAGCGCCGCCGGCAGCGCGAGCCGGCGCGAGGCGTGCCGCGCCCGCTCGAGCAGGTCGCCGGTCGTCCGGAGCGTGAGGAAGGTGGCCCCGTGGAAGGCGAAGAGCAGCACCGCCGCCAGCCCGGCGAAGACGGTGTACGGGCTGAAGAGATCCCAGAAGCTCCCGGCGAAGTGGCCGTCGGAGTCGATCGGGAGGCCGTACACGAGGTTCGAGAGGCCCACGCCCCAGATGAGTGGGGCCCCGATGCTCCCGATCGTGTTCGCCCACATCCAGGTCGCCCGCCAGCGCGGGCTGTCGCGCTTCTCGCGCCACTCGAAGGAGACGACGCGGACGATCAGGAGGACGAGCACGAGCAGGAGCGCGAGGTAGAGGCCCGAGAACATCGTCCCGTACCAGCCGGGGAAGGCGGCGAAGGTGGCGGCGCCGGCGACGACGAGCCAGACCTCGTTCCCGTCCCAGACGGGGCCGATCGTCTCGAACATCACCCGGCGCTCGCGCTCGTTCCGCGGCAGGAACGGCAGCAGCATGCCGACCCCGAAGTCGAAGCCTTCGAGCAGGAAGTAGCCCGCCCAGAAGAAGGCGACGAGGCAGAACCAGAAGAGCTCGAGGTCCATCAGTACCCCACCGCCGGCGCCGGCCTCGTCCCCTTCACCGCCGACGGGCGGCGGATCGAGGGTCGCGTAGTGGCGCATCAGGACGAAGTCGACGACGCCGAGCAGCAGGTAGAGGACGGCGAAGGTGCCGAGGCTCAACGCGATCGTCGACGTGCCGACGCTCGGGGAGTTGGCGTCCGCGGTCTTCAGGAGGCCCTGGACGATCCAGGGTTGCCGGCCCACCTCGGAGAGCACCCAGCCTGCGAGGGCGGCAGAGGTACGGGAACGCGATCGAGACGACGCCCGCCCAGAGGAACCAGCGCGCCCGCTCGAGCCGGCCTCTCCACATGAGGAACGCGCCCACCGCGGCGACGAGAAAGACGAGCGTTCCCAGGTAGGCCATGACCCGCATGCCCCAGTAGGCCGCCTCGACCGGCGGGATGTAGTCGCCTGGGCCGTACTGCTGCTCGTACTGCGACTGAACCTCGTTCATGCCCTGAACCTCGCCGTCGAGCGAGCCCGTGGCGAGCAACGAGAGCAGCTTGGGAATCTCGATGTCGAAGCTCGGCGTCTGGTCGTCCTCGCTGAACCCGCCGATCTGGAAGACCGAGAACGCGGCTGGCTGCTCGGTGTCCCAGAGCGCCTCCGTCGCGGCGATCTTCATCGGCTGGTAGTCCGTGACGACGACGCCGAGGTGGCTGCCCAGGGCGAGGTTCAGCGCGGAGACGGGCACGAGGACGATCAACGCCAGCTTGGCCGCGTGCCGGAAGACCTCGACGTTGCGGCCGCGCAGGAAGTGCCAGCAGGCGACCCCGAGGACAACAGCCGCCGCGGTCGTCAGGCCGACGAGGATCACGTGCAGGAAGGCCCAGATCGCGAAGCGGTTCGAGAGCAGCTCCCAGATGCTCGTCAGCTCGGCGCGGCCGTCCACGACCTCGGAGCCGACCGGCCGCTGCATCCACGAGTTGGCGGCGATGATGAAGAACGCCGAGAGCCAGCTCCCGAGCGCGAACAGCCAAACGGTCGCCAGATGGAGGCGTGGACCGAGCTTGTTCCAGCCGAAGATCCAGAGGCCCAGGAAGGTCGACTCGAGCATGAACGCCGCCAGCCCCTCGATGGCGAGCGGCGCGCCGAAGACGTCGCCGACGAACGTCGAGTAGACCGACCAGTTCATCCCGAACTGGAACTCCTGCACGAGCCCCGTCGCGACGCCGATCGCGAAGTTGATCAGGAGCAGGGTCCCGAAGAAGCGCGTCAGCCGGAGCCAGGCCTCGTTGCCGCTCCTGTGCCAGAGCGTCTGCATGACCGCGATGAGCGGGGCGAGCCCGAGCGTCAGCGGGACGAACAGGAAGTGGTAGAGCGAGGTGGTCGCGAACTGGATGCGGGCGAGATCGACTGCGGAGACGGCGAGGCTCGTCATGGCGCGACCGAAGCATCATTCCACGGGACCCGTCTGGCGCGTCGTCCAGATCGGATGACAGGCTCGTCCTGCCGGATGGGGACAATCAGCCGGTGTCCGAAGGGCTCTCGGCGACCGACGTCGGCAAGGAGATCGGCCAGCACGCCAAGCATGCAGGTGGGCAGGGCCGGCATAACCGCGCGCTCTCCATCGGCGAAGCGGTCCTCCTCTCGATCGTCACGATCGTCGCCGCGTGGTCGGGGTACTCGGCGGCCAAGTGGGGTACCGAGTCGTCGATTGCGCTGGCGCAAGCTTCGTCCACGCGCGCGAGGGCGAATCGTGCGTTCGAGGAGTCCGTCACCTTCCGCGCGGCGGACGCGTCGACGTTCAACGCCTGGTTCACCGCCTATCTCTTCGGAGACCAGGAGGCGGCGGCCGTGGCCGAGCGGCGCTTCCGGCCACAGTACCGGGTTGCCTTCGAAGCGTGGCTGGCGACAGATCCGTTCACGAACCCGGACGCTCCGGCCGGACCGCAGTCGATGCCGGAGTACGTACCGACGGGCCTGGCAGACTCGCGCCTGCTGGACAGGGAAGCCGACGAGTTCCTTGCCGAGGGACAGGAAGCCGCGGAGACCTCCGACGAGTATGTGCGAACGACGGTCATCCTTGCGAGCGTGCTCTTTCTCGTCGGCATCAGCACGCAGCTCCCGCTGCGAGCCGTACGCTACGGGCTCCTGGCTGTGGGTACAGGCCTGCTGGTCTTCGGAAGCGTGTTGATCCTGCTGCTGCCGCCGGCCCCGTGATCAGCCCGGAACGATTCCCCAGGCGCTCGCGAAGCTCTCGCCGGGCTCGAGCCTGACGAGATCCTCGCCGCTCCGGAAGGCGTTCGGCGGGCAGGTCATCGGCTCGACCGCGATGCTCCGGCGCGAGACGTCGGGCAGCGGGTCGCCGGTGAAGAGCTGCAGATACCGGTAGCTCTCGTCCACCCAGAGGCTGAGGCCGGCACGGCTTCTCGGGTCCCGTAGCTCGACGCGCGCACGTCCGTCCGTGCCGCGCACGAGGTCGGTGAACGCATCGTCGAGCGTCGTCGCGCCGATCTCCCGCGGGCGCCGGAAGTCGTACGGCGTGCCGTCGACGGGCTCCCTCCCGCGCGGAATGCCCCGCTCGTCCTCGATCAGGACGGTCCCGCCCGGGGCGCTCAGCACAAGCGAGTCGACGGAGGGCGTCCCCAGCGTCAGGTATGGATGCTGGCCGCTTCCGAACGGGCAGGCGTCGGGGCCGATGTTCGTCGCGGTCGTCCGCACGCTCAGTCCGCTCTCCGAGAGCGCGTACTCGATGGCCAGAGAAAGGGTGAACGGATACCCGGGCCGCGGCTCGAGGACGTGCTCCATGACCACACGATGCTGCTCGCGCTCGCCGACCGTCCAGGGCTCCTCCCGTACGAGGCCGTGGATCGCGTCCCCCCGTTCCGGCTCCGTGAGCGGGAGCTGGTGGCGCCTTCCGTCGAATTCGTAGGAGCCGTCCTCGAGCCGGTTCGGCCACGGAATCAGCACCTGGCCGCGGCCGGAGAGGATCGCCTCGTCGGCCCCGTAGCCGTCGAGCAGCTCCCGCTCTTCAGCTGAGTACGAGCGAATCCCGCCGCCGACCTCGACGACCGTCGCGCGCTGGTCGCCGAATGCGATCTCGAACTGCTCACCGGACGGCGGCACGAGGCTCATCCTCCAGCGTCCTGCCTCGAGCTACTCGAGTCGATCGAGCAGGTGGTCCCCGACGCGGAGCGCATTCGCCATCGCGGTCAGCGCCGGGTTCACGGCGCCGATGCTCGGGAAGAAGCTCGTGTCGACGACGTAGAGGTTGTCCAGCTCGTGCGCCCGGCAGTCGGTGTTGAGCACCGAACTCGCCGGGTCGGTCCCGAAGCGGCACGTGCCCGCCTGGTGCGCGCAGCCGGCGACGGGGATCTCGGTCTTCATGTACGCGAACCGGTGAACGAGATGCCCCGGGTTCATGTCCAGCTCCCCGACGATCGACTTCATCTTCTCGTAGAGCCGCTTCCTCGCCTCGGAGTTGGTCTCCGTGTAGCTGAGCGTGACCTTGCCGCCACCGTCGACGGTAACGCGGTTGTCGGGGTTGGGCAGGTCCTCGGTCGAGAGCCAGAAGTCGATCGCGTGTCGCGCGATCCGCTCGAGCGACCACTGGGGCGCGAGCTTCGTCTCGAGGGGCTTCTCGCCGCGGAACATCGGCGCCTGGGACTTGCCGACCATCTGGACGTTCCCGAGCGGGAACTCGAAGTCGTCGCTCCCGAAGTAGAAGTCGTTCAGCCCGAGGGTCTTCTGGTAGACGGTCGGGTTCTCCTCACGCGAGAGCGCGAGCACGGCCTGGCTGTCGTGGAACATGAAGTTGCGCCCGACCTGGTCGGAGCCGTTCGCGAGGCCGTTCGGGTGCGCGTCGCTCGCCGACTCGAGCAGGAGCTTCGCCGAGTTCGCCGCGCCGCACGAGACGACGACGACCCCGGCCGAGAGCGTCTCCACCTCCCCGTCCCGCTCGACGACGACACCGGTGACCTCCGTGCCGGTCGCGTTCGTCTCCAGCTTCACGGCGCGCACGTCCGTGAGCAGCGTCACGTTCGGGTGCTCGAGCGCCGGGCGCACGCCGATCACCTCGGCGTCGGACTTGGCATGGAGGACGCAGGGGAACCCATCGCAGTTGGCGCAGCGCACGCAGGTGCTGTAAGGCGGGTTCGTCTCGTCGAGCAGGATCCCGCACGGCGCGTGAAACGGCCGGTAGCCGGCGGCTGCCAGGTCGTCCGAGAGCTGCTGGATCCGGGGCTCGTGCGAGACGGCCGGATGCGGGTAGTCACCGCTCGCGTCCGGCTCGGTGGGGTCCTCGCCCCTGGCGCCGTGCACCTGGTAAAGCTGCTCGGCCTGCGTGTAGTAGGGCTCGAGCTCGTCGTAGGAGATCGGCCACGCGGGCGAGATGCCGTCGTGATGCTGGAGCTCGCCGAAGTCCTCCCGGCGCAGGCGGTAGAGAGCGGCGCCGTAGAGCTTGGTCGCGCCGCCGACGAAGTAGTGCACCTGGGGCTGGAACGGCTTTCCGCTCGCGTCGTACCACGTTTCCGGGGAGACGTACCGGTTCTCGACGAACACGTCCTGCGACAGCCAGTTCTGCGGCTCGCGCGGGAGCCAGCCACCCCGCTCCAGCAGCAGGATCCGTTTCCCGGAAGGGGCGAGACGGTGGGCGAGCGTGCCGCCCCCGGCGCCGCTCCCGACGATGATCACGTCGTAGGTATCGCTCATGTCAGCTCCTTCAGCCGCTCGGCGAGGATGATCCGACCCGCCGCCTCGATCAATGCGAGGTGGGAGAACGCCTGCGGGAAGTTCCCGAGGTGGCGCGCGGTCTCGGTCTCGAACTCCTCGGCGAAGAGACCGAGCGGCGACGCGATCCGGAGCAGCCGCTCCATCAGGTCGCGCGCACGCTGCTCCTCGCCGATGATCGCCAGCGCGGAAACCAGCCAGAACGAGCAGATGAGGAACGTCCCCTCCTTGCCCGAAAGGCCGTCGTCGGTCTCGTCGGTTCGATAGCGGAGAACGAACCCGTGCTCGGTCAGGTCCGAGTCGATGGCCAGGACGCTCGCGCGGAGGCGCTCGTCGTCCGCCGGCAGGAAGCCGAACAGCGCCGCCAGAAGCGTCGAGGCATCCAGGGACTCCGTCGCATAGTGCTGGCGGAGGACGCCTTGTCGGTGACCCCGTGCTCCAGGATGTCGGCCTTGATCTCGTCCGCCGTCGCGCGCCAGGTGGACTCCTGCTCCGACTCGCTGCGGATCCCGGCCAGCTTCGCGGCCCGGTCGAGCGCCACCCAGCACATCAGCTTCGAGGAGACGTAGTGCTGGGGCGCGCCGCGGGCTTCCCAGATCCCCTGGTCGGGGTTGCGCCAGACCTGCGTCGCGCACTCGGCCTGCGACTTGACGATCGGCCACAGCCTCCGCGGCAGCCGCTGGCTTCTGTGGCTGTGCAGCAGAACGGAGTCGAGGACGGCGCCGAAGACGTCGTTCTGGCGTTGGTCGAAGGCCCCGTTGCCGACGCGCACGGGCTGCGCGCCGCCGTAGCCCGAGAGGTGGTCCAGGGTCGACTCGGTCAGGTCTCGCCGACCGTCGATCCCGTACATGATCTGGAGCGCGCCGTCCTCGTTGGCCTCGAGGTCGGCGATGAACTGGATGAACTCGTCGGCCTCCCAGTCGAGGTTCAGGTAGTGCAGCGCCTGGAGGGTGAAGGTCGAGTCGCGCATCCAGGTGAAGCGGTAGTCCCAGTTGCGCTCGCCGCCGGGGGTCTCGGGCAGCGAGGTCGTGAGCGCGGCGACGGTCGCCCCGGTCGGCATGTAGGTCAGACCCTTGATCGCGAGCGCCGACCGCTGGATCGGGTCGCGCCAGCGGTGGTCGGGCAGGCGGGCTTGCCCCAGCCAGGCGCGCCAGAAATGGACCGTGGCGGCGAGCGCGCCGCTCGGCCTCCTCGGCGTCGGCGGGCGACTTGAGGCCCTCCGCCCAGGAGAGCGAGCAGAAGAGGCGTTCCCCGGCGTCGAGCGCGTGCCGGGCGCGGACGCGGTCGCCCTCGATCCCCAAGGCCATGCTGGAGGAGAGCCGGATCGTCACGCCGGCGCCACTCGCGTCGGCGGCGTGGCGGCCGCCGTCGACCATGGTCCACTCCGCGGCGACGCGGCCGTAGTCGAAGACCGGCTCGCAGACGAGCTCGACCTCGACCGTGCCGTCGAGGCACTCGACGGAGCGAACGAGCATGTGGTCGGCGTCGTCGTCAGCCGGCGGGCGCGTGTGCGGCGTGATCTCGTCCTCGTGGTCCCACGGCCCCATGGTCAGGGCGTCTCGGACGACGATCCAGCCGGTCGGGGTCTTCCAGGTCGTCGCGAGGACGTTCGTCCCGGGCTCGTACACGATCGCCGTTGGGTGGTTGATGCCGAACGGCCCGACTCGAAAGGCGCCGGCCCCCCGGTCGAGCAGGCTGCCGAACACGCTCGGCGAGTCGAACGAGGGGACGCAGAGCCAGTCGATGGCGCCGTCCTCGGCGACGAGCGCGCCGGTATGGCAGTTGGACAAGAACGCGTAGTCGGCGATGGGTGGGAACGGCGACGGCGCCGCCGCGCTCCGCCCGATAGTTTCCTCACCGGGCGCGCTCATTGCGTCACCCAGGGCCCGTACCAGCGGCCGTGCCCGGCAGTCAGCTCGTTGGCGGCTTCCGGCCCCCACGAGCCCGGCGCGTAGGGGTGCACCGGCGGCGGCGCGTCGAGCAGAGGCTGCATGATCCGCCACGTCTCCTCGACGCCGTCCTGGCGGGTGAAGCGCGTGCTCTGGCCGATCATCGCCGCGTGGAGCAGCACCTCGTACGGGGTCGCACCCTCGCCGCCCTCCTCGGCGAACTCCATGTCGAGGGTGATCGGCTCCGCCTGCCGCGCGTCGCCACGGAGCGCGTCGAGCGTGACCTGCACGCCCGTGGAGGGGTCGAGCTTGATCACGAACTGGTCCGGCTCGGCATTCGGCCCGATCGCCCCGAAGCCGAGCTTCGGAGGACGCTTGAAGACGAGGCGCACCTCGGTCTGCAGGACCGGGAGCAGCTTGCCGGCGCGGATGAAGAAGGGAACTCCGGACCAGCGCCAGTTGTCGATGTCGAGGCGGAGGGCCGCGTACGTCTCGGTCGTCGAGTCGGCGGCGACCCCGTCGACGTCGAGATAGCCGTCGTACTGGCCCCTGACGTAGTGCGCCGGGTTCGCCTCGGCGACGGAGCGGAAAAGGGCGACCATCCCGTCCTTGAGCGTCTCCGGGTCACCGCCCGACGGCGGCTCCATCGCGGTGGCGGCGACCACCTGCATGAGGTGGTTGACGACGACGTCGCGCAGGGCGCCGACCGGGTCGTAGAAGTGGCCGCGGTCGGAGACGCCGAAATCCTCGGCCATGGTGATCTGCACGGATTCGACGTAGTTCCGGTTCCAGACCGGCTCGAGCATCGTGTTCGCGAAGCGGAGGAAGAGGATCTCCGCAAGGCCCATCTTCCCGAGGAAGTGGTCGATCCGGTAGAGCTGCGACTCGTCGATGGATTCGTGCAGCTCGTCGGCCAGCGCGCGCGCGGACTCCTGGTCGTGGCCGAACGGCTTCTCCACGACGACGCGGGCCGTCTTGGTCAGGCCGGCGTCGGCCAGGCCCTTGACCACCCTGCCGAAGAGGAAGGGCGGGATCTCCAGGTAGAAGACGGGCGTCGAGGCTCCCTCGATCGCCTTGCCGACGCGGGCGTAGGTGTCCGCGTCGCCGAAGTCCCCCTGCACGTACGAGAGCCGGGCGGCGAAACGGTCGAAGACCTCCTGGTCGAGCTTCTCCCCGGTTCCCTCGATCGACTCCCGGGCGCGGTCGACGAGCTGATCGCGCGTCCAGTCGTCGACGGCGACACCGACGATCGGGCAGTCGAGGAGCCCGCGCGCCTCGAGGCGGTACAGCGAGTGGAAGGTCATCACCTTCGCGAGGTCGCCCGTGATGCCGAAGACGACGAAGACGTCCGCCGGCGCAGCCTGGTTCATCCCGCTCTCCTCTCCTTGGGTGGTTCGGCTGACAACTAGTCCTCGGTGCGCACGGTGATCCGGCCGGGGCGCTCGTGGGCGAACCCCGCCCAGCTCCACTCGATCAGCGCCTTGGCCCGGTCCTCGCCGGTGGAGAGGAGCGCGAGGTGGACGGTCCCCCAGGCGAGCGCTGCCGTCTTGCCCTTCAGCGTCCGTCCGCGGTGGAACTGAACCACCGCTGCGCCGCGGCCGATCGTCGCCATCGTCCCCTTGTCGTGGTAGGCGAACGGCTCGGTCTCCTTGCCCACGATCCGGCGGGCGATGTTCGCGCCGGCCTGCTCGCCGGCCTGGAGCGCCACCGAGCCCAGCTGCGGCAGCACGCGCTTCGTCTTGGTGTCGGTGATCCACGCGATGTCGCCGACCGCAAAGACCTCAGGGTGGCCCGCTACGGAAAGATCCGGTTGGGCTACGACCCTGTTGCCCTTCTCCAGGTCGAGGCCGAGCTCGTCGGCGATCGGGCTCGCCTGCAGGCCCGCGCCCCAGACGAGCGTGTGCGCCTTCGGAGCTCCTTCCCGGACTTGAGGGTGACGCGGGTCGGTGAGAGGGACGCGACGAGCTCGCCGAGCAGGATCTCGACGCCTCGCTCCTCCAGCGCCTTCTTGGTGTACGTCTGTATGCCCTTCTTGAACATGGTCAGGAGCGCCGGTCCGGCCTCGACGAGGGTGACGCGGGCCTTGTCGAACAGGCCGGAGTAGTCGGCGGCGAAGGCCCCTGTGTACAGCTCTGCGAGCGCCCCCGCGCTCTCGACGCCGGTGGGCCCACCGCCGACGACGACGACGTTGAGCGCTCCGTCGTCGGCGAGAGCCGGATCCTTGTCCGCGGCCTCCCACCTGCGAAGGACGTGCTCCTTGAGGCGCACCGCGTCGGCGAGCGTGTACATCGGGAAGGCATGGTCGGGCGCTCCCTCGGTGCCGAAGAAGTTGACGCGGGCGCCGAGCGCCAGGACGAGGTAGTCGTAGTCCAGCGGCGCCATCTCGGCGAAGTGCACCTGCCGGGAGGCGAGGTCCACGCCGGTCACCGCGTCCTGGTGGATCGCGACGTTCGGCTGCTCGTGGAAGAGGTCCCGCAGCGGGTGCCCGACGACCTCGGTCGGGAGCAGATCCGTGGCGAGCTGGTAGAGGAGGGGCTGGAACGTGTGGTAGTCGTGCTCGTCCACGAGCACGACGTCGGCCTCGGCGTCCTTCAGCGCGCGAGCGGCCCCGATCCCGGCGAAGCCACCGCCGAGGACGACGACGCGGGGACGCCGGAGCGTGTCGTTGGGCTGGGGGCTGGCTTCCACGTGCGTTCTGGGTGCCCTGGGCCGGGCACCGCATTCACCGTCAGACTCGCGCCAGCATGACGCATCCGCATCATCTCCGCAGGATGAAGCCCAGGCTCTGGTGGATCGGCGTCCTCTTCATGGTCGGCTCGGCGCTCTTCGCGCTCGGCTCGGCGCCGTTCTACCCGGAGCTCGTCCCCCCGGAGGTCGTCGGCGCCACCTTCTTCGCCGGCTCGATCTTCTTCACCTCGGCCTCGCTCCTCCAGCTCAAGCAGACGCCTCGGGTCGACCGGCCGGACTGGTGGGCCGCGGCCGTCCAGTTCGTGGGGACGATCTTCTTCAACGTGACCACGTTCGCCGCGCTGGACGACACGCTGAGCGTCCAGGAGCAGGACGTCCGCGTGTGGGCGCCGGACGCGCTCGGCTCGGTGTGCTTCCTGGTCGCGAGCGCGCTCGCGCTCGCGCCGGTGTGGAGCAGGCGGGGAACAGACCGGCGGATCGCCGTCTGGAACCTGGTCGGGTCGGTCTTCTTCGGAATCGCCGCAATCGCCTCGTGGGTCGTCCCGGACACCGGGGAGCTCCTGAACACGGAGGCGACGAACGCCTTCACGTTCCTCGGCGGGGTCTGCTTCTTCTTCGGCGCGCGCCTGCTGCTGCGGCCTCAGGCAACGGCGGGCTGAGCAGCCGGCTCCTTGTCCTCCTCGGACGCCGACGCCGCCACGACCGCTCCGAGCAGCGCCACCGCGAGGGCGCCGACCGCCACGACCGCGTGCCAGGGCGGGTCGCGGTCGAGCCGCTCCTGGAGGACGAGCGCGCCGAGGAGGACGCTGACGACCGGGTTCACCACGGAGACGGTGGCGACCGAGGTGACGAGCTTGCCCGTGGCCAGCGATAGCTGCTGAATGTAGAAGCCGACGAGCCCGCCGATCGCCATCACCCACAGCTCCCAGCCCTCCAGCACGGCCACGGCACCATCCTCGTGCAGGGTCTCGACCACTGGCTTCATCAGCGTCGCGGAGATGCCGTAGAGGATCCCCGCGACCGCCCCGAAGACCGCCGCCTTCGAGTCCGAGCCGCCGCGCCGCGAGAACAGGAGCAGGCCGATGCAGATCGCCCCGAGGACGAGGAAGGCCATAGCCCAGTCGGACGCGGGCGCGTTGTCGACGCCGCCAGCCGGGTCGCCGACGCTCGCGAACACCGCCAGTCCGGCGACGACCAGCGCGGCGCCGAGGACGTGGCGGCGGGTGATCACCTGCCCGGTGAGGAAGTAGCCCAGGGGCATCGCCCAGACGACCGCGGTCACGAGCAGCGGCTGGATGACCGCCACGCGCCCGCGGTCGAGCGCGGCCGCCTGCAGGAGGACGCCGACGACCTGCACGGCGAGGCCGAGCAGCCAGACCCCGTTCCCCAGCAGGCGGACGAACGACCCCGGTTGCCCGGCCGAGACCCCGAGCGCCATCGACGCTCGCTGCCAGAGCGTGGCGGCGAGCGCGAAGCAGATGGCCGCGAGAACGGCGAGAAGGGCCGCTACCTCGTCCAAGACCGCTCCACCCTAAGGCATCGCCCCGCTGTCATACGAGCCGCACGAGCGCGTCGCTCGTAAGCAGGAACCCGAAGAGCAGGGTCGAGACGAACGTGATCCGGCGCTCGTTGGCGGTCAGCCAGCCCTGGGCTGCCTCCAGCCATTCGGCGGCCCGCTCCCCAGCCACCAGGTAGACGCCGACGGGCACCCAGACGAGCACCGCCGCGACGAGGACGTAGAGGACGCCGAGGAGCACGTCCTCGACGGGCGTGAGGCCGGCGATGCCGACGGTTGCGCCGGCGACGAGCGTGATGGTGAGCCGCTTCACGCCGCCGACACCGAGCAGCAAACCCACCGAGAACGCGGTGCCCGGGCGGAGCCTGTGCAGCCGCGCGAGCATCGCCTTCACCCTGCTCGGCCCAGCCGGGTCCGGCTCGGCCCGCGCGTGCCGCTGCGGCCAGGCGAGCACGAGCAGGCCGACGCCGAACGCGAGCTCGAGGGCCGCCGCGAGCTCTTCGTTCCCGTCCGGGTTCGTCGTCGCGGCAGAGCCGATCAGGAGCGCGACCACGAAGGCGATGGACTGGCCGAGCAGGAAGCCGACCATGTAGAGGCTGCCGTTCGTCCGCCCCCGCCGGCTGGTGAGCACGGCCGCGGTGGCCAGCAGCGCGACCGGGCTCGCCGCCGCAACGAGGGCGAAGACGAGGACCCGGGACGCGGTTTCGGCCAACCGTGGGGGCGGTCAGTGGTGGAAGCTCGTCGCCGTCCCGGCGTCGTGGACGGGCTCCGCCTGCTTCTGCAGGCGCGGGAGCTGGCGCTGGATGTCTTCGATCAGCAGGTGGGCCATGTCGTGGCTGAAGCCTCGCTTGACCACGACACGCAGCGCGGCGAGGTCCTCGCGATTCTTCGGGAAGGTGTACGCGGGCAGGAGCCAGCCGCGCTCCCGCAGGGCGTTCGAGACGTCGAAGACGGTGTAGTTGTGGATCTCCGGCTTCAGGGCGAAGGCGAACACCGGCAGCTCGTCGCCCTTCGTGATCAGCTCGAACGGCCCCAGCTCGGCGATGCGCGCCGACAGGCTGGTCGCCACGTCGCGCGCGTAGCCCTGCACGGTGCGGTAGCCGTCGAACCCGAGCCGGAGGAAGTTGTAGTACTGCGCCACGACCTGGGAGCCGGGCCGCGAGAAGTTGAGGGCGAACGTCGGCATGTTGTCGCCCAGGTAGTTGACCCAGAAGATGAGATCCTCCGGGAGCGAGGAGGAGTCGCGCCACACGGCCCAGCCGACGCCGGGGTAGACGAGCCCGTACTTGTGGCCCGACGTGTTGATCGAGGCGACGCGAGGCAGGCGGAAGTCCCACTCGAGGTCCGGGTCGACGAACGGCGCGATGAACCCGCCGGAGGCGCCGTCGACGTGAACCGGGACGTCCAGGCCCGTGCGCTCCTGGAGATCGTCGAGCGCGGCGCAGATCTCCGCCACCGGCTCGTAGGAGCCGTCGAAGGTCGAGCCGAGCACCGGAACGACGCCGATCGTGTTCTCGTCGCAGAGCTTCACGGCTTCCTCCGCGTTCATGTGCAGCCGGTCGCCCTCCATCGGGACCAGGCGCATCTCGACGTCCCAGTAGTTGGCGAACTTCTCCCAGCAGACCTGGACGTTGATGCCCATGACGATGTTGGGCGTGTCGGCCGGCTTGCCCTCTGCGCGGCGCCGCTTCTGCCAGCTGCGCTTGAGGGCGAGGCCGCCGAGCATCGCCGCCTCGCTCGACCCGGTCGTCGAGCAACCCACCGCCTCGTCGGCGTCGGGCGCGTTCCAGAGGTGACTGAGGATGTTGACGCAGCGGCTCTCGAGCTCCGCGGTCTGCGGGTACTCGTCCTTGTCGATCATGTTCTTGTCGAAGCACTCCGCCATCAGCTTCTCCGCCTGGGGCTCCATCCAGGTCGTCACGAAGGTGGCGAGGTTCATCCGCGCGTTGCCGTCGAGCATCAGCTCGTCGTGAATGATCTGGTAGGCGACGTCCGGCGGCAGCTCGCCCTCCGGAAACCTGTCCCGCGGGATGCGATCGCCCTCGAGGCTGAAAAGGGGCGCCGGGGCGAGATCCGTCTGCGGCCCCTTGGCCGCCTTCGGGTGCTTGAGCGTCACGAAGAGCTCCTCTCTCAGTCGGGGTCGACGGCCACGTGGGCGACGGGCAGGTCGTAGCGATCGCGCGCGATCTCGACGACTCCCCGCTCCTTCCAGTTCGCTTGGTCGTCGGGATGTGTGGCGAAGATGAGCTCGTCCGCGGGGAACTCCCGCAACGCGTCGTCGGCCGCCTGGACGGGGTCGTCCGAGCCGACTTCGCCGCGGGCGCCGATTCCGGCGGCAGAGAGCCCGGCCACGGTCTGCTCGAGGTTGGCCTCCGCGTCGTGGCGCGCCTGATCGTCGCCGGTCCAGTGGGAGACGCGCGAGCCGAGCGCCGGCACGACGACGACTACATCGAGCGGCCGTCCGGCCGCCCGGCCGACGACCTCGTCCGTGAAGGCCGCGGAGGTCGACGTCCCGTCGCTGATCACGAGGATGCGGTGCTTCCCGTCGCCGACGGCGCGGGCGCGGGTCACCGGGGCGTCCAGCTCGGAGGGGTGCTGGTGCCGTCGACCCACGACGGCCACGACGACGACCACGGCGATTATCGCGGCGATGCCGAAGAGGACCCAGCCCCACACGCCGACCTCGGCGGTGAGCATGACGAGAAAGATCACGCCGAGGACGACGGCGACGATCGGGATGGCCATGAACTCCGTTCGCGTCTTCATGAGAGGGGAGGCTACGAGGTCTTGACCTCAACGGGCAAGTGATCGAAGCGGCCCCAGGTGATGCTCGGGCGCGGCATGCTGCAATGGTCGCTCGTGAGCCCTGAGAGCGAAGGCGGCGCCTGGCCGTTGACGGAGTGATGAGAATGCCTGCTGAATCGACAGACCGCACCGACCTGAAGCCGGACTACGAGGAGCAAGCGAGGGCGTTCGTCGACGGCCTCGCGGACGGCGTTCTCCGGCAGCCGCTCGATGCCGGCGCCAAGAGTTGACCGCCAGGAAAGGAGTATCGATGGCGACCAAGGAAGACTTCACAGAGGAAGAGTGGAAGGCGATGCAGAAGGGCGTGACGGGCGCGGGCTTCCTCGTCTCGGCGGGCGACCGCGACTTCACCGACAGCTTCGGTGAGGCCGGGGCGCTCGCGAAGTATCTCGCCGGGCAACGCGAGACGAGCGAGAGCGAGCTCGTCCGCGAGCTGGCCAAGGTCCGCAGCAGCGGGTTCGGACTGACGGACTCCGCCCAGGAGGTACAGGCCGAGACGCTCGCTGCCCTTCGCGACGCGTTGTCGACGCTCGCCGCCAAGGCGCCCGATGAGATGAGTGCCTACCGCCGGCTCGTACTGGACACTGCCGAGGCGGTCGCGGAGGCAAAGGGCGGCGTCAAGCCTGGTGAGACCGCCGCGCTCGAGGCGATCAAGGGAGCGCTCGGCCCGGCCTAGACGGCAAGTCGAGATCCAGGAATCGGAGAGAGGAGAGCGAGATGTGGGTGTGGATCGGATTCGGAGGGGTCCTGTACGTGATCCTGTTGTTCACGCTCGGGCTGATGACACTGAGGAACGGTCACGGGTGGATGTTCTTCTTCGGCATCTTCTTGCCGTTCCTCTGGCTCATCGGCGCGTTCATGCGACCGTCGGAGCAGGGATACGCCTGAACGCACGTCGGGGAGGCCGGCCCCGCCGGCCTCCCCCTGATGCTCGCCTGAGGTCTAGGACAGCGCCTTCGCCTTGATGGCGTCGTACTCGGCCTGCGAGATCGCTCCGCTGTCGAGGAGCTGCTTGGCCTTCTCGATCTCCGCAGCCGCGCCGCCGCTGCCGGCGACGGACTTGACGTAGGTGTCCATCTGCGCCTGCTGCGCCTCCATCTGCTTCATGTTGCGCTCCGCCATCGCACTGCTCTGAGAGATGAGATAGATGAATACCCCCAGGAACGGTACGACGATGACGAAGATGAGCCAGAGCGTCTTCTTGCCACCGCCGATGTCGTGGCGGCGGAAGACGTCCGCGAAAACGGTGATCAGGAGCCAGAACCAGATCACCCAGATGAAGATCACGAACAGAGTCCAGAGGACGTCCAGGAACGGGTAGTCAGCTAGGACCATCGCTCGTACTCCTTTCTCGAGTGGTCGTCATCCTGCACTAGACCGGAGGAACATGCGGTCGACTCCGGTTCGGCAGCTTCATGGTCTACCGCCCGACGGCCCGAAGGAATCATCCCGATCGGGTGATCGAACCGGTGCCTTCCTGCGCCTGGAAGGCCTCCACCGCCGCGCTCACCGTGGGGAAGAATCGCTCTGGACCGACCGTCTCGGTGACGCCGCGAGGTCGAGCTGCTCCCGCATCCTCGTGCGGAGGCCAGCGACGGCCAGCGTGATCTCGTCGCGGGGTGCGCGCCGCCTGAGGCGCGGAGGCCGGCGGGGAGTGTTCGTTCATGCCGCCGGCCTCTCGCCTCGGGGGCCCTAGCGGCGCCGAGCGACCCGGCGGCTGGTGCGCCGCGCAACTCTGCGGGATCCCATCATCGCTCTCTCCTCCCGTCGTGTTCGTATCGCATCGTCTACTTGGCAGCCGCCGCAGCACGCTCCGTCTCGAGCGCGTGCAGCTCCTCGGCCTCGGCAGCGCTGACAAGCCCGATCTCGATCAGATCGAGCGGGCTGATGAAGCCGTCGCTGATACGAAAGCCACCCGCACGCACGATCGCATCGCGCAGGGGAACCGCCCAGTGATGCTCGATCAGGAGCAGGGCGGCGGCAGAGTCGTTGGGGATCTCCTCGAGCACGTCCCAGGCCTCCTCGTCGGAGAAGACGTGCACACCGTCCTCGGCGGCCTCGGCGCCGGCGATCGCGCCGGCCTCCAACCCCTCCTCACCCTCGATCCCGAGGCCGATAAGGGCACCGACCTTGCTGCCGAGCTCGACCGCCTCGTCTTTGCTCAGGTTGCTGAGGTGCGCAACCTCGATCTCCCCGTCGGCGTCCTTGTGCACGGCGAGAGCGTCGATCACGCGAACAGTGTCGCTCTCGCGCAGGCGCTCGAGCTCCTCGATGATCTCCCCGTGAAACTCGGGGTGGCTGAAGCCCAGGACGATGAGCTGGACTGGTCCGATGGCCATTGTCTCTCCCTTCCGTCGGGACTTGTGACCCGGCTGCGTCCTGACCAGTCTACGGCCGCTTCAACGGCCGGATCGATCCGGCGTTGATCCGCAGTGCGCCTCCATCCAGCGGCTTGGCAATGCCCTCATCCTCATGGGAGGATGCACCGGCCCTGCCGGATGCCAAAGTCCGGCGGAGCGAGGCACGGATCGACCGTCCGGCAACGGACATAATCTGACGACGTCAACCCGATCACGGAGCTGAGGCTTGAGGATCCGGAGAACGACTCACAAGGACGACGTGGGATCGGATAAGCCACAGGAGCCCGACGAGCCCGAGGTCGTCCAGCTCGACGAAGATCAGCTCGGGCAGCTGTCCGCCGTCTTCGCCGCCCCGCGCTGGCTGCGCGACCTGGGGCTGGCGTCGTGGCTGCTCGCCGGTGTGCTGCTGGTCCTCGTTGGGCTGATCTGGCTCGTCGGAGCGACCTCGACGATCACACAGCCACTGATCGCGGCCTTCGTGGTCGCGTGCGTGACGCTTCCGCTGGTCCGCCGGCTCGCGCCTCACCGGGTCGGACGCGCGGGGGCCGCTGGGATCTCGCTCCTCCTGCTCCTCGCCATCGGGATCCTCGTGGGCGTGCTCGTCATCGGCGGGATCATCTCCCAGGCCGACGACATCTCCGCGAACGGCTCGAGCGCCGCCGACGAGATCCAGGGCTGGCTCGAGGACGCCGGAGTCGACTCGTCCGGAGCCGAGAGCGCAAGCAGCAAGGCGAAGGAGGAAGTCCCCCAGCTCATCTCGACGCTCGTCAACGGCCTCGCCACCGCCGCCAGCAGCCTGACCTCCCTCGCGCTCGGGCTCTCCTTCTTCCTCCTCAGCCTTTTCTTCCTCCTCAAGGACGGCCCCTCGTTGAGGTCCTGGGTCGAGGATCACTCCGGTATTCCGAAGCCCGTTGCCAGGACGATTACCGGCGACGTGATCACCTCGTTCCAGCGCTACTTCGCCGGCGTGACCATCGTCGCGGCCTACAACGGGATCCTCGTCGGCGTCGCCGCGCTCCTGCTCGGAGTCCCGCTGGCGGGCACGATCGCGGTCGTGACCTTCTTCTGCGCCTACATCCCGTACATCGGGGCGTTCTTCGCGGGCGCGTTCGCCGTCATCATCGCGCTCGGCTCGGAGGGGACGACAGACGCGCTGATCATGCTCGTGGTCGTCATCCTCGCCAACGGCGCGCTCCAGCAGATCGTCCAGCCGATCGCCTACGGAGCCACGCTCGGCCTGAACCCGCTCGTCGTCCTCATCGTCACGATCAGCGCCGGCGCCCTCTTCGGCATGGTGGGGCTCGTCCTCGCCGCTCCGCTCACGTCGGCCGGGGTACACATCGCCGCCGACCTTGCGCGGGCCAAGGCCGTAGCAGCGAGCAAGGCGGAAGCCGCCGCCCAGCCGCCCGACGCGCCCGAGCCAGAGCCGGCATAGGTACGTGAGCACGCACGCCGAGGAGAGTCCTTCCCGGGTCCTCCCCTTCCACGACCCGTCGCGCCGCCGCCGGCTGAAGAAGGTCGTGACCTGGCTCCTCGGGACTGCCGTGGTGATCGTCCTCCTCCATCTGGGGGGTGTCGACGTCCTCGGCTGGCTGCAAGACCTGTGGGACGAGATCAAGGCGGTCCCGGCCGGCTATATGGCCGCAGGGCTCCTCTTCCAGACAGGGGTGACGACGTTCGCCGCGATCTCGTACTACGGGATCCTCAGCGTCGCGTACCCCGGCGAGGTGACGTTCCCGCCGATCCTGACCGCCTACGCGGTCGGCGTGGCGATGAACGGCTTCCTGCCCGCGAACATCGGGACGTTCGTGACCCTGCTGATGTTCGTGGCGATCATCCCCGCCTGCAAGTTCGCGGGTGCGATCGCCGCGTACCTCGTGCAGAAGATCTTCTTCACGATCGCCGGGACGTTCGTCTACCTCTACCTGTTCCTCTCGGTCCCCAACTCCTTCGACGAGAACCTCGGCAACCTCACCGACCACCCGGTGCTCGCCGTCGGCATCGTCGCCGGCATCGTCTTCCTGCTCGTCCTCCTCGGCCGCATCTTCTGGAAGCAGGTGAAGAAGCTCTGGGCGCAGGCGAAGAAGGGCGGCGTCATCCTCTCCCAGCCGAAGCGCTACTTCTCCCGGGTCTTCCTCCCCTCCTTCCTGTCGTGGACCTGCAAGCTGATCGTGGTCGCCATCTTCCTCGCCGCCTTCGCCATCCCGGTGACGTTCGAGTCGGTCATGTGGGTCGTGGGCTCCGGCTCGCTCGCGAACGTCGTCTCCGTGACGCCCGGCGCCGTCGGCATCACGCAGGCAACCAATGCGCTCGCTCTCAGCGTGTGCTGCGACGTCCCGGAGTCACAGGCGATCGACTACTCGACGGCGCAGCAGCTGATCACGACGGCGTGGAACGTCTTCTTCGCCATCGTCCTCACCATCTGGGTCTTCGGCTGGACCGGTGGGAAGCTGCTCGTCGGGCAGTCGTACACGGACGCGAAGGTCAAGGTCGCGGAGCAGAAGGAGCAGCGCAAAGAGAAGAAGCAGGCGAAGCGGGAGCAGCTCGAGGAATCGGGCGAGGGCAGGTTCAGCCGCCTGCGCCACCGCTCCGGGTCGAACGGCGGCGAGCAGGGCGAGGAGGAGAGCTAGATGCCCGACCGGGCCCCGGCTGCCTTCGGCGAGCAGCTTTCCTGGGAGCCCGAGTTCCCGAAGATCCGGCCGGCGCGCATGATCGCCTCCTGGCTCGTCGCCGCGCTCTCGCTCCTCGTCGCCGCGGCAAGATCGTCCCTGGCGCCGACGATCGAGGGCTTCTGGGGCGCGCTCCTGGTCGCGCTGGTCGTCGCCGTCCTGAACGCAATCGCTGCCGCCGCTTATCGCTGCCCTGCGGCTGCCGTTCACGCTCGTTGCGGGCTTCCTGCTGGTCCTCGCCGCCGACGCGGCCATCCTCCTGGCAGCGGACGCGCTCACGGACGGGGCGATCCATCTCGACTCCTTCTGGGCGGCCCTGCTCGTGGCGCTCGTCGCCGCCGCCGTGAGCATCGTCCTCCAGGTGATGGTGGGCGCCACAGACGACGACACCTACACGCTGCGCGTCATCCACCGGCTCGCGAAGCGGTCGGGCGAGCGCGTTGCGACCGAGAAGCCGGGCGTCGTCTTCCTCGAGATCGACGGCCTCGCGCTCCCGGTCCTCCGCCGTGCGATGCGCGACGGCAACGCGCTGAACATGGCCCGCTGGGTGGCCGACGGCTCGCACGAGCTCACCGAGTGGGAGCCCGACCTCTCGTCGCAGACCGGCGCCAGCCAGGCCGGGATCCTGCTCGGCTCCAACGACAACATGCCGGCCTTCCGCTGGGTCGAGAAGGAGACGGGGACGATGATGACGTGCTCGGCTCCGCCCGACTGCGCCGAGATCGAGCGCCGCCACTCGACCGGGATCGGGTTGCTCGCGAACGGCGGCGCGAGCCGCGGCAACCTCCTCTCCGGCGAGGCCGACCACGTGATCCTGACCGTCAGCAAGCTCGATGTGGAGAAGAAGGCCAACCCCGGCTACCGCGCCTTCCTCGCGAACGGCTTCAACGTCACGCGCGCGCTCGTCCTCTTCTTCTGGGAGGTCGCGCTCGAGATCACCGCCTCGGCCCGCCAACGCCGGCGCGACGTGCAGCCGCGCGGCCACCGCGGCGGCCCCTACCCGTTCATGCGCGCCGCGATGTGCGTCGTCGTCCGCGACCTGATCGTCTACGGCGTCCTCACGGACATGATGAAGGGGCGCCCCGCGATCTACGCCACCTTCTCGAGCTACGACGAGGTCGCCCACCACTCCGGCCTCGAGCGCGCCGACACCCTGGAGGCGCTGCGGAAGCTCGACGACCAGTTCGGGCGCATCGAGCGCGCGCGCCGCTACGCGCCGCGGCCCTACGAGATCGTCGTCCTCTCCGACCATGGCCAGACCCAGGGCGCCACCTTCAAGCAGCGCAACGGCTACGGGCTCGACGACCTGGTCGAGCGCTCGCTCGCGACCGGCAGCGTCACCGAGGTGGCCGGTGGCGACGAGCAGGATTCGATGGTCGGGCACGCGTTGGGAGAGGCCACAGGGCGCACGCAGAAGCAGAAGCGCGCGAAGAACGACGTCAGCGGCGAGAGCGTCGTCGTCCTCGGCTCCGGCAACCTCGGGCTCGTCTACCTGATGGAGGAGAACCGCCGGCTTACGCTCGAGGAGCTGAACGAGCGCCATCCGGAGCTCGTTCCCGCGCTGCGCAACCACCCGCACGTCGGCTGGATCCTCGTGCGCTCGTCCGAGCACGGCCCGGTCGCGCTCGGCGGGGGCGGCGCCCACTACCTCGCCGACGGCCGAGTCGAGGGCGAGGACCCACTCGCACTGTTCTCCCCGACCGCGCCGCAGCACCTCCTGCGGACGGACGGGTTCGGCTACGTCGCCGACATCATGGTCGGGAGCTTCTACGACCCCGTTCTCGAAGAGGGCTGCGCCTTCGAGGAGCTGATCTCGTTCCACGGCGGCATCGGCGGGCCGCAAACGGAGCCGTTCATCCTCCACCCCGCGACCCTCAGCGTCCCGGACGGAGGCATCATCGGCGCCGCCGCCGTGCACGGGATCCTGCTCGGCTGGCGGAACGACCTCAACGACCGAAGGAGCTAGACGTGATCTACGGGCTGTACTCCGTGGTCGGGCTGGCCGCGCTCGTCCTCATCGTCGTCACGCTCGTCAGCGTGTTCCGGAACCCCGACGTCTCGGGCGGCGAGAAGGCTGTCTGGGTCGTCGCGACGATCGTCTTCCCGTTTCTCGGCTCGCTCGTCTACTTCACCGTCCGTCGCGGCTGGTGAGCGCCGCAGGCGGGTGACGAGCACTGCGCAGCCGAGCAGTGCCGCCTCCACCAGCGTGATCGCCAGCCGGTTGAGCACGGTCGCTCCGAGCGCCGCGCTCGGCGGCACGACGACCACGAGCAGGGCGTACATCGACGCCTCGCGCACGCCGAGGCCCGAGGGCGCGAAGACGGTGAGCACCGCCACGATCGCTCCGACGGCCGCCGCCCCACCCAGGTACGGGATCGTGTCGAGCCCGGGATCGGCATCGAGCGAGCGCAGGATCAGGTAGAGGGCGGTCCCGCCGACGAGCCACGTGAAGGCGTAGTAGCCGAGCAGCCCGACCAGGATCCGGTACGGGAGCCGCGCCGGCACGGGCGCGTCGAAGCGGCGAAAGATGATCCGCGCCAGCGCCGTGAAGACGCGCGGATGGAGCAGGATGGCGGTCACTGCCGCAAACGCGAAGAGCGGAGCGAGCGGCGCGTCCACGGCGTCCACTGCGGCCAGGCCGGCCGTGAAGACGAGAATGCCGGCGACGGCGGAGAGCCCGGCCTCGAGCAGGATCGAGCTGACCACGAACGACGTGTCCGAGATCCCGCCTGCTCGGCGCAGCCAGACGATCCGCGCGAGCGGGGTCCACACCCCTCCCGGGATGTACTTGGCCAGCATCGAAGCCATCTCCGCCTGGAGGGCGACGCCATATCCGACCCGGATCCGAAGGGCGGCGAGCAGCCACCACCAGCCGACCGCGAAGAGGAGGTAGTACGCGGCCAGCACCCCAAGGGCCGCGACGAGGTAGACCGGGTCGGCGTCGGCGAGCCTTGGGAGCGCGTCGGCCCAGACGTCACGGAGGACATAGCCGAAGAACGCGAGGATGACGACGACGGCGGCGAGCTGGAGCCCGACGACGACGCGCCGGCGGCGGAGGAACGCGGGAAGCCGGCTCGCCACTGCGTTCGAGTCTAGGGGACGAAGGGCACTTGGTGGCAGCCGACCGCCACGGGATACTTTCCAGCGCGATGCCGAACCAGCGGATCGTGCTCTGCGCGCTCCTGGCCGCCCTGACGGGGGCGACCATCGCCGCGGCGCCCGCGACGGCGGCGGCCGAGACCGTGAGCCTCGCATCGGCGCCGGAAACGGCGCCCTACCGATCGGTTGTGCGGCTCGTGGGCGCGGTCGTCCCGGCCCGTCAGACGCAGGTCGAGCTTCTCGAGCTCGAGTCCGGGTCGTGGCAGCTCGTCACGGCGGTCCAGTCTCGCGCGGACGGCAGCTTCTCGTTCGGAGTCAGGGCGACCCGTCCGGGCGTCTACTTGGCGCGGACGGACGCCGCCGAGTCGCCGCAGGCCTCCGTTCGGATCAGGCCGGCTCTGTCCGCCTCCTTCACCGGCCTCGCCGTAGTCGGGGCCCCCATGAGGCTGCGAGGGAGGCTACGTCCGGCGGCAGCCGGAACCCTCGAGCTCACGGTCCTCGGCCGCACCCGGACAGTCGCGCTCGACGCCCAGGGCCGCTTCAACCAGCTCGTGTCTGCGCGGCTCCCTTCCAGGCGCCTGCGCGTGCGACTCGCGGTCACGCCCGCGGCCGGGTACGCCGCCGTGGGCAGGCGGATGTCGCGGCCGGTGGCGGCGCCGCGCCTCGGCCTCGGCTCCCACGGTCGCGCCGTCCGCTTCCTGGAGCGGCGCCTCAGGAGCCTGGGCTACGTGCTGCGCGGCGTCGACGGGCGCTTCGCGTGGGACACGACCGAGGCGCTGTACGCCTTCCAGAAGGTTCGCGGGCTCTCCCGGAGCGGAGTGATGAGCACGCAGTGTCTGGCGCGCGCTCCGCAAGGCGCGCACCCCGATCGCCGCCGTCCCGCGCGGGAACCACATCGAGGTGGACAAGGCGCGCCAGGTCCTCTTCGAGGTTCGCCGCGGGCGCGTCGTCCGCATCGTGCACGTCTCCACCGGCGCCACCGGGAACACGCCGATCGGCCGCTGGCGCGTGTACCGCAAGACGCCGGGCTTCAACTCGCTCTCGATGTACTACTCGATGTACTTCATCGGCGGCTTCGCGATGCACGGCTATCACTCCGTCCCGCCCTGGCCGGCGAGCCACGGGTGCGTCCGCCTGCCGAACTGGTTCGCGCCGGGGCTCTACGCCCGCTGGGGGCACGGAACGACGGTCTGGGTGCTGCCGACGACCGCGCGCGGGTCCCCGCTCTGGCGCTGGCCGGCCGCCGTCGCCAGGATGCCGGCGCCGCGACCGGCCGTCCCGGTCGGGCCCTGAGCAGCGTCAGGAAACGGCGTAGAGATCCCACTCGCCGGGGACGCCCTTCAGCTCGTGCGTCCCGCGCGGCGCGAACGACGATGCCGGACCCCGCGGTCAGGTCCCTCACCGTCCGCGAGGCCAGGACCTCCCCCGGCCCCGCGAGCGCCGCGATCCGCGCGCCTGCGTGAACGGCGACCCCGCCGACGTCGTCGCCCCGGAGCTCGACTTCCCCGGTGTGGAGGCCGGCACGGACCTGGAGCCCCAGGGCCACGACCGCCTCGGCGACCGCCTGCGCGCAGCGGACCGCGCGGGCGGGGCCGTCGAAGACGGCCAGGAAGCCGTCGCCCGTGGTCTTGACCTCGCGCCCGCGGTAGCGCTCGAGGTAGCGGCGGACGGTCTCGTCGTGGCGGTCCAGGAGCCGGCGCCAAGCCTCGTCGCCGACCTTCGCAGCTGTCTCCGTCGAGCCGACGATGTCGGTGAAGAGGACGGTCACGAGCACGCGGTCGGGCACCTCGGCGGGAGGGACGCCGGTGACGAACTCCTCGACGAGGTCGAAGATGGGGTCGGGATCGGCCCAGATGAGGTGGTCGTCTCCGGGCAGCTCGACGAAGCGGGCACCGGGGATCTGCTCCGCCATCCACCGCGCCCCCGCGATGTCGACCCGCAGGTCGTCACGCCGGTGGACGATCAGGGTCGGGACGGTGATGCTCGGCAGGACGCAGCGCACGTCGACGCTGCTGTTCATGCCGGTGAGGGCGGCCGCCGCGGCCGGGCTCGCGCTCGTGCGCAGGTACCTGGCCCACCAGGCGCGGAACTCCTCGTCGTCCACGACCCCGGGTGCGAGCTCGTCCAGGTGCACGACGCCGCCCCACTCGTCCCTGACGCGGCGGACGTGGCGTTCACGCTCCTCGGCTGTGGGCGCCCACGGGTAGTCCGGCTGCCGCAGCCGGACCGCGAAGCTGCCGTAGATGACGAGGCCTTCGGTCCGCTGCGGGTACGCGGCGGCGAACAGGAGGCTCATGGGGCCGCCCTCGGAGTGGCCGAAGACGACTGCGCGCTCGGAGCCGGCCGCGTCCATCACCGCTCGCACGTCGTCCATCCGCTGCTCGAGCGTCGGCAGGCGGTCGACGGGCACCCGGTCCGAGAGCCCGGTGCCTCGCTTGTCGAAGTTGACGACCCGGCAGAAGGACCCGAGCCGCTCGAGGACACGCGCCACCCGCGGCTGCTCCCAGAGAAGCTCGATGTTGGTCACCCAGCCGTGGACGAGAACCAGGTCCCGCGGACCGGAGCCGAAGACCTCGTAGGCGATCTGCACCCCGTCGCTCGAGGCGTAGCGGATCTCGCGGGCCATTCGAGACAAGCTTCATACCATGTGCCGGAGCCGGAATGACGGACGACTACGCCGCGATCATCACGCGGGTCGCGCCCGCGGACGGGCCGTCGCCTGGGCCGCTCGCAGGCCGCACGCTGCTCGTCAAGGACCTGATCGACGTGGCGGGCGTGCGGACGACGTACGGCTCGCGCATCTACGCGGACCACGTCCCGACGCGGACCGCGCCCGCGGCGCAGCGGCTGCTCGACGCCGGAGCGGTGCTCGTGGGCAAGGCGAACCTGCCCGAGTTCGCCTGGAACGTCACCGGGCAGAACCCGTGGTACGGGACCGTTGTCAACCCGGCGCACCCGGGCCGGACGACCGGCGGCTCGTCGAGCGGCAACGCGGCCGCGCTCGCGGCAGGCCTCTGCGACCTGGGGCTGGGCACCGACACCGGCTGCTCGATCCGGCTCCCCTCGGCCTGCTGCGGCACCGTCGGGCTGAAGCCGAGCTGGGGCGCCGTCTCCACCGAGGGGGTCTTTCCGCTCGTCCCCACGCTGGACACGGTCGGCCCGATGGCCCGCTCCGTCGCCGACGTCGCGCTCATGTGGTCGGTGCTCGTTGGGAAGCCCGTTCCCGAGCCCCGCCTGGCAGGGCTCACCGTCGGGCTCCTGACGCGCCCGCCGACGGTCGGGGACGGGTCGACGCCGCCCGAGAGCCTCGCCGCGGAGGAGTGGGTCGGGCCGCTGGAGGAGCTGGGGGCGCGGGTCGTCCCGGCGACGATCCCCGAGCCGGAGGCGAATACCTGGCCGCTCTTCTTCCACGAGGCGGCCCGGTCGCACGCGGCGACGTACCCCGCCCGCGCGGACGAGTACTCCGACAACGTCCGCACGAAGCTCGAGCTCGCGCAGAAGGTCGACCCGGGCGAGGTCGCGGCGGCCTACCGCGCCCTCGAGCGCTGGCGGCGGTACGAACCCGAGGTCGACCTGTACGTCTCGCCGTGCATCGGGATCGACCTGCCGCCCGAGGACTGCGACGAGCTCGAGGTGCGCGTCGCCTTCTCCGCCTTCCTGCGGCCGTTCAACCTGCTCGGCTGGGCCGGCCTCGCGATCGGGAACCTGCAGCTCGTCGCGCCCGCGGACGAAACGTGCTCGCCGCCGGCCTTGCGCTCGGAGGCGGGCTAGCGCCCTTCGAACCTCGGCTTGCGCTTCTCGCCGAAGGCCTCGACGCCCTCGCGGAAGTCGTCCGTCGAGCGGAGCAGCCCGTACGCGAGGCCCTCGACGTGGAGGCCGACGTGGAGCGGGCTCTCCTCGGCCAGGTCGAGCACGCGCTTGGCCAGAGCGAGCGCCAGCGGCGAGAGCTCCGCCAGCTCGGCGACGAGCTCGTCCACGGCCGCGTCGAGCTCCGCTGCGGGCACCACCCTGGTGACGAGCCCGAGCGCGAGCGCCTCCTCGGCGCCGATGCGGCGGCCGCGCATGATCGCGTCCTTCGCCCGCGCGAGGCCGATCAGCCTGACGAGGCGCTGCGTCCCGCCGCTTCCCGGGATCATCCCGAGCTTCACCTCGGGGAGCGCGAGCTCGACGTCGTCGGCGCCGATGCGGAAGTCGCAGGCGAGCGCGAGCTCGAGCCCGACCCCGAACGCATAGCCCTGCAGCTTCGCGATCACCGGCTTCGGGCAGCGCTCCGGCGCGGCGACGTTCCAGTGCAGGCGCGAGAGCTCCTCCGGGCTCGCCTCGAGGAAGGCGGCGATGTCGCCGCCCGCCGTGAACGCCCCACCGGCGCCGGTGACCACGACGAAGCGCACGGACTCGTCCGCGCCGAGCTCCCGGAACACCTCGTCGAGCTGGGCGCGCGCGCCGAGCGTCACCCGGTTGAACTTGTCGGGGACGTCGAGCGTGACCGTCGCCACGCCGCCGGCGCTTTCCACCCTGAAGCCCTCGTACTCCGTCATGCAGACACGCCCTCCTCTCGCAGGAGCCGGCGGAGCAGCTTGCCCGACGGGCTCTTGGGCAGATCCTCCACGAACCGGTACTCCCGCGGCCGCTTGAACCGCGCGAGCGTCTCCGAGGCGAGGCAGTGGGCGTCGAGCTCCTCGGCGCTCAGCGCACCGTCGGCGACGACGTAGGCGACGACCCGCTGACCCCAGCGGTCGTCGGGCGCGCCGACCACCGCGACCTCGCGCACGCCAGGATGGCGCGCCAGGACGTCCTCCACCTCGAGCGGGTACACGTTCTCGCCGCCCGAGAGGATCATGTCGTCGACGCGGCCGACGATCCAGAGATCGCCGTCGGCGTCGAGACGGCCCAGGTCGCCGGTGAAGTACCAGCCGTCGCGGATCGCCGCCTCGTCCGCGTCCGGGCGGTTCCAGTAGCCGGTGAAGGCCTCGTCCGAGTCCAGGTGGCAGACGATCTGGCCCTCCTCGCCAGGCACGACGAGCTCGTCCGGCCCCGCCTCAGGATCCGGCCGGACGAGGCGGACGCGCGCGTTCAGGGAGGCCCGCCCCGCGCAGCCGGGCTTGGCGCGCTGGTCGCGGTGGACGGTGAAGGTGTAGATCTCGGTCGAGCCGTAGTGGTTCACGAAGATCCGTGGCGCGAGAACCTCCGTGCAGCGCTCGACCAGCGCGCTCGTCATCGCCGCGCCCGCGTAGGAGACCGCCTCGACGGAGGAAAGATCGTGCTCCGCCAGGCGCGGATCGTGGACGAGGTCGTGGAAGAGCGTCGGCGCCAGGTAGAGCGAGGTGAGCCGTTCCGCCTCGATCAGCTCGAGGGCGCGCCCGGCGTCCCAGTCCGGCTGGCACACGAAGCAGCCGCCGATCGCGTGCATGGCGAGGAGCGAGTGCATGCCCATCGTGTGGTACAGGGGCATGACGCCGAGCGTGCGGTCGCCGTGGCGATAGCCGTGCTGGACGACCTGCGAGAGCCCGCCGGCACGGTCGGCGCGGTGCGAGCGCGGGACGCCCTTCGGCCGCCCGGTCGTGCCCGAGGTGTAGAGCATGAGCGACGGCGCCCGCTCGTCCAGGTCGAGCGCGCCCGGATGCGCCTCGGCCTCGGGGAGCTCGGCGCCGAGGTCGAAGTGGGCCGCGGCAGCCGCGTCGTCGAGGCAGTACTGCAGATCGGCCGGCGAGATTCGAGGGGAGAGCGGTACGTAGACGGCGCCGAGCCACTGGCAGCCCCAGTAGAGCGTCACCGCCTCGTGCGTCGGCTTGACGATCGCCGTCACGCGGTCGCCGGCGCCGACGCCGGACGCCGCAAGGCCGCCCGCGACGCGGCGTGCGTCCTCCAGGAGCTGGGCGTAGGTGAGCCGGACCGGGCCGTCCACGACGGCCTCGGCTCCGGGGTTCCGCTCCGCCGCGTAGAGAAGGGAGAGCGCCAGGTTCACGACGGAGCCGTTCCGGCGGCCCGCGCGATCGCCTCGACGATCGGCTCGTAGCCGGTGCAGCGGCAAAGGTGGCCGGAGAGCAGATCCGTGATCTCGGCGCGGGTCGGCGGGCCGTCGGCCTCGAGCAGCTCGGACGCCGCCATGAGGATCCCGGGCGTGCAGAAGCCGCACTGGAGCGCGTGCGTCTCGCGGAAGGCCGCCTGGAGCGGGGTCAGCTCGCCGTCCGGCGCGAGCCCTTCGACCGTCCGCACCTCGGCCCCGTCGAGCTGGACGGCGAGCAGGAGGCAGGAGCGAACGGCCGCCCCGTCCAAGCGCACCGAGCACGCGCCGCAGACGCCGTGCTCGCAGCCGACGTGCGTGCCGGTGAGCCCGAGCGTGTGCCGGAGGAAGTCGGAGGCGAGCAGGCGCGGCTCGACGACCTCGCGGTAGCGGCGGCCGTTGACCGTGACTTCGATCGCGGTCACGCCGCGCCCTCCCAGGCGCGCAGCACCGCCCGCTCGGCCAGGACGCCGGTGACGTGGCGGAGGTAGTCGGCGGACGCGTGCAGGTGGCCGGAGGGAGCGACCGCCGCCCGGGCGGCCTCCGCGGCCTCCTGCGCCGCCGTAGCGTCGACCGCGCGGCCGGCGAGCGGGACGTCCACGACGGTCGGCCGCGCGGCGACCGCTCCGACGACGAGCCGCGCCGCCGCAACCACGCCGCCCTCAACGCGGAGCACACACGCCGCCATGGAGAGCGCGTAGTCGCCGTGCCTGAGGGCAAGCTCCTCGAAGGCGAAGCCCTCGCCCGGCCGCGCCGCGGGCCAGACGGTCTCGACGAGCAGCTCGTCGGGCTCGAGCGCGGTCGTGAAGTACGAGACGAAGAGGTCGTCCGCGGGGATCGTCCGCCGGCCGCGCGGGGACTCGGCGACGGCCGACCCGCCGAGCGCGACGAGCGCGAGCGGCAGCTCGGCGGCGGCGTCGGCATGCGCGATCGAGCCGCCGACGGTCCCTCGGTTCCGGGTGGCGACGTGGCCGACGAACGGCAGGCACGAGGCGAGCAGCGGGCAGCGCTCGCGAGCAAGCGCCGAGCGCTCGAGCGCGCGCTGACGGCACATGGCTCCGACCCGCAGGTGTCCGTTCTCCGTCGCGATCCCGTCGAGGCCGGGGACACGGTTGACGTCCACGAGCAACGCCGGCCGGGCGATCCGCATGTTCAGCATCGGCACGAAGCTCTGGCCGCCGGCAAGCACCTTCGCCTCGGTCCCGCCCTCCGCCAGCGCGGAGACCGCCTCCTCGACGCTCTCCACGCGCCGGTACTCCAACGGCACGGGCTTCACCGGAGCGCCTCCCACACCCGCGGCGCCGTCAGCGGCAGCTCCACCTTCTCGACTCCGAGCGCGTCCGCGACTGCCGCGGCGAGCGCGGCCGGCGCGCTCATCGTCGTCCCCTCGCCGAGGCCCTTCGCGCCGAGGAGCGTGAACGGCGACGGCGTCTCCCGGTGCCCGAGCCGCAGCGGCGGCAGGTCCGGCGCCGTCGGGCAGAGGTAGTCCACGAAGGAACCGGTGAGCAGGTTCCCGTCCTCGTCGTAGACGACGCGCTCGAACAGAGCCGCGCCGGCGCCGTGGGCGAACCCGCCGCGCACCTGGCCCTCCGCGAGCAGCGGGTTGAGCAGGCGGCCGGCGTCGTGGACGGTGGCGTAGTCGAGGACGGTCACGGCGCCGGTCTCGCGGTCGACCTCGACCACGGCCACGTCGGCGATGAAGCCGTGGGCGGCGGATGAGGCGACGCGGTCGTCCTCGTCGGGCGGCGCCAGGTTCTCGGCGGCGGCGAAAGCCGTCTCGTGCAGACCGGGCTCCAACCCCGGCGGGAGCGCATGCGGGTTCCAGTGCGCGACCCCCGCCAGGCGCCGGAGCGAGACGGACTCCTCTCCGCGCCACGCGCGCGCGTCACGCAGCTCCACCTCGGAGGGATCGCAGCCGAGCTCGGCCGCGGCGATCGTCCTCAGCTTCGCGGCGATCTTGAGCGCGGCGAGGTGGACGGCCGGCGCGCCGACGCCGGAGAAGCGCGACGAGTAGTTCCCGGAGGCGACGCTCCAGGCGCTCGTGGAGGTGTCCATCTCGGTGAGCACGTCGACGTCGGCGGGCTCGACGCCCAGCGCGTCGGCGACCACCTGCGCGCAGACGGTGCGGTGGCCCTGACCCTGCGGCGTCGTCCCGATCCGGACGGTGATGCCGCCGAGCGGGGAGACGATGACGGTCGCACCCTCCGCGTTCCCCGACTTGGGCAGTGCCTCGGCGCGCTCCTCCGCCGTCTGGACGAGCGTGATGTAGCCCATGTTCGAGACCGAGGGCTCGACCACGCAGGCGACGCCGATCCCGACCAGCCGGCCCTCCGACCTGGCCTCGGCCTGCTCGACACGCCGCTCGTCGTAGCGCGCGAGCTCGAGCGCGTCGTCGAGACAGGCCTCGTAGTCGCCGGAGTCGTAGAGCCCGCCGGACGGCGTACGGTAGGGAAACTCGCCGGCCTGGATCAGGTTGCGCCGCCGCAGCTCGGCCGGGTCGAGGCCGAGCCGCGCCGCCGCCAGGTTCATCGCCCCCTCGAGCGCGAGGTAAAGCTGGGGCCCGCCGAAGCCGCGGTTGAGCCCGGTCGGGCAGCGGTTCGTGAGGACGACGCGGTTACGAGACGTGACGTTGCGCACGCGGTAGGCGCCCGAAAGCGAGCCGTGCATCCGGTAGAGCGTCGCCGGCTCGGGGGCGCGGACGTACGCGCCGACGTCCTCGACGACGTCGTAGGCGACCGCCAGCAGCTCGCCTTCCCCGGAGAAGCCGGCCCGCACCCCCGTCGTGCGCGCGGTCGAGCCGGAGCTGCCGGCCAGGTGCTCCAGCCGGTCCTCGATCCAGCGCACCGGCACGCCGAGCTTGCGCGATGCCAGGCCCATCAGCGCGATGTACACGTAGATCGTCGACTTGATCCCGAAGCTCCCGCCCGAATCGCCCGGCGTGATGATCCGCAGCTTCGAGCCGGGGAGCCCGAGCGCTGCCGCGGCGACGGAGTGGAGCGTGAACGGGCCCTGGAAGTTCGCCCAGGCAGTCAGCGAGCCCGCGGCCGCGTCCCAGTCGGCGACGACGCCGTAGCACTCCACCGGCGCGCACGTCCAACGCGGGAAGGCGAAGGTCTCCTCCACCACCAGGTCGGCGCGTTCGAAGGCCTCGTCGGCGTCGCCGTAGGAGAACCCGCGCTCGGAGACGACCTCGCCCAGCGCCGGGTCGAGCACGGGGTCGAGCGACTCGTAGTCCACCTCGATCAGCTCGAGCGCATCCTCGGCGACGTAGCGGTCCTTCGCCACGACGACGGCGACGGGCTCCCCTGCGTAGCGGGCCGTCGCGTGCGCGGCCGCGTAATACGGGCGCGCGCCGTCCACGCCCACGGGGAACGGCCGGGACATCGCCGCGACGTCCTCGCCCGTGAGCACGCCGACAACGCCGGGGAGCTCGAGCGCGGCGGCCGCGTCGAGCCTGGCGATGCGGGCGTGCGCGAAGGGTGAGCGCAGGATCGCGGCGTGGCCGGCGTTCGGGACCGGATCGAGGTCGTCCAGGAAGCGGCCTTCGCCACGGAGCAGGATCTCGTCCTCGAGGCGGGGCAGCGCCCGACCGACCCATGTCGCCGTGTCGGTCGCGGTACTCACGCCGTATTACTACCCGGTAGCGATAATCGGCGCATGCCCGACCTCCGCTCCGACCTCGCCGAGCTCCTGGAGGAGGTCCGCCGCGGCCACGTCGCGCCCGAGGAAGCTCTCGACCGCTTCGCCGAGCTGCCGTACCGCGACCTGGGCTTCGCCCGCGTGGACACGCACCGCGAGGTCCGCCAGGGCGCTCCCGAAGCGGTGCTGGCAGAGGGGAAGACGCCCGAGCAGGTGGCGGCGATCGTGGCCGCGCTGCTCGACGCCGGCGCGGGGAGCGTGCTCGCGACGCGAGCCGACGAGGCCGCGCGCGCCGCGGTCCGCGAGGTCGCGCCGGACGCCGAGGAGGACGAGCGCGCCCGCGCGGTCTGGGTGGCGCGTGGCGTTCCCGAGGTTCGCGGGTGCGTGACGATGGTCTCCGCGGGCACCTCCGACGGGCCCGTCCTGCACGAGGCGCGGATCCGGGCGGAGCTGCTCGGCACCGAGGTGCTCGTCCACGAGGACATCGGCGTCGCCGGCCTCCACCGCCTGGCCGACGCGCTGCCGTCGCTCGTCCGCGCCGACTGCGTTGTCGTCGTCGCCGGCATGGACGGCGCGCTGGCGAGCGTCGTCGGCGGGCTCGTCGCCGCGCCCGTGATCGGGCTGCCTACCAGCGTCGGCTACGGCTCGGCCGAGGGCGGTCGTACCGCGCTGAACGCCATGCTCTGCTCCTGCGCCGCCGGGCTCGCGGTCGTCGGCATCGACGACGGCTTCGGCGCCGGGACGATCGCGGCACGCATCGCGCGGGCGGCGCACCCGGGCCCGTGACGCGGCTTGCCTACCTGGACTGCGTCGGCGGGCTGGCGGGCGACATGCTGCTCGCGGCGCTGCTCGACGCGGGCGCGGACGAGCGGATCCTGCACGCGCTCCCCGCCGCGCTCGGCGTCGACGGGGTCGAGGTGGTCGTCACCCGGCAGGAGCGCCACGGGATCGGCGCGCGGCACGTCGACATCCGCACCGGCGACGAGGTGCACCAGCGCAACTGGCGGACGATCCGAGGGATGCTGGAGGAGGCCGACCTGGACCCGGCGGTGCGCGCAGGCGCCCTCGCCGCGTTCCAGCGGCTCGCCGAGGTGGAGGGCGGTATCCACGGCGTCCCCGCGGAGGCGGTCGAGCTCCACGAGCTCGGGGCGGTGGACGCGCTTGTGGACGTCTGCGGCTGCGTCGCGCTCCTCGCCGACCTCGGCGTCGAGGAGGTGCGGTGCTCGCCGCTCCCCGCAGCGCGCGGCACGACCCGCGCCGCCCACGGCGTCCTTCCCCTCCCCGCCCCGGCCACGCTCGAGCTGCTCAAGGGCGTGCCGCTCGTCGGCGTCGAAGGCGAGGACGAGCTGGTGACGCCGACGGGCGCGGCGCTCGCCGTCACGCTCGCGGCGGGATTCGGGCCGCTCCCCACGCTGACCGTGGAGCACATCGGGTACGGCGCCGGCACGATGGACACGGCCGAGCGGCCGAACGTCGTTCGCGTTCTGATCGGCGAGGCCGTCGAGTCCGGCCCGCAGGCCGAGGTCTCGCTGCTGGAGACGAACCTCGACGACCTCCTCCCCGAGCTCGTGCCGGACGCGGTCGAGCGCTGCCTCGCCGCGGGCGCTCTGGACGTCTGGACCGTCCCGGCGCAGATGAAGAAGGGCAGGCCCGGGTTCGTCCTCTCCGCGCTCTCGCGGCCCGCCGACGAGGCGGCTGTGGCCGCAGCGATCCTCGAAGAGACGAGCGCGCTCGGCGTCCGCGTCGCGAGGCTGCGCCGCTACGAGCTCGAGCGCGAGGAGCGCGTCGTGGCCGTGGACGGCGAGGAGATCCGCGTCAAGCTCGGCCGCCTCCACGGCCGCGTCGTCAACGTGGCGCCCGAGCACGACGACTGCGCCGCTGTTGCCCGGCGGCTCGGGAGGCCGGTAAAGTCGGTCTGGGCCGCGGCCCTGGCGGCCGCGCAGGAGCCATGAGCCGAACCGACGAGCTCGAGACCCGGATCGCCGCGCTGGGAAGCGCCGTCGTGGCCTTCTCGGGCGGCGTCGACTCGTCGCTCGTCGCGGCGCTCGCCGCGCGGGCGCTCGGGGCGCGCGCGCTGGCGGTCACCGCGGTCTCGCCCGCGCTCGCGACCGGCGAGCTGGACGGGGCGCGCGGGGTCGCGGATGCCGTCGGCGTCGCCCACGAGGTCATCTCGACGGACGAGCTCGCGCGCGCGGGGTACGTCAGGAACGACCGCGACCGCTGCTACCACTGCAAGACGGAGCTCTACGAGCAGCTCTGGGGCCTGGCCCGGACGCGCGGGTACGCAGCAGTCCTCTCCGGCGCGAACGCCGACGACACTGGCGACTGGCGCCCCGGCCTGCGCGCAGCTGCCGAGCACGGCGTCGTCCATCCGCTGCTCGAGGCCGGCGTCGGCAAGGAGGAGGTCCGCACCCTCGCGGCCGAGCTCGGCGTCCCGAGCGCCTGGAAGCCGGCCTCGCCGTGCCTCGCCTCGCGCCTCCCCTACGGCACCGAGGTCGACCCGGCGATCCTGCGGCAGGTGGATCGTGCGGAGCTTGCGCTCAAGGCCCTCGGCTACCCGATCGTCCGGGTTCGCCACTACGGCGAGCTCGGTCGGGTCGAGATCGCCGCGGACGACCTCCCGCGCGCGCTCGCCGGCCGAGCCGAGGTCGAGGCGGCCGTCCGCGCGGCGGGCTACGCAGAGGTCGAGATCGACGAGGAGCCCTTCCGCTCGGGCTCGCTGAACCGCTTCACCACCCGCCTCGCCGTCCTCGCTGAGCCATGACCGAGCTGGTGCTCTTCCATCATGCGCAGGGCCTGACGCCAGGGTGTGTCTCCTTCGCCGACGCGCTCCGCGCCGCCGGCCACGTCGTTCACACGCCGGACCTGTACGAGGGCAGGACGTTCGCCGAGCTCACCGACGGCATGGCCTACGTCCGGGAGGCCGGCTTCGGCACGATCATGGAGCGCGGCCGGCTCGCCGCCGAGAGCCTGCCGGCCGAGATCGTCTACGCCGGGATGTCGCTCGGGGCGATGCCGGCGCAGATGCTGGCCCAGACGCGTCCCGGCGCCAAGGGCGCCCTGCTCCTGCACGCCGCCGTCCCGCTCTCGGAGTTCGGCGGCGCCTGGCCGGAGGGAGTTCCGCTCCAGATCCACACGATGGAGGACGACGAGCTGGGCGACGTGGACGTCGCGCGCGAGCTGGCCCAGACGGTCGAGGGCGCGGAGGTCTTCCTCTACCCGGGCGACCGGCACCTCTTCACGGACGACAGCCTGCCCGACTACGACGAGGCTGCCGCCGCCCTGGTCAGGCAGCGCGCGCTCGGCTTCCTCGACGCCGTCTAGCCGCCTCGACCTGTTCCGCGCTCGGCGTGCCGCGCTCCAGTGCCCGGAAGGCCTCCAGCAGCGCCCGCGGGTCGCGCCCGTGCCGCTTCGCCGCCAGCGTCAACGGCTCGTGGAACGCGCCGCCGCAGTGCGCGCAGGGGAGCGCGAGCTCGCCGAGGAGGCGGCCGGCCTCGCCGTCGGGGAACATGCGCAGGAGCTCGACGATCGTCGTCGACCCCCTGATCTCGCGCGAGGCGGGCGGCGCGGCGGTGGTGCCGCGAGCGCCTCTGATGCCCCGCACGTCGCCCTGCGTCAGTGGACGCGCACCTCCTGCGGGAAGCGGAGCGCCTCTGCGTCCATGCGCACCATGTTGCTCGGCAGCTGGTAGCGCGCGTACGGCAGGACGACCACCTTCGCGTCCGGCCCGTGCCGCTCCATCGCCTCGGCAAAGGCCTCGTCGAGCGAGGTGGTCGCGTCCATCCCGATGTCCGCCGCCAGCTCGAGGTTCTCCTCCAGCGTGACGAGCTTCAGGTGCTTGCGGGTCATCACCTCGTAGATCGGCACCCAGATGCAGCCGGCCCACATCTGGATCTCGCGGGCGTGGATGTCCTTGAGCACGCGCTGGTAGTTCTCCGGCGTCGCCGGCATGTACGGCTTCATCAGGTCCATGAGCGCGAGGCCCGGGAAGTCGCCGACCGCGGTCGAGACGCCGGGCGAGGGGCTCGTGTAGATGATCGTGCCGCCGTCCTTGAGGACGAAGTCGGCCGACATGCACCCCCAGCCGGTGTGGAAGAAGAGGTGGTCGGTCGGCGCGAAGACGCCGCAGACGGCGATGTCCGCCTGGTCGCCGGGGTGCTCGTAGGCGTAGATCTGGTTGAAGCGCTCGATCGCGGCGCGGTGCGCGGCGGGGTGCGAGCCGAACATGACCTCGATCACCCGCCCGCGCGTGTCGAGGACGACGTTCATCGTGCAGTCGAGCCCGCACATCGTCGCCACCTCGTCGATGTCCGAGCGCATCGGGCCGGCGTAGGCGCCGTAGTGCGTCTGCGGGGAAGGGACGAAGGCGCAGTGGTTCGACTCGATCGTCTCGTCGGAGACGACGCCCGGCAGGATGAGCTTGCCGCCGCCGCCCGCACCCCAGTGGTTCGACTGCGCCTGGCCGATCGTGATCTTGACGTCGCTCTTTGCGACCTCGGAGTGGAGCCACACCGGCGTGCCGCGCGAGGAGACGCCGACGTACGTGTACATCTCCTCGTTCCGCGGCTCGTTCTGGAAGAACTCGATGCCGAGCTTCTCCATGCGGTCGAGGTTCGCGCGGCCGATCTTCTGCTCGATGTCCGACTCCGACATCGGGAAGACCTTGCCGTTCGCGCACACGACGACCGCCGCGATCCCGGCGGCCTCGACGGCGTCGAGCACGGCCGGGAGAAGCTTCGACTGCGGGGTGGGCCGGAACTGGTTGTCGATGACGATCGCGAGGCGGCTCTTGCCGGCGAGGAGCTCGGAGAAGCGCGGCCCGTCGACCGGCTCCTCGAGCGCGCGGCGAGCCGCGTCGGTGGCGTCGCCGACAGGCTCGGGCTCGTCCGGATAGATCGCCGCGAGGACGTTCCCGTCGGCTATCTCGAGCTCGAGCTCGTCGCGGTTGACCTTGTCCTCGTCGCCCGACGCGCCGATCGTCAGCGGGTCGAGCGACTCGTACGGAATCCGGTACGTCGCCATGCGTGTCGCCCTCCGTCCTCGCTGCAGTTAGGGTCTGGCGAGAGGTTACACCGCTGAACGCGCGCCGCTTCAACCACGTGTCCGTCCACGCCGACGACCTCGAGACGTCGGTGCGCTTCTACGAGGAGCTCTTCGGGATGGAGCGCCTGCCGACCCCGAATTTCGGCCTGAACATCCGCTGGCTGGCGCTCGGCGAGCAGCAGCTCCACGTCTTCGAGCGGTCCGTCCCGCGGCCCGAGTACCACCACTTCGGCCTCGACGTCGAGAACTTCGAGGACGTCTACCTGAAGGCGCGCGAGCGCGGGATCCTGGACGCGGAGACCTTCGGCGGGGCCGTGCGCGAGCTCCCCGACGGGGCCGTGCAGATGTACCTCCGCGACCCGGCCGGCAACCTCGTCGAGGTCAACTGGCCCGACCTCACGACGCTCGACCGCTCGGTGGTCGAGGACGTCGTACGCGTCGCCGACATGGAGCCGCAGGAGGGCGAGGCAGCCCTGGCCCGGCTCTACCACGCGCAGGGGTAGCGATGGGGACGATTCTGGTCGGTTACGACGACAAGGAGCACGCGAGGCACGCCCTCGAGCGCGGCATCGCCGAGGCGAAGCGGACCGGCGCCCACCTGGTGGTCGTCTCCGTGCTCGAGCTGCCGCTCGACCCGAACGCGCCGCGGAACTTCGGCACGCTCGGCGACGGGCCCGTCGCGAAGATGCCCACCGGCCTACCGCGCGAGCTCGAGCCCGTGGTCGGCCACGCCCACGAGCGCGTCGCCGCCGCCGGGCTCCGCGCCGAGCTCGTCTGGGCTGCCGGCGATCCCGCCGAGATGATCATCGAGCTGGCGCACGAGCGCAAAGCCTCCCTGGTCGTCCTGGGCCAGCACCACCGCAGCCTGTTCGCAGCGCTCGTCGGCGCGGACGTCCCCGGCGAGGTCAAGCGCCGCTCGGGCGCCGACGTCCTGGTCGTCGACTAGCTCAGTGCCCGCCGCGCGCGCCGAATCCCGAGCGGATCTGGCGGACGCGGGAGCGCAGCTCCTCGGGCGGCCGCGCCCGGTTGAGCAGCGGGCTTCCTTCGAGGTCGCTCAGCAGGCGCATGCAGGCTACGGCGCAGCTCGGGTCGAGGTCCAACTCGGGGTCGGCCAGCTCCGCCGCGAGCGCGTCGAGCTCGTCGGCCGCGGCTGAAGTCCGGGCCTCGAGCCCGGGCCCCGGCGCAGCCAGCGCGCGCCGGATCAGGGCCGCGGAGCCTCGGCGCCGCTCCATCGAGGCTTCGCGGGCGGCGTAGGCGAGGACGGCGGGGATCACGTAGGCGGACCGGTCTGCCGCCAAGCGGTCGACGAGGTCCCAGTGGCGCCAGAGGGCTCTCACCCCGAGCGCGCCGACGCCGACGCCGCCGAGGAAGAGCGGCAGCGCAAGCGACGGGAAGACCCGCGGCGCGACGACCGCGAGCCCGAGCGCGAGAGCGGCCAGGCCGAGGTCCTGCCACTCCTCCTGCCGCAGCTCGCGGAGCCGCTCGCCTGCGTCGTCGACGGTTCGTGCGTCCATCGTGAGAGAACTCTCCGCCCGGCCGCGCCGCGACGCATCCGGGTGCGACCGGAACCTGCTCGCGGGTTTTCCCCGAGCGCGAGATGTTGACGTTTCGTTAGGGCCGCACGTTTCCGGCCGCGGTTGCGTCTGTGCTCGTGGAACCACTCCAGAAACGAAAGGTGACGAATTTGAGACGGATCATCGCCCTCTCCACAGCCGTCCTGGCTGCCGTGTGCGTCCCGCTCGCCTCGGCAGCGTTGATCAAGGGAACAGCAGAGGCGGACACGCTCACGGGAACGAGCGCGCGCGACTACATCTACGGCTACGCCGGCGATGACGTCGTGACCGGCAGCGCCGGTCGAGACTACGCCTGGGGCGGCGCCGGCAACGACACCGTGACGGGCAACGGGGGTGCCGACCGTGCCTGGGGCGGCCCCGGAAACGACATGGTGACCGGTGGAAACGGCGCCGACATCTGGGTTGCCGGTGGCTCGGGCGACGACACCGTCAACGGCGGCGACGGCGGCGACCGCCTCTTCGGCAACGCGGGCAACGACACGCTCGGCGGCGGCAGTGGTAACGACTGGATCTCGGGGGGCATGGGCCAGGACACGATCACCTGCGGTGGGGGGATGGACACGGTGCTGGTTGGCCCGGGGGACACCGTCTCCGACGACTGCGAGCGGAAGCTTCCCGCGAGCGGCGCGTAGGAGACACGGCGGATGCCCGGGCGCCGGTCACAAGGCGCTCGGGCGCATCCGCCCGCCCTCCAGGGCGGTCCGGCTACTTGGTGGAGACGAGCCAGCTCTACTAGGACGTCACCTTGAAGTAGCGCCAGGGTGATGCGTCGCCGAGATGATCGGCATCACCCGCGAACACATTCCGTGACCGATATGTGCCGCGCTGACCACTGGTGAAGTACGCGGTGACCGATCCGTTCGAGCGGATCCGGAAGCGGCCCGCGGCGGTCGTTCGCCACCCCCCGCTGACGCGCCTCTGCGCGACGAACTGGAGATAGCTCCGCGCGTGGTTGGGAACGACGGTCCCTGTCTGCTTCACGGCCCGACCGAGGTGAAAGAGCTTGTACTTCCCTGAGACGGCGTAGTTCCCGGAGATTTTCGTCGCTGTTATCACGCGGACACGCACGACTTGGCTCATGCTGGAAGGCTCATACGTGTCGTCACCCGCCCACTCGGCGGTGAACGTTGTTCTCTTCTTCGGCTTGACAGTCACCGAGAGGTCACCGGAAGCATCGACGGCCTCCTCGGCCAGCAAGGTTCTTGTACCGCCGTAAGGGGTCGCGTAGATCGAGACGATGCCGTTTGGGGTGTTTTGGAAGGGGCTGAGGTGGGCGGTTACGCGTACAGACTGTCCGAAGTTGATCGTTTGTCTGGATACGGCTAGAGACAGCGGGGTCGAAGTTCGCACGCGAACCTGGAAGGTGCGGGTCGTCTGGTTGTTGCTCGAGTCCGTGGCGGTGCAGGTGACGGTCGTCGTTCCGTCGGGGAATAGGGACCCAGAGGAAGGCGTGCATCCGACCGTCGGGTCGGAGTCGCCCAGGTCAACCGCCGAAACGGCATACGCGACCGGCGTTGGCCCATCTGCATCGATCGTGAGGTTGCCCGGCAGCGCAAGCGACGGTCCGAGCGTGTCCGTCCCGGCCGGCCCGATTCGGATCTGGCCGAACAGCGCCGCTGTGCCGCCCTCACAGTGCTGCTCGAACGCCGCCTCGAATGCGAGCGAGTCCCCCGTCTGCTCCACCCTCGCGACGACGAACCGTCCGGTCACGGTGTTACAGCCTCGTCCCTCGCCGGTCACGGAGAGGCCCGGCTGTCCCGGTCCGTTGAACGGCCAGCGAACCGCGTTTTCGTACGTTCCGGCAGTGAGCGACTGACCGGGGGGCGCTGCGATTTCGACCGACCACCAACTGCCGGGGGGCGTGATCGAGCCGGCGAAAGTGGTGCCGTTGAACGACGAGGTGAAGGTCGACTCGTCTGGGGTGAACAAGCGCGTCTGGCCCGCACCGATGTAATCACCTGGCTCGCTGGCGAAGGCGAAGGCGCTCCCGGTTGGCTCGAGCGTCTGCGTCGCGCCCTCTGCGGCCCCGGCCGGCATGAGCCCTGCAAACGCCGCCATAGCGAGCAGGAGGAACGCGTGGCGCCGAAACGGTCCACGCACATCATTGACCCTCAAGGGCGAACACTCCTTGCTCGTGGCTAATGGCACAGCGTACCGCGTCTTCCGACCAACACCTAGGAGTTTTCGTGACCAAGATCGCGGCGCTCGATGAGATCGGAACGATCTCTACGGGCCCGCCAAACGGCCCGCCACGGTCCCTTACATCCCCATGGCGTGGTACCCGGAATCCACGTACAGCGTGGTCCCGGTGACGTTCTTCGCCTCGTCGGAGAGGAGGAACGCGGCCGCGGCGCCGACGTCGTCGGCATCGATCGGGCGGTGGAGCGGGGCGCGCTCCTCGACGATCGCCTCCATCGTCGGGAAGCCGGCGATGGAGCGCGCGGCCAGCGTCCGCACGGGGCCGGCGGAGACAGCGTTCACGCGGACGTTCTTCTGGCCGAGATCCCAGGCGAGATAGCGAACCGATGAGTCGAGGGTCGCCTTGGCGACGCCCATGACGTTGTAGTGCGGCACGGCCCGCTCCCCGCCCAGGTAGGTCATCGTCAGGATCGAGCCGCCGCCGGCCGCCTCCATCAGGGGCTCGGCGAGCCGTGCGCAGGCGACGAGCGAGTAGGCGGACACGTCGAGGGCGAGCCAGAAGCGGTCGCGCGGGGTGTCGGTGAAGCGGCCCTCGAGGTCGCGCGCGTCGGCGAAGGCGACCGAGTGGACGAGCAGGTCGAGCTTCCCGCCGAAGGCCTCGCCGACCTCCGCGAAGACGCGCTCGAGGTCCTCGTCGGAGCGAACGTCGCACGACGTGATCAGCGGCGAGCCGACCGTCTCGGCCAGCTCGCGCACGTTCTTCTCGATCCGCTCGCCCTGGTAGGTGAAGGCGAGCTGCGCGCCGCCGTCGGCGAGCTGCTGGGCGATCCCCCAGGCGATCGACCGGCGGTTGGCGACGCCGAGTACCAGGCCCGTCTTTCCTGCGAAGCGGTCGCTCACGGCGCGGGGAGTCTACTGTTGCGACTATTCGCGTCGCCGTCGTCACCGGAGGGTCGAGCGGGATCGGTGCCGCCACCGCGCGGCTCCTGACGGAGCGTGGCTGGCGCTGCGTCCTCATCGCGCGCGGGACAGAGCGGCTCGAGCAAGTTGCCGCCGAGATCGACGTCGAGGCCGAGGTCTGCGACGTCTCCGACCGGGCGCAGCTCGAGGCGGTTGCGACCAGGATCGGCGAGCGCCACCCCGCGGTCCACCTGCTCGTCTCGAACGCGGGCATCCCGGGCGGCGGCGGCTTCCTCGACCTCCCGGCGGAGCGGATCGAGCAGGTGATCGCCACGAACTACCTCGGCGGCATCTGGGCGCTACGCGCGTTCCTGCCGCTGCTGGAGGCCGGCGCGCCCTCGGACGTCGTCAACGTCGCCTCGGTCGCAGGGGTCTACTCCGTCGGCGGCTCGTCGGGGCCGTACGCGGCCTCGAAGCACGCGCAGCTCGCGTTCTCCCGCGGCGTCGCTGCCGAGCTGGCGCCCCGCGGGATCCGCGTCCACGCAGTCAACCCGGGCCCCGTCCGCACCGAGGGCTTCCCCCAGAACCGGCTTCAGGGGACGCGCTTCGAGCGCTTCGTCCTCGAGCCCGAGCGCGCAGCGGAGGCGATCGTGCGCGCGGTGGAGAAGGGGAAGCCGGAGTCGTACGTGTTCGGCGCCTACCGCATCGTCGGCCTGCTCCAGGCGGCGCTCCCGGGGACGCTCGTGCGCCTCTCGGCCCGGCGGGCCCGCTCCCGGTAGCTACCTGGAGAGGCGGAGCGCCGCCCCCGCGATCGCGGCGCCGGCAACGGCGTCGAGGACGTAGTGGTTCGCCGTGACGAAGACGACCGCCGCGACCAGCGGCGGGTAGGCGGGTGCGAGCGCACGCAACGCCGGGCTCTCCGACGCGGCCGCGACGCCGGCCGCCGTGACGACCGCGTAGGCGACGTGGATGCTCGGCATCGCCGCGAGCGGGTCGTAGAGCTGCGCGGCGGGGCCTGAATCGAGGTCGAAGCCGCTCACGTCCGCGATCGTGTCGACGAGGTGGTCGAGGGAGCGCGGTGGCGCACACGGGAAGAAGTAGAAGACCGGCTGGCAGGCCAGCGTGGTCAGCACGGCGGCGCGGCGGAAGCGGTGGAACTCCGGATGCCGCCGGGCGTACAGCCGCATGAGCCAGCCGACCGTGAGCGCGGCGTTCGAGACGACGTAGGCGACGTTGAGCACCGCGAGGAAGCGCCGGTAGGGGAGCACGAGCTCCTGGAGCTGCGGCTCCACGTGGAGCCCGAGTCGGCGCTCGAGCGCGACCACGCGCTCGGCGTTTCGCGCCGCCTGCCGCCTGCCCTCCTCGCCACGCTTGCGCCGGCTGGCGAGCAGGTAGAGGGCATAGACGCCGAGGCCGATCGCGACCTCGCGCCGGCCGGAGAAGCGCCCTCGTTGCACCGTCCTCCATCCCACTCCAGCGCGCATACTTACGTGCCACATGCGCAACTGGCGTCGGAACCTGGTTCGCATCGGGATCGGCACGGCCGCCACGGCCGCGTTCCTCTGGCTCTTCCTGCGCGACGTCGATCTGGGCCTGGCCTGGGACGAGATCATGGCGCTGCCGGGCTGGACGATGATCGCCGCCCTCGGCCTCATCGTCGCGAACGTCCTGATCATGTCGATCCGCTGGGGCTACCTGCTCGGCGGCGCCGGGTTCCAGATCGGGCTCTGGAAGCTCTTCTCGACGGTCTGCGTCGGCCGCGGTGCCAACAACATCCTCCCGGCCCGCGGCGGCGACCTCCTCCGGATCGAGTCGATGCGCGAGCGCCACGTGCCGGTCTTCGTCACCGCGGGGACTCTGTTCGCCGAGCGCCTGCTCGACGGCGTCATCCTCTCCGCCTGGATCCTCTTCGGGGCGCTCGCGATCGGCCAGGGCGGGCCCATGCTCCTGACCGGCGTCGCTCTCTCGGCGGGCGCAGCCCTCGGCGTGGTGCTCGTCGCGCTGGCGGCCCGCGACCCGGACGGGGCCGAGCGCTTCGCCTGGAAGGCGACGCGTCGGCTGCCGCCGCGCTGGCACACGCGCTTCACACGCGCGGCCGCGCATTTCGTCGACGGTCTGGGCGCGTTTCGCGGGCGAAGCCGGCTGGTCGCGATCTTCGGCACCTCGGCGGCCATGTGGCTGGCCGACGTGGCCATGTACTGGGTGGTTGGCGAGTTCGCGTTCGAGCTCAACCTGCCCGTCGGCGCGTACTTCTTGCTCGAGGGCATCGGGAACCTGGCGTTGGCCGTCCCGGCGACCGCGGCCGGGATCGGAACGTTCGACTACCTGACGCTGGTGGCCGCGAAGGGCATCGACGTCAACCCGGACAAGGCGACCGCGTACGTGCTGACGATGCACGCCCTCGCGGTCATCCCAGTGACGCTCATGGGCGCCATCCTGGTCAGCCCGGCGTTCCCCCGCCTGCTCGGCCGGCGGCGCGAGCCCGCGCAGGAATCAGGCTGACGCCTGTTCGCGAGCCCCTGGCGCTCGCGTACTCGCGGGCGAGGAACGGCAGGTCCGCAGCCCGGCGCGGGGCCACCGCGAGCGCTTCGGTGAGCCGCCGGCGGCGGCCGGCAGCCGTCGCCAGGTCGGGCTCGACCGGACGGCCCTCCTCCCGCGCGACCGCGACGGCGTCGCTCAGGTCGCGCTCGAGCGCGTGGAGGTCGGCGTCCGCGCCGGCCTGCAGCCGTGCGGCGACGACCTGGCCGCAGGTGAGCGGCATCGTGACCCGCAGGAGCGCGAGGAGCGCGCCCTCGACGTCCTCCGCCGGCGGCTCGACGGGCTCGCCGAGGGCGAGGTGGACGCGGGTGCGCCCGCGAACGAGCGGGTCGTAGGCGAGTGCGAGCGGGCGGATGGCACGCGGCTTGCCGCGGCGGACGAGCGCGCCGATCCCGGGCTTGATCGGCCCGATCTCCCCGTCGGGCGACGGCCGGCCCTCGGGGAAGACGATGAGGACGTTCCCGTCGCGCACGATCTCGACGAGCGTCCGGAAGTCGCCGGCGGCCCGGGCGGCGCGGCGGCTCCAGAACTCCTCGAGGCCCCGCGTGTCCTCGGGCGACAGCGGCTCCCAGAGCAGGTCGGCGTACATACCGTGGAGGACGTCTCCACCGCGGGCCGGGGTGTCGAGGCCGCAGGCAGCGGCCCGTGCCGCGAGCGCCGCGACGGTCTCCTCCGGGACGAGCTCGGCAAGCGCGTCGCCGGGCGCGTCGGCGAGCACCTCGCCCACGCGGGCGACGCTCGCGCTGCGGATCGGGAAGACGTTCACGCGCGGGAGCCACTTGCCGACGCCGACGCGGTAGAGCAGCCGCCGCGCCCGCAGCGGCAGGTCCGGCGGGAACCCGGCGAAGAACCCGGGCACGAACATGTCGTCCCGGGCGGCGAAGTGCATGCGGCCGGTGGTGTTCCGCCGGCCGCCCATGGCGAAGTAGAGCGGCGGGCAGATGACGGGCACGTCGGTCTCCTTCCGGTGCGTGACGGCCACCAGCGTCCCCGGCCCCGGATCGGGCTTTTCGCCGCCCAGCACCTCCACCCGGAACGCGGCGTTCGAGTAGGCCCACATGCCGTGACCGACGGCGTCGTAGAGATCGGCCATGTCGATATCCTGGCGACGTGGCCGCACTTCGGCTCGGAGACCAGGCGCCCGGCTTCTCGCTCCCCGGCGTGGACGGCGCGACGCACAGCCTCTCGGACTACGAGGGGAAGCCCGTCGCGGTCGTCTTCTCCTGTTGCCACTGCCCCTACGTCGTCGCGTGGGAGGACCGCCTGAACGAGACCGCGCGCGACTTCGACGGCAGCGCCGGCATGCTCGTGATCAACGCGAACGCCGGCTACCTGGGCGACTCACCGGACGACATGCGCATCCGTGCCGAGGAGAAGGGCTTCTCCTTCCCGTTCCTCTACGACGAGACGCAGGAAACGGCGACCGCCTACGGCGCGACGCGCACGCCCGAGGTTTTCGTCTTCGACGCCGGCCACCGGCTCGTCTACCACGGGGCCCCGGACTCCGACCACCAGGATCCGGTCGGCGCGGACCCGTACCTGCGCCCGGCCCTGGACGCCGCCGTCGCGGGCACGGCTCCCGAGGTGCAGGAGACCCCGGCGGTCGGCTGCACCATCAAGTGGCGCTGAGCTGACCGCGCACGAGCTCGAGCGCGTCCTTCCGGGTCGCGATCGTTCCGACCGCTCGCTCTTCCGCAACCAGCTCGAGGAGACGGCCGACCTCCGGGCCCGGCTCGACGCCCAGCTCGAGGACATCCTCGCCGCGGAGGAGCGGCTCGGCGGGGTCCTCGGCCCGCGCGACGCGCACCGCGTCGTAGAGGTCGGTCGCTCCGAGAAAGGCGAGCGCCGAGAGCGCCCAGGGCTCGGTGCGGCGCCGGAAGCGGTGGATCTCGCGCGGCGAGCCGTCCGCGGGCCGCTCGGCGTCGAGCAGCGTGCGCGCGAGCCGGCGCAAGTCGTTGGAGATGGGGAAGCCCTGGAGCCGCTCGCCGAAGACCGCGACCAGCGTGAAGCCCGGCGTGTCCGCCGGGTCGACGCGGTCGAGGCCCGCGGTGGAGCCCCCGAGCGGCCCGAGCAGACCTAGCTCGTCCGCGCGGCGGAAGCCGTCGGGCGAGAGCCGCTCGAGCTCGCCCAGGACCCGCTCCCCGGCCGGCTCGCCGACGAGCCCGGCGGAGGCACGCACGAGCTCCTCGGTCTCCTCGTCGAGCCGGAATCCGAGCTCGTCCTCGAGGCGCACCGCGCGTAGGAGCCGCAGGGGGTCGTCCGCGAAGACGGTCGGCCCGACGGCGCGCAGACGGCGCGCCGCCAGGTCGGGCTCGCCGCCGAGCGGGTCGACGAGCGCCCCGCCGGCCAGGGGCCGCGCGAGCGCGTTGACCGTGAAGTCCCGCGTCGCGAGGTCCTCCTCGATCGTGTCGCCGTGAAGCGGTGTGAAGTCGACCGTGTGCCCCTCCCGGAAGGCGACGCGCCAGGCGCCGTGGCGCTCCGAGAGCGGGAAGACGGCGCCGCCGGCGAGGCGCGCGTAGAGGCGCGCGGCCAGCTCGGGATTCGGGCAGGCGACGTCGACGTCCACGATCTCCCGGCCGAGCAGCTCGTCTCGCAGCGCGCCGCCGACAACCCACGCCTGCTCGTCCCCGACCGCCTTGCGGATGCGCTCATCCATCGACGATGCTCCGGTCGGCCCTGGTGGGGTCGCGGTTCAGGCCGCACGTGAGCTCGTAGTTGATGGTTCCGAGCACGCGGGCGTGGTCCTCCGCGAGGATCCCGTCGCCGATCAGGGTCACCTCCGCCCCGGCCTGCTCGTCCTCGAGCTCGACTGCGAAGGCATCCATGGAGACCGTCCCCACGACGCGGCGCCGGGCGCCGTCGACCAGCACCTCCGTGCCGGTGAGACCGCGGCGGAACCCGTCGGCGTACCCCACGGGGACGATGCCGACGCGCGCCGGCCCCTCCGCGACGAAGCGGCGGCCGTAGCCGGTGCTCTCGCCCGTGTCGAGCTCGCGCACGAGCGCGACATAGCTCCGCCAGGCGAGCGCCGGCTCGAGCCCGTGGGCCGCGGGGTCGTCGCCGAAGGGCGACAGCCCGTAGAGCGCAACGCCGCAGCGGACGGCGTCGAAGCGCGCCTCGGGGAGCCGCAGGGCGCCGGCGCTGTTCGCCAGGTGCGCGGTCACCCCGGGGAACGCGGCGGCGATCTCGCGGAAGCGCTCGACCTGCTCCCGCGCGAACGCCTCGTCGGCCTCGTCGGCGGTGGCGAGATGGCTCATGACGCCGACGACGCGCTCCCGCGGCACGGTCAGCGCCTCCCCCAGAGACATGCCCCACCGGCCCATGCCGGTGTCGACCTTGAGGTGGACCGCCAGCCCTTCCGGCGCCTCCGGCGACGTGAGCGCCACCTCGAGCCTGCCGTCGCGCGCCACCGGCTCCTCGCAGCGGGCGAGCGGGCTCATCACGAGGATGCGTGCGGACGGGAAGGCCTCCCGCAGCTGCTCGCCTTCGCGCACCGTCGCCACGCAGAGCGCGGTTGCCCCGCCGGCCAGCGCGGCGCGGGAGGCGCCCACGGCGCCGTGGCCGTAGCCGTCCGCCTTGACCACGGCCCAGAGCTCGGCCGGCCCGGCCGCCTCGCGCAGGCGAGCGGCGTTTCGCCGGATGGCGCCGAGGTCGACCGTGATCCGCGAGCGCCTCACGAGGCTCACGCAGAGAGCGCGGGCGAGAGGGACTCGATCACGTCGCGGGCGATCATCCCCGCCTGCCCGTGGCGCTCGGCCGCGAGCTGCGACGCGACCCCGCACGCAGCTGCGGCGGCGGTCGCGGCCAGGCTCCCCTCCAGCCCCTTGGCGAGGAAGGCCCCGACGACGCCGGTGAGCACGTCGCCGCTCCCGGCGGTGGCCAGGCCAGCATTGCCGAGGTCGGCGACCACCGGGTTGCGGCCCGGCGCGGCGACCAGCGTGTCGACGCCCTTGAGGAGGACGACCGCCCCGGTGTCGTCCGCGCCGGCCTGCACCGCGTTCAGCCGATTCGCGCCCACCCACGCCGAGGGGCGCCCGAGGAGGCGCCCGAGCTCGCCCGCATGCGGTGTCAGCACGGTCGGCGCGTCGCGGGAGAAGACCCAGTCGAGGTGCCCGGCGAGCGCCCAGAGGCCGTCTGCGTCGAGCACGACCGGCTTGTCGAGGCGGTCGAGGAGGAAGCCGACGAGCGCCCGCGTCCCGTCTGTGCGGCCGAGGCCCGGCCCCAGGGCGACGGCGCCCGCCCGCTTGGCCGCGGCGAGGATCTCGTCGGCGGCGTCGGGGACGAGCGCGCCGTCCTCGTCCGGGCACGGCCGCGTCATCACCTCGACGAGGCGCTGCTCGAAGACGAGGTTCAGCGAGGCAGGCACGCACGCGGTCACGATGCCCGCGCCGGCGCGCAGCGCCGCCTCGGAGGTCAGCGACGGTGCTCCCGTCAAGCCACGCGAGCCGCCGATGACGAGCACTGCTCCGGCCGAGTACTTGTTGTCGCGCGCGCTCCGCCGCGGCACGAGCCCGAGGATCCCGGCGGTCGCCCGGCGGAGCCGGGTCGGGACGCCCGCGAGGCCGATGTCGGCGACGACCACCTCGCCCGCATGGAAGCGTCCGGGCGCGACCGCGTGCCCGACCTTCGGCGCGTGGAAGGTCACCGTGAGCGCCGCCTCGACTGCGGCGCCCGGCACCCTTCCGGTCGAGGCGTCGACCCCCGAGGGAAGGTCGACCGAGACGACCGGGACGCTCCCGGCGTTCAGCTCGCCGATCGCCTCCTCGGCCTCCGGCCGCGGCCTTCCGGCGAAGCCCGTGCCGAAGAGGGCGTCGACGGCGAGGTCGGCCGCGCCGTGCTCGGCAACGAAGGGCACCCCCGCCTCGTGTGCCCGCCCGAGCACGACCGCCGCGTCGCCGGCGACCTTTTCCTCCGCGCCGAGCAGCCGGACGACGGGCTCCCTGCCGGCTCGCAGGAGCTCGGTCGCCACCACGAGCCCGTCGCCGCCGTTCGCACCGGTGCCGCACCAGACGGCGACCCGCCGCGCGTCGGGGAAGCGGGCGAGGATCTCGTCGGCGACCGCCTTGCCGGCACGCTCCATCAGCTCGAGCGTCGGCCCAGGGTGGGCGGCCTCGGCGGCGCGCATCTCCTCCGCCGTGTAGAGCGGCTCGTAGGTCATCCGGACTGCTCGACGACGGCCACCGCGGCCGCCATGCCCTTCGAGTGCGTCATCGAGAGGTCGATCTCCCCGGCGCCCACGCGCGCCGACCAGGCCTGGACCTGGCCGGAGAGCCGGACGGACGGCTTCGGCCGGCCGGCGATCTCGACGTCCTTCCAGGCAAACGCCCGCGCGACGCCGAAGCCGAGCGCCTTGCCGACCGCCTCCTTGCCGGCGAAGCGAGCGGCGTAGTGCTGGGCAGGGTTCGCCCGCGAGTCGCAGTAGGCGCGCTCGGCCTCCGTGAAGCAGCGCTCGCGGAAGCGCGGATAGCGGTCGAGAGCTGCGCGGATCCGCTCGATCTCGATCAGGTCGAGCCCGACCTTCACGCGCTCTCCCGGAGGAAGTCGGGCACGTCGGCGATCGAGTCGAGCACGACGTCCGGCTTCGCGTCCGCGGCTGCGAGCGTCTCCTCCCTGAACTTGCCGGTGCGGACGAGAACGGTGCGGAGCCCCGCAGCCTGGCCGCCCCCGATGTCGGCGTCGATGTCGTCCCCGACCATCACCGCCTCGCCCGGCTCCGCGCCCAGCTCGGCGAGCGCCGCCTCGAAGTACGCCAGGCTCGGCTTGCCGACGACCTCGGCCTCGACCCCGGCCGCATACTCGAGGCCGGCGACGAACGCGCCCGAGTCGAGGAGCGGCCCGCGCGATGTCTGCCACCAGCGGTTGCGGTGGAGGGAGACGAGCCGCGCGCCCGCGTCGAGCTCCGCGAAGGCGCGATTGAGGTTGTCGTAGGAGAACACGTCCGCCGTCTCCGCGGTCTCGTCCGCGCCGCCCAGGAGAACCGCCTCTGCGTCGCGCTCGACGAGCTCGACCGCGCCGGCGAGATCCGGCTCGACGGCGGCCATCGTCAGCGCGAGCACGCGCTTGCCGGCGAGCAGGCGCGCCGCCGCGACGGGCGTCGTCGTGATCTCCCCCGCCTCCACCTCGACCCCGATTGCGCGCAGCTCGGCGGCGAGCTGCTCCCGTGCCCTGGTGGTGTTGTTGGTCACGAAGCGAAGCCGATGGCCGTCGGCCCGGAGGGCCTGCACGGCGTCCCCGCCGCCCGGCACGGGCTCGCCCGACACGTGCAGGACGCCGTCGATGTCGAGCAGAATCGCCGCCATGCGCCCCGAGTCTATTCGCGTGCACCGCGGACTTGCGATCCCGCTGGCGGAGATCCGGCTGCGCACGTCGCGGTCGAGCGGGCCCGGCGGCCAGCACGCCCAGAAGACGGAGACGCGGGTCGAGGCGAGCTTCGACGTGGACGCCTCGGCGACGCTGACGGACGGCCAGAAGGCGCGTATCCGGGCCCGCGCCGGGGCGGTCCTGCGCGCCGTCGCCCAGGACGAGCGGAGCCAGGCGCGCAACCGCGAGCTCGCCCTCGAGCGGCTGGCGGCAGCGATCCGGGAGGCCCTGGCCCGCGACCGGCCGCGGCGCCCGACCGCGCCCACCAGAGCTTCGCGGGAGCGCCGGCTCGACGAGAAGCGCGTCCGCAGCCGGACGAAGCGGCTCCGGCGCCCGCCCGAGCCGGACAGCTAGGAGGGTTTGGCGAAGCTCGCTCGACACAGTCGCCGTTTCGCCAAACCCTCCTGGGGCCCTCTTGGTCGCGGTTGTCAGCCGGCGCGGCTGGGTCTACGATCGCATCATGCTGCGCTGGCGACGGGTGGCGCTTCCGCTGGTCCTGAGCGTTTTCGGGCTCCTCTGGGCGGCCGCGCACGCGCTCGTGCACGACGTCGTCTCCCCGGGCGCGCAGGCGCACGGCGCCGGCCACGCCAGCACCCTCGAGACCTACGCCGGCTACCTCCCGACGTCGCTCGCGCTCTGCCTCGTCCTCGCGACCGCGATCGCGGCCGGTGTGACGCTCGGCAAGCGCTGGACGGGCATCTCGGGACGGGCCCTGTGGCTCTTCGGGCTCGTGCCCGTGCTCGGGTTTGCCGCCACCGCGCTGCTCCCCACCCACGGCTCTCCCTCCGGCGCCGCCCTGGTCGAGCTCGTCCCGGTGGTCGTCATCGGCCTGCTCGTCCAGCTCCCGTTCGCGGTCACCGCGGTCGGTCTCGGGAGCACGATCCTCCTTCTCGCCGAACGGCTCGCCTGGGCGCTCAGCGCCTCGGTGGGCGCGAGCCGCGCGACCGGTCTCGCCGGCACCGTCGCGGTCGGTAGCGACCGCATCCCGACGCCCGTACTCGCAGGCGTCGACCGCTCGCGGGCGCCCCCCGCCGCGTACCGCTCCTAGTTTCCGGGGCGACCACGCGCCGGAGGCGCCGCCCTCGTGCCCCACCACCCACGAAGGCGCCATGACGCTCCCGACGCGTGCGAGCTCCGGAGAGGGGCTCTCCCCCTGCGCCCGGTCGGAGCCGAGCTACGGCTCGCCCCCCACGACCAGGCCCGGAGAGCCTCAGGATCGAGCCGGCGCCGCCGTTACTTGACACCTCCCGGCGGCGCCGGTTCTTCCCTCTCGAGGCCGGGCAGCCGGGTGCAAGTTGTCAGACAGCCGCATGGCATCTACCATCGTCCCTGCTGTGAGGCGCCGACGTGTCGTGCCGGTGCTGCTTGCCCTCTCCGGCCTCGGGTGGGCGGCTGCCCACGCAGTGGCGCACCGTTCGGCGATGCCGGAGCCGGGCGCGCCCGCGGGAAGCCTGCAGGACTACCTCGGGTACCTGACGACGTCGACCGCCCTCTGCCTTGCGCTCGCGCTCCCGCTGGCAGCCGGAGCAGCGGCAGGGCGCCGCTGGCGAGGAGCATCGCTCCGTTCGTTGTGGCTCTTCGGCCTGGTGCCGCTGCTGGGCTTCGCCGGCCACTCGGTCGTCGACGCGGGGCCCGGCGGAACCGAGGTGGGGCCGGTCCTGCTGATCGGCCTGCTGATCCAGATCTCCTTCGCGCTCAGCGCGGTAGCGCTCGCCCGCCGTGTGCTGTCCCTGGTCGAAGGGCTCGCGCACGCGCTCGCGGCGCCCGCCTTGCGCCACGCTCCGCGCCCGTCCACGACGGTGCGACGGCTGCGGACGGCGCTGGCACCTGTCTTCACCCTCGGCTTCGTCCACACCGGACGCGGTCCGCCTCTCCTCCAGGCCTGATTACAGGCGCGGACCGGGCGCGCTAGGGCGTGTTCCGGACAAGGAGAGGGGGAAGTCATGAACCAGGTCGCAGGGCGGGCCTGGATGACAACGCAGGAGGTCGGGCGCGGTCGCGCGGCGGCATGTCGGCGCGCGCACCGCCCCGTCGAGGAGGAGACCGCAATCCGTCAACATCGCTCGAACCGAGGTACGCACCTGCTCGCAGCGCTGGTCGCCGCGCTCGCCGTCGCGGCCGTGCTCGCGTCGGGCGCGTTCGCTCACTCCGTCCTCATCGGGACGCAGCCGGGGAACGACGAGGTCGTCCCCGAGTCGCCCGACGAGGTCGTCCTCGAGTTCAACGAGGCGGTCGACGCGTCGCTCGGGTCGTTGCGCGTGTTCGACGGGCAGGGCGTCCAGGTCGACAGCGGCGAGGTGACGCAGCCCGTCGCCTCCGAAGTGGCGGTCGGCATCGACTCCGAGCTCGCCCCGGGCACGTACACGGTGGCGTGGCGCGTGGTCTCGGCCGACTCGGATCCGATCTCCGGCGCCTTCGTGTTCCACGTGAAGGAGCGGGGCGTGGCGGCGAACGTGTCGATCGACGCGCTCACCGGCACCTCCCAGGCCGTGGACGTCCTCTTCGTCATCGGCCGGTTCGTCGACTTCGCGTTCCTCCTCCTGGCGGTCGGAGGGTCGGCGGTGCTCGTCGTCGCCCTTCCATCGGCACCCTGGCGGGTCCGGCGGCGGCTGTACGGGATCCTGTCGGCGGTCGCCGGCGGGCTGGCCGCGATCGCGCTGGTGAACATCCTCCTCCAGGGAGCGACCGCGGGCGGCCTCGGACTCTCGGATGCGTTCTCGTGGAGCCTGTTCACGTCGGTCCTGGAGACGGACTACGGCGAGGTGATGCTGATCCAATCGGCGCTCGCTGTGACCCTGGCCCTGACTGCGCTGGCACTCCGGCACGCGGCCGATCAAGGCCGTCGGCCGTTCACGGTGCTGACCCTCGCTCTCTCCGCGGGGCTCTGCCTGACCCCGTCCTTCTCCGGCCACGCCCGACCGCTCGGGGGACTGGGGTTGATCTCCGACATCCTCCACGTGGCCTCGGCCGCGATCTGGACGGGTGGCCTCGCCTTCCTGGTGTTCGGGCTGCTGATCGCGGAGACGGACCGCTGGCCACTGGCCACACGGGCCGTGCCCCGCTTCTCCAACCTGGCCGTCGGCTCGGTCGTGGCGCTGCTCGCGGCCGGCATCGTCTCCGCCTACCTCGAGCTCCGCACCTGGAGCGCGCTCTGGGACAACCAGTACGGCCTGCTCGTCCTGGCGAAGATCACGCTGGTGATCCCGCTCCTCGCCCTCGGCGCCTACAACAACCGCTACGCGGTGCCGCGCCTGAAGGCGGGGATGGCGTCCGTGCTCGAGCGTAGGCGCTTTCTGCGCGTGGCCGGCGTCGAGCTCGGGATCATGGTCGTCATCGTCGGAATCACCGCAGTGCTCGTGAACTCCGAGCCTGCGCGGACGATGGCCATGGAGATGGAAGCGGGCGAGCACACCGCTATGGCGGACGGCGAGACGACTCCTTCCGCTGGGCCGTTCGAGGGGTCCGTGATCCTCGGTGACATGGAGGCAATGGTCACGGTCGACCCCGCGGCGCCGGGCGAAAACACCATCACGATCATGTTCATGGACGCCGCCGAGCCGCCGTCGGAAGTCAGCGTCGCGGCGTCGCTCCCAAGTGAGAAAATCGGACCGCTCGACTTCACCGCAGAGCCCGACCCGGCGGAGCCCGGGTCCTTCGTGATCGAGGGCGCCTCGCTCTCGATCGCCGGGGACTGGGAGCTCCGCATCGAGGCTCTGATGGGCGAGTTCGACCTCCTGACAGAAACCGTCAACGTACCCATCCAAGGGGGTTAGACAAGTGCTACGCAGGCTGCTCTTCTGTATCGCCTTGATCGCCATGGCTGTTCCGGCTGCTGCCGTCGCCCACGTCACGCTCCAGCCGGGCGAATGGGAGCCGGGAGCGTTCGCCACGGTCGTCGTGCGCGTCCCGAACGAGCGCGACGACGCCGAGACCACCACCGTGACCGTGCAGTTCCCGGAAACGATCCCGGAAGCGCGCTTCAAGCCTCATCCGACGTGCGAGCGCGAGGTCCAGCGCGAAGAGCTCGCTGAGCCCATCGAGGACCTCACGGAGCGGATCGTGAGCGTCACCTGGACGTGCGATCCCGCCATTCCCGACCGACGGGTTCGACGAGTTCGGGATCAGCTTCCAGCGTGCCCGAGGACGCCGCAGCCGGGCGACGAGATCCTCTTCCCCGCCGTGCAGACGTACTCGAGCGGCGAGGAAGTCGGCTGGGTCGACCCGGATCCCGAGGCGGACACTCCGGCGCCCCGCCTCGTGGTCGTGGAGCCCGAGGAAGAGGAGGCCGCGGCAGCGCCGGCGCCGACGACGACGGAAGCCGTGGACGAGACCACTGCCGCCCCGGCGGTCGGCACGGACGACGATGACGACGACTCGCTCGCGACCGTCGCGATCATCTTCGGCATCGCCGGCCTCGTCGCGGGCCTCGCGGCCCTCGGCGTGGCGCTGTTCAGGAAGCCGGGCAGCGCGAGCTAGGCATCAGAGCGGCCGCGGTGCTCCTCGGGGCGCCGCGGCCGCTCAAGGCCCGGGCGTCGCGCCCAGCCTGAGCGTCTGCTCGGCCACTTCGCCGAACAGGTTCTCCCACTTGCGGTGGAGGGCCGCCGCGTAGTCCTCCTCCAGCATGCGGAAGTGCTCGTCGAGGACGGCGGCTAGGGCCTTCATGTCCCGCCGGCGCATCGCCTCGACCTGCCGCTCGTGGATCTCGAGCGTCTCGCGGTCGTTCTCCTGCCCGCCCTGGTAGGTGTCGCGGATCGCCGCGAGCTCGCCCTCGAGGTTGCGCATCGCGCTCTGCAGCGTCTTCGAGTGACAGGCCCGGATCACCGCGCGGTGGAACATGGCGTTCGCGCCCATCACCCGGGGCCGGTCGCCGATGTTCCGGCGCAGGAGCTCGTTGGTGCGCTCGATCCCTGCAAAGTCCTCGTCCGTGGCGGCGTGCGCGGCCATGACGGTGACCGCTCCCTCGAGGACGCGCCGCCCGCGCAGGACGTCGACCGCGTCCTCGGCCTCGACCGCCGCGTTGTGCGTGATCGCGTCCACCGGGACGACATCGGAGGCCATGAAGATGCCGCCGCCCTTGCCCGCCCTGACCCGCAGCAGGCCGCTGCGCTCGAGCACCCGCAGCGCCTGGCGCAGCGTCGGCTTCGAGATCCCGAGCTGGCCGGCCAGCTGCTCCTCCGTCGGCAGGCGGTCGTCCAGGTGCAGCCGGGCGCGCTCGATCCCCTCGAGGAGGTTCTCGATCGCCGCCTCGAACGTCCGGGACGTCCGAACAGGCTCGACGAACACCACCGCAGACACCACTACCTCAGGGTACGCGTGCCGCGCCTACCCGGTTCGCTACTCGACCGTGACGGTCTTGGCAAGGTTCCGCGGCTGGTCGACGTTCATCCCCCGGAGCCTGGCGATGCGATACGCGATCAGCTGGAGCGGGATGACGGCGAGCGTCGCCTGCAAGAACGGATGCGTCCGCGGCACGTAGACGACGTCGTCGGCGTGGTGCTGGATGTCCTCGTTCCCGTCGGTCGCGATCGCCACGACTTCCGCCCCGCGCGCCCTGACCTCCTGGATGTTGGAGACGATCTTGTCGTAGACGTGCGAGTCGGTGGCGACGACCACGACCGGGGTCTCCTCGTCGAGGAGGGCGATAGGGCCGTGCTTCATCTCGCCGGCCGAGTAGGCCTCGGTGGGGATGTAGGAGATCTCCTTCAGCTTCAGCGCGCCCTCGAGGCAGACGGGCAGCCCGATGTGCCGGCCGAGGTAGAGGAAGAAGGGCTTCTGGTAGTGCCGCTGGGCGATCTCCTCGATCGGATGGTCGCCGTCGAGGTACGCTCCGATCTTGGCCGGGAGCGAGAGGACTTCGCCGAGGAGGCTGGCGATCTCGTCCTCCGGGAGCGTCCGCCGGACCTGGGCGAGCCTGAGCGCGAGCAGGTAGAGCAGCGTCACCTGTGACGTGAAGGTCTTCGTTGCAGCCACGCCCGTCTCCATGCCGGCGCGCGTGTAGAGAACGCGGTCGACCTCTCGCGTGATCTGCGTGCCCATGAGGTTCGTGATCGCGAGCGTCTTCGCACCGCCCTCGCGGGCGAGCCGCACGGCCTGGATCGTGTCGCGGGTCTCACCGGACTGCGAGATGCCCACGACGAGGGTGTCCTTGGAGAGCACCGGGTTCCGGTAGACCCACTCGCTCGCGATGTCCGGCTCGCACGGGATGCGCGCCCACTCCTCGACCACGTAGCGGCCGATGACGCCCGCGTGGTACGCCGTGCCGCAGGCGAGGATCACCATCCGCCGGAGGTTCTGGATCTCCGACTCCGAGAGGCCGATGTCATCGAGGTCGAGCCGGTTCCCCCGCACTCGCTCGCCGATCGTGTCGGCCACGGCCTGCGGCTGCTCGTAGATCTCCTTGAGCATGAACGTCTCGTAGCCCTGCTTCTCGGCGTCCTCGTCGTCCCAGTCGACCTCCATGAAGTCGCGGTCGTGCGAGGGCCCGCCGTCGACCGGGAAGAAGCGCACGCCGGCGGACGTGATCGCGACGACCTCGCCGTCCTCGATCAGCTTCACGCGGCGCGTCTCGCGCAGGAACGCGGCGATCGAGGAGGCCAGGAACATCTCGCTGTCGCCGTCGCCGACGACGAGCGGGCACTGCAGGCGGGCGCCGACGAGCATCTCAGGATGCGCGCGGTGCGCGACGACGAACGCGAAATGCCCTTCGAGCTCGATGTAGGTGGCACGCACGGCCTCGACGAGGTCGCCGGTGTAGTGGCGCTCGACGAGGTGGGCGACGACCTCCGCGTCCGTCTCGGAGGAGAAATCGTGCCCGTCGGCGACGAGGGAGTCGCGCAGCTCGCGGAAGTTCTCGACGATGCCGTTGAGCACGACGGCGACCTCGTCGTCGGCGCAGCCCGTGAGCGGGTGGGCGTTCTCGAAGGAGACCTTGCCGTGCGTGGCCCAGCGCGTGTGGCCGACTCCGGTGGTGGCATGCGAGCCGTTGGGCCCGGCCGCCTCCTTCAGCTGGTCGAGGTTGCCGACCGCCCTGACGTAGTCGAGCCCGTCGGTCTCCACCAGGCAGAGCCCGGCCGAGTCATAGCCGCGGTACTCCAGCCGCTCGAGACCCTGGAGCAGAAGATCCTTCGCAGTCCTCGAGCCCACGTATCCGATGATCCCGCACACTCGAAAACCCCCCTCCCGTCCTCTCGCCGGGGTCCCGACCCGACTCTGGCTATTCGACTGTCTGTGGAGCCCGACCGTTCCCGAAAAAGCGATTGAAAAAACGCGAGCCCGGCTGTGCGTCTAGCCGAGCTCTCTCTCGACGAGAGAGCCGATGGTACCACAGAGGCGGCGCGCCTCCTCCTCCGTCTCGGCCTCCGCGAGCACCCTGACGACGGGCTCCGTGCCAGAAGGCCGGACGAGGACGCGGCCGCGTCCAGCCAGCTCGGCTGTGAGCTGCGCCGCCTCCTCCAGGACGCTCGCGGGGATCTCCTTGCTCCTCACCCTCACGTTCTCCTTGGCCTGCGGGTACCGCGGCAGCACGGCGGCCAGGTCGGCGAGCGGGCGCCCCTGCTCCAGCACGGCCCGGCAGAGCAGGAGCCCGGCGACCAGTCCGTCCCCGCTGACGTGCCCGTCGAGGTAGAGGACGTGCCCGGACTGCTCGCCGCCGAGCACGCCGCCCGCGGTGCGAAGGGCCTCGAGCACGTAGCGGTCGCCCACCTCGGTCGTGAGGACGCGGATTCCGCGCTCCGCCATGAGGCGGTGGAAGCCGAGGTTCGTCATCTGCGTGACGGCGACGAGATCGACGCCGAGGTGGAGCGCGAGGACGGCGACGATCTGGTCGCCGTCGACCTCGTTCCCCGCCGCGTCGACCGCAAGCATCCTGTCGCCGTCCCCGTCGAAGGCGACGCCGAGGTGGGCGCCCTGCTCGGGGACGACACGGGACAGGAGCCGGAGATCGGTCGCGCCGCAGCCGTCGTTGATGTTGGCGCCGTCCGGAGCATCCCCGATGACCGACACCGAGGCGCCCAGGCGCTCGAAGGCGGCGGGGCCGACCTCGGACATCGCGCCGTTGGCGCAGTCGAGCACGACGCGCAGGCCCTCGAGCGGCCCTCCGAACCGCTCGCAGACGAGGTCGACGTAGCGGCCGGCCAGCCCGGAAGCCTGGCTCGCCTCGCCGGCCGGCACGGGCTCGGCCTCGAGCAGGGCCTCGACGGCCTCCTCCTCGGCATCCTCGAGCTTCCAACCGCTGCGGAAGAACTTGATGCCGTTGTACTCGGCGGGATTGTGGGAGGCGGAGACGACGGCCCCGCTGTCCCCGGCGAGCAGCGCAACCGCGGGCGTCGGGAGCACGCCGCCCAGGAGAATGTCGGAGCCGCCGGATGCGAGCCCGGCTGCGAGTGCCTGCTCGAGGGCCGGGCCCGACGCGCGCGTGTCACGGCCGATCAGCACTTCCGCGCCGCCGCTCCAGAGCGCGAATGCACGGCCCAGCCGCTCGACGAGCCCTTCTGTCAGCCCCTCGCCGACGACGCCGCGGACCCCGTCGGTCCCGAACAGCCGCCTGCTCACTAGTGCCTCTCCGGGCGGTGCCCACCCGCCTCTGACCCGCGATCACGCGGCGCAGGAGCCCACCCTCCCCCTTGCCAAGGCACCCAGCCTTGGCCGCGGACGAGTGCGACCTCCTGCTTGGTGCTCGCGACCCAGAGCCCGGGCAGCACCACCCGAAGAGACACTGGCTACCTCTTGGAGAACTGCGGCGCCTTGCGGGCCTTGTGGAGTCCGGCCTTCTTGCGCTCGACGATGCGCGCGTCGCGCGTCAGGAAGCCCTCGCGCTTGAGCACGGCGCGGAGCTCGGGGTCGGCCTCGACGAGCGCCCGCGCGATGCCGTGGCGGAGCGCGCCGGCCTGGCCGCTCGGCCCGCCGCCGTGAATGCGAGCGCGGATGTCGAAGCGCCCCTCGACGCCGGCCGCCCTGAGCGGTGCCGTCGCGGTCGTCTGCAGCGCCTCCCGCGGGAAGTAGGCCTCCAGCGTGCGGCCGTTGATCCACGTGCCGCCGTCGCCGGGGCGCAGGATCACGCGCGCGACCGAGGTCTTGCGCTTGCCGGTTCCCCTGTACTGCGCGAGCTCCGCTCATCAGTCCAGCGGGAGCGGTTGCGGGTTCTGGGCCTCGTGCGGATGCGCCGGGCCCGCGTAGACCTTCAGCTTCGTGATCTGCCGCCGCGCCAGGCGGTTGCGCGGGAGCATGCCCTTGACCGCCTTGCGGATGACCTCGGTGGGACGCCGCTCGAGCTGCTCGGCGAGCGTCCGCGAGCGCAGGCCGCCGGGATAGCCCGAATGGCGGTAGTAGAGCTTCTGCTGGAGCTTGTTGCCCGTCACCGCGATCTTCTCCGCGTTCACGACGACGACGAAGTCACCGGTGTCGATATGCGGGGTGTACTGCGGCTTGCGCTTGCCCCGGAGCGTGTCGGCGATGCGCGTCGCAAGGCGACCCAGGGTCTGGCCGTCGGCGTCGACGACGTACCAGCGCTGCTCGATCTCCTTCGGCTTGGCGGAGTAAGTCTTCATCACACAGAAAAAGGGGCGGACAGGCGTCCGCCGAGCGCGGATTCTAGCAGCGAGAGTTCGTCTTGGGATGAGCTTCGTCGTCGGGGTGCGATGGTCGTTCCGAGGCAAGGACGCACGGAGCGCTCGTAGCGAAAAGCTACGGGCGCGACCGAGGACGCAACCCTCGGGGCGAGCAGCGCGGCCCGACGGCACAAGGCCTCATTCCGAGACGAGCTCTCCAGTCAGTCGGCAGCGGAGGGGCTCGGCTCGACCCTTCCGCCGAAGCCGCGGCGCCCGATCCAGACGGCCGGGACGACGACGATGACGGTGGCGCCGATCGCCAGCGCGGCCACGCCGATCACGGTCAGCGCGTAGCCTCCGAGCAACGCCAGGCTGGCGCCGGTCATGCCCGAGAGGAGGTCGTTGAAGCCGAGCAGCTTCCCCCGCTCCCACGGCATCGTGCAGTCGGCGAGCTGGGCGGTCGCGGAGACAAACGAGAGGCTCCAGCCGAGCCCCAGCCCGAAGAGCGCGAGCGCGGCGGCCGGCACGCTCTCGATCCAGAGCAGGCTGATGCAGGAGACCGCCATCAGCGACAGCCCACCGACGAGCGCGGGCGGCCTGCCGATGCGGTCGATGAGGTCGCCGACGAAGAGGACGAGGGCGTACATCCCGAGCACGTGGGCGCCGATGATCGGGAACACGGCCTGGCCCGAGTGGTTGTGGTGGTCGACGACCACCGCGCCGGTGAGCGTCATGACGCCGACCATGACCCCGAAGCTCGCCTGCGCGGCGAGGATCGAGGGGATCACGCCGCGGCGCCCGAGAAGCTCACGCAGCGGCGCGGGCGGTCGCGGGTCGGCGGCCGGCGTCCCCACGGCGAGCACCTCGGCGATGCGCTTCGGATCGGGCCGCACGAACAGCACGAGCACGAGGCCGACGACCATGAAGCACGACCCCACGAGCCAGAGGAGCGCGAGCGAGTCGGCGTCGAGCTCACGCCCCGACAGGAGCGGGCTGAAGACGGCCGGACCCAGGATCGCGCCGAAGACGGCCCCGAAGAGGACGAGCGCGATCCCGCGTGCACGCCGCTCGGGCGGGTACATGTCGCCGGCGGCCGCCCGCGCCAGCAGGGCCGTCCCGCTCGCGGTGCCCACGAGGACGAGTCCCAGGAAGACCGGGAAAGGGGACTCGAGCGCGCTCCCGAGCGCCGCCAGCCCGCCGCCTGCCGCGCCGAGGCAGAACCCGGTCGCGAGCACCGGGACACGCCCGAAGCGGTCCATCGCGCGCCCGGCCGGCAGCGCCGCGAGGGCGCCCGAGGCGAGCACGATCGCCGGCCCGAGGCCGAGCAGCCCCTTCACGCCGGTGACGAGAACGAACGTCAGCGAGGCCACCGCGGCCGAGAGCTGGAGCATCCCGGAGTTCGCGGCGAGCGATGCCGACAGGAGCGCCGTGTTGCGCTTGATCGGGAGCTGCTGGGGAGACACGGACATCCGCTCGTAGCGTACTCCCGGCGATTACACCGGAGTAACGACAGCAGCACTGCGCGTAGCCTTCCGCGGCGTGCGCCGGATCACTCTCCCGCTCTACGTCGGCGGCTTCCTCGGCCCGTTCGGCGGGGCGATGCTCGTCGCGCTCATCCCCAACGTCGCCGACGGCCTGGATGCCTCGGTTGTACAGGTGGCGGCCGCGATCACCGCATACATGGTGCCGTTCGCGCTCCTGCAGCTCGTCTCCGGGACGATCGCGGAGCGCCTGGGGCCCCGTCGCGTCGTGCGGGGCGGGTATGTCGCCTTCGGAATCGCGGCGATCCTGTGCGCGCTCGCGCCGAACATCTGGCTCTTCCTGGCCGCGCGGGCGGCGATGGGGTCCGCGAACGCCTTCCTCTCCCCCATCCTCCTGGCCGCGCTCTCCGAAGTGGCGGCCCCCGAGGTGCTCGGGCGCACCGTCGGCACGTTCGCGGCTGCCCAGACGGCCGGCCTGATGCTCGCGCCGATCCTCGGCGGCCTGCTCGGCGAAATCTCCTGGCGGCTCGCGTTCGTTCTCGTCGCGGTCGTCGCCGGCGTCCTCGCATTCCCCAGCCAGACGCTCGGTGCCGCCGAGCGCTCCACCCCGAGCGGCCGCGCCTCGCTCCGCTCGCTCCTGAACCGCTGGATCGCCCTGCTGGCCACGCAGGCGGCGCTCGGCTACCTCGGGTTCACGGCCATCGGCTTCGTCCTCGTCCTCGTGGGAGCGGACGAGTTCGGGCTCGGGTCGGGCGCGCGCGGCCTGCTCATCGCCGGCTACGGCATCGGGGGCATCCTGCTCGGGCGCTACGCGGGCACGGTCGTCGACCGCGCGGGCAGGCCGGCCACCGCGCTCGGGGGCGCCGTCGCCTGCACCGCCGGCGTGGTCGGCCTCGTGCTCGTGCCCAGCGCCTGGGCGCTCGGCCTCGTCTTCTTCGGGATCGGCTGCGCCTCGACGTTCGTCTGGGCCGGCCTCAACACGATCGCCGTCGAGTCGTTCCCGGAGAACCGGGCGGGCGCCACCTCCGCCTACAGCGCCTTCAAGTTCGCCGGCGTGGCGATCGCGCCACTCGTCTACGTGCCGCTCTTCAACGTGGACTCGCGCCTGCCGTTCGTCCTCGCCGCCGTCTTCTCGGCGGTGCTTGCGGTATCGATCCTCCCCTGGTTCGGGCGCTACGCGTGAGACGCCGCGTCGTCGTCCACGGTCGCGTTCAGGGCGTCTTCTTCCGGGAGACGACCCGCCGGCTGGCGGAGGAAGCGGGCGTGCGCGGGTGGGTGCGGAACACCTGGGAGGGCACGGTCGAGGCCGTGTTCGAGGGGCCGCCGGAGGCGGTCGAGCGCCTGGTTGCGTTCGTCAACCGCGGCCCCGGCCCGGCGCGGGTCGAGCGAGTCGAGGTGTTCGAGGAGGACGAGGAGGGCCTCACCGACTTCGCGGTTCGCTGAGCGGGAACCCTCGCGGCCCCGCAGGTGTACCAGCCGCGAAAGGAGTGATCGCATGAAGCGGATCCTGATCGCAGCGATTCTCGTCGGCGCGCTCGCCCAAGCGGGCGCCGCGAGCGCAGGGTGCATGGCCACCGTCGGCCTCGCCCCGCCACCCGCCGGGATCGCCGCCGGAACGACCTGGACGGCTGAGCTCACCGTCCTCCAGCACGGGCGGAACGCACTCCCGAACGCGAAGACCGCCAGGCCCGAGCTCACGATCGTGAACACGGGGACCGGCGAGCGGGAGACGTTCGTCGCCAGGCCGACCGGGAACCCTGAGGTCTTTGCCGCCGAAGTCGTCTTCCCGGCGGCCGGAAGCTGGCGCTACGAGGTCTTCGACGACTTCACGAGCGATCGGGACGCAGGCCGTCCCTTGCGCTCAGACGCATACCTTCACGGCGGTGACCGTTGGCGGACCGGCGGGAGGAGGCGCACCGCCCTCGTCCGGCGGCGAGGCCGGCTTCCCGGTCGTCCCTGCCGTGGGCGGGTCGCTCGCCGTGTTGGCCGCTCTGGCGCTGTCGGTCGTCCTGCTGCGGCGCCGGCGCGAGGAGGTCGCCCACTCCTAGGAGGTTCCTAGGCGGGGACTCGCCGCATCAGTCCTGCTCCGGCGAGGGGCAGCGTCGCCGCGAGAGCGAAGGCGACGCCCCAGGAGGTGGACTCGACGAGCAGGGCGAACAGGGGCGGCGCGACGCCCGAAGCGACGGCCAGGGCCGTCTGCTGGAAGCCGAGCGCCGCCCCCGCGCGAGCGCGGCCCGCGAGCTCGGCGGTCGCCGTGAAGGAGAGGCCGTTCCACGCCTGCGAGATCGCCCCGGCGACGAGGAAGGCGGGCAGGAGCAGCGCGAGCGGGGCGGTGGTCAGCGCAGCGCTCACGGCCAGCGTCACCGAGAGGGCGACGGCGATCTTCACGAGCGGGCCGATCCTCGTCCCCACCCGTGTCGGACCAGCGCCCGGCGGCGATCCGCAGGGCTGCTCCCACGAGCTGCATCCCGGCGAAGATCGCGGCGGCGACCCCCGTCGAGAGCCCGCGCGCGCCGTGGAGGAACAACACCGTGAACGCCATGACGCTGATCTGCGCGACGACGATCAGCCCGCTGCCGCTCGCAACGCGCCAGAGCCTGGCGTCCCGTAGTGGATTCGTCACGTCGCCGAGCGGCGCCGCGACATCGGGCGGCGCCTCCCGCAGGCCGACCAGCCCGGCCAGAGCGGTCACGAGGCAGGCACCGGCCAGGACGAGCAGCCCGGCTTTCGTTCCCCCCGCCGCGACGATCGGCGGCAGCGCCAGCGCAGCGGCGGCCCCGCCCAGGGGGAGGGCGGTCTGCCTGATCCCGAGCGCGAGCCCGCGCTGCGACGGCTCGAACCAGCTCATCACGGCCCGCCCGCTGGCCGCGTTCACGCTGGCTCCGGCCCCTCCGCCGAGGACGAGCAGGAGGACGAGCGGGAGGTACTCGGTCGTGAACGCGGCGGCCGCGATTGCCGCACTCGCCGCCGTGAGCCCGGCGGCGAGGACGCCGCGCTCGCCCACCCTGTCGGAGAGCAGCCCCCACGGGAGCAAGGTCACGACGGAGCCGATGCTGAAGGCGGCGAGGACGACCCCGATCTGTGTCAGCGAGAGCCCGTACTCGTCCCGGAGCTGCGGCGCCAGCACGGGGATCCCCAGGAAGACCGCCGAGTAGCTCCACTGCGCGGCCGTGCCGAGGGCGAGGATCGTCCAGCGGTAGCGGCTCACGCGGCGAGGCTAGCGGCGGTCGGCGCCTGGGGAGCGTTCGAAACACACTCGGCACGATGCGTCACACACGCGTGCGCTTTTCGCCGTTAGGCTCGGAAGCGGGTGGTGGGCCGGGGTGCCCCAGAAGACAAGGAGGGCCGCCGGCTAGCCGCAGCAGCCCTGCTTGTAGCGGCACGCCAGGCAGTGCCAGCTCGCCTTCGTCCACGTCATTTCGGCGCCGCAGCGCGGGCACAGCGACTCCGCCTCGGACTCGTCGGCCGGAAGGCGGCAAGCGGCAGGCTCGGGCCGGACCGTTACTCCCACTCGATCGTCGCCGGCGGCTTCGAGGAGAGGTCGAGTGCGACGCGGTTCACCGCAGGGATCTCGTTGATGATCCGCGTGGAGATCGTCTCCAACAGGTCGTAGGGCAGGCGCGCCCAGTCGGCGGTCATGGCGTCCTCGGATGTGACCGCGCGGATGACGATCGGGTACGCGTAGGTGCGCTCGTCGCCCTGGACGCCGACGGAGCGGATCGCAGGCAGGACGGCGAAGCACTGCCAGAGCTCGCGGTACAGCCCGGCCCGGCGCACCTCTTCGAGCAGGATCGCGTCCGCCTCGCGCAATGTCGCGAGCCGCTCCTCGGTGACGTCGCCGATGATGCGGATTGCCAGGCCCGGCCCGGGGAATGGATGGCGCCAGACCATCTCCTCGGGAAGCCCCAGCTCCTCGCCGACCCGGCGCACCTCGTCCTTGAAGAGCATCCGCAGCGGCTCGACAAGCTCGAGGTCCATCACCTCGGGAAGGCCGCCGACGTTGTGGTGCGACTTGATCGTCGCGGCGATGCCGTCGCCCGAGCCGCCCGACTCGATCACGTCCGAGTAGAGCGTGCCCTGCACGAGGAAGCGGACGTCGCCGAGCGTGCGCGCCTCCTCCTCGAAGACCCGGATGAACTCCTCGCCGATCGCCTTGCGCTTCTCCTCGGGATCGGTGACCCCCGCGAGCCGGGCGAGGAAGCGCTCGCGCGCGTCGACGTGCAGGAGCGGGACGTGGAAGTGCTTGCCGAACGTCTCGACGACCTGCGCCGCCTCGTCCTTGCGCAGGAGACCGTGGTCGACGAAGACGCAGGTGAGCTGCTCCCCCACGGCCTTGTGGACGAGGAGAGCGGCGACCGCCGAGTCGACACCGCCCGACAACCCGCAGAGCACGCGCTCGCGCCCGACCTGAGCGCGGATGCGGGCGACCTCCTCCTCGATCACCGCCGCCGCCGTCCAGACCGGGGGCGCGTCGGCCACGCGGTAGAGGAAGTTCTTGAGAATCTCCGTTCCGTGCTCGGTGTGCAGCACCTCCGGGTGGAACTGGATCCCGTAGAGGCCGCGGTCGGGGTCCTCGAAACCGGCGATCGGCGTCGAGCGCGAAGAGGCCGTGACGCGCGCCCCCTCCGGCGGCGCCGTCACCGAGTCGCCGTGGCTCATCCACCCCACCTGCTCTGCGGGCAGTCCACCGAAGAGCTCGCTGTCAGGCTCGACGCGCACGTCCGCTCGGCCGAACTCGGCGCCGCCCGTGCGCTCGACCCGGCCGCCGAGGTCGCGCGCCATCAGCTGCATGCCGTAGCAGATGCCGAGCACGGGGACGCCCAGCCCGAAGATCCCGGGGTCCGCGTCCGGCGCGCCCTCGGCGTAGACCGAGGCCGGCCCGCCCGAGAGGACGAGCGCCAGCGGGCGCCGCGCCGCGATCGCCGCCGGCGACGTGGTGTGGTGGACGAGCTCCGAGTAGACACGGCACTCGCGGACGCGCCGGGCGATCAGCTGCGAGTACTGGCCGCCGAAGTCGACGACGAGGACGGGACGCTCTTCGGGTGCGGGCTCGGCGATGGGGAGCGGAACTACTTCCCCCATCAGTGCTCCTTCAGGTAGTGACGGGCGCTCATTGCCTGGAGGAGCACTAGCGGCCGGGCCGGTAGTTCGGCGCTTCCTTGACGATGGCGACGTCGTGCGGGTGGCTCTCGCGCTGGCCCGCGGAGGTCACCCGGACGAAGCGCGCCTCCTTCAGCTCCTCGATCGTGGCGGCGCCGCAGTAGCCCATCGCCTGGCGGAGCCCGCCGACGAGCTGCTGGACGACGTTGCGGATCGGCCCCTTGTACGCGACCCGCCCCTCGATCCCCTCGGGCACGAGCTTGCCGACCTCTTCGACGTCCTGCTGGAAGTACCGGTCGCTCGAATGGCGCTCGCGCATGGCGCCGAGCGAGCCCATGCCGCGGTACTCCTTGAACTGCTCGCCCTGGTGGAAGACGACCTCGCCGGGGCTCTCGTCGGTCCCGGCCAGGAGGCCGCCGAGCATGACCGTGTCGGCGCCGGCGGCGATCGCCTTGGCGATGTCGCCCGAGAACTGGATGCCGCCGTCGGCGATGACTGGCACGCCGTCGCGGGCGGCAACCTGCGCGCAGTCGTAGACGGCGGTCACCTGCGGGACGCCGATGCCGGCGACGACCCGCGTCGTGCAGATCGCGCCGGGGCCCATGCCGACCTTGACCGCGTCGGCGCCCGCGTCGATCAGGGCCGCCGTCGCCTCGGGGGTGGCCACGTTGCCGGCGACGATCGAGACGTCATAGCGCACGCGCAGCTCCCGCACGGCCTCCAGCACGCCCACCGAGTGGCCGTGCGACGTGTCGACGACGAGGACGTCCACCTCCTCCTCCACGAGGGCGGCCGCCCGCTCGAGCCCTTCGGGCCCGGTGCCCACGGCCCCGGCCACGCGCAGTCTTCCCTGCTCGTCCTTCGTCGCCAGCGGATACTGGATCCGCTTCGAGATGTCCTTGACGGTGATGAGGCCCTTGAGCCGGCCGTCGGGATCGACGACCGGGAGCTTCTCGATCTTGTGCCGGTGGAGGACGGCGCGCGCCTCCTCCAGCGTCGTGCCCGACCGGGACCGTCACCAGATCGGTCGCGGTCATCAGGTCGGAGACGGGCCGCGCCGTGTCGTCCTCGAAGCGGAGGTCGCGGTTCGTGAGGATGCCGACCAGGCGGCCGTCCTCGTCGGTGACCGGAACGCCGGAGATCCTGTACGTCTCCATGATCTGGAGCGCCGCAGCGACGGGCGCATCGGGCGGGAGCGTCACGGGCTCGACGATCATTCCCGCCTCGGAGCGCTTGACCTTGTCCACCTCGGCGGCCTGCGCCTCGACCGAGAGGTTACGGTGGACGACACCGATGCCTCCCTCGCGCGCGAGCGCGATCGCCGCGCGCGCCTCGGTGACGGTGTCCATCGCCGCCGAGACGATCGGAATCTGGAGGTCGATCGCGCGCGTCAGGCGCGTGCGTGTCGAAGCCTCGCCGGGCAGCACGCCCGACTCGGACGGGACGAGGAGCACGTCGTCGAAGGTCAGCCCTTCCTTGGCGAACTTGCGCTCCAGGACGAGAAGGCGCTCGATCTCGTCCTGACGCAGCTCCACGCTCACCGAAGCGATCGTACCAATCGGGCCTGCTGGCCCTCCGCCAAGCCCAGCTAGCCCTCGTGCGGCACGCGCTCGATGTGCTCGAGCTGGACGAGCGAGGCAAGCCGGCTCGCCTCGCGCGGGTCGAAGCGGCCCGCGCCCGCCTCGAGCACCGACGCGACGCCGGCCGCGACGGCGGACCGCACGGCCTCGTCGAACGGCTTCCCCGCAGCCCGCGCCGCGAGGAAACCGGCGAGGAGCGTGTCGCCGGCGCCGACCTCGGAGACGGGCTCCACGCGGGGCGCCTCGGCGCGGATGCGCAGCTCGGTGCGATCCTCGCGGAGGAGCGCGTAGCACCCCGCCTCCTGGGTGATGAGGACGTTGCGCGCGCCCAGGTCGGCGATCTCGTCGAGGCCCGCGGCGAGATCCTCCTCGTCCACGAACTCGTGCCCGACGAGCGCCTCGGCCTCCTGCTGGTTCGGCGAGACGAGGTACGGCTCGGCCTCGACCGCGAGCCGGAGCGGCTCGCCCTCGGAATCCACCACGGTGAGCAGCTGGCCGCGGTTCAGCTCGCGCACGAGCTCGCCGTAGAAGCCTGGGTCGACCGCCCGAGGCAGCGAGCCGGAGAGCACCACGAACTCCGCCCGCTGGGCGAGGTACGCCAGCTTCTCGCGGAGGATCTGTAGCTCCTCCTCCGTCACCTCGGGGCCCCACTCGTTGATCTCCGTGTACTGGTTCGACGTCGGGTCGAGGACGGCGATCGACGTGCGCGACTCGCCGCCGATCCGCACGAAGTCGTTGAGGATCCCCTCGTGGGTCAGCTCCTCGACGAGGAGCGTGCCCGTGCGGCCGCCGGCGAGGCCGGTGCAGACAACCGGGGCGCCGAGGCGCTTGAGGGCGCGTGCGACGTTGATCCCCTTTCCGCCCGCGCTGGGAAAGCCGACGCTGGCCCGGTGCCGCTGGCCGGGCTGGAAGCTCGGCACCACGAGCGTCCGGTCGATCGCGGCGTTGAGCGTGACGGTGACGATCATCCGACTGGGTGCGGAGAAGGCACCGGCGCGATCCTAGCCGAGATGGATTCAGGCCCGTTTCAGAGGCCCGGGATCGCCGAGGCGAGGATGTCGCCTGCCTCGTCGAGAGCGCGGTCGGCGTACCAGCGCGCCCGCTCCTCGACGCTCGGCGCGGGGATGTCCCGGGTCGCGACGAGATCGACGCGCGCGACCTCCCCGTTGTCGCCCATGACCACGACCTCGCCGAGCTTCTGGCCTTTGGCCACCGGGAGCTCGACCATCGTCGGCGCCACAACGCGCTCCACGAACTGCGAGCCGTCGCCGAGCCGGACGAGCTTCGACGCCCCTTCGGCGGCGACGAGCTCGAGCTGCTCGTCGTCGGCGAAGGGCACGGCCGCGGTGGCGTAGCGCTCGCCCTCGCGAACGAGCGCGTACGTCGCGTACTGGTCGAACGCCCACTCCATGAGCTCGGACAGATCGGCGTTCCGCTTCGCCCGCGACGGGCTCCCGAGGAGGACCGCGTAGATGGTTGACGGCCCGCGGCGGGCGGCGGCGACCTGGGCCCAGCCGGCGTTGTCGGTGTGGCCGGTCTTGACGCCGATCAGCCCTGGGAACGTCTCGAGAAGGTCGTTCCAGCTCTGGAGGGTGCGGCCCGGCGGGATCTGCGCCGTCTGCTTGCGGACGAGCGCGCGGACGAGCGGCTCGCGCATGGCCTCGCGCGCGAGGCGCAACGTGTCCCGCGCGGTCGAGACGTGTCCGGCGACGTCGAGCCCGTCCGGCCGCACGTAGTGCGTCCCGTCGAGCCCCAGCTCCTCGGCCTTCGCGTTCATCATCCGGACGAAGCGCCTGATGCTCCCGTCACCGACCTCGGCGGCAAGTGCGAAGGCTGAGTCGTTCGCGCTCTGGATCAGCGCGGCGGCGAGGAGGTCGCGCACGCGCAGCCGCTCGCCGGCCGTCAGGAAGATGGACGAGCCACCCGGCGCGACGGCCCGCGGGGAAACGGTAACTATGTCCCTGGGACGGGCGTTCTCGAGCGTGACGAGCGCGGTCATCAGCTTCGTGATGCTCGCCATCGCCATGCGTCGGTCGGCGTTGCGCTCGTAGAGGACCTCTCCCGTGCTCCCGTCCGCTACGAGGACGGCACGCGCCTGCACGGGCGGTGGTTCGGACGCTCCGGCGGCGCCGGCGAGGCCGGCGGTGACGAGGAGCGCGAGGACGATGACGGCGGCGTGCTTTCGCACGTCTCCCAGGCTATCCTCGAAACGATGGCCGAGGAGCAGAAGGAGACGAAGCCCGAACGCGTCCGCAACGTCGAGCGGTCGCTTCAGGTCGAGGTCAAGGGCCTGGGCGGCTTCGAGCTCCGTCCGACGCGGCTCTTCGTCTGGGGCGGCGAGGAGCGCCGGGCGACCGAGCGCGTCCTGCCGCTCGGCAGCGCGCCGCGAACCCTCACCATCCCGCGGCGCCGCCGCGAGCGCCAGACCGGCGCAGTCGAGCTCACGACCCTCGGGAACCCCGTGCTGACGATCGCGCTTGCGGGCGTCCATGCGGTCAAGGCGCTCGGCCGCCGTCTGGACTCCTAGCCGAGCGTCCTACGCCTGGTCCTGCTGGTTCTGCTGCTTCAGCTCCCGCTGCTCCTCCCGCGACCGGATACGGATGCGGTCGCCGGGGTTGAGCGTGAGCGGGTCGATGTCCGGGTTCAGCTCGAGCATGTCGGAGAGCGGCACTTCGCACTTCGCGGCGATCGACTCGAGCGTGTCCCCGGACCTGACGACGTAGAGCGCCTTGCGGCAGGCGCGCGGCAGCGCCGTGGGCTGGTTGGGCGAGGTCGTCACGGGGCCCGTGTCGACCTCCTCGGTCGAGGTCGAGTTCGTGCCCGCCTCGCCGGCGTCGGACTCGAGGGCACGCTGCACCAAGATCACGAGCACGGTGGCCGCGAAGAAGAAGGCCAGCGGCGCTGCCAAGCGGGCGATCCAGATTCTGATCTGGTCGTCATTCACCAGCCCGACACCGCCCAGACCTCGCCGCGGAGGCGGGCCGCCTCCGCCGCGGCCGCCTTGCGCCAGTCGGCGCCGTCGACGCGGAAGGCGTAGATCACGGCACGTGACACCGGCACGAGCGCGCTCGCGGGCCCACTCGTGAAGGCGCGCGCGACGTCTGCGGGCGTGCCCCCCTGCGCGCCGATTCCAGGCAGAAGCAGGATCGACCGCGGCATCAGCCGCCTCGCCTCGCCGATTGCGCGCGGATAGGTGGCACCGACCACGGCGCCGACGCTCGAGAGTCCGCGCTCGCCGACGAGATCCTCGCCCCAGCCGTCGACGAGCTCCGCGACGTGCTGCCAGAGGGGGCGCCCGTCCGAGAGCGTCGCATCCTGGATGTCGGCGCTGCCCGCGTTCGACGTCTTCACCAGGCAGAAGATCCCGCTGCCTGTGCGGCGGCACGCCGCGACGAGGGGCTCGATCGAGTCGCTGCCCAGATACGGGCTCACGGTGAGCGCGTCGACCGGAGGCGGCCTGTCCTCGTGCTCCTCGAGGTAGGCGTCGGCGTAGGCACGGGCGGTCGAGCCGATGTCGCCGCGCTTGGCGTCCGCGAGCACGAGCAGGTTCGCGGCGCGGGCGTACTCGCAGATGTCCTCGAACGCCCGGATCCCGTCCGCGCCGAGCGCTTCGAAGCACGCCAGCTGCGGCTTCACGCCGACGACGTACGGCGCGACCGCGTCGACGAGCCCGCGGCAGAAGCGCGCCACAGCGTCGGCGGCCGACGCGCGTCCCCGGTGGACGTCTCCGCGGAGCTCGACCGGAAGCAGCTCGGCGCGAGGGTCGAGGCCAACGAGGAGCTGGCTCCGCTTGGCGTCGACCGCGGCAGCGACGCGATCGCCAAATGTCAGCGCTGCGACAGCGGCGCGCGCCCCTGCTTCCAGCTCTTGAGCCATCTGAAGGGAGCTTAGAGCGCGTTCCGGAGTGACGCCGTCCTACGGGTCAGAGCTTCGCTTCGGAACGGACTCAGGCGACTGCGGCGGTCGGATCGCGCAAGGCCGCGAGGATTGCGTGCTCGTCCAGCGGGGCGACGACGAGCTCCGGCGGCGGGCGGCGGATGAATGTTCCCAGAAGCAGCAGCTCCTCCGCGTCCTCGGGCCGGAGAGAAGGCTCGGCCGATCCGGCGGCGGCCAGGCCCGCCCGGACCTCGAGCACGGCTCCGGCCCCCGGGGGCAGCACCCGCGCGTCGGCGACGCGGCCCCGGGCGACGAAGACTGCCCGCGCGAACCTTGCCGGTGAGGCGGGCGTCAGCAAGCAGGCCTCGAGCGAGCGGAGCCGCTCGAGCGCCGCCAGCTCGCGGATGACCCGCTCGAGCGCGTCGATGCGGTCGCGCAGGCGCGCCGCGTCCTCGTACCGGAGGCATTCGGAGAGATCGGCGAGCCGCACGCGGAGGCGCGGCAGCGGGCCACCGGCGAGCAGGCCGGCCAGCTCGTCTTCCGACGCGCCCGCGAGCGCCCGCGCCGCCCGCTCGGCGCGGCGTCGGCTCCCGATAGGGCCGAGTGGGCCCGGCCGCTCCGAGACGACGACCTGCTCGCCGCGCCGCCGCAGGTAGAAGCCCCGCCCGCCGCGCTTCCCGCGCGCGTTCGCCGGCGGCCGGAGCTCCCGGATGAGCCGCAGCTCCTCGAGCGCCGCCTCGAGCTCCGAGCCGAGCACCTCCCACTCGACGCGCTCGACAGCCGCGAGCGCCGCCTCGACCGCCGGGCGCTGGCGCTCCGAGCGGAAGTACGAGCGAAGCCGCGCGCGCAGGTCTCGCGCCCTGCCGACGTAGAGCGCCTGGCCGTTCGCGTCACGGAAGACGTAGATGCCGGGCCGGGTCGGCGCGCCGAAGACGAGCGAGCGCTTCTCGTAGACGCGGCGTCGGCGGGGCGCACTCAGCTCGACGAGGTCGGCGACGGTGCCGGCCCCGCGCTCCTGCGCGAGACCGACGAGCGCCACGAGGATCTCGGCGGTCGCCTGCGCGTCCGGCAGCGCGCGGTGGCACGGCCGCACCGAGGTGCCGAAGAACTGCGCCAGCGACGCGAGGCCGACGCGCGGCACACGCCCCGCCAGCAGCCGCCGCGCCAGTCCGACCGTGTCCACGACGGGCGCCGCGAGCCGTCGCCCGGTGATCAGCTCCACCTCCCGGTCGAGGAACGCAAGGTCGAAGCGGGCGTTGTGGGCGACGATGACGGCCTGGTCGCCGGCGAAGGCGAGGAAGTCGCGGACCGCGGCGGGCGGGCGCGGCGCTCCGCGCAGGTCCCGGTCGGCGATCCCGGTGATCCCTGCGATCACCGGCGGGATGGGGACGCCGGGGTCGACGAGCGTCTGGAACGTCCCGGCCGGGAGGAGCCCGTCGACGCGCACGGCGCCGATCTCGCAGATGGCCGACTGCGCCGGACGCAGACCGGTGGTCTCCAGGTCGACGACGACGAAGCGCGCCGCCTCGAGCGGCAGGTCGCACCCGGGCGGTGCGGCGAGCCCGACGTTCGCACCGCGCCAGGCGAGCCGAGCGTCGCCGGCGACGACGTCGTCGAGCAGGCTCCGGGCGAGGCCCTCCGGCGCGTGGGCGAGCGCAAAGAGCGCGCGGGCCGCCTCCCCGGCCGCCACCGGCCCGCGCCGCTCCTCGACGAGCTCAACGAGCCGGTCGGCCGCGTCGAAGGCGAGCTGCACGGCTCCAGCATACACGAACATACGTTCGCGTGTGGCCAGACGCGCCCCGGAACGGCCGAGGGCCGCTCGCGCGGCCCCCGAAAGCAATCCGCCGAGTGGAGAGGGCTTAGCGGAGCGCCTGCTTGAGCTGGCTGCCGGCGGAGAACTTGGGGACGATCGCCGCCGGAATCTGCACGCGCTCGCCGGTGCGCGGATTGACGCCCTGCCGCGCCGCGCGCTGCTGTGCGGAGAACTTGCCGAAGCCTGTGAACGAGACCGCGTCGCCGGCCTTGAGCGCTTCGGTGATGGAATCGAGGAACGCGTCGACCGCCGCTGCTGCATCCCGTTTGGTAAGGCCGCTCTTGTCGGCCACCTTGTCGATGAACTCGGCCTTCGTCACTTGCCCTCTCCTTCCGTCCATTTACGCTGACTAGGGGGAACCGGGAAAACCCTAACAGAGCCCCCTGATAGCAAGCAACCATGCGGGTTTGCGGGGTTTTTCTACGCCTGGAGGATGTCTTGCGCCCGAAAGAGCGGATGCAGCCGGACCGCCTTGCGCGCGAGTGCGTCCGCTCCACCCTCCTCCCGGTCGACCACACAGATGGCCGCGCGGCACTCGAGCCCGGCCTCGCGGAGCGCGTCGATCGCGTCGGCCGCGGCGCCCCCCGACGTGACGACATCCTCGACCAGGCACACCTCCTCGCCCGGCTCGAAGGCGCCCTCGAGCCGGTTCTCCGTGCCGTAGCCTTTCGCCTCCTTGCGGACGAGCAGGAATGGGAGCCCGGACGCGAGCGAGGCCGCGGCCGCGAGCGCGATCGCGCCGAGCTCCGGCCCGGCGATCCGCGTCGCGGCGGGAGCGACCTCGCGCACACCGGCGGCGAGCCGGTCGCCGAGCGCCGCGAGGATGTCCGGCCGCGTCTCGAAGCGGTACTTGTCCAGGTAGTAACGGGACCGCTTCCCCGACCGGAGCACGAAGTCGCCCTCCAGGTACGCGTGCTCGCGGATCGCGCTGGCGAGCTCTGCGTCGGTCACGACCGCGTCAGCTTCGGGACTGCGCGAGGATGCGGCGGGCGACGGGGAAGAGGCGCGCGGCCTCGTCCGTCCCCTCCACGAAGCTGACCATCGAGCCGTCGGGGAAGTAGACGTCCGCCCGATCCTTGCCCGCGCCGGAACGGCGGCGCCAGAGTGCGGCGGCGCCTGCCACTGCGCCGAGGGCAGCGAGGAGCGCAGCGAGCCTACGCTTCATCGGCGGCCTCCGGCTCCTCGTCCTTCTTCTTTCGCCGGCGGCTGCCCGCTGCCGCCTTGGGGGCCGACTCCTGCTCCGCGCTCAGGCGCAGGCACGTCTTCAGGTCGTAGAAGACGAGGCCCGCCGTGGGATCCCGCCCCGTGACGGCGGCGACGAGCCGCTCGCCGTCGGTGACGACGAAGACGCAGCCCTCGTGGAACGAGACCTCGACCTGGGAGGGGGTGCCCGCCGGGCCGGCGGCGGCGTCGAGCAGCGCGCGGGCCTCGCCGGCGATCGCCTCCGCCCGGGCGGGCTCGGCGAGGGTCGATCCGAGCACCGTCCCGTCGGCGCCGGCGAGCACGGCCGACTCGATCTGCGACGAGATCTCGACAAGGTCGGCGAGAGCTTGCACGGCGTTCACGGGCGGCAAACCTAACACACGCTCGTAGACTCCCTCGCCGTGCACGCGATCCTCCGCAAGTTTCTCGCCGACCGGGGCACGCACCTCGCGGCGATGATCGCCTACTTCGCCATCCTGGCGTTCGTCCCGCTCCTGTTCCTGGCCCTCTCCCTGCTCGCATTCCTCGGCGAGCAAGACGAGTCGAGCTACCTGGTCGAGGAGATCCGGCGGGTGTTTCCCGAGAACTCGGTCGAGAACATCCTCGACGCCGTCACCGAGATCCAGGAGCAGGCGACGGAGCTCTCGGTGATCGGCGGCATCGGGCTCATCTGGGCAGCGCTCGGCTTCTTCAGCGTCATCGAGTCGGCCTTCAACATCGTCTACGGCCTCCCCAACCGGCCCTTCATCAGGCAGAAGTCGCTCGTCCTCATCCTGACGGCCGCGGCCCTGGTCGTCCTCTTCCTCGCGCTCGTGATCTCCTCCGTCGGAGTCGAGCTTCTGAATCGCGCGGGGGTGGCCGAGGGATTCCTCTCGTATCTGTACGCCCTGCTCGTCTCGACCGCGCTGCTCATCGGCTTCACGTGGAGCCTCTACCGCCTGCTCACGAACACGCGGCTCTCCTGGCGGGAGACCCTGCCCGGCGCGCTCTTCGCCTCGGTGCTCCTGCAGGCGAGCTTTCAGATCCTGCCGACCTTCGTGCGGCTCTCGCGCGAGCTGGTCGCTCTCCAGGCGTACGGCGGCCTCGTACTGCTGCTCGTCTGGCTCTACGTCATGGCGAACATCCTCGTACTCGGAGCCGAGGTGAACTGGTGGCTCGCTCGCGGGCGCGGGGAAGCGCCCTCGGATCCGTTTTGGAGCCTCTGGCGGAAGCGCGCCTAGACGCCGTCTTCGGTCGTCTGCACGCGCTGCTCGAGCGCCTCGAGCACCTTCGCCTCGATGTCCGGGTGGTGGTCGATCAGGCCGCGGAAGGCCTGGCGCGTGAGGACGAAGAAGCGGACGGGCGTAGCGGCTGTGACCGTCGCCGTGCGCCGCGGGGAGTCCCAGATGAGCGCGATCTCTCCGAAGAAGTCGCCGGGCCCGAGTCTGCGGATTTCCTCACCGTCCTTGGTGACCGAGACATCGCCGTCGACGATGACGAAGAACTCCTGGCCGATCTCCCCCTCGCGCGCGAGTACCTTGCCCGCGTCGACCTCCAGGTCCTCGGTCGCCATGGCGAGCTGCACGAGGTCGCCGCGCGCGAGGTTCCTGAACAGCGGGGTGCGACCGAGCGCGGTCGCCTTGTCGTCGTGCGAGAAGAGCTGCATGTGCGGAATCTACAGACCCGGAGCGCCGTTGCCTACTGCGTCCAGGACCTTGCGCGCAGCCGCGGCGCGGTGGCTGTTCAACGCCTTCCACCCGTCGCCCAGCTCGGCTACCGTCAGCTCCTCGCCGGCGGGCACGAACACGGGGTCGTACCCGAACCCTCCGGAGCCGCGGGGCCTGTCCGCGATCGTGCCCTCGAGCGTCCCCGTCCCCCGCACCTCCCGGAGCTCCGGCGAGAGGCAGACGAGCTCCGAGACGTAGCGGGCACGACGGGCGGGACCGGTCGCGCCGGCAAGCTCCTCGAGCAGGCGAGCAACGTTCTCCTCGTCGGTCGCCTCCGGCCCGCCATAGCGCGCTGAGCGGATCCCGGGCCGACCGCCCAGGCCGTCGACCTCGAGCCCGGAATCCTCGCCGATCGTCCAGCGGTCGGGCGGGTCGACGCTTCGCCCGAAGAGGGCCTTCGCACGCGCGTTCTCGTAGAAGGTCTCGCCGACCTCCTCTGGCAGCTCCTCGGCCCGCGTCGGCTCGATCTCCCAGCCGGGCAGGAGCACGGCGAGCTCCTGCGCCTTGTGGCGGTTCTTCGAGACGAAGCTCGCCCTCATTCGCTCCAGCGGACCGCGCGTACCCCTTCGAGGGAGGCCAGCTCCTCGACCAGGCGCTCCTCGGCGGGGCCCAACGGCAGGTCGAGCTCGACACGGAGCCGCCGCCAGTCCAGCTCGTCCTCGAACTGCACCCGGCTGACGCGCACGCGGCGCCCGTCGATCACCGCGAGCGGCTCTGCGATGGAGTGGTCCCGGCCCAGGTCGATCTCGAGGTGCCTGCCGCCCCGCCGGAACCTGCTGAGGGTGGTGCCGCCCTCGAGCCAGCGGAACGGGCCAAGGCCGACGAGCACGATGGCGGTGGTGATGACGGCGGCCGAATAGAAGCCGGCGCCGGCCGCCATCCCGATCGCGGCCACGATCCACAGGCTCGCCGCCGTCGTGAGCCCGCGGACCGTCAGCCCCTGGCGCAGGATCGCCCCCGCGCCGAGGAAGCCGATGCCGGTCACGATCTGCGCGGCGATGCGCGTCGGGTCGAAGACGATCCCGGACCGCGCCGAGAACTCGAACGCCGTCCACCCGTAGGCGGAGACGATCGTGAAGAGCGCCGCGCCGATGCCCACGAGCATGTGAGTGCGCAGGCCGGCGGCCCGGTCGCGCAGCTCGCGCTCGAGCCCGATTGCGCCCGTCAGGCCCGCGGCGACCAGCAACCGCACCGCGATGTCGAACCAGCCGACCTCTGGAATCACGCGACCGCCACCCTCTGCTTGGCGCCGATCTCCTGGATGCCGGCCGCGGCGAGGTCGACGAGCGCGTCGAGCTCGGCCCGGCTGAACGGCACGCGCTCGGCCGTCGCCTGCACCTCGATCAGCCGCCCGCCGCCGGTCATGACGACGTTCATGTCCACGTCGGCCGTCGAGTCCTCCGAGTAGTCGAGGTCGAGGAGCGGCTCGCCGTCGACGATCCCCACCGAAACCGCCCCGACGAGGTCGGCCGGCTCGGGGAGCCCGGCCCTGCGGGCGGCCAGGGTCAGCGCGACCCAGGCGCCGGAGATCGCGGCCGTCCTCGTCCCCCCGTCGGCCTGGATCACGTCGCAGTCGATCCAGACCGTGTGCTCGCCCAGCGTCTCCAAGTCGACCACGGCGCGAAGCGACCGTCCGAGCAGCCGCTGGATCTCGACCGTGCGGCCCTTCTGCTTGCCCGCGCTCGCCTCGCGCTGCGTCCTCTGCCCGGTCGACGCCGGCAGCATCCCGTACTCGGCCGTGAGCCACCCCCGGCCGCTTCCCGCGAGCCAGCGTGGGACGCCTTCCTCGACGCTCGCCGTGCAGAGGACACGCGTCGCGCCGAAGGAGATGAGCGCCGAGCCGGTCGCCTGCTCGACGAAGCCGGTCACGATCTCGAGCGGCCGCAGCTCGTCCGGACGGCGACCCTCTCGGCTCATTCCGTCACGCTTTCGGCACGATCCGCGCACCACGGGCGCGCTTTTCCGCTGTAGGCTCGAAAGCGGGTGGTGGGATGGGGTGCCCCGTAGTAATTAAGGTGCGGGAGCTCCCGGGAGCTCACGCGCGGGCGAGCTCGAGGTCGTGGACGCTGACCTGCTCGACGCGCGGGATCGGGAGCTGCAGGAAGCGCTCGCCGAGCGCCCGGAACTCATCCGGCGATCCGGTCGTGAGGAAGCGGGTCTCGCCGTCGCGGGTGGGATCGTTCTCGACGGCCTTGCGCCGCAGCGTCTCGGCCACCTCGAGCGCGGTCTCGTCCGCGGAGAAGACCAGCGTCGTGCCGCGCCCGAACGCCCGCTCGAACACGCGGCGGATCATCGGGTAGTGCGTGCAGCCGAGGATGACGGTGTCCACGTCCTCCTCCTTCAGCGGCGCCGCGTACTCGCGCACGGCCGCGTCGAGCTCCTCGCCGACCACGCCCGCCTCGATCAGGGGGACGAGCTTGGGGCACGCGACGGAGACCACCACCGCGCCCGCGTCCAGGGCGTGGACGACCTCCTCGTAGCGACCGCTCGCCACGGTGGCCTCGGTGGCGAGCAGGCCGACGCGGCGGTTCCGTGTCGCCTGCACGGCGGCGTGCGCCTCGGGGACGAGCACGCCGACGATCGGCACGCGCAACGCTTCCTGCAGCGCCGGCAACGCCGCCGACGTGGCCGCGTTGCAGGCGGCCACGATCAGCTTCACGCCCTCCTGCTCGAGGTACGACGCGATCTCGTGCGCAAACCGCCGGATCTCCGCGTGCGGCCGCGGGCCGTAGGGGCACCGCTCGCTGTCCCCCAGGTAGAGAAAGTCCTCGTGCGGGAGCGTGACGAGGCACTCGTGCAGGACGGTGAGCCCGCCCGCGCCCGAGTCGAAGATCCCGATCGGTCGTGCGTCCACCCGTTCGATTCTAGGCGGGCGGGCGGCGGTGCCTTCCTCGACCCTGAACCCGCGACAGGAGTGACCGACACTGCGGTCGCGTCCGCGGGGTGGAGGGGCCCGTTTCCGATCGAGCCGCCCGTCGCGATGTCGCCGGAGTGCTGAGGCTGCACCCAACGGCGCACCGTGGGCCTTCCGGGCACGCGCTAGCGTTACAGCCGTGCTCGAGGTCTGGAAAGCCGCCGGCGCCTTCGAAGAGCTCGAGAGCTACCTCGAGGACGCAGGCTTGTTCGGGCACGAGGATGTCGTCGCCGACGTCTTCCTCGGCTACGAGCTCTCGGACGGACTTCGCCGCGCGCCCTGGCCGGGCCCGCCGGCGCCCTGCCGGCTGCCGCTCCTTGCCGCGCGCGTCCGCCCGGCCGGCGAGCCGGCCCCCGCCCCGCGCCCGTTCCGAATCGGCGAGTGGCGCCGCTCGTGGGACGACGAGGGCTACGCAGCCGCGATCGAGGCCGTCCAGGACGCGATCGCGCGCGGCGACGTCTACCAGGTCAACCTCGTCCAGCACCTGCGCGCTCCCTTCGAGGGCGATCCGGCCGGGCTCGCTCCGAGCCTCGCGCCGCTCCGCCCGCTCCACGCCGACCCGCTCACCGGCGACGAATGGACGATCGTCTCAGGCTCGCCCGAGCTGTTCCTGGCGCGGCGCGGCGACCGGGTCTGGACGAAGCCGATCAAGGGCACGCGGCCGGCCGGCGTCCACGGTGAGCTGCGCGAGTCCGAGAAGGACGCCGCCGAGCACGTGATGATCGTCGACCTCGAGCGCAACGACCTCTCGCGGGTCTGCAAGCCCGGCTCCGTGCGCTGGCCCGACCTGATGGCCGAGCACGAGCTCGCCGGCGTCACCCACATGGTCACGACGGTCGAGGGACGCCTGCGCGACGGCGTCGGCCTGGCCGAGCTGCTCGCCGCCGTCTTTCCGGGCGGCTCCGTCACCGGTGCGCCCAAGATCTCGGCGCTCGACCACATCGCCGCGCTGGAGCCCGTCGGCCGAGGGGCATCCATGGGCGCGCTCGGCCGGATCCGGTCGAACGGTGACCTCGACCTCGCGCTGACCATTCGAACCTTCGCGGTCGCCGACGGCGAGATCCACCTCTGGGTGGGCGGCGGCATCGTCTGGGACTCCGAACCGCAGGCCGAGATCGAGGAGTCGTGGGTGAAAGCGCGGCCTCTGCTCGCGGCTGTCGGGAGCGCGGTGCCCGAGGCAGTCGCCCGGTGACCGTCCTGGCGCTGGCCGTGGGCGGTCGCGGGCTCGTCGACCCGTCCGAGCCTGTCCTCCACGCCGACGACGAGGCGTTCCTGCGCGGGCGGGCGGCGTTCGAGACGATCCGCGTGTACGACGGCCGGCCGTTTCGGCTCGACGACCACCTCGAGCGGCTCACCGCCTCCGCGGAGCGGCTGGGCCTCCCCGCGGTCGACGTCGTCGGCTTCCGCGGCATCGTGCGCGAGGCTCTGGATGCCTCCGGCGAGCCGGACACCGTCCTGCGCCTCTACATCACCCCCGGCCGCGAGGGCGGCGGGTTCCCGACCGCGCTGGCCATGGTCTCGACGCTCCCGAGCGACCTCGATCTTCGCCGCGCGCGGGGCGTCCGTCTGATCGGCATCCAGCTCGGCATCGAACCGGCCGTGCGCGCAGATGCGCCCTGGCTGCTGGGCGGCGTCAAGTCGACCAGCTACGCGGTCAACATGGCGGCCGAGGCCGAGGCGCGGCGGCGCAACGCGGACGACGCCGTCTTCCTCGCGGTCGGCGGCATCGTGCTCGAGGGCCCGGTCACGAACGTGTGGTGGCGCACGGGCCGTGACCTCTTCACGCCTGGGCTCGAGCTCGGGATCCTCGCCGGCCTCACGCGCGCGACCCTCGTCGAGGCCGCCGGCGAGCTTGGCTACACGGTGCACGAGGGCCGCTACCCGGTGGACGAGCTGGCCGCGGCGGAGGAGGCCTTCACGTCGTCCTCGATCCGCGAGGTGATGCCGGCGATCGAGCTCGACGGAGAGCCGGTCGGCGACGGCCGCCCCGGGCCCGCGGCGGCGGAGCTCCAGGCGGCGCTGCGGGGTGCCGCGGCCGCGTGAGCATCCGCGTCCACACGAGCGCAGAGCGGCCCGATCTCTGGGCGCGCTCCTACGAGCAGGTCACCGGGGTCTGGCCGACGTACAACGAGAAGGGGGACGTGCTCGGGCAGCACTGGAGCCGGCTGGACGAGGACTTCCGCGACTTCCAGTTCGCCCTCTACGACGAGGAGCGCGACCTGGCGCTCGCGCACGGGCACTCGATCCCCCTGGCGTGGGACGGCACGGTCGCCGGGCTTCCGGCGGGGATCGACGCCGCGCTCGACGGCGCCGTCGGCCTCCACGCAAGCCGCGGCGAGCCGAACACGCTCTCGGCGCTGGCGATCGAAGTCCCGCCGGAGTACCAGGGCGGCGGCCACTCCCGGACGATGATCGGTGCGATGCGCGACATCGCGGCAGGACAGGGCTTCGGCAACCTGATCGCGCCGCTGCGGCCCACGTGGAAGGAGCGCTACCCGCTCACGCCCATCGAGCGCTACGCCTTCTGGACGCGCGAGGACGGCCTCCCCTTCGACCCGTGGATCCGGCTCCACGTCCGCCTCGGCGCGGAGATCCTGCAGCCGGTGCCGCGATCGCTCCGCATCACCGGCACGGTGGCCGAGTGGGAGGAGTGGACGAAGACGCCGTTCCCGGACAGCGGCACGTACGTCTTCCCGCACTGCCTCGCCCCGCTCGAGGTCGACCGCGAGGCCGATCTCGGCTCCTACTGGGAGCCGAACGTGTGGGTTCGCCATCGCGTAACGTGAGCCCGATGCGCGTCCTGTCGCTCGTCCACCAGACCGATGCGGCCGGCGGGGTGCTCGACGACGCCGTCCTCGAGGCCGGCCACGAGCTCGACGAGTGGGTCGTCTCCGCAAGCCCGGCGCCGCCGGCACCGGTCGAGGACTACGGCGCGTTCCTCGTCTTCGGCGGCGCGATGCACGTCGACCAGGAAGACCGCCATGGCTGGCTGGGCGACGAGCGGCGCCTCCTGCAGCGGCTGGTTGCCGACGAGGTCCCGGTTCTCGGCGTCTGCCTCGGGGGGCAGCTGCTCGCGAAGGCGCTCCACGGCCATGTGCGCCGCCTCCCCAGCCCGGAGATCGGCTGGATCGACGTCGAGCTCACGCCCGAGGCCGCGGCCGACCCGGTCTTCTCGGGCCTGCCCGCGCGCTTCCCCTCCTTCCAGTGGCATCTGTACCACTTCGAGGAGCCCGACGGCGCGGTTCCGCTGGCCCGCAGCGAGCGCTGCCTTCAGGCCTTCCGCGCGGGCCCGGCCGCCTGGGGCGTCCAGTTCCATCCGGAGGTCACGCACGCGAGCATCGAGGACTGGACGCGGTCGTACGACCCGCGAGAGGATGGCCCGGTCGACGTTCCGGCGCTCCTCGCCGAGACCGAGACGCACATCGCCGCGTGGAACGCGTTCGGGCGGGAGCTGTGCGGCCGGTTCCTGGCCTTCGCGGAGACTACGCCGGGGTCTCGCGGCGCGACCACTCGTGCCACGAGCCCTCGTAGTTGACCGCGTCGACGCCCGCCGCCCGCAGGAGCGCGGCCGCCAGCTCGGAGCGCTGGCCCGAATGGCAGTACGTGACGACGCGCCGGCCCTCGGCGATCCCGCGCTCGGCGAGGTACCGCCTGATTGCGGCCTGGTCTCCGCCCGCCGCGTAGAGCTCGTTCAGGTCGAGGTGGAGCGCGCCCGGGATGTGGCCCTGGACCGGGTCGCACGGGTAGCCGGCGAGGCCCTCGTACTCCTCGGCGGAACGGACGTCGAGCAGGTCGACCTCACTGCGCTCCAGGAGCGCAGCCAGCTCGTCGGCGGTCACGGCGCCACCTCGTTCAGGAAGGACACGAGCTCCCGGGCAACGGTCTCGGGTCGCTCAAGCGGGGCAAGGTGGCCGGCGTCCGGGATGCGCGTCAAACGCGCGGTCGTGAGCGCGCCCGCCATCGCCTCGGCGTCGGCCGGCGGCGTCAGCCGGTCCTCGTCGCCGACCAGGACGAGCACCGGCACGTCGATCGCCGCCAGCGTCGGGCGCGAGTCGACCCGGTCGCGGATGGTCTCCTGCCCGGTGACGAGCGCCGTGATCGGCTGCGCGAGCGCCAGCTCGTGGGCGCGCGCGACGACGGCTGGGTCGACGCCCTCGGCAAACAGCCGCGGCGCCAGCTCCCTCCAGAAGGGCTCGCGGCCGGCCTCGCCGAGGAGCCGGATGGAGTCGTCCCGCGCGAGGCGCTGCTCCGGCGAGTCGGCGGTCGCGCGCGTTCCGACGAGGGCCATGGCCGGGATGCGGTCCCGCGCCTGCCGCCAGAGCTCGAAGGCGAGGTAGCCGCCCATCGACGAGCCGACAGGGACGAACGGCCCGTCGACGAGACCGAGCACGCGCCGCGCCCATGCGGCGAAACCGAGCTCGAGCTCCTCGCCGGGCAGGTCCGGCGCGACGACCTCGTAGCCGGCGTCCACGATCGCAGGCGCGATCCCGTCCCACATGCGCTCATCGAGCGGGAAGGCGTGCAGGAGCAGGACGGCGGGGCGCGGCACGCTGCGATGCTATCCGCGCCATGGCCTTCCGGCTCGCCCCCGCCCGACCCGCCACCGTCGCGCCGACGGCCATGGCGGCGACGAGCCAGCCAGACGCAACCACGGCGGCTCTTCGGGCGCTCCAACGGGGCGGAAACGCGGTCGACGCCGCGATCGCGGCCGCCGCCGTCCTCTGCGTCACGGAGCCCATGTCGACCGGCATCGGGGGCGACGCGTTCGCGCTCGTCTGGGACGGGGAGCGGCTCCACGGCCTCGACGCGGCCGGGCCGGCGCCGCTCGCAGCCGATCCCGCGGAGCCGGTGGCCGCGACCGGGCCGCGCTCGGTGACCGTGCCCGGCAGCGTTGCCGGCTGGGCCGTGCTGGCCTCCCGCTTCGCCCGCTTCGGCCTCGACACGCTGCTCGCGGATGCGATCGGTGCGGCGGAGGAGGGCTTCGTCGTCCAGCCGATCACGGCCGCGGCATGGGTGGGCGCGCCGCCGGAGCTCGGCCCGGTGCCTCGCGAGGGCGATCCGGTGCGCTTTCCGGCGCTGGGCGCGACCCTGCGGCGGATCGCGGAGGACGGCCCCGCGGCGCTCTACGGCGGCGAGGTGGCGCACGCGATCGCCTCGTCGACCTGGCTGGCGGAGGAGGACCTCGCCGGCTACCAGCCGCGCTGGGTCGAGCCGCTGACCGTGGACTACCGCGGGACCACCGTCTGCGAGCTGCCGCCGCCCACACAGGGCGTTGCGGCTCTGGAGGGCCTCGGGCTCCTCGCCCTCGGCGAGCCGTCCCTCGGCGCCCAGGTTGAGTGCGTGCGCCTCGCGCTCGAGGACGCGTTCCGGCGCGTTCGCGACGGCGCCGAGGTCGGCGACCTGCTCGAGCCCGCCGCGCTCGCACGGCGCCGGCGCGACGTGGCCGCGGCCGTGCGGGAGCCGGCCGGTGGCACCGTCTACCTGTGCACCGTGGACGGCGACGGGATGGCGGTCTCCTTGATCCAGAGCTTGTTCGACGGCTTCGGAAGCAGGGTCGTCGCCCCCGGGACCGGCGTCGTCCTGCAGAACCGCGGCGCCTGCTTCGCCGTGTCCGGCGCGGTCGAGCCGGGCCGCCGCCCGTACCACACGATCATTCCGGGCATGCTGCTCCGCGACGGATCCCTGCTGGGGCCGTTCGGCGTCATGGGCGGGTTCATCCAGGCCCAGGCGCACGTCCAGCTGATCTCGGCCCTGGTGGACGGCGGGCTCGACCCGCAAACGGCCCTCGACCGCCCGCGCTTCCGGGTGGATCGCGGCGAGGTCCTCCTGGAGGAGGGCTTGTGGGAGCGCGCCGCCGAGGTCGAGGCACTCGGCCTCCGGCCCGTCCCGAGCACGGATCACGGCCTCTTCGGCGGCGGCCAGGCGATCCTCCGGAGCGAGGCCGGCTGGGTCGGCGGGTCGGACCGTCGCAAGGACGGCCGCGCCGCGGGCTTCTGAGGGCCTAGACCCTGGCGATGACGATCGCGCCCGGCCGGTCGGACGCCTCGAGGTAGCTGTTCGCGGCCTGTGGGACACCGAAGAGGCGCGCCAGCTCGGCGAGCAGCTCGCCGGCCGGCGGCAGCTCGGCGGGCGAGCCGGCGGTGCGGGCGATTGCGCGCACCGCGTCGGGATCGGCGCCGGTAAGGCGGGCCATCAGGCGCGGATTCGCGCCGAGCGCGATCACCTCGCCGGGCGGCAGCGGCCCGTAGTGCTCGGGGACCGAGAGGTACTCGTCCACCACGCGGCCGCGCTCGAGCGCGACGTAGCGGACGATCCGGCCCTCCTCGAGGCCCATCGTCAGCACGAAGGCGCCCATCCGGTCGGAGATCTCGCGCGCGAGGCGACGCAGCATCTCGGGCTCGCGGTCGGTGAGCTCGTCGTAGGCCGACGTCCAGCCGTCCGCCGGCGGGAGCACGACGCTCCCCTGCGACCCGCCCGGAAGCCGCGGGACGAACTGGCGCACGGCGCGGACGACCGCGTCGACGTCGTCGCTCTGCACGTGGAGCGAGCCGAACGATCGCTCCTCGCGCGCGCCGAGGTGCTCCTCGAGCGCGTCGACCGGTGCCCGGAGCACGCGGGCGGTCTCGGTGAACCCGGCCCTGATCCAGGCATCGCCGTCCTCGTGGGTCGTCTCGATCTCGACCACGTCCGCGCCGTCCGCGCGCGCCTCCTCGATCAGGCGGCGGACGGCCTCCTCGCTGGGAGCTCCCTCGACGTGCGCCTCGTACGCCATCAGCCGTGAACCCTATGGGCGACGAGCAGGTAGTGCGCCGACAGATTGGCGAACGGCGCGACGTGCTCGCCGACCGCCCGCATGTCGGCGTCGTCGCCGTAGAAGCGCCAGACCGCCTTTCGCAGCGCCAGGTCGCCGGCCGGCCAGGCGCCGGCCCGCGCAAGGTGCCGGGCGAGGAACCAGTCGGCCGTCCAGTCGCCGATCCCCGGCAGCGCCACCAGGCGAGCGTGCACCTCGTCGTCCGGGAGCAGCGCGAGCCCGTCGAGGTCGAGCTCCGACCGGGCCAGCCCCACCACGTACTCGGCCTTGCGGCGCGAGAAGCCGACCGCGACGAGCTCCTCGGGCGGCGCCAGGGCGAGGCGCTCCCGCGAAGGGAATGAATGGGCTATCTCGTGCCGCTCGCCGAACGTCTCGATCAGCCGGTTGCGGATGCTCGCCGCCGCGCGGAGCGAGATCTGCTGCGCCGTGATCGACGTGACGAGCGTCTCGAACGGTTCCGGGACGAGCGGCGGCCTGAAGCCGCGCAGGGCCGGGACGACCTCCGCCAGCACCGGCTCCGTGGCGGCGAACGCTGCGAAGGCGTCGAGGTCGAACGGCCCGCCCAGGTAGCGGCGCACGGGCTGTGCGAGCTCGGCGGTCGCGCTCGCGACCGACACTCCCCCGGGCGCCGGCTCGATCCGCACCTCCCGGCCGTCGAGCACGCGGTGGAGGCCGTCGTCGTGCCAGAGGTTCGCCAGATCCTGCCCGAACGCGCGGTACCGCTCCGTCGAGAGCGCGAAGTCGAACGGCTCAGGAAGCGAGACGGCGAGCGATGGAATGGAAGTCCTCGAAGCGCTCGAAGGGCACACCGCGCTCTTCCAGGTAGCTCGCCAGGCCGCGCCGCGCGAACACGAGATCGGCGGACTCGGCGGCGCAGCGGTCGGAGTAGCCGTCGCCGACGTAGACGAGCTCGGTCCCGTCGGCGAGCGCGGCCGCCGTCGAGCGCTTACACGGCTGGCCGCAGACCTCGCACGTCTCCGAGACCCGGAACTGCACCTTCCAGCCCTCGGGGTCGGGGTCGACCGAATTCGACATCAGCTCGACGCCGGTGAGGCCCTCGCGCTCGAGCACCGGCTCGATCAGCTCGCGGAAGCCCGACGAGACGATGACGAACCGCCAGCCGCGCTCGCGCGCGAGCTCGACCACGTCGCGGAAGCCGGGCCGGACGCGCACGTTCTCGAGCACCCAGTCCCGCACCTCGTCGAGCGGGGCGCGCACCGGCTCGAACTCGCGCCGGATCACCTCGTTGAGCGTGAGCGAGTGGTCGTCGAGGCCCTCGTCGACCTCCTTGTAGACCTCCTCGTCCCCGAAGACCTGCGCGATCGTGTCGAGGAGGTCCTGCTCGGTGATCGTGCCGTCGAAGTCGACGACCAGCGTCCGCCCGCTCAAAGGTGGCTCGTGACTCCCGCCGGGTCCTCGTGCGCGGTCGCGCCGTCGCCGGCCTCGAACCAGGAGTACGCGTAGGCCGGGTCGTCGAGGTCGCGCGCGAGCGCGCTCAGCCGGAGCGGATGGAACGTGTCGCACATGACCGCGTACTCGTGGGTCTCCGTCAGCCCGATCGACTTCTCGGCGAGGCCCGGGTGCGGCCCGTGCGGGATGCCGGACGGGTGCAGCGTCACCGAACCGACCTCGATGCCCTTGCGCGAGGAGAAGTTGCCGTCCACGTAATAGATCATCTCCTCGCTGTTCAGGTTCGAGTGGTGGTACGGGATCGGGATCGCCTCGGGGTCGAAGTCGAGCTTGCGCGGGCAGAACGAGCAGATGACGAAGTTCCGGCCCTGGAAGGTCTGGTGCGACGGCGGCGGCATGTGGATCCGCCCGGTGATCGGCTCGAAGTCGCGGATGTTGAACGTCCACGGGTAGACGTAGCCGTCCCAGCCGACGACGTCGAACGGGTGGTAATCGAGCACGTACGTCTGGAAGCCGTCCTTGATACGAAGCTTGACGACGTGCTCGCCGCGGTCGGTGTGCGTGCGCAGCTCGGTGGGCGCATGCAGGTCGCGGTGGTAGTAGGGCGCGTGCTCGAGCAGCTGGCCGTACTCGTTCCGGTAGCGGCGTGGGATCTCGATCAAGCCCGGCGAGGTGAAGACGACGTGGCGCTGCTCGCCCTCGGGCACGAAGCGGTAGGTCGTGCCGCGCGGGATGACGACGTAGTCGCCTTCCTTGTAGGGAAGGTCGCCGAAGATCGACTCGAGCGTGCCGCTCCCCTCGTGGACGAAGACGACCTCGTCGCCCTCGCCGTTGCGGTAGAAGAAGTCCATCGGCTCGGTCGGGCGGCAGAGCTCGATCTCGACGTCGTCGTTCCACATCAGCAGCCGGCGCCCGCCGATCGCGTCGCCTCCGGGCTCGACCTCGTGGGTGCGGAGATGGCGGTGCGCGTGGCCGTCGGGCACCCACTCCTCGCGGACGATCGGCTCGAACGACGCGACCTCCTGGACGCGGCAGGGCGAGTGCAGGTGGTAGAGGATCGACTCGTTCCCGGAGAAGCCCTCGAGGCCCATGACCTCCTCGGTCAGGAGCGTTCCGTTCTCGCGAAACTGGATGTGCCGCTTGCGCGGAACGCGGCCCCGGCTGACGTAGGTCGGCATGGCGGCTACAGGTTCCCGCGGAGCTCCTGCTCGCGCTCGAGCGCCTGGAAGAGCGCCTTGAAGTTGCCGGCGCCGAAGCCGCGGGAGCCGTGGCGCTCGATCAACTCGAAGAAGACCGTGGGCCGGTCGCCGATCGGCTTGGTGAAGATCTGCAGGAGATAGCCCTCGTCGTCTCGGTCGACGAGGATACCCAACTCGGCGAGCTCCGCGTAATCGGCCTCGATCTCGCCGACGCGCTCGGCGACGTCGTCGTAGTAGGTCGTCGGCGTGGCGAGGAAGCGGACGCCGCGGGCCTTGAGCTCGCGCACGGCCGCGACGATGTCCTGCGTCTGCAGGGCCATGTGCTGCACCCCCGGGCCCGCCGTAGAACTCGAGGTACTCGTCCACCTGCGACTTGCGCTTCCCCTCGGCCGGCTCGTTGATCGGGAACTTGATGCGCCCCTCGCCGTCCGCCACCACCTTGGACATGAGCGCGGAGTACTCGGTGGAGATGTCCTCGTCGGTGAAGGCGAGCATCTCGGTGAAGCCGAGGACGCGCTCGTAGAAGGAGACCCACTCGTCCATCCGCCCCAGCTCGACGTTCCCGACGGCGTGGTCGAACTCGGTGAACAGGCCGAGATCCTTCCCCGCGTCGAGCGCTGCGTAGCCGGGAAGGAAGCAGCCGGCGTAGGCACCCCGCTCGACGAAGGTGTGAACGGTCTCGCCGTAGGTGGCGATGGCTGCAAGCCGGACGACGCCGTCCTCGTCCTCGAGCTCGTAGGGCTCCTCGACTCCGCGCGCGCCGCGCTCGAGCGCCGTGCCGTAGGCTGCGCGCGCGTCCGGGACGGCGAGCGCCAGCGAGTGGACGCCGTCGCCGTGCGCGGCGACATGCGCGGCCACCGGGCTCGTGCCGACGAGCGGGGCGGTCAGGACCAGGCGCACGTTCCCGTGCTCGACGACGCGAGAGGCGCGATCGCGCAGCCCCGTCTCGAGCCCGGCCGCGGCGACCTCACGGAAACCATAGGCAGTCACGAAGTAATGCGCGGCCTGCGTCGCGTTCCCTACCCAGAGCTCGACGTGGTCGAGCCCGAGCAGCGGCATCGCATCGGCGGCCGACCCCTGCTCGTTCCTCTCCAGCTGCGTCGACATCGCTTGGCGCTCCTTCCTCCGACGTTCCTGCAATGATGGCAACGTGATCTGGCGGACACAACCGCTGTTCGTTGCGCTTTGAGCCCTCGAACGCCCCTGATGGACGAGATCGACCAGCAGATCGTTGCGCTGCTCCGGGAAGGCGCCCGCCGGTCGTTCCGCGACATCGGCCAGACGGTCGGTCTCTCGGCTCCCGCCGTGAAGCGCCGGGTCGACCGGCTGGAGGCCGCCGGCCTGATCACCGGGTACACAGCGGTGCTCGACCCTGCTCTCCTCGGCTGGTCGATGCAGGCGGTCGTGTCGCTCTACTGCGAGGGAACGATGGCGGCGGACGAGGTGAGCGACGCCGTCGAGAGCCATCCGGAGGTCGTTGCCGCGTACACCGTCGCGGGCGAGGCGAGCGCCGTCCTCGTCGTCCGCGCGTCGGACACCGGCCACCTCGAGCGCCTGCTCGAGCGCCTCCGTGAGCACCGAGGCGTCCTGCGAACGCAGACCCAGATCGTGCTCTCGACGCTCTTCGAGCGCCCGCTGCGCCCCGACCCCCGGGGAGGGGGCGCGAAGGCCCCCTGAGTTCAGGCTATCGCTGTTGGCCGCACGCGTTGCGCGCGCACTGGGCCGGAATCGTCACGACTCGCTGTCGGGAGTGCCCGAGGCGCCACCGACCACGTTTCGCAGCACTCCGATGCCCTCGATCTCCAGCTCGACGACGTCGCCGGGTCGCAGCCAGCGGCCGTCGCCGTGCTCGAGGATGCAGCCGGTGCCGACCGTCCCCGAGCCGAGCAGGTCTCCGGGGAGTAGGCGCGTGTTTCGGGCGGCGTGCGCGGCGAGCTCCTCCCACGGCCAGTGGATGTCGCCCATGCTTCCGCGCGAGCGCTCCTCGCCGTTCACCCGCGCGACCATCTCGAGGCGAAGGTCGCCGAGCTCGTCCAGTGTGACGAGGACGGGGCCGAGGCTCGTCGCGAAGTCCTTGCCCTTGGCCGGGCCGAGGCCGACCGCCATCTCCATCTTCTGGAGGTCGCGAGCGGACCAGTCGTTCATGACCGTGAATCCGGCGATTCGCCCACCGTGGCCGATGACCGCTGCCGCTTCGAGCTCGTAGTCCCAGGCGGAGCTCTCGGGTGGGAAGTGGATCTCGTCCTCCGGCCCGCTCACGGCGGCCGGGTTCGCGAAGTAGAAGACGGGGAGCTGGTACCACTCCGGCGCCATCTCGAGGCCGCGCTGCGCCCGGGCGCTCGCCACGTGCCGCTCGAAGGCGTAGAAGTCGCGCACGGAGGGCGGGCGCGGGATGGGAGCCATGAGCCTCACGTCGGCGAGCGCGTGCTCGCCGACGTCGCCGCCGCCGTGCTCGAGCCAGGCCGCGAGCGAGGGGGATTCGATCTCGACGATTCGATCCCCCTCGACTCGCCCGGGGGCCTCCCGGCCGCCCGCCTGAAACGTGCAGAGCCTCAGGGCTCAGCCCTCGATCGGGATGACGTTGGTCGCCTCGGGGCCCTTGGTCCCCTCACGGGCCTCGTACTCGACCCTGGAGCCCTCGCTGAGGGACTTGAAGCCCTCGCCCGCGATGTTGGAGAAGTGGACGAAGAGGTCCTTCGACCCCTCGTCCGGCGCGATGAAGCCGTAGCCCTTCGCGTCGTTGAACCACTTCACGGTTCCTGTCGCCATATCAACACCTCCCTTCCCACGTACTCGAACGGGTTGGAAGGCGCGTGGCGCCAGCCGTACCTCGCTCGTGCTTCGCAGAGTGTAGCCGTCCTGACTCGTTCAGCTCATGTCCCGGAGCCGCGGCTCCACTGCCCGATCACGCAGGAGATTGTAAGGCAGGACTCAGTCCGGCGACGGAGCGGGCGGGCGGGCTTCGCGCGCCACCAGGATCCCCGCGCCGATGATCGCGCCGCCGACGAATTGGAGCAGGCTCATCTCCTCCGACAGCACCACAAGCGCGAAAAACGCGCCCAGGAACGGCTGCAGGTTCGCGTAGAGCGAGGCCCGCGCGGCACCGACCCGGTCGATGGCCGTGAACCACATGATGTTGGTGAAGACGAGCGAGAAGAAGAGGCTGTAGACGAAGCACGCCCACGCGAGCGGCTCCAGCGCGGCCCAGTCCTGCTCGGCGATCTGGCGGGCGGCGGTGACGATGAGCGGGATCGACCCGGCGATGAGCATGAACGCGCTGATCCGGTAGGGCGAGTAGCGCTGCATGAGCGGCCCCATGGCGACCGAGTAGCCGGCCCAGGTGACGGACGCTCCGAGCCCGAGCAGGATCCCGCCGAGGTCGCCGCTCAGCCCGCTCGAGGCCCCCGCGGCGACGAGCCCCACCCCGAGGAAGGAGACGACCGTGGCCGCCCAATGGCGCGCATGCGGGCGCTCGAGCCGGAAGGCAACCGCGATGAGCGCCACGAAGATCGGCAGCGTCCCGAACATCAGCGCCACCGTCGCCGCCGTCGTCAGCTTCACCGCGTACGTGAACGTGAGCGGGTTCAGCCAGATGCCGAGCGCGGCAACGACGAGCATGAAGCGCACGTCCACACGCGCGACGCGCAGCGTGTGCTCGCGCGCGTAGGTGAAGGCCGAGAAGAGGACTGCCGCGGCCGCGAAGCGGAGCGACGAGTAGGCGAGCGGCTCCCACCCGTGCGTGAGCGCGTACTTCACGACCGTGAAGTTGAAGCTCCAGAAGAGGACCGTGACGAGAAGGAGGACGTCTGCGGGAAGGCGGTGCCGCACGGGGCCGAAGGCTAACCAGCTAGAGTCGCGCCGATGACGGAGGCGCACGAGCCTGAGCTGCGCGTCGAGCCGACGGTGGACGACGTCGACGAGCTGGTGGGCCCGGCGACGCCGCACTTCGCGATGCAGATCAGGGCGCGCGTGCGCGACCTCGTTCGCGACCTCCCCCCGGAACATCCAGTCCGGCGCCACGCCGAGGAGAAGGTCGAGCTGCTCGAGCGCCTCGCCTTCGCCACCTCCAAGGCGGAGGAGGGCCCGATCGAGCCGCGCAGCCGGATCGGCTGGGAGGAGATCCCCAGCCATGCGCGCGCAGACACGCCGCAGCGGCCGGCGAGCCCGTAGTGAGCGACTTCGCAGGCACGACCGTCCTGGTCACGGGCGGCTCGCGCGGCATCGGGCGGGAGATCGCCCTCCGCTTCGCCGAGCTGGGCGCGGCGCGCGTGGCGATCAACTACCTCCGCAACGACAGCGCCGCGGAGGAGGCGGCGGCCGCCGTCCGTGAGCGCGGCGCCGAGCCCGTCCTCCTGCGCGGGAACGTCGGCGACCCGGAGAAGGCGGCGGCGTTCGTCGAGGAGCTGGGCTCGCTGGACGTGCTCGTCTCGAACGCGGCGACCGGCGTGATCCGCCCGGCGCTCGAGCTGAACGAGCGCCACTGGGACTGGACGCTGAACGCCAATGCGCGCGCCTTCCTGACGCTGGCGCGCCACGCGGCGCCTCGCATGGAGCCGGGGAGCTCCATCGTCGCCATCTCGAGCCTGGGCTCCGATCGCGTGCTCGAGAACTACGTGCTCGTGGGCACGTCGAAAGCGGCGCTCGAGGCGCTCGTCCGCTACCTCGCGGTCGAGCTGGCGCCGCGGGGGATCAACGTGAACGCGGTCTCCGCCGGCCTGGTCGAGACGGGCGCCCTCGAGCACTTCCCGAACCGCGAGGAGATGCTCGACTGGTACCGCCGCCGCACGCCCGCCGGCCGCCTGGTCGAGCCGGCAGACGTCGCCGACGTCGTCTGCTTCCTCGCCTCACCGGCGGCCCGGATGATCCGCGGTCAGATCGTCGTCGTCGACGGCGGCTACTCCGTCGTCGCCTGAGCGCGCGAGTCCGAGCGGCGCCGAGCCTTCTCCAGGAGGGCGTAGTAGTCGGGCGGCTCGCCCTCGACGACCTCGGCGAGCCGCCAGCCTGTTCCGGCGACGAGCTCGGAGAGCTCGTCCGCGGAGACGTTCAAGAGGTCGAACCAGGGAGTCGCACGCTCCCCGTAGCGAATGCGGATCGTCACCTGGCCCGGGAGCCGGCCCTGCGCGCGGTTTCGCGCCTGATAGGCAAGGTCCGCTTCGTCGGCGTCGACATACGGGTCGACCGAGTCGAGGACGATGCGGCCGCTCCGGAGAGGTGAGCGCGTCCAACCGGTGGAGGGTTCTCGTGGCACCGTCGGCGTTGCCGACCAGCCCGAAGTTGCCGCACATCATGAGCACCGTGTTGAACACCCCGAGTTCGTCCTCCAGAGCGCCCAGCGCGAGCAGGCGAGCGTCTCGGACTCCACGGCGCCGACAGACCTCCACCGCCCCCGGCGACACGTCGATCGCAACGACGTCCGACCCGCGGCGTTGGGCCTCGACGCTGTGCCGGCCGGCTCCGGCACCGACGTCGAGCACGCGGCCGCGCACGTGGCCGAACACGGCTCGCTCGGCGTCCGGCCACCGCTCCGGCTCGGCAAAGAACCATTCCGGCCCCAGAGCCGGCCCGGCGTGGCCGTCGTCGCGTTCGAGCACCGGGTCGCCCGCCCGCCCGGAGAGGTAGTCGAGGAGGAGTCGCCCGAAGGCGTCGTCCTCGTCGGTCAAGGGCCCGAGCGTCTCGCTCATCCGGTCAGGCCGTTTTCGGGGCCTGGCTGTGGATCCTGCGTCGAGCCTCCGTGGCGGCGCTCCCAGAGCGTCGCGTTCAGGAACGCCCCCGACGTGATCAGCCGGGCGATGAGGTAGAGCCAGATGAGCAGCACCGAGGCCGTCCCGAGCGTCCCGTAGAGCTCCGACGAGCGCCCGATCTTCGGAGCGAAGTAGAAGACGACGGCGACGCTGATGAGCTGCGCGCCGATCGCGATCAGCACGGCGCCCGGAACGAGCTCCTGCCAGCGCTCGGCCCGCCGCGGAAGGAGCCACATGACGAGGACCGCGACCGCGGTCTGGAAGACCATCGTCAGGGCGATTCCGAAGATGCCGAGCAAGCCGAGCTCGGCGCGCAGCCAGGCCAGGGCGGCCGAGGCGACGGCGACGGTGAGGATGAGGCCGTTGAAGAACAGCACCGCCCAGAGCGGCTTCCGTAGTTTCGGGCGGGGCACCCCCCAGGCGACCGAGTACGCGAGCTGCAGCGCCCGCACGAACCCGAGCGAGAACCAGAGGAGCAGCGCAAGCCCGAGCGCGAGGAGGAGATACCGGTTCGTCGGGTTCGTCTCGACCGCGTCGTAGGTCGAGGCGACGGCAGCGGCGCCGATCCCGAACTCCCTGGCCGCGCCCTCGACGCTGTCGTCGTTCACGTCGAGCCAGATCCCGAGGAGCTCGGCCCCGACCAGCCCGATCGGGAGCAGCCAGAGGAACAGCCGGTACGCGAGCCCGCCCGCGAGCAGGCCGCCGCCGTGGATCATCTCGCGATCGAAGGCCTGAAAGCCGGCGTCCGCCCACCAGGACCGCTGCCGCGCGGTGGCGCCGAGCTCGCCCGCGCGCTCGCTCATCGCCGCGACGCGGCCCTTCTTGGGAGCGTTCTCGCCGATCCCTGAATCCTAGGAGGGTTGGGCGAAGCCACGACGATGCCACCGGGTCGCGCCGGCAGCGAGCGAAGCTCCACCCAACCCGCCTGAAGGCTTCCGGGCCTCGGCGTTGTAGAAGATCCCAGCCGTTCACCGGTATTCAAGGAGGTTTTCGTGGCAAGCCTGACCATGGAGGAGACCGAGCTCGCCGAGTCCGCGTCGCGGTTCTGGTGGCTCTACCTCGTCACCGGGGTCCTCTGGCTCTGGGTGACGCTGATCATCCTGAGCCTGAACATGGACACCGTCTATGCGATTTCGATCCTGTTCGGATTCGTCGCAATCGGAGCGGGAATCAGCGAGTTCTTCGCGATCGCAGCGTCCACGACGGGCTGGAAGATCGCCCACGGGATCCTCGGGGTGATCTTCATAGCCGCCGGGATCACGGCGTTCTTCCGTCCGCAGGGCACCTTCGTCGCGCTGGCGGCGATCGTCGCCTGGGTCCTGCTCTTCAAGGGCATCTTCGACATCGTCCTGGCGTTCGCCACGCACCCGGCTCACCTGTGGTGGGTCGGGCTCGTCGTCGGGATCATCGAGATCCTGCTCGCGTTCTGGGCGGCCGGCTACTTCCGCGGCAGCGCGATCATCCTGGTCGCCTGGGTCGCGGCAATGACGCTGCTACGCGGGATCATGGAGATCGTGATGGCGTTCCGGCTGCGCAAGCTGAAGAGGGTGATCGCGGCCTGACGGCCGCGGGCTGAGACGGCGGAGGAGATCGGGCCGGAGGCGAGAACTCCGGCCCGATGGGCGAGAGCGCGCTTCCCGCTGCCTTGCCGGCGACGAGGCGACGCCGGCTCGCCGGCGACGCCCTCGTCGTCGTGGGCGTCGTCCTGGCCACGGCCGCCTTCCTCGCGGTCGTCTGGTCGACGCGCGCAATCATCGTCTGGGTGCTGGCCGCGGGCTTCCTCGCGTTCTCGATCGACCCGCTCGCCCAGTCGCTGCGCCGGAAGGCCAAGGTCGGCAAGGGCGGCTCGATCGCCCTGGCGATGGCCGTCATCGGGCTCGTCCTCTTCGTCATCGGCCTGATCGTCATCCCGCCGGTGATCGACGGCGCGAACGCACTCCTCGACGCCGTCCCCGACTACTCGGAGCAGCTCGAGGACTCCGGCTTCGTCCAGAGCGTCGGCGGAGAGGGCGTCGTCGAGAGCGCCGAGGACGCGACGCAGCAGATCTCCAAGTTCTTCAGCGGCATCAACTCGGTCCTCGGACGCGATCGGGGCGTTCGCGAGCGGCGCCTTCGCCGGGTTCATGATCTTCGTGCTGACGATCTACTTCATGGTCTACGGCCGCGACATCCGCCGGGGCATCGCCCGTCGCCTCGGCCCGAGCCGGGAGCAGCGCTTCCTCGTCACGACCAAGCGGATCTACGACACGACCCGAGGCTACTGGTACGGGAAGTTCTTCATCGCCGTCATCGCCGGGCTCTTCGTCTACATCCCGATGGTGCTGCTCGACATCCCCTACGCGGCGCCGCTCGCGCTCTTCGTCGCCATCACCGACCTGATCCCGAACATCGGCGCCACCATCGGGGCGATTCCGGTGGTCGGCGTCGCACTCTTCGAGAGCTGGTGGAAGGGCCTGATCATGCTCGCCGTGATCGTGATCTATCAGCAGCTCGAGAACTCGGTCATCACGCCGAAGGTCTTCCAGAAGGCGATCGATCTGCACCCCTTCCTCTCCTTCGTCGTCGTCCTCTTCTTCGGCGCGCTCTTCGGGGTCATCGGCACGCTGCTCGCGCTGCCCGTGACCGCCGCCGTGAAGATCGTGCTCGACGAGCTCCGCCGTCGACAGCCCTCTGCCTGACGGGGCACTAGGCTCTCCCGCGTGAGCGCGGGAACGGAGACGAAGCGGCGCTGGGGCGTCGGCCAGATCGCCGGCCGGGTCCTGTTCCTGTTGATCGCGTTCGTCTCGCTCTACCTCCTCTGGCCGAGCCTCGGTCAGGTCTTCGACCAGTGGCGGACGCTGACCCAGCTCTCGCCCCTCTGGGTCGTGGTCGCCCTCGGCGTCGAGGCGCTCTCGTTCGTCGCGGTCTGGGAGCTCCAGAGGATCGCGCTGCAGACGAAGCGCTGGTTCCCGGTATCCATGTCCCAGCTGGCGGGCAACGCCTTCGGCAGGATCATCCCGGGGGGCGTGGCGGCGGCCGGGACGCTGCAGTACCGCATGCTCGTCCGCTCAGGGCTGCCGGGCGCCCGCATCGCTTCCTCGCTGACGGCCGTCTCGGTGCTCCTCTTCGGCGCGGTGCTCGCGCTGCCGCTCCTGAGCCTTCCCGCCATCCTGGGCGGGACCTCCGTCGCGTCCGGACTCGCACGTGCGGCTTACCTCGGAGCGGCGGTGTTCGTGCTCATGCTCGGGGGAGGCGCGGCGGTGTTCGTCTGGGACCGGCCGCTCGCGCTCGTCGGGAGAGGAGTCGAACGCGTCGCCAACGCCACCGTGCGACGGAAGCGGCACGTGACCGGCTTGACCGAGCGCCTGCTCGCCGAGCGCGACATCCTCCGCACGACCTTCGGGCGGCGTTGGCAGGCAGCCGTTCTCGCCGCGGCGGGAAAGTCCATCTTCGACTACCTCGCGCTCATCGCCTGCCTGCGGGCGGTCGGCGCCGAGCCGAATCCGTCGCTCGTCCTGCTCGCCTACGTCGCGGCCTGCCTCCTCGGGATGCTGCCGTTCACGCCGGGCGGGCTCGGGTTCGTGGAGGCGGGCCTCGTCGGGACGCTCGTCCTGGCGGGCGTCGGCGCGACCGATGCCGCCGTGGCGACGCTGGCCTACCGGCTGGTGTCCTTCTGGCTCCCGATCCCGTTCGGCGGCCTCGCCTACGTGGGGTTTCGACGCCGCTATCCCTGAGAGCCAGGGGCTCTAGCCCAGGGCGAGCTCGCCGCCGACCTCGAGCACGCGCACGTCGACCTCCGGCGCCAGCTCGGCCGCGTGGCGCGCGAACGCCCATACGGGCTCGCGCAGGAACGCCGGCAGCCGCAGCCGCGTCGCCTGCACCGGGTAGTACGTACCCCAGTGGATGGGCACGGCGACGCGCGGACGCAGGAGGGCGAGCGCCTCGGCCGCCCGGCGCGGGTCGAGGTGCCCGGGCCCCAGGGACGCCCCCCACCCCCAGATGGGCATCAGCGCGACGTCGAGGCCGGCCGCGAGGCCGGCCATCTCGGGATAGAGGTCGGTGTCACCGGGGAAGTAGACGCGGAGGGCGCCCTCGACGACGTATCCGAGCGCCTCCGAGCGCGCCCCGAAGACCCTGCTCGAGTCGTGCTCGGCGTGGACCGCGCGCACCGTCACCGACCCGACGTTCACGGTCTCCCCCGCCGTCAGCTCCTCCACGTTCGCGAAGCCGCTGCCGCGGACGACCCGGCCCGCACCCTTCGGCACGACCAGCGTGGCGCCACGGTCGAGCCGGCGGAGCGAGGGCGGGTCGAGGTGGTCGTAGTGGAGGTGGGAGACGAGGACGGCGTCGAGGCGGTCGAGGGGCTCGTCCACGAGCGGCGCCGCCCGGCGCAGATGGAGGATGCGGCCGCGCAGGAGCGGGTCCGTGAGCAGGCGCGCGCCGCTCAGCTCCAGGAGCACCGTCGAGTGGCCGAGCCAGCGGAGGCGGTCAGGCACGCGCCCCCGCCGGCCGCGGGCCATCGAAGACGTCGACGCCCTCCGCCCGCTTGAGCCCGTTGGCGATCAGGTAGGTGAACGGGGTCGCCAGCGTCTCCCAGGCGACCTTGATCGCCCAGGTCGTCACGATCGTGTCCAAAAGCGGCGCGCCCGTCCCAGCGAAGGCGATCGTGACGAAGAGCGTCGAGTCGATCGCCTGCCCGACCACCGACGAGCCGATCGTTCGGCTCCACAGCCATCGCCCCCCGGTCGCGACCTTCATGCGCGAGAGGACGTAGGAGTTGGTCAGCTCGCCGGCGAGGTACGCGACGAGCGAGGCGACGAAGATGCGCCAGGTCGTTCCCAGGATCGCCTCGTACGCCTCCTGGTTCTCCGCCCAGAAGTCGGCGGCCGGCAGGCGCAGGGCGAGCTGGATCGCCCCGACAGCGAGCACGTTGCAGGCGAACCCGAGCAGGATGACGCGGCGCGCGGCCCGGAAGCCGTAGACCTCCGTGAGCACGTCGCCGAGCACATAGGCGAGCGGGAAGAGGATGTTCCCGGCGTCGAAGACGCGGCCGCCGACCTCCGCCAGCTTGACGGCGATGATGTTCGAGACGACCAGGGCCGTCACGAAGAAGGCCGCCAGCGTGACGAAACGCCAGGAGAAGGTGGTCATGGCTTCAGCGCGCGGAGCGTGTCGCGGGCCACGTAGCCCGCGATCTTCGGGTTCTCCTGCAGGCGCCGCAGCGAGTACTCGTACCACTTCTGCCCGTAGGGGACATAGATACGCACGGTGTGGCCGCCGGCGACGAGCTCGTCGGCCAGCTCGCCGCGGACCCCCAGAAGGAGCTGGAACTCGTAGCGCTCGAACCCGAGCCCGCCCTCCCGGATCAGCTCCAACGCCTTCGCCACGAGCTCGTCGTCGTGGGTGGCGACGGCGACCTTGGCGCCGCTCGCCCAGAGCGCCGAGATCGTCTGGACGAAGTTGAAGCGGATCGCCTCGTCCCCCTGGTAGGCGATCTCGGCCGGCTCGACGTAGATGCCCTTGCACACGCGCACGTTCGGGTCGAGCCCGGCGAGCCCGGCGACGTCGTCCAGCGTCCGCCGCAGCATCGCCTGGAGCACGATGCCGACGTTGTCGTGGCCGTCGGCGCGGAGCCGGCGATAGAGGTCGAGCGTTGCGGTGGTCGTGGAGGAGTCCTCCATGTCCATGCGCACGAACCGTCCGTGGCCGGCGGCGATCCGCGCGAGCGCGCGCACGCTCTCGGCGCAGAGCTCGGGGTCGACGGCCAGCCCGAGCCCGGTCGGCTTCACGCTCACGTTGGCGTCGAGCCCCTCTGCCTCGATCGTCGTCATCGCCAGCTCGTACTCGTCGCGGATCGCGAGGGCTTCCTCGGCCGAGACGACCTCCTCGCCGAGCACGTCGAGCGTCGCCTTCTTCCCCGCGGCATTCAGCTCCCTGACGACGGCGACCGCGTCCGCGAGCTCCGGCCCGGCGATGTAGCGGTCGGAGAGCCGTCTCACGACCCGCCTCGGGACGGCGGGAAGCACCCGGACGATCGCACGGTCGAGGAGGGCCAAGGCGGCGATTCTAGATGCCGTACCCTCCTCTGTTGCGAGCCGGCGCTCCCCACCGCACAATGGCCGGAATGGAGAATCACCTCGACCAGCCGGAGACCGCCGAGGCGCCGCCGGAGCCGCGGCCGAAGCCGAGCGCGCGCGAGCTCGTCCTCGGAACGTTCGTCGCGGCGCTCTTCGCCGTCTGCGTCGTCGTGGCGGCGATCCTCACCTTCGACGTCAACCCCGCCGGCCCGGTGCTCGTCGTCGTGGCGGCGATCGCCGCCGGCTCGTTCTCGTTCCGCCGGGTCGGCGACGTGGCCCTCAAGGCGGCGGCCGTCGGCCTCGTCGTCGGCGGGATCGTGGCGATCCTCTTCTGGCCCTTCTTCGACGTCGGCTAGCAAGGATCCGAAGCACCATGAAGCCTTGAGTCGCCGTGATGCCCTGGGCGGCGCGCTGCGGCGTCCTCGGTTGCGCCCGTAGCCTCCGGCTACGAACGCGCCCTGCGTCCTTGCATCGCACTCGCCCAGGACGCCCCGTCGACGAAGCGTCATCCTGCTTCGGATCCGAGCCACTATCCTTCGCGCACCACCGGCCCGGGGAGGGAAGCAGTGACCGAAGGCGCCCATGCGATCGACGCGCTCCTGCTCGAGGAGCGGCGGTATCCGCCGCCGCCGGAGTTCGCCGCCCAGGCGAACGCGCAGCCCGAGATCTACGAGCGCGGCTTCGACGAGTTCTGGGAGACGGAGGCCCGCGAGCGGCTCACCTGGTTCGAGCCCTTCACCGAGCTCTACGAGTGGGACCTGCCGTACGCGAAGTGGTACCTGGGCGGCAAGCTCAACGTCTGCTTCAACTGCGTCGACCGCCACGTCGAGGCGGGGCTCGGCGACAAGGTCGCCTACCACTGGGAGGGCGAGCCCGAGGACGAGCGGCGGACGATCACCTTCGCCGACCTCCAGTCCGAGGTGGTGCGCTTCGCGAACGCGCTCAAGGAGCTCGGAGTCGGCAAGGGCACGCCCGTCGGGATCTACATGGGGATGATCCCGGAGCTGCCGGTGTCGATGCTCGCCTGCGCCCGGCTCGGCGCCCCGCACACGGTCGTCTTCGGCGGCTTCAGCGCCGACTCGCTCTCCGACCGGCTCAACGACATGGAGTGCGAGGTGCTGATCACCCAGGACGCCGGCTGGCGCAAGGGCGGCGAGGTGCCGCTCAAGCGGAACGCGGACGAGGCGCTCGAGCGCTCCCCGGGGGTGAAGACGTCGGTCATCTGGCGCCGGGTCGGCTCGGAGGTCGAGATGCGCGAGGGCCGCGACGTCTGGGCGCACGAGCTCGCCGAGGGCCAGAGCGACGACCCGGCGACGTGCCCGTGCGAGCCGATGGACTCGGAGGACCTCCTCTACCTGCTCTACACGAGCGGGACGACCGCGAAGCCGAAGGGGATCGTCCACACGACCGGCGGCTACCTCACCGGCGTCGCCACGACGCACCACTACATCTTCGACATCAAGCCGGACTCTGTGTACTGGTGCGCGGCGGACATCGGCTGGGTGACCGGGCACAGCTACATCGTCTACGGCCCGCTCGCCAATGCGACCACCGGCGTCCTCTACGAGGGTGTGCCCGACTACCCCGACCGCGACCGCTGGTGGGCGATCGTCGAGCGGTACAAGGTGGACATCCTCTACACCGCGCCGACGGCCATCCGCGCGCACATGAAGTGGGGCCCGGAGCACGCGGAGAAGCACGACCTCTCGTCCCTCCGGCTGCTCGGATCGGTGGGCGAGCCGATCAACCCGGAGGCCTGGATCTGGTATCGGGAGCACATCGGCGGCGGGCGCTGCCCGATCGTGGACACCTGGTGGCAGACCGAGACCGGGATGGTGCTGATCACACCGCTCCCCGGCGTGACGACGACGAAGCCCGGCTCCGCGACGCGCCCGTTCCCAGGGGTCGACGCCGCCGTCGTCAACGACCGGGGCGAGGAGGTGCCGCCCGGCGGCGGCGGCTATCTCGTGCTGCGCCGTCCCTGGCCCGCGATGCTGCGCGGGATCTACAAGGACAACGACCGCTTCGTCGAGACCTACTGGACCCGCTTCCCGGGCATGTACTTCGCCGGCGACGGCGCCCGGATCGACGAGGACGGCGACTTCTGGCTCATGGGGCGCGTCGACGACGTCATGAACGTCTCCGGCCACCGGATCTCGACGATCGAGGTCGAGAGCGCGCTCGTCGACCACCCCAAGGTGGCCGAGGCGGCCGTGTGCGGCCGCAAGGACGAGACCACCGGCCAGGCCATCGTCGCGTTCGTCAGCCTCAAGGGCGGCGAGGAGGGCTCGCCCGAGATGATGGCCGAGCTGCGCGAGCACGTGGCGACGAAGATCGGCAAGATCGCGCGCCCCGCCAACGTCGTCTTCACGCCGGAGCTGCCGAAGACGCGCTCGGGCAAGATCATGCGCCGGTTGCTCAAAGACGTGTCCGAGAACCGGACGCTCGGCGACACGACGACCCTGGCCGACCCCACGGTCGTCGAGGAGATCAAGGATCGCGCAGTGGCCGAAGCCTCGCAGGAGGGTTAGATAGAGCTCCGCTCGTTCAGCGCCGCAGACCTCGACGCGGCAGCAGGCCTTCTCGCCGAGCGCCACGAGCGCCACCGCGCCGCAGAGCGCCTGCTTGCGCCGGTCGAGGATCCTCGCGCAACTGTCGCACGCGCCTGGGAGAAGGAAGGCACGAGCGGCGCGGTCGCCGTCCGCGACGGCGAAGTCATCGGCTACCTGATCGGAAGCCTGGGCGAGAACGAATGGTGGCGCCGCCATGTCTGGGTGGGGCTCGCCGGCCACGCGGCCGCGGAGCCCGAAATCGTCCGCGACCTCTACGGTGCCGCCGCCCAGCGCTGGGTTACGGCCGGCGCCGAGCTGCACGTCGCCCTCGTCCCGGCCGTCCCCGACCTGGTCGAGCCGTGGTTCCGGCTCGCGTTCGCGCACATGCAGGCCCACGGCCTTCGCGAGATCGATGTCGAGCCCCGGCCGCTCCCGCCTGGCCTCACCGTTCGCGCGGGCGCGGTCGAGGATCTGCGCGCCGCGCCCGACCTCGTCGCCGAGATCTGGCGCCATCACACGGAGGCGCCGACCTTCACCGGGTTGACCCTTCCGTCCCCCGAGGTGTTCCTGGCGGACTGGGAGGAGACCCTCGAGGCCCCAGGCACGGCCTATTTCGTCGCCGAGATCGACGGGCGGGTGGTCGGCCACCTGCTCCTGGAGCTCGAAGAGGCCGACCTCGCGCGACCGCCCGGCTCCATCTACCTCGCGGTCGCCGCCACGAGGCCCGAGGCCCGCGGGCGCGGCGCCGGCGTCGCGCTGACGGAGCACGCGCTTCGGTGGGCCGCGAACGCGGGCTACACGGCCATGCACACGGACTGGCGGGTCGCCAACCTGGAGTCGTCCCGCTTCTGGCCGCGCCGCGGCTTCCGGGAGACGTTCTACCGGGTCGCGCGCCGCGTCAACATCGGCTGAGCCGGGGCGTCGAGTTCCGGAGACCTGCGCTACTTGCGGTGCGGCCCGCTGAGCGCCGCCGTCACGCCGAGCCCCACCAGCACCGTTCCGGAGATCCACCGCTCCGCGCGCAGGAAGCGCGGGTTGCCGCGCAGCCAGCCCGACGCCGTGCCCGCGGCGAGCGCATACATCCCGTCGCTGACGATCGCGATCATGATGAAGAACACGCCGAGCGCGAGGATCTGCAGCCCGACCGAGCCGGCCTCGACGTCCACGAACTGAGGCAGGAACGCGAAGAAGAAGAGCGCCGTCTTCGGGTTGAGCACGTTCACGACGATCCCCTGGGCGAAGAGCCGATTGAGCCGCCGCGGCGGGCGCTCGCCCGTCGTCTCGAAGCGCTCGCGCGAGAGCAGCTTCCGCAGCCCGAGGAAGATCAGGTACGCGGCCCCGGCGAACTTGACGATGTTGAACGCGGTCGCCGATTGCAGCAGCAGCGCCGAGAGCCCCAGCGCCGCCGCGAAGACGTGCACCAGCCCGCCCACCTGCACGCCGAGCATGGAGACGAGGCCGGCGCCGCGACCGTGCTCGATCGACTGCGCGACGATGTAGAGCACCGCCGGGCCGGGGATGACGAGCAGCGCGATCGCCGCCGCCGCGAAGACCGCGAGCGTGCCGGGATCCGGGAACGGCACTGCCGGCTACCGCTCCCGCATGAAGCCCTGGCGGGCGGCCGAGACGAGCGCGACCGCCTCGGGGAAGAGCACGCGCATGCTGTCGCGCAGGGCGATCGCCTGCTCGTCGGGAGTGCCGTCGACGTGCATCTGCTTGAGCGCGGCGCCGGTCAGCTCGACCGCGGTGTTCAGGGTGAGCGTTGCGAACTGCTCGCGCTGGGACTCCTGCATCGCCTCGGTCTGGCGCTCGGCGAACTCGCGCAGGCCGCGCATCAGGTCTTCCGGGTCGCCTCCCATGGGGAAGCCGAATCCGCCTTCCATTGCGTCCTTTCGTCGCTCTCCCCACGTAATGTACGCACCGATGAGCTTCGCGGAAGAGCTGAACGCGCACATCGCCAACGAGTACGCCGCATCGCAGCAGTACGTCGCGATCGCCGTCTACTACGACCAGGAGACGCTCCCCGGGCTCGCCGCCCACTTCTACCGGCAGGCGGTGGAGGAGCGGAACCACGCGCACATGATCGTCCAGTACCTCCTCGACGCGGACGAGCCCGTGTCGGTCCCCGCCGTGACCGAGCCGAAGACCACCTTCGCGGACGCGGTCGAGCCCGTCCGGCTCGCGCTCGAGCAGGAGAAGCAGGTCACGGCGCAGATCAGCCGCCTCGCCTCGCTCGCGCGCGAGGAGGAGGATCTCGTCGGCGCGCAGTTCCTCGACTGGTTCCTGAAGGAGCAGCGCGAGGAGGTGGCCAGCATGTCCGATCTCCTCTCGATCGTCACTCGCGCTGCGGAGTCCAACCTCCTGCTCGCCGAGGACTACCTCTCCCGCACGGCCATCGGCGACAGCGGCGACGACCCCTCCGCTCCGGCCGCGGCCGGCGGGGCCCTTTAGAACCCGTTTCAAAACGAAGCCCTGTGCCGCCGGGCCGCGCTGGCCGGCGCGATGCGGCGTCCTCGGTTGCGCCCGTAGCCTCCGGCTACGAACGCGCCCTGCGTCCTTGCCTCGCACTCGCCCAGCGCACCCCTGCGACGAGGCGTCATTCCGAAACGGGTTCTTAGACCAACGGGAGCTTGTAGCGGCTCTCGACGTCGCCGGCGAGCTCGTCCGAGGCGGCAACGCCCGTCTTCATCGCCTCGGCGAACGGGGAGCCGCCGACCTGGCCGAGTGCCTGCTCGAGCTTCGCGGCGGCCAGGCCGAGCTCGTCCAGGTACGGGACGCTCGCCACGCGCGGCGGCTGCCTGATCGCCGCTTGCAGCTCCGCCGCCGCGACCTCGGCCTCCTCGATGCCCTCCGGGTTGTCGGTGAGCCGTAGCTCGACGAGCTGCGCTCGGAGCTCGCCGACGTTTCCGCCGCCGGCGCTCTCCTCGGCGAGCTCGACCAGCGCGGCGATCGCCACCGCGTCGCGGACGAGGGTGCGGTCGGCGACCGGCTCGCCCGCGGCGTCGAGCGCGAGCCAGGTGCGCTCCCCGGCACGGTCGTAGGCGCACAAGTACACGCGCGCGCCCGAGCCGGGCTCCGTCGGGATGACCGCCACGAGCTCCTCGCCCTCCCCGGCGTGGGCCGCCGCGGCGTCGCTCGCGGCGCTCAGCTCCTCCTCGAGGCTCACGGGGCGCAACAATAGCCGGGTGGTCGCCCCAGCCTCGGAGCGCAACAACGCCGCCCGCGAGCTCTTCGCGCCGCTCGCCGGAACGTATGACCGCTACGCGCGGCTGCTGAGCTTCGGGCAGGACCCCCGCTGGCGCGCGTTCCTCGTCTCCCGCATCGACGCCGGCCCGGGCGACACGGTGCTCGACGTCGCCTGCGGAACGGGCGCAGTCGCGCTCGAGCTCGCCCGCCGCCACCGCTGCCGGGTCGTCGGCGTCGACCAGAGCCCTGAGATGCTGCAGGAAGGGCGTCGCCGCGTCGCCGCCGCCGGCCTCGAGGACAGCGTCGAGCTCCGCGAGGGGCGCGCCGAGGAGCTGCCCTTCGAGGACGGCGGCCTCGCCGGGCTGACGTTCACCTACCTCCTGCGGTACGTGGACGACCCGGCCGCGACGATGCGCGAGCTCGTCAGGGTCGTCCGGCCCGGCGGGCGCATCGCGATGCTCGAGTTCGCAGTCCCGGGGCGGCCGTTGCCGCGCGCCGCGTGGGAGGCCTGGGTACGCGCCGGGCTCCCGCTGGCCGGCCGCGCCGTCTCGCCGGGCTGGAGCGAGGTCGGCGGCTTCCTCGGACCGAGCATCCGTGCCTTCTGGGAGCAGTGGCCGCCCGACCGCCTGCGAGGGGTCTGGGAGGGAGCCGGGCTCCGGGACGTCCAGGCGCGCCTCCTCAGCCTGGGCGGCGGGATCGTCATGTGGGGCGCCCGTGCAGGCTGAGGAGAGCCGGCCGGCGTTCTACGCGCTCCAGCCGGGCGGCTGGCGCGACTACGTCACGCTGCTCCACCCGCCGTACACGGCCTGGCACCTCAGCTACGTGGCGATCGGGGCAGCGCTCACCTCCGCGTTCGCCTGGGACCGCTTCCTCCCCACGCTCGCGGCGTTCGCCCTTGCCCTGGGGATCGGCGCGCACGCGCTCGACGAGCTCAACGGGCGACCTCTACGAACGGCGATCCCGCGCAGCGTCCTCGTCGGGCTCGCGGTCGTGTCGATCGCCGGTGCGGTCGCGATCGGGATCGCCGGCGCGGTGACCGTCGACCCCTGGATCGGCGCGTTCGTCCTCGCGGGCGCCTTCATCGTCGTGGCCTACAACCTCGAGCTGCTCCGAGGCCGGTTCCACGGGGACGCGTGGTTCGCGCTCGCCTGGGGTGCCTTCCCGCTCCTGACCGCATACTTCGCGGCCGCCGGCGAGCTCGACCTCGTCGCCGCGGCCGGCGCCGTCTTCGCCTTCCTGCTCAGCCGCGCGCAGCGCCTGCTCTCCACCCCGGTGCGGGACGTCCGCCGCCGGGTCGTCAGCGTGGAAGGACGCGTCGAGCGCACCGACGGGACCTCGGAGCCCGCCACCCCTGCGCTCCTCGTCCGCGGCAACGAGGCCGCGCTCCAGGCGCTCACCTGGGCGACCGTCTCGCTGGCGGTTGCGCTCGTGCTGATGCGCGTCGTCTGAGCCCGCCCTAGGATTCCAGGGTGGAGCTCGCGCTGGAGATCGCATTCGCGGCCGCGCTCGGCGTGGTCGCCGTGTCGCTCGTGCTGGTCGCGTTCGCGCGCGTCTCCGAGCGCCTCCTGCTGGGGCTCGCCGTCGCGCTCGGCGTGCTGGCGCTGGCAGGGGCGACGATCGCCGGCGTCGAGATCGCGCGAGGGACGGACGACTCGGAGCTCCTCCTCGTCACGGCAGGAGGCCTCATCGTGGCCGCGCTCTGCCAGACCGGGCTCTACGTCCTCGCCCGCGGCCTCCGGCGGATACGCGACTTCGAGCAGGTCGGCGCGGAAGCGCGAGCCCGGCTCGACGACCACCTGAACCGGGAGGCGGAGCAACGCCGGGCCGAGCTCGACCGGATGCTCGCCCGCGAGCGTGCCGAGGCGAGCTTCGCGCTCGGCGAGCAGGAGCGCGCCCTCGCCGAGGAGCGGCGCGACGCCATCGCACGCCAGGCCGAGCACGCGCGCGTCGAGTTGACGGAGGCCGTCACGGGAGCACAGGGGCGGCTGGAGACACGCCTGATGGCCTGGGCCTCGGATCTCGATCGCGGCCAGCGGGAGCTCGAAAAGCAGCTCGGGCAGCTCGGCCAGCGACAGAAGGAAGCGCTGGAGCAGTACGACGCCCGCCTGCGCGCAGACGCCGAGCGGCTCGCGGCGGCCAGCGAGGAGCAGCGCAAGGCCCTGGCCCGGCTCCGTTCCGAGTTCGAGAAGCTGATCACCCAGTTCGTCGAGGAAGGTCGCGCCGAGGTGGAGGCGCACGCCGCCGAGCGGCGCCGCGCGCTCCACGAGGTCAGCGAGCGGCTCCGCGAGCGCGAACGAAACCTGCGCGAGCAGATCGACCGTGAGGAGGCCGAGTCGCGCTCGCGCGTCGTCGCCGGCCAGAGCGAGGCCGAGCGGCGCCAGCTCGCCCAGCTCGAGAAGGCGCTCGACCGGGCGGCCACACGCCTCTCGGAGGAGGCCGAGCGGCGCTTCGACGGCCAGATCAAGCAGTCGCGCGAGAAGTCAGCCGAGCGGCTCTCGCACGAGCTCGACAAGTCGATCGAGGAGTTCGTGCGCCAGGCGGAGACCGAGGTGTCCGACCGCATCGTCCAGCTCGCGCGGCAGACGGCGGACCGGATGGAGCGCCGCCTCCGCGACGTCGCCCGGGCGGCCGAGGCGCAGGGCGAGGTGGCGAGCGAACGCCTGCGACACGTCTCCGAGCGGCTCGACGCCGCCCTTGCCTCCGCGGAGCAGCGGATCGCGGCGTACGAGGAGGAGGTCGACGTCCGCCTGGAGAGCAAGCTCGGCCAGGTGGAGCGGGCGGTCAGGGCGGTCGAGCGCGAGTAGCGAAAAACCCTCCCGGCTCCATCCGCCGCTTAACAAACCGATCCCGGCAGGAATCGTCTCCTAAAGAGAGAACCGACCGGGACCATGGATCAGTTGACGCTTCTCGACGAGACGAACCAGGACGAGCGCGGCAAGGTGGAGAGCTGGCGGCTCCACGTGCTGATGGAGGCGGGCTACCCGCTCCCGCTGGCCGAGCGCCTGGCCTCGAGCCACGCTGACCTGCACCTCGCGGTCGACCTGGTCGGCCGCCGCGGCTGCGCGCCCGAGATCGCTGCGGAAATCCTGCTGTAGCCCCTGAGCTACAGTCGGGCCGTGAAGGTCGAGGCGACGCTGCACGGCGACCGCAAGGTCTACTCGGTGTCCGCGTTCAACCGCGGCATCGGCTCCTGGCTCGCGCGCCTGCCGACGCTCTGGGTCGAGGGCGAGATCACCGAGCTGCGCCGTCAGGGCGGCTGGCAGAGCGTCTTCTTCACGCTGAAGGACCTCGAGGACGGCTCCTGTCTGCCCGCCTCGATGCCGCGGACGACCTTCGACGCGCTCAAGCTCGACGTCGGCGACGGCGACAAGGTGCACGTCTACGGGAGACCGGAGCTGTACGAGGCCCGTGGCGTCTTCCAGCTCCGCGCGCTCTCCCTCGAGCCGCTGGGGCTCGGCGCCGCGCTGGCCCGGATCGAGCGCCTGAAGAAGGTGCTGGCGGCCGAGGGCCTCTTCGCCGCGGAGCGGAAGCGGCGCTTCCGCTTCTCCCGCGGCGTATCGGCCTGCTGACCGGCAACGAGGCGGCCGCGAAGCGCGACTTCCTCACGGCCGTGGCCGCCCGCTTCCCGGCCGCCCGCGTGCTCGTGGTCGAGACGCTCGTCCAGGGCGCCAAGGCTCCCGCCGCCATCGCGGCCGCGCTCGCCGAGCTGGCCGCGGAGCCCGAGGTCGACGTCGTCGTCCTCGCCAGGGGCGGCGGCAGCTTCGAGGACCTCCTCCCCTTCAGCGACGAGCGCGTCGTGCGCGCGGTCGCCGCCTGCCCCGTACCGGTCGTCTCCGCCGTCGGGCACGAGCAGGACACGCCGCTCTGCGACCTCGCCGCAGACGCCCGCGCATCGACGCCGACCGCGGCAGCGCGCCTCGTCGTCCCGGACGAGCGGCAGCTCCGAGCCGACCTCGACCGCCTCCGCGCGGCGCTCGGCCGCGACACGCGGCGTATCGTGGAGCGGCGCCGGCAGACGCTGGCGGCCGACGGCGAACGGCTCAGGCGTGCGCCCGCGCTCCTGCTGGAGCGCAAGCGCGCCCGGCTCGACGCGCTCGCCGGAAAGCTCCGCACGCTCTCGCCGCGCGCGACGCTCGAGCGCGGCTACGCGATCGTCAGGGCCGACGCCGGCATCGTCCGTTCCGCGGGCGCGGTCGCGCCCGGCGCGCGCATCGAGGTCGAGCTCGCCGAGGGCGGCCTCGGCGCCCGCGTGGAGGAGACGCGGCCCTGAGCGCCGAGCTCACCTTCGAGCAGGCCCGGGCCGAGCTGGAGCGCATCGTCGCGGAGCTGGAGAGCGGACGCGCCGACCTGGAGGAGGCGGTCCGCCTCTGGGAGCGCGGCGAGGAGCTCTACAAGCTCTGCGTCGGCAAGCTCGATGCGGCCGAGGGCGCCGTCGAGGAGCTCGGCCGTCGCGCGGAGGCAGCTAAGAGCTCGATGCGGGGTGACGCACCCGAGACCTGACCCGCCGCCTGGCGGGGACCGCCACGAGCACGTCCTCGAAGTACTCTCCGTTCCGCCGGCCGGTGCGGCGGTTGACGTGCCGTGCGCTGCGCTCCTCCAGCCGTAGCCCTGCCTCGGCGAGGATCCCCTCGTAGAGACCGCGGCGGTCGTTGACGACCACGACGATCCGCCCGCCGGGGGCGAGAGCGCGGCGCGCGCGCCCGAGGATCTCGGCGACGCCCTCGCAGTAGCCGGGAACGCCGCGGCCGATCTCCTCAGGGTCGCGGCGCTCGAGGCCCAGGAGCTCGAAGGCGTAGGCGTGCTGCTCGTGGTAGTCGATCAGGCCCGGGTACGGCGGCGAGGTGACCACGAGGTCGACGGGCCCCGGCGGGTCGAGCGCGCGGGCGTCCCCGTGCAGGACGGTCGCCGCGGTCGAGCGCCGCAGCTCCCCGTAGGCCAGCACCCGCGACACCGCGTCCCGCACGTACCGGCGCAGGAACTTGTCGGCCTCCTCGACCGGGCGGCAGGTGCGCCGGTGCTTGTGGCAGAAGTATTCGCCCTGCACCGGCTCGGCCGGGAAGTCGAGGTCGAAATGGCGGGCGAGCCGGGCGGAGCGGGCTGCACGGGAGAGGACGACGCGCCAGAGGTCCGGGTAGGCGGTGCCGTCGATTCGCCCACGGAAGGCGAGCAGCTCGGCGAGCGCCCGGGGCGCGAACCACTGCCGCAGGTACGGCGACGCCGCGCCCGGGGTCGGAGCTTGCATCCCGTCACCGGCCAGCCGGGCCGCGTCCGCAAGGAGCCTGTCGCGTTCGTACTCGGCCGTCTTCACCCGGACGAGCAGGCAGTTGAAGGCGGAGATGTCGCAGCCGGCCGCGGGCGAGCCGAAGGCGTTCGCCTCCACGAGAGTCGTGCCCGAGCCTGCGAAGGGATCCCAGACGAGGCGCCCGGGCCGGCCGTAGCGGCCCAGGAAGACCTCGACGAGCTGCGGCACGTACTTCCCGAGGTAGGGGTGCAGGCGGTGGACGTGCTTCGTCCGCTCCCGCTCGGGGAGCTCCGCCTCGGACCACGAGAGCTCGAGGTCGATCTCCTCGTAGAGAGCGGCCTGCGTCCGCACGGGCCTGAGTTCGCCGCCACCCCCCGCGCCCCTGCCCGGCGTCTATGATCGCCGCGATGAGCGCACCGGTCGAAGCCCTGCAGAACGTCCAGCTGTTCTCCACCCTGGCGGAGGAGGACATGGAAGAGCTCGCGCGCCAGCTGCACGAGCGCCGGTTCCCCGAGGGAGCCGAGGTCACGACCGAGGGCTCGACCGGCGCCGGGTTCTTCGTCATCGCCGCCGGCAACGCCGAGGTGCTGGTCGGCGGCGAGCACCGGGCCACGCTGGGGCCCGGCGACTACTTCGGCGAGGTCGCGCTGATCGACGACGGCATCCGCTCGGCCTCGATCGTCGCGGCCACCGACCTTCTCTGCTACGGGCTGACGCCGTGGGAGTTCCGCCCGTTCGTGGAGGAGCATCCCAAGGTCGCCTGGGCCCTCCTGGAGGCGCTCGCGCGCCGCATTCGCGAGTCGCAGGCGAGCGACAGCTGAGCTCGGCCGAAGTCAACGGCACCGAGATCGCCTACGAAGCCGCCGGGGCGGGACCGCCCGTTGTCCTCCTCCACGCCGGAGTCGGCGACCGCCGACTGTGGAACGGTCAGGTCGACGCTCTCTCCGCCGGGCACTTCGTCGTCCGCCCCGACCTGCGCGGTTGGGGGGAGTCACCGCTCCCGGGCGGGCCGTTCTCCTTCGTGGACGACGTGCGCGCCCTGCTCGACGTCCTCGGCCTCGACACCGCGGCGGTGGTGGCGAACTCGTTCGGCGGCCGGGTCGCGATCGACTTCGCCCTCGCCCACCCCGAGCGGACGCGCGCCCTCGTCCTGATCGCGCCGGCGCTGACCGGCTGGGAGGGCTCGCCGGAGCTGGACGCCTTCGACGAGGAAGAGGATGCGCTGCTCGATGCGGGCCGGATCGAGGAGGCCGTCGAGCTCAACCTCCGCACCTGGCTCGACGGCCACGGCCGCGGCCCCGCCCCGGTCTCGCCGGAGACACGGGCGTTCGTCGCCGGGATGCAGCGCCTCGCCTTCGAGAAGCAGATCGCCGCCTACGAGGCAGCGCCGCCGCCGCAGCCGGGCGGCTGGAGCGACCCGCCCGCGAGCGCGCGGCTGGCCGAGCTGGCCGTCCCGACCCTCGTGGCCGCTTGCGCCTACGACCAGCCGGCGTTCCGGTCGCTCGCCGAGCGCCTCGCCGCGGAGATCCCGGGCGCCAGAGGCATCCGGCTGGAGACTGCCCATCTCCCGAGCGTCGAGCGCCCCGACGAGCTGAGCCGCCTCGTCCTCGACTTCCTCGTGCGGCTCCCCCGGTAGCAGGCCGTCTATGCTGCCCCGGTCCCCAAGCAAAGGGTGGTGACCATGGATTTCCTCGACAAGCTGCTGGGCCGGTCCAAGGAGACTGCGCAGGATCTCGGAGAGTCGGCGAAGGACCTGGGCGACAAGGCGACGGACACGGCTTCTGATCTCGGCGACAAGGCGAAGGACGCCGTCGGCGGGGACGAGGGCGAGTCGGCCGTCACCGAGAGCGAGCAGCGCCTGGACGAGGTCCGCGATCAGACGATGCGAGACGAAGGGCGTATGCCCTAGGCGATCCGCTCGACGCGGTCGTCCTCGTCGACGTCGAGATCCGTCACCTCCGGCATGCGCCTGAGCATGGCGAAGGTGAAGCCCTCCCGCGCGAGGAAGATGAACCCGAGACCGAGGCCGACGGAGGCCTCGATCGCCTGCAGCCCGATCCCGAAGACGATCCCGTGCGGGTAGCTGACGCCGTACGGCAGAAGGGAAGCGGCGACGGCCGCCTGCACCAGGCCGACGTTTCCCGGCCAGAACGGGAAGATCATCACGACGTTCATGACGACGAGGACGAGCGCCGCGGCCTCGATCGAGGGCTCGATCCCGAAGGCGATCAGCGTCGTGAAGACGGCGAAGAGCTGGGCCGTCCACCCGACGAGCTGGAGGAATAGGGCAGTCAGCGCAGGCCCGGGCCGGCGGAGGACCGTGAGGCCGCGGCGCGCCATGTGCAGCACGCGCCGGAAGGCCCCGAGCTCCTGCGACAGCGGCCGGTGGTGCTTGCGCGCGAGCAGGAACCCCGCGAGGAGCAACCCGAAGCCGACGCCCACGGCCACGGCCAGCACCGGCGAGGCCCAGTCGGGGATCGGCGCGATGTAGAGCGTCAGCAGGACGAGCACGACCGACGCGACGACGTCGAGGAGCCGGTGCGCGAAGACCGTTCCGACGATCGTCGCCCACGTTCCCGGCCGGCGCCGGATGTGGCGCGTGACCACGGCGACGCGGGCGAGCTCGCCGACCCGGCCGGGCAGCGCCGCGTTCCCGAGGAGGCCGATGCAGAACGCCGAGAAGACATTGCGCCGGCGCGGCCACGGCGGCGGGATCGCATGCTTGATCACGATTCCCCAGGCATAGGCCCGCACGACGACCGAGAAGAGGTTGATCAGGACCGCGACGGCGACCCACTCCCACTCGACGGCGCGGAACGCGCGCTCGACCGGGCCGGGGTCGGGCCCCCGCCACACGGCGAGCCCCACGAGGCCGGCGATTGGGACGAGCACGAGCACCAGGCGCCCGGCACGGCTCCGCGGGAGCCTCAACCTCGCCCGCACTCGCGTCATGCCGCCGCCCTGACCGCCTCGGCCGGAGCGGCGAGCCGCTCGTAGATCGCGAGCAGCTGCCGGCCGATCCGCTCCCAGGAGTAGGGCTCCGCGGCAGCCCGCGCGGCGAGGCCGAGGGCCCGGCGGCGCTCCTCGTCCTGCAGGAGCTCCACCACCGCCGTCCCGAGCGCCTGCGCATCGCCGGGCGGGACGAGGATCCCCGTCTCGCCGTGGACGGCGACCTGCGCATAGCCCTCGATGTCGGAGGCGACGACGGGCGTCGCGCACGCGAACGCGCGCGTCAGCACCATGCCGAAGCTCTCGCCGCCGAGCGACGGCGCCACGAGCAGGCTCGCCCGCTGCAGCTCGGTGGTGAGCTCGTCCTCGGAGAGGCCGCCGAGCAGGTCGACGCCGTCGAGGTCGAATCGCTGCCGGCGCGCGAGCCAGCGCACGGAGAGCGGGTCGGCGCCGACGAGCCGCAGGCGGGCGCCCGTGCGTGCGTGCACGTCCGGCCAGGCGCTGAGGAGGACAGGCAGACCTTTGCGGGGCTCGTTCCTGCCGATGAAGACGACGTTGCCGTTACGCCCGTCGGGGTCGAACTCCGCCGGCAGCGAGATCCCGTTCGGGATGACGTCGAACGGGGAGCCGAGGTGGGGCTCGGCCGCGCGGCGCGCGGCCTCCGACACGGCGATGCGGTAGTCGATGCGGTCGCCCAGCCCGCCCCAGAGCCGCCCTCCGACCGGGTACCACCCGAGCCGCTCTCCGGCCGAGTGGCAGGTGGCGACGATCGGGCACGGCGCCGTGGCAAGCGCGTACACGGACAGGATCGGCGCGTACGGCTCGTGGACATGGACGACGTCGAAGCGCTCCTGCTCCCAGATCCGGCGCATGCGCACCATCGACTGCGGGCTGAGGATGAGGTTCGGGAGCGAGGCGTTGGCCGGGACGATCACCGAGCGCCCGACCGGGATCACGTACTCGGGCGGCCGCGTGTGGCGCCCCTGCTTCGGATGGAGAAACCAGGTGAGCCGCCCCGGCGGGTCGTGGCCCATGACGATGCGTACGTCGTGCCCGAGCTGCTGCAAGGCGCGCGCCTGATGATCAGCGTGCTCCTGGACTCCGCCCCAGAACGACCAGGAGTAGGGAACGACGATCCCGACCTTCACGCCGCAACCCTACCCGTCCGCCAGGATCAGACGCCCTGCCGTCCAGGCCAGGTCGGGCGTCTAGACTCGCGGGGTGATCAGGAGGGCGAAGCGGCTCGACCCGATCCGGGGCTTCGGGATCGATCGGGTGGCCGCGGCGGTCGGCCAGCCCTCGCGGGCGAGCAGTCGCTGGCCCGTCCTTCGCATGGAGAACCTCGACACCGACCTCCCCCTCCCGCCCGAGGCGATCGGCGTCACCGCGCGCAGCCTGGAGACCGCCGAGGCGAACAGCTGGCTGCCCTTCACCGGTGACGTGCAGCTCCGCGAGGCGATCGCGGCCTTCCTCGCCGCCCGTACCGGCCATCCGTACGACCCCGAGCGCGAGATCGTCATCACCTGCGGCGGCCTCGAGGGGATCCTCGACACGCTCCTCGTCACCGTCGACCCCGGCGACGAGGTGATCGTCACCGACCCGACCTACGCCGGCCTCGTCAACCGCGTCCACCTCGTGGGCGGGATCCCGAAGGCGGTGCCGTTCCGGGCCGACGGAGGCGAGTGGCGGCTGGACCGCGACGCTCTCGTCGCGGCCGTCGGGGAGCGGACGACGAGCATGCTGCTGATGAGCCCGTCGATGCCCTCCGGCGGGACGCTCGACGAGGACGACTGGCGGCTCGTCTGCGACCTCTGTCGCGAGCGCGACCTCTTCCTCGTCTACGACGCCGCCATGGAGCGGATCCTGTACGACGGCCGGCCGCTGGTGCACCCGCTCCACTTCGAAGGCATGGCCGAGCGCACGGTCGTCGTCGGCTCCCTCTCCAAGGAGCACCGGATGATCGGCTGGCGCGTCGGTTGGGTCGCCGGCCCGGCGGAGACCGTGGAGGACGCCGGCTGGGCGCACGTCTACAACACGACGACGCCGGTCGGGATCGCGCGCGCCGCCGCGGCCGCGGTGCTGCGCGGCCAGCAGGACCACGTGGCCGACTGCGTCGCCGAGCTCGAGCGCCGGCGCGACGCCCTGGTGACGGCGCTCGCGGGGTGGCCGGTGGTCAGCGCCGGGGGAGGCTGGTCGCTCCTCCTCGACGTCGCCGAGCTCGGGCTCGACGCGCCGAGCGCCTCGCGTCTCCTCCTCGAGGAAAGCGCGATCGCCGCGACCGCGATGACGGGCTGGGGCGGCCCGGTCGCCGACCGCCACGTCCGCTTCGTCTTCAGCGCCGAGCCCGTGGAGCGGATCGAGACCTTCCCCGACCGGCTGGCCCGCGGGACGCTCGCGGCCGCCCTCGCGGAGCGGGGCTAGGCATGCCCGAGAGCCTCGCCCTCGTCGACGAGCTGCGCCGCGAGGGCCTCGCCGAGCTGCACACGCACCTGGGCGGCTCCGTCGACCCGGCGGTCATGTGGACGCTCGCGCACGAGCAGGGCATCGCGCTTCCGGTCAAGGACTACTGGGACTTCGTCGAGCTCGTCACCGTCGATCCGCGCGGCGTGAAGGGACTGCCCGAGCTCGACGCCATCTACAAGTGGACGGAGCTGATCCAGTCGAGCCCGCTGGCCGTCGAGCGCTCCGTGCACGGCGCCATCGGCGGCGCGTACCGGACCCAGAACATCATCACGCTCGAGCTCCGCTTCAACCCGATGAAGCGAAACCGCGGCGGCGAGCGCGACCTCGACCACATCATCATGGCCGCCTCCCGGGGCCTCGACCGCGCGCGGCTCGAGTACCCGAAGGTGCGGGCGGGCCTCATCCTCATGATGGACCGCACCTTCACCGCCGAGCAGAACGGGGTCATCGTCGAGAAGGCGATCCGCTACTCCGACCGCGGCGTCGTGGGCGTGGACATCGCCGGGCCGCGGCCCGACGGCGGGCGCTACCCCTACCGCGATCTCGCCCCGCTGGTCGAGGAGGCGCGGGCCGGCGGGCTCGGGGTCACCATCCACGTGGGCGAGGAGGGCGGCCGGCACGGGGTCGAGGAGATCGGCGAGGTGGTCGAGCACCTCCGGCCGGACCGGATCGGCCACGGCATCCTCGCCGCAAAGGACGAGGAGACGATGCGCGCGCTGCGCGAGGCCGAGACGGTGCTCGAGATCTGCCCGAGCTCGAACCTCCTCACCGGCGCGCTCGCCGACGAGGAGGAGCTGAAGGAGACCGTGCGGACGTTCGCCGACCGCGGCGTCCCCTTCACGATCGCCACCGACGGCCCGGAGATGATGCAGACGCACCTCCGCGACGAGCTCGCGCTGCTCCTCCGGATCGGCGCCCTCGGGCGGGAGGAGGCCGAGGCCGTGAATGCTCGCGGCCATGCCGCCGCCTTCGTACGCCCAAGGGGGTAGCTCGCAAGATCCGCCGGCCTGCCAATAGCCGGCGGGCGCGACCGCTGCGAGGATCGCCGTCATGCTGAGCATCTACGGCGGAACGCGGTTCACGGAGCGGCAGCGGCAGGTCGTGCAGCTGATCGCAGCGGGGTGCTCCAACGTGGAGATCGCCGAGCGACTCGGCGTGTCGCCCCGCACTGCGAAGGCACATTCGGACGTCCTGCGGACGAAGCTCGGCGTGAGCCGGAGGCGGCAGATCCCCGCCGCCTTCCGCGAAGCGACGGGGGAAGACCCCCTCGAGAGCCTCGAGACGGCTCTCGGCGTGCGCGACGATTCCCGCACGCCGCCCTAACCGTTCTCGGGGACGACGAGCCCGTGTCCGCGGCCCCTGTCGCGGACGCGGGCTCGTCCCTAACGGGCTCTGGCTCCGCCCGGACACACGCTGTAGGCTGCTGCCTCCCTCGACACCGGAGCCGCAGTGAGGGACGCGCGGGACAATGCCCACCGGCCGCTCTTCCGACGCCACGTTCGCCGGCCGCGACTTACCGCGCTCCTCGACGAGGCGACGGCGCAGGCGATCATCCTCACCGCGCCGGCGGGCTACGGGAAGACAACGCTTGCGCGTGAATGGCTCCAGGGCCGGGAGCACGCCGCCTGGTACCGAGCCACCCCTGCATCGGCCGATGTCGGCGCCTTCTCGGCAGGGCTCGCCGAGGCGGTCGGACCCGTCGTTCCCGGGGCAGGCGAGCGCGTGCGCCAGCGCCTCCGCGTCGGCGACGCCACCGAGCGCCTCGCCAGACCGCTCGCCGAGCTCCTCGCCGAGGATCTCGAGGCGTGGCCGGCAGGCGGGATCATCGTTCTCGACGATTACCACCTCATGGCGGAGTCGGCTCCTGTGGAGACGTTCCTCGACTGGCTCCTGACCCTGGCGCCAATCCGCGTCCTCGTGACAACGAGGCGGCGGCCCGGCTGGGCGACCGCCCGCCGCTTCGTCTCCGACGAGGCGTACGAGATCGGCCGCGACCAGCTCGCGATGACCGAGGAGGAGGCGACCAGGGTGCTCGAGGGCCGCTCGACCGAGGTGGTGCACGCGCTCGTCCGGCAGGCCGACGGGTGGCCCGCAGTGATCGGCCTCGCGGCGCTCTCCGCCGAGCTCGCGTTCCCCAAGAAATGGGCCTCCGTGTCCCTCTACCGCTACTTCGCCGAGGAGGTCCTGCGAGCGGAACCGGCGGCGGTGCAGCGGCTCATGCTGGCGGCGGCCGTGCCGAGCTCGATCACCGTCCGCCTGACCGAGGACGTCCTCGGGTTCGACAACCCCGAGCCGGACCTCCTTCGGCTTCGCGACGAGGGCTTGCTCCACGAGATCCCCACGGGCGAGCTGGTTTTCCACCCGCTCATCCAGGACTTCCTCCGACGCCGCCTGGAAGCCGACGACCCCGAGCGCCTCGCCGCCCTCCGCCGCCGGGTTGTCGATGACGCGCGGACACACGCCCGCTGGGAGGAGGCGTTCGACCTCTCCCTCCAGGCAGACCGCCCGGACGAGGCCGCCGAGATCGTCGGCTGCTCGGCCCGCAGCCTCCTGGCGCACGGTCAGGGCGAGACGCTGGAGAAGTGGCTCGCAGCGTGCGGCGCCGCCGGCGTCACCGTTCCCGGCGCCGCCCTCGCCCGCGCGGAGCTTCTCATCCGCAAAGGCGAGATGTCAGCAGCAGCCGCGGTCGCGCGCGACACCGCCAGCCACCTCACATCCGACCACGCCGACTACGCGTGGGCGTGCAATGCCACCGGGCGAGCTCTTCACTTCACTTCGCAGGAGGAGGAAGCTTTTCGCGCATTCGAGGAAGGTGGGAGGGCGGCCTCCGAGGATGAGGACCTCAAGGATTCCCTGTGGGGTCAGCTCCTCGCGATCACTGAGATTGACCCGACGAAGATGCCGATCTATCTCGATGAGCTCGAGTCGAGATACGCGGATGACCTGGATGTCCGTCTTCGACTTGCTGTCGGCCGCTACGGGACAGCCGAACAGACGCCCTCCGTCGCCGGAGAATGGAGCCGCTTTGCCGCACTACTGGACTCACTGGAGTACTCAAAGGATGCTCTAGCGTCGACAAGCTTCCTCGCTATCGCATCGGTTGTGGCTCGGTTCGGGGCGGAGTATGTGCTTAGCCGAAGTCTTGCCGAAAGAGCCGTTCGGATGTGCCGGGAGCTACGGTTTGACCTCGGGCTGGGAGCATCCTTGCTTCACTTGGCAGCGGCCGAGCTTGGACTCCGATCCTTCGGCCAGGCCAGTCAGAACCTTTTGGCCTTCCATCGTACGGCCATCTCTCGGGAGGACCCCTTCTATCAGGTCGAGAGCCTGACGCTGAAAGCTCGCCTCCACGCATACCGAGGAGATCTCTCGGCGGCGCTCGCAACGCATCGAGATCTCGTTGGTATTGCGGCACCTCCAAGAGCACTAGGGAGCCACCTTGCGGCCCATGCGATCCTCCTCGCCGCTAGTGGCGAGGCAGGCGCTGCTCGGACGACGGCCGAACGCGCTCGCGATAACGGCTCCAACATAGAGATGATCTACTTCGCCGAATTTGCGGACGCAATCACCGACGATGTCAGCGGTGACCACGAGGCGTTCAACATCCGAGCCGCGCAGCTTGTCGTCGGCTGCAACCGGGCGGCGTACCTGGACGGGCTTGTCTTTGCGTATCGGATCTATCCCCGCCTTCTCGGCGCCGCCAAGTTGAACCCAGAGGCCGCTGGGGTCTTGGCGCGCCTACTCGTCAGGAGTCGAGACTTCGAGCTCGCTCGCTCCCAAGGCGTCGAGACGCGAATGGATCAAGCGGATGAGCCTCTTGGTGGGCTCACGAGGCGGGAACTCGAGGTACTCACGCTCCTGTCCCAGGGGCTAACCAACGCCGAGATTGCGTCGCGACTCTTCATTACTCCCAGCACGGCTAAGGTGCACGTGCGCAACATCTTCGCCAAGCTCGGTGTCCGTACTCGACTCCAAGCTGCGTTACGCGCGCATGAGCTCTTGGAACTCGGGAAGACCTAGGCGACGCTGGCAACAACCACTGGTTGCCGCTGTGCTTCGACGGTGAAGTCAGACCTCGCACCGGAGAGGTACGTTTCGCCTGCACCGGCGAGGATCGCCTCGAACGCTGCCACCACAGTCGTGTCGAACTGCGTGCCCGTCGCTTGCGCGAGCCGGAACCGCGCTACACGACTCGGCATAGCATCCCTATACGGCCGACCTGAGGTCATTGCGTTGTAGGCGTCAGCCACCGCGATGATCCGGGAGATGATTGGAATCTCATCGCCGCAAAGCCGATCCGGATAGCCGTTTCCATCCATTCGCTCATGGTGATGACGAACGATTCGAGCAATCTCGCCGTAGTCATCCACCTTCCCAAGAATCCTCTCGCCGATGGCGGAATGCTCCTCCATGCGCCGCCTCTCCTCGAGGGTAAGGGCGCCAGGCTTCTCGAGCAGGCCGGCGGGCAGGCCAACCTTGCCGACGTCGTGGACCAGCCCGCAAAGGTGCGCAAGTTGCTGGTGCTCCTCGCTCAGGTCCAACTTCGCGGCGATATCCCTGGCGTAAACGGCGACCGCAGCCGAGTGCCCGGCTGTGTACTGATCCCGCGCGTCGAGGGTCGCGACTAGGGCAGTCGCAAAAGAAAGGTTGGCACGCTCCAGGCGCTCGTTTGCAACCCTCAGCTGCTCAGTCGTGTCCTGCTGCTGTCGGTAGAGGGCGTGTAGCCGGTGCGCAGCCATCGCCGGCGCCAGGAAGAGAACCAGGCTCCAGCCTGAGAACTGCTCGTACGCATAGACGAGAAGAAGCAGCACCGGCACATAAAGCGGCACCGCTCCCATAAGGATCGGCTTGAGCAACCTAAGGAATCCAACGTAGTCGCCACTTCGGCGAATGGCGACGACCGATGCGGCGAGAGCCGCGTCGACGGCCTCAAGAACTACCACGGCTACAAGCACCGCACCGAAAAGCTGCCCGGACGGAAGCTGATGGAACACGGCCATGGCGCCCAGACCCGCGAGCCCGGCCGCAAGCGCCCGTCCGCAGGTCCAGATCAGCCACCGAACGTAGGGCGATTCGAATGTGACGACGAGACCGAGGGCACCGACGGCCATCGCAGTCAGGGGCCCGAACTCAACCGCAGCGAACACAACCGGAAGCACGGACACCGTGATCTCCAGGTTGGCGCTGACCCTGACCGGCTGACGCTCGGCAAGCATCGAGAACGCTCCAAGGACCAACACCGCCCAAAGCGGACCGACGGGCGCTCCCAGGAATCCAAGGGCGACCGCGAACGCGGTCGTCAGAACGGCCAAGCAACCCGCGTAGATCGCAACCGGCTCCACGCTGCGAATGAGCGAGGTTTTCACCTGGTCGGTTTCGATCGAGGCCGGATTCTGAGCAAAGCTAGTCAAAACTCTTGCTTATCACCCAAATGGGGGATAAGATCTCGGTGCCGTCGTCCCCATCCCAGAGAGGAGTCGTCATGCATCATTGGCAGACCAAGCTCGTGGGCCTTCTTGCATCGCTGGCGTCCCTGGCCGCACTCGCTGGCACTGTTCGAGGCTGGTAGCAAACCTCCCGAAGTCTTAGTTTTTCCCCACCCGGCGACATCCCTCTGATGAGGGATTTGTCAACAGGGCTGTGGAAGCTGTGGAAGACCTAGCTGCTTCACTCCGAAGCGGCGGTCTTCCATTGCGCCCTCGAACGGGCACCAGGAGCGGGTTCTAGGAGATCAGGCCGCGGCGGAAGCCGATGGCGACCGCGTGTGCCCGGCTGCGGGCCTGGAGCTTGGCCAGCAGGTGGCGGACGTGCGACTTGACGGTCTCCTCCGAGAGGAAGAGCCGCTGGCCGATCTCGCGGTTGACCAGGCCGTCCGAGATCAGTTGAAGAACCTCGATCTCGCGCATGGTCGGCTCCTGCTCGAGCTCGCGGAGCGGCGGGGTGAGCGGGATGACCTCGGCGCTCTCGTCCCGGCCGTTGCGCCTGGCGGCCACCTCGTCGAAACGACGGGAGTGGTCCAGATATCTGCTCAGGATGTTCTTGCGCTCTGCGGCGTCCACGCACGAGGGATCGGCAGCCCCTCCTGTGGGCAAAACCCCAAAAAGAGGGAGCAAGCCGCGCGCCCAGGTCAGCCCACGCGACGGAGCCGACGGCGCACGATCCGGGGTGGAAGCGCCAGCGAGACCGCGGCGACCGCGAGCAGCCCGAAGGCGGCGAGGTGTGGTGCAAAGATCGCGAACACGAGCAGGAGCACGTAGAAGCCCAGGCTCGGCTCGGCGAGCGCGACCACCGTGAGCACGTCCTTCGAGCTGGCGTCCTCGGCGCGGAGATCGTCTCGCCGGGCAACGTACCGACCCATGGCGGCGACGATCGTGGAGATGACGAGCAGCGTCAACCCGTAGAAGAGAACGGCGACCCGCTCGGCGCTCCGGCTCACGATCGCCTCCGCGACCAGCTTCGTGGGAAACGGCAAGAACGAGACGACGAGCAAGAGGAGCAGGTTGACGCGCACGAACCACCCGTCGGCGTACCGCATGCGCCTGAGGATGCCGTGGTGAACGAGCCAGACACCGCCGATCGTCAGGAAGCTCGTGAGGTAAGCGAGGTAGGAAGGCCACTGCTCGAGGATCCCGGCCAGGAGATCGTCGAACTCGTCGGCCGGGACCGAGAGCTCCAGAACGAGCAGCGTGATCGCGATCGCGAACACGCCGTCGCTGAACGCCTCCAGCCGGTCGGTCTCGAAGTGGTCGCCCATGCCAGCAGATTCGGGCCTGGCGCGCTGATCTTCTCGTTCAGACGATCGGCGGCTCGGATGCCACCGCGGCCGGCTGCTCCTCTAACACCGTTTCGACCTCGTGCGGCCTGATGGCGCCCGACTTGATCTCCTCCGCCCAGTGGCACGCGACCCAGTGCGTGCCCTCGAGCTTCCGCAGCGCCGGCTCCACGTCGCGGCAGCGCGTCTCCTGGACGAAGGGGCAGCGCGTGTGGAAGCGGCACGCGGCCGGCGGGTTCGCCGGGCTCGGCAGGTCGCCGGCGAGCAGGATCGTCTCGCGCTCGCGCTCGACCTCCGGGTCCGGGATCGGCACCGCCGAGAGCAGCGAGATCGTGTACGGGTGGAGCGGGTTGTCGTACAGCTCCTCCGCCGGCGAGACCTCGACGATCTTGCCGAGGTACATCACCGCGATCCGGTCGGAGATGTGGCGGACGACGGCCAGGTCGTGGGCGATGAAGAGGTAGGTCAGGTCGAAGTCGCGCTGGAGCGTCTCCATGAGGTTGACGATCTGCGCCTGGATGGAGACGTCGAGCGCCGAGACCGGCTCGTCGCAGACGATGAAGTCCGGGTTCAGCGCCAGCGCCCTCGCGAGGCCGATGCGCTGGCGCTGGCCGCCCGAGAACTCGTGCGGGTAGCGGGAGGCCGCGTCCGCGGGCAGGCCCACGACCTCGAGCAGCTCGCGGACCCGCGCCGCCCGCCTGCGCGGCGGCGGGTGATCCCGTGGACGCGCAGCGGCTCGCTCGACGATCCTCCCCACGCTGTGCCGGGGGTTCAGCGACGCGTACGGGTCCTGGAAGATCATCTGCATCCGCCGGCGCAGCGGGCGCAGCTCGGCCTCGCCGAGGTGGCTGATGTCCTGGCCGTCGAAGAGGATGCGCCCGTCGGTCGGCTCGTAGAGCCGCAGGATCGCGCGGCCGAGCGTCGACTTGCCGCAGCCCGACTCGCCCACCAGCCCGAGCGTCTCGCCACGCTGGATCGACGAGCGAGACGTCGTCGACGGCCTTGATGTCGCCGACGTGGCGGTCGAGCAACAGGCCGCTCTTGATCGGGAACCAGACGCTGCAGGCCCTCGACCGGACGAGCCCGCCGCCGGTCGGCTCAGCCAACGGCGGCCGCCTTCGCCCGCTGCCACTCCTCGGCCGGAACCGGGTTGAAGCAGGCGACGAAATGCCCGGGCTCGAGCTCGCGGAGCGGCGGCACCTCGTGGCGCGACTGCTCGACCTCGTAGCGGCAACGCGGCTGGAACGGGCACGCGCTCGGCGGCTGCAGCATGTCGCGCGGCGCGCCCTCGATCGGCGTCAGCGCCTCCTTCCGCGCGGGCGTCCAGCCGCGGGATCGACTGCAGGAGGCCGAGCGTGTACGGGTGCCGCGGCCGCGCCGAAGAGCTGGGTCGCGGAGCCCGTCTCGACGAACGTGCCCGCGTACATGACGTTCACCCGCTCGCAGTGCCCGGCGACGACGCCGAGGTCGTGCGTGATCAGGATGAGCGCCGTGTCCTGCTCCACGACGAGCTCGTGCAGGAGGTCGAGGATCTGCGCCTGGATCGTCACGTCGAGCGCGGTCGTCGGCTCGTCGGCGATCAGGAGCTTCGGCTCGCAGGCGAGCGCCATCGCGATCATCGCGCGCTGGCGCATGCCGCCCGAGAACTGGTGCGGATAGTCCTGGAGCCGCATCTTCGGGCTCGGGATGCCGACGCGGTCGAGCAGCTCCGCCGGCGCGCTCGTTCGCCTGCCTTCTTGTCGAGGTCGAAGTGGGTCTCGAGCGCCTCCCGGATCTGGCGGCCGACCGTCAGCACCGGGTTCAGGCTCGTCATCGGGTCCTGGAAGATCATCGCGATGTCGCGGCCGCGGATCTTCCGCAGCGCGTCGTCGGGCAGCGTCGAGGAGGTCGCGGCCCTCGAACATCGCCGTCCCGGCCGTGACCCTGCCGGCGCGCGGAGAGGATGCCGAGCAGAGCGAGGGAGGTGACGCTCTTCCCGCAGCCCGACTCGCCCACGATGCCCGAGCGTCTCGCCCGGCGCGATGTCGAACGTGATCCCGTTGACGGCGTAGACCGTGCCGCGGCTCGTCCAGAACTCGACGTGGAGGTCCTCGACGGAGAGGAGCGGCTCGCGGGCGGGCTTCATCGGCCGCGGAGCTTCGGGTCGAGCGCCTCGCGCAGCCCGTCGCCGATCAGGTTGAAGCCGAGGACGGACGAGCACGATGGCGATGCCCGGCAGCGATCGCGAGGTGCGGCGCCGCTGACGAAGTAGCGGTTCACGTCGGAGAGCATCGTCCCCCACTCCGGCGTGCCTCGGGTCGGGCGGGCCGAGCCCGAGGAAGCCGAGCGCCGCCACGTCGATGATGGCCGTCGCCATGCGCCAGCGTAGCCTGGACGATCAACGGCGAGACCGAGTTCGGGAGGATGTGCGAGAAGAGGATCGGCCGGCCGCGGCACGCCCACGGAGCGCGCCGCGAGGACGAAGTCGTTCTCCTTCTGCGCGAGCACCGAGCCGCGCAGGAGGCGCGCGAAGATCGGGATGTTCGACGATCCCGATCGCGATCATGATCTGGAAGAAGCCGGGGCCGAGCACGGCGACGATCCCGATCGCGAGCAGCAAGCTCGGGATCGAGAGCATGACGTCCATGCAGCGCATGATCACGGAGTCGGTCGTGCCGCCGAAGTAGCCGGCGATCGCCGCCGAGGATGAAGGCCGATGGATGAGGCCGACGACGACCGAGACGATGCCGATCGACGAGCGAGTAGCGGGCGCCGTAGACGATCCGCGACCACTCGTCGCGTTCGACTGCTGGTCGAGGCCTGCTCCAGTGGTCGGCCGAGGGCCCTGGATAGCGCGTCCGTTGAGCGGCGCGACCATCAGCTCGCGCGGGCCGTACGGGCGCGATCAGCGGCGCGAAGATCGCTATCATGATCAGGAGTCCCGACGAGGATCGAAGCCGACGATCGCGCCCGGGTTGCGGCGCAGGCGGCTGCAGGCGTCGCTCCAGAGGCCCTGCGGCGGCTCTGCTCGAGTACCTGGCGGCCTTCGAACTCGGCGACGCGACATCAGCTCAGCCTGATCCGCGGGTTGATGTAGCGCATACGTGATGTCCACGAAGAGGTTCACGAAGACGAACACGATCGCGAGGAAGAGGATCCCGCCCTGGAGAACCGCGTAGTCGCGGTTTCTCGATCGCGTCGACGAGCCACGAGCCGACGCCCGGCCACGCGAAGACCTTCTCCGTGAGGACGGCGCCCGAGAGGAGCAGCCCGACCTGGAGGCCGACGATCGTCGTGATCGGCAGCAGCGCGTTCCGGAAGATGTGCCGGCGGTCGACGGTGTGCGGCGAGACGCCCTTGGCGCGCGCCGTGCGGACGTAGTCCTCGTTCTGCACGTCGAGCGTCGACGGCCCGGGTGATTCGGGCGATGATCGCGAGCGGGATCGTCCCGAGCGCGATCGCCGGCAGGATCAGGTGCCTGGATCGCGTCCTACGAACGCCTCCCAGTTCCGCGTGATGATCGCGTCGAGGATGATAGAAGTTCGTCGGATGCTCGGCGTCCAGGAGCGGGTCCTGGCGCCCCTACCGAAGCTTGGCAGCCAGCCGAGCCTTCACCGAGAAGATGTACTTGAGGATGATGGCGAGGAAGAAGATCGGGATCGAGATCCCGATCAGCGAGCACGATCAGGCTCGTCTTGGTCGATCCACGTCCCGTAGCGCTTCGCCGCGATGAAGCCTAAGCGGGATGCCGAAGATCGTCGCGAAGATCATCGCCGCCGATCGCCAGCTCGACCGTCGCCGGGAAGCGCAGCCGCAGCTCCTCGGTCACCGCCTGGCGCGTCTTCGAGCTCGTGCCCTAGGTCGAACTCGAAGATGATGTTCTTCGTGTAGCGCCAGTACTGGACGTAGATCGGCTCGTCGAGCCCGTATCTCGTTCTCGATCGCCGCGATCGTCTCCGGCGTGGCGCGCTCGCCGAGCAGCGCGACGGCGCGGGCTCCCGGGCAGCGCCCGGAGGTAGAGGAAGATCTAGGATCGAGAGCCCGATCAGGATCGGGATCTAGAAGCATGAGCCGGCGGACGACGAATCGCAGCATCTAGGTCGTCGTCCGCCGGCTCTTTGTCTCAGCCTCGTTGCTCCGCTATTCCCGGACGATTACGGGGGCGAAGGACTCCAGCGAGGCCGGGCTTGGCACGTAGCCCTCGACACCCGCAGCGAAGGCGAGGGCTGGGGACGTATGCACGTAGGGCACGCCGGGGAGGGAGTCCATGATCATGCGGTTGGCCTCCTCGTAGAGCTCCGTGCGTGCGGCCAGATCGGTCTCCGTCTCCGCCTCCGCGAGGATGTCGAAGATCTCGTGATTCTCGAATCCCCAGGCCGGCTGGGCGGTCTGGAAGAACGTGCCGATGAAGTTGTCCGGATCGCCGAAGTAGCCGGTCCACCCGAGCAGGTAGATCTGTGCGTTGCCCTCGTCGATGTTGCCCAGGTAGTCAGGGCTCCACGGGGCGGTCTTGGGCACGACCTTGAAGCCCGCTTCGTTGAGGCTCGCTGCGAACGCCTCGAAGTTGCGCTTCGGGTCGGGCATGTACGGCCGAGAGACGTCGGAGGGATACCAGAACTCGATCTCCACGGGAAGCGTGAGCCCGGCCTGCTCGAGAAGCTGCTTCGACAGCTCCGGGTCGTAGTCGAAGGTCGTGACGTCGTCGGCCCAGCCGATGACGTCGGGCGGCATGAACTGCGTCGCCACGACACCGCGGCCGCCGTAGAAGCTGTCGACGACTTCCTGGCGGTTCAGGCCGTGCGCTAGCGCCTGCCGCACTTCGAGGATGTCCATCGGCGGCTTCGCCTGGTTGATACCGACATAGCCGACGTTGAACGCCGGCCGGTCGAGGATCTGCAGGTGCGAGTCGCCCTCGATCGTCGGGATATCCTGCGGCTCGACGAGGTCGTAGCCCTGGATGTCCCCGGACTGGAGCGCCTGCAGGCGCGCCGCGCTGTCGGGGATGGGCGTGAAGACGAGTGAGTCGAGCTTGGCAGTTTCGCCCCAGTAGTCGTCGTTGCGCACGAGCGTGAGGCGGGTGTCCCGCTCCCACGAGTCGAACTTGAACGGCCCCGTGCCGATCGGGTGCTCCGTGCCGAACGTGCCGGTCGGGTGGTAGATGCCCTCCTCGTCCACGGTGCCCTCGTCGGCGCCGTACTCGGTGAGCGCCTTCGGGCTCGCAATCGAGAAGCTCGAGAGCGAGAGCGCCCCGAGGATCGCCGAGGACGGCTTGGTCAGCCGGATGACGACGGTGCTCTCGTCGACTGCCTCGCAGCTCTCGAAGTAGCTCTCCTCCGGCGCTCCGCTCTCCGGGTCGAGCTCGGCGAAGCCCCCGAAGACCTTCTGCCAGTAGTAGGAGGCGCTCGGATTCTGCAGCGAGCCTGTGAAGTTGTACCAGCGGTCGAAGTTGAAGCAGACCGCCGTGGCGTTGAACGGCTCGCCGTCGTGGAACGTCACGCCCTCCTGCAGCGCGAACGTGTATTCCAGCCCGTCCTCGGAGATCTCCCAGCTGGATGCCAGGCCCGGCTCGAGCTCGGTGGTGCCCGGCTTGAGCGAGACCAGCGTCTCGTAGATCTGGCCGATCGCCCGGAGCGACTCGCCGTCGGAGACGAGCGCGCCGTCGAGAACCACCGGATCGGCAGCGGTACCGAAGACAAGGTCCCCACCGCTCGCGCCGGCCTCGCCTGTCTCGGTGGCGCCTGAGGTCTCTCCCGCGGTGTCGTCGTCGTCACCGCCGCACCCGGCCATGCTGAGAGCGAACAGCAACGTGGCGAGCAGCAGGAGGACCCTGGCCGACGTTCCCCTCACATCTTCTCCTTTGCTCAGCGTTTTCCGGCCTGCGACTGGGAGTATTCGACGGTGCCGCGTCAGCGGTTCAGCCGAGACCCCGCTGAAGGAGAAACGGGAAGCCGTCTTGTTGTTCGGGCGGCGATGCCCCAGACTTCCGACCAGGGGTGAAGTGCCGCGGTGAACCAACAACCGGGGGATAGATCAACCGACCCGGAGCCGGGCATGCTGAGGAAGCGATCTTGCCGGCCGGCCCCGATGCGGCGGGGGCATTGGCCGGCGAAAGCCGGGGTGGGGACCCCATGCGGTGGGTTCCCGCCCCGCCACTCCTCCGAAAGTAATGTGTGCGCGCGGCGGCCAGCGGAGAGGGCCGGTCCGGGCTATCGCGAGCCGGCTCTAGGCCGCGACCGAGGCGAGCTCGCGCAGGGCGGCAAGGCGCTGGAGCGCCTGGCCCTCGAGCTGGCGGACGCGCTCGCGCGTCAGCCCGAGCTCGGCGCCGATCGCCTCGAGCGTCCACGGATCGCCCTCGAAGCCGAAGCGCAGCTCGAGGATGCGCCGCTCGCGCTCGGGGAGCGCGTCGAGCGCCTTGCGGACGCCCTGCTTGCGCAGCGACTCCTCGGCCTCGTCGAACGGGTCGGCGGCCTCGCGGTCGGCGAAGAGATCGCCCAGCTCGCCCTCGTCGTCGGAGCCGACGCTCTGGTTCAGCGAGACGGATGCCTGTGCGGCGGAGAGAGCCTCGTCCACGTGCTGCACCGGCAGGCCGGTGGCCTCGGCCAGCTCCTCGCGCGTGGCGTCGCGGCCGAGCTCGACCTCGAGCCGGCGAGCGGCACGGCCGAGCTTCTGCTGGCGCTCGACGACGTGCACCGGAACGCGGATGGTGCGCGCGTTGTTGGCGACGGCACGCTGCACCGACTGGCGGATCCACCAGGTGGCGTACGTGGAGAACTTGAAGCCGCGGCGCCAGTCGAACTTCTCGACGGCGCGGTTGAGGCCGAGCGTTCCTTCCTGGATCAGGTCGAGGAAGGGCACGCCGAGCCCGCGGTAGCCCTTGGCGATGGAGACGACCAGGCGAAGGTTCGACTCGATCATCCGGCGCTTGGCGAGCAGGTCGCCCTTCTCGAGGCGCTTCGCGAGCGCGACCTCCTCGGCGGCGGTCAGCAGCTTGTGCCGGCCGACGTCGGCGAGGAAGAGCTGCAGGCTGTCGCCGGCGCCGGTGGTGACGGCGGCCTCGGCGACGACGGGGGCGGCCTCCTCGGCGGGAGCGCCGATCTCGAGGCCGACGGTCTCGAGCTCGTGCGTGACCTCGGCCATCTCCTCGTCTCCCAGGTCGAGCTCGAGCGCGAGCGCCTCCAGCTCGGCGGGCTCCACGTAGCCGCGCTCCTCGGCGATCTCGAGGAGGTGGCGGCCGGCCTGGGTGTCGAGCGCTTCATGCACAGTGTTCTGACTCACCTTGGCTCTCTAGGTCCTTTCGCCAAAAAACGGCAGGTTGGATTGCGGCTCACCCTCAGAAACGTTCTCACTCTACGACGCATTCCCTTGCTAGTTCTACCCGCGGAAGGGTGTCTTAACCTCGGGTTAACGCAAGGATTTGCCCCCGTCCGGTACGGGGTCCCTTAGTTAAGACGCCGCGCGGGCCGAAGTGTTTGCGGTCTCCGCCTGCCGGTCGCCGTTCTCGCCGCCCTCGTCCGGCGGCTGCTCGCGCGGCGTTCGCGCCCACTCCTCGTCGAACTCGACCCGCCACTTGCCGTCCTCGCCCTGCTCGAGCGCGAGCTTGGCGCCGAACGACCGGCCGGAGCGCCCCTTGAAGCCCGTCACGGGCTTGGCCGTCTTGCGCGTCTCCATGAGCTCCTTCACAACGGAGACGGGCAGGATCTTGTTCGCCTTCTTCTTCCAGATCACGAAGCCGCAGCCCGGATCGTCCTTCGACCAGCACGAGTAGCCCTTGCGGTTCTCGATCACGTCGCGGCCGCAGACCGGGCAAGGGCCGAGATTGGCCCGCTCGATCTTCACACCCTTGAGCTTGTCGAGCTCGGCGACCGTGTCGGTGGTGAACTTGACGATGTCCGACATGAAGGCGGGGCGCGTGTCCTCGCCCTGCTCGATCAGGGCGAGCCGGTGCTCCCAGCTCCCGGTCAGCTCTGGCGATGTCAGCGGATGCTCTCCCAGGAGCGAGATCACCTGGACGCCCTTCTCGGTCGCGTGCAGGGCCCGGCCCTCGCGCTCGAGGTAGCCGACCTGGATCAGGCGCTCGATGATGGACGCGCGCGTCGCCGGCGTGCCGATGCCGGAGTCCTTCATCGCCTCGCGCAGGTCGGCGTCCTGGATGTCCTTGCCGGCGGTCTCCATGGCGCCCAGGAGCGAGGCCTCCGTGAAGCGCCGCGGCGGCTGCGTCTCCTTACGCAGCGACTCGACGGAGCGCGTCTCGACGCCCTCGCCCTGCTCGAGGCGCGGGAGCAGCTGGTCGCCGCCCGAGTCGTCCTCGTCGCCCGGCTTCTGCGCCTCCTCGCCGTACACCCCCTTCCAGCCTGCCTCGATCAGGACGCGGCCGGAGGTGCGAAACACGTGCTCTGCGACCGTCGTCTCCACACGGGTGCGCTCGTAGACGGCGTCCGGGTGGAAGATGGCCAGGAAGCGCTTGGCCACGAGGTCGTAGATCCGGCTCTCGTCCGGCCCCATCTTCGTGAGGTCGTGGCTGGAACGCGTGGGAATGATCGCGTGGTGGTCCTCGACGCGCTTGTCGTTCACGACTCGGCCGAGTGGGAGCTTGTCGAGACGGGTCACGTATGCCGCGGCGGCGCCGTAGCGCTCGTGGCTCCCCACGAGGGCGGCCGTGGGCTTGATCTCGCCGATCATGTCGGAGGTCAGGAAGCGCGAGTTCGTGCGCGGGTAGGTGATCGCCTTGTGCTCCTCGTAGAGCTTCTGCGCCGCCGCGAGCGTCCGCCGCGCGCTGAAGCCGAGGAGCGTGTTCGCGTGGCGCTGGAGCGAGGTGAGGTCGTACAGGAGCTGCGGCGCCTCGCGCTCCTCCTTCTTCTCGAGCTTCGTGATCGTGCCCGGCTGCCCGGTCGTCTCCTCGACGATCGCCTTGGCCTCGTCCTCCTTGATGCGCTTGCCACCCAGGTAGCGGCCGTTGTAGAGCCGCTCGCCGGTCGCGGCGAAGCGCGCCTCGACGAGCCAGTACGGCTCGGGGACGAACGCGCGGATCTCGAGCTCTCGGCGGGCGACGAGCGCGAGCGTCGGCGTCTGGACGCGGCCGAGCGAGACGGCGCCGTCGAAGGCGGCGCGCAGGCGGATGGAGGCCGCGCGCGTCGCGTTCATGCCCACGAGCCAGTCGGCCTCCGAGCGCGAGCGGGCCGCTTCCTCGAGCAGGCGCATCTCGTCCCCGTTGCGCAGGTGCTCGAAGGCGTCCACTATGGCCGCCTTCGTCATCGAGTTGAGCCAGAGGCGCTTGACCGGCTTCTTCACGCCGGACGTCTCGAAGAGGTAGGCGAAGATGAGCTCGCCCTCGCGCCCGGCGTCGCAGGCGTTGACGATCAGCTCGACGTCGGCGTCCTTCATGAGCTTGTGGACCGCCTTGAGCTGCTTCTTCGCCCGCTCGTCGTTGGGGATGAGCTTGAACTTCTCCGGCACGATCGGAAGGTCGGCGAACCGCCATTTCTTCAGCTTCTCGTCGTACTGGTCGGGCTCGGCGAGGCCGACCAGATGGCCGACCGCCCAGGTGATGACGTAGTCGCCGCCGACGAGGTGCGTCTTGTCCTGGCTCTGCTTGAAGGCGCCCGGGAGCGTGGCCGCGAGGTCGCGGCCGACGGAGGGCTTCTCGGCGATAACGAGGGTCTTCGACACGACGATCACCTTAGCGAAGGGGGAAAACGGCAAGAATTAGCTGAAGCTTGAGACCTCTTCTGGCGATCGACGGCGACAATCTGGCCCACCGGGCCTTCCACGCGCTGCCCTCGTCCATCAAGGACGGGGCCGGAAACCAGGCGAACATGATCGTCGGCTTCGCCAACATGCTCCTGCGGGCCTGGGAGGACGAGGAGCCGCGGACGGTCTTCGTCGGCTTCGACTCCGTCGGCGTCCCGACATACCGCAACGAGCTGCTCCCCGAGTACCAGTCGGGCCGCGACTTTCCCCCGGTGCTGACCTCCCAGCTCGACCGGCTGCCCGAGCTCGTCGGGTCGCTCGGCTTTCCCTGGGCCAAGGCCGACGGCTACGAGGCCGACGATTTCCTCGGCGCCGCCGTGGACGCGGAGGAGGCGCGCGGCGGCGAGACGCTCGTCTTCACGAACGACCGCGATCTCTTCCAGCTCGCCAGCGCGCGGACGACGATCCTGCGCCCGAAGCCCGGCCAGCGCGAGCTCGTGCGCGTCGGCCCGGCCGAGGTGAAGGAGATCTACGGCGTCGAGCCCGACCTCGTCCCCGACTTCGTGGCGCTGCGCGGCGACCCCTCGGACCGCATCCCCGGCGCCAAGGGCATCGGGCCGGGGCGCGCGGCGAGCATCCTCGCCAAGCACGGCTCGCTGGAGGCCTGCCTCGAGGCCGGCGGGTTCCCCGACCAGGCCGACGCGCTGCGCGACTACCTTCGGATGACTCGGCTGCAACGGGACGCGCCGCTCCCCGAGCTTCCCGACGTCGACCCCGACTGGGCTTCCGGCGCCGGGCTCGCCGAGGCCTGGGGCCTGGCCGGCGTGGCGCGGCGCCTCCGCGAGCGCGCCGGCTGACCCGACTACGATCTCCGCGTGAGCGAGCCCAAGCCGATCAACGTCGCGGACTACGAGCCGCTCGCCGAGGCCCGCTGCGAGCCCGGCTACTGGGGCTACGTCACCGGCGGCGCAGGCGACGAGGTGACGCTCGCGGACAACCGGGAGGCCTTCCGGCGCCGCATTCTGCGCCCGCGGATGCTCGTCGACGTCAGCGAGGTGACCACGGCGACGACGGCGCTCGGCACCGCGATCGAGCTGCCGGCGATGATCGCGCCCACCTCGCTCCAGCGGGTGGCCCACCCCGACGGCGAGCCCGCGCTCGCGCGCGCCGCCGCGGCCGCCGGGACGATCTACACGCTGTCGAGCCTCGGAAGCGTACGGCCGCGCGAGCTGGCCGATGCGGTCGGAGACCGCTCCCCGCGCTGGCTCCAGCTCTACTGGTCGAAGGACCGCGGGTTCACGACCGAGCTGGTGGCCGAGGCCGCCGAGGCGGGCTTCGCCGCGCTCGTCCTCACCATCGACCTGCCGACGGCCGGGCCGCGCGAGCGCGATCTCCGCAGCGGCTTCAGCCTCCCCACCGACCTCCCCATGCCGAACCTGCCGCGCGCCCTCGTCGGCGACCAGTACTTCCACGCGACGCTCGGGGAGATCGTGGACACGAGCCTCACCTGGCGCGACCTCGAGTGGCTGCAGGCGCAGAGCTCCCTGCCGCTCCTGGTCAAGGGCGTCCTCACCGCCGAGGACGCGCTGCTCGCCTGCGAGCACGGCTGCGCGGGGATCGTGGTCTCCAACCACGGCGGGCGGCAGCTCGACGGCGTCGCCGCGACGCTCGACGCGCTGCCCGAGGTCGTGGAGGCCGCGGCCGGGCGCGCCGAGGTCTTCCTCGACGGCGGCGTACGCCGGGGCACCGACGTGGTCAAAGCGCTCGCTCTCGGCGCGCAGTCCGTGCTCATCGGCCGACCTGCGCTGTGGGGCCTCGCCGCCGGCGGCGAGGAAGGCGCGCGCCATGTGCTCGAGCTTCTGCAGGCCGAGGTCAGGCTCGCGCTCCTTCTCCTCGGCTGCCCGACGCCCGCCGACGTCGGCCTCCAGCACGTCCGCGCGCGCGGGTGATCCCGCTCGTCAGCCACCGGGCGTTCGCCGAGCTCCACCCGACGGGCGGCCACCCCGAGGGACAGGAGCGCATTCGAGCGCTCCACGCGGCCTATCCCGACTTCGCCGAGGCCCGTCCGGCGACGGTCGACGAGTTGACGGCGGTGCACGGGCTCGACCACGTCGAGACGGTGCGCGTCGTCTCCCGGAGCGGGCACCCGACGCTGCTCGACGCGGACACGATCTGCACCGAGACGACCTACGAGGCTGCCCTTCTCGCCGCCGGGGCGGCGATCCAGGCGGCAGAGCTCGGAGGCTTCTCTCTCGCCCGCCCGCCGGGCCACCACGCGCTGCCGGACCGCGCGATGGGCTTCTGCCTCTTCAACAACGTGGCGGTCGCCGCCCGCTTCGCCCAGCGCGAGCTGGGCCTCGACCGCGTCGCGATCCTCGACTGGGACGTCCACCACGGGAACGGCACGCAGGAGATCTTCTGGGGCGACGCGTCCGTCTTCTTCGCCTCCCTGCACCAGTGGCCGTTCTACCCCGGCACCGGCGGGCCGGGCGAGGGCAACGACACCACCCTGAACGTCCCGCTGGAGGCCGGCTCCGGGGACGAGGTGGTGCTGGCGGCGCTCGACGACCTCGTGCTGCCGGCGCTCGAGGCCTTCGGCCCGGACCTCCTGCTCGTCTCGGCCGGCTTCGACGCCGCGGCGGGCGACCCGCTCGGCGGCCTCGAGGTCACGGCGGAGGGATTCGGGGCGCTAGCGGCCCGCGCGTCGGGCGTCTGCGAGCGGCTAGCCTTCGTGCTGGAAGGCGGGTACGAGCCGCGGACCCTCCCCGGGCTCGTCGGCTCGGTGCTCGCCGCCGCCTGAGATGGACGTCACCACCGAGACCTTCGAGCAGGACGTGCTGGAGCGGTCGGCCTCCGAGCCGGTCGTCGTCGACTTCTGGGCGGACTGGTGCGGGCCGTGCAAGATCCTCACGCCGGTGCTGGAGGAGGCCGTGGCGGAGCGCGACGGCATCGTGCTCGCCAAGGTCGACACCGACGCGAACCAGGAGCTCGCAGAGCGCTACCAGGTGCGCGGGATCCCGAACGTGAAGGCCTTCCGCAACGGCCAGGTCGTGGACGAGTTCACGGGGGCGCTCCCTGCGGCAGCGGTCGAGGAGTTCCTCGACCGGCTGACCGGGCCGCCGGCCTCGGAGCAGCTCCTCGCAGAGCTGACCGAGTCGGGCGAGTTCCCCGAGATCCTCGGCCCGCTCGCCGAGCACGACTACGAGCGGGCGCTCGAATGGCTGCTCGGCGAGCTCGAGAACGCCGACCCCGAGCGGCGCGAGCGGATCCGCGAGATCATGGTCGCGCTCTTCGGCGAGCTCGGCCCCGAAGACCCGGTGGCGACGAGCTACCGGCGCAGGCTGGCCGCAACCCTCTACTAATTCACCTCGTGGAGACCATCCGCGCCCCCAGGCAGGACGAGGCGCAGGCCGTGACGGACCTCGTCATCGCCTGCGACATCCACGATCTCGGCGCGCCCGACTTCGAGCTGGACGACCTGCTCACGGACTGGAACATGCCCGGGTTCGACCTGAGCCGGGACGCCGTCGTGGTCGAGGAGGACGGCGCGCTCGCGGCCTACGCGGCCTTCATCCGGAACGACTACGTCGACGTCTACGTGAGCCCCGCGCACCGCGACCTCGGCCTCGGAGCGAAGCTGCTCGACTGGGCGGAGCGCCGTGCCGTCGAACGGGCCGGGGCGGGCGCGGTTCTGGGGCAGGTGGTGACCTCGACCAACGACGGGGCGCGCCGGCTGCTCGAGGACCGCGGGTACCGGCCCGTGCGCACGTACTGGCGGATGTCCATGCCCCTGGACGAGCGGCCGCCGCCCCCCGCCTGGCCCGAGGGCGTGCTCGTGCGCACCTTCGACCAGGAGCGGGACACACGGGCGGTCTTCGCGCTCGTGCAGGACGCCTTCGCCGACAACGAGCGCCACACCGCCGAGTCCTTCGAGGAATGGCAGGCGTTCATGATCGACCGGGAGGCGTTCGAGCCGGGGCTCTGGTTCATCGCCGAGTCGAAGGGCGAGATCGTCGGCTGCGTCCTCTGTCCCAACTACGAGGACGAGGGCTGGGTGCGCCAGCTCGCCGTCTCCCGCGACTGGCGCCGCCGGGGCCTCGGCACCGCGCTCCTCCGCCAGGCCATGTCCGAGTTCAGCCGCCGCGGCCGACGGGAGATCGGCCTCGTGGTCGACTCGTGGAACCGCACGGGCGCGAAGGATCTCTACGAGCGGGCCGGAATGACCGTGGCCCGCGAGCACGTTCGCTACGAGAAGACCCTCAGCTCCTAGCGGGACAAGCGGACCGAACCGACTTCGCAGTTCAGGTGAGGCTGCCGTGCGAAGGGTAGGAGCCGAAGACGCGGAGCTCCCGCGTCAGCCCGCCCACCTCGGCGAGCGTCTCGCTCACGACCTCGTCGAGCGGATGCCCGGCCAGCACTGCGTCGAAGCGGTAGCGCCACGGTGTCCGCGGGATCGGGCGCGAGACGAGCTGGACGAGGTCGAGGCGATGGCGGCCGAACGGCTCGATGGCGCGGTGCAGCGCGCCCGGCTGGTGGTCCGTGACGAAGGAGAACGCCGTGCGCCAGCCGTCGCTCTCGCGGTCGAGCCGGGTGTAGGGCGCGACCGAGACGAAGCGCGTGAAGGCCTCCGGGTGATCGCCGACGTCGCCGGCGATCACGGTCAGGCCGTACATGGCCGCCGCGCGCTCGCTGGCGATGGCGGCCTCCGCGGGATCGCCGTCCTCGGCGACCTGGTGGGCCGCGTCCGCGGTCGTCGCTGCCGCGATCGCGGTCGCCCACGGCATTGCGGCGAGGAGGCGGCGGCACTGGTCGAGGGCGGCCGGGTGGGAGCGGACGACCTTGATCTCCTCGAGCGTCACCGCGGCCAGGCCGACTAGGCAGTGGCGAATCGGGAGGATCGTCTCGCCGGTGATCGAGAGCGGCGACTCGTAGAGCAGGTCGTGCGTCTCGTTGACCGGCCCGGACAGCGAGCTCTCGATGGGCAGGACGCCGAACGCGACCTCCCCCTCGGCGGTCGCCTCGACGACCGCGGTGAAGCTCGGGAGCGAGACGAGCTCGGCCCCGTCCGGGAACAGCCGGTCGCAGGCAGCCGCGCTGTGCGCGCCGTCGCGCCCCGGATAGGCAACGCTCGCCGTCATCGTCAGAAACTAGCGGAGGTCGCCGGGCAGGCGGAAGAAGACGTCCTCGCGGGCGATCTCGACGTCCTCGCGATCGTGGTAGCCGAGCTCGTCCAGGCGGGCGACCACCCGCTCCACGAGGATCTCCGGCGAGGAGGCGCCCGCGGTGAGGCCGACGGTCTCATGGCCTTCCAGCCAGCCGGCGTCGAGGTCGCTCTCGTCGTCGATCAGGTAGGCGTCGGCGCCGCGGCCGTGCGCGACCTCGACCAGGCGGTTCGCGTTCGAGCTCGTCCTCGACCCGACGACGAGGACGACGGTGGCCTCCTCGCAGATGCGCTTGACGGCGTCCTGGCGGTTCTGGGTGGCGTAGCAGATGTCCGCGGACGGCGGCCCGACGAGATCGGGCACCCGTTCCCGGAGGGCCGTGACGACGTCGGCGGTGTCGTCGAGCGAGAGCGTGGTCTGCGTCAGGTACGCGAGGCTCCGCCCCTCCTCGAGCTCGAGCGCTTCGACGTCCTCGGGCGTCTCGACGAGGACGATCGAGTCGGGCGCCTCGCCCATCGTGCCCTCGACCTCGACGTGCCCCGCGTGGCCGACGAGGGCGATCGTGTGCCCCCGCGCGGCGTACCGCCGAGCCTCGGCGTGCACCTTCGACACGAGCGGGCAGACGGCGTCCACGACCTGGAGGCCGCGCTCGGCGCACCGCTCGTAGACCGCGGGCGCTACCCCGTGCGCCGAGAGGACGACGAGCGCACCCTCGGGGACGTCCTCCTCCGACTTGACGAAGACAGCGCCGCGGGCCTCGAGGTCCTCGACGACGTGGACGTTGTGCACGATCTCGTGGCGGACGTACACGGGCGGGCCGTGGCGATCCAGAAGCTTCTCGACGATGTCGATCGCCCGGACCACGCCGGCGCAGAAGCTGCGCGGGCTCGCCACGAGGACGCGCTTCACGGCGTCGCCTCCGGTGCGAGGGCGGTCGCGGCCGCGCGGAGAGAGGCGAGCGCGCGCCTGGCGGCAAGCGCAGTGCGGATCGTGGCGCGCGGCTCGGCGAGGAACGCCCGGGCGACGGCGCGCCAGTCGGTGCGCCCGTCCGGCAGGGCCGCGTGGGCCAGTCGACCGACAGGCCGCTCCGGCGTGTCGGAGATCGCCCTGACGACGCCGGCGAGACGGCCGGTGGCCGCCAGTGCGGCGCTCTCGGTGTCGACGGCGACTGCTCCGGTCTCGCGCGCGAGCTCGCGGCGTGCCGACGGGTCGTCGACCACGAGCCCGGCGTCGCAGACCACGGCGCTCAGCGCGCCGGGGACGCGCAGCGGCTCCTGCTCCCAGAGCACCGTTCCGTCGGCGTCGACGATGCGCCGTGCGCTCACCAGCGTTCCGGGCTCCAGGCCGGACACGAGCGCGCCGGCGAGGCCGAAGGAGACGAGCCGGCCCTCGGGCAGCGGCAGTCCGGCCTGCAGCCCCACGCGCGCGGCGCGCGCGTTCCCGCTGCGGGCGGCGTCCTCCTCGACGGCGAGCGCGCAGGCGAGGGTGAGCTGATCGGTCGCTACCGCAGCGTCCACGCGAGGCTCCTGACGGTCTCCTTCACGCTCGAGGTCGTCGCGATCGTCGCGGCGGGCTCGAAGCCGGAGTGGATCCCGCAGTGCTCGCAGCGATGGTCGTTGCCGGGGCCGTAGCGCTCCCACTCGATCCCGTTGACCAGCGCCTCGTACGTGGGGAAGATGCCGTCGGTGAGCAGGTAGCAGGGGCCCTTCCAGCCGTAGGGGTTCCGCGTGACCGAGCCCCAGGGCGCGCACGGGAGGCTCTTGTCGCCGGTGAGGAAGTCCTGGTAGACCGGGCTCGCGAGCCAGCGGTAGCCGTTCTTGCGCACCGCGTCGCGGATGAGGCGGAACTTGGCCTCGTGCTCGTCGCGCGTCATCGTCAGGTTGGGGTCGATCTGGGAGTACTGGTAGCCCGGGGCGACGAGCATCCCGTCGATGCCGACCTCGTCGGTGAGGTAGGCCATCATCTGGATGACGTCGTCGACCTCGGTCTCCTTGAAGATCGTCGTGTTCGTCGTCACGCGGAAGCCGCTCGCGCGCGCCGCCTTGATGGCGTCGACGGCGATGTCCCAGAGGCCCGGGTAGTCGCAGATGTAGTCGTGGATCTCCTGCATGCCGTCCAGGTGGACGACGAAGGTGAGGCGCGGGTTCGGCTCGAAGCGGTCGAGCATGTCCACGAGCCGGAGCGCGTTGGTGCAGAGCTGGATGTTCCGCTTCATCTCGAGGAAGCCGGCGACGACCTCCTCGACGCCCTTGAAGATGAGCGGCTCGCCGCCGCAGATGGAGATGACCGGCGCGGGGCACTCGACGGCGGAGTGCAGGCATTCCTCGACCGTGAGGCGGGCCTTGTTCGACTCGTACTCACGGATCTTCCCGCAGCCGATGCACGCGATGTTGCACCCCAGCGTGGGCTCGAGCATGATCACGAGCGGGTAGCGGTCCTTGCCCTTCTGCGAGGCGACGTAGCGCCCGATCTGGACGGTGCTGCGAAGCGGAAACTTCATGCTTCTCCCTTCGAGAGCGCCTCGGTGACGGCACGGGCGAGGGCGGGCTCGACCGGCCCCGGCTCGTAGCCGAGTGTACTGCGGGCCTTCGCCGAGGAGAAGTACATGGGCAGCCTGGCCAGCCTGACCTCGTTCCGGTTGGCGATTCCGGCCGCGGCAGCCATCTCGGCAACAGCATACGGAACCCGGACCCGGGGGCGTCGACGGCCCGCCAGGCGCGCGACCGCGGCGAAGAGCTCCTCGAGGCTCAGGTCGACTCCGCCGAGCAGGTAGCGCTGCCCCGGCTCGCCGTGCTCGAGCGCAAGGGCATGCCCCCGCGCGACGTCGCGGACGTCGACGACGTTCAGGCCGGTGGTGCCGACGTACCCTGGCAGGCGGCCTCGCGCCACGCCCGCGATCATGCGGCCCGTCGGGGTGGGCTTACGGTCTCCCTCCCCGACCGGAGTCGTCGGGTTGACCACGACTGCGTTCGCTGCCAGGGCAAGTTGCTCGGCGGCGAGCTTCGTCCGCTTGTACGGGACCTCGAGCTCCCAGGCGGGCGGCTCGTCCTCCTCCGTCGCGGGCCTCCCGGCGGCGGGGCCGCACGTCCCCGCCGTGGAGCAGTGGACGAACCGGCGCACGCCGGCGCTCGCGGCGACGTCGAGCAGCGTGCGGGTGCCCTCGACGTTCACGCGTTCGAGCTCCTTCGCCGGCGCGTCGTAGCTGTAGAGCGCGGCGACGTGGACTACGGCCTCGCAGCCGGCCACCGCCCGCTCCAGCCCGGGGCGGTCGAGGAGGTCGATGCGCTCGTCGCGCACGTCCGCACCGCGCTCGCGCAGCTCCCGCGCGACGTGGCCCCCGACGAAGCCGGTCGCGCCCGTGACGTAGATCCTCATGCCGCGAGCGCTTTGCGGACGCGCCCGAGCGCCAGGACCGGCCAGACCTCCCGGTAGAGGTGGTAGTTGATGAGGAAGTCGCGCGGGAAGCCGGTGCCCGTGAAGTACGGCTCGCGCCAGCCGCCGTTGCGCTTCTGCGTCCGTGCGAGCCAGGCGACGGCACGGGAGGCGCACTCCGAGCCGGCCTCCCCCGCTGCGACGAGCGCGATCAGCGCCCAGGCGGTCTGCGACGGCGTCGACTCGCCGCGCCCGCGCCAGGCAACGCCCGCCTCGCCGCGGTCGTAGGAGCGGCAGTCCTCGCCGAAGCCGCCGTCCTCGTTCTGGTGCGCCTCGAGCCACGCGACGGCGCGGCGCATCGCCGGGTGGTCGGCTGGGAAGCCGGCCGCCTCGAGCGCGGGCAGCACCGCCGCCGTGCCGTAGACGTGGTTCACGCCCCAGCGGCCGAACCAGGAGCCGTCTTCCTCCTGCTCGGCGAGCAGGTAGTCGACCCCGCGGCGCACGGCCTCCTCGTAGCCGCCCTCGCGCGCGAGCAACTCGACCGCGTGGGCGGTGACGTCGGCAGACGGCGGGTCGGTGATGGCGCCGAAGTCGCAGAACGGGATCCTGTAGAGCCACTCGGCGTCGTTGTCGGCATCGAATGCGCCCCAGCCGCCGTTCGCGCTCTGCATGCCCACGAGCCAGCGGCAGGCGCGCTCGATCGCGCCGCGGCCCGTGCCGAGGTCGTCGAGGGCGAGGGCGACCACGGCGGCGTCGTCCACGTCGGGGTAGAGGTCGTTGTCGTACTCGAACGACCAGCCGCCGGGCTCGACGCCGGGCCGACGGATCGCCCAGTCGCCACGCTGGCGCACCTCCTCCCGCAGGATCCACTCGCCCGCACGGCGCAGCGCCGGCTCATCCGCCGGGACGTCGGCAGCGCGCAGCGCGAGCAGCGCGAGCCCCGTGTCCCAGACGGGCGACTGGCACGCCTCGGGGCGCAGGCGATCGCCGTCCTCGACGAGGAACCGCTTCCAGCCCGCCAGCCCTCGGCTCAGGTACGGCGACTCGAGCCCGTGGCCCCGGCACGCGAGCGCGATCAGCGACCAGACCCACGGCGGCTGGATCCCGCCCCAGGAGCCGTCGAGCTCCTGCCGGTCGACGATCCAGCGCTCGGCGACCTCGAGCGCGCGCTCACGGCCGGGCTGGAGCGACCGCCCGGCGTACCAGGCGAGCGCCCGGTCGCTCAGCAGGCCCAGCGTCGGCTTCCTCGACATCGGCCCCAGGTTGAGCTCGTGGCAGGCGCGCTCAGCCGGAAGCTGCCGGACGGGGCGGTAGTGGAGGACGACCGTGAGCGGGACGACGGTCTGCCGCGCCCAGCACGCGAAGTCGTAGACGGAGAGCGGGCCCGAGGGCGGCATCAGGACGAGCTCGGGCGGCAGCTGCGGAATCTCCTCCCACGGCCAGAGGCCGAAGAGGGCGAGCCAGATGCGGGTGAAGACACGTGCGCCGCCGATGCCGCCGCGCTCCTCGCAGAACCGGCGCGCGGCCGCGAGGCGCTCGTCGTCGGCCGAGAACCCGGCCAGGCGGAGCGCGGCGTACGACTCGAGCGTCGCCGCGAGGTCCGGCTCGCCCTCCCAGTAGATCGACCAGAGCCCGTCGGGGCGCTGGCGGGCGAGGAGCTCGTTCACGCAGCGGCGGGTGGTGTCCTCGTCGCGCAGGCGCAGGAACTCGAGCAGCAGCAGGTGCTGCGCCGTCATGGTCACGTTCGACTCGAGCTCACCCACCCACCAGCCGTCCGGGCGCTGCAGCGACAGGAGGCGCCGGGTCGCCCGTCCGAGCGTCCGCTCGAGCTCGTTCGCGGCCGGCCCGCCGGTCTTCTTCTTGCCGCGCTCCCGGGTCGCGCTCACGTTGTCACGCTCTCGTCACAGTCCGCGCACCACTGGTGCGCTTTTCCTCGTTGAACTCGGAACAGAGTGACGCTTCGCCGACGCGGCGTCCTGGGTGAGTGCGATGCAAGGACGCAGGGCGCGCTCGTAGCCGGAGGCTACGGGCGCAACCGAGGACGCCGCAGCGCGCCGCCCAGGGCGTCGCGACGGCACAAGGCTTCGCTCTGTTCCGAGTTCCCATGCTCGAAAGCGGGTGGAGGGAGGGGTGCCCCATAGGTTAAGGAAGTGTCTCACGCGGGCGCTTCGGGGACGATTCGGCGAGGAGGAAGCGGGCCGCCGAGCGGCCGCTTCTGATCGCGCCCTCCATCGTCGCCGGCCAACCGGTGTCCGTCCAGGCGCCCGCACGAGACACGCCCGGGCGGCCGGTGGCGGAGCCCGGACGCCTAGCTGCCGTTCCGGGAACTGCGGCGAAGGTGGCCGCCGGCTCGCGGCTGACGCGCGACCACAGGAGCTCGGCCGGCCCAAGGCGCGCGGTCAGCTCGCCGGCGAGCAGGTCGACGAGCCCGCGGCCGCGCACCTCGAGCAGCTCGGGTGCGCCGCTCGAGACCACCGTGAGGTACTGCCCGCTCTCGGGGCGCTGCCCCGTGAGCGCACCCCGGTCGAAGACCCAGTGCGCCGGGCTGCCGAGCAGGGCGGCCAGCTCGAAGCCGAGAATCGGCCGGTCGAAGAGGAGGTGGGCGCTCACGATCGGCGAGTCCTCGAGACCGGGATCCGCGCTCCCCGAGCAGGCTCGCGCTCTCCGCCGGCGGCAGGGCGACCACGACCAGGTCGGCCTCCACCTGCGCGCCGTCCGCCAGCACGACCGCGCCGTCCTCGAGCGCAGCGACGCGCTCGCCCGTACGGATCACCGCGCCCTGCTCGCGCAGCGCGGCACCGGCCGCGTCTCCGTGCATCGCGCCGAGCGGGGCGAGCGGGAGGACAACGTCGCTGGCACCCCGCTCGCCGAGCAGGGCCGTCTGCACGGTGAAGAGCGCGGGCGCGGCGCTCACCTTCTCGCTGCCAAGATTGAGCGCCGGGCGGATGAAGACGTCCCAGAAGCGGTCGATCGCCGCCTGCGACTGGCCGAGCCGCCGGAGCAGCGCCGCGAACGTCTCGCCGTCGTGGGCCGCCGGGTCGAGCCGTCCGAGCTTCCGCGCGATGCGGGCGATCGCAAGCCGGTCGCGCACGGAGACGTGCCTGTAGCGCGCGAGCCCGAGCGCCCCCGGCGCGATGCGCGCGACTCTCCCGTCCTCCGCGATCACCGGAAGCGCGAGCGGCTCGCGCCGGACCGAGCCCGCCTGCCCGATCCGCGCGAGAAAGCCGAGGTACTCCGTGCAGGCCCCGAGCGCGATGTGCTGGCCGTTGTCCGGCGGCGGGTCGGGGTCGCCCTCGCGGGCGGGGAGCGTCTGCACCGCGCCCCCGAGCGTCGGGCGCGCCTCGACGACGGTGACCTCGTGGCCCGCGTCGGCCAGGTCGAGCGCCGCGGCGAGCCCGGCCAGGCCACCGCCGACGACCACAGCCTTCACAGAGCCGCGACCGCCCGTACCTTGCCGACGGCCGAGAGTCGCGGCCGCTGCGAGAACACGTCGTAGCCCCGGCCCCGCATCTGCACGAGCAGGCCCCCGTAGATCCCGGCGAAGGCACGCACGCAGAGCGCGCTGCGGCGATCGAGCAGCGGCAGAAGCCCGAGGCCCGCGCGCATCAGCTCCTCGGCCCTCCGGCCCTGATGCTCCATCAGCGCGTGCCAGGCCGGGCTGACCCGGCCGGCGGCGAGGTCGGCCTCGGCGACGCCGAAGCGCTCGAGCTCGTCCTGCGGGAGGTAGACGCGCCCGAGGCGCCAGTCCTCGGCGACGTCGCGCATGATGTTGATCTGCTGGAGCGCGAGCCCGAGCGCCTCGGCGCGAGGCGGGGCGGCGACCGGGTCGCTCGGCTGGTAGACGGCGAGGCACGCGAGCCCGACGGCGCCCGCGACGCAGCGGCAGTACTCGCGGAGCTCGTCCCAGCTGGCGTACCGCGTCTTCTCCGCGTCCATGAGTCCGCCCGAGACGAGGTCGAGAAGAGCGCTCCGCGGCACGCCGTAGCGTTCAGTCGCGTCCGCAAGCGCGATCAGAACCGCGTCGCCGGCAGGCGCGTCCGGCAGCGCCTGCACCGCCTCGCGGCAAGCCTCGAGGCCTCGCCGGCGCTCGTCGACCGGGAGAGCCGGGTCGTCGGCGATGTCGTCGACACGCCGCGCGAACGCATAGAGCGCCGCGACGGCGAGCCGCTTCGGCCGCGGCAGGACGGCGATGCCCCAGGCGAAGTTGCGCGCCTCGCGACGGGTGATGCGGGAGGCCTCGGCGTAGGCGTCTTCGACCTTCATCGCCGCACCAGCTCCCGCGCTGCGAGCCGGGCGAACGTGAGGCGGGTCGGCGCCGGGCGGCCGGTGAAGACGTCCCAGCCAGCGCGCTCCAGCGCGTCGAGTGCGGCCAGGCCGCCGCGCGCGTAGAGCGCGACCGAGAGCCCTGCCCGCCCGCCGAGGGCCTGGCGCAGCGGCAGCCCCTGCTCCAGGAGCGCGCGGGCGCGGGCGCCCTCGAAGCGGAGGAGCTCGACGACGGGCGCCGTCAACGGCCCGGCGAGCTCCTCGTCGGCGACGCCGAAGCGCCGCAGGTCTTCCTGCGGCAGGTACACGCGCCCGAGGGAGAGGTCGCGCGGCGGGTCCTGGACGAAGTTGACGAGCTGCAGCCCCGTGCAGACGGCATCGCTCATCGCGACGAGCTCGGGGTCCCCGGCCCGCCCGTAGATGCCGAGCACCAGGCGGCCGACGGGGTCGGCCGAGTACGTGCAGTATCCGCGCACGTCCTCCCAGGTCTCGTAGCGGCGGCGCGCCTGGTCGATGCGGTTCGCCTCGATCAGGCGACGGAACGGCTCCAGCTCGAGGCCGAGGTCGGCGATCGTCGCGTGCAGGCGGCGCATGATCTCCGTGCGCGGCTGGCCTTCCAGCTCGCGCTCGAGCTCGTCGAGCAGCGCCTCGCGGTCACCTGGCGCCTCGTCGCCGAGCGTGTCGACGAGGCGGGCGAAGCCGTACACGGCGCGCAGGTGCGGCCGGGCGAACCGCGGCGCCAGTACCGAGACGACCGGGAAGTTCTCGCCGGAGGCCCGCTCGTCGATGCGGGCCGCGGCAAGCTCGGGAGCGTCGAGTAGGCTCGCCGGGGGCATGTCGGCAGACAGTATGGAGCGGCGAACCCTCGGGCGCACCGGCGTCGAGATCCCGGTCGTGGGCCTCGGGACCTGGGCGACCCTGGACCTTCCGGACGCCGAGCAGGAGGTGGCGGACGCGGTCGTCGGCGCCGCCTTCGAGGCCGGAACGCGGCTCGCCGACTCCTCACCGATGTACGGCCGCGCCGAGCGCGTGCTCGGCCGCGCGCTCGCCGGGCGGCGAGAGGAGGCTCTCGTGGCCACGAAGATCTGGGCCCGCTCGGTCGAGGAGGGCCGCGCGCAGCTCGCCGACCAGCTCGGCTTCTTCGCAGGCCGCGTCGACCTCGAGCAGGTGCACAACCTCGTCGCCTGGCACGAGCACCTCGACTGGCTCGAGCGGGAGCGGGACGCGGGCCGTGTTCGCTTCCTCGGAGCGACGCACTACTCGTCCGGCTCCTTCGACGAGCTCGCGCGCGTCATGCGCACCGGGCGGATCGATGCGATCCAGATCCCTCTCAACCCGCGCGAGCGCGAGGCCGAGCGCGAGGTGCTGCCGTTGGCCGAGGAGCTCGGCCTCGGCGTGATCGTGATGCGGCCGCTCGGCGGCGCCGGCTCGCCGATCCCCGCCCCGCCCCGGCACGAGCTCGCGCCGCTGGGCGCGGTCACCTGGGCGCAGGCGCTGCTCGGCTGGGCGCTCTCCGACCCGCGCGTCACCGTCGTGATCCCCGCGACGCGGAACCCGGAGCATGCCCGCGAGAACGCCGCCTCGCCGCCACGGCTCGGGCCGGAGGAGCGCAGTCTCGTCGAGCGCCTGGCGGGCTAGGAGGGTTTGGCGAAACGGCGACTGTGCCGGGCGAGCTTCGCCAAACCCTCCTAGAGCCCGACTTCGCGGAGGACTTCGGCCGTGTGCTCGCCCAGTCCAGGCACCGGGCCCGACGCCGGCCGCTCGCCGTCCACGAGGAACGGGCTGCCGATGACCGGGATCTGACCGACCGGCGAGTCGACCTCGACGACGAGCTTGTTGTGCGCGAGCTGCGGGTGCTCGACCACCTCCGGCACGTCGCGGACGGCCCCGCAGGGGATCCGCGCCGCCTCGAGCAGCTCGAGCCACTCGGCCGCGGGCCGGGCACCGAAGAGCTCCTCCAGCAGCGGCTCCAGCACGGCGCGGTGCTCGACGCGGTCCTCGTTGGTCGCGAAGCGGGCGTCGTCGAGGAGATCCGCTGCGGTCGACCACCTCGGCGCAGAGCGCGCGCCAGTGCTCGCTCGAGAGCACGGCGAAGCCGAACAGCCTCCCGTCGCCGGCCGGGAACGGCCCGTAGGGACAGAAGTGCGGGTGCCGCATGCCCGTCCGCGCCGGCGCTTCCTCCCGGTGCCACCACATGTGCGGGAAGTAGCCGAGCCAGTCGACCATGGTGTCGAAGAGCGACACGGAGACCCGCGTTCCCTCACCGGTCGCGGCCCGGTGGTTGAGCGCCGCCAGCGTGGCCACCGCCGCGTAGCTCGCGGCGCCGACGTCGCAGACGGAGATCCCGACGCGCGCCGGCTCGGCGGGGGAGCCCGTCACGGCGATCAGCCCCGTCTCGCCCTGCATGACGAGGTCGTACGCGTTCTTGCGGGCGTAGGGCCCGTCCGGGCCGTAGCCGGAGATGTCGACGTAGACGACGTCCGGTCGCAGCGCGCGCACCGCCTCTTCCCCCAGGCCCACCCGGTCGGCCCACCCGGGCGTGTAGTTCTGGAGGACGACGTCGCTGCGCTCGATCAGACGCTCGATCGCGGGCCGGTGCTCCGGGTCCTTGACGTCGAGCGCGACGCTGCGCTTGCCGCGGTTCACCCAGACGAAGCCGCTCGAGAGCCCGGCGGCAACGGTGTCCCAGGCGCGCGTCACGTCGCCGCCGTCGGGGCGCTCCACCTTGATCACGTCGGCGCCGAGGTCGGCGAGCAGGCGCGTGGCGAGCGGCCCGGCCAGACCGTTCTCGAACGCGAGCACCCGGATCCCGTTCAGGAGCGGCATCCGCCTACCCTAATCGGGGAACAAACGGCGGCGACTACCGTTACTCCGTACGACCGCACGCCGAGTGAACGAGGAGGAGCAGTGGCAGAGCTGAACGACAAGGCCCGGAGCCTGATCGACGGGCCGAACCTGGCCTTCCTGGCCGAGGTGATGGACGACGGCTCGCCGCACGTCAGCCCGGTCTGGATCGATCTCGAGGACGGCTACCTGACCTTCAACACCGCGATCGGGCGGCTCAAGGAGCGGAACATGCGCCGCGACCCCCGTGTGGCGCTCTCCATCGCCGACAAGGACGACCCCTACGACAAGGTCGACATCCGCGGCCGCGTCGTCGAGATCATCCAGGGCGAGGAGGCCGATGATCAGATCGACTCGCTCGCCAAGAAGTACATCGGTCAGGACACCTACCCCTGGCGGAGACCCGACGAGGCCCGCGTGAAGGTGCTGGTCGAGCCGCTCGTCGTCGCTTGAGCCGGCTCCTCTTCCTGAGCCGGGCCGAGGTCGCGGGCCTCCTGCCCGACGTCCAAGCCCAGCTCGACCTCGTCGAGCGCTCCTACCGCGCGCTGGCCGCGGGCCGCGTCGAGCTGCCGCCGAAGCCGGGCGTGCATCCGCGCAAGGACTCCTTCCTGCACGCGATGCCCGCCTACCTGCGCGACGAGGACGTCGTCACGCTCAAGTGGGTCGGCGGGTACCCGGCGAACAAGGAGAAGGGCCTCCCGTACATCTCCGGGCTGATCGTCGTCAACGACGCCGAGACCGGCCTTCCGGTGGCGGTCATGGACGGCGCCGAGATCACCGCGGCGCGCACCGCCGCGGCCAGCGGGGTCTGCATCAGGCGCTTCGCCCCTGACGGCTGGCGCCGGGCGGCGATCCTGGGCTGCGGCGAGCAGGGGCTCTTCCACGCGCGGCTCCTGCACGCGCTCGAGCCGACCGTCGAGATCCGGGCCTGGGATCCCCATCCCGAGCGGATCGCCCGGCTCGGCGACCTGGTGGAGCCCGCTGCGGGCTGGGAGGAGGCGCTGGCGGGCGCCGAGGTGGTCGTGACCGCCGGGCCGATCGTCGAGGCCCCGCCCTCGCCCTTGCGGCCCGAGCAGCTCGGCGAGCGCTGGCTCGCCCTTCCGATCGACTTCGACTTCTACTTCGGGCCGGACACGGTCGCGGCGGCCGACCTCTTCCTCGCGGACGACGTGGGGCAGTTCGAGTACTACCGCGAGCAGGGGCACTTCCAGAACTGGCCCGCGCCGGAGGGCAACGTCGGCGAGGGCCTCGGGCGAGAAGGCTCGCCGGCCCGCGTCGTCTGCTGCAACCTCGGGATCGGCGCGCTCGACGCCGCCTTCTCGCACGCGGTGCTGGAGCGAGCCCGGGCGGCGGGCGCCGGCACCGAGCTCGAGCTGTGAGCCCCGCCGGCTGGCTCGAGACGCTCGAGCTCTCGCTGGCCGCGGACGAGGGGACGGAGGCGCTCGCCACCGGCCTCGTCGTGCTCGCCACGGTCGCCGGCCGCGGCGTCCACCTCGACGAGGACGAGGCCTACGCCGCCGCTCGGCGCGCGCTTCTGCTCCTGAGCGCCGGCGGCGACCCGGACCGCGGGCTCGACCTCAACGGCAGGGCCGTGAGCTCGATGGCGGACGACCTGCGCACGGTCGACCGGCAGCTGGCGCTCGAGGACGGCCTGCGGCAGCTGCGCCTCCAGGCGGAGGGGCTCCCCCACGCCAGCGAGGCGCTGCGAGGGCTCGTGGACGCCCCGGATCTCGCCTGGCGTGCCTATGCAGCCGGGCTCCTTGCCCAGGCGCTGGCCGAGGACTAGCGGGCAACGAGCGTCGCACCGAGTCGGGGCTATCGACTCGGGACGGGGAAAGGAGTACCCTCGCCGACAGGCGCCTCCTTTCTCTCGTGCGCGCGCCGAGCCGGCGCGCGTCGCGCCTGAGAGGTTCCGTCAAGCCCAACTGCGAGCAGGGCTTTAGAGAGGAGTCCGTGTGGCGACGTCCGAGACGCTTTCGGCGAGCGCGAGCGTCCCTTCGAGGTCCGAGCCCGACCGAGGCGACGTCAGGAGCCTGACGTCGCTCCGGCGCGGTCTCTGGCTCTTCGTCCTCGCCGCCGCAGCCGGCGCGGTCGCCATGACGCTCGCCAACGAGGGCCTCGAAGGCCTCGAGACGCCGTACGGGCTGAGGTTCCTGATCGGCCTGGCGTTCGCCGGGAGTGGGCTCTACGCGTGGGCGCGACGGCCGGAGAACCGGCTCGGCCCGCTCATGACCGCCGTGGGGTGCATCTACCTCCTGGCGCAGATCCTCAGCCAGGCGCATGCGTCGACGCTGTTCACGGCTGGCATCTGGATCAGCGACGCCTGGGTCGTCGTCTTCGTGGCCTTTCTCCTTGCTTTCCCGGACGGACGGATCAACGCGAGGTTCGACCTGGTCGTCATCGGGATGTTTGCGCTCATGGCGTTTCCCCTGGAGCTGGCGTGGCTGCTGTTCTGGACGACCGGGGGGAGCCCCGAGAACGCGCTGGCGGTCTGGCCGAATCCCGCCCTCGCGGACAATGTCGACTCCGCGCAGAGGGCTCTCGTCACGTTCGCCTCCGTCGTCCTCGCGATCACATTGGCGCGGCGCTGGCTCCTTGCCAGCCCGCCGCTCCGACGAGCGCTCGTGCCCATCCTGGTCGGCTCGGTCGGCATCCTCCTGAGCTCCGTGCTCCTCGGTCTCGACAAGTTCAAGATCGAGTTCCCGACGGCGAGGTGGGCGGTCCTCGTGGCCTACATCGCGATCCCGCTCGTCGTCCTGGGCGGCATCCTCCGCTCCCGGCTTGCACGCTCGACCGTCGGCGACCTCTTCGTCGAGCTCCGCGCGGATCCGTCACCGACCGAGCTCCGTGAGGCACTCGCGCGGACGCTGCGCGACCCGTCGTTGAGCCTCGCGTACTGGCTCCCGCAGTTCCGAAGCTGGTCCGACCTCGACGGCCGGCCGGTGAAGCTGCCCGCGGAGGGCGGCGACCGGGCGGCGACCATGATCGACCGGAAAGGGGAGCACGTGGCGGCCCTGGTCCACGATCCCGCCTTAGTCGACGAGCCGGAGCTGCTCGACGCAGTCAGCGCGGCGGCCGGCATCGCAATCGAGAACGGGCGCTTGCACGTCGAGGTGCGGGCACGCCTGGAGGAGCTGCGGGGATCGCGTTCGCGGATCATCGAGGCCGGACAGAAGGAGCGGCAACGACTGGAGCGCAACCTGCACGACGGCGCCCAGCAGCGGCTGATCGCCCTCTCGCTCGAGCTGAGCCTGCTCGAGCAGGAGCTGGGACCCGACGCTGACGCCGGCCTGCGGCTGGCGCAGGCGAGGCGCGAGATCGCGACTTCGCTCGGGGAGCTGCGCGAGGTAGCGCGCGGGATTCACCCGGCCGTCGTCAGCGGACACGGGCTTGCAGTCGCTCTCGAGCAGCTCACGGCGCGTGCGCCCGTGCCCGTTCGCCTGACCGTCGCCATCGAGGAACGCCTGCCGGAGCAGGTCGAGGTCGCGGCCTACTACCTCGTGTCCGAGAGCCTTGCGAACGTCGCGAAGCACTCAGCCGCCACGTCCGTCACCGTCGACGTCAGCCGGACGAGGGACCAGGTCGTCGCCGACATCGTCGACGACGGAATCGGCGGAGCGGACACCGAAGCCGGCTCGGGACTGCGCGGCCTCGCGGACCGGGTCGAGGCACTGGGCGGGAGCCTGCGGGTCTGGAGCCCGCGCGGTGGCGGCACACGAGTAAGGGCGGAGATCCCGTGCGCGTCGTGATCGCCGAGGACAGCGTCCTCCTGCGCGAGGGGTTGACCCAGCTGTTGGAGAAGAACGGGCTCGAGGTCGTGGGCAGCTGCGAGGACGCCGACGACCTGCTGCTGAAGGTGCACAGCTACTCGCCCGACGTCGCCATCGTCGACATCCGGCTCCCGCCGACGCACAACGACGAAGGGCTGCGTGCGGCCCTCGAGATCCGGGCGCGCCATCCGGACGTGGGTGTGCTCGTGCTCTCGCAGTACGTCGAGGTGGGCCTGGCCATGAAGCTGCTCGCCGACTCCGCCGAAGGCGTCGGCTACCTGCTCAAGGACCGGATCAGCGACGTCGAGGAGTTCGTCGCCGCGGTCCGGCGCGTCGCCGACGGCGGCTCGGCGATCGACCCGACCATCGTCTCGACGCTCCTCTCCCGGCAGCGTGACGACGACCCGCTCGCCGCGCTCACGCCCCGCGAGCACGAGGTGCTCGAGCTCATGGCCGAGGGCCGCTCGAACCAGGGGATCGCGGACAAGCTCGTGCTCTCGCTCCGTGCCGTCGAGAAGTACGTCTCGAGCATCTTCGGCAAGCTGGGCCTGCCCTCCAGCGGCAGCGACTCGCGGCGCGTCCTCGCCGTGCTCCTCTACTTGCGCTCCTGACGCGCGCCGAGCCGGAACACCAGAAACCCGACCCCGCGGAGGCAAGTTTCCCGCCTTCCGGGCACGGGCCGCCCCTGCGAGCCTCGCTCCATGACCGTCCTCCTGCGCCGAGTGTTCCTGGTCGCGACCCCCCTGGCCCTTGCAGCCGTGCTCTGGTTCCACCCGCCCGGGGGCGAGCCCGACGCCGTCTACGAAGGAGTGCGCCACGACGTCGGCGGCTGGCTCTTCGTGCACACCGTCTTCCTGCTCTTCACCCCGCTGATGGCGCTTGCCGTCTTTCTGCTCCTGCGCGGCCTGCAGAGCCGCGCAGCGACCGTGAGTCGCGTCTCCCTCATCGTCTTTCTCGTCTTCTACACCGCGTACGAGGTGACCGTGGGACTCGGGACGGGGATCCTCACGGACTACGCCAACGGCCTGCCGGCCGCGGAGCAGGCCGTGGTCGCCGACGCCATCCAGCACTACAACGAGGACAACATCCTCGGCGATCCGGCATCGGTCGCGCTCGTCGCCGGACTCCTCGGCTGGGTCGTGGCCATGGTGGCGGCCGCGGTCGCCCTGCGGCGCGCCGGAGCCGGCTGGCCCTTGACCGTGCTCGTCGGGCTCAGCGCTCTCTTCGCGATCCATCCGCCGCCCGTCGGCCCGGCCGCGCTCGTGTGCTTCGCCTTGGCCGTCGTCCTGATCGAGCGCTGGTGGGCACGCCTGGCCCGGTCGGAGCCCGCCGTCGTTGCCGGACCCCCGCAAACCGCCTCCTGAGAGGAGCTGCGATGAAGACCCCCGTCATCCAGAACGAGCCCGACGAGCCGTCGGCTTCCCAGCCGACCGCTCCTCCGCCCGACGCGCCGAGGAGGCCGACCAACCTGGCCGGACGGATGGGCCGCTGGAGCGCACAGCACCGGAAGACCGCCATCTTCGGCTGGCTCGCGTTCGTCGTCGTCGCATTCGCGGCCGGCATCGTCAGCGGCACCACCAAGATCGAGCAAGCTACCTCCGGCGTGGGGGAGTCGGGTCGCATCGACAAGCTTCTCCACGAGGAGTTCGTGCAGCCCGCCGGCGAGAGCGTGCTCGTCCAGAGCGAGTCCCTGACCGTCAAGGACCCGGCGTTCGCAGCCGCGGTCGAGGACGTCGTCGCCAGAGTCTCGAAGCTCGAGGCGGTTACGGCTGTCGAGTCGCCGCTCGACCCCGAGAACACCGGCCAGATCGGCCAGGCCGGGCACGCGGCGCTCATCGACTTCGAGATCCGAGGCGACCCCGATGACGCGACGAAGAAGATCGATCCTGTCGTCGCCGCCGTCGACGACGCTCAGGCGGCGCATCCGGAGCTCTTCATCGGCTCGTTCGGCGTCAGCGCTTCGAAGGAGGTCGAAGGCGCCTTCCTGGACGACCTCAAGAAGGCCGGCCTTCTCTCGATTCCCGTGACGCTGATCATCCTCATCGTCGTCTTCGGAGCCCTGGTGGCCGCGGGCATCCCGCTCCTGCTCGCGCTCACCGCCATCATCGCGACGTTCGGGCTGGTCGCTCTCCCGACCTCGCTGATCCCGATCGACGAGGTCACCTACGAGCTGATTCTCCTGATCGGGCTCGCGGTTGGCGTCGACTACTCGATGTTCTACTTGAAGCGCGAGCGGGAGGAACGGGCCGCCGGGCGCAGCGAGGAGGCGGCGCTCGAGGCGGCCGCAGCCACGTCCGGCCGCTCGGTGCTGATCTCCGGGCTGACCGTCATCGTCGCGATGTCCGGAATGTTCCTCGCCGGGATCCAGGGCATGTCGGCCTTCGCCATAGGCACGATCCTGGTGGTCGCGGTGGCCATGCTCGGGTCGCTCACGGTCCTGCCGGCAACCCTCTCCTGGCTCGGCGACAGGGTCGAGCGAGGACGCATCCCCTTCGTCAGCCGGCTCCGCCGCGACGACGGCGAGGGGCGGATCTGGGGGACGATCGTCGGCGCCGTCCTGCGGAGACCAGTGGTCTCGGCCCTCCTTTCGGCGGGACTGCTGCTGGCGCTCGCCGTGCCGGCGCTGCAGCTGCGTACCGTGCAGCCCGGCATCGAGACGTACCCGCAGTCCCTGCCTTCGATCCAGACGTACAACCGCATCCAGGCGGCATTCCCCGGCAGCGAGATCCCCGCAGGCGTCGTCGTCAAGGCGGCCGACGTCAACGCGCCGCAGGTGCAGGAGGCGATCGGCCAGCTCGAGTGGCGGGCCCTCTCCAGCGGGCAGATGCACGAGCCGATCACGGTCGACGTCAACGAGGCAGGGACGATCGCGACCGTCGCCATCCCCGTCGATGGCAAGGGGATGGACGCGGCCTCGGAGGCGGCGCTCGCGACCCTCAGGGAGGACATCGTCCCGGTGACCGTCGGCGCGCTCCCGGGCGCCGAGGTCGGAGTCACCGGTGCGACTGCCAAGTCGAAGGACTTCAATGACAAGCTCGGGTCCGTCGCTCCCCTGGTGTTCGGATTCGTGCTCCTGCTCGCCTTCGGGATCATGCTGGTCGCCTTCCGCTCGCTCGTGATCGCGGTCAAGGCGATCCTCCTCAACCTCCTCTCCATCGCCGCCGCCTACGGGGTGATGGTGCTGGTCTTCCAGCACGGCTGGGGCAAGGGGCTGCTCGGCTTCGAGTCCACGGCGGGCATCGACGCCTTCCTGCCCATCTTCATGTTCGTGATCCTCTTCGGGCTCTCGATGGACTACCACGTCTTCATCATCAGCCGCATGCGCGAGGCGTACGACCGCGGCATGAGCACCGACCAGGCGATCGCTCACGGGATCAGGACGACGGCCGGAGTGGTGACCAGCGCGGCGATCGTGATGGTCTGCGTCTTCGCGGTCTTCGCGACGCTCTCGATGCTGATCTTCAAGCAGTTCGGCGTCGGGCTCGCCGCGGCGATCCTGATCGATGCGACCATCGTCCGCGCCGTGCTCCTGCCGGCGTCGATGAAGCTGCTGGGCGACTGGAACTGGTACCTGCCCAGCTGGCTCGAGTGGCTCCCGCACCTCGAGCACGGCGAGGACCTCGAGCCCGTCAAGGCGCCGCCCGTCCCGACGCCGAGCGGCTAGGCAACTCGCCTTGACCAGCGCCGCGCACCGTCGCGTCGAATCCAGCAGGGCCGCCCCAGGAAGGATCGGGGCGGCCCTGCGCACCGAGGCGGGCCTGGCGCGGCTCGCGCTCGGCATCGCGGCGCTCCACGTGGTGGACGACAACTTCCTCCAGCCGCAGCCCGGCACCTCGGCCGGCGACCACCTCGCCGGCGGCCTCGTGCAGGCCGGCCTCCTCGTTCTGTTCGCCTGGGCCTACCCGCGCCTGCGACCGGGCCTCCGTGGGGCGCTCGCGATCTTCGTCGGGCTCTTCATCGCCATCATGGGCATCGGAGAGGCCGGCTACTACACCCGGGAGAACGGCCCGTCCGGGGACGACTACACCGGGCTCCTGGCCATCCCCGCCGGGGTGCTCCTCGTCGGCATCGGCCTCGTGACGCTGTGGAGGTCGAGGAAGGGCGGCAGCGTGGCCCGCCGCTACCTACGGCGCGCTCTCCTGACAGTGGCCTTCCTCCTCTGCACGTACATGGTCGTCTACCCGGTCTCCGAGGTCTACGTGGTCACCCACGCGGCGCGCGCCTACGTGCCGACTCCGGAGCTCGGGACCGCGTACGAGGACGTTTCCTTCACGACGAGCGACGGGCTCAGGCTCGAGGGCTGGTACGTGCCGACGAAGAACGGCGCGACCGTGATCGTCATCCCCGGCCGCAAGGGGCCGCAGAAGCCCGCCAGGATGCTCGCCGAGCACGGCTACGGCGTCCTGCTCTTCGACCGGCGCGGAGAGGGCGAGAGCGAAGGCGACCCGAACGGACTCGGCTGGGCGGGCACGCGCGACGTGGAGGCGGCGATCGCATTCCTGCGCGCTCGGCCCGAGGTGGACGAGCGACCGGATCGGCGCGCTCGGCCTCTCGGTCGGCGGCGAGGTCCTCCTCCAGGCCGCCGCCGAGCTCGATGGGCTCCAGGCGGTCGTCTCCGAGGGCGCGGGCATCCGGTCGGTCCGAGAGGCGGTGGACCTGCCCGGACTGGACTCGTGGATCGTCACCGGGGTGATCGGGCTGACGACCGCCGCGACCGCGGCCTTCACGAGTGACCTGCCGCCGCGCGGCCTCAAGGATCTCAGCGCCGAGATCACCATCCCCGTGTTCTTCATCCACGCTACTCCCGGGCAGGGAGGCGAGAACCTGACTCCGACCTACTACGAGGCGGCGAACCAGCCCAAGCAGCTCTGGGCCGCCGAAGGCGGGCACACGGGCGCGATCGACGCCGAGCCCCAGGAGTACGAGCGGCGGGTCGTCGGCTTCTTCGACGACGCCTTGCTGGGCGGTAACTAGCTCCCGCCGGCCGGCGACTCGGCATAGGGCGGGAGCTCGAGCGCCGCCTCGTAGGCGGCGCGGTCGTGGACCGGCTCGCCGTGCGAGACGATCACGTGCTCGAACGGCAGCTCGAGGAGCGCGCGGAGCGCCGGCAGCGCCCGCTCCTCGTGCCACGGCGTCGCCCACACCTGGAGCCGGCCGCCTGGCGCCGTCAGGGCATCGGCGAAGACGAGAGCGCGCTGCTCCGGGAGCCAGGCGGGTGTCTCGTTGCGGCCGCGCCCGTCGTAGAGCGCGACAAGGCCGCCGGGCAGCTCGTCGCCCGGCTCCACAGCCTCCAGCTCGACCTCGGGGACGTCGTGCCGGAAGAAGAGCGCCGGCCCGTAAGCCCGGGCTCCGTAGCGCTCGACGAATCTGTCGACGTCGCGGACGTGATCCGGCTTGAGGACGACCACCGCCGTGGGCGGGTCGGCGTCGAGCCGGCCCCACACCGGATCCTCCTCCTGCGGCGGCGCGAGCGGGTCGAGGAGAACGACCTCGCCGCCGGAACGCACGCACGTCGAGGTGACCGGCGGGTCCCAGTCCGCCTCGGGCGACCAGTCGGGATGGGTAAGCCGCCAGATCCACAGGCCCTCCGCGACCTGCTGAACCTGGGAGCCCTCAGGCACGGATGCGCTCTCCCGCCGGGTCCCAGAGCGGCTCCTCGGCGATCGACCCCTCCACCCACTCGCCGAAGATCTCCACCTCGACGCGGCGCCCAGGCTCGACGGCGGCGGCCGGCACGTAGGCAAACGCGATCGAGCGCTCCACCGAGTAGCCGTAGCCACCGCTGGTCACGCGGCCGAGGACCTCGCCCTCCATCCGCACCGGCTCCGACCCGAGCGCGACCGCGCGCGGCTCGTCGAGGACGAGGCACGCGAGCCTCCGGTCGAGCGGTCCGGTCCTGCGCGGCGACGAGCGCCTCCCGCCCGACGAAGTCGCCCTTGTCGAGCTTGACGGCGAAGCCGAGGCCGGCCTCGTACGGGGCTCTCGTCGGGCGTGATGTCGGCGCCCCAGACGCGGTATCCCTTCTCCAGCCGCAGGGAGTCGATCGCCTTGTAGCCGCCGGCGACGAGGCCGTGCTCGCGGCCCGCCTCCCAGAGGGTGTCCCACAGCCTGCGCCCGAACTCGGTCGGGCAGTAGAGCTCCCAGCCGAGCTCGCCGACGTACGTCACGCGCACGGCCAGGCAGGGGACGGGGCCGACGCTGAGCTCCCTCGCTCGCATGTACGGGAACGCTTCGTTCCCCAGGTCGTCGTCCGTGAGCGGCTGCAGCAGCTCGCGCGCGGCCGGGCCCCAGACGCCGAGGCAGGCATAGCGCGAGGTGACGTCCTCGACGAGCACCGAGCCGTCGTCCGGCGCGTGCGCGCGGATCCAGGCCGCGTCGTGCTGGCCGAAGGCCGTGCCCGTGACGATGCGGAAGCGCTCGTCCGCGAGACGCGTCACGGTGAAGTCGCACTCGATGCCGCCGCGCGGGTTCAGCATCTGCGTGTAGGTGACGGCGCCGACATCGCGGGCGACGCGGTTGGCGCACAGCGACTCGAGGAATGCGGCCGCGCCCGGCCCGACGACGTCGAGCTTGGCGAAGGACGTCTCGTCGAAGAGGGCGACGGCCTCGCGGCAGGCGCGGTGCTCCGCCCCGATCGCGGGCGACCAGAGGCGCCCCGCCCAGCCGCGCGGCCGCAGCGACTCGTCCCCGTGCGCCGCGTTCGGCTCGAACCAGTTCGCGCGCTCCCAGCCGGACTTCTCGCCGAAGGCCGCGCCAAGCTCCTGCAGCCGCTCGTAGGCCGGTGAGACCCGCAGGGGCCGGCCCGCCTCCCGCTCGTGGCCCGGGTACTTGACGTCGTAGTACGTCGAGTAGACCTCCACGGTGCGGGCGAGCGTGTAGGCCTGGCTCCGATAGGCGGCGCCGAAGCGCCGGGAGTCCATCTCCCAGACGTCCAGGCTCGGGAGGCCCTCGACGATCCACTCGGCCACGAGCTTCCCCATGCCGCCCGCGCCGGCGAGCCCGTGCGCGCAGAAGCCCGCCGCGACCCAGAAGCCGCGCACGTCCGACTCGCCGAGGATGAACTCGCCGTCCGGGGTGAACGCCTCTGGCCCGTTGACGAGCTTCACCACCTCGGCCTCCTCGAGCTCCGGCACCCGCACGATCGCGTTCGTCATCAGCTCCTCGAAGCGCTCCCAGTCCTCCTCGAGGAGCTGCCCGTTGAAGTCGGGCGCGATCCCGTCGAGGCCCCAGGGCGCCGGGTTGCGCTCGTAGCCGCCCATGACCAGGCCGCCGGACTCGCCGCGGAAGTAGACGAGGAGCGAGGGATCGCGCATGGTCGGCACGTCGAGCGGGACGCCGCTCGGCTTCGTGATCAGGTACTCGTGGGCCATCGGGATCACGGGGACGTTCACCCCGGCCAGACGGCCGATCTCCCCGGCGAACATGCCGCCGGCGTTGACGACCACGTCGGCCTCGACGGAGCCCTTGTCCGTCTCGACGCCGGTGACGCGGCCGCGCTCGACTCCGATCGCGGTGACCCGGGTGTGCGTGGCGATCTCGGCACCGCCGCGCCGCGCGCCCTCGGCCAGCGCGAACGTGAGCTGGCTCGGGTCGATGTAGCCGTCGGTCGGGAGGTAGGCGGCGCCGAGCACACCTTCGGTGGACATCGGCGGGAAGCGCCGCTGCGCCTCCTCGGCCGAGACCAGCTCGAGCGGAAGCCCGAACGTCTTCGCCCAGCCGGCCTGACGGGCCAGCTCCTCCATCCGCTCCTGCGACGAGGCGAGCCGCAGCGAGCCGACCTCGTGCCAGCCGGTCTCGAGCCCCACCTCGTCGGCGAGCGTGCGGTAGAGGTCGACCGAGTCCATCATCATCCGCGTCAGGCTGAGGGAGCCGCGGAGCTGGCCGACGAGCCCCGCCGAATGGAACGTCGAGCCGCTCGTCAGGTCGGCCCTCTCCACGAGCAGGACGTCGTCCCAGCCGAGCTTCGTCAGCCAGTAGAGGATCGAGGCGCCGCCGACACCTCCGCCGATGACCACCGCTCGCGCTCGCTCTCGCACCGCGAGATCCTAGAGGGTCTGGCCAAGCTCGCTCGTCGTCGGGGTGCGATGGTCGTTCCGAAGCAAGGACGCAGGGAGCGTTCGTAGCCGGAGGCTACGGGCGCGACCGAGGACGCAGTCTTCGGGGCGAGCAGCGCGGCCGGGCGGCACAGTCGCCGCTTTGCCAGACCCTCTTAGACTGGCGGGCGCCGTGGGCGCACGCGCTCTGATGTTCGACTTCAACGGGACGCTCTCCGACGACGAGCCGCTGCTCTTCGCGATCCTCGCCGACCTCTTCGCCGAGCAGGGACACCCGCTCTCCGAGGACGTCTACTACGAGCGGCTGGCCGGCCTCTCCGACCCGGAGATCGTGCGCCTCTGGCTGGGCGAGGACCATCCCGCGGTAGATGCCGTCCTCGCCGAGCGCATCGCCCGCTACCGGGCGCAGGTGGCCGACGGCTCGACCATCTCACCGGCGGCCCGTGAGGCCGTGGGCCACGCCGCCGGGCTCGTCCCGATCGCGGTGGTGTCGGGCGCCCATCGCGCCGAGGTCGTCCCTGCGCTCGAGGCTGCCGGCCTCGCCGACGCCTTTGCCGGTGGTGGTCACGATCGAGGACGTCGAGCGCGGGAAGCCCGACCCGGCCGGCTACCTGCTCGCGCTGGAGCTCCTGGGCGACGGGCTCCGGCCGGAGGAGGTGACCGTCTTCGAGGACACGGAGGCCGGCGTGGCCTCCGCGAAGGCGGCCGGGATGCGCTGTGTCGCGATTCCGGGAACACATGCGCCGGAGCGGCTCGCCCTGGCGGACGAGCTCGCTCCGGCGCTTGATCTCGAAGCCGTGCGGCGCGCGCTGGCGCCTTAGCTTCCGATAGCCGAGGCCGTTCCGGTTCTCTTCTCGAGCTCCTCCTCGTAGCGCTCGAGCTCCTCCTCGGTGCCCATGCGGACGGGGCCCTTGAACCACTTGCGAGCGGAGAGGACCCACCAGCCGCCGAAGATCAGGCCGATGCCGGCGAACCAGAGGATCGTGTAGTTGGTGAAGCGCCAGTCGAAGTCTTCCTCCCACGGAAGGCCGATCTTGTACAGCGGGATCATGAAGATGATCGTGATCAAGGCGACCCATGCGATCGACAGCGGGTCGATCCACTTGTAGTGCTTGCCAAGGCTCCACGCCCTCGGCTCGTCCCAGCTGTCGCCCTTGCGCCAGCGCAGGTAGACGGGGATCACGAAGGCGATGTAGAGGCCGATCACCGCGATCGCGGTGCCGACCGCGTAGCCGACGAAGTAGTTCCAGACCGCGGGGATCATCAGGATGCCCGCGAAGAGCCAGATGCCGAAGACCGACCAGTGCGGCACGCGGTTCTTCGCGACGCGCCGCCAGAGCTGATGGCCCGGCACGGCGCGGTCGCGCGAGAACGCGAACATCATCCGCGACGCCGACGTCACGGACGCCGTCACGCAGAAGAACTGTGCGACAACGCAGATGAAGAGCAGCGCCTCCGCCCAGTTCTGGCCCATCGACTCGGCCCAGATCCACGGCACGAGCAGCCCGAGGGCGTTGACGGTGTCGAGCGCCCCCTGGTTACTCGGGATCGCGAACGTCACCGCGACGAGGAGGATCCAGCCGAAGATCACGGAGACGACAACGGACGTCCACATCCCCATCGCCGCCATCCGGGATGCGTTGTTGGTCTCCTCGGCGGTGTGCGCCGACGCGTCGAACCCGGTGATCGTGTACTGCGGGAGCAGCATCCCCAGCCCGAGCACGAGCAGGAACGCGAGCCCGAACTGGGTCGTGCCGTCGCCGAAGCCCGAGTTGTTGATGGTCTGCGTGAACACGTACGAGACCGACTGGTGGTCGTTCGGGACGATGATCAGGATCGCGACGATCACGACGACGCCGACCATGTGCCACCAGGCCGAGATCATGTTCAGGCCCGAGGTCAGGCGGATGTTCAGCAGGTTGATGAGCGCCGCGGCGGACAGGAAGATCGCGTAGAGGATGTACGTCGAGGCATCGAACGACGCGCCGAACCAGTCGTTCATGTGCTCGGTGTACGAGAACCAGAAGTCGAAGAGCGCCTGCCCGAAGAGGGCGAGCCCGTAGCCGATCGCCGCGGTGACCGCGATCTGGCCGATGAGGTTGAACCACCCCGTCGCCCAGCCCCAGCCCGGGCTGCCGAGCTTCGACGCCCAGTAGTACAGACCGCCGGCGGTCGGATAGGCCGAGGCGATCTCCGCCATGGCGAGGGAGATGATCGTCGCCATGAGGCCGACGAGCAGCCAGCCGAAGACCACCCACATCGGGCCGCCGTGCTCGAAACCGATGTTGTACGAGGTCAGGCACCCCGCGAGGATCGAGATGATCGTGAACGAGATCGCGAAGTTCCGGAACCCGCCCATGCCCCGGAACAGCTCCTGGGCGTAGCCGAGCTTGTGGAGGATGTGTTCGTCCTCCGAGGTGTGATAGCGCCCCGTCTCAGGCCCTTGTGTCATTACGCCTCCTCAGTTCGGCGGCCTAGGATCGGGGCTTTCTACGCCTCCCAGGGAGTTCCTGTCAAGCCGGCAGGACGAACGTAGACTCCCGGCCATGCTCACGACGGACGAGCTGGCACAGGCGGTCGCGGACGGCTCGGTCGACACCGTCATCGTCGCCTTCACGGACATGCAGGGGCGGCTCATGGGCAAGCGCCTGCACGGTGAGTTCTTCGTCGAGGAGCACGTGGCCGAGCACGGGGTCGAGGGCTGCAACTACCTGCTCGCGCTCGACATGGAGATGGACCCGATCCCCGGCTACGGGATTGCGAGCTGGGAGCAGGGCTACGGCGACTTCGTCCTTCAGCCCGACTCCGGCCACGCTCAGGCGGATCCCGTGGCTCGAGGCGACGGCGCTCGTCCTCTGCGACGTCCTCTGGCACGACGGCAAGCCGGTCGCTCCGTCTCCGCGGCAGGTCCTGAAGCGGCAGGTCGAGCGGGCGGCCGAGCTCGGCTTCACGCCCATGTTCGGCTCGGAGCTCGAGTTCTATCTCCTCAAGGAGAGCTACGAGCAGGCGCACGCCCAGCACTACCGCGGCCTGACGCCGTCGGTGCCGTACATCCTCGACTACCACATCCTCGCCACGACCTACGACGAGCCCTTGATCCGCCAGATCCGCAACGGGATGCAGGGCGCCGGCATCAAGGTGGAGACGTCGAAGGGCGAGGCGTGGCCCGGCCAGCAGGAGATCAACTTCCGCTATGCGGACGCGGTCACCATGGCCGACAACCACACGGTCTACAAGAACGGCGCCAAGGAAATCGCGCACCTGAACGGCTGCTCGATCACCTTCATGGCCAAGCCCGACCACGAGTGGATCGGCAGCTCGTGCCACATCCACTCGAGCCTGTGGCGCGAGGGCGAGAGCGCGTTCGCGGGCGAGTCCGACGTCTTCAAGCAGTACCTGGCCGGACAGATCGCCTGCCTCAAGGAGCTGGCGATCTTCGTCGCGCCGACGATCAACTCGTACAAGCGCTTCGCCGCCGGGAGCTGGGCGCCGACCACGCTCGCCTGGGGCCACGACAACCGCACGTGCGGCTTCCGCATCGTCGGCCACGGCGCAGGGCTTCGCACGGAGACCCGGATTCCGGGCGGCGACGTGAACCCGTACCTCGCCTTCGCGGCGCTCCTGGCCGCCGGCCTGCACGGGATCGAGAACGAGCTCGAGCTGCCGGACGCGCTCGAAGGAAATGCCTACGAGTCGGACGCCGAGCGCTTCCCCTCTTCGCTGCGCGAGGGGATCGCCGCGCTCGAGCAGGGCTCGATGGCCCGCCCGGCGCTCGGCGACGACGTCGTCGACCACTACCTGAACTACGCGCGCACGGAGCAGCGCCTCTTCGACGAAGCGGTCACCTGCTGGGAGCGCGAGCGCCTGTATGAACGCGGCTGACGTCGCGGCCGTCCGCTTCGCTCGAGTAATCGTCTCGGCCGAAGAGCGCCTCCGCGCGCTCGGGCACGATCCGGTCGAGCCCGAGAACCCGTACTGGAACGACGATCTGACGTTCGAGGATCCGGACGGCTGGCGCGTCGTGCTCCGCTACGTTTCGTGACGATGCGCCCGATCGTCGGGATCACGAGCTACGCGGAGGACGCCCGCTGGGGCGTGTGGGAGGCGCCGGCCGCCCTCATCCCGCTCGCTTACGTGCAGGCTGTCGAGGCCGCAGGCGGGCGTGCGCTGATCGTCCCGCCTTCCGCCGAGGCCGTGGAGGAGACGCTCGACGCGCTCGACGGGCTGCTCCTCTCGGGGGGCGCCGACGTCGACCCCGAGACCTACGGGGCGGAGGCGCACCCGGAGACGAACGGTGTCCACCCCGAGCGCGACCGCGCCGAGCTGGCGCTGCTCGAGGCCGCGCTTGCGCGCGACATGCCGGTGCTGGCGGTGTGCCGCGGCAGCCAGGTGCTGAACGTGGCGCTCGGCGGCGACCTCGTGCAGCACCTCCCCGAGGTGGTCGGGCACAAGGGCCACAAGCAGACTCCCGGCGTCTTTGCCGACCACGTCGTCGAGGTTCTCCCGGACACGAAGCTGAGCGAGGTGATCGGGGAGCACGCGCCCGTCAAGAGCCACCACCACCAGTGTTACGGCCGTTTGGGCGACGGCCTGCGCGAAGCCGCCCGCGCGGACGACGGGACCGTCGAGGCGATCGAGGACCCGGCGCGGCGCTTCACGCTCGGCGTTCTCTGGCACCCGGAGGAGGGCGAGGACGCGGCGCTCTTCCGCGCGCTCGTCGAGGAGGCGGCGCGCTACCGCGAGGAGCGCGCGTGACCGCCGTCCTCGGAACCCGTTTCGAAACGATGCGGGACAGGGCCTCGTCTTGACACGGGTTCTAAACCCGGCGACCGAGGAGGTCATCCGGGAGGTTCCCGGCGGCGAGCGCGGAGGAGACCGACGCTGCGGTTGCCCGGGCGAAGACCGCCTTCCCGGCCTGGCGCAAGGTCGCGCCGGCCGACCGTGCGCGGCTCCTGCGCGAGCTCGCGACCCGGGTCGAGCTCGCCCGCGACGAGCTGGCGGCGATCGAGTCCGCCAACGTCGGCAAGCCGATCGCCGGAGCGCGCGCCGAGGTGGACATGGTCGCTCAGGTGTTCCACTTCTACGCCGGCGCGGTCGACAAGCACTACGGCGAGACGATCCCGGTCGCGGGCGGCGTCGACCTGACGTTCCGCGAGCCCCTGGGCGTCGTCGGCCTGATCGTCCCCTGGAACTTCCCGCTCAACATCTCGAGCTGGAAGCTCGGCCCGGCGCTCGCCTGCGGGAACACCGTCGTGCTCAAGCCGGCCGAGCTGACCCCGCTCTCGGCGCTGCGGCTGGCCGAGCTGGCGCTGGAGGCCGGCATCCCGGAGGGCGTCCTCAACGTCGTCTCCGGCAAGGGCTCCGTGGTCGGGCAGCGGCTCGTCGAGCACCCCGACGTGGCCAAGATCGGCTTCACCGGCTCCACGGAGGTCGGGCGCGGCATCATGGCCGGCGCGGCCGCGACGATCAAGCGCGTCACGCTCGAGCTCGGCGGCAAGTCGGCCAACGTGATCTTTGCCGACGCCGACCTCGAGAAGGCCGCGGCGGCTGCACCGTACGCGGTCTTCGACAACGCCGGCCAGGACTGCTGCGCCCGCTCGCGGATCTTCGTCGAGCGCTCCGCCTACGACCGCTTCCTCGAGCTGCTCGTGGACGCGACCCGAGGCGTGAAGGTCGGCGACCCGGCCGACGAGTCGACCGAGATGGGGCCGCTGATCTCGGCGGCCCACCGAGAGACCGTCTCGGCGTTCGTCGACGGCGGCGTCGCCTTCCGGGGAGACGTCCCCGCCGGTCCCGGCTTCTGGTTCCCGTGCACCCTGGTCGAGGCGACGAACGACGACCGCGTCGCCCGCGAGGAGGTCTTCGGCCCCGTCGCCGCCGTGATCCCCTTCGACGACGAGGCCGACGCCCTGCGTCTGGCCAACGACACGCCCTTCGGGCTCTCGGGCTCGATCTGGACGCGCGACGGCGCCCGGGCGCTGCGCATGGCGCGCGGCATCGACTCCGGCGTCCTCTCCGTCAACTCGAACAGCTCCGTCCGCGTCTCGACCCCGTTCGGCGGCTTCAAGCAGTCCGGCTTCGGGCGGGAGCTGGGGATGCACGGCCTCGAGGGCTACTCCGAGGTCAAGAACGTCTACATCTCGACGGCTTAGCTCTCAGTCGAAGGAGCCTGCGGACGGAAGACGTCCAGCGCCCTCGTGCCAGGCATCACATCGGCCGCATCCCTCTCGAATCCAAGTCTGCAACCGTAGGGTCACGAAGCCCTTACATCCCGTGGGGATACTGATCGCGTCGGAACGGGCACGTACCCTTGGACTCGATGAGACGCCCAGCACTCATCTTCCTGGCCGCCCTCGCCGTGGCCGGCTGCGGCTCCTCGGGGGACGCCGACGACCAGGAGCAGCAGCCCGCGCCCATTCCGGCGCAGGCGGTCGTGCAGGAGTTCAGCGAGGTCCCAGGGATGCCGGAGCTGGTCACGGCCGTGCCGGATCCCTCGTGGGAGCAGCTCGGCCCCGGGCTCGATATCCCGCCGGCGGCGCAGGAGCGCTACGGCACGTTCACGATCTACGTCGTCGACCCCGAGGATCCGGAGGCAGTGCGCTCGCTGCTGGCGGACAAGGACACGGCGGAGCCACTGCAGCCGGACGCGGACGGGATCTACTGGGACTACGACGAGCTGGCGAAGTCGTACGTCGCGCAAAAGCGCTACGGCTCGAACGTCGTGCTCGCCTGGTGGAACGAGCGCCGTGAGCAGGCCACCGACAAGCGCTGGGACCGGCTCGACACGGTGATGCAGGACCTCGCGAAGGGCTAGGAACGCGTAAGCTCCGGCCGTCATGGGGCGGCTCGACGGGAAAGTCGTCGTCATCACCGGCGCCGGCGGCGGGATCGGCCGCGAGGCGGCGCTGCTCTTCTCAGCGGAGGGCGCGAGCGTCTGCGTCGCCGACATGAGCCGGGAAGCCGGGGAACAGACCGCCTCTGAGGCGCGCGAGGCCTTCTTCCAGCCGGTGGATGTGGCCGACCAGGAGAGCGTCGAGGCCATGTACGCGGCGGCCGCCGAGCGCTACGGCGGCATCGACGTCCTCTACAACAACGCCGGGATCATGCCCGCGGACGACTCGTCCATCCTGGACACCGAGGCCGACGCGTGGCAGCGCGTGCAAGACGTGAACACGAAGGGCGTCTTCCTCTGCTGCAAGTACGGGATCCCCCACCTCCTCGAGCGCGGGGGCGGCTCGGTGATCAATGTCGCCTCCTTCGTCGCGCTCGTGGGCGCCGCGACGTCGCAGATCTCCTACACGGCCTCCAAGGGCGCGGTGCTGTCGCTGAGCCGGGAGCTCGCAGTCGAGTTCGCGCGGCGCGGCGTACGCGTCAACGCGCTCTGCCCCGGGCCGGTGGAGACGCCGCTCCTCATGCGCCTCTTCGCGGAGACCCCGGGCGCGCTCGAGCGGCGGCTGCAGCACCTGCCGATGGGCCGGCTGGCCCAGGCGCGGGAGATCGCCCAGGGCGCACTCTTCCTGGCGAGCGACGAGTCGTCCTACGTGAACGGCGCGACGTTCCTGGTCGACGGCGGCCTGACCGCCGCTTACGTCACCGCCGAGTAGCGCCAGTCGCCTCGGCTTGACGGCGCGGAGGAGGCGTCGTAGCGTGGCCCTTTCCTCGAGAGGTGGCCTACTTGCCGTCCAGCACTTCTCGTCCGACAACCAACGTCCTCTCGTCCCGCATCTCCCGGGAGGCCGCGGGCTGGGCATCGCCCGCTGGCTCGGCTCGACCAACGACGAGCGCGAACGCTGGGTGGCCGCCCGGCGAGGAGGCGTCATTCCGAAATGAGCCCTGAGAACGGCAGCGGGCCCGCGTGGCCCGCCATCTTCGAGCCTCTGCGGTTCCCTCACCTCGAGGTGAAGAACCGGCTCTTCCGCTCGAGCATCTCCGGCCGCTTCGACAACTACGACGGCTCCGGCACGCAGACGCGGATCGACTGGGACGTCAAGTTCGCGCGCGGTGGGATCGGGGCGGTCATCTCCTCGAACACGCCGGTGCACCCGCGCGGGCTGATCGTCCCGAACTACGCGCATCTGGACTCCGACGACAAGGTGCCGTTCTGGACCGAGCTGGGCAAGCGCGTCCGCGACGCGGGCGCGAAGTACATCGTCCAGCTCGCGTTCTCGGGCCGCCAGCGCGACATCCCGAGCGTGCTCTACGACAAGGGCCTCTCCTCGACGGACAAGCCCGACCCGGTGCACGGCTTCCCGTGCGAGCGGATGACGAAAGCACAGATCGACGAGGTCGTCGACTCGTTCGCGCAGGCGGCGCGCCGTGCGCGCGAGGCGGAGCTCGACGGGATCGAGGTGCACGGCTGCAACGGCTACCTGATCACGCAGTTCCTCTCCCCCGCCATCAACGACCGCACCGACGAGTACGGCGGGTCGCTGGAGAACCGCGCGCGCTTTCCGCTCGAGGTCGTGCGCGCGATGCGGAAGGCGATCGGGGACGACTTCCACCTCCAGTTCAAGATCAGCGCGATCGACGACGGCAAGGCGCTCTTCCCCTGGGGGAAGGAGGGGACGACGCTCGAGGAGTCGATTCAGGTGTGCAAGTGGCTCGTCGAGGCAGGCGTCGACGGGCTGCACGTTTCCTCGGGCTACCTCTTCCCGCACCCGCGAAACCCCGCGGGGAAGTTCCCGCTCGCGGATGTGATCCGCTCGTACGACACGATGCTCTCGAGCGGGAAGAACACGTTCCGGAACTACCTCATGTTCCGCACGCCGCCGATCAACAAGGGCTTCGCGTGGGTCTGGGAGCGGCGCGTGCGGAAGCTCGGCGTCGAGGGGATCAACCTCGAGCTCGCCCGCGCGGTCAAGCAGTCCGTTGACGTCCCCGTCCTCTGCGCCGGCGGCTTCCAGACCGCCTCGGTGATCGCCCGGGCGATCGAGAACGGCTCCACCGACGGCGTCACGATGGGCCGCCCGCTCATCGCCAACCCCGACCTGCCGAACCTGTTCGCCGAGGGCCTGGACCGCGCCCCGCAGCCGTGCACGTACTGCAACAAGTGCCTGATCAACTTCGTCGAGAACCCGCTCGGCTGCTATGACGAGAGCCGCTACCGCTCACGGGACGAGATGATCCGCGACATCATGTCGGTCTACGAGGGGGCGCCGCTCCCGGCCGAGGTGAAGTAGTGGCCGCGGAGGCGATCTTCGAGCCGCTCGCGCTCGGCCCGCTGACCGTCCGCAACCGCGTCCTGCGCTCCAGCGTCGCCGGGCGTTTCGACAACTACGACGGCTCGGGAAGCGAGGTGCGCGTCAACTGGGACCTCCGCTTCGCCCGCGGCGGCGTGGGCGCGATCATCTCCTCGAACGCGCCGATCCATGCGCGCGGCAGCATCGTCCCCGGCTACGCGCACATCGACTCGGACGAGACGATCCCGTTCTGGCGGCAGCTCGGCGAGCGCGTCCGCGAGGCCGGCTGCCCGTACATCCTCCAGATCGTCCACGCGGGCCGCGAGCGGATCGTGCCGTTCCTCGAGTGGGACAAGGCGCTCTCCTCGTCGAGCAAGCCCGAGCCGCTGAACGGCTTCCCGTGCGAGGCGATGACGACCGCAGGAGATCGACGACGTCGTCGACATGTTCGCGCAGGCCGCGCGCCGCGCGAAGGAGGCCGGGCTCGACGGGATCGAGGTCGCCGGCGCCAACGGGATGCTCCCGACCCAGTTCCTCTCCTCCGCGATCAACGACCGCAAGGACGCCTACGGCGGGCCGCTCGAGAACCGCGCGCGCTTCGGGCTCGAGGTCGTGCGGGCGATCCGCGAGGCCGGTCGGCCCCGACTTCTGCGTGGGCTACAAGATCTCCGCCCAGGAGAAGCTGAACGAGCTGATGCCGTGGCTCCCGAAGGGGAACACGCTGGAGGAGTCGCTGCAGATGTGCCGCTGGCTCGAGGAGGCGGGCGTCGGACTACCTGCACATCAGCGCGGGCGGCGGCTTCCCGCACCCGCGCAACCCGGCGGGCGAGTTCCCCGCCTCGCAGGTCGTGAAGACCTACGACACGATCCTCTCCAGCGGCAAGTACACGTTCCGCAACTACCTCACCTTCCGCACGCCGCCGCTTGCCAAGGTCTTCGGGTGGTGGTGGACCCGGCCGCACGCGAAGCGCGACATCGAGGGCATCAATCTCGCCGGACGCGCGCGCGGTCAAGAACGTCGTCTCGATCCCGGTGGTGGTGACCGGCGGCTTCCAGACCGCCTCCGTGATCGCCGGCGCGATCGAGCGCGGCGACTGCGACGGCGTCACGATCGCGCGCCCGCTGGTCGCCAACCCCGACCTCGTCCGTCACTTCGAGGCCGGCCTCGACCGCGCGCCGAAGCCGTGCACGTACTGCAACAAGTGCCTGTTCTCGTTCATCGAGCACCCTCTGGCTTGCTACGAGGAGAGCGCGCTTCGACTCGCGCGAGCAGATGATGCAGGAGGCGCTGAGCGTCTACGAGACGGCCGAGGCCGCATGAGCGCCGAGGCGATCTTCGAGCCGCTCCGGTTCCGGAACCTCGAGGTGAAGAACCGGATCCTCCGCTCGAACATCGCGGGGCGGCTCGACGACTACGACGGCGGCGGCACGCACACCCGCATCAACTGGGAGCTGAAGTTCGCCCGCGGCGGCGTCGGCGCGATCCTCTCCTCGTGGACAGCAGTGGACGAGCGCGGCAAGATCGTCCCGAGCTTCGCCGGGATCGAGACCGACGAGCGCATCCCCTTCTGGCGCGAGCTCGCCGAGCGGGTGCACGAGCACGACTGCCGCTACATCGTCCAGCTCGCGCACGCGGGGCGCCAGCGCGACGTGCCCACGCTCGCGTTCGGCAAGGGCCTCTCCTCCACGAGCAAGCCCGACCCGCTGCACGGCTTCGAGGCCGAGCGCGCGACGCGGGCCGACCTGGAGGCGATCAAGCAGTCGTTCGCCGCCGGAGCGCGGCGCGCGCGCGAGGCCGGGCTCGACGGCGTCGAGATCCACGGTGCCAACGGCTACCTCTTCACGCAGTTCCTCTCCTCCGCGATCAACGACCGCGAGGACGAGTACGGCGGCCCGCTGGAGAACCGGGCGCGCCTGCTGCTCGAGACGGTCGAAGCGATCCGCGCCGAGGTCGGCCACGACTTCCACCTGCAGGTCAAGGTCTCGACGACCGAGCACGCGAACGCGTTCCTTCCCTGGCTCGGCAAGGGGAACACGATCGAGGACTCGGTGCAGGTCTGCCGCTGGCTCGAGGCGGCCGGCGCCGACGCGATCCACGTCTCCTCGGGCAGCACGTTCCCGCACCCGGAGAACCCGGCCGGCGAGTTCGCGATCGAGGACATGGTCCGCAGCTACGACATCATGCTCTCGAGCGGCAAGAGCACGTTCCGCAACTACCTCCTGTTCCGGCTCTGGCCCGCGAACCGGGTGATGCAGAAGCGCTGGGAGCGCGACCCCGCCGAGGTGCCTGGGCGCTCGCTGCCGGACGCGCGCGCCGTGAAGCAGGCGGTGGCCATCCCGGTGATCGTCACCGGTGGCTTCCAGCAGGCCTCGCTGATCGCGGGCGCTCTGGCCCGCGGGGACTGCGACGCGGTCTCGATCGCCCGCGGCCTCGTTGCCAACAACGACCTCGTCGAGCTCTTCCGCGCCGGCCACGACCTGCCGCCGAGGCCGTGCACGTACTGCAACAAGTGCCTGTACAACGTGCTGGAGCACCCGGTCGGGTGCTACGACGAGCGGCGCTTTCCCTCGCGGGAGGCGATGATCGAGGAGATCATGTCGGTCTACACCCCGTCATGAGCGAAGCCACCGAGCACGGCGTCTCCACCTACCTCCCGGACAAGAAGCGGGAGGGCACGGCACTGTGCATGTCGGGTGGCGGCTACCGGGCGGCGCTCTTCCACCTGGGCGCGCTGCGGCGGTTGAACGAGCTCGGGGTGCTGGCGAAGATCGACACGTTCACGTCGGTCTCGGGCGGGAGCATCATGGCCGGGCAGCTCGCGACCTGGCTCACGCGCGCGGAGCGCGAGCCGGGCAAGCCCGTTGCCGGCTTCGACGAGGGCGTCGCACGGCCGATGCGGGCCTTCGTCGGCACCGACATCCGCACCGGCGCGGCCCTGGCGCGGCTCCACCCGCGCAACTGGCTCATCCCGGGCGCGCAGAGCGAGGCGCTCTCCGCGGCCTACGCCCAGGGACCGGCCCCGGGGAAGCTCGCCGATCTCCCCGAGAAGCCGCGCTTCGTCTTCCTCGCCAGCGACATGCGCTTCCGGGACCAGTGGGTCTTCGACACGGGCAAGCGCCGGGTCGGGAGCGGGCCGGCCGGTCATGCGCCCCTCGGCGACTGGACGCTCGCGCAGGCCGTGGCCGCTTCGTCCTGCGTGCCGGGGGCGTTCGGGGTCGTGCACACGACCTGGGAGCCGGGCGAGCTCACCGGCGGCTCGTACGCGGAGCCGGACCGCGACCGGCTCGTCCGCGAGATCGACCTCTCCGACGGCGGCATGTTCGACAACCTCGGCCTCGAGCCGGTCTGGCGCGACCACGACACGATCCTGGTCTCCGACGCGGCGCCGTCCTTCAAGCCCGACCCTGACGTCGGCTGGCTCTGGAGCGCGCTCCGCCAGGGCGTCATCCTCCTCGAGCAGGCGACCGAGGTGCGCAAGCGCTGGCTCGTGGCGAACTTCATCGAGGAGAAGATGAAGGGCGCCTACTGGGGTATCGCCTCACGGCCGGCGAGTTACGAGCTGAAGCCCGAGCCGGACGCCTACTCCTACCCGCTCATCCGCGACTTCATCGCGCCCGTGCGGATCGACCTGGACGTCTTCTCGCCGGGCGAGATCGGCGTCCTCGAAAACCACGGCTACCTGATGGCCGAGATCGCGCTGGCCAAGCACGGCAAGGATCTCGTCGGGGACACGCCGCCGGCGCTCGAGCTGCCGCATCCCACGTGGCGGGACGAGGTGAAGGCCGCCGGCGCTCTCCGCGACAGCGGGAAGACCCGGATCTTCTTCCGGCCGCGCGTCAAGCCGTAGGACTCAGCCCGCCGGCGGGATGTTCGCGTTCAGGTGGAACAGGTTCGTCGGGTCGTAGGTCGTCTTGAGCGCGACCAGCCGCTCGTAGTTCGGCCCGTATGCGGCGCGCACCGGATCGTCACCGATGTCGTCCTCCGAGAAGTAGTTGAGCCAACGACGATTCGCGAAGAATGGCTCCATCGCCGCGAAGGTCGCCTTCGTCCAGTCAACGTTCTCGCCGGTTGCGGCCGGATCCGACCAGACCGACGTGATGAGGAGGTTGTAGCCGGGCTCCCGATGAGGTACCGCGGTCGCCTCCACGGGAACCCGCGTGACGGCGCCGTGGAAGCTCTCGAAGAAGACGCCGGTCATTGGGGAAGGGCAGTTCGAGAAGTTCTCGATCATCACGTCGAACGCCGTGTCGGGCAGGTCGGCGAGGAAGCTCGACTTCCAATAGTTCAGGCTTCCAGTCGGGTAGCCGCCGTCGAGGAACGAGTTCATCACCGTGTAGGGCATCGGGCCCAACTCTGCGAGCACCGGCTCCCCGAACTCGCGCAGCGGACGGAGATCCGCCTCGACCTGCTCCGAAGCTGCCGACATGGCAGACCGCGATGAGCGCCAGCTTCGTCCCCGAGCCGTCAGGAGCGTGTGCCAAGGCCCCGATTGCAGTGAACTCATCAGAGGTCTCCGTCATGAGGTCGCGATAGAAGCGAAGAACGTCGGGGGCTTCTTCGAAGGGATACGCGACGAGCCCGCCTGTGATCGTGGGCCCTATCGGGTGCAAGCGATACTCGAAGGAGGACACCACGCCGAAGTTCCCGCCGCCGCCGCGAAGACCCCAGAAGAGGTCGGCGTTCTCCTGCTCGCTCGCCGTCAGCGTCCGCCCGTCCGCCGTCACGACCCGGGCGGAGAGGAGATTGTCCGTCGCCAGACCGTGCTTCCCCATGAGCCACCCGAGGCCGCCGCCCAGCGTAAACCCGGCGATACCCGTCGTCGAGACCATGCCGCCTGTCACCGCTAGCCCGTGCAGCTGGGTCTCGCGGTTCAGCTGTCGCCAGTTGACCCCCGGCTGGACGCGCGCGGTAAGGGCCACGGGGTCGACGTAGATGCCTGTCATCGGCGAGAGGTCGATCATCAAGCCTCCGTCGGTGACAGATCGCCCGGCGACGTTGTGGCCGCCGCCCCGGACAGAGATCTCCAGGCCGGCGTCGCGCGCGAACGCAATTGCATCGGCGATGTCGGCCTCCCCGAGGCAGCGCGCGATCAGGGCGGGCCGCTTGTCGATCAGGCCGTTGAAGCCGCGCCTCGCTTCTTCGTATCCCTCGTCAGCGGGTCGAAGGAGGTCGCCGGAGAACGTCTCCAGCCCCTCGAGTTCCTGCTCTGTCACCGCAGTCATCTTTTTCCTCCTGTGGCATTTGGCGCGACTCTACGCCGCGAGTTTCTACGGGCGCTAGTAGAGCTTCTCGCCCCTCTCGAGCATCGCGACGAACTTCTCCAGCCGTCGTGCCCGAGTCTCCGGCTTCTTGGCGTCTTGGAGCTGATAGAGGATCGCGAAGCGATTGGATTTGTTGAGCCCGTCCCAGAACTCCGCGGCCTTGGGGCTCGCGTCCAGCGCCGCCTGCAGGTCGTCCGGCATCTGCGACGTTGGCGGGCGAGGCGTACGCGGCCTCCCAGCGGCCGTCGGCCTTCGCGAGCTCGACCTGCTCGAGCCCGGCCGGCTTCATGCGCCCCTGCTTCGTCAGAGCCTCGATCTTCTCGCGATTGATGTGCGACCACTTGCTGCGTGCCCGGCGCGGCGTGAACTTCTGCAGGTAGAAGCGCTCGTCGAGCCGGGCGACCTGGCTGTCGATCCAGCCGTAGCAGAGCGCGACGTCGAGGGCCTCGGCGTAGACCACCGTCTCCACGCCCGAGCCCTTCTTGGCGAACTTGAGCCAGACGCCGTCGGAGGTCGCGTGCTCGGCGTCGAGCCAGGCCTCCCACTCTGCCTCGGAGGCGAGCGTGAGAATCGGCTTGCCGTCCTTGCCCTGCTCCCCGGTCACGCCGGCAGTATGTAGTGACCGGGAAGCAGCGGCACAGCCGCTCCCTCCCTCCTCGTCTCGGCCTGTGCGGCTTCGCCGCCGCCGAGACAACATCCGCTCTCAAGACGGCGCCGCTGCGAGCCGATGACCGCACCGTGCGCGCGACGATCCTCAGCTCGGTCGGGGTCCTCTGGGGAGGAGCGATCGTCGCGAGCGGAATCCTGGACCGCACCGAGTCGCCCGACGCCGCTCACGTGATCGGCGAGCTGATGGCGCTCGCCTTCGGCGCGCTCATCTTTGCCGCCGGCGCCCGCGCCCTCGTCAGGCGCTACCGCTAGCTCCGACCGAGGCTCAGGCCTCGCCGTTGGCCTTGAGCGCGAAGCGGTCGGCCAGCGCCGCGATCGTCAGCGACGGGTTCGGCCCCACCGGGCCGGGCATGACGGAGCCGTCGGCGATCGTGAAGCCCGGGTAGCCGAAGACCTCCCCGTAGGAGTCGACGACGCCCTCGTCGGCGTTCCGTCCCATGGGACAGCCGCCGAGCGGGTGCACGGTGATGAGCCGGCCGAGGTACCACGTCGGGTTGCGCTCGAACTTCGCCCCGAGCGCTCCCGCGATCTCCTTCCCGAAGTCCCCCAGGCGGTCGAAGAACGGCCCAGACTTGCCTTTGCGCCAGTCCACCTGGAGCTTGCCGCTGCCGGTCAGCGCCATGTTCCCGTCCGGGATGTCGCGGCCCATGCCGAGGAGCGGCAGCGAGCCGGTCGAGACCCGCGTTTTCGAGAGGAGCTCCGAAACCTCCGCCGAGAGGTCGACCTCGGGCTCGCGCCGCAGGAGGCCGAGGACGAGCCGCGCGGCCGTGCGGCGGAAGCGCCAGAACGACCCGGGCCCCTGGGTCGCCTGCACGAGCCAGCTGACGAACTCCGGGTACCCGGCGTCCTCGACGTAGAAGCCGCGGCCCTCGCCGCCGTCGAGCTCGTCCGGGACGTGCAGGGCGCTCGTGATCACCGGGCCTACGTGCGCGTCGAGCGGCCGGTCGGCGCCGAGCGCGAAGGTGAGCAGGTCGCCGTTGCCGCCGAAGCGCGTGCCGAGGCGTGGGCTGAGCCCGGGGAAGTCGGCCCGGCTCTTGAGGAGGAGGTACGTCGAGCCGAGCGTCCCGGCGGCCAGGACGAGCCGGTCGCAGGTCAGCTCCCGCTCGGGGCGCACCCTCGGGTCGCTCGTCTCGATCTTCCGGCCCTCGTCGCCCACGTCGTGCTCGACGTAGCGGACGGCGTAGCCACCGCCCTCCCTGGGGGCGAGCGAGCGTACCTCGCGGCGCGTCCAGATCTCGGCGCCGAGCCGCTTCGCCTCGGAGAGGTAATTGAGGTCGAGCGTGTTCTTCGCCCCGAGGTTGCAGCCGATGTCGCACTCGCCGACGAGCCGGCAGGTGTAGCGCGGCACGCCGTGCAGGTTCGGATGCTCCTCGTGGATGGGGACGCCGACGGCGGGCGGGTCGGTTCCGTCGGCGAAGGTCACCGCGAGCTTGGGCAGGATGAACGTCCTCCCGAGCTTCTCACCGGCGGCCCGGAAGGCCTGCGTCTTCGGCGTCCTCGCCTCGAACGGATACTCCGCGCCGCCGAGCATGTCCTCCGCGGCCTCGTAGTGCGGGTCGAGGTCGGCCCGGGTCACCGGCCAGTACTCGTAGCCGCCCTTCGCCAGGTCCTCCTGGACGAACCACTTCTCGGGCTTGCGGAGGAGCACGTTCGCGTAGATGAGCGAGCCGCCCCCGAGCCCGCTCGAGACGAGCGCGCCGATCCCCTTGAACGACCAGAGGTTGAACATCCCGTAGAGCCCTTCGCTGGGGTCCCAGAACGCCTCCGCCAGCTCGCGCGGCCCGCGCGGGAAGGAGCCGGGCGGGTACGGCTTGCCGCGCTCGAGCACGCAGACGGACTTCCCCGCCTCGGCCAGCCGGTATGCGAGCACCGAGCCGCCGAAGCCGGAGCCGACGACGACCGCGTCGAAGTGCGTGTTGCTCACGCGTGCGAGGCTAAGCGGGAAGCGGCCTCTCCGCAACTCGTTGCTCGGATTCACTCCGTTGGGGGCTTGACAAGGACACCCCGCGGTCCGCACACTTCAACGCAGCTTGTCGAGGAACGAGATCACATCGCCTAGCGCCACCGGCTCCTTCCGGGCGCTCGCGCTCGTCCTCGTGGTCATCCTCATCGCCATTCTCCCCCTCTAGGGGGAGGACGCGACCACGCGCCGCGCAGGCGCATACGCCGACCGAATCACAGGAGCAATGCGCCTCCAGCTGGAGGCAGAGAGGATGAGCAGTGAGCCGCAGAATCACGATCTTCGACACGACCTTGCGCGACGGCGAGCAGTCGCCGGGCATCGCACTGTCGCCGGACGAGAAGGTGGAGATCGCGGAACAGCTCGAGCGGCTCGGAGTCGACATCGTCGAGGCTGGGTTCGCGGTCTCCTCGCCGGGAGACTTCGAAGGCGTCAGGGCTGTCGCCGCCGCAATCGAGCGCCCAACGGTCGCCTCCCTCGCGCGGACGCGCAAGGAGGACATCGACGCCGCGGCGGAGGCCCTTGCGGGCGCCCGCCGGTCCCGCATCCACGTCTTTCTCGCCACCAGCCCCATCCACATGGAGCGCAAGCTCCGCCTCGAGCCGGAGGAGGTCGTCGAGCAGGCCCGCTGGTCCGTGGGCTACGCGCGCAGCCTCGCCGACGAGGTCGAGTTCTCGTGCGAGGACGCCACGCGCTCCGAGCCCGAGTTCGCGGCGCGGGTGTGCGCCGAGGCCGTCCGGGCCGGCGCGACGACGATCAACCTGCCGGACACGGTCGGGTACTGCCTTCCCGGCGAGTACGCCGAGTTCATCGCCGAGATCCGGGCCCTCTGCCCCGAGCTGGAGGGCGTCGAGCTCTCCGTCCACTGCCACGACGACCTGGGCCTCGCCGTCGCCAACACGCTCGCCGGCATCAAGGCGGGCGCGACCCAGGTCGAGGCGACGATCAACGGGCTCGGCGAGCGCGCCGGCAACGCGGCGCTCGAGGAGGTCGTCATGGCCCTGCGCGTCCGCCACGGCGCCTTCGAGGCCCACACCGACATCAACGTCGGCGAGATCGGGCGCAGCTCGCGGCTCGTGGAGGAGCTGACCGGCTACCGCGTGCAGAAGAACAAGGCCATCGTCGGCGCGAGCGCGTTCGCCCACGAGGCCGGCATCCACCAGGACGGCATGCTCAAGGACGCCCAGACGTACCAGATCATGGACCCGACCGAGCTCGGCCTCGTCATGTCGCTGCCGCTCGGAAAGCACTCCGGCCGGCACGCCTTCGCGCGGGCCTGCGACGAGGCCGGCATCAAGCTCGACCGGAACCAGGTCAACGAGGCGTTTGCCCGTTTCAAGCAACTTGCCGATACACGGAAGCACGTGACCCTCGGCGATGTGTTCGAGGAGGTGAGCGTGCGATGAGGAAGAAGCGCTATACAGTCGCCTGTCTCTCGGGCGACGGGATCGGGCCGGAGGTGACGGCCGAGGCGAGCCGAGCGCTCGCCGTCGTGTCCGGCATGCACGGCTTCCAGGTGGACGAGGTGCATGTCCCCTTCGGCGGCGATGCGCTGCGCCGCTTCGGCCACCCGCTCCCCGCGGTGACGCGGGCGGCGTGCGCCGAGTGCGACGCGATGCTCGTGGCGGCGACGCGCGAGCCCGCGCTCGAGGTCGTCAAGGCCGAGCTCGACCTGCGCTGGCGGATCACGCGCGTCTGTGCGCGGGGCAGCGAGCTGGCCGTGGTCAGCCCGCTCCTCGACGACGCGGCCCAGCTGGCCGCCGACAGTGCCTTCCGGCTGGCGTTCAGCCGGCGCGCCCGCCTGACCGCGGTCGGCTCGAGCCCGAGCTGGCACGCCGCGCTTGCGGCGGCCGGCGAGCGCTGGGAGGGCGTGCTCGTCGACCGGCAGCCCTTCGAGGCCGTCGTGACCGGGCTCCTGCGCGACCCCTCCGGCTTCGACGTCATCGCCAGCGAGCAGCCGTTCGCCGAGGCGGTCGCGAGCACCGCCGCGTTCGCCCACGAGGGCACGCGGATGGTCGCGTCCGGCCGGGTCGGCCCCGACGGCAAGGGCATGTTCGGCCCGACGCACGGCTCGGCGCTCGAGATCGCCGGCCAGGGCGTCGCCAACCCGAGCGCAATGCTCCTCGCGGCAGCGCTCATGCTTGGCGAAGGGCTGGGCGAGCGCAGCGCGGCCCGCACGCTCGAGCGGGCCGTCGTGGACACGCTCGAGACCGGCGTCCGCACCCCGGACATGCTCTCGTCGGGCGAGGGCGCGACGACGAGGCAGTTCATGGAGACCCTGCTCGCGTCGCTGCCCGGAGCGCGCCGGGACACCGAGTTCGCGGGGGCAGCCGCATGAAGATGCTCGGCTCCGACGCGATCCTCCGCTGCCTCGAGGCCGAGGGGGTCGACGTCGCCTTCGGCATTCCGGGCGGTGCCATCCTCCCGCTCTACGACGCGTTCGCGCGAGGCTCGACCGTCCGCCACGTCCTCGCCCGCCACGAGCAGGGCGCCGGGCACATGGCGGAGGGCTACGCCCGCGCGTCCGGCAGGGTCGGCGTCGCCATGGCGACGTCGGGCCCCGGGGTCACCAACCTCGTCACCCCCATCGCCGACGCGTGGATGGACTCCACGCCGCTCGTCTGCATCACGGGCCAGGTGCGCACGAGCCTGATCGGCACCGACGCGTTCCAGGAGACGGATGCGACCGGCATCACGCTCCCGATCGTCAAGCACTCGTGGCTCGTGCAGGACGTCGAAGAACTCCCGCATGTCATCAAGGCGGCCTTCCACATCGCCCGAACCGGGCGTTCAGGCCCGGTCCTCGTGGACGTCGCCAAGGACGTGCAGGAGGCGGAGATCGACTTCACGTACCCCCATCAAGTCGATCTCCCAGGGTGGAGACCACCTGCCAGTGTCCACCCACGACAGGTTCGCGAGGCGGCGAGGGCCCTGCTCGCCGCCTCCCGACCTGTCCTCTACGTCGGGGGCGGCGTGGTCAACGGCGAGGCCACCGACGAGCTGCTCGAGCTCGCCGAGACCGGCGGCATCCCGGTGATCACGACGCTGATGGCGAAGAGCGCGTTCCCCGAGTCCCACCCGCTCTGCTACGGCCCGCCGGGCATGCACGGCTCGAAGTGGGCGAACTGGGGCCTGAACAAGGCCGACCTGATCGTCGCCGTCGGCGCGCGCTTCGACGACCGCGTCACCGGCAAGCTCGCGGCGTTCGCGCCCGGGGCGAAGGTCATCCACTTCGACATCGACGCGGCCGAGATCGGGAAGCTGCGGCACGCGGACATCCCGGTCACCGGCCCGCTCAAGCCCGCGCTCGCCGAGCTGACCAAGGCCTACCGCGCCGAGGCGGCGCCCGGCCGCGAGGGGCCGGTCGCCTGGCGGCGCCAGCTCGACGAGTGGCGCGAGGAGTTCCCCTACCGCTACGCGCGCGGCGGCGACTACCTGAAGCCGCAGGCGGTGATCGAGTCGCTCCGCGACCTGACCGCCGGCCGCGACGTCGTCTGGACGACGGGCGTCGGCCAGCACCAGATGTGGGCGATGCAGTACCTCGTCTGCGACCGGCCGCGGACGTTCATCACCTCGGGCGGCCTGGGGACGATGGGCTACGGGCTCCCCGCGGCCATCGGCGCCAAGGCGGCTCGACCGGACGCCACCGTCGTCTGCGTCGACGGCGACGGCTGCTTCCAGATGACCTCGCAGGAGCTGGCGACCTCCGTCCTCGAAGGCCTGCCGATCGTGGTCGTCATCGTCAACAACGGCTGGCTCGGCATGGTGCGCCAGTGGCAGGAGATGTTCTATGCGAACCGCTTCTCCGAGACCCACCTGACGCACCAGGTGCCCGACTACGCCCAGCTCGCCGAGGCCTACGGCGCCGCGGGCTTCACGGTCGAGTCCGAGGACGACCTCGACGGCGTCCTCGAGGAGGCGATCTCCTGCGGGCGCACCGCCGTGGTCGACGCGCGCTGCGATCCGGAGGAGAAGGTCTTCCCGATGATCCCCGCGGGCGCGGCCGCCACCGACGTGATCGAGTTCTCGGAAGAGGAGGCGGTCGAGGCATGACCCGTCGCTCGCTGCCGCTCGCTCCCGCGGGGGAAACCATGTTTCCCCCGCGAGCCCCCTTCTTCGAGACAGTGAAGGAACCTCCCGGTTCCCTCACACACCTTCCCCTGCCTCACGAGCCGGAGACCGGCTCGTGAGCCATACCGTCTCCGTCCTCGTCGAGAACCGGCCGGGCGCGCTCGCGCGCGTCTCGAACATGTTCGCGCGGCGCGGCTTCAACATCGAGAGCCTCGCCGTCGGGCCGACCGAGCGCCACGACGTGTCGCGCATCGTGCTCACCGTCGACTGCCCGGCGCACCTGCTCGAGCAGATCGAGAAGCAGATGCACAAGCTCGTGAACGTCCTCCGCGTGTCGACGCTCCAGCCCGGTGAGTCGGTGGAGCGCGAGCTGGCGCTCGTCCGGGTCTCGGCCGACCCGTCGAGCCGCGCGGAGCTGATCGCCCTCGCCGACGTCTTCGACGCGCGCGTCGCCGACCTCGGTCCCGACTCCATGGTCTTCGAGGTCGTCGGAACGCCCGAGCAGCTCGAGTCCTTCGAGGAGCTCCTGCGCCCGCACGGCCTCATCGAGCTCGCCCGCACGGGGCGGATCGGGCTCGCGCGCGCGTCCACGAACCGCAGTCCCCGCCCCCAGCACGTCCTCAGATAGAAAGGATTCCCATGGCCGCAACCGTCCATCGCGAGGGCAACCTCGATCTCCTCTCCGGCAAGGTCGCCGTCCTCGGCTACGGCAGCCAGGGCCACGCACACGCGCTCAACCTGCGCGACTCCGGTGTCGACGTCGAGGTCGGGCTGCGGGAGGGGAGCTCCTCCTGGGCGGCCGCCGAGGACGCCGGGCTCACCGTCAAGACCTTCGCCGAGGCCGTGCGCGGCGCGCAGCTCGTCGCCATCCTCCTCCCCGACCACGTCCAGAAGGGCGTCTACGAGCGCGACGTCGCCCCGAATCTGGAGCCGGAGGCCGCCGTCCTCTTCGCTCACGGCTTCAACGTCCACTTCGGGCAGATCCAGCCCGAGCCGGGGCACGACGTGATCATGGTCGCCCCCAAGGGCCCCGGCCATCGCGTCCGGCAGCTGTTCGAGGCCGGCGCGGGCGTTCCCGGCCTCGTCGCGGTCGCCCAGGACGCGAGCGGGAGCGCGCTCGACCTGGCGCTCGCCTACGGCACGGCGATCGGCTCCGGGCGCATGGGGATGATCGAGACGACGTTCGCGGAGGAGACCGAGAGCGACCTCTTCGGCGAGCAGGCCGTCCTCTGCGGCGGCGTCTGCGCGCTCATGCAGGCCGGCTTCGAGATCCTCGTGGACGCGGGCTACCAACCCGAGATCGCCTACTACGAGTGCATCAACGAGCTGAAGCTCATCGTCGACCTCATCTACGAGGGCGGCTTCGGGCACATGCGCGCCTCCATCTCAGACGTGGCCGAGTACGGCGACCTCACGCGCGGCCAGCTCGTCATCGACGAGCACGTGCGAACGAACATGCAGCAGCTGCTCGAGGACGTGCGCAACGGCTCCTTCGCGCGCGAGCTGATCGCCGAGGAGGAGGCCGGCCGGCCGCGGATGACCGCCTTGCGGCGAATGGCCGCCCGCCACCCGGTCGAGTCCGTCGGCGCCGAGCTCCGCGAGCTGGCGGGCCGCGAAGGCCTCCTCGGCACGGAGGCCGGTGTCCCGAGCTGATCGCGAATCGCCTCCGCAGCGGACGGCTGCGGAGGCGATGATGTCCCGATGATCGACGTCCCCGTTGCCCTTCTCGGTTACGGCACGGTCGGCTCGGCCGTGGACCGGCTGCTGCAGGAAAACGCCGAGGACATCGAGCGCGCTACCGGGCACCGCCTGCGCGTGACGCACGCGCTCGTCCGCGACCCGGCGAAGGAGCGCGAGCACCTGCCCGCCGACGGCGTTCTCACGACGGACTTCGCCGCCATCCGCGACGACCCGTCCATCGCGATCGTCGCCGAGGTCATGGGCGGGCTCGAGCCGACGGGCGAGCACGTGCTCGAGCTGCTGCGCGCGGGGAAGCCGGTCGTCTCGGCCAACAAGCAGCTGATCGCCCGTCGCGGCGCGGAGCTCTTCTCCGCCGCCTCCGAGGCCGGGGTCCAGCTCCGCTTCGAGGCGAGCGTCTGCGCGGCGATCCCCGTGATCAAGATCCTGCGCGAGGCGCTCGTCGTCACGAACGTCCACCGCATCCTCGGGATCGTCAACGGCACCACCAACTTCATCCTCACGAAGATGGAGGAGGGCGCCGAGTACGCGGAGGCGCTCGCCGAGGCGCAGGCGCTGGGCTATGCGGAGGCCGACCCGACCGAGGACGTCAACGGCGCCGACGCGGCCGCGAAGATGGCCATCCTGGCCACGATCGCCTTCGGCTCGCGCGTGACGCTCGACGACGTCGCCTACGACGGCATCGAAGGGGTGACGAGCGCGCACGTCCGCGCAGCGCGCGAGATGCAGATGGTCGTCCGCCTGATCGGCGCGGCAACGCTTCGCGACGGCAAGCTCGACGTCCGCGTCGGCCCCGCGCTCGTCGACCGCCATCACCCGTTGGCCGCGGTGGAAGGCGCCTTCAACGCGGTCATGCTCCAGGGCGACGCCATCCGCGAGATCACGCTCGAAGGCCCCGGCGCGGGCGGCATGGAGACCGCGTCGGCCGTCGTGGCCGACATGGTCAGCGTCATCGGCACGACCGGCACCGGGTTCCTCCAGAACGACGCGTGCTGGCGCGAGCTCGACCGGCTGCCAGGCGCGGAGATGCGCTCGCCCTACTACCTGCGGATCGACGTCGACGACGTCGCGGGCGTCCTCGCCCAGGTGGCGCTGCGCCTCGCCGCGCACCGGGTCTCCATCGCGCGCCTGATCCAGCACCAGGACAACGGGTCGGCGACGCTGCACGTCGTCACCCACGAGGGCGCCGAGGGCGACCTGCGCAGCGCGCTGCGCGAGATCGAGTCGCTGCCCGAGACGACCGGCCCGCCGTCGGCCCTCCCGGTCATCTCCGACCGCGGCGTCGCGGAGCTGGGCTGGTCCTAGGAAACAGGATGGCTTCGGCCAGTAGGGTCCGCGGCATGATCCCGCTCGCCGAGCGCTACCGGGACCGCCTGCCCTTCACCGACGGCACCCCGGTCGTGTCGCTGGGCGAGGGCTCCACCCCCCTCCTCCGCGCCCCGCGTCTCTCGGAGCGGCTCGGCATCGAGCTCTGGCTCAAGTGGGAGGGCGCGAATCCCACCGGCAGCTTCAAGGACCGCGGCATGACGGTGGCGGTCTCGAAGGCGGTCGAGGAGGGCGCGGCCGCAGTCGTCTGCGCGTCGACCGGGAACACTGCCGCCTCGGCGGCGACCTACGCGACCCGGGCCGGGATCGGGGCCGTGATCCTCCAGCCGGCCGGGGCGGTCGCGCGCGGCAAGATCGCGCAGGCGCAGGCTGTCGGCGCCTTGCTGCTCGAGGTGCAGGGCCCGTTCGAGGCGGCGCTCGACGCCGCGCGCGAGCTGGGCCGCCGCGGCTCGCACGCCCTCGTCAACTCGCTCAACCCCGACCGGCTCGAAGGCCAGAAGACGGCGGCGTTCGAGATCGTCGAGGAGCTCGGCGGCGCGCCCGACGTGCTCGCCCTGCCCTACGGCGGCGGCGGGAACACGCGCGCCTACGCGCTCGGATTCGACGAGTCCGGGGCCGGCCTGCCGCCGATCCTGGCGGGCGAGGCCACGGAGCGCGCCTTCACGATGGCGACCGCGATCCGCATCGCCGAGCCTGCCCATCGGGTGGAAGCGGAGGCCGCGATCGCGCGATCGGGCGGCGCGGTCGTCCCGCTCGCCGACGAGGAGATTCTGGCCGCCTGGCGCGACCTGGCACGGCTCGAGGGCGTCTTCTGCGAGCCGTCGTCGGCCGCCGGAGTCGCCGCGGTCGCGCGCGAGCGCCCGGAGCCGGGCGCCCGTGTGGTTTGCGTCGTCACCGGCCATGGCCTCAAGGACCCGGAAGCGGCCGCGCGCCTCTCCACCCCGCCGATTCAGGTCCCGCCCGACGCCGACGCCATCGCGGAAGCCGCCTCGTGAACGTGACCGTCCGAGCCCCGGCGACGACGGCCAACCTCGGGGCCGGGTTCGACTGCGCCGCCGTCGCGCTCGACCTCTGGAACGAGGTCGTCATCACCGACGGGGGCACTCCCGACCGCACCCACCTCGGCGTCCGCGCCTACGAGCGGATCGACCCCGCCGACGGCCTGAAGTTCGAGTGGTTCGACCGCATCCCGCGGGAGCGCGGCCTCGGGTCGAGCGCCGCGGTGATCGCCCTCGGGCTCGTCGCCGCCGCGCACGTCGCCGACCGCGACCCCGATCCCGAGTGGCTCCTGCGGGAAGGCCTGCCGCTCGAAGGCCACGCGGACAACCTCGCCGCCGCGCTCGCCGGCGGGGCCTGCCTGACCGTCGGCGGCAACATCCACAGGGTTGCCGACTCCGTCCCCGCCATCCCGCTCGCGCTCGTGCCCGAGTCGACCGTGGCCACGGCCGAGGCGCGCGCCTCGCTGCCGGAGGAGATTCCGCTCGGGGACGCTGTCTTCTCGGTCGGGCGCGCGGCGCTCCTCGGCGCCGGGCTCGCCTCGGGCTCGAAGGAGGCGTTCGCCGCCGCGCTGAACGATCGTCTGCACGAGCCCTACCGGGCGGAGAACGCGCCGCTCCTCGGCGAGGTTCGGGACGACCTGCCCGCCGGCGCTCTCGGCGCCACCATCTCCGGCTCCGGCCCGACGGTGATCGTCTGGGCGGACCCGCACCACGCCAAGGAGTGCTCGGTCGAGCTCTCCAACCGGTTCCCCGACGTCGAGGTGCTCTGGCTCTCGACCTCCGCGAAAGGAGCTGAGCTCGCCAGATGAGCCCGGACCCGTACGACCGCCCCTCGGACCCCGCGAAGCGGCAGAGCGCCGCGCTCACCGACGGCCCCACCCGCGCGGGAGCGCGCGCGATGCTGAAGGCGACCGGCTTCGACGACGACGATCTCGCCCGGCCGCTGATCGGCGTCGCCACGACCTGGATCGAGACGATGCCGTGCAACCTCAACCAGCGCGAGCTGGCGCAGCACGTCAAGGCCGGCGTGCGCGCCGCGGGCGGAACGCCGATGGAGTTCAACACCGTCTCGGTCTCCGACGGCGTCTCCATGGGCACCGAGGGGATGCGGGCCTCCCTCGTCTCGCGCGAGGTGATCGCGGACTCGATCGAGCTCGTCGCGCGCGGGCACCTGCTCGACGGCTTGGTGTGCCTGGTCGGCTGCGACAAGACGATCCCGGCGGCCGTGATGGCGCTCGCGCGCCTCGACCTGCCGGGCCTCGTCCTCTACAACGGCTCGATCGCGCCCGGCCGCTTCCAGGGCCGCGACGTGACCATCCAGGACGTCTACGAGGCGATCGGGACGCACGCGGTCGGGAAGATGACCGGCGAGGAGCTGCACGAGCTCGAGAGCGTCGCCTGCCCCGGCGCCGGCGCCTGCGGCGGCCAGTTCACCGCGAACACGATGTCCACCGCCCTCGAGTTCCTGGGGATCAGCCCGGCCGGCCTCAACGGGATTCCCGCGCTCGTCCCCGCGAAGCAGGCGGCGGCCGAGCAGGCCGGGCGGCTGGTCATGGACCTGCTCCGCCGCGACGTGCGCCCCTCGCACGTGATCACCCGGGAGGCGCTCGAGAATGCGATCGCCTCCGTCGCCGCCACCGGCGGCTCGACGAACGGCGTCCTCCACCTGCTCGCGATCGCCTACGAGCTCGGCATCCCGCTCACGATCGACGACTTCGACCGGATCGCGGCGCGCACACCGGTCGTCGCCAGCCTGAAGCCCGGCGGCCGCTTCGTCGCCACCGACGTCTACGAGGCCGGCGGCGTCGCGCTCGTCGCGCGCGAGCTGGTCAAGCGCGACCTCGTGCACGCCGACGCCCTCAACGTCGACGGCCGCTCGCTCGGGGAGATCGCCGCGGCGGTCGAGGAGCGCCCCGGGCAGGAGGTCGTCGTCCCGATCGAGACGCCGCTGAAGCCGACGGGCGGGCTCGGCATCCTCTACGGCAACCTCTCCCCCGAGGGAAGCGTGGTCAAGCTTGCCGGCCACGAGCGCCTGCTCCACCGGGGCCCGGCGCGCGTCTTCGACTCCGAGGAGGCCTGCTTCGCGGCCGTCGAGGCGGGCGGGATCCAGGAGGGCGACGTCGTCGTCATCCGCTACGAGGGCCCGTCCGGCGGACCGGGGATGCGGGAGATGCTGCACGTCACCGGCGCGCTCGTCGGCGAGGGCCTCGGCGACGCGGTCGCGCTCGTCACGGACGGCCGCTTCTCCGGCGCGACGCACGGCCTCATGGTCGGCCACGTCTCGCCCGAGGCGGCGCGCGGCGGTCCGCTGGCCGCCTTGCAGGACGGGGACGTCGTCGTCGTCGACGTGGAGGCGCGCGAGCTGCGCGTCGAGCTCTCCGACGACGAGATCAGCGCGCGCCTGGCCGACTGGGCGCCGCCCGAGCCGCGCTACACGAAGGGCGTCCTCGCCAAGTACGCGGCGCTCGTCTCCTCGGCTTCCGAGGGCGCCGTCACCCGACCTGGCGAATGAGGATCGCGCTCCTCCCCGGCGACGGGATCGGCCCCGAGGTCGCCGCGGCGGCGGCGCGCGTGCTCGCGGAGCTCGCGCCCGACCTCGAGCTCGAGAAGCACCTGTTCGGCGGTGCCGCCATCCACGCGACCGGCGAGCCGCTCCCGTCGGAGACGCTGGCAGCGACCCGGGAGGCCGACGCAGTCCTGATGGGGGCGGTGGGAGCGCCCGAGTTCGACGGCGCGGCCGTCCGCCCCGAGCAGGGGCTCATCCGCCTGCGCGGTGAGCTCGACGTCTACGCAAACCTGCGGCCGGCGCGGGCCGACGGCATCGACCTGCTCGTCGTCCGCGAGCTGGTCGGGGGCCTCTACTACGGCGCGCGGGGCGTCCGCGACGACGGCACCGTCTTCGACACGATGGAGTACCGGCCCGACCAGGTCGAGCGCATCGCCCGCCGCGGCTTCGAGCTCGCCCGGGCGCGGCGCGGGCACGTCACCTCGGTGGACAAGGCGAACGTCCTCGACACCTCGCGGCTCTGGCGGGAGGTCGTCGTCCGCGTGCACGCCGAGTACGCCGAAGTCGAGCTCGAGCACATGCTGGTGGACAACTGCGGCCTCCAGCTCGTGATCGCGCCGGAGCGCTTCGACGTCATCCTCACCGAGAACACGTTCGGAGACATCCTCTCCGACGTCGCCGCGGGGAAGACCGGCGGGCTCGGCCTCGCCGCCTCGGCCAGCCTCGGAGACGGGAGGCCCGGGATCTTCGAGCCGGTGCACGGCTCGGCGCCGGACATCGCCGGCCGCGGCATCGCCAACCCGGCGGCCATGCTCCGCTCGGCCGCGCTCATGCTCGCCCACGGCCTCGACCGCCCGGACGAGGCCGCGCGCCTGGAGGCAGCCGTGGACGGCGCGCTCGTGGACGCCCCCACGCCGGATCTCGGCGGCGCTGCCTCGACGTCCGACTTCGTGGAAGCCGTCCTGGCAGGAATCCGGCCTTGACGCGCGTCCGGCGCGACCGCTAACGTCCGACGTTCCGAGCCGCCGAGGAAGGCGGCCGCGGAGAGGCATCGAGGCCTCAGGAGCGCGTCAGCTCCTGGGGCTTTTTCTGTGGTCCAGGAAGGGAGGGGCGATGGTGAAGGTAGAGGCGGTGGTGCTGAGGGAGAGGGTCGAGACCGTGATCGACGCGGTCGAGTTCGACGCTCGCCACGTCGGAGTCACGGTGCTCGAGGCGGTCGGCCACGGCCGCCAGCGCGGCATCACCCACGAGTACCGGGGACGCGTCTTCGAGTCGCGCTTCCTGCCCAAGGCCCTGCTCGTGTTCGTCGTCGAGGACGACAAGGCCACGGCGGTCGTCGAGACGATCGTCGACGCGGCCCGCAGCGGCAACGAGTCGGGCGACGGGATCGTCTGGATGTCCCAGGTCGAGAACGTCACCCACAACCGGACGGGGCTGAGCCTGGAGGAGGTCGAGGCAGCATGACCCGGGCCGAGCTGGGTATCGCCGCGAGCACGATGTGGGTGGTCGTCGCGGCCATCCTCGTCATGTTCATGCAGGCCGGCTTCGCGTTCCTCGAGGCGGGCCTCACCCGGATGAAGAACGTCGGCCACATCGCCGCCAAGAACGTCCTCGTCCTCGCCCTCGCATCCGTCGTCTACTACCTCGTCGGCTACGGCCTCGCCTTCGGCGACGGGGGCAACGGGCTCGTCGGCGGCTCCGGCTTCGCCCCTTCGGTGGACGAGCTCCTGAGCGTCGGCGCGGCGCCGTTCTCCTGGTTCGCCTCGATCCCCGCGGCCGCGGGCTACCTCTTCGAGGTCGTCTTCTGCGCGGTCTCGCTGGCGATCGTCTGGGGCGCCATGGCCGAGCGCACGCGCCTCTGGGTCTACTTCGCCTTCGGGGTCGCCTACACGCTCATCTACTCCCTCGTCTCCCACTGGGTCTGGAGCCCTGACGGCTGGCTCTTCGCCCGTGGGATGCAGGACTTCGCGGGCTCGACCGTCGTCCACTACCAGGGCGCGCTCGCCGGCCTCGCCGGAGCCCTGCTGCTCGGGCCGCGCATCGGCAAGTTCGCCTCGGACGGGAAGCCGAACGCGATCCCCGGGCACAACATGGCCTACACGACGCTCGGCGTCATCATCCTCTGGTTCGGGTGGTTCGGCTTCAACCCGGGCTCCACGCTCAGCGTGGACTTCGGCGGGGTCGGCTTCTTCGCCTACGTCGCCCTGAACACGAACCTCGCCGCCGCGGCCGGCGTCCTCGGCGCGGTGCTGACCTCCTGGATCGTGGTCAAGAAGCCCGACCTCTCGATGATGCTGAACGGGGCCGTCGCCGCGCTCGTGGCGATCACGGCGGCGTGCGCGTTCGTGGCGCCGTGGGCCGCCCTGCTCATCGGCTTCGTCGCCGGGGTCATCGTCGTGCTCGGCAGCCTCGCGGTCGAGCGGGCGCGGATCGACGATCCGATCGGCGCTCTGGCCGCGCACGGCATGGCGGGGGTCTGGGGCACGCTGGCCCTCGGCTTCCTGACCGTCCCGCAGCTCGCCGAGAGCCTGGCGACCGGCTCGCCCGGGCTCTTCTACGGCGGCGGCTTCCATCAGCTGGGCGTCCAGGCGCTCGGCCTCGCCACGGTCGGAATCTTCACCTTCGGCGCCTCGTTCCTCGTCCTCTTCGTGATGAAGGTGACGGTGGGCATCCGCGCCGAGCCGGAGACCGAGACTGCCGGTCTCGACGTCTCCGAGCATGGGATGTGGGGCTACCCCGAGTTCTACATCCCGGTCCCAGGCGGTTACGGAACCGAATCGCACGGGCATCTGCTCGGCCACGGCTCCCCGCGCGCCGCGCCGGCGGCGGTCCGCGCGGAGCCGGTTCCCGAAGCCGGCTGAGTCCTCCCGGCGCCGGGCGTCCACACGGGCGCCCGGCGCCCTCCCCTAGAGAGTGGCCGTGCTGATCGGGGAGGGCTGGGCTTCCTCGAAAGCGGCGATCTCGCCTTCGTGCTGCAGCGTGAGGCCGATGTCGTCGAGCCCCTCGAGCAGGCGGCGGCGGTCGACCGGGTCGAGCGTGAAGCGGTAGGGGCCTGCGGTCTGCTCCTCGAGGTCGACGGTCAGCTCCGCGCCCTGGCCGGCGTCCATCAGGGCACGCACCTGGTCCTCCGGCAGCGTCACGGTGAGAAGGCCGACCTTCAGGGAGTTCGTCCGGAAGATGTCGCCGAACGACGACGCAACGATCACGTCGAAGCCGTAGTCCTGCAGCGCCCACGCCGCGTGCTCGCGCGAGGAGCCGCAGCCGAAGTTGCGGCCGGTGACGAGGATGGTCGCCCCCTCGGCCGCGGGATCGTTCAGCTCGAAGCCGTCCTCCTTCGCCCAGTCGAAGAAGAGGAACTCGCCGAAGCCGGTCCGCTCGATCCGCTTGAGGAACTGCTTGGGGACGATCTGGTCGGTGTCCACGTCCGCCCGGTCGAGCACCGCGACCCGCCCGGTCGTGCGCGTGAACGGCTTCACGCGACCCGCTCCAGCGCCAGCTCGCGGACGTCCACGAAGTGGCCGGCGAGCGCGGTCGCCGCGGCCATGGCCGGGCTGACGAGGTGCGTGCGCCCGCCGCGGCCCTGGCGGCCCTCGAAGTTGCGGTTCGACGTGGACGCACAGCGCTCGCCCGGCTGGAGGATGTCCGGGTTCATGCCCAGGCACATCGAGCACCCCGCGCGGCGCCACTCGAAGCCGGCGGCCTCGAAGACCCGGTCGAGCCCCTCCTCCTCGGCCTGGCGCTTGACGCCGGCCGACCCGGGGACGACGAGCGCGCGCACGCGCGGATGGACGCTCTTGCCTGCGACGACGGTCGCGGCCTCGCGCAGGTCCTCGATGCGCGCGTTCGTGCACGAGCCGATGAAGACGCGATCGACCTCGATCTCCTGGATCGGGGTGCCCGGCTCGAGCGCCATGTAGGCGAGCGCACGCTCGGCGGCGGCGCGCTCGGCCGGGTCGTCGCAGTCCGCGGGGTCGGGAACCGCGCCGTCCACCGGCACGACCATGCCGGGGTTCGTCCCCCAGCTCACCTGCGGCGCCAGCTCGCGCACGTCGAGCTCGACCACGCGGTCGTAGCTCGCGTCCGGATCGGAGGGGAGCGCGCGCCAGCGGTCGAGGGCCCGCTCCCACTCCGCGCCCTTCGGCGCGGCGGGACGGCCTTCGAGATAGGCGAAGGTCGTGTCGTCGGGCGCGATCATCCCCGCGCGCGCGCCGGCCTCGATGGACATGTTGCAGATGGTCATGCGGCCGGACATCGGCAGCGCCCGGACGGCCTCGCCCGCGTACTCGACGACATGGCCGGCGCCCCCGGCCACCCCGATCCGCCCGATCGCGCCGAGGATCATGTCCTTCGCGGTCACGCCGAGCGGGAGCTCGCCGACGAAGTCGAGCAGCATCGTCTTCGGCCTCCGCTGCGGCAGGGTCTGCGTGGCCAGCACGTGCTCGACCTCCGAGGTGCCGATGCCGAAGGCGAGCGCGCCGAGGGCGCCGTGGGTCGACGTGTGGCTGTCGCCGCAGACGATCGTCATCCCCGGCTGCGAGAGCCCGAGCTCGGGCCCGATCACGTGCACGATCCCCTCGCGCCCGCTTCCGGTCGCGTAGAGCCGCACGCCGAACTCGTCGCAGTTCCGCCGCAGCGCCTCGAGCTGCGCGGCGGCGAGGTCGTCGGCGGGGCGGTCGTCGGTGGGGACGTTGTGGTCCATCGTCGCCAGCGTCAGATCCGGCCGCCGCACGCGCCGCCCGGCGAGGCGCAGCCCCTCGAAGGCCTGCGCCGAGGTCACCTCGTGGACGAGATGAAGGTCGACGTAGAGCAGCGGCGCCTCGTCGTCCGGCTCGCAGACGAGGTGCGCGTCCCAGACGCGGTCGAAGAGCGTCCTTCCCATCGTCGTATTGTGCCGACTCACTTCGTCTCGGCGGCGACAGCGGTTACGGTCTCGCCGTGGCCGAGCGCGTCCTCACCACCCGCGACCTCAACCGCGCGCTGCTCGCCCGCCAGCTTCTGCTCGAGCGGTCGCACCTGCCGCTCGCGCGTGCGTTGGAGCGCGTCGGCGGCATCCAGGCTCAGTACGCGCCCTCCTCGTACATCGGCCTGTGGAGCCGGCTCGACGGCTTCGTGCTCGGTGACCTGACGCGGGCGCTCGAGCGGCGGCGCGCCGTGCAGGGCACGCTGCTCCGCTCCACGATCCACCTAGTCTCCGCGGGCGACTACTGGGCGTTCGCGCTCGGGAGCAAGGCCGCGCGCCAGGAAGGCTGGCTGCGCTTCGACCGCAAGCGGCTTTCACGGTCGACCATGGAGGCGGCAGCGAAAGAGGTGCGCGCTGCGCTTGCCGGCCGAGTCGGGCACCGCGACGAGCTGCTCGAGCTCGCGCGCCGGCGGGATCCCGAGCGGCCGACCCACCTCTGGAACGGTCTCGCGGCCTGGGTCGAGCTCGTCCGCGCGCCCCCGTCCGGCACGTGGGAGCGGCGTCGCGCCGACCTCTATGCGCTCGCCGAGGAGTGGGTCGGGCCGCCGTCGACGACGCCGGCCGAGGGCGCGGAGCTCCTCCTGCGCCGCTACCTCGCCGCGTTCGGGCCGGCCCGGCTCGCCGACGCGGCCAACTGGGCCGGGGTGGCCGTCGCCGACCTCGAGCCCGCCGCCGAGCGCCTGCGACTACGCCGGTTCCGTGACGAGGAGGGCCGCGAGCTGCTCGACGTCCCGCGCGCCCCGCTCCCCGGCGGCGACGCGCCCGCGCCCGTTCGCTTCCTCCCGACCTGGGACGCCACGCTGCTCGTCCACGCTCGCCGCACTCAGATCCTGCCCGAGGACTTCCGCCCCCTCGTCTTTGCGACGAAGACCCCGCAATCCACGCCGACGTTCCTGGTGGACGGCGCGGTCGCCGGCAAGTGGCGCGTCGAGCGGAGCGCGAGGAAGGCGACGCTGCTCCTCGAGCCGTTCGAGCGCCTCCCGCCGGCGGCGCGGCTGGCCGCCGAGGACGAGGCACTGGCCCTCGTGCGCTTCCACGAGCCGGACGCGGAGTCGCACTCCGTCCGCTAGAGCACCTCGGACGAGTAGAGGTCGTAGGGGAGTCGCAGGAGCACGCGCTGTCGCGGCTCTGGGACCGTGAAGAACCGCGGGAGCGCGAGCTCTCGCAGCCACGCTAGGTCGGGCCGCGCCGCGAGCACCGCGTCGACCGCCGAGCGGTCTCCGCCCAGCGCAGCGAACTCGACGCGTGCCCGGCATGGCTCGAGCACATCCGTGGCGACCCTTGCTGCCTCCTCGACCAGGGCACGGGCCTGCTCCTCGCGTCGGCGGCGGAAGCGGTTCGCCGACGAGCCGCCCTTCTTGTGGCGGCCTTTGACGAAGCGCGAGCCCACCTTGGACGCGACCAGCCGCTCGCCCTCGAAGACGCCGACGGCGTACCCGCCGAGGCGGACGAGCAGCGCTGCGACCACGTGGTCCGCGGCGATCTCCTCCAGAAGCGGCGCAACGCGCACCTCGTCGTAACGCGCTTCGTGGGCAAGGCCAAAGGGCGGGCGGACGGCGAGGGCCTCGCCTTCGTCGGGCTCGATCCGCACGATCCCGTCGCCGTAGGCTGTTCGCCCTGCCGAGCCCTCGAGGAGGACGAGCCGCTTGCGCAGGTTCTCCCTGCCGATGAAGCGACTCACGTCGCGCGGGCGAGCCTGGCGTCGGTGGCGCCGCCGGCCGAGTCGGCCTCGAAGCCTTCGACGAGCGGGTGCCGGCCGAGCTCGTCCTGCACGGCGGCGCGGACGGCGCCGGTGCCGCGGCCGTGGACGATCCGCACGGTGTCGAGCCCGGCGAGCGCCGCGTCGTCGACGAAAGCGCGGACGGCGTCGCGCGCCTCGTCGGCTCGCCGGCCACGGAGGTCCAGCTGGTCGGAGACGTCGCTTCGCGCCGCCGCGACGACCTTGACGCCGCTTTGCGGCTCGTCCGGGTCGGCGCGGTCGTCTGCACGCAGCCGTGAGACGGGGATGCGGATGCGCTGTCCGCCCACTCCGACCACCTCCGCCTCGTCGTTCTCGATCGCGGCGATCGTGCCGCGGACCCCGAGCTCCGGCGCCTCGACCGGGTCGCCCGGCGCCAGCGGGCCGGCGAGCGGTAGCGGGCGGCGGAGCGAGCGCAGCGCCTGCTCGGCCCGCGTCGCGCGTGTGGAGGCCTCACCGAGTCGCCGGTCGCGGTCGCGCTCCGCCCGTCCTGCCTCCGCGAAGGCTGCGCGTCCCGACCGCTCCTGCAGGCGTCGGGCCGCGCTGATCTCTTCGCGAAGCGCGGCCAGCTCGGCCCGCGCTTCCGCGAGCTCCCGGTCGGCTGCGGCCAGTGCCAGCTCCCGCTCGCGCTCGGCCGAAGCCCGCACCCGCTCGATCTCGGCGGCGAGCTCTTCCCCGCGCCGGCGGGCGACCTCGGTCAGCGCCGCCGCCTCGGCGCGCTCGCCTTCGGCCTCCAAACGCGTGGCTGCCGCCAGGCGCTCGGCGTCCTCGGCCTCGGCGAGCAGGTCGGCGATGCGCAGACGCTCCGGAGCCACCCTGGCGCGTGCATCGTCGACGACGGCAGCGTCGAGGCCCAGCCGCTCGGCCGTCGCAAGCGCGTGCGAGGTCCCCGGCCGGCCGAGTGCGAGCCGGTAAAGGGGCTCGTGCGTCTGAGGGTCGAGGCCGGTGGCGGCGTTCGCCACGCCCTCGGTGGCGCTCGCCCACTCCTTGAGCTCGGGATGGTGCGTGGTCACGACCGTCAGCCGCGCCTGCCCCGCAAGGCGGGCAACGAGGGCCTGGGCCAGAGCCGATCCCTCGACCGGGTCGGTGCCCGCCGCGACCTCGTCGATGAGGACGAGCGACCGGCCGCCGGCGGCGCCCAGAATCGCGACGAGCGCCCGGACGTGGCCGGAGAAGGTCGAGAGGCTCATCTCGATCGACTGCGGATCGCCGATGTCCGCGAGCACCGCGTCGAAGACGGGCAGCGCGGCCCGCGAGGCCGGCGGCCGCAGTCCGGCCTGGTGCAGGAGCGCCGCCAGGCCGAGCGTCTTGAGTGCGACCGTCTTGCCACCCGTGTTCGGCCCGCTGATGACGAGCGCTCGCAGCGAGCCGAGCTCGAGGTCGATCGGAACCGCGCTCGCGGGATCGAGGAGCGGATGGCGGGCGCCTGCCAGGCTGACCTCCTCGGACGGCTCCACCGGCGCACCGCGCCAGCGCCGCGAGACGATGCCGCAGGCGAGCACCAGGTCGATCTGCGCCACGGCCTCGACAAGGACGCGAACGTCCTCGGCGCGATCGCCGACCGCCGCCGTCAGCTCTCGGAGAATCCGCTCGGCCTCCTCGCGCTCCGCACCTGCCGCCTCCGACTGGCGGTTGCTCAGCTCGACGATCTCGAACGGCTCGACGAAGAGCGTCTCGCCCGAGCTCGATGCATCGTGGACGACGCCGGGTACCGCGCTGCGCGAGCTCGCCTTGACGGCGAGCACGGGCCGACCGCCGCGCTGGGTGATGAAGTCCTCCTGCAGGTGCTCCCGCACGCCGCTTCTGCGCGCCAGCCGGCGCAGCTCGTCCGCGATCCGGCCCCGGCCCTCGCGGAGCTGCCGGCGCAGGCGGCGAAGGTCGGGCGAAGCTGAGTCCTTCAGGTCGGACCCGTCGGCCTCGACGCGGCTCGCGATCGTCTCGGCCAGCCGGCGAAGGCTCGGGTCGATCCCGGCGGCCAGCTCGTTCAGCAGCGGCGCCTCCTCCGCCTGCCCTTCGAGCGCCGTGCGTGCGGCGAGGGCGCCGCCGATCGTCGTCCCGATGCCGCGCAGCTCGGCCGGGGACAGCATTCCGCCGCGGGCCGCACGCTCGGCCGCCGCTCGAACGTCCTCGATTCCATGCAGCGGCGGCTCCGCGGAGCCCTCGACCAGCGCGATCGCCTCGGCGGTCAGTGCCTGGCGACGCGCGACATCCGCCGGATCCGGCGACGGCGTCAGGGCACGCGCGAGGCCGGCGCCCACCGAGGTCGAGGCCGCGGCAGCCAGCCGCTCGCTGATCGCAGGAAACTCGAGCGCTGCAAGGGCCGTCGTATCCACGGCCCTGAGTGTAGGGCCGAACACTGCTCAGCCCGGGCACGAGGCAAGGCTGGACGCGGCGCGCCCATGCACTGCCCGCCGGGTCATCCGCGCCCGGGACCGGTTCTCGGTCACCGGTCCCGGGCGCGGCATCGCTTCTACCCCTGGGTCTTGAGGGGGATCGTGGTTTCCTGGGTCTGCGGGTTCAGGTGACCGAGCTTCTTGGCACCGGCTACCGCACTGTCGGCGAGGTTCCAGATCAGGAGCCCCCGCGTCATGTCCGATTCGTAGATCCGACCGTCATACCAGTAGGACGACCAGTCGCCGCCACCCTCGATGGCGGCGGGGTTGTCCGGATTGATCAGCGGGGCCGG
>CAWHOA010000002.1:0-57153 GCA_963830885.1 uncultured Actinomycetes bacterium | reverse complement strand
CTCTCCGGGGACGACTGTCGGTGAGGCTGACACCGGTGGCCCGCCGCCCCACGGCGGCGGGCCACCGGCCTACGACGCGTCGCCGTACTCGTCGTGGAGGTTCCACCATCGGTAGGGCGGGGTCTGCGGATAGCCCTCCGGTGAGTCCTCCCACTCCTCCTGGCGCCCGAGGGCAGTGATGTCGAGGTAGCTCCAGGTGCTTCCCATCGCCTCGTCGCCACGGCTTTCGACGAAATAGGTGCGGAAGATTCGCTCCCCGTCACGGATGAAGGCGTTTGTCCCGTGCCACTCGCCAACGCCGAAGTCCGAGTCGAAGTCGTCGGTGAGCGTGTACCAGGGGATCCGCTCCCAGCCCATCCGTGCCTTCCAGCGCTCGATGTCGGGCTGTGACGCACGCGAGACGAACGCAAGGGTCGTGTCGCGGGCGTTGAGATGGGCTGGGTGGGCGACTTGGTCGGCGAGGAACGAGCAACCGCGGCAGCCGCCTTCCGGGAAGTCGGCGACGCCCGGTTCATAGAAGAAGCGGTAGACGATCAGCTGACGCCGCCCTCCGAAGAGGTCGAGCAGGCGAACCGGGCCATCGGGGCCCTCGAACTCGTACTCCTTCTCGACCGCCACTCGCGGCATTCGCCGCCGCTCGGCGGCGAGGGCATCGCGCGCGCGGGTCAGCTCCTTCTCCTTGCCCAGCAGCTCCTGGCGAGCGGCTTCCCACTTGTCGGTCGAGACGACCGGTGGCATCTCCATTGACCTACCTCCTTCCGACACGACGACGGCTATGGCATTAGACCTGCGGGGGCCGCGAGACTCATCGACAGGTCGCGATGGGTTTTGTCCGGCCGACCATCGCCGTGCTGAGCGCCGCGGCCGACGGAAGCCTCTACGACCACCCCGCCCAGTCAGGCCGCTTGCCTCAGGCGATCGCGACCATCCGCTCGATGGCGCCGCGGGCGCGAGCGGCCACGTCTGGGCTCACCGTGACGACGTGCTTCCAGTCACGCAGCGAGTCGCGCAGCTTCTCGAGCGTGATCATCTTCATGTACTTGCAGATCGCCCGCTCCGAGACGGGCTCGAAACGCTTGCCCGGTGCCTCCTTCGCGAGGCGGTGGAGGATGCCGGTCTCCGTCGCGACCAGGAAGCGGGCTCGCGGCGACGACTTCGCGAAGTTGACCATCCCCTCCGTCGAGAGGATGTGCGTGCGGTCGTTTCCGAACGCCATGCACTGGCTCGCGCAACCGCATTCCGGGTGGACGAGGAACTCGGCGTCCGGCGCCTCCCGCTGCCAACGCTCGATGTCGTCAGGGCGGATGCCGGCGTGGACGTGGCACTCCCCCATCCAGATCCGGAGCTTGCGCCCGGTCACGCGCTCGAGGTAGAGCCCCAGGAACAGGTCGGGGAGGAAGAGGATCTCCCGGTCGGCGGGAATGGCGTCGATGACCGCCTTCGCGTTCCCGGACGTGCAGCAGTAGTCGCTCTCCGCCTTGACCTCGGCGGTCGTGTTCACGTACGAGACGACGACGGCGCCGGGATGCTGTGCCTTCCAATCGCGGAGCTGATCCGCGGTGATCGAGGCCGCAAGCGAGCAGCCGGCGTCGAGGTCGGGGATGAGAACGGTCTTGTCCGGACTCAGGATGGCGGCCGTCTCGGCCATGAAGTGGACGCCGCAGAAGACGATTGCCTCGGCGTCGGTCGCAGCGGCTTCCCGCGAGAGCCCGAGCGAGTCGCCGACGAAGTCGGCAACGTCCTGCACCTCGGGCACCTGGTAGTTGTGCGCGAGGATGACAGCACCGCGCGCCTTGGCGCGGGCGCGGACCTCGTCATGCATCGCGGCGGTCTCGGTCGCGTTCATGGAACCTCCAGAACGTCCAGCGACACGTCGAGCGAGCGCGCCGAGTGCGTCAGCGCGCCCACAGAGATGAAGTCGACTCCGGTCTCCGCGATGGCGCGAACGCTCTCGAGCGAGACGCCGCCAGAGGCCTCGAGCCCCGCCCGTCCGCCGACGAGCTCGACGGCCTTTGCCATCGTCGCGGTCGCCATGTTGTCGAGAAGGATCCTTTCGGCGCCGCAGGCGAGCGCCTCGCGGACGTCGGCGAGAGTCTCGGCTTCGACCTCGACGGGGAGGTCGGGCGAGGCGGCACGGATCCGCTCGATCGCCGTACGAATGCCCCCGACCAGGCGGAGGTGGTTGTCCTTGACGAGGATGCCGTCGTCGAGTCCGTAGCGGTGGTTCCGCCCGCCCCCGCAGCGCACGGCGTACTTCTCGAGGATGCGCAGGCCGGGGGTGGTCTTGCGCGTGTCGAGGATGGCCACGCCGGTACCCTCGACCGCGTCGACGAACCGACGCGTGAGCGTGGCGACGCCGCTCAGGCGTCCGACCAGGTTGAGGGCCGTCCTTTCGCCCGCCATGACTGCGCGGGCCGGGCCCTCGACGCGCGCGATCGCGGTTGGCGAATCGTCGCAGCGGTCGCCGTCGGCGACGAGCGCCTCGAAGCGCATCTCGGGATCGACCGTGTGGAAGACGAGTGCGGCGACGTCGAGCCCGCAGACGATGCCGGGCTCCTTCAGGAGAAGACGCGCGCTACAGAAGGCGTCGGCGGAGAGAACTCCCTCGCTCGTGAGGTCGCCGGTCACTCCGTCCTCCGCGAGCGCGGCGAGCACGATCCGCTCGGGCGAGTCGACGGCTAGTTCCACGACTCGAACACGAGGCCGCGCCCCGGTCGGAGGACGCCGTGCGCCGCAAGGCCGGCGTCTTCGGTCGGGAAGTCGGTCCGGAAATGCACGCCGCGGCTCTCTGTGCGTGCGAGCGCACTTTCGGCGACGAGGCGGGCGAGGAGGTGGGGCGAGCGCCGCAGGCGCTCGAGCCCAGCGGCTTCGCGGACGAGGCCGGCGTACCGCCACAGCGCCTCTCGCGGGGCGGGAGGGGCAGGCGGCTCGGGCTCGGGAGGTGGAGGAAGGGCAGGTGGCAGGTCGGGCTGCTCGAGCGCGGCCAGAGCGGCCCTGCGACCGAAGACGAGGCACTCGAGCAGCGAGTTCGAGGCGAGACGGTTCGCGCCGTGCACCCCCGTGGCGGCGCACTCGCCGGCGGCGTAGAGCCCCGGGACCTCTGTGTGCCCATCCAGGTCGGTGAGGACGCCGCCAATCGTGTAGTGGGTCGCAGCCGCGACCGGAATCGGCTCCGAAGCGGGGTCGTAGCCGGCGCTCGCGAGCGCTGCCATGACACCGGGGAAGGACGACCGGTCGACGGGCCGCAGATCGAGGAGGGCGGTGCCGCGCGCGGCGACGGCGCGGGCGACCACGTCACGCGGCGCGAGCTCGTCGATGAAGCGCCGGCCTTCGTCGTCGAGGAGGCGGGCGCCCTCGCCCCTCAAGGCTTCGGTGAGCAGGAGGCTCGAGCCGGCGAGCGCGGTCGGATGGAACTGGACGAACTCGAGGTCGGCGAGGGCCGCGCCCGCACGATAGGCCATTGCCATCCCCTCCCCGACCGAGGAAGACGGGTTCGTCGTCCGTTCCCACAAGGCCGCAATTCCGCCGGTCGCGAGAATCGTCGCCCGCGCCGCGACTGGGCGCCGCTCGGTGAGAACGCCGAGGCAACGCTCGTCCGAGCGCCAGAGCTCGAGGGCGCCCTCGCCCTCGTAGAGCGCGATGCGCGGGTTCTCGCGGGCGCGCTCGGAGAGGACACGGGTAATCTCCTGGCCGCTCGCCGATCCGTTCACGTGGAGGACACGACGGCGCGAGTGGCCGCCCTCGAGGCTCGGCTCGTCACTGAAGGGGACGCCGAGCTCGATGAGGTCGACGATCCGCGCCGACGCCTCCGAAGTCAGGGCCGAGACCGCGGTCGGCCGACAGAGACCATGGCCCGCCCGCAGCGTGTCCTCCGCATGGAGCTCAGGGCTGTCGTCCTCCCCAAGCGCAGCCGCGACGCCTCCCTGCGCGAGGCAGCTCGTCGAGTCGAGCACGGATCTCTTCGTGAAGACTGCAACGCGCGCGTCGCGCGCCGCGCAGAGCGCCGCATACAAGCCGGCGACGCCGGAGCCGATGACGGCTATGTCGTACTCGCGCTCGTCCACGACTCAGGGTCTACAGAATGGCCTTCTCAGGCCGGTGAGCGAGATAGGGCAGGCTCGGCGATATCATCCAGCAAGGTTTACGCCTAACAGTCGATAACTTGCGGAAGTCTACCAGAAAGAGGTAGTCCCACTCGCCGGCCCGCCAAGAGACGCAGGCCGCGCGAACTCTCCGGACGGCGAACTCACGGGCGAACCCGGACAAGAATCCCTGCAAATACAGAATTGCAAGACAGCTCGAAGACGGTTCTCCGTCGTTAGGCGGATCGGGTTCGAATCCGTCCCCCACGCCTTTCCTTCCCTTCCCGAGCCGGACGGCAATCCGCCCTCGCCGCTCGCGTCGTAGTGACCGGTGGGGAGTGCCGAGAGCCGAGAGCGCTCCGGGCCATGCTCGGACGCTCGGAAAGGAGGGAGTGATGAAATTGCTCCAGGCCGCCGCGGTGGCTGCGCTCACGCTCGCCCTGGCCGCTCCGACGGTCGCCGCGCCGAAGAAGAAGCCGAAGCCGCCGCCACCGCCGCCACCCGACTCGGGAGCGGACTGCACGTTCACGGCCCAGGCGGACGTCCCCGACTACCTCGTGCTCGCGACGTTGATCCTCCGGGTCGACTGCGCGACGGTGAAGCAGACCATCACGGTCACGACGTCCGAGTTCACCAGGGACGGGGTCTCGGTGCCCCTGATTCCCTACGACTCGCTCACCTGCTCGAACTCGAGCACTTGCATCATCGGCATCGACCTCTTCTCGTACGACAACCATCCGGTTGCGTTCCCGGGCGACCAGCGCTACTGCGCGAGCGGCTCGGGACTTGTCGGCGGACGCGTCCTCGGGCCGGCCTCGGCCTGCGAGAACGACCCGCGCATCTGACCGCGAGACGCCGCGGGCCGGCACGTGGCCGGCCCGCGGGCGTTTCGACTTCGATCCAGTCCTCGCGCTAGCCCGCGGCCAGGACCGCTCTCGAAGTCGGCGTCCTTGCCATGTTCGCGACCTCGCGTCATACTCGCTCGCGCCCGACGCGCGCACGCTCGTCGTGCGCGACCGGACACCTCGGCAGCAACTAGGAGAGGAGTGTCCGATGACTCAGGAGCGGGGACCATCCTTCGATCGACGTACCCTCCTCGCAGGGGCAGCAGGAACGCTCGCGGCAGCGGGTTCGGCGGGGTCTTTATGGGCAGAGAGCACGGAGGCAGCGGTCTCGGGGTCTCCCGAGGTCGCCGGCCTGGTGCTCGAGACCGTCACCGGGCCAGTCAAGGGCAGCAAGATCGGCCTGACGTTCGCGCACGAGCACCTCTTCACGGACTTTCTCGGAGCCACGGATTCCGGGTACATGGACGTGAACTGGTCGGACATCACAGGTGCCTGCGTGAGCAGAATGTCGGAGCTCCGCGCGTACGAGGTGAATCTCCTCATCGAGTGGAGCCCCATCGGCATTGGACGAAATGCCCTCATGATGCGGGACGTCTCTCGCCGGTCCGGTATGCACATCGTGTGCGCGACCGGCATCTACAAGACCTTCGTTCCACCGCAGCTCGCGGACATATCTGTCGCCGAGCTCGCCGACCACTTCCATCGCGAGCTGACGCAGGGGATCAACGAAACGACCATCCGAGCCGGACACGTGAAGATCGCGACGACCGAGCAGGGTCCGACGCCGGCGGAGACGAAGATCCATCGTGCTGCGGCTCGAGCTGCCAAGCGAGCCGGAGCGACGATCGGTCTTCACAGTCCCTTCGCGGACGCGATGCGGCAGGTCGTCAAGACGCTCGAGCAAGAGGGATTCAATGACCTCAGCCGTCTCGTCTGGGGCCATGCCCAACCTTCGAGCCTCGACGATCACAAGGCGATGGCCGCCCGCGGGGCAACGATCCAATACGACGCCATCAGCGACGAGAATCCTCAGGATCCATTCTGGGGTGGCCCGACAGACGACGAGTCGATGCTCGACCGGATCCAGGGCATGGTCGAAGCGGGGTTCGGCGACCGGGTGCTCGTCTCGACCGACGCCTGTGTGGCGCTCAACCCTCCGAGCTTCCAGTACAGCCGTGACCCGGCCTACCTCTATCGCACGTTTGCTCCCAAGCTAGAGGCGCGGATCGGAGAGGCAGCCGCCCGAAAAGTTCTCCGCGACAACGTCATTCGCGCGTTCCGGCGCGGCAACAATGTCCGCTGAGTCGCGTTCCCAGGCGACCGGCGCTACTACGCCGCCGCGGGCCGGCCGGGAACCGGCCCGCGGCCGTCTCGTGTGTCAGAGCACGATGCCGGCCGGTGCGTCGCGCCCCGACGCGGCGGCGAAGGCGGTCGCGCGCTCGACCGTCCCGAGCCACTCGTAGCTGAGGCCCTTCACGCCGAGCAGCTCGACTCCGGCTCGGGCCATGCGCGCGAGTCCCTGCGCATGCGCCGGACCCGCCGCGGCGACGGCGTCCTCGACCACGACGACGCGCGTTCCGGCATCAAGGAGGCCGAGCGCCGACTGGGCGACGCAGACGTCGGTCTCGAGCCCGCAGAGGACGACGGTCGCGCGGCCGGGCCGTGTCACGTCCTCGAGGATCCGCGGGCACGCCGAGAGCGCGAAGATCGGCTTGACGTGGCTGACCGCCCCCGGCGCGAGGGCGGCTCTGACCGCGGCCGCAGTCTTGCCATTCTGGTCGGGCTCTTCCTCGGTGACCACCACCGGCACGCCCAGCCACGCGGCCAGCCGGCACAACCAGCGGATTCGATCCACGACCGCGGCGGCCTCGTCCTCCGGCAGCTTCCGGAGAAAGCCGTCCTGCGCGTCGATCACCGCAAGGACGCAGTCATCGGCGTCGAGAAGGCGCCCCACACGCATGATCTTGCCATGCGAGCGACTCCGCCCGAGGTCTCAATCGGCCGCCCGGATCCAGTCCACGCCCGCGACTACCTGCTCATGCAGGGGACGCGCCGATGACCCGTAAGGCTAACGGCGGGGGGCGCCGACCCAGCCCCGATCGCCGGTTAGGCGTGAGTCGACTCCGTAGAAGTACGAGAGCGGCCCGATCAGCACGAGGAACGCAATCACGAGGATGCCGGTCATGTCAGTCTGCCTCCTAGTTGCACTGATTACTAAAACGTCCGAGCGCCGGCCGGGATTCCGGCCACTCGCCGTAAACTGGAGCCATGACGACGCAGACACGCGCCGCTTCCCTCGAGGTTCCCGCCTCGGCGAGCCCGCTCGACGACGTGCTCCGCCGCGTCAACCGGATTCGCGTCGAGCACGGCGCCGACCCGCTCTACGAGCTCCCCGGCGCCTGCACGGCCTGGGACGGGGGCGGCTGCGTGCTCGAGCGCGCGTTCGCGGACCTCGGTGTCCTCGTCGTCGGCTACCGGCGGGCGTACGGCCGGGGCGTGGAGTTCGAGCACGGCCTCGGCGGCTTCATCTGCGACTTCGACGCCGGACGCCACCCGGAGCTCCTCGCCGAGCGCTGAGGTCAGTCGGACTTCGGGCTGACGAGGACGATCTGGTCGTAGCGCACGAACAGCTCCCTCCCGGCCTTCTGGAGCGGAACCCACTGGGCCGCGTAGCGGCCCTCGCGCCCGAGGAACAACTCGAGCTCGCGTTCCACGGAGTGCCCGTCGTCGATTGGAATCGAGAAGTTCTGCCCGTTGATCAGCGTCACTTCCAGATACACGGGTCTCCCGCGGGCGTCTGCCAGGCGGTCGAGCGACACATCGGGCACTCGGGCGGCTTGCCGCTGACCATGATCCCGTAGCCGCACCGGGCGCACCGGAGCTCGGCGGAATCGCTCGGAATCTCGGCTGCGATCACGGATTGCCGTTGGCTGTTGCCGCGACCACGTTGATCGCCTCGGGGCCCATGCCGCCGTCGCGGAACTCGAACTCGACCCGCTCGCCGGCCGTTGCGAGCACGCTCTCGTCGAGGCTCTCCCGGTTCACGAACAGGTCGTTTCCGCCTCCGTCGGGCTCGATCAGCCCGAATCCGCTCGCCCTGTTGAACCACTTGAAGGCTCCGTTCCCCACGAGGACCACCCCTTCGTTGTCTCCGGTGGGCAGGCCCGTCCCGCGGGCCTGCCCTGCCGGGGCCTTGTGGTGCTTAGACGGCGGCGCTGACGCCGTTCGTCTGCTTCGCGATGACCTCGCCGAACGTGATCTTCGGCGCGTTGGGAAGCGCACCCTCGAGCTGCTCGTCCTTGATCCAGGTCGCCGAGACGCGGGTCGACTCGTCGGCGTGCTCCTTGGAGTCGAAGAGGCTGATCGACGTCATGACGCCGGGGCCGGCCTCGACCAGGTAGTAGCTGCTGAAGCCCGGCAGCTTGCTCAGCCGGGGAATCAGGGCCTCGTTGACCTTCTTGGTGAGCTCGTCCCGGCGGGACTCGTCGACGCCGTCATAGCGCTTGACAGTTGCATGCATGTGCTTCTCCTGACGTATTGAGAGGTGGGAGCTCGGAGTCGAGCTCTCCTTGGAAGCACGTAGACCAGATGTGACAGTCGGAGAGGAGCTTCGGAGCCTCAGCGGCTTCCGCGTCCAGGTTTCCGCGCTGGAGTCACCCTAGCAGTAACGGCGGAAGGCCAGAGTTCCGCTCCGCTGAGCCGTCAGATCGAGAAGCTGAGCGGGAGCGTCGCAAGCCACACGACGCCGGTAACGAAGACCGCGACCCCCATCCCGAGCATGATGAGCTGGATCCGGCGTGTGCCGAGCTTCGAGCTCATGCCCGCGAAGAACAGCGCGGAGGCGAAGAGCACGACTCCGAGCACGTAGTTGGTCGCGCGCTGAACGTTGACCCTGGCCCGCGCGGACCACGCCTCCGCCTCGGCCTCGAGCTTTGCCGCCTCGGCGCGGGCGGCCAGCTTGTACTCGGGCATGGCAAACGGCGTCAGCGGCGCGTCCGGGTTCTGGAGCGGCCTCGTGGCGACCCACGCCTCGACGACGGGCTCGAACTCCGCGCGGAAGCGCGCGTAGTAGAAGTCGGCCAGCTCAGTCTCCTCCCGCACGTAGGCGTTCACCCACTGCGTGAACGTCGCCACGTCGATCTCCGTCTGCGCATCGGCCAGGGCGGATGCGCGGGTCGACTCGATTCGCGCCGCGTTGGCACGGCTGAACGCCGTCGCCTGCTCGCCGTTCCAGCGGCTCGCCTGGTAGCCGCTCCAGGCGGTCGCGACCGTCGCGAGAGCGAGAAGAACAGCCGCGGCCAGCTCCAGCCGGTCACCGCCGCGCCGCTCGCTGGGAGAGCTCAGCGGGGCCGTCCCTCGGCGTCACAGGGGATGAGCACCTCCACGCCGATGTCCGCGAGCGCCTCGTCGATGGCCCGGAGCGAGCGCTCCATGGCGACGGGACGAAGGCCGCCGACATCGTCGTGGAACGGGGTGTCGAGGAAGCCGAGCAGGAGCAGCATCGTCGCGATCACCGCCGTGACCGATCCCATCAGAAGCGCCTGCGTCCTCGCACGCTCGCCGCGGTCGGCGAAGAACAGCATGAAGACGAAGATGACGCTGGAGATGAAGAAGAGCACGACCCAGAGGGGGCTCGGGATGATGCCGACGGCCCCGTGGATACGGTCGCGCCGCGCCTCCTCACGCGTGGAGGTCTGGTCGAGCCACCTGTCGTAGGCCGTCTGCTCGGAAGCCGACTCCGGCTCGTACTGGTGGAGCGAGTCGAACAGCTCCACAGCCCACAGGTTGACCTCGCCGCGCTGGGTGCCCGCCTCCATCTGCTCCCACTCCACGGTGGCGACGCTCCGGCCGTAGCAGACGAGCTCGCCCGTCAGCTCCGCGCCGAGGTCGGGCGGAAAGAACTGCGCGGTCTCGACCTGCTGCACGAGCACGAGCGCCTCCGCCTCGGCCCCAGCGCGCGACTGGTCGTAGCTGGCGAAGGCGAGGAAGATGATGAACCCGAGCAGAACGGAGAACCCCGTCGCGAGAACGCCGAACACGCCGGACGCCCGATCGCCGTCGGAGAAGTAGCTCCCCTCGGGCGCGCGGCGGCGGACGAGCAGCATCGCGGCGATCGCCACGCCCGACACGGCCGCGACGATGAGGAACCCGAGGAAGAGATTCATGACGCGCGAGCATAAGTCCTCCCCGGACGGCGGGCGGCCTCGACCGCGGGCCCGACCCTGACGCTTCGGCGGTGACCGGAGGGGCCGCCACGGGCGGCCCCTCCGCCTTTTCCTACAATCGACGGCGATGGGAAGCGACCTCGGCGACCGGACCGAAGAGGGCCGACGCGCCCTCGAAGAGGCGAGATGGGCCGCGGCCCGGGAGGCCTTCGAGTCCATCCTCGGAGAGAAGGAGACGCCCGAGGCGCTGGACGGGCTCGGGCTCGCGCTCTGGTTCCTCGGCGAGGTGGACGAGGGCGTCGCCGCCCGCGAGCGCGCCGTCGAGGGATACGCGCACACCGACCGCTGCGACGAGGCGGCCCGCCTGGCGGTCTGGGTCTCGCACCAGCACTCCATCGCCGGGCGGGCCTCGGCCGCACGCGGATGGCTCGCGCGCGCCGAGCGGGCCGTCGACCGCGCCGGCCTCTGCGCCGGCCAGGGCTGGATCGCAGCCGAGCGCGCCAGGCAGGCCGAGACCGTCGAGGAGAGCGCCGAGCACGCGCGGCGGGCGCTGGAGATCGCGCGGCAGACGGACGCGGACGACCTCGAGGTGTTCGCCGTCAGCGTCCTCGGGCGCGCCGAGGTGAGCGCGGGCCGCATCGACGAGGGGATGCGGCTGCTCGAGGAGGCGATGGCGGCCGCCTCCGCGGGCCGCGTCCGCAACGTCCACACGCTTGCCGAGGCGTACTGCAACCTGATCGCGGCCAGCACGAGCGCGGGCGACTGGGAGCGCGCCACCGAGTGGTGCGAGCTCGTCGACGAGTTCGCGCGCAAGCACGAGACGGCGCCGCTCTACGGGTCGTGCCGAACGATCCACGCCGACGTCCTTCTGGCAACGGGTCGCTGGGACGACGCGGAGCGCGCCCTGCAGAGCGCCCTCGACGTGCACGCCCGCTACGTCACCCAGCTGGCGGCGCCGACGGTCGCAGCAATGGCCGAGCTGCGCGTCCGCCAGAACCGGCTCTCGGAGGCCGAGTTGCTCCTCGTCGGGCGGGAGGAGCATCCGGAGTCCCTCCGGGCGCTCGCCCACCTGCGCCTCGCCCAGGGCCGTCCCGCCGTGGCGGCGGCGCTGCTCGAACGCGGGCTCCTGGCGGCAGGAGGGGACGCCCTCAAGACCGCGCAGCTCCTGGCCGCGCTCGTCGACGCGCGCATCGCCGAGGGAGAGATCGGCGCGGCAGAGGCAGCCTCCCGGAGGCTGACGGAGCTCGCGGACGAGTCGGGCATCCCGGTCGTCACCGCCCGCGCCGGGCTCGCGGCCGCCCGCGCGCACGTCGCGGCGGAGCGTCCGGACGCGGCCGCCGAGGCCGCTCGCGGCGCACTTGCGGACTTCGGCTCGATGGCGATGCCGTACGAGACGGCACAGGCCCGGCTCGAGCTCGCGCGGGCGCTCGCGCAGGAGAGCCCGGACCTCGCCGTCGAGGAGGCGCGTTCCGCCTACGCGAGCTTCCGCGAGCTCGGCGCGTCGCGGGCCCGGGACGATGCGGCGGCCCTCCTTCGCAGTCTGGGCGCCGCGACGGGCGGCCTGCCGCGGGGCGTCGGCGAGCTCACCGCGAGGGAGCACGAGGTGCTCGGCCTGCTCGGACTCGGGATGTCGAACGCCCAGATCGCGGAGACGCTCGTCATCAGCGAGAAGACGGCCGGTCACCACGTGAGCCGCATCCTCGCCAAGCTCGGCGTCCGCAACCGCGCCGAAGCGGCGGCCGTGGCCGCGCGGAGCGAAGGCGCCGCGACTTCGAGATAGGGAGCGGGTTAGGGAGTTCTCCCGATGTGCGGCGTGGGCACGACGGCGCACGATTGCCGGAACGAACCGAAGGAGACGACATGAGCACCCAGCTCGACGATGCGGAGCTCAAGGCACGACACCGCTCGATGTGGAGCTCCGGCGACTACCCCTTGATGGTCAAGACGTTCCTCCTCCCCGTGGGCGAGCGGCTCGTGGAGGCCTGCGGCATCGGCCCCGGGATACGCGTGCTCGACGTCGCGGCCGGGACCGGTAACGCCTCGTTGCCGGCCGCGCGACGCGGCGCCGTCGTCACCGCCAGCGACCTGACCCCATCCCTCCTCGAGGCGGGCCGCGAGCAGGCCGAGGCCGAAGGCCTCGAGCTCGACTGGGTCGAGGGCGACGCCGAGAACTTGCCGTTCGACGACGAGTCCTTCGACCTGGTCATGTCCGCCATCGGCGTGATGTTCGCGCCCTATCACCAGGCTGCCGCAGACGAGCTCGTGCGCGTCTGCCGGCGGGGCGGCACGATCGGCCTCCTGAGCTGGACGCCCGAGGGCATGCTCGGGGCGCTCTTCCGCACAATGAAGCCATTCGCGCCGCCGCCTCCGCCCGGGGCGCAGCCCCCGCCGCTCTGGGGCGGCGAGGAGCACCTGCGCGACCTCCTCGGCGACCGCGTCGAGGTGCGCACCCTCGAGCGCGACGTGCTCGAGATCACCGCGTTCACGCGCCCGCAGGAGTATGGCGAGCACTTCAAGGCGTACTACGGGCCGACGATCGCGGCGCGTGCGAACGCGGAGCGCGAGGGGCGGGCGGGCGAGTTCGACGCGGCGCTCGACGCGTTCTGTGACGAGTGGAACCGCGGCGCCCCGGACGCGGCGCGCTTCGAACAGGAGTACCTCGTCGCCGTGGGCACCAAGGTCTGACCTGACCGGCCGGGGGCGGGGCCCTGTCTCGCCCCCGCTGTCCTAGGCGACCGCGACCGCGCGCGGCCGCTCGCTCTTGACGCCGGTCTTCTCGACGGCGACGGCGACGACCTTGTACTCGGGGCAGCTCGTGTTCACGTCCGCGCTGGGGCCGACCAGCAGGTTCGTCCGCACCTCGGGGAAGTGGAAGGCGGTGAAGACGTGGCCCGGCTCGATCCGCTCCGTCACCTGCGCCTCGATCTCGATGCGGCCGTTCTTGCTCCGCACCTCGACGACGTCGCCGCTCGCGATCCCCAGCTCCTGCGCGTCCTCGGGATGGATCTCGAGCCAGTCGCTCGAGAACAGCTCGAGGTTGCCCGTGCGGCGGGTCATCGTGCCGACGTTGTAGTGCTCGAGCCGCCGGCCGGTGACGAGGATGAGCGGGTAATCCTCGCTCGCCTCGTCGCCCGGAGGCTTGTACGGCAGCGCCGCGAAGTGGGCACGGCCCTCGGGAAGCTCGAAGGCGGTCTCGTAGAGGACCGGCGAGTCGGTGCCGTCGGCGGCCACAGGCCACTGGAGGCCGCGCCGCCCGAGCCGCTCGAAGGTCACGCCGGCGAAGTGCGGCGTCAGATCCGCGATTTCGGCCATCACGTCCTCGGGGCCTTCGTAGGGGAGCTCGTGGCCGAGCCGCGCCGAGATGAGCCCGTAGATCTCGAGGTCGGTCTTGGCGGCGCCGGGCGGGGAGGCAGCGGCCTGGACGATCTGCATGCGCCGCTCCGCGTTCGTGAACGTGCCCGACTTCTCCAGGAAGGAGGCGGCCGGGAGGATCACGTGTGCGAAGCTCGAGGTCTCGTTCTCGAAGATCTCCTGGACGACGAGGAACTCGAGGTTCGAGAGCGCCGCGACGACGTGGTCGACGTCCGGGTCGGACTGCGCGATGTCGTAGCCGCAGATCCACATCGCCTTGATGCTGCCTTCGATCGCCGCGTCGAGCATCTCGGGCATCTTGAGGCCCCGCTCGCGCTTCATCGTGACGCCCCAGCGCTCCTCGAACATGCGCGCCGTCTCCTCGTCGCCGACGGAGCGGTACGCCGTGAACGTGTCCGGCAGCGCACCCATGTCGGAGGAGCCCTGCACGTTGTTCTGGCCGCGGAGCGGCATCAGCGCGCAGCCGGGCCGGCCGATCTTTCCGGTCATGAGCGCCAGGTTGCAGATCATCTGCACGCACTCGGAGCCGTACCGCTGCTCGGTGACGCCGAGTCCCCAGGAGATCGATGCGCGCTCGGCCTCGCCGTAGAGGTGCGCGGCCTCGACGAGGTCGTCGGCGGGGATCGTGGTGATCCGCTCGACCTCCTCGGGGGTGTAGTCCGCCACGAGATCGGCGACCGCGTCGAACCCGTCCGTGCGAGCGGCGACGAACTCCTCGTCGACGAGCCCGTCCCGGATGAGCACGTGAGCGAGCCCGTTCAGGAAGGCGGCGTTCGTGCCGGGGCGCATCCCGCAATGGAGAACGCCGTAGTCGGCGAGCTCGATCCGGCGCGGGTCGGCCGTGACGATCTTCATCCCGTTCAGCGCGGCCTGCTTCATGCGCGCCCCGGCGACCGGGTGGCCGGCGGTCGGGTTCGCCCCGACGATCAGCAGCACCTGCGACTCCTCGATGTCGTCGAAGGAGCCGGTGCAGCCCGAGAGCCCCAGCGACTTGCGCAGCGCGAATGATGTCGGCGAGTGGCAGACGCGCGAGCAGTTGTCGATGTTGTGCGTGCCGACGGCGGCGCGGAAGACGCGCTGCATCGCGTAGCAGTCCTCGTTGGTCGCGCGGGACGAAGCCAGTCCCGCGATCGCGTCCGGGCCGTGCTCGGCCTTGATGCGCAGGAACTCGCCGGCGACGCGGTCGAGCGCCTCGTCCCACGAGCCGATGCGAAACGCCCCGCTCTCGCGGATCAACGGCGCGGTCAGGCGGTCGCGCGCGCGGGTGTACTGGTGCGCGAAGCGGCCCTTGAGGCACGTGTGCCCCCGGTTGGCGGGCCCGTCGTCGGCGGGGCTGATGGAGACGATCCGGCCGCCGCGGGCGTGTGCCTCGAGCCGGCACCCCACGCCGCAGTAGCCGCACGTCGTCGTCGTGGTCGAGTCGAACCGCCTGTCAGCGCTCATCGCCCACTCCTTGCTCGGCGAGATCGAAGAGGAAACGCTCGGTGATCGCGTCCGTCGGACACGAGTCCGCACACGCTCCACAGGATACGCAAGACGATTCCTTGAAACCGGAATCGAGGCCGGCTGTGACGTTCGAGTGGAAGCCGCGGCCGGTCGCGGTCAGCGCGAAGGCGCCCTGCACCTCGTCGCAGGCGCGCACGCAGCGACCGCACGAGATGCAGAGCTCGTGCTGGAAGACGAGGTACGGATGGCGCGCGTCGTGCTTCTCCGGGTGGAGCGCACCGCGCCAGCGCGGCTCGCCGACGCCCAGGCGCTCGGCCACCTCGGCCAGCTCCGTGTGCGGCGCGGGCGGGCCGGGAAGCTCTGAGAGCACGAGCTCGACCACGTTCCTGGCGATGCGCCGCACGCGCTCGTCGGTGGTGACAACGCGCATGCCCTCCCGGCACGGCGTGGTGCAGGAGGCCACCGGTGCGCCGCCCTCGATCCCGACCAGGCACACCCGGCAGGCGCCGAAGGGGGCCATGCGGTCGTCGAAGCAGAGCGTGGGCAACCACGTGCCGGCGAGCTTCGCCGCGTCGAGTGCGGTCGCGCCCGGCTCGACCTCGACTGCGACACCGTCCACGAAGACCTCCATCACGCCAGCCCCAGCTCGTCGGGGAAATGCGCGATGAGGCTGCGGATCGGCGCCGGCATCCCGCCGCCGTGCGCGCAGAGGCTCGCGACCTCCAGGGTCTCCAGGAGCTCCTCGAGCTTCGCGCGGTCGACCGGCGCATCGGCCGAGACCATTTCGAGGCCCCGGAAGAGGCCGATGCGGCAGGGGAAGCACTTGCCGCAGCTCTCGCTCGCGCCGAAATGGAGCAGGTGCTTCGCGAGCGCGCGCATGTCGGTGCGGTCGTCGAAGGCGACGATCCCGCCGTGGCCGACCATGCAGCCCTCGGCGGCCAGCTCGTCGAAGTCGAACGGCGTGTCGAGCTTCCAGCCGGGCAGGATCCCGCCCAGCGGCCCGCCGATCTGGAGCGCCTTGATCTCGCGCCCGTCGCGCAGGCCGCCGCCGGGCTCCTCGCAGATCTCCCGGATCGGCGTGCCGAAGCGCACCTCGACGACGCCGGGCCGCTCGAAGCGCTCGTTCAGGCACACGAGCTTCGTGCCGGGGGTCGCACCGGGGCTGAGCGCCCCGTAGGCCTCGGCCCCGTGGAGGGCGATGAAGGGCGCGTTGCAGAGCGTCTCGACGTTGTTCACCACTGTGGGGAGCGCGTGGTAGCCCTTCTCCGCCGGGAACGGGGGCCGCGCGGAGACGGTGCCCCGCATCCCCTGGAGCGAGTTGAGAAGCGCGGTCTCCTCGCCGACGACGTACGAGCCGGCGCCCTCTTCGACGTGGACGTGGAACGAGAAGCCGCTGCCGTAGATGTCGTGACCGAGGTCGCCCGCTGCGTACGCGCGGCCCACCGCTGCCTCGAGCGCGGGCTTCGAGAGCGGGTACTCGGAGCGGACGTAGACGAAGCCGTTTGCCGCGCCGACCGCGTAGCCCGCGAGCGCCATGCCTTCGAGCAGGAGCTCGGGGCTCCACTCCATCAGGTGCTTGTCGATGTAGGAGCCGGGGTCGCCCTCGTCGCCGTTGACGACGACGAATTTCTCCTCGGCCGGGTTCTTGTGCACGAACTCCCACTTGAGCCCTGCCGGGAAGCCGGCGCCGCCGCGGCCGCGGAGGTTCGCCGCCTTCACCTCCTCGCGCAGCTGCTCGGGGCTGAGCTCGGCGAGCGCGCGCTGCAGGCCCGACCAGTCGCCCGGTCGGATGAGCACGGGGTTGTTGAGGACGCTCCGCCACTCCGGTTCACGCGCGGGCTCGGGGACGCCCGCCAGCACACGCTCGAGCGCACCTGGCCCCGCGTCGATCACGTCGCCGTCCCGGAAGGACGGGCTCGAGTGGCAGAAGCCGAGGCACACGGTCTCCCCCAGCGACAGCTCGCCGTCCGTGGAGCGCTCGCCCATGCTCACCCCGAGACCGGCCTCGAGGTCGTGGACGTGGTCGTCGAAGTCGGCCGCCCAGCAGGCGGTGCCGGTGCAGACGCGCACGTGGCGGCCCCCACGCGGCTGGCGCAGGTCGTCGTAGTAGGTGGAGACGCCGTAGACCGCGGCCTCGGGCAGCCCCGATACCTGCGCTGCGAGCCGCCGGTCGTCGTCGGTGACGGCGCCGCGCTCGTCGACCGCCTCCCGAAGCACGGCCAGCGCGGTCCGTGTACCGCCGTTGGCACCTGTCCGCTTGAGCAGCTCGATCAGGTTTCGCGACACTGCCCTTCGACCTTACTGGACGGCGGCTAGCCGCAGCGGACGGCCGGGGGCGTAGCGTCCGGTAGCCTCAGCGTCATGTGCCGCAACATCCACACCCTGTACAACTTCGAGCCGGTCGCGACCGACGAGGAGATCCGCTCTGCCGCCCTTCAGTACGTCCGCAAGATCAGCGGCTTCACGAAGCCGTCGCAGGCGAACGCCGAGGCATTCGAGCGGGCGGTCGAGGACGTCGCCGCCGTCTCGGCCCGGCTGCTGGGCGAGCTGGTGACCTCGTCCCCGCCGAGGGACCGCGAGACCGAGGCCGCGAAGAAGCGCCAGCGCTGGCTCGAGCGGCAGGCCGTCTAGCCGCCGGCCCCGGCCGACCAGGACCGCAACTCGGTCACGTCGATCGCGAGCACCGGGGGCCCCGGGGCGGCCTCCCGATACTGCACGTACTTGGCCGTGAGCGCGGCGATGGCCCGCTCGGCCTCGTCGCCGCCGTCGAGCACGCGGGCGCGCCCGCGCAGCCGCGCCCACCAGAGCCGCGCCCAGTCGTCCTCGTAGTGGTCGACCAGTACGGTCACGTCGGGCCGTGCGCGTGCGTTTTCGATCCGCTGCAGCGTCCGCGAGCGCTTGGGCTTCGCGTCCACGGCTGAGTAGATCGTGTCGCCGACGAGCACGAAGACGATCGGCACGAGGTGCGGCCGGCCGGCCGGGTCGACGGTCGCCAGCCGGGCGACCCGCTCCGCGGCCACCAGGCCGTGCAGGTCGCGCATGGTGAACGCGCTCAGCGAGCGCCGGCGGCGGCGCGCCGACGCTCGAAGCGCTCGATCCGGTCGCTCTTGCGGACGCGCCGCTCCTCGCCCGTGTAAGCGGGATGGCACGCCGAGCAGACCTCGACCTGGATCGCCTCCCGGGTCGAACGGGTCTCGAAGCTCGTCCCACAGGTCGAGCAGGTCACCGTCGCGACCCGGGTCTCGGGATGAATAGCCGTCTTCATGGTTGTCCTTTCAGTCTGAGCTAGGCCGAGAGCGCCAGCTCGTCGCCGTCGCCGAGGGTCTCGGCGAGCGTGTCGAGGGCCTCGCCCTCGAGCCGGCGGATGCGCTCGCGGCTGATGCCGAGCTCGGCGCCGATCGCCTCGAGCGAGTGCGGCTCGCCGTCGAGGCCGTAGCGCAGCTCGAGGATTCGCCGCTCCAGCTCGGGCAGCTGCTCGAGCGCGAGCCGCACGGCCCGGCTCTGCATGTACTCGCCGGCGGCCTCCTCGGGGTCGTCCGCGTTCTCGTCGGCGAAGAGGTCGCCGAGCTCGCCGTCGGCGTCGCTGCCGACGGGGCGGTTGAGCGAGACGCGCGCCTCGACGATGTCCAGCGCCTCCTCGACATGGAGCAGCGAGAGGCCGGTGGCCTCGGCGAGCTCGTCGTAGGTTGCAGGACGGCCGAGCTGAGGCTCGAGCTTCCGCGCTGCGGCGGCCAGCTTGTTCCGGCGCTCGTGGACGTGTGTCGGCACGCGAATGGTGCGTGACTGCCCGGCCACGGAGCGCTGCACCGCCTGGCGGATCCACCAGGTGGCGTACGTCGAGAACTTGAACCCCTTGCGGTGGTCGAACTTCTCCACCGCGCGGTTCAGGCCGATGACGCCGTCCTGGATGAGGTCGCCGAAGGGCACGCCGCGGCCCCGATAGCGCTTGGCGATCGAAACGACGAGGCGCAGGTTCGAGTTGATCATGCGGTCCTTCGCCGCCTGGTCGCCACGCTCGACGGCCTTGGCGAGCACGACCTCCTCCGCCGCGGTCAGCAGCGGGTAGCGGCCGATCTCGTTCAGGAAGAGATCGAGCGAGCCGGCGGAGCTCGGCAGCTCGACGTCGCCGAAGTCGAGCTCGGCCTCCGCGGCCGGCTCGTCCTCGACGAGGTCGGCGAGGTCACGCTCCTCGTCCTCGAGCAGCGTCTGCATGACAGGGGTCTCCAAGATGGTTTGGATCGGTAGTCCTTTCACTCGCAAGATTGACCGCTCGCCGGAACACACTGGCGAGCGGCTCCGTGGGTTAAAACGGCGGGGCTTGCAGCCGCATTCCCGCCATTTCCCTCTTACTGCCGGCGTTCCTCCTCGACCGTGCGCTCGGCCAGCGGGTAGGCCTCGAGTCGCTCGTCCGGTATGGGCTCACCGCTTTCGACCGAGAGGCCGTAGGTGCCCTCGGCGAGCCGCGCCTCGGCGCGCCCGAGCGCCTCCAGCTCACGGCGCAGCTGCGCGAGCAGGCCTTCCTCCAGCTCGCGCTCGGAGAGCACAGTCCCCTGGTCAGCCGGGTTGTCGAGCGTCGAGAGCTCGTCGGTGCCGATGGGCTCGCCGAGGTCGGCGAGCGACCGCTCGATGCGGCTCCGCTCGGCGGCGAGCAGCTCCTGGGCGCGCTCAGGGCTCATGACAGGCGCTCATCCTACTGCCCGTCGTGGCGAAGCCGGATGCGCACCGATCCAGGACCTGCCGGCCTAGATGCCTGACCGGCAATTCCGACACTCACGGCTGGCGGCTGTCCCCGCTGAGCGCCGGAATCACCGGCCAGGGCATCGTGGGAATCGCCAGCCAGACATCGGCTCCGCGGGTGCCAAGGTTGGCGGCGCCCGCGGAGCCGCCGTGCGCGGCGGCGATCGCCCGGGCCAGCGCCAGCCCGAGGCCCGCGCCGCCGCCCGAGCGCGCGTCGTCGGGCCGGCTGAACCGCTCGAAGGCGCGGGGCAGGAACGCCTCGGGGAAGCCGGGGCCCTCGTCGCGCACGTGGAGCTCGACCGTCCCGTCCTCGGCGATCGCGCTCAGCGTCGCGGAGCCGCCGCCATGACGGAGGGCGTTGTCGACCAGGTTCCCGAGGGCCTGCTCCAGACGAGCCTGGTCGCCGACGAGCGTGAGCCCGTTCGCCGGCGGGGCCACCGCCACCCCCTCGCCGAAGCGCCGGGCGACGTCGTCGAAGAGTGCGGCGACCGGGACCGGCTCCTGCCGAACTGCCAGCCGGCCCTGGTCGGAGCGCGCCAGGACGAGCAGATCCTCGGCGAGCTTGACGAGGTGGTCCGTCTCCTCGGCGGCCGAAGCGAGCGCCAGCTCGAGCTCGTCCTTCGAGCGCGGCTGTCGCCGCGCGAGCTCGAGCTCCGTCTGAAGGAGCGCGAGCGGCGTCCGCAGCTCGTGGCTCGCGTCGGCGACGAAGCTCCGCTCCCGCTCGAGCGCGCTCTCGAGTCGCCCGAGCATCGCATTCAACGTCTCTCCGAGCCTGCGTATCTCGTCCCGCGAGCGCGGCAGCGGCAGGCGTCTGCCCGGCTCGGCGCCCGAGATCACGGCCGCCTCGGCCCGCATCGACTCGACCGGGCGCAAGGCCGCCGCCGCGATTGCGTAGCCGAGCAGCGAGGCAACGAGAAGCGCGACCGGCCCGATCAGCAGCAGCTCGGTGAGGAAGCCCGCCAGCGTGTCGTCCCGGTCCTCGAGCGCGGCACCGACGACGACGATGACCTCACCGTCAGGGCTCTCCACGGACCGCTCGTGCGTACGGGCAGGGCCGGTGAAGCCCCGCGGAGTCGTCTCGAGAACGCGGCCGTCGGAAGCAAGGACCTGGATGAAGCGCTCGTCGGACGGAATGGGCGTGTCCCCTACCGGCTGGCCTCTTTGCACGTCGGCCGCGACCTGGGCCGACAGGACCTCGAGTCCCTCGTCGATCCCCTCGTCCAGCGACGACTGCAGCCGGAAGTAGAGGAACGCGCCCGTCGCCGCGAGCACCAGCGCCATCGCCAGCGCGAAGGCGAGAGTCAGGCGCAGGCGGATCGGCAGCCGGCTCATCGGAGGCGATAGCCGACGCCGCGGACGGTCTCGAGCGAGGCTCGGTCGAAGGGTCGGTCGATCTTCTCACGGAGGTAACGGACGTAGACGTCGACGACATTCGAGCGGTTCTCGTAGCCGTAGTCCCAGCAGTGCTCGAGCAGCTGGTAGCGGGAGAGGACCTCCCCGGGCCGGCGCATGAACGTCTCCAGGAGTGCGAACTCCTTGGCCGAGAGGATGATCTCGGCGTCGCCGCGCCAGACACGCCGAGTCGCGGGGTCGAGCCGCAGGTCGTCGACCTCGAGGACCACTGGGCGCTCGACCGGCGGCCGCCTCGCCAGTGCGCGCAGCCGCGCGAGCAGCTCGGCGAAGGAGAAGGGCTTCGTCAGGTAGTCGTCCGCGCCCGCGTCGAGCCCCGCCACTCGGTCGTCCACGGCGTCTCGCGCAGTGAGCATGAGGACGGGCGACCAGGTTCCCCCCTCGCGCAGCCGCCGGCAGACCTCGAACCCGTCGGCGCCCGGCAGCATTACGTCGAGGACGATGGCGTCGTACTCCGTTGCGCGCGCCATCCAGACGGCATCGTTGCCGGTGCGCGCCACGTCCGCCGCCAGCCCCTCCTCCCGCAGCCCGCGCCGGAGGAGGCCCGCCATCTTCACCTCGTCCTCGACGATCAGGACCCGCATGTGCTCATTGTCGCTCGCGAGATGAGAAGCAGATGAGACCGGCCTCTCACAGCCGTTTCATCTGCAGCCCCTACGGTGGGCTCGTCACCAAGGAGGTCCTGGATGAAACGCAAGCTCGTAGTAATCGCCGTGGTCGTCTTCGTCGCCATCGCCGTCTCGGCCGGGTTCGCCATCGCGTCAGCGGGCGGAGACGAGCAGCCTCTCACGGGATCCGACCTGGAGAAGGCCACCGCGGCGGCCCTCGCTCACACCGGCGGCGGCACGGTCACCGAGACCGAGACCGGGGACGACGGCTCGGCCTACAGCGTCGAGGTCCTGCTGGCCGACGGCACCCAGGTCGAGGTCAATCTCGACGCGAACTTCCAGGTCATCGGCCAGGCAACCGACGACGACGGGCCCGGCGACCAGGAAGGTCCCGGGGACGACGACTGAGCCCGTGCGCCCCCGCTCGCTCCTCGCCCTCACCGTCCTGGCGCTCCTCGTTCCCGCTGCCTGCGGCGGGGGCGAGGAGCCGGGCGACGCAATCCAGACCGCGACCGGGGAGAGAGCCGACGCGACCGCGACGGCTCCTCCGCTTCCTCAGGGCAGCGAGCCCGCCAACCTCGACTCGTCGAACTTCGTCGCGGTGATCGACAACCCCTACTGGCCGATGGCGCCGGGGAGCAGGTGGGTCTACCGGGAAACCGACAGCGAGGGAGCCGAACAGCGCGTCGAGGTCACCGTCACCGACCGGAGGAAGACGATCCTCGGCATTCCCGCCACGGTCGTGCACGACGTCGTCAGCGAGGACGGCGAGGTGATCGAGGACACGTTCGACTGGTACGCCCAGGACACGTGGGGCAACGTCTGGTACCTCGGCGAGGACACCAAGGAGTTCGAGAACGGCAAGGTGGTCACCACCGAAGGCTCCTGGGAGGCAGGCGTGGACGGCGCCGAGGCGGGTGTCGTCGTGCCGGCGAGCCCCGAGGTCGGCCTGGCCTACCGGCAGGAGTACTACGAGGGGGAGGCCGAGGACGTCGGCGAGATCCTGAGCCTCGACGAGCAGGTCGAGGTGCCGTTCGGCGCCTACGACGACGTCGTGATGACCAAGGACACGACACCGCTCGAGCCCGACGTCCTCGAGCACAAGTTCTACGCCAGGGGAGTCGGCCCCGTCCTCACCATCTCTCTATCCGGCGGCGGAGGCCGCGAGGAGCTCATCAGCTTCGAGCCGGGCCGATAGGCTCCGCGCGTGGCCGAGCGAACGAAGGAGCAGCTCGACCAGGAATGGGGCGAGCTCGTCGAGGAGCACCGCCTGGCGATGCCGGGCGTGCAGGTGCTCTTCGCGTTCCTGCTCATCCTCCCGTTCCAGAATCGCTTCGAGGACCTGACCACGCACCAGGAGTACGTCTACTACGCGGCGCTCCTCTGCGCGACCGTGGCGATCATCCTTCTGATCACACCGACGGCCTCCCACCGCATCCGCTGGCGCAAGCAGGACAAGGAGGCGCTCATGGTGATGGCGACGCGCACGGCGATCGCGGCGACCGTGTTCATCGCCGCTGCCATGACCGCGTCGGTCTACCTGATCACGGACGTCCTCTTCGGCGAGCCGACAACGGTGATCGTGGCCTCGCTCGTCGCCGCCGCGTTCGCCACCTTCTGGTACGCATTCCCGCTCTACCGGCGGCTGAAGGACTAGGAGGGTTTGGCGAAGCTCGCTCGTCGTCGGGGTGCGATGGTCGTTCCGAAACAAGGACGCAGGGAACGTTCGTAGCCGGAGGCTACGGGCGCGACCGAGGACGCAGTCTTCGGGGCGAGCAGCGCGGCCTGGCGGCACAGTCGCCGTTTCGCCAAACCCTCCTAGCTCGGGGAGCGGATCGAGCGCACGCTTGGGGTCGCACGCCCGTTCCGCCGCTCCCCGATCCCCGTTGCCGCCCCGCGGCTCGGGCGAGGCCCGGGGCATCCGGCCTACACCTCCACCCGGGCCGGAAACTTAGGTACTACTAACTAAGTTAGAGAAACTAAACAAGACCGATCGCACCTGTCAAGGCAGGCGGGCGAGCTCCGAGCGGACGAGCTCGAGGGCGCGCTCCAGGCGCCCGCGGTTCGACGGGTCGTTGAGCCAGCCGCTCGCGCCGGAAGGATGCGGCAGCGGCACCGCCACCGCCTCGCCGAATGGAAACCGCTCGCCGATGCACTCCGTCAGCCGCCGCCGGCCCAGGAGCCGGACCACGGCCAGGCCGCCGACCGGGAGCACGAGCCGCGGCGCGAGCAGACGCAGCTCCCAGTCGAGCCAGAACGCGCAGAGGTCGAGCTCGGCCGGCGCCGGGGCGCGGTCGCCGCGCCCGGAGGGATTGCGCCCGGGATAGCAGCGCGTCACCGACGCGCAGTAGAACGTCTCGTAGAAGGCCTCCTCGTCGAGCTCGAGCCAGCGACGGAGCGTGCGCGCCGGCCCGTCCGCGCCAGGGCCGCCGCTCGCCGCCCTCGACGACACCGGGCGCCTGGCCCACGATCAGCGCCCGCTGCCCCGGCAGGCCTTCGAACACCGGCAGGGACTCGAGCGGGAAGCCGGCGTCGGCGCAGGCGCAGCAGGAGCGGTTGTCCCGCTGTAGCGAGGCGAGCGAGCGGTACGACGAGCGCCGGATGGGCCGAAGCTACTAGAAGGGCTCGACGAAATAGCAGGTGGGTCGCTATCTCGCCGACCCCTTCTAGCTCTTCGTGCGCGCGACCGCGCGCTGGAGCTGGGCCTTCGTCATCGTCGAGCGGCCCTCGACGCCGAGCTTCTTCGCCTCGGCGTACAGCTGCTCCTTCGTGCGGCCCTTGGGCCGATTCGTACCGGAGCGAAGACCGCCGCGACGGCTCGACGACATGTCGTGCGTGGACGTCCGCGAGCGGGTCCTCGACTCGCCGGAGCGGGCCCGCTCCTTGTTGACGGTGCGTGCCGCGATCTCCTCGGCCCGGTCGATCGAGGCGCCTTGCTCCTTCGCGCCCTCCTTGATGTGCTCGTACTGGCGGGCGCGCTTGGTGCCCTTCCTGACTCCGCGTGGCGGCATCGGTGTCTCCCTTCGGTTCGCGTCGGGTCGCCTGTGCCCCGAGGGACGATCACGAAACGCGGATACCATGGCCCTGCCGCGGAGAGGTGTCCGAGTGGCCTAAGGAGCGCGACTGGAAATCGCGTACTCGGCGAAAGCTGGGTCGCGGGTTCAAATCCCGCCCTCTCCGCCTAGATCTTCTTAGATAAAGGGATTGCGACCCCCCGGCCCTTCGAGCGCAGGAGGGCTGGGGAGGTCGCCTAGCTGCGGGCGGAGGGGTCGCCGGTGGGCGCGGTTTCAGCGCGAGGGGGATGGTGTCTGTGGCAGTCGATGCGTCTTTGGAGGACAAGGTCTCGTTCTTGCTCCGCCAGGATGAGCGGATGCAAGGCCGGCTCGAACGACCTGACGGAGCACGTGACCGGGGCTGAGGGACGAGATGGCGAAGAGTCTGAGTGAGCAGCGGGTGAGCTTAGAGACCTACGTAGCGGATTCCCTCCGCGCGGCCCACCGGGCATACCTGCCCCTGCGCCTACTCGGGTTGTCCTGCTGACCGTCGGCCTGGTCTGTGTACGGCGGCCAGCTTTGTAGCTTAGAACCGGGGCGCGGGCCGCAAGATGACCCTAGGACTACCCTGCTCACGCCCCAGCGAGGTCAGCCTAGGACTACCCAAAGCGGTGACGCACGGCGATGCGAACGGCCTCGGTCGCCAACGCGAACGCGATCAGGAGCGCCGCCAGCGGGTCGGCCCACCACCACCCGAGCCCGGAGTTCAGCAGAAGTGCCGTGAGCGTGATCCCGGCCAGCGCCGCAGCCGCGAGCGTCAGGACTCCGTCGCCATGAAGCGCTGGACTCGCCAGGTCGACGGCGACGCGCAGCTTCTGCCTCCCCAGCCAGGGCAGCACGATGAGGGAGAGGACAGCAAGGATCAGACCGAAGGCCGACGCCTCCGGGTGCGATCCTTCGACGAGGGCGCGGACGGCCTGCACGCCAATGTAGAGGGCGACCATCACCATCGCCACGATGATCCAGGTCTGTGCCCGCCGCTCAAGGTGTTCTGCAGCGACTGGATCCCGCTGCTCCCTCCGAAAACGCCAGATCAGCACCACCGACGCTGACGTGTCGAGGAGTGCGTTCAGCGCGAACGCCGCCAAGGCCTGGCTCTCGTCGAGGAACGAGAGGACGAGCGCCGTGCTTCCAACGACGCCATTCCACGCGACCGTGGCGAACGAGAGGCGAAGCGCGGAGCCAAGGAGCGCGGCGCGATCAAGCTCCACCTTCGAGAACAAGCAGCGCCTCCAGTCTGTGGCAGGACAACCAATGCCGACCAGACTTCCCGGCGCTCCGGCACACATCCTAACCAAGGTGATGGGGCGTCCGGATCGCCGAGCGCGGCCCCCACGCTCGACACCCGTTTCTGCGGTGGGAGGATGGTCGAGCATGGTGGACGGTACCGCCCGACGAGGGCGGCCCGTTAGCAAACGTGCGGGGGAGAGGGAGGCTTTCCGATGAGGAAGGGACTGCGCATGAAGTCGGTTCGGCTTCTCGCCGTGGTCGCCTTGCTGCTCGGGTTTTCGGCCGTGACGGCGAATGCCGCTTCGGCCGGGCCGCTAACCGGTGCCGAGCAGCTCTGCGTCACCCAGGGAGGCACCTGGCATCCGAGCGGGTTCCCGACGTTCCCGCAACCGACGTGCAATGGCGTCGAGCTGATCGTCTGGAACGACATGATGACGTCGGGGCTCGGGAGCACCCAGCTCACCGCGGCCGACAGCCTCTGCAAGGCGGCGGGATTCGGCGGCGCCCAGGCGTTCGGGAGGCCCTTTGTGTTGGATGGACGCCTCGGGTTCTTCGTCGTGCAATGGTCCTGTGTAGGGACCAGCTGACCTAAGGCTCGGAGTCTCCAGCACGAGCAGCGGCGAGGGGCGACCCTCGCCGCCCGTCTGTACTCATCTGCCGGCGCTGCGAACGCCGCCGAATGCGTGCCTTGTCCCCGCGTAAGCATCCGAATACACTCGACACCAAGTCATCCAGGGGGAAAGAAGGGAGTTTGTCTTGCGGCGAATCGTTCTGTTGTTATCGAGCGTGGGTCTCCTGCTAGCGCTGACGGGATCCGCGCTGGCCGGCCCGGCCACGCACTCCACCGAGGACGTCACCGGCGACGTGTTCCAGTGCGACACGGCTGTGTACACCGTCACCTCGGGGACCATCAGCATCGTCGTTCACGAGGGGGCAAGCGCGTCCGGCAACCAGAACTTCACCGTCACGATCACGCCGCGCAAGGTGAAGGCGGTTGACGAGGCGGGCAACGAGTACTCGATCGCGGGCGCCATCTGGTTCGGCGGGACCATCAACGCCAACACCGGGGGCGAGCAGTTCACCGACACGGAGAAGTTCCAGATCGTGAGCAAGGGCGGAGGCACCGTCGATAGCGTCAACCTGACGTTCCACGTCACCGCGCAACCGAACAACATCGTCGTCAAGGACTTCGACTTCGGCACCTGTGCTCCGCCGGAATAGCGAACGGCACTAGCGGCTCACACCGGTTTGCGATCAGAGGGGGCACGGTTACGTGCCCCCTCTGCCACTAGGACTCGACGCGCGCCGTCCTAGCCCTGCGAGGCGACGACGAACGCGGCCACGTTGGCGATCTCCTCCTCGGAGAGCTGGCCGCCGAACGGGGGCATGCCGCCGCCGCCGTTCTCGACCTGGGTGACGACCGCGTCGACGTCGAGCGTCGATTCGTCGAGGTTCGGGCCGACCGTGCCCGTCGTTCCGGCCTCCTCGAGCGTGTGGCACGACCCGCAATTCGCCGTGAAGACCGCCTCGCCGGCCGCCGCGTCGCCTTCCCCGCTTCCGCCTTCGCCGCCGTCCGTCTCGGCGGGCACACTCTCGCCGCCGTCCGTCTCGGCGGGGACGCTCTCGCCGCCGCCCTCGGATCCCTCGGCCTCGTGCGCCCTCGCCCACGATCTCCACGGTGGCGAGGACGATCACGACGAGCGTGATCGCGACCGCGGTGAAGATGCCGATGTTCTTGCCCGGGAAGCCAGGGTCGCGCCGCGGGATCACGATCGAGACGACGAGGCTGAAGACGACGAGGACGGCTGCTGCGACCCCGAGGATGACGTCGTTGCGGCTCACCGGCGCCTACGATAACCCGTCCATGAGTCGCGCCGGCATCCTTGTCGTCGCCGGCGGGGCCCTGCTGGTCGCCGTCGGCCTCACGCTCGGCCAGGTCGGCGAGGAGCCAGGCGCTCTCCCCGACTGGCAGGCCCTCATCCTCGGGATCACGCAGGGCGCAACCGAGCTCCTGCCGATCTCCTCCTCCGGCCACCTGATCCTCGTGCCCTGGCTCGGCGGCTGGGAGTTCCTCGAGCAGAACGACGAGTTCAACCAGACCTTCGACGTGGCACTGCACGTCGGCACGCTCGTCGCGGTCGTCGTCTACTTCTGGACCGATGTGAAGCGCCTGGTCGCCGCCTGGATCGGCAGCGTCCGGCGGCGGCGGATCGAGACGCCCGACGAGCGGATCGCCTGGTTCGTGGCCGTCGCGACCATTCCCGCGGCGGTGATCGGAGCCCTCGGCGAGAGCTTCATCGCCGAGCACTTCGGCGAGCCCTGGCAGATCGCGATCTTCCTCGCCGTGTTCGGCGTGCTGCTCTGGTTCGCCGACCGCACGCCGGCCCGCCGAAGCATGAGCGACCTCGGGCTCGGCACGGCGGTCGCTGTCGGCGTGGCGCAGAGCCTCGCGCTCATGCCCGGCGTCTCGCGCTCGGGGATCACGATCACGGCGGCGCGCTTCCTCGGGCTCGACCGCGACTCGGCCGCGCGCTTCTCGTTCTTCCTCCTCATCCCGATCGTGTTCGGGGCCTCGCTCTGGGAGGGGATCAACAACGTGCTCCTGGGCGACCTGCCACCGGGCTCGGCCGGGCCCTTCGTCGTCGGCATGATCGCCTCCGCAGCCAGCGGCCTCTTCGCCATCTGGGCGCTGCTCGGCTACGTGCGGAACCACAACTACACGATCTTCGTGATCTACCGCCTCGCGCTCTCGGCGGTCATCCTGTTGCTGATCGCGGCAAATGTCCGCGATGCAACCTTCTAAACTCTCAGGGGAAGGAGAAGCGACGGCAACGCTGGCGAGAATTGCACCGCGAGCGGCCCGCGGTCGGCTCGCTCTGGCGCTTTGGGCGCTGCTGCTCGGCGCGGTCGTGGTCATCGTCTCGACCTGGGTCGCGGGCCAGATCGCCGAGAGCCAGGAGCGCGACACGCTCGACACCCGCCTGGCCGCCTACCTCCGCGTCGGGCGCGAGGAGTTCGCCGACGCGCTCGCGGACGCGGAGACGAAGGCCGAGCGGATCGCCGCGTCGAACGAGGTGCAGCGCGCGCTCGCCGACGGGGACGCCGAGGCGGCTGCCCAGATCGCCGCGACCGAGGGAGACATCGGCCTCCTCGCCGACGGGCAGCTCCTCGCGGGCGAGGACTCGTGGGCCGCAAGTCGCACCGTCGACGTGGTCGACGACGAGGGGGAAACCGTCGGCAGCGTGGTCGCCGGCGTCCCGCTCGACGAGGAGCTGGCCGACCGCCTCGCCCAGGCCGCCGGGCTGCTCGAGATGGACGTCCTCGCGATCGCGGACGCCGGCGAGACCCTGGCCGCCTCGGGAGCGCTCCCGCCTGGCGCCACGCTGCCGGCCGACGAGCAGGGGACGACGGAGCAAGACGGCGAGAGCTACCGCTTCGTCTCGACGCCGCTGCTCGAAGGCACCGACGTCAGCCTCGCGGCACTCTCCTCGGAAGAGCCTGTCGCCGCCGCCGTCGACGACACGCAGCGGCGCGCCTTCTACGCAGCGCTGGCCACGGTGGGCCTGGCGCTCCTCCTCGTCGGGACGGTCGCCTTGGTCCAGCGGCACCGGGCGGCCGAGGCGCAGGCCGCGCAGGAGGAGGCCGACAAGCGCCGACGGTCGCGCGACGTCCGCCGCAGCGGCGACGAGCAGCGCGTCCGGGAAGCCGTGGCGCTCGTCGGCGAGGCGCTCGCGGCCACGCACGATCCGGAAGCGCTCCTGCCCGTCATCCTCCAGAGCGCGATCGAGGCGACGGGCGCCGCCGGGGCTCGGCTGGTCAGCGGCGGCACCGAGGTCGTCCGCGCCGGCCGGCCGGAGGAGGGCGGCGGGCCGCTGTCCCTGCGGCTGGGAACGGACGAGGACGGGATCGGCCGCCTCCTGCTCTACCCGCCGAAGGACGGCTCCTTCGACGAGGAGTCGGAGCAGCTCGCGCACTGGCTCGCCGCCCAGGCCTCGATCGCGATCGAGAACGAGCGCCTGCACCGGACGGTCAAGCGCCAGGCGATCACGGACGAGCTGACACAGCTCGCCAACCGGCGACGCTTCACCGAGACGCTCGCCGTCGAGGTGCGCCGCGCCGAGCGCTTCAGCGACCCGCTTGGCGCTCGTGCTCGCCGACCTCGACGACTTCAAGCAGATCAACGACCGCTACGGCCACCAGACCGGGGACGAGGTGCTGCGCCGCTTCTCCGACGTCCTGCGCGAGAACGTGCGCGACTTCGACCTCCCTGTCCGCTACGGCGGCGAGGAGTTCGCGGTGCTCCTACCGGAGACCGGCCTGGACGGAGCCGAGCAGCTCGCACGGCGGCTGCAGTCCGCGCTCCTCCACCTCCGCCTGCCCGAGACCGGCAGCGACAAGCCGCCCGTGACGGCGAGCTTCGGTGTCGCCTCCTTCCCGGCCGCCCGGAGCGCCGAGGAGCTCCTCTCCGCGGCCGACGGCGCCCTCTACCGAGCCAAGGCCGCCGGGAAAAACCGGGTTGCGTCCGCCTGAGATGCGGTCCAGAAAAACCAGTCTCTTCCTGATATAAGAAAGCGGATGGACTGCCGGGTATGCGGCCGACAGTTCGACCCGCAGGGCTTCCAAGTCATGGTGCCCGGGCTCCCGTACGGCTTCGACCGGGTGGACTGTGCGCTCGAGGCGCACGCGCTCGGCGTACCGCCGCCGAGGAGCGCTGAGCCGGCACCTGCACCTGCCGTGATACGGGCGCTGCCCACGCCGCTCGCCGCGGTCCCGGCGCTGGCGGGAATGCCCGCCGGGATGCTGCGAGCCGAGAGCGTGCGGCCGCAGTTCTGGGCGGGGGCGAACCTCACTCTCCTGGCAGCCGCAACGGCCGCCACCATCTATCTCTGGCTGCGCGTGTTCGGCGCCGACGTAGGGCCGATCTCGTTCCCGGCCCCGAACGCCTCGGACGCATTCGCCCGGTCGACGGTCGCCGCCGCAATTGACCTGTCGCCCGCCCCCGAGGCCCGGCCGCAGCCCGAGAGCGCCGTCCGCCAGCCCGCGACGTCGCCGCCGACCACGGCGATCGGCGCCGGCGACGGTGGCACGCTCGTCTCCAACCCCGCGCCGGCCGAGCCGGGGCCCTCGAACCGGTCCAGCGGCGGCCCGGTCGTCCGGCCCTCGGCGCCTCCGACCGCTCCGGCGCCCGCCCCGCCTCCCGAGCCCAGCCCGACCAGGTCCGCGCCCGTGCCGACCTACCCCGTGCCTCCGACGCCCCCGACGGACCGCGCTCCCGGCCCGACGCTCCCGGGCGGCTCGAATCCCGAGCAGCCCGCGCTGCCCGGCGGCGGCACGCGCGGCTAGGGGCTCCGCTCGGCACTCCCCGCCGCCCTCGACTCCGGTCGTGTAGACAACCGGTGAGAGCATGCGCTGGCCTGCCGTCCTCGTCGTCTCCGCCACCGGCGTCGCCCTGGCCGCGGCCGGCGTCTTCCTGCTCCGGGACGACGGGCCGGAGGAGCTGCTCCCGGACCTCGATCAGGCCGTGCCGGCCGAGCTGGAGATCGTGGAGGAGGGAGACTCGTACCGGTTGGTCTTCGCGTCGGCTGTGGACAACGTCGGCCGCGGCCCGCTCCTGATCGATGGCGAGCGGCCCGGTCTCGAGACGCCCGCAATGAGGGTCAGGCAGCTCGTCCGGCGCACGGACGGCGGCGCCCGCGTGCGCGAGCTTCCCGGCGAGATCCGGTACGCGAGGACGGAGACCCACGAGCACTGGCACCTGCTCGGCTTCGAGGTCTACGAGCTTCGGGCCGCCGGCGAGGGGACGCTGGTACGGCCGAGCGAGAAGACCGGTTTCTGCCTCGGCGACCGCTACGAGACGGAGAAAGGCGTGCGTGTCGAGGGCAAGCCCGAGCGGGCGATCTGGACCGACGAGTGCGGGCGCGACCACCCCGGCCTCCTCACGCTGCGGCAGGGGATTTCACCCGGGTTCGGGGACGACTACGACCCGGGGCTCGAAGACCAGTTCGTCGACGTGACGAACGTCCCGCCCGGCCGCTACCTGCTCGTGCACCGGACGAACCCGGAGCAATCGATCGAGGAGGCGAGCTACGAGAACAACGCAGCCTCCGTGCTCATCCAGCTGCGCCGATCCGGGGCGATCCCCACGGTCCGCGTCCTTGCGCGCTGCCCGGACGCCGACACGTGCCGGCGCGGCTGAGATTAAGGTCGTGTTAGAGCGGCTCCGGCGCGCTCTGCGCCTCGCGCGCGCGTCGGTACGGTGAGAGCGCAGGCATCTCCGGAAGGCGCACGTGCTCGATCCTCTCATCGATCTCCTCAACTCGAGGACTCCCGTCTACCCGCCGTTCGGGAGCATCCTCGTCATCGTCGGCCTCTTCGGGCTGGCCTGGCTCGTCGCGCGCTCGAGCGGCTGGGTGGCCATGCGCGTACTCGGCTGGCACGATCGGCGCCACAGCTCCAGCGACCTCGAGGCGACGGGCAAGATCGTCAACCTGAAGCGCCGCGAGACGCTCGTCTCGATCATCCGCGCGGGGATCATCTACGCCGCCTTCGCAACGGCGATCATCCTCTCGATCGGCCAGCTGATCGGCGGGGTCGACCGCCTGACGGCGATCGCCGGGGCGTCATTCCTCATCATCGTCGCCGCCTTCGCCGCCCAGCGGATCCTCGTCGACATCCTCGCCGGGCTGACGATGTTCGTCGAGCGCTGGTTCTCGGTCGGCGACACCGTCGTCGTGCAGGCGGGCCTCGAGCTCCAGGGGGTCGTCGAGGACGTGTCGCTGCGGCAGACGGTCCTCCGCTCGGTGACCGGCGAGGTCATGCACATCCACAACTCGCAGATCCAGGCGGTGCGCGTCCTGCCGCGCGGCGTCAAGGAGCTGGCGATCGAGCTCTTCGTGAGCAAGCGCGAGGAGGGCGAGGAGCTGGTCCGCGAGGTCGCCTCGATCCTGCCCGTCGACCCGACGACGTTCGTGCGGCGGCCATGGGTCGAGCACGTGGACGAGCTGTCCGTCAGCCTGACACGCATCCGGATCCGCACCACGGTCGCCCCGGGCCGCGAGTGGCTCGTGGAGGGCTTCTTCTCCGACCTGCTCAAGGAGCAGGCGGGCGAGTCGCTGATCGTGCACGGGCCCGTCGTCCTCGCCGTCGACGAGCGCGCCAGCTGGAGCTTCGCCCGCGCGAGCGGCGCGACCCGCGGCAGCTTCGCCAGGCGGGACCGCCGGCCCGTCGGCGCGCGGTAAGGCACGATTGCGAGCGCCGTGTGGCGCTTCCTCCTCTCCGTCCTCGTCACGGCTGCGCTCGCCGCAGGCTGCTCGGTGTCCGACACTCCCGAGGAGGAGCTCCTCGGCAGCCTCGGGGAAGAGCTCGTCCCCGCGGGCGCCGAGATCGTCGAGACGAGGGAGGGCGCCTGCCCGCAGCTCGCCGGCAACCCCTCGTGCGCGCGCGTCTTCTTCGTCGCCGACGGCTCGGAGGACGAGCGCGCCGATGCACTCGAGGAGGCAGCCCGCGCGGCCGGCTGGGAGACCGTCTCGCGCGAGCCGCGTCGCGATGGGATCCTGGTCGAGCTGGGCCGCGAAGGCTACAGGGCGTTCGCCGCCGTCTGGGAGGAGGCGCGCGCCGGACCCTGCCGCGAGCAGCCCGACACGGACTGCGCCGACGAGATCCAGCTGGTCGAGGATCTGTGATCAGGCCGCTCGAACCCGATGATGCCCCGGCGTGCGACGCCATCGTCCTCACACTCCCGTACCACTTCGGAAACGAGGGCGGGCGGGCCGAGTGCGCCCAGGCGGTGAGGACTCAGGCGGGCCTCGTGACCGTCGAGGACGGCGAGGTCGTCGGCTTCCTCACGCTGCGGCGCCACGACGCGGCAAGCGCCGAGATCACCTGGATGGCCGTTCGAGCTGACCGGCGAAGGCGCGGCCTCGGCCGCGAGCTGATCGAGCGTGCCGTGGACGAGCTCACGCGGGACGGCGCGCGGCTGCTCTGCGTCCTCACGCTCGCCGAGTCCGAGCCGGAGGAGCGCGAGGCGGACAACTACGCCGACACGCGGGCCTTCTACCGGGCGATGGGCTTCGTCCCGCTGCGGGAGCTCGCCCTCGAGTCCTGGACCGACCGGGCGGTGATCCTCGCGCGCGTCCTGCCCTAGCGGCTCGCTACGGGAGAGCCTGGCCGAGGCGGGCAATGCCCGGCTCGATGTTCTCGAACGCGAGCTGGCTGTACGACATGCGAAGGCTCCGCTCGCCGCCGTCGCCGAGGAAGAACGGGACGCCGGGGACGACCGCGACACCCGCTTCGAGCGCGCTGGCGGCGACCGTCCGGCAATCGCCCTCGGCGAGCTCGATCCAGGTGAAGAAGCCGCCCTCGGGCACCGTCCAGGTGGCCCGGCCGCCCAGGTGGGCCTCGAGCGCAGCCAGGGCCTCGTCCCGGCGCCGGCGGTAGATCCCGCGCGAGGCAACGAGCTGCCGGTCGAGGTGGCCGCGGCGGCCGTACTCCTCCAGGAGCCGCTGGCCGAGCGCGCCGGCGCACTGGTCGGTCATCTGCTTCCCCCAGACGAGCTTGGCGACGAGGTCGGCGGGGCCGGCGGCCCAACCGAGCCTCACGCCCGGGAAGAAGGTCTTCGAGAAGGTGCCGATCTGGAGGACGACGTCGGGGGCGAGCGAGTAGAGCGACGCCGGTTGCTCGTCGGCGTAGTGGAGCTGGCGGTAGGCGACGTCCTCGATCACGAGGAGACCGCGGCGGCGGGCGAGCTCGACGAGCGCCTCGCGCCGCTCGGTCGAGAGCGTCACGCCCCCGGGGTTCTGGAAGTCGGGGATCGTGTAGAGGAACTTCGGCGCGGGGCCGGTCGCGAGCACGTGCTCGAGCTCGTCGACCTCGAGGCCGTCGGCGTCCATGGGCACCGCCACGATCTCGGCCTCGAAGCTCTGGAAGGACATGATCGACCCGAGGTACGTCGGCGCCTCGACGATGACGCGGTCACCCGTGTCCACCAGCGCCTTCCCGAGCAGCTCGAGCGCCTCGATGGAGCCGCTCGTCAGCATGAGCTCGCCCTCGCCGGGGCGACGGCCGTCGGCCTCCAGCCGGTCGGCGACGTAGTCGCGCGGCCCGGGCAGGCCGTTGGTGGGCGCATACTGGAACGGCGAAGGGTCACCGCTCTCGGCCAGCTCGCGCAGGATCTCCGCGACGATCGCCCCGGGGAACGTGGCCGGGTCCGGGAAGCCGCCCGCGAACGAGATCACGTCCGTCGCCCCGGCGAGGGCGAGGATCTCGAGGAGCCCCTCTCCCGCTCCGGCCCGCGTCCGCTCCGCGAAGAGCGTGTCCCAGCGGCGGATGTCCGGCTCGACGGCCATCCGCGGATTGTTGCTGATGCCGCGGTCAGGCGGGCGGGGGCGCGGCAGGCCCCGGCGCGTCGAGGAGGCGCGCCTCGACGCGGCGCGAGCGGGTGCGCAGCGCCAGCCAGAGGAGCACCACCAGGAGCACGATCGGGCTGAGCACGATCGCGAGGAAGAGCGCGACGACACCGGCTGCCTCGAGGAAGCGGAGCGCGTCGCCCGCCGCCCCGGCGGCGCCGCTCTCGTCCTCCTCCTGCGCGGCCGCGGCGGCGCGCGTGTGCAGGGTCAGTGCCAGCTCCGACGTGGCCGCCTCGCGGCGGTCGGCGAGGTTCGCGCGACGGAGGTCGGCGCTCTGGTTGCGGAGGCGCTCGATCCGGAGGCGCGTCTCCAGCTCCTGCGCCGGCGTCAGCGTCCCGCTCTCGAGGCGCAGCTCCTGCGACCCTGATCGCACGGTTGATCCGCTCGATGCGGTTGTCGCGGCGGTCGATCCCCGCCTGGAGGTCGACGGTGGCGACCCGCTGGCCGGTGACGGTACCGAGCTCGCCCAGGCGGACGACGGCGTCCTCGACCCGACCGACGGGGACGCGCAGCGCCAGCTCGGCGGTGCCTTCGTTCCCCTTCGTGTCGATGTCGGAGGCGGCCACCCAGCCGCCCAGCTCGCGGGTGATCGCCATCGCTTCACCCGCGGCCGCGGAGAGCTCGTCGGCGCCGGAGAGGCGAACCTCCATCTCAGGCTCAGGTCGGTGGCACGGCCGGTTGTCGATTCGCCGACGTCGGAGAAGCGCCCCTGCAGCAGCGCCCCGGCCTCGTCCTTCTCGGCTTGCGCCCGCACCCCGTCGATCGGTCGCCCGACGCCGCCCAACTCCGCGGATCGGCGCCGCTGCTTCGGGCACCGTCGAACATCGGCCCGGCAGATCCCTGGCGGCACCGGCGCCGCGGTGCGGCTCGGCCGCCGCTCGTCGCGGAGCGCCAGCCCGGCGCCCACCGCCGCGATCGCCACGAGGACGAACGCGAGCGCGAGCGCCGTGCGCCGCCGGGGCAGCGCCCACCGGCGCCGCGCGGGCTGCTCCTCGAGCGCGCGCACGCGCGCGCGCAGCGGGGCAGGGGCCGCAGGCGCGCCGGCGCGCAGCTCCCGCACGAGCCCCTGGAGGCGCGCCTCCCTCTCCGCGTCTGGGAGCGCGCCGCCCAGCAGCTCCTCGAGCCGTTCCGGAGCGATCAGGTCAGGCGAGGGCATCGGCGGCCATCCTCTCTTCGAGCTTTGCGAGCGCCCGCGCGAGCCGCATGGAGCAGGCCGAGCGGCCGATGCCGAGCACGGCGGAAGCGGCCTCGGCGTCCAGGTCGAGCACGATCCGCAGCGCCAGCACCTCCCGCTCACCGGCGCTGAGGGCGGCCAGCGCCGCATCGAGCTCCGGCGAGAAGCCGAGCTCGGGCGCGGCGTCCTCGCGCCGCTCCTCGGCCGCGTAGCGGTCCTCGCGGCGGCGGCGGCGCGATTCGCTCCGGAAGTGGTCGAGCGCGAGGTTCCTGCCGATCCGGCAGAGCCAGGTGCGCTCCGAGCTCCGGCGCGGGTCGTAGCGGCGCCACGAGCGCAGCGCCTTCTCGAAGGTCTCTGCGGTCAGGTCTTCGGCGAGGGCGTGGTCGGCGGTGAGCATGAGGAGGTAGCGGTGCACGTCGTCGAGATGCTCCTCCGCGACCACGGCGAAGCTCCGCTTGAGCGGGGCCCGCCTCGGCAGCGGCGGTGCGAGCGCGTTCACGGTCTTCATACGCCGCAGCCCGCCGATTCCGTCACGCCCCGTCCTCACGAGGGGATTGTGACGCTTCCTACGAGGGTGTGACCGGCGCCGGCTTCTCGAGGATCGCGCGGCGCTTGCGCTTGCGCAGCGTCTCGGCGAGGACATAGCTGCCGAGCACGAAGGCGATCGCCGCCCCCTGGGCAAGAAGCCCCTCCCAGGTCGGGAAGATCCCCAGCCAGAGCCCGGCCCAGTACGGAAGCCGCAGCCCCTCGACCGGCGTCACGGGCACCCAGCCGACGACCTGCAGCGTCTGCGCGGTCGTCCCGACCATGACGACCAGCACCCAGAGGATCAGGAGCCCCGTCGCGATCAGCATCTTCTTGTGCGGGAGCTTGCGCTGGAGCCGGATCGTCAGGAGCCCGACCGCGAGCGTCGCCGCCAGGCCGATGGCGACGCCGACGAGCACCGAGCCCGCGCCGGCCTCGAGCACGATCGCCTGCAGGAAGAGCACGGTCTCGAACCCTTCGCGGTAGACGCTCGAGAACCCGAGCATGGCGAGCCCGATCAGCTGCGCTGCGGCGACGCCGACGCCGACCCCCAGGATCTTCTTCTTCCTCCCGTGCAGCTCGGCCAGGTGCTCGTTCCAGTACACGCGGTGGTAGAACCAGTTGAGGATGAGGAGGAGCACGCCGATGGCCACGAGCGAGACCAGCGCCTCGAGCTTCTCCCCGTAGCGGCTGAGGCTCCCGAGCACGGTCTGGGCGATCCCCCAGGTGACGATGCTGGCCAGGAACGCGGCCGCGGCGCCGGCGAGAAGCGGCTTGCGAAGGACGGCCTGCCCGCCCGTCATCCCGGCCATCAGCGCCGCGAGGATGAGGACGGCCTCGAGACCCTCGCGGAAGACGATGACCGCTGTGTTGGAGACGACAGCGAAGGTCGAGGTCGGCCCGGCGCCGACCGCCTGCTCCGCGTCGGCAAGGGCGGCGTCGAGCGCCTCGCGGGTTTCGGCCACCTCGGTCGGCTCGGCCTTGCGCTTCACGAGCTGCGCGAGGCCGGGCAAGCCGTCCGCGCCGTACCAGAAGAGGCCCTCGACCTCCACGAAGAGGTCGCTGGCGAGACCGCGCAACCGCTGCTCCGGCCCGAACTCGAAGAAGGCGTAGGCCTCGAGCCGCGCCTGCTCCGCCTGCGAGAACTGGCCGGCCGCCATCGCGCCCTCGAGCCGGTCCAGCGTGGCCGAGATGACGTCGAAGTCCGCAGTCGCCCCTGCGTCCTTCCACTCCTCCGGGTAGAGCGAGTCGACAAGGCCGAGCGCCTCGTCGGCAGCGCCCTGGACCGCGCCGGGGTCGGCGACCTCGTCGCCCCGGGCCGCAGCGCCGAGGTCAGTCGCCAGCCCGTCGAGCAGGTCGCCGAGCCGGCGCGTGTCCTCCTCGTTCTCGAGCGCGAGCAGGTGCTCGAGGTCACCGAAGGCCTGGGCGGCGCCGTCGCGGAACGTGACCGCCTCCTGGATCTCGAAGTCGAGCGTGACCTCGCCGTTCTTCACGCCGCGCCCGTACTCGATCGGGACGAGGGCGAGGAAGCGCAGGAGCTGCCCGGCGCGCCGCAGCTCCTCCTCCTCGGAGAGCGGCGCGGCGCGGAAGCCCTCGAGTGCGGCGTCGATCTCGGCCTGAGCCGCTTCGACGCCGGCGTCGTTCCTCGCCTGCGCCGCGGCCACGAGCTCCTCGAAGGCGGCGGCGGTCGCGCTGGCGTCGGCCGCGGACCGCTGCTCCGCGTAGGCAGCCGCGAGTGTGGCGAAGTAGCCGCGGGCGAGCGCAGCGGCGCCCGCGCGGCTGACGTCGAAGCCCTGCTCGGCGGCGGCGGTGAGCGCCTCGAGCGAGGCGCGCAGCCGGGCCTGGTACGTGTCGAGGAGGTCGGCGCGGACCGCCGCCGCGGCGGCGCCTGCGGCGAGCCGGCCCTCCGCAAGCCCCTGCAGGGCGAGCGTTGCGTCGGCGCCGGGCCGGGTGAAGCGGGTCGGCTTGCGGAACTCGCGGACGAGAAGCCACGCGCGCGCCTGGTCGACGTCTCCCGCGGCCGCGGCCGCTGTCGCGCGCTCGACCGCCTCGGCGAGCACGGCAGTCCAGGTGGCCGCGCGGGCGACCTCGAGCGCGACCGGGTCCTCGGCCTCCGCCGCCTCCCCGGCCGCGGCGAGACCCGGCTGCGCGGCAGGCCGGAGCGCCCCGAGCTGGAGCGCGGTCGCCTCGGCGACGAGCTTCCGGGCCTTCGCCGGCTCGCCGAGGACGAGCGCGCGCTGCGCCTCGGCGAGCGTGGTGCGGACGTCGGCCGCCGCCTTCCACGGCTCCGGCGGGGCCGTCGAGGCGGGCCCGGCGAGAACCAGGAAGGCGGCGGACGCCGCCGCCGTGATGAGCAGTCGCGCCACCGCTACTGCTCGATCGTCACCCCGAGCTCGGCGGCCGCCTGCGATACCTGGCCGGCGATCGCCGTCGCGCGCTCCTGCGCCTCGGTGCCGAGCACCTCGGCCTGCTCCGGCGCGAACCGCTCGCCCGAGGACTCCTGCGAGTACAGGTCCTCGACGAAGGCCCTGAGGTCGGCGAGCTCCCTGCCGGTCTGCTCGGCCTGAGCCGGATCGACGTCGGCGAGCCGCTCCTCGACCCCGGCGAAGATGACCTCGAGGCCGGTGAGGATGTCGTTGATGTCCGAGAGCCGCGAGACGACGTTGAAGGACTCGGACTCGGAGCTCGAGCCGAGGACGAAGCGCGACTCCTTCCACTGGCCGAAGTACTCGCTCATCGTCGGCACCATCACGACCAGCGCCGTGAAGGCGTCGGACTCGCTCGGCTCCCAGGCCGCGCCCGAGGCGGCCAGCTCGCCGGCGTACTGGTCGAATGCCTCGGCGGACGCGAGCAGCAGCCGCGCGTCGGGCAGCACCTCGCCGAAGTCCTCGGTGCCGTTCCCGTCGAGGTCGGCCGGCGTGCTCTGCGGCAGCTCGGCGGGCAGCGTGCCCCAGAGCGCGCCCTCGGTCACGTTGAAGAGATTCCCGGGTTGGGCCAGCGTCGTGCCGTCGGAGAGCTCGAGGTCGAATGGCACCGCGCTCTCCGGATCTTCGGCCGCGCTCGAGCCGGCGTCGAGGATGACGTCGTACTCGGCGAGCGACGGCGTGCCGGCGACGACGCCCTCCATCCGCTCGTAGTAGGGATTGCCCTCGATCCAGGCCGACTTCATGCCCTCGAGGAGCGGGACGAGCTCGTCGGCGCGCTCGTTCCACAAGGCCTCGTAGTCGAAGCCGGCCTCCTCAGCCAGGTCGTGGTAGGCCTGCGCGTCGGCCGCGAACTCCGCGGTGAAACCGGTGAGGAGCTCGGTGTGCTCCTGCAGGTACTCCTTGACCCCGCTGAGGTCCGCTGCGGGCGCCGCCTGGGTCTCCGTGGCGGGCCCGGCGGCGGCGGTCGCTTGGGCGGCAGGCTCGTCGTCTCCCCCACAGGCCGTCAGGGCGACGACCGCAAGCGCCGCTGCAGCAAGCGACGCGATCGGAGTTCGGTTGGTCACTCGTTCTCCCTTTCTCCGCGAACGTAAGGAGCACCTTACAACAGAGGTAAGGAGAAGTGGACGACATGCGGCGGAAGCTCCGGAGGGCGGCCGATCCGCCCGGACGGGCATACTCGCGCGCATGGCGCTCGACGTCGACGACCGTCTCGTGCTCGACTACGAGCAGACGACCCAGTACCTGCGGACGCTGATCGATGTCCGTTTCCGGCTTCTGGCCTTCGTTCCGACGGTCACCGGCGTCGCCGTGGCGGTGATCGGCCGGCCGCGGCCGGCGTCCGAGCTCCTCGGCGTGGGCGTGATCGGGCTGCTGGCGACGCTCGGCATCTTCGTCTACGAGCTCCGCAACACGCAGATCTCGGGAACGCTCATCCGGCGCGCGGCCGAGCTCGAGCGCCAGCTCCAGCTCCCCTCGTCGCTCGGCACGCACCACTTCGGCGGCCTCTACACGGAGCGACCCGGCGTCAACCTGCAGCTGCTCGGCTTTCTCCCGGTCTCCCACGGCCTCGGCCTCGGCCTCGTCTACTCGGCCGCCATCGCCGGCTGGAGCTACCTGGTGGCCTGGGGAGCGCTCGCGGCGGTGGACGCGCCCGAGGCGCAGGCCGCCGGGGCGGCGCTCGGCGCGGTCGCGGGAGTCGTCGTCCTCTTCGAGGTCGAGCGCTTCCACCGCCGCGCGGGCTGGCGCGCGGAGCGGTCGGGCTAGACGGGGAATCCTGGACTTGCCGCCGCCGACAAGGTGGCCGCTCGGCCCGGTGAGCTCGGGAGCGCCCCGGCTGCTGCGCCGACGCCGGACCCGAATCCCGCGAACAACCGCTCGCGGCTTCGGTTCGTGCTCCGCTAGCGCGCCCAGCCACAGGTAGTCTGCCGCTGCCTAAAGGCGTGGCGAGCCCATGCCGATCTGCGAGCCAGTGGCGGACGCCGACCCGGTCATCGCGCAGCTCCGCGAGATCGCACTCGTTCTCGCCGAGCGCTACGGCGACGTCAAGATCGACGCGCTGGTGCAGGACGCCGACTTCGACCGGGCGGTCGAGTTGGCGACGCAGGTTCCCGCCGACAGGCTCACGGAGCTCGCGCAGGACGAGCATCCGTTCGTCGCCTGCGTGGTGCTCTTCGTCGTCGCCGATCGCCCAGACGCCCCCAAGAACTGGGAGAGGCTCGTCGGCCGCCGCCTGGGGAACGCGTCTCCGGGCGAAGCGAACGCCCTCCTACGCCTCTTGGCCGCCCAGGCGAGCCGTCCAGTCCTGCTCGCGACGCTCGCACGGGCAGAGGGCTCCTGGCTCGTCGAGCCCGTTCGCTCGGCGGCCGTGGAGTTCGTCGAGAGCCGGCTCCGGGCCGGCGACCGCGTCACGCCGGCCCAGCTGGAGAAGAGGATCACCGAGGCGCAGGAGCCGGTCGTGGTCGCGCTGTCGGAAGCGGGCGACCCGGTTGCCTGCGCGCCCCTGCTTGCGGTCATCCGCGAGTGGAGGGGGAGCCTCGTGGACACGGAGTTTCTCCAGACCGTCGGCCGTATCGTCGAGCCGGACGAGCTGGCGAGGCCGAAGCTCGTAGGCGGGCGCGCTGCGGCGCTCGACGCCGTCCAGACCGCGCTGGGCTCGAGCCCTCCCCGCTCCCTCCTCCTCGTCGGCGAGCAGGGCGTCGGCAAGTCTGCCCTCGTCGGCGAGGCAGTCCGCCGTGCCGGCAAGGACGAGTGGGTCGTGTTCCAGGCGACCGCCGCGGACGTCCTCGCCGGGCAGATGTACATCGGCATGCTCGAGGGCCGCGTGCAGGAGATCGTCCAGCGGATGCGGGGGCGGAAGGTGATCTGGCTCCTGCCGGGCTTCGAGGAGGCCCTCTGGGCAGGGCAGCACCAGCAGAGCCCACATGGGCTCCTCGACGCATTGCTTCCGCACGTCGAGTCCGGGCAGATCGTCGTCGTGGGCGAGATCGACCCGGTCGCGTACGAGCTCGTCGCGCAGCTGCGGCCGCGGGTGTCCCGCGTCTTCCGCGTCGTTCGCCTCGCCCCCATGCTCGAGGACGAGGCCGTGGCCGTCGCGCGCGACTGGACCGATACCGCCGGCATCGAGGTCGCCGACGAGACGATCCGGGAGGCGCTCGACCTCGCGTCCCACTACCTGCCGGGGCTCGCCGCCCCCGGGAGCCTGATCCGCATCCTGGAGCTGGCGGCCGAGCGGGCGGAGCGCGCCGGCGAGGCGGCCGTCGAGCCGCGGACGATCATCGCGACGCTGGCCGAGGCGACCGGGCTGCCGCTGCACGTCCTCGATCCCCGCGCGCAGCTCGACCTGGCAGCCGTCCGGAGCTTCTTCGCCGAGCGCGTCCTCGGCCAACCGGCGGCCGTGGAGACGCTCGTCGAGCGAATCGCGCTCGTGAAGGCCGGTTTGACCGATCCGACCAGGCCGCTCGGGGTCTTCCTCTTCGTCGGCCCCACCGGCACGGGCAAGACCGAGATCGCCAAGCGGCTCGCCGAGTTCCTGTTCGGGTCGGCCGACCGCCTCGTCCGGCTGGACATGAGCGAGTTCCAGACGCCGGAGAGCCTCGAGCGCCTCCTGACCGACAGCTCCTTCGAGCCGCAGGCCTCGCCGCTCATCGCCTCGGTCCGCAAGGAGCCCTTCTCGGTTGTACTGCTGGACGAGTTCGAGAAAGCGCATGCGAACATCTGGGACGTCTTCCTCCAGGTCTTCGACGACGGGCGTCTGACCGACCGCAGCGGCCGCGTCGTCGATTTCCGGCACTGCGTGATCGTGCTCACGTCGAACGTCGGCTCGGCGATCCCGACGCGACCGGGCCTGGGCTTCGGCTCCACGGTGGAGAGCTTCGACACGACGTCGATCGAGCGCGCCGTCGCCCGCGCCTTCCGCCCCGAGCTGCTGAACCGGCTCGACCGCGTCGTCGTCTTCCGCCCGCTCGAGCGGGAGGTCATGCGGACGCTTGTCGAGCACGAGCTGGCCGCGGTGCTCGAGCGGCGCGGCTTCCGCATGCATCCCTGGGCCGTCGAGTGGGACGAGTCGGCGATCGACTTCCTCCTCGAGCAGGGCTTCACCGCGGACCTCGGAGCCCGACCCCTGAAGCGCGCGGTCGAGCAGCAGCTCCTCGCCCCGCTGGCGACCACGATCGTCGGGCGTCAGTTCCCCGAGGGCGAGCAGTTCCTGTTCATCACGGCCCGGGGCGGCCGGATCACGGTCACGTTCGTCGATCCCGACGCCGCGGAGGACGAGCCCGCCTCCACTGCAACCGCGGCGCCCGGGACGCTGGACGTCCGCAGCCTCGCGCTGAACGCCGAGGGGAGCCGCACCGAGGTGCAGTTCCTCGCCGACGAGCTCGAGCGCGTCGAGCGCCGTCTCGCACCCGTGGGCGAGGAGAAGGCGACCGCGCTCGCCCGCACGCGCGAGCCCGACTTCTGGGACGGCGACGGGCAGACCCCGACACTCGCACGCATCGAGTACCTCGACCGAGTCGAAGCCGCGCTGGGGACGGCCGCGCGGCTCCTGTCCCGCCTTCACCAGGAGCGCGAGAGCGCGCGCCGGCCGAATGCCGAGGTCGTGTTGGTGCTCGCCGAGCGCCTCTACCTCCTCGACCGCGTCGCCGACGAGCTCGACTGCGGCGACCCGCCGGACGCCTACCTCTCCGTCCGCCCCTCGCCCGGAGTCCACGACCTAGCCGGCGACGCCCGCGACTTCGCGGGCCGGGTCGCCGTCATGTACGAGCGCTGGGCGAAGCGCCGCGGCATGCGAACACAGGCGATCCCGCCGAGGGACCGCGACGAACGCTGCCTGGCGATCTCCGGGTTCGGCGCCTACACGATCCTCAAGGCCGAAGCGGGGCTCCACGTCCTCGAGCTGCCCCGCGAGAGACAGGGGTTCGCCCGCGCCAACGTCCACGTCGCGGTCGCACCGAGGACGGACGCCTCGCGCACCGTCGAGGAGCTCGAGGAGGAGGCCGGCCGCGCGCTCTCCGGCAGCCCGGCGCCGCAGACGGTCGTCCGGCGCTACCGGCGCGAGCCCTCGCCGCTGGTCAGGGACGCGTCCGGCTGGCGCACCGGCCGCATCGACCAGGTCTTGGCCGGCGACTTCGACCTGCGGCCGGCGCGGGCGGGCGAGTAGCAGTTTCGAAGAACCGCCGCCGCGGCGGCTTCCCTAGCATGAGGGTCTTCCCCATCAAGACTCGCAGAGGAGGGAAATCTGCAATGAAGGACACGCAGAAGTCCGCGAAGAGCACCACCGCGACCGGCACGTCCAAGGGGTTCACGGCCGAGGAACGAGCCGCGATGAAAGAGCGCGCCCGAGAGCTGAAGGCGGAAGAGCGCGCGAGCAAGACCAGGGCGGAGGGGGAACGCGACCTGCTCGCAAAGATCGCCGAGATGCCGGGACCGGATCGCGCCATCGCCAAGCGGCTCCATGCGATCGTCAAGGCCAACGCGCCGGCCCTCTCGCCGAAGACCTGGTACGGGATGCCCGCCTATGCCAAGGACGGCAAGGTCGTCTGCTTCTTCCAGCCCGCGGACAAGTTCAAGGCGAGGTACGCGACGTTCGGCTTCGGCGACACGGCCAACCTCGACGACGGCGCCATGTGGGCGACCTCCTTCGCGCTGAAGAAGTTGACCGCCACCGAAGAGGCAAAGATCGGCGCGCTCGTGAAGAAAGCGGCGAGCTGAGGACTTAGCTCGCCGCAGGGCCTCCCACGCTCTCGGCGCTACTCCCGGATGATGACCGGAGTGCCTTCCGGATTCGCGTAGAGCATCCGCGTCAGAAGGCGGTTCTCGATCCGCAGGCACCCGTAGGAGGCGGCCTTGCCGATCGAGGAGGGGTCGTTCGTGCCGTGGATGGCGATCGGGCCTCCCTGCGTCCACCCGGTCAGGACGGGGGAGAACGCGCTGACCCCGATCGCCCCGGGCCCGAAGGGCCCGGCCGGGTCGGAGGAGAGCAGCCGCTGGTTCACGTAGAAGCGGCCGACCGGCGTCGGCGTCCCGGCCTTCCCGATCGCCACCCGCGTGCGGAGGATCCTCCGTCCGTTCCGGAAGAAGTCGATCCGGCGCTCGGAGAGGTCGACCTCGATCCGCGTCCGCACCCGGATGAGTCTGACGCGCTCGGCGCGGACGTAGCCGGTCGCCCCGTTCGGGCGCACCGGGAGCTGCACGCGGTACCAGGCGACGCGGCAGTCGCGGTCCCGCTGAACGGCGAGGACGCCGAAGACCGTGCGGACCCCGTTCGCATTCTCTTGATGGAAGACGCGGAGACGTTGGCCGCCGGGGCGGCGATACGCCGCGACCGCGCCTCGCGCCCGAGCGGCGTAGGCGAGCCGCGCCGTCCCGAGCCGCTCCTCGCCGGCCGGGTCGCAACGCTGCGGAACCGGCTCCTGCGTGACCGGAACGGGCTCGCCGCCTCCCTCGACCACGACCGGCGGATCGCCGCGGGAGCCCTGGACGCTGAGCTCGTCCTCGAGCTCCTGCGACCCACACCCTCCCACGAGGATCGCGGCCGCGACGAGGACGGGTGCCGGCATCCGCACGCCCGCATGGTACGAGAGGCGCTCGTCAGGCCTGCCTAGCCTCGCAAGAACGCTGCTCGGTCGAGTAGGCTCAAGATCAGATCGAGGCCGTCGGCGGAGCATGGCGAGATCGGAAACGGTCACGTTCCGCGTACTACCGGGGCCGGCCTTTCGTCGGAGTCGGTCATGGCTGGCAGTCGGCGCTCCCGCAGAGGAACGAGGAGGATCACATGCACCTTCGATCGACAACGATTCAGGCCCGGCTTCTGCTCGTACTCGGGCTCGCGCTGGCTCTGGCCGGCGCCGGATCCGCGAATGCCGCCCCTCTGGCCGGCGTGTCGGTAGACAGCCCGCCCGGCTTCGGCCCGAACGTCATCATCTTCGACCCGAGCATGCCGGTCAGCGAGATTCAGGCAACCGTCGACGCGATCTATGCCCAGCAGGTCGACGCCGAGATGGGCACGAACCGCTACGCATTCCTGTTCAAGCCGGGCGTGTACGGGACAGCCACCGAGCCTCTGCAAATGAAGGTCGGCTACTACACCGAGGTCGCCGGGCTCGGTGCCTCCCCGACGGACGTGACGATCAACGGCAAGATCGAGGTCTACAACCGCTGCCTCGGGACCGGGGGCACGAGCAACTGCGTCGCCCTGGTCAATTTCTGGCGCACGCTGTCCAACCTGACCCTGAACATCAACAGCCTCAACCAGGACGGCTGTCGCGCCTCGGCAAACTTCTGGGCGGTCTCGCAGGCCGCGTCGATGCGCCGTCTCAACATCGGCGGCGCCAACCTCTCGCTCATGGACTACTGCACGGCCGGGCCGCAGTTCGCCAGCGGCGGCTTCATCGCCGACTCGAATCTCCCGTTCGTCATCAACGGCTCCCAGCAGCAGTGGCTCATCCGCAACAGCCAGATCGGCGGCTGGTCGAACGCCGTGTGGAACCAGGTCTTCGCCGGCGTCGAGGGCGCGCCGTCGGAGGCGAGTTTCCCGAACCCGCCCTACACGACCCTCGACACGACGCCCGTCAGCCGTGAGAAGCCGTACCTGTTCATCGACGGGGAGGGCAAGTACCACGTCCGCGTGCCCTCGGCGCAGACGAACACCCGCGGCATCTCCTGGGCAGACGGCATGACGGAGGGGCGCACGATCCCGCTCCGCGACTTCTTCATAGCGAAGCCGTCGGACTCGGTACAGACGATCAACAGCCAACTGGCCCGCGGCATGAACCTCCTGCTCACCCCCGGCGTCTACGACGTGGGGAAGAGCATCTCGGTAAAGCGCGCGAACGCGGTCGTCCTGGGCATCGGGCATGCAACGCTGACCGCGGTCGACGGCGCTGTCCCGCTGACGGTCGGCGACGTCCCCGGCGTCATCATCGCCGGCGTCACGATCGACGCGGGGACCGTCGAGTCGCCGACCCTCCTGCAGATCGGCAAGAAGCCCGGGCAAAACACGAGGAGCGACCCGTCCAACCCGACCACGCTGTCAGACGTGTACTTCCGCGTTGGCGGACCGCACATCGGCAAGGCCGACGTGGCGCTCGAGGTCAACAGCGACGACGTCTTGATCGATCACACCTGGGTGTGGCGTGCCGACCACGGCGTCGAGGGCTTCTCCGGCGACACGGAGCGCTGGAACACCAACATCGGCCGCAACGGCGTCGTCGTCAACGGTGACAGCGTGACGGCGACGGGCCTGTTCGTCGAGCACTTCCAGCAGTACAACACGATCTGGAACGGCCAGGACGGCACGACGATCCTGTACCAGAACGAGCTGCCCTACGACCCGCCGACCCAGGCGGATTGGATGCACGACGGCATCGAGGGCTGGGCCGGCTACAAGGTCGGAGACGAGGTGACGACGCACAGGCTCTACGGCGGCGGCGTCTACGTCTTCAACCAGAACAACCCGTCGATCCACACCGAGAACGGCTTCGAGGTTCCCGTGACCCCGGGCGTCCGGCTGCATCACATCATGACGGTCAACCTGAGCGCGGGCACGATCGACCACGTGGTCAACGGCGTCGGCGGCCCCGCCGATACGAGCAACATCGGCGCACCTGTGTTCGTCGTCGACTACCCGTGACGCACCGGTCGAGCTGAGCCCGGTCGGCCCGGAGGATGGGCGGGCACGGCAGTTGCGAGGAGGCCGCTCCAGCGCACCGGAGCGGCCTCCTCCCGGGCCATTCGCGAAACCGGGCATCTCTTGCTTCGCTTTGGGATTCGGCGCGTTTCGGCGGGGTTTGCATCAGCCCGCGGCCGGAGCATCGCCGTTCCCGGTGCCCGGGCCTGGACTGTCGGTAATCTTGACCAGGGAATAGCGCGGCCGAGGCACAGATCCGTTTGGGCGCGCCCGGCGCGCACGAGGGGAGTCTGCGCCGAAGCAAAACGTGAGGAAGTTGGGCGAGTAGAACCGGGCTGAGTGCTCGAGCGTTCTGATCGCGTGCCCAAGGAGGCGAGCCGTGGGTCCAGAGCGCGTCGATGAGCAGGAGCAAGCGCTGGCGGGTGCGGAGCGCAGGCATCTCACGGTTGTCTTCTGCGATCTCGTCGAGTCGACTGCACTCAGCGAGCAGCTCGATCCGGAGGATTTCGGCGAGCTCATCACCGCGTATCACGGCGCCTGCACCGAGGTGATCGAGCGCCTTCACGGCCACGTCGCCCAATACCAGGGCGACGGCGTGCTCGCCTACTTCGGGTATCCGCACGCGCAGGGCGACGACACCGTCCACGCCGTACGTGCGGGGCTCGACGTTGTCCGCGCCGTCCACGGGCTCACAAGGCCCCAACTCGGCGGAGGCGAAGTGCGCCTCGCCGCCCGTGTCGGCATCCACACGGGCGTCGTGGTCGTGACCGAGATGGGAGCGGGCATGCAGCGTTACTCCCTGGCCGTGGGGGAGACCGTGAACGTGGCGGCGCGGCTGGAGAAGGTCGCCGACCCGGGAACGGTCGTCGTCAGCGCGGCAACCGAGCGTGTAACCCGCGGGTACTTCGTCTTTGCGAGCATGGATGCCGTCAGGCTCAAGGGCATCGCGGACCCGATCACCGTCTATCGCGTCGCCGACGATACGGGCATCCGGACACGCCGCGCGCTCGCTGCGGCCACCGGCCTCACGCCGCTCGTGGGGCGCGAGCAGGAGCTCGAGACCATGGAGGAGCGGTGGCGACTTGCCCTCGAGGGGACAGGTCAAGCGGTTCTCGTCCTCGGAGAGCCCGGGATTGGCAAGTCGCGTCTCGTCGACGAGCTGGGCCGGCGAATCGGGGAGGAGGCGACTCGCCTCGTCTTCCAGGCCTCTCCCTACCACACGAGCAGTGCCCTCCATCCCGTGGTCGAGGAGCTCGAGCGAGTGATCCGGATCGACGGCAAGGGCGAGTTCGATAGGGATCTCGCCCGCCTGACCGATGAGCTCGAACGCCAGGGCCTCTCGGTCGAAGAGATGCGCCCTGCACTCGCCGCGCTGCTCTCCATTGCCGAGCCCGGTGCTGACGGGATGCCCCAGGTTGCGCCCCAGGAACACAAGCGGCAGACGTTCGCGGCGTTGACCGCACTGATGGCGGCGGAGTCCCGACGGCGTCCCGTCTTCGCCGTCTTCGAGGACGTCCATTGGGCCGACCCGTCGACCCTCGAGCTCCTCGGTCTCCTGCTTGCGCGCGCTCCCGCCCAGCGGCTCCTCATCGTCATGACGGCGAGGCCCGAGTTCGAAGCGCCCTGGCCCGCCGAGTCGACGTTCGCGAAGCTCAGCCTGACTCGCCTCGAAGAAGAAGAGGTTCACGACTTCATGGCCGCAGTCCTTGGCGGGAGAAGCCTGCCAAGAGGCGTGCGCGCTGAGGTTGCCGAACGAGCCGCTGGTGTGCCCCTCTTCATCGAGGAGACGGTCAAGATGATCCTCGAGTCCGGGCCGGGCGACACACCGGTGATACCCGGCACCCTCCAGAACCCGCTCGCCGCCCGTCTCGATGCTCTCGGAGAGGTGAAGGAGCTCGCCCAGCTCGCCTCCGTCGTCTCACTCGGGGGCGAGTTCAGCTTCGAGCTGCTTCGCGCCGTGACCCAGGAAGATGAGGAGAGTCTGAGGGAGGCCTTGGACGAGCTCGTGCGCGCGGAGCTCTTGTACGAGCGCGGCGCCCTCAGCGACTCGGTGTACGTCTTCAAGCACGCCCTCATTCGCGAGACGGCGTACGGGTCACTGCTTCGCTCGACGCGAAGACGCTTCCATGCCCGCGTCGCCGAGGTTCTCGAGGAAGCGTTTCCGGAGAAGGTCGAGAACGAGCCCGAGTTGATCGCCCAGCACCTGGCCGAGGCGGGCCTGACGCTCGACGCGATCCGCCACTGGCAGCAGGCAGGCGAACGAGCGCTACGTGCGTGGGCAACGGAGGAGGCGACCACTCATTTCGAGCGGGGCCTCGAGCTCCTGTCGTCGGTGCCGAATGGGGCAGGAGACCCGGGAGCTCGAGCTGGGATTCCAGCTTGCTCGCGGGACAGCCCTGATGGCCGCGCGCGGCTACGCGGCACCCGAAGCCGAGGCGGCGTACGCACGCGCCGAAGCTCTGAGCGGCGAGGTCGACGATCCTTCGCGACTTGCCCCGGCGCTCTATGGCCTCGGCGCGTTCTATGCCTCCACGGCGCAGCCACGGAAAGCCTACGAATTCGGCCGCCGTCTGCACGCTGTCGCCGACTCCCTCGGCGACGACGACGTACTCATCGAGGCGAACGTCATTCTCGGCATCGCGCAGTACTTGCAAGGCGATCCGGTGGCGGCCGAGAGGAGCTTCCAGCATGTGCTCGCACGCTGGGAGCCCGCGAAGCACCGCGACCACATATTCGTCTACGGGCAAGAGCCGGGCGTCGTGAGCCTGACGATGACCGCGCTCACTCGCGGATGGGTGGGTCGCCTCGACGAGGCGCTCGGGTTCGCGGGTGAGGCCGAGCTGAGAGGCCGCGAGGTCGCGCACCCGCTCACTCTCGCCTACACGCTTGGCGGCATCGGCATCCTCTACCAGCTGGTCGGCGACGTCGAGCGGGCCGAGGGTACAGCGCAAGAGCTCGTGACCGTTGCACGCGAGCATGCGCTTCCCATGTGGCTCGCATGGGGACGAACGATGCGCGGCTGGGCCCTCCTCGAGCGCGGGCGGGCCGACGAAGGGATGGCGGAGATCACGGTCGGTGTAGCGGGCGCCGAGGTTGCTCATTCGTCGGTGATGAAGATCCACTTCCTGAGCCAGCTCGGTGAGACGTTCGGCAGGCTTGGGTACGTCAGCGAGGGAGTCACCATGGTCGAGGAGGGGTTCGCCGAGCTCGACTGGACGGACGAGCGAGTGTCCGAGGCGGAACTTCACCGCTCGCGCGGGCTACTCCATCTCGCCGGCGAGGGCGAATCGGTCAAGGCCGAAGCGTGCTTTCGGCGGGGGATCGACGTGGCACGCCGGCAGCAGGCCCTCCTGCTCGAGCTGCGCTCGACCACCGCCCTCGCCGAGCTCCTGGTCGGCGAGGGGCGGGCCGACGAGGCGCGGGTGCTCCTGGAGGACGTGACCGGTCGCTTCACACAGGGGCTGGGAACGCCGGTACTCCAAAAAGCGAGCGGCCTGCTCGAGCGGATCGACGGCGCACGCGGCTAGCCGGCCCCCGCCGCGGTTCACCTCACAAGAGCGCGACGTAGTCGGCTGCAAGGAGAGCGAAGAGTGAGCGCCGAGCGGTCGAATCGGGATCTACCGGCGTGAGCATGAGCAGAGCGGCGCGGCGCGGCACGGCGCGGCGCGGCGCGTGTCCCCGCGTCCGTCTGGGGATGTCGGGCTCAGACGTCAGGCGGTCGAGCGCGTGCGCCCGGGGCATGGGCGGAAGCGAAGATGCCCCGCCCCCCGTCCTCGCCTCCGCTTCGGAGGCGCTCGAACCCAGCCGCCTCCAAGACCCCCACGAGCTCCCTCGCGCCGGTGACGAGGACATAGACGGGCCGCGACCCCCTCTCCAGGGAATCGCGATTGCGCTCCAGATGCCGGCGCAGCACCTCGGGGGCGAACGGGTTGTAGAGATAGAGGACGACCGGCTCCTCAGGCAGCAGGTAGTCAGCCGCATCCGCGGTGACCGTGCGAACGTCGCCGCAGCGGCGACGGGCGCCGTCGTAAAGCGCGACATTCCGCTCCGCGATCTCGTTCAGCTCCTGCGCGAACTCGACGCCCACCACCCGCCGGAACGGGTACTCCGAGGCCAGCAGCAAGACGCGGCCCTTGCCCGACCCGAGATCCATGAACACGTAGTCGTTCAGATCGACCGGAAGCGCCTCGACGAGCGAGCGAAAGCCGTCCGGATCGCTCGGCTGGTAGCGCACGCCCAAATCGCGATTGGGACTCTCGATCCGCAGGGCACCCAGCCGCACGATCCCCGCCGTGTCGGTTCCGTGGCGCCGATCGAACTCGAGGGAGCGCGTCCTTGCGTCGCTCGCCCGCGCCCCGGCTGCGAAGAAGCCGCACCGCCTCGCGGATCGTTCCAACGACACCGTAACGGCGAAGCGTGCGACGCAGACGCCACAGCGTGACGCGAAGACCCCTGACTAGCCGCATCCTCTGCGAAGCTAAGCGCCCGGCTCGCCCAACCGGGAGTCCAGATCCCGGAACCTATACCTCTGCGGGGCCGCGCGCCTAGTACGGCGCGGCGCTCACGTCTCCGATTCTGACCGACCGTTGCCCGGTTAGGCGGCGGCACCGAGGACAGCAGCGAACCGCGTTTCGCCGCCTTCACCGCATGCGCCGCCCGAGCATTCATGCGGATTCCGCTCAACCGTGCGGCTGTGAACGACGGGCTCAGCTGGGATCGAACCAGCGACCTCCCGCGTGTGACGCGGGGTTCAGTGTTGCCGGCGCACCGTCGCGTTGGGCATTGACAAGGGGATCGACGAGTCCCACGGTGAGAGGAGGGCCCGCAGGGCCCCGGGACAGAAAGGACTGCGGCCATGGGGGTACGACTGCGGCTCCGCGACCCCGACCTTGTCGAGAGCCTAAGCGACTTTCTTCGACGACGTGAGTGCGCCGTTGAGCAGATCGACGAGGAGACGATCGAGATCGTCCTGCGTCATGAGCTTCCTGACGAGCAGGCGCGCATGGAGCTCGACCTCTATCTCCGTGTCTGGCAGTCGCTGCACGGGTGGGCGCGGGTCGACATCGTCGATTGAGCGCTCGCCTTGGTGGCGTAATCCCAGGGTCAGCTTGCGGACCGCGCCCCACCAAGAGCGGTTAGGCACCCGCGCACTCAGTGCACGGCCGATCTCACTTCCGAAGCAGCCTTCTCCACGAGCTCGGCCACGGCTTCGGGCTGCGACACATAAATCGCATGGCTGCCCGTGACCTCGACTACGGTCGAACCGGCCCGCGCAGACATCTCACGCTGGGCCGGCGGAGGGATCATCCGGTCTTCGGTCGTGACGAGGTACCAGCTTGGCTTGCTTCGCCAGGCAGGGTCGCTGATCGTGCCACCCAGGGCGTCGACGCCCCACGGGACTTGCGAGTCGGCCATGAACGCTGCTTCGTCGTCGCTCACGTCACCGGCGAATGAAGAGTGGAACTTCTCCCGGTCGAGGAAGAGAAAGCCGTCCTGCGGCGGCAGAATCGGCGGCTGCGGCCCGTCGGTCGGGAAACCTCCGATGAGGGTGTTTACCGACTCGCCCTTGTCCGGCACGAAGGCGGCGATGTAGACAAGCGCCGCCACGTTGGGATGCGTACCAGCCTCGGTGATGACCGCCCCGCCATAAGAATGGCCGACGAGTGTGACCGGTTCGCTCTGCTCCTCGATGGCCCGCCTAGTCGCTGCCGCGTCGTCTGCGAGCGAAAGCGTCGGGTTCTGCACGACCGCGACGTTGTAGCCGTCCTTCTTCAACTGGTCGTAGACACCCCGCCAGCCGGAGCCGTCCACAAAACCGCCGTGAACGAGAACTACCGTCCCTTGTGCCTGGTCACCTTCCATGATGAATCTCCTTTCCAAGGAAGAGCGCCGAGAGTCTAGTGGCCCTACCGCGGCTCATTCGGCAAGTCCGAGAGAAGGAGCGGGTGTCGGCCCGGATAAGGACGGCGCTTGCCGCAGTTCCGCCGGGTTACGCCGAGCCGACACTCGACCCTTGTCCCACTCCACTCGGGCAGAGCGAAGGGACTCAGCGAAGCTAACGCAGCCGGGAGGATCTCTGGGTTCCGATCCGGTGTCCGTCTGGCGGCAGGCCGGTGGAAGGGTCACCCGCCGCTCGGCGGGCCTAGGGGCCCGCTACATCAATGAGGAGCCAACCGTGCTCGCTGCTGACGCTCGCCACCAGTAGGGCGGCGGTGAAAGCTCGAAGCGCAATCTCCTGCGCGTCGTCACGGTTCGCGCTCGCACCCGAAACGTCGATGAGATCGTTCCCGATTGGCTCGAGTGATCGGTCACCACGGAGGCGATCTGGGGACGCGGCTCGATGGCATCGTCCACCTGCGCGGCCTTCTCCCCATCACAGTCGGTGCCGTTCGGCGTCTCGATGCGGACCATGAACTCATGCACGACGGCGAACCCTAACCCAGCCTGCTCGCCGGCGAGCTTCCAAGGGCGGAAAGGCGCTCCGGGTGATCGAGGGCGGCGGGTGTCGACCGAACAGCACGCCTGCCGACTGCGGCCATCGACTAGGTGATGGAGGACACCCGCCACCCACAATTTTCCAGGTGGAAGTCATCGTTCCTGCCTCGCCTTGGCTACGGAAGCGCCGTAAGCGGCGTCCGCCTGAGAGACTTGGCCTAGGCCCCCGGAGCCCTGCTGGAAGGAGACCCGATGTCAAGCCAAGACAGATCACAGACCACGGCCGGTCAGGAGTCCAACGGCAAGACGGCGGGCCAACGCCTGCACCGCTTCCTCGTTCCCGTTCCCAAGACTGGGCCCCCGATCAATCCGGCGCTTCTGACGCGCGAGAAAGAGCGAGCGGACCGAACGCAGAACCGGGTCGCCGACGCGATAACCGCCTTTGCCGGATCAATGCTCTTCGTTTACGTCCACATCATCTGGTTCGGCAGCTGGATCGGCTTCGGCGCGGAGGACTACCCGTACGGCCTCTTGACGATGATCGTCTCGCTCGAGGCCATCTTCCTCTCGACCTTCCTGCTGATCTCTCAGAACCGCGCCGACGCCAGGCGCCAGGTGATCGCCGACCAGCAGTGGAGGACCGTTCAGGATGAGGACAAGCAAAACCTCGAACTGCTCGACCTCTCGAGGCAGATCCTGACGCTGACCAAGGAGGTTCGCGCGCTCGCGGGCCCCGATGGGGGGAAAGCCTTCGCTCCTTCGAGGAAGCCGGCCGACTGAGAAGCTCCACGTCGACGACGTAGCCGCCTCTTCCAAGTACTCAGGCTGCCGCGGCGTACCCTCACCTTGCATGGCGTGGGCCGGGGGTCCGGCCGTCTCTGTGCTCCGATCTGGTGACGGTTCGGTAACAGGCGCTGGCAGGGCTTCGTGGACTTCGACCTTTGTCGTGCCTCCTGGAGCTTCTACACCGGTTGGCCACCATCCCTTCACCCACCGAGTCAGCCCTCGCCGGAAGAATCGCCTTCGGGGACAGTCGGTCCAGTGCCCGAGACCTGGGACGAGATAGGGAGGAACAGATGCCTTGGAGAAGATTCCGTCGCCTTGCTGCCTTCGCGAGTCTGGTCGCGGCGGTCGGTGCGGCTGCGATCGTCGGGTCCGTCTTCGCCGCCACGTCGGTGAAGGCCTACGTCGAGCCGCTCGGCGGCGAGTATGAGGTCAAGGCGCTCTTCAGCGCCGATGACAAGGTGCCGCTCCTGGACGGCGCGCCCGGGCAGCAGTACCGGATGGTCGGGATTCCCGACGGGCTCGGGGCGCACTCGAACGGAGACAGCACGAGCACGCTCTACATGAATCACGAGCTCGGCTTCACGGTCCAGTCGGAGCCTGTCGTCGGCGGTCCCAAGAACCGCGGCGCGATCGTGTCGAAGTGGATTCTCGACGAGGACGGTGACCCGATCGCCGGGAGGCGAGCCTACGACTCGATCTACACGGAGAACACTCTCCTCGGGCCGGCGCCGGTCGTCGGCAACGAAGCACAGATGCCAAGTCAGTTCGCACGCTTCTGCAGCGCCTACCTGGCCGGGCCAGAGGACGGGTTCGACCGCTACATCTATCTGACCAACGAGGAGGATGCCTCGACGAGCACGTTCGACGGCATGGGCGGGCTCTCGGTAGCCATCTACGACAACGAGCTGCACACGCTGCCCAAGCTCGGCCGGTATTCGAAGGAGAACACGGTCGTCCAGCCTCGCCAAGGCACGCGGACGGTCGTCTTTTCGCTCGAGGACGGCCCCGCAACCCTGGACAACCAGCTCTACATGTACGTAGGCAAGAAGGACCGCTCGGCGGGAGCCACCGCGCTGCGGCGGAACGGTCTCGACAACGGGTCGGTGTACGTCTTCCGCTCACTCGATCCGACACGGAACAGCGAGCGCACGTTCACGACCGGGTCGGTGACGGGCGCGTGGGTCGAGATCCCGAACGTCGAGGACCTCACAGCCGATGAGCTCGAGGCGGCGAGCGACGCCGTGGGCGCAATGACCTTCGTACGTCCAGAAGACGGCGCCTTCAACCCCACGAACCGAAACGAGCTGTTCTTCGACACGACCGGCTCCTCGACCGGCGCAGACGACGGCGTCAACGAACTCGGGCGGCTCTACTCGTTGCGCCTGCATCCGGGCAGGCCGACGAAGCCTGCGACCCTGACGATCGTCTACAACGCCGACACGGTGGTCGCCGCCGGCGGCGACACCGCCATCAGCCCCGACAACCTCGCGGTCAGCAAGAAGTACCTCATGATCAACGAGGACGGGACGACCGAGAGCAGGGCCGTGATGGCAGCGAAGGGCCGCGACGGCTCGATCTGGCGGTTCGATCTGCTCAGGCAGCCGCGGGGTGGCGCAGGCGTGAGCTCCACCGGCACGAGAGTCGCGCAGCTCGACCCGCCCGGACGTGACGGCGTCGCCGTCGGCCCCGGCGTCTGGGAGACGAGCGGCATCATCGACACATGGGACCTGTTCGGCCGTGATACCTGGCTGTCGGACGTTCAGGCCCACCCGCCAACCGCCGCCCCCGGAGGTACGACCGTCACCGTCGAGGACGGCCAGCTCTTCCTC
>CAWHOA010000001.1:0-29699 GCA_963830885.1 uncultured Actinomycetes bacterium | reverse complement strand
CGCGTCGGGATCGTCGCCGTCGGCGGTGAGGCGCAGCGTCAGGTTGTCGGCGACGACGATCGGCCGCCGCCGGTTCGTTATGTCGGTCAGCGACGACGTCGCGCGGATGTCGGCGTTGCCGGCGAAGGCCCCGAGCGAGTCGATGTCGTCGCTGCGGATGCGGTAGGCCTTGCCGCCGCCGTTGTAGGTGATCTCGACGTTGCCGGTGGGGCCGTTCGCCGTGTTGAACTTCACGTCGAGCTCGAAGCTCAGCCTCGACCCCGTGTCCGCCCGGTGCGTGCCCGCCGACTGGCCGACCGTGATGTTCCCCTGGCCGTCGACGTGGCTCGCGTTCGGAGCCGTGGTGCCGGCCGGGTTCAGCACCCGCGCGGACGCGGAGCTCGTCCCGGTGTAGTAGCTGCCGACGACGACGTCGACGGTGTGGACGCCGGGGCCGAGCGAGGCGAAGCAGTTCGCCGCGCCGGTCGTGGTCGTCCCGTTCAGGAGCTGCACCGGGACCGGCCCGCAGAGCGTCGTCGCGCCCTGCCGGAACGTCACAGTGGCGTTGCGGATGTCGCCCGGAGCGGCGTCGCCCGAGCTCGCGACGATCGAGCTGTCGCGAACGGTGGCCCGGAGCAGGACCGAGGCCGAGCCGCCGGGGCCGGCGAACGCGATCGCGTCGCCGACGTAGACGGCCGCCGCGTCCTCCTGCGTGACGGTCACGGTGAAGGATGCAGTCGTGGAGCCGCCGCTCCCGTCCGTCACGGTGACGCTGACCGGGTAGGAGCCCGGCGCCGCCGTGACGTTGCCGGCGAGCGTCCACGTGCGCGTGCCCGGAAGAACGCCGGCACCCGAGGTCGAGGAGACCGCGAGCGTGAGCCCGGCCGGGACGCCGGTGGCCACCGCCGACAGCGTCGAGCCCTCGGAATCCTCATCGGTGGCCGAGGCGACGACGGCGCCGCCGAGGCCGTCGCTGTACTGCAGGCTCCGGTCGACCGTGGTCACGACCGGAACAGCCTGGATCGTGAAGTTCGCCTCCGAGATGTCGAAGAAGACGTTCCCGACGGCCTCGACCTTGATCCGGGCCGTCGTCGTGCCGTCGTTCGGCAGGGTGACGGGCTCGGAGCCGTCGTTGGCCGTGGCCGCCGCGAGGACGTACGGATAGGTGGTCCCGCCGTCCACGGACAGGCTGATCTTCACCTCCGTGACGCCGATCGGCGCCACGTTCGTCCCGGCGACGTCCCAGGTGACGGTCTGCGTCGAGCCGCCCGTCACCGGCGCGGACGTCGACTGCGAGGTGACGAGGAACGGCCCGGCGAGCGGGTCGATCACGAGCCTTGTGTCGGCCGAGCCGACCCCGCCGGCGCCGGGGTTCCCGTCGCGCGCCGTCAGCTTGAAGTTCAGCGTCCGGTCGTTCAGGAACCCGACCCAGGCGTTCGTGGGCAGGAACTCCGAGAAGCAGTCCCGCACCTCGGGCGGCAGCGCCGTCGGCGGCGCCGGCCCGGGCGGGCACGTACCGGTGACGGCGTTCGTGTTGTTGGCCAGGATCTGCCCCAGGTCGGGGAACATCCGCGTCGGATCCGTCGTCACGGCGTTGAGGCCGGGGGACGGGGTCAGGAGCGTGTCGGTGGCGCTGACGTTCGCCGCCGTCCCGAACTGGCGGAAGAGCGGGCCGTTCGTCTTCGCGTTCGAGACGAGCGCCGTGCCGGTCGTCCCGCCGCGGTCGGTCTGCTCCCACATGTAGGTGAGCGTGTCACCGTCGAAGTCGGTGGCGCTCCCCGTGAGCGCGAACGGCGTGCGCGTCGGGACCGTGTACTGCGCCGCCGTCGCCACGACCGGGGCGTGGTTGTCGGTCTCCTCGATGATCCAGCCCTTGTTGTTCACCGGCCCGCCGCGGGCGGTCTCGCCGACGTAGCTGGTGAACCCGCTCACGTTCGTGAGGGCGATCTGGTCCAGGTCGATCAGCCCGAGCGTCCCGCCGAACGTGACCTGGAAGCCGAAGTCGTTGAAGACCCCGGCCGCCCCGAACGGAGCCACGGTCGCGGTCGCCCCGAGCGGCAGGATCCCGGGCGCGCCCTTGACTGTCTCCACCACCGACCCGGTGACGCCGCCCACGCCGTTCGTGACGGCGACGAGGCTCACGTCGATGCCCTGGTGAGCCCCGCTGAACGTCAGCGTGAAGCCGGTGTCGGAGAGCGAGCCGACCGCGACGGTGCCGCCTGCCGGCCAGCCGGCGACGCCGGTACCGCCCTTGGCGAGCTCGCGAACCGAGCTCGTGCAGCCGCCGGTGCAGTTGACGATCGAGATCGAGGGCACGTCGACGTTCGCCGAGGCGCCGGCGAAGGTCAGCGTGAACCCGCCGTTCCCCGCGTTCGCCGACGTGACCGTGCCCACGAAGCCCGGGATGGCGTTGACCGCCGCCGCGACGTTCGCGTTCGAGATCGCGAGCCCGCCCGAGCCGAGCACCGCGGAGAGGCTGCCGCCGATGCTCGACCTGGAACGACTGCGTGGCGCCGTCGAAGCCGGTCAGGATCGCCTGCTGCTGCTCGTTCCCGCCCTGAAGGGCGTTCTGGATGCCCGCCGCCGTGTTGTTCTGGCCGCGGACGATCGCATGCGAGTCCGCGCCGCCGTAGTTGAGCGTGAACGAGTCGCCGTCGGCGTCGTACCCGTCGAGGGTCACCGTCTGCACCTCCGACGGGCCCTGCAGGGCTTCCTGCACGCCCGCCGCGGTGTAGTTCGAGTCGTTGACTATCGGGACCGTCGTTGCGCCGTCAAAGGTGAGCGTGAAGGAGTCGAACGTCGAGCCTCCGTTGAACGGCGTCGAGACGATGCCGGTCACCCCCACGCCGTTCACGACCGCGAACGTGGCGACGTCGGTGTTGGCCAGGGTGCCGCCGAACGCGACGTCGAAGCCCGCGGTGCCGAACGCCGCGCCGCCGATCCCGGTGATCGTGAGCGTCGCGCCCGCGGGCCAGCCGGCGATTCCCTCGATCGCCGCCTGGATTCCGGCCGGGCTGTAGTTCGTCCCGTTCGACGATCGGCGACCGACAGGTTCCCCTGGTACTCGAGCTGGAACGAGTCCGGTGCCGCCGAAGCCGGTCAGCTGGAACGTCTGGGTCTCGTTGCCGCCGGAGAAGTCCGTCAGCGAGACGTTCTGCACCTCGTTGATCGGCGGCCTGTCGCCGGTCACGAGCGCGGTGATCTCCTGGAAGCTGCGGAACGACCAGTACGGGTCGCTGTGCGGCTGGAGGTTGTCCTGCTGGCAGATGCCGGCGTAGGCCATGATCGACGAGCCGCTGCCGGGCTCGACCGAATTGGCCGCGCTGCGGTTGCCACCGGAGCAGTTCGACTGCGTGCCGTTGAACGTGTGGTTCCCGGCGAACTGGTGGCCGATCTCGTGCGCCACGTAGTCGACGGCGAAGAAGTCGCCGACCGGAGTCGAGAGGCCGGTGCAGCCCTGCGCCTTGTTGTTCCCGCCGACGACGCCGAGGCTCGCCACGCCGCCGCCCGGGTTGCCGAGACCGATGTGGCCAACGTCGAAGTTCGAGGCGCCGATCAGCTGTCCGATCACGATGCGCGTGCGGGTGAGCGTCGCTCCGCCGCACGACGTCGCCTGTGCCGGCGTGTAGCACGGCGCGGAGCCGCATGGCCCGTTCGCGCCCGTCATCTGCGCGGGCGTGTCCAGGTTGATGAGGTCGTTGTTGCGCGACGAGGACCATCCGGACGGCGGTCTCGTCCTCGTAGATCTGGTTGACGCGATTGACGAGCGTGACCTTCGCGGCAGTCACGTTCGCGGGCCCGCCGAAGTAGGTCGCGTAGGTCGGGTCGCTGAGGAGCGCCAGCCGGTAGGTCCGCAGGGTGACGAGCGGCCCCTCGGGGACGTCGAGCGTCTCCGCGAGCTCGGCCGCGAACGCCTCGGCCTCGGACTCGTCGCCCTCGCGCTCGACGAAGACGCCGTGGACGTCGTCGAGATCGCGCCCGTAGTAGCTGACGTAGAGGCTCTGGTCGTTGCGGTAGTACGGGTCGATGTACCACGACCCCTTGGGGGAACGCACCGAGGCGTGGAACCCGAGCGGGCCGATGTCGGCCCGGATGGTCGCGTTCGGGTCGTCCAGTCCGTGGCCGGCGAAGGTCTTGATGGTCGGGTGCCTGCGCGCGAGCGCCGGCTCCATCACCGGTGAGAGCTCGAGCGCGAAGCGCTGGAAGCCACCGCCGGGTGCCGGCAGCGAGACGACGAGCCCACTCCCTGCCCGGGCGAGCGCGCTCCGGAGGCCGGTGCGGTTCAGCCTGAACGAACGGAAGCGGTCGGGCCTGATCGCCGGGCGGGCCCCGGTGCGCGCGGGCCTCGGCGTGCCCGCCACCCCGGTCCAGAGCGCCCGCGTCTGCTTGGCCGTCTGCGCGCCCTTCTCGACGGCGCCCGCCGCCGGCGCGGCGACGACAATCGCCACCACGGCCGACAGCCCGATGATCGCGCCCAGGATGCCGTGCCTGCAAAGCGGCAGGCGTCCAAGCCTGTCTCTCACTCCACTCATGAAAGCTTCCCCCTCCTGTCTGCCCACGTTGACCTTCGACGTGGAACACGGCGACGCGAGGTCCCTCCGCGTCGACCTGCCCTGTCCCGCGCCGATCCTCTCTCCGCGGGCCGACGAGGTCAAGAGTTCGCCCCGCCGGCTCGCCGCCCGTCGGGTAAGGTCTGCCCCCGAGTGTTGTAAGGAAAGCCTTACGCGGAGGAGAAACCGCTCGTGCGCAGACTCGGCCTTACTGCCGTCCTACTCGTCCTGCTCACCCCGGCCGCCTGCGGCGGTGAGGACGGCGACATCACCGTCTACTCGGGCCGCCAGGAAGGCCTCGTCGAGGACCTTTTCGACCAGTTCGAGGAGGAGACCGGCATCAAGCTCGACGTTCGCTACGGCGACAGCGCCGAGCTGGCCGCGACCATCGCCGAGGAGGGCGAGAACACGCCGGCCGACGTCTTCTTCGCCCAGGACGCCGGCTCGCTCGGGTCGGTCGCAGCCGAGGGCCTCCTCGCCGAGCTCCCTGCGGAGACGCTCGCCAAGGTCGACGAGCGCTTCGCCGATCCGGAGGGGCACTGGGTGGGGACCTCCGGACGCGCGCGCGTGGTCGCCTACAACACGGACGCCCTGTCCGAGGAGGAGCTGCCCGACTCGATCTGGGACTACGCCGACCCCGAGTGGCGCGGGCGGCTCGGCGTCCCTGCCACGAACGCCTCCTTCCAGGCGATGGTCACCGCGATGCGGCTCGAGGAGGGCGACGAGCGGACGCGCGAGTGGCTGGAGGCGATCGCGGCGAACGAGCCGCGCATCTTCGAGAACAACGTCGCGACGCTCGAGGCCATCGCGGCGGGCGAGATCGACGCGGGCTTCGTCAACCACTACTACCTCTACGAGCTCCTCGCCGAGCAGCCGGACGCGCCTGTCGCGAACCACTACCTGGCCGCCGGCGACGCGGGCGCGCTCGTCAACGCCGCGGGCGTCGGGATCCTGCGGACGACCGACCGCGCCCAGATGGCGCAGCAGCTCGTCGACTACCTGCTCGGCCCCGGGCAGCAGTACTTCGCCACGGAGACGGAGGAGTATCCCCTGGTCGCCGGGGTCGAGCCCGAGAGCGAGCTGCCGCCGCTGAGCGACCTGCACGGCCCGGACGTCGAGCTGAGCGCCTTCGGCGCGGAGCTGGCGGCGACCCTCGAGATGCTCGACAGCGTCGGCCTCACCTCGTAGAACGATGCTCGCGCGGGGCTCCCTCTGGACGGTCGGAGCCGCCTGCGTCGCCCTCGCAGGCCTCTCGCTGCTCGCTCCCTGGTCGCCCACGTACGACCCGTGGGCCTGGCTCGTCTGGGGCCGCGAGGTGAGCGGCCTCGAGCTCGACACGACGGCCGGGCCCGCCTGGAAGCCGCTGCCCGTGCTGACGACGACCGTGCTGGCGCCGTTGGGGGACGCTGCGCCCGCGCTCTGGCTCCTCCTCGCGCGCGCCGGCGGCCTGCTCGCCCTCGTGCTCGCCTTCCGGCTTGCTGCTCGGCTCGCGGGGGGCGCCGGCCGCTGGTTCGCGGGCGCGGTTGCCGCGCTCGGCCTGCTCGCCACGACCGGATTCCTGCGCGGAGTCGCCGGCGGGAGCTCGGAGGGGATCCTCATCGCGCTCCTCCTGCTCGCACTCGACCGCCACCTCGACGGCCGCCGCGGGCAGGCGTTCGGGCTCGGCGTCGCCGCCTCCCTGCTCCGGCCCGAGGTGTGGCCGTTCCTCGCCGTGTACGCAGTCTGGCTCTGGCGGCGCGACCCCGGCTCGCGGATGCCCGTCGCCGCGGGCCTGACGTTCGTCCCGGTGCTCTGGCTGGCGCCGGAGCTCTGGGGCTCGGGCGACCTCCTGCGCTCCTCGGAGCGCGCGCTGGTCCCGAACCCCGGCCAGCCCGCCCTCGCCGACCACCCGGCGGCTCGAGGTCGTCAAGGGGTTCGCCACGATGATTCCGCCGCCGGTTCTGCTCCTGGCTCTGGGCATGACCGCGCTCGCGGTCGTCCGGCGCGAGCGGATCCTCCTTGTGCTCGCCGCCGGCTCCGCAGCCTGGGTCGCCCTCGTCGCCGCGATGGCCCAGGCCGGGTTCTCCGGGGAGGACCGCTACCTCCTGGCCGCCGCAGCGGGCGTCGCCGTGCTCGGTGGCATCGGCGCCGGACGCGTGTACGAGGCGGCCGCTGCCCGCGCACCGCGCGTCGCCGCGCCGGCCGCCGCACTGCTGCTCGTCGCCGGCCGTCGCGGCCGCGATCCCGGCAGCACGCCGGGTCGGGAGCGAGCTGGCCTACGCGGCCGAGCTCCGCTCCGACCTCGCCGCTGCGGTCGAGCGCGCCGGCGGCCCCGACCGCCTGCGTTCTTGCGGCCCGCTCTACGCGGGGCGCTACCGCTTCCCGCTCGTCGCCTGGCACCTGCGCGCCCACATCTCGGAGCTCGACCTCGCCCCGCGGGCTCCGGGCGTCGTCTTCAGCTCCAAGCTGCGGCCCGACGAGCCGAACAGCCCGGCGGTGCCGGCCGGCTACGAGCTCGTGGCCCGACGCCGGGACCTGGGAGGTGTACGCGGCGTGCGACGCCTAGCCGTCCCCGGCCCCGCGGCGTCTGCCGCCGCACTGCTGGGCCTGCTCGCCCTCTCGGCGTTCCTGCGCACGCGGGCACTGGACGCCTCACTCTGGATCGACGAGGGGATCTCGGCCGGGATCGCCTCGCACCCGGCCGGGGAGATCCCCGGGCTGCTGCGCCAGGACGGCTCGCCGCCCGCGTACTACCTCCTGCTCCACGCGTGGACGGACCTCGCCGGGACGAGCGAGGTGGCGTTGCGCGCGCCGTCCGTGGTCTTCGCGCTCCTCACCGTCCCGGCGGCCCTCTGGGCCGGGCGCAGCCTCTTCGGCCGCGAGGCCGGCTGGATCTGCGCCGCGATCGCGGCCGTGCTCCCCTTCCTGACGCTGTACGCGCAGGAGGCCCGCATGTACGCCCTCGTCGGCCTCCTCTCCGTGCTTGCGACGGCGGCATTCACGCACGCCTTTGCCTTCGGCCGCCGCCGCCACGCCCCAGTGCTCGCGGCGCTGCTCGCCCTGCTCCTCTACACCCACTACTGGGCCCTCTTCCTCGCGCTCGGGATGCTGGCGGCGCTCGCCGCGTTGATCGTCAGCGCGGCGCGCGAGGACCGTCGGCGGCTCCTGGTCGACGGCGCGCTCGCCTTCGGACTCGCCGGGCTGGCGTTCGCGCCGTGGCTGCCCACGCTCGCCTTCCAGCTCGAGCACACCGGCGCGCCCTGGTCGAACCCGCCGCCGCCCGGCGCGCTCGCCGCCGCGCTCGCGCTCGCCGCTGCCGCCGCAGTCGTTCCGCGGCTCGCCGCCGGGACCGCCGAGGGGCGGGCGCTGCAGGCACTCGCCGTCGCGGCCGGAGTCACGCTCGCGGCCGGCTGGGCGGCCGCGCTCGTCGAGCCTGGCTGGGCCAGCCGCTACCTGGCCGTCCTCGTCGGGCCGCTGCTCCTGCTCGGCGGCGCCGGCGCTCGCCCGCATCGGCCCGCTCGGCCTCGTCGCCGCGGCCGCGATCGCCTGCGCCTGGGCACTCGACCTGGGGCCGACCGAGAAGAGCAACGTCGCCGATGTGTCGGAAGCCGTCGCGACGAGCCTCCAGCCGGGCGACCTGGTCGTCTCGACCCAGCCCGAGCAGGTGCCCGTTCTCGCGCACTACCTCCCGGACGGCCTCCGCTACGCGACGCCTCTCGGGCCGGTGGCCGACCCGGCGGTCATGGACTGGCGCAATGCCCTCCCCCGGCTCGAGACGACCGCTCCCGAGCGCGCGCTGGCGCCGCTCCTCGACGAGCTGCCGCCCGGCGCCCGCATCCTCCTCGTGGCTCCCGAGGTCGGCGACGGCAGCCGCTGGCGCGCGCCCTGGACGCGCCTCGTCGCCACCCGCTCCGGCGAGTGGGCCTCGGCCCTCGGCGCGGACGCGCGCTTCCGGCGCGTGGACGGGGCGGTTCCCGAGGCGCTGACCTCGCGGACGAGCGTCCGCCTGGTTCTCTACGCGAAGACCGGGGAGACCCGTGGCTAGGGACGGGCAGACCACGCTGATCCTGGGCGCCGGCCCGGCCGGGCTCACCGCCGGCTACCTGCTCGCCAAGCTCGGCCGGCGCGTGCTCGTCCTCGAGGCCGAGGAGCAGGTCGGCGGCCTGTCGAAGACGGTCGTCCGGGACGGCTACCGCTTCGACCTCGGTGGCCACCGCTTCTTCACGAAGAGCCCGGAGGTCGAGTCGCTCTGGCTGGAGGTGCTCGGCGAGGAGCTGCTCCTGCGACCGCGGCTCTCGCGCATCTACTGGAACGGGCGCTTCCTCGACTACCCGCTCTCGGGGCGCGACGTCGTGCGCAAGCTGGGGCCGGTCGAGCTGGGCCGCTGCATCGCCTCCTACCTCGCGACCGTGCCGCGGCGGAAGGGACGGGAGGAGAGCCTGGAGGAATGGGTGTCCAACCGCTTCGGCAGGCGGCTCTACGACCTCTTCTTCCGAACGTACACGGAGAAGGTCTGGGGCGTTCCCGGCTCGGAGATCCGCGCGGAATGGGCCGCCCAGCGGATCAAGGGCCTCTCGCTCCGCACGGCCGCGAAGGACGCGCTCCTCGGCGGACGCAACGGCGGCGTGAAGAGCCTCATCCGCGAGTTCCACTACCCGCGCTACGGCCCGGGCCAGATGTGGGAAGCGATGGCCGAGCGGATCGAGGACCTCGGGGGCGAGGTCGTCACCGGCGCGCCGGTCGAGCGGATCCATATCGAGGACGGGAGGGTCGCGGCGGTCGAGGCCGGCAGCGAGACGATCCCCTGCGCCGACGCGATCTCCTCCCTCCCGCTCCGCGCCCTGGCCGAGATCGTGCGGCCGGCGCCGCCGCCGGAGGCGCTCGCCGCGGCCCGCGGGCTCGCCTACCGCGACTTCCTGACGGTTGCGCTCGTCCTCCCGGGCGACGACCTCTTCCCGGACAACTGGGTCTACGTGCACGATCCCTCGGTGCGGGTGGGGCGCATCCAGAACTTCCGCTCCTGGAGCCCCTGGATGGTCCCGGAAGCCGACCGAACCTGCGTCGGGCTCGAGTACTTCTGCTTCGAGGGCGACGACCTGTGGGACTCCGGCGACGCCCGGCTCGTCGAGCTCGCCGCCGCCGAGCTGACGCGGCTCGGGCTCGCCGACGGCTCGCAGGCGGTCCGCGGCTACGTCGAGCGCGTGCCGAAGGCCTACCCGGTCTACGACGCCGAGCTATGCGGAGCGGCTCGCGGCGGTGCGGCGCTGGGTGGACGACCTCGACGGCCTGCAGCAGGTCGGCCGCAACGGACTCCACCGCTACAACAACTCCGACCACTCGATGCTGACCGCGATCCGGGCGGTCGACAACCTCGTCACGGAAGCCAGGCACGACCTCTGGGAGGTGAACGCGGACAGCGTCTACCACGAGGAGCACGTCCGCGACGAGCACCCCTACACCCGCGCCCCGGAGCCCTCGGCGGCGTCGGTGCACGGACGCTAGCGCCGTGCGGAAGCTCGCCCTCGCCTTCGCGCTCCTCGCGCCGGCCTGCGCCGGCGAGGAGGAGGCAACGACGCCCGCGATCGCCGACTCCCCGGAGCCGCTCGCGCTCGTCGAGGTCGCCTCGGGCCTCGCGTCCCCGATGCAGGTCGTCGCCGGCTCCGAGCCCGGTGTGCTCTACGTCGTGGAGCAGGAGGGCACGGTGCGCGTCCTCCGGGGCTCGGCGCTCGACCCGGAGCCGCTGCTGGACATCACGTCCGAGGTGACCGCCGGCGGCGAGCAGGGGCTGCTCGCGCTCGCGCTTCACCCCGGGTTCCCGGACGACCCGCGCTTCTACGTCCACTACTCGAACCTGGACGGCGACACGCGCGTCGCCGAATACCGGGCGGCGGAGGGCGGCGCCGAGCGGGTGCGCGAGCTGCTGGCCGTCGACCAGCCCTACGAGAACCACAACGGCGGCCAGCTCGCGTTCGGCCCGGACGGCCTGCTCTACCTCGGCCTCGGCGACGGCGGCGGCGCGTTCGACCCGGAGGGCCGCTCGCAGGACACGGGCACGCGGCTCGGCAAGCTCCTGCGCCTCGACGTCGACGGGACCGGCACCGACTGGGAGATCGTCGCCAACGGCCTCCGGAACCCGTGGCGCTTCTCCTTCGACCGCGAGACCGGCGACCTCTGGATCGGCGACGTCGGCCAGGACCGTTGGGAGGAGGTCGACTTCGTGGCCGCCGGAACCGAGTGGCCGCTGAACTTCGGCTGGGACGTCTACGAGGGCGACGAGCAGGTCGAGAACGACGCGCTCCGGGGGGAGGGCGAGCTCGTCGGGCCGGTCGCCGTCTACGCCCACGACCTCGGCTGCTCGATCACCGGCGGCTTCGTCTACCGCGGCGCCGACCTGCCTGCCGTGCGGGGCCGCTACCTCTACGGCGACTACTGCTCCGGGATGATCTGGAGCCTGCGGCTCGAGAACGGCGAGGCCGTCGACGTGCGCCGGGAGGAGGTCTCGGTGCCACAGCTCACGTCGTTCGGCGAGGACGCCGACGGCGAGCTGTACCTCGTCTCGCAGTCCGGCTCGGTCTACCGCCTGGCCGCGGGCTAGGCGAAACGGAAGAGCGCGACGAAGCGCGGCAGCTCCGCCGGGTCGCCTGCGACCACGGCGAGCGCCTCCGGCTCGAGCTCGCCCGCGAGCACGCCGACGAGCACGTCGTCGTCGGCTTCGAGCACGAGGTCGGCCCCGCCGTCGGCGGGAGTGACCTCGAGCGCGCCGTCCGCGACCGCCAGGCGGAAGGCGGCCTCACGGAGGCGCAGCTCGTAGACGGCGGCGACGCCGTCCGCCTCGTCCGCGTGGAAGAACGCCTTCAGCGCGAGCGCGAGCCAGTGGGAGCGCAAAGCCTGGTCGGCGCGCACCCCCAGGGACGCGGCGCCCCAGCGGCCCAGCGCGGCGACGGCGGGCTCGAGCGCCCGCCCGTACTCCGTCAGCTCGTAGACCGACGACGCAGCGGGCGGCGGCAGCCGGTTCCGAGCGACGACGCCGGCCCGCTCCAGCTGGCGGAGCCGTGTCGCGAGGATGTTGGTGCTGATGCCCGGGAGCCCGTCGAGGAGGTCGGTGAACCGCTTCGGCCCGAGCATGAGCTCCCGCACGACGAGGAGCGCCCAGCGCTCGCCCACGAGGTCGAGCGCTCGGGCCAGACCGCAGTACTGCCCGTACGTGCGATCGGGCGCCGGCGTCACCACTTCGTCATGAGAAGTCGACACTTGCGTTTCCGAAGTATGACGACTAGCGTGGCCAGCGCAACCGAAGGAAGGAGATGACGAGATGAGCACCGTCGAGACGACGGTCGGCCGCTTCGTCTGGCACGACCACATGTCGGGCGATCAGGCCGCGGCCAGCAGGTTCTACAGCGAGCTCCTCGGCTGGGAGATCGAGATCTGGAAGCCGGGCGAGATGGACTACCCGATGATCAAGGTCGGGGAACATCAGCACGGAGGCTTCGGACCGGCACAGGGCGGCGCCCCGCCGCACTGGCTCGGCCACGTCGCGGTCGACGACGTCGACGAGGCGGCCGCGCGCGCCGAGGCCGCGGGCGGCACGATCGTCGCGCCCGCGATGGACATCCCCGAAGTCGGGCGGATGGTCGTCGTGGCCGACCCGCAGGGCGCGGTCCTGTCGCTCTTCACCTCGGCGTCGGCCGACTGGATGCCGACCGGGGGCGTCTTCGTCTGGGACGAGCTGATGACCACGGATGTCGAGGCCGCGAAGCGCTTCTACGGCGAGGTCGTGGGCTGGGAGAGCCGCGACATGGACATGGGCAACTTCGTCTACACGATCTTCGAGTCGGGCGGCGCCGACCGGGCGGGCTGCATGCCCCGGCCCGAGGGCGCCGAGGGGATGCCCCCGGCCTGGCTCACCTACCTCGGCACCGACGACGTCGACGCGACCGTCGAGAAGGCGAAGAGCCTCGGCGCCGCCGCGGTCATCATGGAGCCGACCGACATCCCGACCGTCGGCCGTCTCGCTGTGATCGCCGACGCGACGGGCGCGGCGGTCGGCATCTACCGACCGAGCGAGGGTTAGGCCGAGTCCAAGGAACACAGTGTTGCCGGGCGGGGAGCGGGGAGCGCGAGGCCCCCGCTCCCTTCCGGCGCCGGGCTTGACATCGATCGCAGGAGTGCTATACATAGCACGAGTGCGATGACAAGGCCTACGCAAGACGAACGGCGCCACACCATCGACACCGCGGTCGAGCGGCTCCGCGAGCGGCTTGCCGGCGCGCAGGACGGTTGGCTCTTCGCCCAGATCGCCGAGCAGGTCGCCGACCGCCGCCGCGAGCTCGGGCTCTCGCAGGCCGAGCTCGCCGAGATCTGCGGGACGACGCAGTCGGCGATCGCCCGACTCGAGTCAGGCGGGCGCCCGCCCCGCATCGACACGCTCCTGAAGCTCGCCCACGCGCTCGACTGCGACCTCGCTGTCGAGCTGCGGCCGAGATCGTCAACGGAAGGAACGGAGGCGGCATGACCCGCCTCGAGGTCCTCGAGCAACGGCTCGCGGCCCTTGAGACCGAGGTCGCCGAGCTGCGGATCCAGATCCGCGGCTCAGGCGCGGAGCCGGCCCGGCGCCCGGCCCTGGGGTGGGATCCTGCACCGACGCCGACCCGACGGCAGGAACAGGCGCCCGCGGCGCCGCCCCCTGAGGCGTGGTCGACGCCCCCGCTCCGGCCCACAAAGCCTCCTCCTGCAGCGCGGCCGACGCCGCCGCCCCCCGCCCCACCGGCGAAGCCGCGGCGGGAGATTGACTACTCAGCGTTGTTCGGCGCCTTCGGGCTCGCCGTGGCAGGCGGGATCGTGACCGTGCTCGGGATCGTCTTCTTCTTCGTCCTCGCGGCGAACCGGGGCTGGATCGGCCCCGAGTTGCGCCTCGCCTTCGGCGCCGCCGCCTCCGTGGGCGTCTTCGCTGCCGGCTTCTGGCTGCGCAAGCGCTTCGGGACGACGCACGCGGCGCTCGCCGCGGTCGGTGCCGGAATCGCCGGCGCGTACGCGACCCTGCTCGCGGCCACCGCGCTCTACGGGTTCGTGCCGGACCTCGGCGCCCTCGCCGCTGCGGCGGGCATCGCCGCCGTGGCGACTGTCGTCGCCCTCCGCTGGCAGGAGGAGCTCGTCGCCGCCCTCGGCCTCATCGGCGCGCTCCTCGTCCCGCTCATGACCCTCGTCGAAGAGAGCGAGCTCACTCTCATTGGAACGGCCTTCGCCGCGCTCGTCTTCACGGCAGTCGCGGTGGTGGCGCTGCGCGAGCGTTGGATTGCCCTCCTGGTCGCCGGCCTCGTCGCCTCGTTCCCGCAGATCGCCGGGCTCGTCCTTCAGAGCGAGCCGACGGACTGGGCCGTGGCCTGGCTCACCGTTCTCTTCTGGGCGCTCTACGTCGCGGTCGCCGCCGTCGTCCAGCTCACCTCGAAGGCGAAGCTGCTCGACCCGCTCGCGGTCGGCGTCCTGCTCGCATCCGCGGCGCTCGCGGCCGGCTCGTCAGCGCAGCTCTTCGACGGGGACGTCGCCGGCTGGAGCCGCGAGGGCCTGGCACTGCTCGTCGTCTCCGCCGCCTACCTCGTGCTCGGCGCCGCGTTCCTGCGGCGCGCCCGCGACCTTGCCACCTTCTTCTGGGCCGTCGGCCTGACGGCCGGCGCGGTCGCCGCCGCGGAGCTCCTGACCGGCGGCTGGCTCGCGGTCGCCTGGGCCGGTGAGGCAGCCGTTCTCGCCTGGGTCGCCGAGGCTACGCGCGAGCGGCGCTTCCGGATCGCCTCCGTCGGCTACCTCCTGCTCGCGCTCGCGTTTACGCTGGGGCACGAGGCGCCGTTCGACGACCTCTTCGAGGCGAGCGCACATCCGGCGATCGGCGTGCCGAGCGTGCTTGCCGTCGCGATCGCCTCGCTGCTCGTCGCCTGGTTCTCACGACAGGCACCGGAGGAGACCGACGATGCAGTCCTCGTCGCGCTCCACCAGGGGCGCAGCGCCTTCCTCTGGCTGGCCGGGGCGCTCTTCGCGTATGCCGCCTCGCTCGGGATCCTCGAGCTCTCCGTCTGGTGGCACAGCTTCGACCGCGGCCAGGTCGCCGTTACCGGCTTCTGGGCCCTCCTCGCGGTCGGGCTCGTCGAGACGGGCGGCCGCCTGCGCCGGCTCGACCTCTCCGTCGTCGGATTGGGCCTGATCGCCTACACGGCCGTGAAGACCGTCGGCTACGACCACGATCGGCTCGACCCCGATCTCTGGCCGGTGGCGTTCCTGCTCGCAGGCGCCGGGGCGCTCCTCGGCGGCTTCGAGTACCAGCGCCTAGGCCGCGACCGCTGGCAGGCCCTGCGGGTCGAGTCTGCCGGCGCCGTGGTCGCAAGCGCGCTGCTCGGCATCTTCGCGCTCGCCGAGCTTGCAGACGGAGCCTGGAGCGGCATCGGCGGGCTCGGCGGCATGCTCGTCCTGCTGGCCCTCCCCTACGCCCTCCTCGCCGCAGCGGTGTTCCGGACGCCCGGCCTGCGCGACCTGGCGACGCTCCTGTGGGCGCTGGGGCTGGCGATCCTCGCGGCCGCGCTCTTCCTGCTCCTGGCCGGCAGCTGGCTCGTCCTCGCGCTGACGGTCGGCGCCGCGGCCCTCGCCGGGCTCTCCCTTCCGGCGCGCGAGCCGCGGCTGCAGATCGCCTCGGCCGCGTACCTGGTCACGGCGCTCGCCTACACGCTCGTCGTCGAGGCCCCGCCGGCTGACTTCTTCGTCGCCTCCGCCCATCCCGGCGACGGCGCACAGAGCCTCGTGCTCGTGGCGCTCGCGGGCATCGCGCTCGGGCTCGCGACCGCGCTGCCGGAGGCCCGCACCGCCGCCTTCGCCGGCGCCGGCGTCCTCCTCCTCTACGCGCTCTCCCTGGGGATCCTGGAGCTGGCCGAGCTCGCCTCGGGCGCCAGCGTGTCGCAGGACTTCCAGCGCGGCCACACCGGGGTCAGCGCCGCCTGGGGCGCGATCGGGCTCTGCCTGCTGACGCTGGGCCTCGTCCGCCGCTCGCGCGGGATCCGCCTCGCCGGCTTCGCCCTCTACGGGATCGCGATCGCCAAGCTCTTCCTCTACGACCTGACCTACTCGAGCCCTATGGGCCGCCCGCTCTCCTTCCTGGCCGTGGGGATCCTGCTCCTCGCGAGCGGCTTCTTCTACCAGCGCCTGAGCGAGCGGATGGCCGCGCGCGACACGAAGCCCGCCTAGCCGGCGCTCCGGCGACCAGGCTCGGCGCTATCGTCAAGACGTGGACGACGTTCGCGCCTTTCTGGATGCCTCCGAGGCGTTCTTCCGGGCGGTTGCAGCCGTCGCATGGGGCGCGCTCCTTCTCGGCGTCGCCTTCCACCTCCTCCGGCTGTTCATGCGCGTGCGCGCTTGGCAGAACATCCTCCAGGCCGCGTACCCGGAGACGAAGGTGCGCTACTGGAGCACGTTCGGCGCCTACATGGCCGGCGTCGGCGTGAACGCGGTCGTGCCCGCGCGCGGCGGCGACGTGGTGAAGCTCTACATCGCGAAGCACCGAATCGACGGGTCGAGCTACCCGACCCTCGCCTCGAGCCTCGTCGTCGAGACGCTGCTCGACTTCGTCGTCGCGGCGATCCTCTTCCTCGCCGCGATCCAGCTGGGCCTCCTCCCCGGCCTCCCCGACCTGCCGCGCCTTCCGGCGTTCGACTGGACCTTCGTGGTCGAGCACCCGCGCGCTGCCGTCTTCATCTGGTGCGTGCTCCTCACCGGTCTGATCCTCCTTGTCGCCTGGTCGTCGCGGCACGTCACCGCTTTCAGGCAGAAGCTCGCCCTCGGCTTCGCGATCCTGCACGACTGGCGCGCCTATCTGCGGGAGGTCGCCTCGTGGCAGGCGGGGAGCTGGCTGGCACGTGTCGCCTCGACGTTCTTCTTCCTGCGCGCATTCCACGTCGACGCGACGGTGAAGACAACGCTGGCCGTGCTCGTCGTCAGCGGGCTCTCGACGATGCTGCCTTTCACTCCAGGCGGCGCCGGGACGCAGCAGGCGATCCTCGTCTTCGCGCTCGCGGGCGCCGCGGCGAGCTCGACGATCCTCGCGTTCAGCTTCGGCCAGCAGCTCGTGATCACGATCGTGAACGTCGCGATCGGCTTCGGCGCGATCCTCCTCATGCTCGGCACCCTCCGCTGGCGCCGTCACGTCCAGGGCGCGGAGGACGAGATCAGGGGCCGGACGCCCGCCGGCGAGCAGCCGGTCGACGCTCCGCCAGAGCCCACCCCGGTCGCCGCCGATCGCGAGCGCATATGATGGCGCTCGGATGGAGCGGACGGTTCGACGGAATGAGCCGGGGGGCTACGCGGCGGCCGTACAGCACGTTTGGGAGCGCGTAGGGTCGGCGCTCGTCCGGCTCGAGCGGGTCGCCGAGGACCCCGCCGAGGGGGTAGCGGACGGCTTCCTCGATGAGCTCCCGCAGCTCCAGTACACCCTTCACGCCGGTGCCGAGGTCGCGGTCGGAATCGCCCCGCCCCGAGGCGGCGAGGCGCTCCACGCCGAGTTGGTCGCCGCGCTCGGCGAGGCGCGGGACATCACCGCCGAGGTCGGGTTCATCCTGGAGAGCGGGGACGTCGAGCTGGTCCAGCCGCTTCTGCCGGAGTGGCGTGGTGCGCTCTTCCGCGTCCGCCTCGCGCGCCTCCGCGCGCTCGAGCGGACGGCTCGGCCGCTCGGCTCCGACGCTCCTCCCGAGCCGGAGCCACGCAAGAAGCCCCGCGAGCGCACGTCCCTCTCGGCGATCGTCGCCACGATCCTCGTCATCAGCGGCGCGTTCCTCTTCACCGCCGGAGCCGTGCTCGCCGCCTGGCCGGTCTGGGCGGCCGGCCTCGCCCTCTTCGCGGGCGGCTTCGTCCTGTACCGCTAGGAGGGATCCGCCGAGCTCTCCTGACTAGCGGGAGAGGCGGACCAGGGACTCCTCGCGCCCGAGGAGCTCGAGGCTCTCGAAGAGGCCGGGCGAGATCCTCGAGCCGGTGACCGCCGCCCGGATCGGGCCGAACGCGTCGCGCGGCTTGAGCCCGAGGCGCTCGGCGAGCCCGCGCAACGCGCCCTCGATCGGCTCCGCGGTGAACGGCTCGACGCCCGCGAGCGTCTCGCGCGCCTCGGCCAGCACCTGATCCGAGCCCTCCAGGAGCTCCGGAGGCGGCTCGACGCGCTGGAAGAAGAAGCCGGCGAACCCCGGGTACTCCTCCAGGCGCGAGATCTTCTCCTGGACGAGCGGCGCCGACGCGCGGATCGTTTCCTCGTCTCCCTCGAAGCCCTGCTCCCGCAGGTACGCGACCAGCGTGTTCGCGAACTCGTCCGGCGGGAGCTCCCGCAGATAGACGCCGTTCAACCAGTCGAGCTTGGCGTAGTCGAAGGTGGCCGGGCTCGAGCCGACGCGGTCGAGCGTGAAGCGCTCGACGAGCTCGTCGCGGGACATCTCCGTCGTCCGGTCGTCGTAGCTCCAGCCGAGCAGCGCCAGGTAGTTCATGAGCGCCGGCGCCAGGTAGCCCTTCTCCCGGAACTCCTCCACCGAGACGGCGCCGTGGCGCTTGGAGAGCTTCCTGCCGTCGGTCCCGAAGACGTTTGGAACGTGCGCGTAGACGGGCAGCTCGCGGCCGAGCGCCTCCAGGATCCGGATCTGCTTGGGCGTGTTGGGGACGTGGTCCTCGCCGCGGATCACGTGCGTGATCCCCGAGTCGGCGTCGTCGAGCGCCGCCGCGAGGTTGTAGGTCGGCCGCCCGTCGGAGCGGAGCAGCACGAGGTCCTCGAGCTTGTCGTTCGGGTACTCGATCCGGCCCTTGATCGCGTCCTCCCACACGGTCGCGCCCTCGTCGGGCATGCGGAAGCGGATGGCTCCGTCGTCCTCGTAGGCATGCCCCTCCTCGAGAAGGCGCCGGGCCGCCTCGGCGTGTCGCGGCAGCGAGTCGAGCTGGAACGCAATCTCGCCGTCCCAGTCGAGCCCGAGCCACTGGAGCGAGCGCTGGATCTGCTCGACGGACTCCTCGACCTCGCGGCTCGTGTCCGTGTTCTCGATGCGAAGCAGGAACTCCCCGCCCTCGTGGCGCGCGAAAAGCCAGTTGAAGAGCGCCGTGCGGACACCGCCGATGTGGAGGAAGCCGGTCGGGCTGGGTGCGAAGCGGGCGCGGACGGACACGCGGCCATCGTACTCACCTACAGCGTGACGCCCGCTCTTTTCATGCGGCTTCTGGGCTACGTCAGCCGGTAGCGCGGCCAGCCGCTACTTCCAGGCAATGCTCGCCTCGCCGCGGCGGCGGGCGAGGTACTGAGTCCCTCCGGCTGCGAGCCCAACAGCAAGAGCAATCACGATGAGTAGCAGGGTCTGCACGGTCTCCTCCTCCGCTGGTCGCCTACCTGACGTGCGACGGAGCCGTTTTCTTCCCTCGGGTCTCGCGGGAGCTCGAAGAGCGCGCCAGACGGCCATCGTCGTGCCCCGGTTATCGTGGTGCCGTGCTGGCCGGCGCCCACGTCTCCACCTCGGGAGGCATCCACACCGCGATCGGCAGGGCCGTGGACATCGGCGCCGAGTCGGTCCAGATCTTCACGCAGAGTCCGCGCGCCTGGCGGCCCACCAACCATCCGCCGGAGAACGTCGAGCGCTTCAAGGAGGCGCGCGCCGAGGCCGGGATCCCTGTCGGCGCGGTCGTCTGCCATGCGCTCTACCTGATCAACCTCGCCGCCACGGACCCGGAGATCCGGGAGAAGTCGCGCACCGCGCTCCTGCACACGGTCGGCGTCGCCTGCGCGATCGAGGCGGACGGGGTCGTCCTCCACGTCGGCTCGCACCTCGGCGCCGGCTTCGAGGCAGGGCTCGAGGTGGCCGCGCCGGCGCTCGAGGAGGCGCTGGCGGCGTGCGAGGGACCGACCTGGATCCTGCTCGAGGACTCAGCGGGCGCGGGCGGCACGATGGGCCGCTCGGTGGACGAGCTCGCCACCATCGCCGACCGCCTCGGCCGCCACCCCCGGCTGGGGATCTGCCTGGACTCGTGCCATCTCTGGGTCTCAGGGATCGACGTCACCGATCCGGCCGTGTACGCCGCGACCCTCGAGGAAGTCGACGAGCGCATCGGTCTCGACCGGCTGCGCTGCCTGCACGTCAACGACGCCGCTGCGCCGCTCGGCTCGAACCGCGATCGGCACGCGAGCGTCCTCGAAGGGGAGCTGGGCGAGGGCCTCGGCACGTTCCTCGCGCACCCCGCCGTTCAGGGGCTGCCGGCGATCCTCGAGACGGGGCCGGACGGGCACGGCCCGGACGCGGCCGAGCTGCAGCGCCTCAAGGACCTGCACGCCCGCGCGACTGGGGCTACGCGGCCTGGTCGCTCTGCTCGACGACCCGGAAGGACGGCGTCCCGCGGGGGAGCTCGAAAAACTCGGGATTGACGCAGCCGCGCTCGTCCGCGCGGTGCTCGTAGCAGCTCGAGACCTCGGCCTTGCACATCGGCAGCGGCTGGCGGATCGCCCGGATCGAGCCGAAGCCGCCCTTGCGCCCGCGCGCCTCGTCGAGGAGCTCGAGGTCGATCTCGACGGCGTAGACCTTCTGCATGCAGCCGACGTAGGTGCGCCCCCACTCCTGGTAGGCATAGACGAACGGGCACGCGCGCTCGATGCACGCCCCTGGGTGGACGACCTTGTCGCAGTGAACCTCGCAGCGCCGACACTCGGTCTCCTCCTGAGGTCGGAGCGGAAGCTCGGTCCCGGTGAACGTCTGGCGCCGCACAGGCTTGTCCCCTGGATTGTTGACCCCGCCCGCGACCCCCGCAAGTCTTGACAGGGCAGGCTCGCAGGTGTAGGGCGCCGGGGGCCTACAGATCGCCGGTAAGGCGCCTGACGACGTTGAGCACGTCCATCGCCGTGAACGCCTCGTAGTCCGGGTCGAGCCCCCGCTCGTCGTCGTCCGCGCGGAACCAGAACGCCTGCACCGTCGTCATTCCGAGCTCCTTCGCTCCGCGCATGTCCTCGTAGCGGCGGTCGCCGACGAAGAGCGCCTCGGCCGGCTCGACGCCGAGCTTGGCCAGCGTGGCCTCGAAGACCGCCGGGTGCGGCTTCCGCAGGCCGACCTCGGAGGAGAAGACAGCCGCGTCGAGGCGCTCGGCCAGCCCCATGTCGGCCAGGTCCCGGTGTAGGAGCCAGCCCGGGTCGAACGCGTTCGAGACGAGCCCGGTGAGGAGGCCCCGCTCACGCAGCGAGTCGAGGAGCGCGTGCGTGTGCGAGCCGAGGAGCCGAGCCGGCGCCCACGCCCCGTGCTCCGCCGCGAGAAAGCGGTCGAGCTCCTCGTCACCGAGCTCGACGCCGAAGCCGCCGAGGAGCTCCCGGATCATCCCCGGGTACTCGATCTCCTCGACGGCGCCGGGGACGAACAGGAGGGGCAGATACTGCTCCCGGAAAACGGCCGCCGTCTCCTCCGGCGCCGGCAGCTGATCGCGGTCGAGGGTAGCCAGCCCGGCCTCCCAGCCCGCCGCCAGGAGCTCCTCGTCATAGGCGAAGTGGAAGAGGGTGTCCCCCCAGTCGAAGAGCACGGCGCGGAGCACGCAGCAGAGGATAGGGTGGCCGCGCCGTGGTTCGCCGCATCCTCTACGCCCTGCTCGCTCTGGGGCCGATCGTCGTTGCGCTGGACGCATGGACCGAGGTCAGCGAGAACATGCTGTTCGTCCTCTCCGCCCTCGCGCTCATCCCGCTCGCGTGGCTGATCGGCGAGGCGACGGAGCACGCGGCGCACCACACGGGCCCGGGGATCGGTGGCTTCCTCAACGCGACCTTCGGGAACGCCCCCGAGCTGATCATTGCGCTGATCGCCCTCAACTCGGGCCTGACCGAGGTCGTGCGCGGCTCCCTCACGGGTAGCGTCATCGGCAACCTGCTGCTCGTGCTCGGGTTCTCGCTCCTCTTCGGCGGGAACGGCCGACTCGATCGCTCGTCCAGTTTCATCTCGTTCGCCCTGGTCGGCTTCGCCGTCGTCCTCTTCCTGATCCCCTCGATCCCGGGCTGGGACGGCGACCCCGACCGGCACTCGCTGGCCGTTATCACCGTGCCGGTCTCGATCGTGCTCCTGCTCGTCTACGTGGGCGTCACCTGGTATTCGCTGCGGCGACACAGCTTGATGCACGTCTCCGACGAGTCGGCGGTGATGTCCGCCTGGTCGCTGCGGCGCTCGCTCGGCGTGCTCGCGGCCGCAACCGTCGTGACGGCGCTCGTCGCCGAGACGCTCGTCCACACCCTCACGGCGTTCGCGGATGAGGCCGGGCTGACGGACTTCTTCGTCGCCGCGGTGATCGTGGCCATCGTCGGGAACGCGGCCGAGCACGGCGGCGCGGTCGTCGTCGCCTACCGCGGGAACATCAAGCTGGCCGCCGAGATCGCGCTCGCCTCGAGCGCGCAGGTGGCCGTCTTCCTGATCCCGGCCGTGGCCCTCATCTCGTGGCTGATCGACCCGCTCGCCCTCTCGTTCCGGGAGGTGGAGATCCTCGCCATGGGCGGCTCGGTGATCTTCGCCGCGCTCCTGCTCTTCCGCGGCTATTCCACCCGCTGGCGCGGTGCCGTCCTCATCGCCGCGTACTGCTGCGTCGCGTACGCGTTCTACGCCGTCGGCGACCGCGCCGCATAGCCCCGCCGGGGGTGCGGGTAACCCCACCCGAAGACTCGCGCTCCCCACCTTGTCGGCCGCAGCAGGGCCCTGGACCATTGCGGGTCCACGGCCCGCAGGAGGTCCCTAGAGTGGCGAGCATGGCTACCGAGACAGAGCACACTCAGAGCAGCACGAACGGCGCCGTCGTGACGGCGCGCGGCATCACCCGCACCTACGGCAAGGGCGACACCGCCGTCCGCGCCCTCTGCGGCGTCGACCTCGACGTCGAGCGCGGAAAGCTCACAAGCGTCATGGGCCCGTCGGGCTCCGGCAAGTCGACCCTCATGCACATCCTCGCGGGGCTCGACAAGCCCACGGCGGGCGACGTCACCATCGACGGCACGAGCATCGCCGAGCTCAGTGACACGGACCTGACGAAGCTGCGCCGCGAGCACATCGGCTTCATCTTCCAGTTCTTCAACCTCCTCCCGATGCTGACCGCGGAAGAGAACATCACCCTCCCCCTCGAGCTCGCCGGCGGCAAGATCGACAGAGACTGGGTCGACTCCGTCATCGAGCGGGTCGGCCTCTCCGACCGCCGCACGCACCGACCCGCCGAGCTCTCGGGCGGGCAGCAGCAGCGCGTCGCGGTCGCCCGCGCGCTCATTTCCAAACCGACGGTCGTCTTCGCCGACGAGCCGACCGGCAACCTCGACTCGACCACGAGCCAGGAGATCCTCGACCTCCTGCGCGAGTCGGTCGACACGCTCGGGCAGACCTTCGTCATGGTCTCCCACGACCCGAAGGCGACCGCGATCGCCGACCGCACGCTCTTCCTCGCCGACGGGCTCATCGTCAAGGAGCTCGGCAAGGCGACTGCTCACGAGGTCGTCGAGACCATGGAGGAAGTGAGCCGGCGGTGATCCGCGTCGCGCTCAGGGGTCTCTGGGGTCGCAAGCTCCGAGCAGCACTGACTGCCATTGCCGTCGTGCTCGGCGTCGCGCTAGTCAGCGGAACGCTCGTGCTGACGAACTCCATCGACCGGGCGTTCGACCGCATCTTCACGGAGACCCGGGCCGGGTCGAACGCGGTGGTGACCGGGAAGTCGGCCTTCGACCTGACCGAGGGAAGCGGAGCCAGCGCGCCCGCCCTCGACGAGCCGCTCCTGGAGCGGGTGCGCGGACTTCCGTCGGTCGCCGAGGCAGAGGGCGGCGTCGACGGCGAGGCCCAGATCATCGGCGACGACGGCAAGGCCATCGTCAACGGCGGAGCGCCGCAGCTCGGCTTCAGCATCGCCAACGGCGACAGCTCGTTCAATCCGCTCGAGCTGCTCGAGGGTGCTTGGCCTGGTCCCGGGCAGGTCGTCGTCGACAAGACGACGGCGGACAAGGAGAACTTCGCGGTCGGCGACACCGTCGAGGTCCAGGGCGTTGGCCCGGTCAAGAAGCTCGATCTGTCCGGGATCGTCGACTTCAAGTCCGTGTCGATCGGCGGAGCGACGCTCGCCGGCTTCGACCTGCCGACCGGCCAGGAGGTGTTCAACAAGCCCGGCAAGCTCGACGAGATCGTCGTCTCGGCGAAGCCAGGGGTCACGGACGAGCAGCTCGCGGCCGAGATCGGCGAGATCCTTCCGCCGAGCGCCCAGGTCCAGACCACTGCCGAACAGGTCGAGTCCGACGCGGAGGAGACCGACGCATTCATCTCCGGCTTCCGGATCTTCCTGCTCGCCTTCGGCGGGATCGCGCTCTTCGTCGGCGCCTTCGTGATCGCGAACTCCCTGTCGATCACGATCGCCCAGCGCACCCGCGAGTTCGCGACACTGCGGACGATCGGCGCTTCGCGGCGGCAGGTGCTCAACTCGATCATCGTCGAAGGCCTCGTGCTCGGCGTCCTCGCCTCGCTGGCCGGGCTTCTGCTCGGGTTCGGGCTGGCAAGGCTCCTCTTCTGGCTGTTCGATCTCGCTGGCTTCACGCTTCCCAACACCGGGCTCCTCTTCCAGTGGAGCACCGTGATCGTCGCGATGGTCGTCGGCGTCGTGGTCACTCTGCTCGCCAGCCTCATTCCGGGCTTCCGGGCGACAAGGGTGCCTCCGATCGCCGCAGTGCGAGAAGGAGCGACGCTCCCTCCTTCGCGGCTAGCGCGGTTCCGGGTTCCGATCGCCGCCGTACTCACGACTCTCGGGTTCGCCGCCATCCTCTACGGGCTCTTCGGCGCCGAGGGGACGGCTCCCGTGCTCCTCTTCATCGGCGTCGGCGCGATCCTCGTCTTCTTCGGTGTCGCGCTGTTCGCCTCGAGCCTGGTGTCCGGCCTGACGTCGGTCGTCAGCCCGTTGACCACGCCCGCGCTCATCATCCTCGCCGCGATCTTCTGGCCCTTCTGGCAGCTGCCCTTCTGGCTCCTGCGCTATGGCGCGTGGGGACCGGGCCCCACCGGAAAACGGACGCTTGCGTTCCTCGGGGGCGCCCTGATCAACCCGTTCCTGCTCGCAGTCGTCCTCGTCATGTGGCTCCGCCGCGCCGTGACCCGGTGGCGCCCCGAGTGGCCCGCCGAGTTCCCGGGCGTCCGCCCGGGCCGTGTGCCCGCGCAGCTCGGGAAGGACAACACCCGCCGCAACCCCCAGAGGACCGCCGCGACCGCAGCCGCCCTGATGATCGGCCTGGCGCTGGTCACCCTCGTGGCGGTGTTCGGCCAGGGGATCCGCTCGACGTTCACGGACGCGGTCGACAAGCTCTTCGTCTCCGACTACGCGATCACGGCGCAGAACAACTTCACCCCCATCCCGATCAGCGCGGCCCAGGCCGCCGAAAAAGCGCCCGGCGTGGAAGAGGTCGCGAGCGTCCGGACGGGCGAGGCGCTCGTCTACGGTGAGGCGACCTTCATCACCGCAGTGACGCCGAACGCCGGCTCCGCCCTCGCCCTCGACTGGACGGAGGGCTCGCAGGCCGTCCTGGCCGAGCTCGGGGCCGACGGGGCGTTCGTCGACGATGGGTTCGCCGACGACCACAACCTGACCGTCGGATCGCCGATCTCCATCACCACGCCGTCGGGGGCCAAGCTCGACCTGACGGTCAAGGGCATCTTCGACCCGCCCTCGGGAGGATCGCCGTTCGGCGCCGTCACGTTCTCGAGCGGGACCTTCGACGCGAACTACTCCGACCCGCAGAATCTCTACTCATTCGTGACGATGCAGGGTGGCGTCACCGACGCCAACACGGAGGCACTCGACGAGTCGCTCACCGCCTTCCCGAACGCGAAGGCCCAGACGCGGGACGAGTTCAAGGCCAACCAGATCGGTCCGCTGGACGCCGCCATCAACATCCTCTACCTCCTGCTCGCGCTCTCGGTCATCGTCAGCCTCATCGGCATCGTGAACACACTCGTCCTGACGATCTACGAGCGGACGCGCGAGCTCGGGATGCTGCGGGCGATCGGGATGACCCGGCTGCAGGCGCGCCGCATGATCCGGTACGAGAGCGTGATCACGGCACTCATCGGCGCCGCGCTCGGAATGGCGCTGGGGATCGTCCTCGCCGGCCTGCTCGTGTGGCGCATCGACTTCGTCGACTTCGCGATCCCGGTCAGACAGCTGATCTACTTCGCGATCGCCGCCGTCATCGTGGGGATCGTCGCCGCCGTCTTCCCCGCCCGGCGCGCAGCGCGACTCGACCCGTTGCGGGCCCTCCAGTACGAGTAACGAGAAGCGGGGCGCAGGCGCCGTGCCTGCGCCCCGCTTTCTCACGACCTAGGGCCGGTAGATCTCGTAGATCGCGCCGGCCTGGTTCGAGAGCAGGAAGAGGTTGCCGTTCGGGCCGGTCAGGATCTCGGTCACGATCCCGAAGTTCCGGCCGAAGAGCAGGCTCTCGCTCTCCTGGATGTTCCACTTGCCCGAGTTGTCGGCGACGAGGTCGTTCAACCTCGGATCGCTGACCTCGATGCCCTTCCGATTCCCCGTGAGGTCGAACCGGAAGAGGTGGCCGCCCTCGAGGAAGTTCCTCGAGCCGCCCATGAACAGGTCGTTCTTGTACTCGTCGCCGAGCCCCTTGCCGTCGAGGAACCCGATCGCGGGGCCGGCGTTTGCACTTGAATACCGACGTGAGGCTACGTACTGGATCGTGCGCGATCGGGGGGGGGGGGGGGGGGGGGCGGGGGGGGGGGGGGGGGGGGGGTGGGGGGGGGAGGGCGGGGGGGTTGGGGGCGGGGCGGGGGGGGGGGGGGGGGGGCCGGGGGGGGGGGGGGGAAGGAGGGGAAGTGGGGGTAGGGTGGCGGAAGCGCCTCCAGCGCTCAGTAGGGCGTCGGCGCGGGGTCGGCCAGGTCGGCGGCCGGTGTCGGTGCTCCGGTGAGCGCGCGCGGGATCCGCTCGATCGCGCGCTCGACGTCCTCGGCGGAGACGTCGAGGTGCGTGACCGCGCGGAGGACGTCCTTGCGGGCTGCGAACGAGAGCAGGACGCCTTCGGCACGTATCCTGGCGACCGCTTCGTCGGCGCCGAGTCCGAGCGCTCCGGCGTCGACGAGCACGAAGTTCGTCTCCACCTGCGCCGGGTCGACCGGCATGCCGGCGGCGACGAGGCCCTCCGCCAGGCGGCGGGCGTTCGCATGGTCATCCGCGAGCCGCTCGACATGGTGGTCGAGCGCGTAGATCCCGGCTGCCGCGACGATCCCGGCCTGGCGCATGGCGCCGCCGAAGAGGTGTTTGAAGCGCCGCGCCTGCGCCATCCGCTCCCGCGACCCGGCCACGAGCGCGCCGAGCGGGCAGCCGAGGCCCTTCGAGAGGCACAGGCTCACGGTGTCGAACTCGCGCCCGTACTCGGCGGGAGCGAGACCTGCGGCCACCGAGGCGTTCAGCAGCCGGGCGCCGTCGAGGTGGGTCGCGAGCCCGTGGACGCGCGCCTCGGCAGCGACCTCGCGCACCTGCGCCAGCGGCCAGACGCGCCCGCCGCTGCCGTTGTGCGTGTTCTCGACACAGACGAGCTTCGTCGGCGCCATGTGCAGGTCTGCGGGAGGATTGACCACCTCGCGGAGCTGCGCTGCCGTGAAGCGCCCGTCGTCGGTCGCAAGCGGCTTCATGACGAGCCCCGAGTGCACCGCCGGCCCGCCGAGCTCGTAGCGGAAGATGTGCGCCTCGGCCTCGGCGACGACCTCGTCCCCAGGGTCGGTGAGTGTCTTCAGGGCGATCTGGTTCGCCATCGTCGCTGTCGGGACGAACAGGGCTTCCTCGTGTCCGAGCAGCGCGGCGACGCGCTCCTCGAGCGCAGTAACGGTCGGGTCCTCGCGCTTCTGCTCGTCGCCGACGACGGCGCCCGCGATCGCGCGGCGCATGCCCTCGGTCGGCTGCGTCAGCGTGTCCGAGCGGAGGTCGATCACGCGCTCACCGTACCTGGCGCGGTCACCGGGCGCAGCCGTCCCGGCGCCCGCGAAAGAACGAGGAATGCGCTGCCCGCGACGACCAGGCAGGCGAGCCCGCCGACGGTGAATGCGAGCGCGGTCCCGCCGGTCGCCGCCAACCACCCGGCGAAAAGCCCGCCGGCCGGCGCGGCCCCGTTGAAGGCGAAGAAGTAGAGGCCCATCATCCGCCCGCGCAGCCGGTCCGGAGTGGCGAGCTGGAGCGAGGCGTTCGCGTTCGACGTCCACAACGTAAACGCGAAGCCGGCGGCGACCAGAAGCGGGCCGACGACGGCCAGCGAGGACTGCGGGGCGAGCAGGAGCTCGACGAGCCCGAACGCCGCAACTCCGCCGACGAGGAGCCTCGGGCTCGCGCGCGAGACCGTCGCCGAGACGAGCGCTCCCACGAGGGCGCCGGCGCCGAAGCACGCGGTCACGATCCCGAAGACCTCCGGGCCGGAGAGGAGCGTCTGCTTGGCGAGCACCGGCAGCAGCACGTTGAAATTGAACGCGAGCGTGGTCACGAGCAACACCGTGCCGAGGATGACTCCCGCAAGCGGGACGCGGCGGACGAAGGTGAACGCCTCACGGCTGCCGCGGACGAAGGTCGGACGCTCGTCGCCGCGATCGAGCGGGACGAGCTCGTCCGGGCGGATCAGCCGCAGGCTCGCCAGGACGGCGACGAAGCTGATCGCGTTCAGCAGAAAGCAGGCGCCCGGCCCGGCCGCGGCGATCATGGCCCCTCCGAGCGCAGGCCCGAGCACGCGGGTGCCGTTGAACAGGCCCGAGTTGAGCGCCACTGCATTCGGAAGCTCGTCGCGCCCGACGAGCTGGAAGGTGAAGGCCTGCCTCGCAGGGTGGTCGACGACGAGCGAGATGCCGCGCAGGCCGGTCAGCAGGTAGACCATCCACGGCTCGACGATCCCGCCGAGCGTCACCGCGGCGAGCGCCGCGGCGAAGACCATGGAAGCGGCCTGGGTGGCGATCACCGTCCTGCGGACGTCGAGCCGGTCGACGAGAACGCCGCTGAAGAGCCCGAGCACCGTCGCCGGGAGGAACTGGCATAGCATGAGGAGCCCGACCGCCACCGGCGAGTGCGTCAGCTCGAGGATGAGCCACGCGGCCGCGATGTTCTGCATCCAGGTCCCCGTGACGGAGACGACCTGGCCCGAGAAGAAGATCCGGTAGTTCCTGTGCTTTCGGAGGCTGCTCCAGGTACGGCGGTTGGCCCGCAGCAACGCGGCCGTCACGAGCCGTCCTCGAGCAGCTTCCTGAGCGCCGGCAGAGCGGCTTCGACGGCTCCGAGCTCCTCCGGCTCCAGGCGATGCAGCCGCGCAGCCAGCCAGGCGGTGCGGCGGCTCCGTGCGGAGCGGAGGACGCGCACGCCCTCGTCGGTCAGCGCCAGCTCGACCCGGCGGCGGTCACGGTCCGACCGGCGGCGGGCAACAAGACCAGCCGACTCGAGCCGGTCGACGTAGGCGGTCATTGCCGGCGGAGAGACGCCCTCGGCCGCGGCCAGCTCGCGGACACCGATTCCAGGCTTCGTCCTGATCGCCCAGAGAAGCGACGCCTGACCTCCGGTGATCCCGAGCGGCGCGAGTTCCTTCCGGAGCCGCCGGCTGAGGTGGAGGAGGGCCGGCCGTAAGCCGTTCGCCACGTCGACAGGATCCGAAATCGTTAACATCGTTAATGATTCTACCGGCGGGGCTCGGGGCGGCGCATCACCCATTCGGGCGGCTACCGTGGCGGCGTGGACCTCTCGTTCCTCGAGCAGTCACTGGCCGACCGCGGCGAGCCCGCCTACCGCGTCGCCCAGGTCTGGGAGTGGGCGGCGCGCGGCGCGTCCGGCTACGAGGAGATGACGAACCTCCCGGCCGCACTTCGGAGCGAGCTCGCGGCCTCGGTGCCGTACTCGACGCTCACGCTCGAGACGGAGGCGCGCTCGCAGGACGGCACCGTCAAGGCGCTCCTCCGGACGGCCGACGGCCATCCGGTCGAGACCGTGCTCATGCGCTACCGCGACGGACGCCGATCGCTGTGCCTCTCGTCCCAATCCGGCTGCCCGCTCACCTGCTCGTTCTGCGCGACCGGCGCAATGCGCTTCGGCAGGAACCTGACCTCGTCCGAGATCCTCGACCAGGCTCTCCACTTCCGGCGTCACGAGCCGGTCGACCACGCGGTCTTCATGGGCATGGGCGAGCCGATGCTGAACCTCGACGCG